>JBMOKJ010000002.1:0-543011 GCA_049315325.1 Bacteroidales bacterium
AAGCCAATTCGTGGGAAAACCGAGCTAAGCAGTTTGGCGATGCAATTGCAAAAGTGATTTATTAATAAGCATTAAACAAAAAAGACAACCCGATTGAGGTTGTCCTTTTTGTTATAGAAAAAGTCGAATCTATTTGATTTCGATCTCTTCTTTTAAGTCTATTTCGTTTCTGTCGGAATCGATAAAACTGTATTCGAGGTATGCCAAACTTTGGTTTGGAATAATTTTCAATCCAAAGCTATAGGAGAATCTCCATCTCCATTTTAAAGAATAAAACCCTTGATTGACAAATGCTGCCACATAAGGATGAAGGTGCAAGGCAAAGCTCTTAACCTTTAATTTGTTTACGAGGTAATCAACTTTTCGCTCGAGCAAATCGGTAAACAATATTGATGGAGTAATTTCTGTTTTGCCGTAGCAAGTCGGACAATTCTCCATTGTATTGATATCCATGTTCGGACGAACGCGCTGACGAGTAATTTGCATCAAACCAAATTTTGAAAGTGGCAAGATGTTGTGCTTAGCTCTGTCTTTCGACATGGCTTCGCGCATCACTTCGTATATTTTTTGACGATTTTCGCCCTCCTGCAAATCGATGAAATCTACTACAATGATTCCACCCATATCGCGAAGGCGCAATTGACGTGCTATTTCAACAGCTGCCGCCATATTCACTTCAGATGCATTCTCCTCTTGTCCACGACCCGATTTTGAGCGGTTTCCGCTGTTCACATCTATCACATGTAGTGCTTCGGTGTGCTCAATAATCAAGTAGGCCCCGCTTTTAAATGTAACGGTTTTGCCAAAGAGTGATTTAATCTGTTTTGTAACGCCGAAGTTGTCGAAAATTGGCAATTCTCCTTCGTAGAATTTTACGATGTTTGCCTTTTCTGGCGCAATGATTTCGACATACTCTTTTACTTGAGTATAGACGTCGCGATCGTTGACGTGAATGCTTTGGAACGAAGGATTAAAAATATCGCGTAAGATAGCTCCTGCGCGGCTTGTCTCTTCGTAGATGAGCGATGGCATTTTGGCGCGTTGAAGTTTAGCAACGCACTCTTCCCAACGTTTTACAAGCATTTTGAGCTCTTCGTCTAGTTCTGTCAACTGTTTACCTTCGGCAACTGTGCGGACGATAACTCCGAAATTCTTCGGTTTAACGCTTTGAATCAGTTGTTTGAGGCGGCTGCGCTCTTCCGATGATTTCAGTTTTTGAGAGACCGAAACTTTATCGGCAAAGGGAATAAGCACCAAATAACGACCAGCAAACGAAATTTCAGCAGTCAAGCGCGGTCCTTTAGACGAGATAGGTTCTTTGGTCACTTGTACCAAAATTTCTTGTCCCGATTTCAGGATGTCGTTGATTGCACCGTCTTTGCTAATCTCTGGTTGTTGTTGAAATTTTGAAATGGACGGAAGTTTCTTCTTGTCCGAAATAGTTTGTCTTAGAAACTTGTTTTGGGTGTTGTAGTGAGATCCCAAATCAAGGTAATGTAGAAAGGCATCTTTCTCGTATCCGACATCAACGAACGCAGCATTCAACCCAGGCATCAGTTTTTTGACCTTGCCCAAGTAAATGTCACCTACCGAAAAAGATATGTTTTGCGCTTCTTTCTGTAATTCGACAAGACTTTTGTCTTCAAGAAATGCAATTGATACTTCCTGCGGGGTGACGTCGAGGATGAGTTCGCTATTCACAATAAGATTGTTTTAAAAGGCATTAATACTATACACAAAGAACAAACTTAATAGAGAACTTCTTTTAAGTTTGTCCTTGTTATATTTTCTCAAGATTAGAGAAGTAGACTACTTATTTTTTCTTCTTGTGTCTATTTTTTCTCAGTCTTTTTTTGCGCTTGTGCGTAGACATTTTATGTCTTTTTCTTTTTTTACCGCTTGGCATAATTTTAATTTCTTTAAATTGTTAATATTCAGTAAGTTCTATTATTCTCCTTTTACGGTATCCATGAAAGTCTTCGCTGGTTTAAACGAAGGGATGTTGTGTTCAGGAATAACGATTGTTGTGTTTTTTGAAATGTTACGAGCTGTTTTTTGCGCTCTTTTTTTGATAATGAAGCTACCAAAACCTCTCAAATATACGTTGTCTCCTTTTGCTAAAGAGTCTTTTACTACTTCCATAAATGCTTCAACTGTTGTCAAAACAGCTGCTTTTTCGATTCCCGTGGTTTGGGAAATGTCGTTAACGATATCAGCTTTTGTCATATATAAAATGAATTAATTTGTGAATCAGCTTTGTAATAAAAAATTGGACTGCAAATATATAGCATTTTATTTGAACAGAAAAATGCCAACTCTATTTTTTTTAAAAAAACGATGAATTACTCTCTTTGTGACTACTTTTGTCGGAAATATTCTAAAAAATGAACTCAAAAAATATACAAAGACGATTGTTTGATTGGTATAACGTCCACAAACGGGAGCTACCTTGGCGAAATACCAAAGACCCATATCTGATCTGGATTTCCGAAATAATCCTCCAACAAACGCGAGTTGATCAGGGGATGGGGTATTATTTGCGTTTTGTGGATCGATTCCCTACAGTTGACTCCTTGGCTAACGAAGCAGAGTCGGAAGTGTTGAGATATTGGCAAGGATTGGGTTATTATAGCCGGGCACGAAATATTTATTCGGCTGCCAAAATGATTATGTCTGATTTTGGTGGAGTATTCCCAAAAACGTATGAAGAGGTTAAGTGTTTGAAAGGTGTTGGTGATTATACAGCAGCAGCAATTTGTTCCTTTGCGTATGGCTTGCCTTATGCTGTAGTAGATGGTAATGTCTATCGTGTTCTTTCTCGACTCTTTGGGGTGTCAGAGCCTATTGATTCAGGCAAAGGAAAAAAAATATTTGCGGAATTGGCTCAAGAGTTGTTATCGAATACAAATCCGGGCGATCACAATCAAGCCATGATGGAGTTTGGGGCGATGCAGTGTGTTCCTCGTAATCCCGACTGCACAAATTGTGTGCTGAACGATAAATGTGTCGCATTTGCAACGGATGTTGTGTCGGATTTGCCTGTGAAAATAGGTAAAACGGTAGTCAAAAATCGCTATTTCAACTATTTCATAATTCGATTTAACGATTCAATTTATCTTCAGAAACGTGAAGCTAACGATATTTGGCGTAACTTGTATGAGTTGCCTTTGATTGAGACAGAAGAATTTATGGATTTGGATAATTTGATAGAAACGGATGAGTTTAATTCAATCTTTTCAGGAATTGAAAAAGCTGACATCGATTTAGTTGTTGACAATTTTGTGCATATTTTGTCGCATAGAAGAATTATGACCACTTGTTATATGGTTGAAGTGTCTTCTGAAAATGAATTTCTTGCAAATTGTGTGAAGGTAAGTCGGTCTAATATTGAGGATTATGCAGTCTCTCGTTTGACTCAGATTCTACTTGATTATCTCTAATGTCAATAGCATCCAACCTTCATTTGTAGAATAAAAAAGCATGATTTCCAATTTTTTTGTCGAAATATTAACGCAAATAAACAAATTGAATATCTTTGCAATATCTTGTACCTAAATTATTGCCAAAACAAACTCAACTTGTAGATTGATACGTATGACTTCTTTTTAGAATCAATAGAACCCAAGTTGAACGATTTATGAATTAGGTTGAATAACACTTAGACCTCAGAAACGTTTAAACTACTTACAAAAAAAACAGACCACAAGCAACAATGACGAAGTTGAAAATTTTAATTGCAGAAGACGATGAGGCATCAGATTTGATGTTAACCTTAAAGCTAAAGAAGCTTGGACATGAAATTCTTCATGCACTAAATGGCAATGAGGCTGTAGAAATGTATTCAAAAAACAGAGACATCGATCTTATTTTAATGGATATAAAGATGCCAGGGATTGATGGTTATGAAGCTACAAAAAGGATTCGTGAAATCAGCGATACTGTTGTCATAATTGCTCAAACTGCTTACGGAATGACTGGCGAGAAAGAGAAGGCGATTGATCTCGGTTGTAACGACTACATCCCCAAACCTATCAACTATTCGTTGTTGATGATGCTGATTCAGAAACACTGCCTTTCTAAAAGTGATAAGTAAGCGAATGTACGAGTAAATATTACTTTGAGAATACTTTTTGACTCTCAGAGCCCTTTGGTTAGACTTTTGTAAATTGATGATGCAAAAAATACGTTCCATTTCGATTTCAGAATACCAATACGAACTACCTGACGAGCGTATCGCTAAATTTCCACTTTTCAATCGCGATAGTTCAAAACTGCTATTTTACAAAAATAGACAAATTTCGGAATACCAATTTGCCGAACTTCCGTCGTTATTGCCAGAAAACTCCTTGATGGTTTTCAACAATACGCGTGTTATTCAAGCCCGATTGCATTTTTATACAGAGAGCGGTGCGAAAATCGAAGTTTTTTGCTTGGAACCCGACGTTCCTGCCGAATATGTTCAGTCGTTTCAATCGACCACAGGTTGCTCGTGGGTCTGTATGGTGGGCAATTCCAAGAAATGGAAAGAGGGAAAGCTAACGTTGAGGCTGGATGCTTTATCACTCAATTTTTCTGCTGAGCGACTAACATCAGAAGGGCAATCACAGGTCGTAAAATTCAGTTGGGATAACGATTCTTTGACTTTTGCGCAGATTCTCGAGCATGTGGGCGAATTGCCCATACCGCCTTACTTGAATCGCGATACCGAGGAGGCCGACAAACTGAGCTATCAAACACTTTATTCTAAAATGGACGGATCGGTGGCCGCACCAACAGCTGGTTTGCATTTCACGGAGCGTGTGTTCGATGAGCTCGAACGCCGACAGGTGGAGTGCCGAGAGTTGACCCTTCACGTGGGTGCTGGCACTTTCAAACCAGTGAAATCTGCGCAAATTGGCGAACACGAGATGCACACCGAGTTTATATCTGTTGGGCGGGAGTTGATTGAACGACTGTTGGCAGGCAAAACGGTGATAGCCGTTGGCACCACTTCTGTGCGAACGCTCGAAAGCCTATATTACGTCGGAAACATTATCCACCGTCACCCAAGCGCCACCCCCGATGATTTGCGTGTGACGCAATGGATGCCTTACAATCGGGAATATACCTTGACCGTTGAGGAATCCCTCACAGAGATTCTAAGTTATTTGAATCTCAATGCGTTACAAAACCTCACTACTTCTACCCAAATCATGATTGCGCCAGGCTATCAATTCAGAATCGTTCGGGGCATCGTGACCAATTTTCACCAACCGTCGAGCACATTGCTGCTGCTTGTCTCTGCCTTTGTAGGTGGCGATTGGCAATCCATCTACGACTATGCTTTGTCTCACGATTTTCGCTTCCTTAGCTACGGCGATAGCTCGTTGCTGTTGAGGGAATAAGTTTGTCATAGGAAATTTTCAAAAATTGAATATAAATTCTAATTTTCCGCTATATTTGCTATCCGACATTTGTTAGTTGCCGATATAGCTCAGTCGGTAGAGCAACGCATTCGTAACGCGTAGGTCGCCGGTTCAAGTCCGGCTATCGGCTCAAATAAATGCATACTGACTTTTGAATGCATGCGCTAAGCGGATTACCCGCTAAGCGCGTTGTTTGTGTCGGAAGTAGAATGAAACGAGCACGACAAATAAATATTGAAACACAAGGAAATTTTTGTGTGCGAGTTCCCATCTGACCATTAAAGTCATAATGATAAACAGATGAAATAATAATTTTCAATTCGAAAGTAGGGGGATGACCTCTCTTTTCGGTATAGGAGTGTAATTCAATCATTACGGGACTTCTAAAAAATGCTTTTTCTGCGTTATGCTTAATCGATAAAATGCTCATTTACATTAGTAAACTCCGCTTTTATCTCATTCGCAGGCCTTGAAAAATCTAATTCTTAGAATCCCTCATTATCAATTACAAAAACGATCGATCATTGTTGCAGCAAGAGTTCAAAATATTGTTTGATAAGTATTTCGATTCCGTTCGGAGCTATCTCTACTACCGATGTGGCGATACCGAACTGGCGAGCGATGTGGCGCAAGAGGTGTTTCTGCGTATTTGGGAAAAGCAATTGATGCCCGATACGAATAAAGAAAAGGCTTTGCTCTATAAAATAGCCAACGATATATTTATCAGCCACTACCGCCGCAAAATGGTGGAGATGAATTACACGCAATCGCTTGTAGTGGAAGAGTCGGAGGCCACAGCGCATCAAGAGTTGGAGTACGAAGAACTGAACGACAAATATAACAAAGCGCTAATAGAGATGCCAGAAGGACATCGAGTGGCTTTTTTGATGAGTCGCGTAGAGGAACTGAAGTATTCGGAAATAGCCGAAAGGTTAGAAATAAGTGTTAAAGCCGTTGAAAAAAGAATGACCAACGCACTCTCTTTTCTGAGAGAAAAATTATCCAATTATGAGACAAACTGATAAATACAACCCACAAAAATTCGAATCGGTGAGATTCGATATACCTTGGGCAAAAAGCAAAGAGGAGATTTGGGAGAGCGCATTCGCCTCTCTGCCAATGCCTGATGTTGCTCCGAAAACACGCAGATTCTCCATGTCGTTTGCCTATAGCAGTGTGGCTGCTGTGGCTGCGATTGTGTTGATGCTTGCTTTCTCGTTTGTTTACAAAAAAACAGCTGTTTCGCCTATTGCATCGCACTTGCAAGTGGAGTTGCCCGATGGATCTACAGTATTGATGAATGCCGAAACTTCGGTCTCTTACAAACCACTTTGGTGGTATATTCAACGCGAAGTGAACCTCGATGGCGAAGCGTTTTTCAAAGTGAAAAAAGGCAAAAGATTTGCAGTGAAATCGCATGCTGCAACTACTTCTGTATTGGGCACCACTTTTAATATCTACGCACGTAAAGATGGTTATGAAGCGACTTGCCTGACAGGCAAAGTGAAAGTAGAACCTACTACGAGCAAGGAAGTTGTAGTGCTGACTCCACATCAAAAAGCGGTTGTAGCTTCAGGCCACATCAACCAACAAGCTGTAGCAGCAGAGCAGTCTGTGGCTTGGAGCCGTAGCGAATTTTGCTTCACTTCAGTCGAATTATCGAAGGTTTTTGCTGAGATTTCACGCCAATATGGGGTGCAGATTGATTGCCAAACGACATTCGAAGAGCGCTATACCGGAAATTTCTCACGAAAAATGCCAATTGATAAGGTTTTAAATTTGGTTTGTTTGCCATTTGGGATTAATTTTACAGCAATTAATCAGAATCAATACCAAATTTCGAAATAAAGCTTGGCGCGAATCCCAACACTTCTTATTTCTCTTTTGTTTTCGCTTTCTCTCTCTGCACAGGTAGTTAAATTATCGGCGAATGCAAAGCCGCTTAATCAGATTTTGATTGAGATGCGCGATAATTATGGTATTCGGTTTTCGTTCGATGATAAAGAACTTGCTCAATTCCCAATTTCGGTTCATCAGAATTTTGATTCACCCCAAAAAGCACTCGATTATCTACTTCGTCCTATTGCGTATACTTACTTGTTAAATCAAGGGGTTTTTGTGATTTATCACCAACCTCAAGTACCACAAGTCGTTCCAATTTCGACCACGAAAAGAGAGTATCAATTGTCAGGCACAGTGTTCGATCTACAAACACAGGAAGCTCTTCCTTATACGTTTATTGTAGTGAATAAAAGCACTATTCTTTGTGATGAAAAGGGCCGATTTTTCTTCAACTCTAAAACGGATTCTATTTTCAAACTTACATTTCGTCATTTAGGATATTATGTGAAAGATACCTTGGTTTCGGCTGGTGTCACGCACAAATTTATGATGAAAACCGAAAACTTCGAAATTCACGAAGTGGTGGTGAACTCTTCACTCGAAAAGTCAATGAATATTTCTGATTTGCCGGGGAGTATTCGTGCCAATAATTTGGTGGCGAAGAATTTGCCAGGAAACGAAGGTGGATCTGTGTTTAGTCTGTTGCGTCTTTTGCCTGGAGTCTATTCGGCAGGTGAGCAGACGCGCGATTTGGTGATTTGGGGTGGTTATGAAGGCCAAAGTGAAGTGACTTACGATGGATTTACCCTGTTTGGATTGAAGAATTTCAACGACAACATTAGTGTTGTGAATCCGTATATGGTGAAAGATGTAAAGGTATCGAAAGGAGGATTTGGTGCTCGTTACGACGATCGGGTAGGTGGAATTGTCAATGTGACAGGAGTGGATGGAAACTTAAATAAAGCCGAAGTAAAAGCTAATTTAAGTAACCTAACTTTAAATACGTTTGCCTCAGTGCCAGTTGCTCGCAAATCGGCCTTGGTTTTTGCTTACCGTCAGACATTCTACAATTTATACGAAGATCAGTCGAAGACCCAACTAATACCTAGAAATGGAAACGATGATAATTCACCCATCGACGCATTCTCAATTTCTCCTAACTATAGATTTTTGGATTCGAATCTTAAGTTTTCGGGCAAAACAGATAGTGGAAATAGCTTTTTATTCAGTGCTTATGGCGGAAAGGATCGTTTTTCTTACTCTGTGGATAATGAATCGCTTCTTAATCCAGTAACGACTGTAGCAACACAACAACATACTCAATTTGGGACAAGTGCAGAGTTAAGTAAACAATGGCAAAATGGCAACCGTTCTTCTCTTCGTGCAACTTTGTCGAGGCTCAACACCACATCCGATGATGTAAGTAGTTCTGGAAATCTACAGTCTTTGAACCGTGTTGTGAATGACAACAATCAAATGAGGGAGTTTAAGCTTTTATTTGAGAATCAGATTATTTCTAATTCGAAGCACTCAATGATAGTAGGAGCTGGATTAGTTAATTATTTTGCGGGTTTTGAAAAGGCTTCGAATGGAATATCAGAAAATATGCAGTTTTTCCCCATATCGAATAATGCAACTTTGTTGAATGCATACATTTCAGATAGAATAACCATATTACCCAAGTTAACCATTAGCCCAGGAATGCGTATGAATTTGACGAAATTCAGCAACAAGGCTTTTTGGCAACCTCGTTTTTCTGCCGAATGGCAACCTATTGATGCATTTCGTATTGCCGCATCTTGGGGGTTGTACCATCAGTTTAATTCGAAAGTTCTTTACCTCGAGCAATATGCTGCCCGTCCAAGAAATCCACGCGAAAGTAACGAGCATGTAGAGCCTCTTCCACCTGATAAGTCAGAGCAAATCTGGACAGTGGCAGATGGTATAAAAGTTCCTGTGGTAAATTCAGTGCATCGCGTTTTAGGGATTTATTATCAAAACCGCGGTTTTTCTGCTTCCACTGAGGGGTATTTGAAAAACACAACTGGTTTGTCGAGATGGATAAGGACAATTGGCGCCGCACAGTTCAATCGAGATTCTATTGTTTTTGGCAACAGTAATGCTTTTGGTGTTGATTTTATGATCCGACAACAATATAAAAAGCATTATGCTTGGGTTTCTTATTCGTATGGTGAGGCGAAAGAGCATTTTACAAATCAGATTGGCAATCAATACGCTCCACAAGATCAAAGACACGAGTTGAAAGGAGCAGTTCTACTTGACTTTTCGCCACTTAGTTTTTCAACCAATTATGTTTATGGTTCGGGTTATCCCAATTTTAAAGGATTGACTGTTGTCTCTACTTCAGACCGCGAACCCTATCATCGACTCGATGCATCGTTAACTTATCGTTTCTCTCCACGTAAATTCAAAATGCAGGCAGGAGTGACTGTGTTGAATCTTTTGGATAATAAAAACCTTATTTTCAGTAATTTAGTAAGCGCATCAACTAACAATAGCGATATGTTTGCAGTCTATTCGCAGGCAATTTCATTTACTCCTATGGTTTTTTGCGAAATTTCTTTTTAAAAAAGTAGGGTAATATAGTTGGCCTACGGTATATTATCAAACAGTAAAAAATCTAATTTAACCTGAGTAATATGAAAACGAACAAATTATTAATTCCAGCAATTGCTCTGTTTGTAATCGCTTCTTTCACAATCACTTCTTGTAACAAAGATGCAGATTTCTCTTCGAAGGATAATGCTGCTTTACGTAGCGCAGTGTTGGATTCGGCAGCATTAGACTCAACAGTAGTTGGCGGGAAACATCATCGTCACCACGGAGCTTGCGACTCATTAAATCTTGGTAAACATCATGGAATGAAAGATTCGTTGCACGTACGTCCAACCGATTCAATTAAAGTAGGTGGAGGTCGTCACCATCACGGTGGAAATGCATTAGATAGCATTCCTGCTGGATTGAAAGATAGTTTGAATAATTTATTAGGTCACGGTGGCAAAGGCGGTCATCACGGTGGTGGGCACCGCGGACACAAATAATTGTTTGATTTTGAGCTATAGAAATTAAATCAAATCCAAGAGCAGTTTGGATTGATTTTTTTCAATTTAAAAGGACTAAGTTCGGAATATTCTGAACTTAGTCCTTTTAGTTTGTGATTGATTCTGTGGTTAGTAATTAACAGTTATCACACTTCAAAAAAAGACCGCCCTGAAATTCGGAGCGGCCTTCGTTATTTATAGGAGTAATTTACTCTTTTTTAGCTTCAGGACGTGGCAACAACGCTTTACGCGAAAGTTTGAATTTGCCAGTCTTTTTGTCGATTTCGAGCAGTTTTACTTCGAGTTCGTCACCCTCTTTCAAACCTGACTCTTCAACGGTTTCGAGGCGTTTCCAGTCTATTTCAGAGATGTGAAGCAATCCGTCTTTGCCCGGCATGAACTCAACGAATGCACCAAATGGCATGATTGATTTCACTTTACCTTTGTAGGTTTCGCCTGGTTCAGGAATCGCTACAATCGCTTTCACACGGCTCATAGCAGCTTCAATCGCTTGAAGGTTTGTTCCTGATATAGAAACCTTACCAGCTCCGTCAATCTCTTCGATTGAGATAGTTGCTCCCGATTTTTCTTGAATGTCTTGAATGATTTTTCCACCAGGGCCAATGATGGCACCAATGAAATCTTTAGGGATAATGATCACTTCGATGCGTGGAGCGTGAGGTTTGAGGTCTGCACGTGGTTCAGCAATCGTTTCAGTGATTTTGCCTAAGATGTGCATACGGCCTTCGCGAGCTTGCAACAACGCTTTCTCGAGGATTTCATACGACAAACCATCTACTTTGATGTCCATCTGGGTAGCAGTGATACCGTCTTTGGTTCCTGTTACTTTGAAGTCCATATCTCCCAAGTGATCTTCGTCACCTAAAATATCAGACAATACTGCGAAATTCTTTCCTTTGTTTTCAGAAATCAAACCCATTGCGATACCCGAAACCGGTTTAGCGATTTTCACCCCTGCATCCATCAATGCCAATGTTCCGGCACAAACTGTCGCCATCGAAGACGAACCGTTTGACTCCAAAATATCAGATACGATACGAACAGTATATGGATAATCAGAAGGAATCATACCTTTCAAAGCACGGTGAGCGAGGTTACCGTGACCAATCTCGCGACGGCCAGTTCCACGCTGTGCACGGGCTTCACCAGTAGAAAATGGTGGGAAGTTGTAGTGAAGTAGGAAGCGTTCGCGACCTTTTTCCAACACTTCGTCAATCAGTTTTTCGTCATTTTTAGTACCCAACGTTACAGTGGTCAACGACTGAGTTTCCCCGCGGGTGAACACTGCCGAACCGTGAGGTCCTGGAAGGTAGTCGATTTCGCTCCAAATAGGGCGAATTTCGGTAGTTGAACGACCATCGAGGCGTTTGCCTTCGTCGAGAATGCTGCGACGCATCGCTTCTTTCTCTACATCGTGGTAATATTTGCCAATCAAAGCACCACCGGCAGCTAATTGCTCTTCGGTGAGGCTCTCTTTGTATTCAGCGATCACAGCTTTGAAAGCTGCAGCACGTTCGTGTTTGTTTGGGTTGCAAGCTGTAGCAGCTACAAATGCTTTGTCATATGTTTTAGCCCAAACATCTTTGCGAAGATCTTCGTCATTCACTTCGTGGCAATAAACGCGTTTCTCTGTTTTGCCAACCATTGCAGTTAGTTCAATCTGAGCCTGACATTGAATTTTGATGGCTTCGTGAGCAATTTTCATCGCTTCGAGCAGTTCAGCTTCCGAAACTTCTTTCATCTCGCCTTCTACCATCATGATGTTTTCGATAGTTGCAGCCACCATAATGTCCATATCGGCCTCTTTCAATTGAGCGAAAGTAGGATTGACAATGAACGAGCCATTAATACGTGCAACACGTACTTCAGAAATCGGTCCGTTGAAAGGAATGTCAGACACAGCCAACGCAGCAGAAGCTGCCAATCCAGCTAAAGCATCCGGCATATCTTCGCCATCAGCAGAAACCAATAGAATATTTACAAACGTCTCAGCATGGAAATCGTCAGGAAACAATGGACGCAAAGCGCGGTCCACCAATCGACAAACTAAAATTTCAGCGTCCGAAGCTCTGCCTTCTCTGCGGGTGAAACCACCTGGAAATCTGCCGTTTGCAGCATATCTCTCTTTGTATTCTACTTGCAGGGGCATAAAATCTGTACCGGGATTAGCATCTTGTGCCGAGCAAACTGTTGCCAACAACATTGTGTTTCCCATACGTACCATTACCGAACCGTCAGCTTGTTTCGCCAACTTGCCGGTTTCGATGGTGATTTGTCTTCCATCACCTAAATCGATCGTCTTAATAATTGGATTTACCATAAACTTTAAATCTCTAAGTTTTTTTATTTTTTTTCGTCTAAAATCACGCAAAGATAAGACAAAGTTTGCAGCTAACGTTAAGTTAGATGCCTAAAATTCTACTATTTAACTCAATTATTTGGGTTATTGAGCAATTTTAGAGAATCAGTTTCGAACGTATATTGCTGTTTCTGAATATTTCACTATGTTTGCATCCCGATTGAATCGTTGAAGCATATCACCTAAATGAATTAAACGTCATATATAACATGAAGAAAATTTTCCTATTTGGAGCAGTCGCTTTGTTCTTCTTCTCTTGTAAAAACAATACGAAATTTAAACTTTCAGGTACAGTTGAGAATGGTAAAAACGAAGTGGTTTATCTCGAAAGCGTTGGCCTCGATGCCACTCGATTGATAGATTCTGTGAAGCTTTCGTCGGATGGTGAGTTTGAATTTAATGCTGCAAGACCTGAGTTCTCCCCTGAATTTTACCAACTTCGTCTTAAAAATCAAGTGATTAGCCTCTCGGTTGATAGCACAGAATTCATAGAGATAAAATCGAATCTAAAGAATTTTGCAACGGATTATACGGTGTCTGGTTCGAAGGATTGCTCTGATATTAAACGTCTCAGCGCTGCCTCTTCTCGTGTGAAAACGGCTATCGATTCGTTGCTAGTATTGCGTGATAAAGGTCTTTTGGCCGATTCTCTGGTTCAGAAATCGGCTAAGATTAAACTTGCAGATTATAAACAAGAGGCGTTGAAAATCATCTACACCAATCCGAAATCGGCAGCTGCCTATTTTGCACTTTTGCAACGTATTTACACCTTTTATATCTTTGATCCATCGTCTAAAACAGATATTAAAGCATTTGGTGCAGTGGCTACCGCTTACGATGTTTTTCATCACGAGCATCCACGGTCGAAACACCTTCGAGACTACACTTTGCAGGCGATGAAAGCCATGAAGCAACCCGATGAATTGGTTGTTCCTGCCGATAAAGTAAATTCTATCGGAAGCATGGAGATTGCTCTCCCTGATGTAAACGGAAATGTCGTTCGATTAACCTCGTTGAAAGGTAAAGTCGTTGTTTTGAATTTCACCGCCTACCAAAGTAAATTCTCTCCGGCGTTGAATATGTTGCTCGGTGAAATCTATAGCGCCAAGCGAGCTAAAGGCCTCGAAATTTATCAAGTTTCGCTCGACGACGATGAGAACTTCTGGAAAGTATCGGCATCGCATTTACCTTGGAAATGTGTTCGCGATATTACTGGAAGTCGCTCAAACGTGGTGAACACCTACAATGTCTCCGAATTGCCGACTATTTTTATTATCAATAGAACTGGAGAAGTGGTGAGTCGGGTAAATAATATCAAAAATCTGGAAGCTGAAATTGAGAAGCAGCTTTAAAATTCTTGCCAAAATATTTGTATCGATTAAAATATACTTTATCTTTGCAATAGTTATTTACGAAAAACAATGGGGAGTTCCGATCGTAGGGTCGGAATTCTTTTCTTTTTTATAAATATCAACATCACAATTAATTAGGAGGAAAAATGTCAGTAAACTACATGACACAAGAGGGCTACAAAAAGCTACTCGAAGATTTGAGGTATCTCGAAACTGTCAAACGACCAGAGATTTCGCATCAAATAGCGGAAGCTCGCGACAAAGGTGATTTATCTGAAAATGCTGAATACGATGCAGCAAAAGAAGCACAAGGATTGCTCGAAATGAAAATCGGACATTTGAAAGACATTGTTGCAAATGCACGCTTGCTCGATGAAACTTTGCTCAATACTGAAACTGTTCAGATTTTGAATAAAGTAAAAATCCGCAATCTGAAAAGCAATGCCGAAATGCAGTATATGTTGGTTTCGGAGACTGAAGCTAACCTAAAAGAAGGAAAGCTTGCAGTGAATACCCCTATTGCAAAAGGACTACTCGGCAAGAAAGTTGGCGATGTGGTCGAAATCACTGTGCCATCAGGTTTGATGTCGTTCGAAGTGGTTGAAATTTCAATTTAGTCATCTCTCCTAATCCGATTATGGCAACAATATTCAGTAGAATTGCAGCAGGCGAAATCCCCTCCTACAAAGTAGCCGAAAGCGATAAATTTTACGCAATTTTGGATATTAGCCCACTAACGAAAGGTCACACATTGGTTATTCCTCGTCAAGAGACGGACTATATTTTTGATATCGACGATGTGACAATCGGAGAAATGATGATTTTTGCCAAAAAAGTAGCCAAAGCAATTGATACTGCCATTCCATGTTTGAGAGTCGGTGTGGCAGTGATTGGGCTCGAAGTGCCTCATGCTCACATTCATCTGATCCCGATGCTGTCGGAGAAAGATTTGAACTTTGCAAATCCCAAATTAAAACTCACCGCAGACGAGATGGCAGAAATTGCCGCTTCCATCCAATCGAAAATTTAATCACATTTATCCTGAAATAAAAAACTCCCGCAATTGGTTTCGAACCGGTTGCGGGAGTTTTTTGTTGGGAATAATCGATTATCAAAATCCTGAATGGATAGCTTGAATCAACCAGAAAAGGAGCGCACTAACAATTGCTGCTGCCGGAATGGTAAGTATCCATGCCAACACAATTCTTGATGCTGTATCCCATTTGATTCCAGCTAGGCTTTGCACCGAACCAACACCAATAATAGAACCTGCAATAGCGTGTGTCGTTGAAATTGGAATACCTAAAGAGGTTGCAAAAAGGATTGAACAAGAACCCGCCAATTCAGCACAAAAGCCGTGAACCGGTTTCAGTTTGGTGAGTTTCATACCCATTGTTTTCACAATTTTCCATCCACCCATCATGGTTCCCACAGCCATTGCTGTTTGACATGAGAGGATGATCCATACTGTTTGTGGGTCAGATAACGAAAGTTGAACATCGGGCCCCATCATATTTGCTGCAACCAATATTGCAACAATAATACCCATCGTTTTTTGAGCATCATTTGCCCCATGGCTGATAGAGTATAGTGCTGCTGAGGCAAGCTGTCCAAGTCTGAAAGATTTGTCTACTTTTTGTGGTGTCCATTTGTGAACCAACCAAATAACGCCTAACATCACAAAGTAACCCAGTAAAAGTCCAATAATAGGAGCAATGGGGATAAATGCAGCAGTTTCGGTTACTTTTGTCCAATTGATAACAGATGTTCCTTTGTATGCCAATCCAGCACCAACAAGACCGCCGAGTAGTGCATGCGACGAGCTGGCTGGGAGACCAAACCACCACGTGAGCAAATCCCAAAAAATGGCGCCCAAAATCCCGGCTAAAACCACGTAGATAAAAGCATGGTCAGTACCTTCGATGTGGATAATTTTAGATATTGTGTTTGCAACCTTTGGTGCAAAGATAAACATGGCAATAAAGTTGAAAAATGCAGCCCAAAGAACGGCAAATTTCGGAGAAAGAACACGTGTGGAAACAATCGTAGCGATTGAATTGGCCGCATCGTGAAAACCGTTGATGACATCAAATGCTAATGCCACCAAAACGGTGATAATAACAATAATTAATACGCCAGACTCCATAAGTAGTCGTGTTTTTTAGTTTTAATTAAAAATAAAAAATATACTCTCGGAGGGAGCCCTACGCGTGATCGATGATGATGGTTTCGATAATATTGGCAGCGCGTTCAAGTCTATCGACCGCACTTTCCATGCGTTCGTAGATTGATTTCCATTTAATGAGTAGCATCACATCATCTTGCTCGAACAATTTTGAAACAGCTAAACGATTGATTTCGTCTGATTCATTTTCAAGATCATGAATGTAGATGCACTTTTCGCGTATAATTTGTTCGTTTTTCTTGATGTTTTTCAAACCATGAATCGCTACTTCGAGTGCTTGCACAGCATTTACGATGATTTTGGCGAATTCATACGATTCTGGTCGAAGCTCAGTCACTCCGAAATTAGCTAAGCGAAATGCTGTAGAATTAACTTTGTCGGCAAACCCATCGAGGCATTTTACCAAGTTGAAGATGTCGTCTCTTTCGAGTGGAGTGATAAAGGTACGGTGAAGTAAGTTTAAGCACACACGAGAAATTCGATCGGCATCGCGTTCCAGCTTCTTGATAGAAGCAGAAGCCTCTTGCTGATCTAGTTTTCCTTCGATCATGTTGGCGAAAGTTTCACTGATGGTTTTGTTTATTACCATTAATTGATCGAAATAATCAAAAAAGGCCTCTTCTTTAGGCAATAGTCCTCGTAACATATTTGGTTTGGTTTTTAGGTTTTCAAAAAGCGATGCAAGTTATAAATTATTTATAATACGATGTTACAAAAATGTTACAAAAAATAAATGTAATCGTCATATATAATTATAAATATAAGTAAATCAGGCCATTATGTTTATTCATTTATGTAATATATATTACAATTCTTAATAATTATGTTTGATAATTTACAATCTCTACCAAAAAAATATTAAATCTGCTCGGTCATTTACAAGGGAATGATAATGATGTTGATTAATGGTTATATTTGTGCATTATTTAGTAGAAAACAATTTAATAAAATAGATTATGAAACTTTCGAATGGATGGATTGCCCTGATTGTTGTGGCAGTTGTTTTTGTGATTATGGCATTGTCGATTTCTGGCTCTTACAATGGATTGGTTAGTAGCGATGAAGGTGTGCAGAATGCTTGGGCTCAAGTAGAAAACGTTTATCAGCGTCGTGCCGATTTGATTCCTAATTTAGTGAAAACAGTGCAAGGTGCAGCCAATTTCGAGAAAAGCACACTGACTGACGTTATCCAAGCGCGCGCCAATGCTACATCGGTAAAAATAGACCCGTCGAAACTCTCGGAAAGCAACGTAGCAGCTTATCAAAAAGCACAAGATGGTTTGTCATCAGCTTTGAGCCGTTTGATGGTTGTGGTCGAAAAATATCCTGAACTTAAAGCTACAGATAGCTTTAAAGAATTACAAGCTCAATTAGAAGGTACCGAAAATCGTATTACTGCCGAGCGCAAAACATTTAATGAAGTTGTAAACAAATATAACAATAGCGTTCGATATTTTCCTGGTATGCTTACGGCTCGTCTGTTCGGATTTGAAAAGAAAGGCTATTTTGCCGCTCAAGTAGGTGCGGACAAAGCTCCTGTGGTCGATTTTGGCAAATAAGCTAGTAGCTAATAAACGAGTAGAAAAGTAAACTACTCTATGACTTACAACTTACGACTTAAAAAAATGACCGCATCAAATTATTTCACCAAAGAGCAGCAATCGCAAATCATTGAAGCGATCAAAGAAGCCGAAATGAATACATCGGGCGAGATTCGGGTACACATCGAAAGCAAATGCAATGAAGATGTTCTTGATCATACAGCATGGCTTTTCAATTATTTGAAAATGGACAAAACCGAACAGCGCAACGGTGTGCTGGTTTACCTTGCCGTTGAATCTAAGAAGTTTGCTATTATTGGTGATAGCGGCATCAACGCTGTGGTACCATCCGATTTTTGGGATACAACGAAAGAAATGATGAAACTTCATTTTGCTGAAGGTCGATTGACCGAGGGAATTACCGGTGCGGTATTGCTTGCAGGGGTACATCTCAAAAAGTTTTTCCCTCATCAAACGGACGATGTGAACGAACTGGCTGACGAAATTTCATTCGGTAAATAACACAGAATATGATGAAAAACATAACAAATAGAGTTCTGTGGTTAAGCACAATGCTTTTGCTCGCTTTTACCGTTGCGGCGCAAGTTCCTGCAAAACCTGAGCCGCCTCGATTGGTGAATGACCTTGCTGGCATTTTTTCGCCTGAGCAACAGCAGCAGCTTGAGTCTGTATTGGTTGAGTTTAGCGACAGCACTTCCAATCAGGTGGTGATTGTCACAGTCAACGATTTGGGTGGTCTCGATAAAGCCGATTTTGCCTATCAAGTTGGGAAAAACTGGGGAGTCGGTGGTGCTAAGTTCAACAATGGATTGGTGATATTAATCAAACCCAAGAACGATACACGCGGAGAGGCTTTCATAGCTACAGGGTATGGACTCGAAGGTGCATTGCCCGATGCGGTATGCAAACGAATCATCGAAAACGAAATGATACCCTATTTTCGCCAGAATGACTATTTTGGTGGAGTCGCAAAAGCTTTGAGTGTGATTATCCCTATAGCCAAAGGAGAATACAAGTATCCAATGGGTAAAAAGAAGTCTGGTAGTGGATATGGCGGTATTATTTTGGTCATCTTCTTTTTTATCATCTTCATCATTATTACCAACAAAAATAAAAACAACGGCAACTTCCGCGGTGGCGGTGGTAGCGGTAGCAGTTCATCCGGCGATTTGCTCTCAATGATTCTGTTGGGTAGTATGTTGTCAGGCAGAAGCCACAGCGGTTCGTGGGGTGGTTTCTCTGGTGGTGGCGGAAGCTCTAGCGGAGGCGGCGGAGGTTTTGGCGGCTTCGGAGGCGGAAGCTTCGGAGGCGGTGGTGCTGGCGGCAGTTGGTGACACGCAAAGAGAATAAAAAAATGCCGATAAGTGGAATCGAAATCCTGCTTATCGGCATTTTTGTATCTGAAGTCAATCTATTTGATATTTAGCAAAATTTCTTCAATCTGCTGTTTGTTCTCGGGTAAATAATTAACGGCAATATCCCAAATAATTTCGTAATCTATCCCAAAATATTCGTGTGAAACCTTATTTCTCAACAAATACATTTCATTCCAAGGGACTTTACTGTTTGCCTCTTTGATTTCTGTTGGAATATTTTTTGCGGCTTCTCCTATAATTTCAAAATTTCGAATCACAGCATCTACTGTTTTGTAATCCTTTTTGAATCCGGAGTATGAAAGTCCATTAGTATATTCTTCTATTCGGTTGATAGATAATAGAATATCATCCAAATACATTTTATATGTTCTTTGTTCCTTTTTCATTATACGTATTCCAATTCAGCTAGAATCTGATTCTTGATTTGATCCTTTAGGCCACTTTTTGTCACCAAATCAACTTTACAACCAAAAATTCGTTCAAGATAGAGCTCTAGCGTGAAGAACCTCCAACCGATTGGTTTCTCAAATTCAACCAATATGTCAATATCGCTTTGTTCGGTATTTGTCTCATGCACATACGAACCAAAAAGCCCAATTGATTTAACTGAGTAATCCGCCAACAAAAGAGGTTTTATCTCTTTTATCTTTGTAATAATTTCGCTTTTTGTATTCATATAATCGTACTTTTATTTTGCAAAAATAGAACAATTTCTGTAATAAATGAATGAACAATTGGTTAAAAATAGTCTTTCAAAATTTACCATTTAAATATACTTATGCGAGCCGTCACACGATGGGCGGCGCTTGGTCAATCCGCAAGTACAATCGGTCAGCCCCTTGCCGCTGAGTATCCGTTGGGTATGCTTTTCGATACGTGCCAAGCGGGTTTGCGACTGCTTCGGTTCGGCGAAGTGGAGGATATATGCCCGTTGTCGCCCGGCTGTCAATCCTTCGAAGGCTGTCTTGAAGAGTGGCTCTTGGTCTAATTTCTGCTGCAACTCCTCGGGCACTGAGTATTCAGTTGTTTTCTTAAACTCTACATCCAAACCTGCCTTTTCTACTTCGATGGCTTCGAAAATGTAAGCTTTCAGCGTGGCTCTTTTACGCTCGATATCGGCTTTGTCGCTGAATCGAATCTGACGACCGGCCTGCGTGTTTTCTCCCGGTTTGATAAGCCATCCCTCTGCATCATGCAACAACGCTCCTTTGAAAAACATCAGCGCGCAATAGGCTTTGAAGCCTTGAATGATAATAATGTTGCTCCCATTGTAGGTGTAGCACGGCGCTCCCCATTTCAGCTCTTCAGTTAGCATGCAGTCGAGCGCAATCGCCCGCAACTGTTCCAACTCTTCTTGCCTCAGAATGGCTTTGCTTAAGAATTCATCAACTTTTGGATTCATAGCACTATTAATCGTTTATTAGTTTACAAGTAGTTTTTGGCACATCATTTTGTCTCCATCCTTTATTTTCACCAAATAGAGACCTCTTTGTAAGCCGTTTAAGCTATATGTATTGGATAAAGCTGATAACTTTTTCGAAAGTACAATCCGACCATCAAGACTTAGAATGTTTAACGTTGCCAAATTGTTCTTGAAGTTATATAAAATGGTAAATCCCTTGCTTGCAGGGTTCGGGTAGAGTTTAAAACTTGCCTCTTCAAGGGTATATTGCAAAGCCGATGTGTTGAGGGCAAAGTTCATATAATTGAAGTTGAATCCTTCTACATCAACGAAAACTTTCAACGTATGCGAACCAGCTATTAGAGGGACCGACACGCTAAAATCTTGCCATTTTTGCCAATCTCCAGTGGAGCTAAATGTGACCGAACCTATCAATGCACTAATGGGGGAGTCGTCGTAATATAGGCTGGCTTTACCTCCAAATCCTGCAATTCTCATGGTCAGATTGTAGTTCCCAGCTGTTTGCACAAAAACAGGAAACTTGAGATAGTCTCCACCGCTGGTGTAACCCACATCGATCCCGCCACCCGTGTCGCTACAGGTTTCGGTCTGGATTCCCGACATTAGAGCGTAATTTTCAGCCTCTATTTTTCCAGGAATCATATACCTCGGCGCTATTCTATTCCGCACAAAAGCGTTTGTTACTCGAGGAACTATTTCGGCGGAAGATGATTGCAGATTTGAACCCAAGTAGCTTACCGTCAGCGATTCATCGTAGAACATCGCGTTCTGAGAATATATCAACAGCGAGTTAGGATTGGTAGGGTCATAATTCACACGCTTAATCGAATGAATGACAGTTGAATTAATACTAAAATCGGAGATGTTTGGGGTTGCAACGGTCGAAAAGGGTTTGTTGTAAGTAATGCTAATGGTAGTGTCGTTAAGTGCTATTGCCGACATCAGACGAAGTGACACAGTTGACGAGGAAGTACTCCATTTTACGGCATTGATATTGTATCCAGCTTTGTCGAATACAATCTTCATCTTATGCCTACCAGCCGATAGTGCGATGCCATTAACATTGAAGTCTTTCCAATTTTGCCAGCCTCCTGTCGGTGAAATCGATACACTTCCCGAAACATCAACATTGTCCATTTCGAGATGCATAAAACCAGCGATTGTTGTGCCGTTAGCTCCGCGAACGATCAGGTCGTACACTCCGTCAGAGGCAATATCGACGGTGTAGAGCATCCATTCGTTGTCGTCTGTCCAACCCACATCGTATCCCAAGTTGTAGGGCGAAATGTCCGCACACGCTTCGATATCCACTCCGTCGTTGCGGTATGCGTTGCCGCTGTTCCACGCTTCCCCCGACTGACTAAAAGTCTGAGAAACCTTGTCGTTGTAGGCATTGCCCTGCGTTCCCAAATCGTAGTTGGCAGCAAAAATAATTCCCGGTATGGTGTTCTTCGTATAAGGTTTTGTGGTGTCGTCGAATGGTTGACGCGTCCATGCGTCAATTTCATCTCTATTCACCCGACAATTTTCGAGCAAAAGCCCATCTGTCAACTGCTTGAGGTAGCTGATACAATCGGTAGCACTCAGCGTTGCATCGCTATTGACGTAATTGAGCACTTTTTGCCAATTGGCGAAAGGTTTTACGGTCACTGGGCACTGTATTCGGTCGTAGGTTTTATACGGCCAGTTGGCATAGCCAATTTTGTTGGCTTCTGCTAGTTTTACGCATGCCGTAAACCACGCATTGCTATTTTCACCCGTTTCGCCCAGCCAAAGCGGTCGGTTGGTCGAAGAGCGCAAATCTAGCATCCATTGTATTGAGTTTTTGTCGGTTGCATTCCAATATTTGTGAAAACTGTACGCCATATTCTCATCCCACGCAGGGGTGAGACCGGCGAAGTTATTTGCCCAATCGTTGCCTTCGATAAAGATGATGTGGTTCGTATCCACCGAGCGAATGGCATTTGTTATGCGTACAAACAAATCGTGGAGCAGCTGATTGGTCGGCTTCATGGGTGCGTAATTGGTTTCGTTGATTAGGTCGTAGCCGCCAATGATGGGTTGTGTGGCATAGCGAGTGGCAATGTTTTTCCATATTTGAACCAAGGTGTCTTGATTGGCTGTACTAGTCCACAAGTATGGTTTTGTAGCGTCGCGGTCTGCAATGCCGGTGTCATCGCCTTGCCCGCCGGGAGTGGCGTGCATATCGAGAATCAGATATACATGGTGTGGAGTCGACCACTTTACCAAGCTGTCTATCAATCGGAAACCTTCGTCGCTTTGCGCATCGGGTGCGAAACATCGACTGAACAAATTGTAGTGCATCGGCACCCGTATTGAGTTGTAGCCCCAAGCAGCTATCGAATCGATGTCGCGTTGTCGCACAAAGTTGTTCCGCCAGTTGGTATAGAATTTCTCCACTTCGGTGTTGCCAATCAATGCTGCAAGTTTCGATTTTAATCCGTGTTGCGTATAGGCATTCCCGCTATTGCCAAACATATAGCCTTCTTGCAACATCCAGCCACCGATGCCAATGCCGTGCAAAATAAACTCTTTGTTGTTGCCATCGACAATGGTCGTGCCGCTGCGATGTAAATAGCCTTGAGCAAACGAGTGTAACTGAAAAAGTAGGAGAAAAAGAAGAAAGATTGATCTGTTTTTCATGATAGCTGCTTTGTGTGTGAAAATCAGCTCAAGCATAGTGTGTTCTAATGTAGAAGTTGATTATTGAAAAAGCCTGAGTTCTTTTATTTAATTCGTAAATTTAAACATAATATTCTGCATCGTAATCGATTACGACGTTTTAATTTGGATAGTAGTATGATTGATCTATTGTATGTGCTTATATTTGTTGACTGTTTTTTTTGGATTGCACAAATTAGTCCGTTTTTATTCTAATTGATAAAAGTTGAATTTCAAAATTTAATATATGATAAGGAAAGCATTTCTTTTGGGCTCTTTTTTCGTTTTTGCCTCAAGCCTTTTTTCGCAAAACAATTTGGCTAAAAATCAGAAAGTAAAGGTCAGTTCTCCTTCGGGCTATTCAACGGCAGTGGTCGATGGCGTGGTTTCCGATCAATCGCAATGGACAAGTGTAGGTGAAAAGCAACCTTCGTTAATTGTGTTTTTCAGTCAGAGACAAACCATAGGTGGCGTGCACATCTATTTTGGCCAGCCCAAAAACAAACTAGTTGAAGATTTCAGGGTAGAGTTTGCCAAAGATGGAAAGTGGCAAACGATTCCTTCGGGAGTTATTTTAGGGAATAAATTCGACGCTGTGTCCATAGCGTTCGATGCAACTGTGTCGGTGGTTACCGATTCGCTCCGTTTTCTCTTTACGAAAACAAATCAGAAGGACGTTACGGTGCGCGAAATCACGGTTTGGCCTAATTTCAAACAGGGAATTCCGCCTTTGGGTACTGAAATCACTGGTTACGAGGCTCATCCCGAACCTTATGTGCCGAAAATATACATCAATCAGAGTGGATTCAACGTGGGTAAACCGAAACGATTCACCGCGCCTCTTGTCGACGATGGAACACCCTTCCGCATTGTAGAGGTAGGCACACAAAAGAGCCTTTTTAGTGGAAAAGTGGAGAAACACATTGGCGATTTCTCTGCATTCGAACCCCAGAGCAACAAAGAATTTGTGATTTTGGCCGACACCTTCAAATCGTTCCCTTTCCGTGTTGGACAGTGGTGGATTGAGCGTGTGACCTACCAAAATGCGATGAATTTTATGATTGATAGCCGTCATTACGTAGGAAACTACACAAAAAAATGCTCGGGAACCTACAGTTGGCGCGACGACTCTCATTTTGGTTGGGAACTACATACATTAGTGCCTCAATACCTTTCTAACCCGATGGCGTATGAAAGAATGCCTCATCAAGTGAAGTATCAGGCATCGACCGATACCACACTTTGGGGTGTGCTCAAGCCCTTCAGTGAAAATGCTCCCGATATAGTGAAATTGATACATTGGGCAGCCGATGTGATTGTTTCACAAAAGCTGACTCACGAACATTTCAAGGGTCAATTGGCTTATTTCCTCTATGCGTGGCCCTACATCAAGCAATGGATGCCACAACAGAACTACGATGTTGTGAAGAAATTTGCACTCGAGGTGTGGCATTTAGACACCGTTGATCAGCAATATGCTTACAATGAGAGTCAGGGACACAATATGTTGGCGTTAAAAACAAAAATCGGATCCACCAAAGGGGCATTGCCTCCTGGCGCATCGGTGATTCCAAATCTGATGATGTATGAAGTTGCTAAAAGAGACAAAATGAAGGATGCCGATCTCTATTTCAAAGCAGCTTACAATCAGGTGGAATGGATGGTGCAGAAACTCGATTGGAATGATCCTATTACGACAAAAGGACAGCGAATGAGCGAATTTATTACCATGACCAGCCTTGCCTATATGCTGAAGCAATATCCTGAACAGGCACCAAAGGCATTAAAGGAGAAAATAAATGCGTGGGCTGATGTGGTGATTAGGCGCTCTGACAATATGTGGGATTTCCGCAAACTGGAGGATAATGATCAGTGGTGCCCCACCGGAAGTTCTCCACAACAGTGGAATGAAACGGGCAATATTGTCGGATTTCCTGCCGCAGTGCTCTCGATGATCGAATGGGCAGATAGCAAACCCAATGCAGACAGGTTGATGCAAATTGCATTTGCACAGATGGATAACTCTTTTGGGCGAAACCCGTGCGGACGCCACTGCTCGTTCGACGCGGCTACCGAAATAGAAGGGGTAGATTTAGGTTGGTATCATCAGTCTCCCGGAGGGATTGGGCAACTCGAGAATGCGCGATTTGTGCTCGACGGGTCACCAAAAAATGCCCATTATCCCTATCACCCCGAGCGAGGTGATATCGGATGGACCGAAGGTTGGATTTCGTTTAATACGGCCTACAACATTAGCTTGACCTATATGGCTGCTCACGATACCCGATGGGAAATTAAGCGCAGCAAAAATGGAGTGACACTCCGACTTCAAGCACCTCTGAATTTCGATTACAATGCAAAAGAGTTTGTTTGGGTCGATTGGAAAGACAGCAAAGGAAAAACGACAAAGATTAAATTGGTAGAAGAGAGCGAAAATTCACCTTGGTTTTCTATTTCGCTTAAATGGCCTGCCACGACCAGTGTAGCGTCTTACGGGTTGGGGTATTTTAAGAAAAGTATCGCAGTTTCAGCAAAATAAGACTTTACTGCGGAATTTGTTCGGTCAGAATCTCGTTACCAGCTTTATCGAAGTAGATACACGTCAATGCTTCGAGGTTTACCACCCATTTCTCTATACCTGATTCGGCACAATCTCGACAAAAGGTGAAATAATCTGTTTCTCCACGCTGATGAGCCTTCAGTCGGCTTACAAACTCAACGCTTCGGGTGTTGTCGGCTATGGTTAGTTCATCGTACATCGGCTCTGAGGCTGAATCAAATCCATTGCTTCCGAAATAGACCGTTTGGCTATCCTTTACCCGGGTTTCGAATGCTTCTACACCCAGCGCTCTGATGTCGCGAATGTATTGTGGGAAATCTGCACCGCTCTTCACTTTGGCGTGTGCTGCTTTTATTTGTGCTACTGTAAAGGTCATGTTTTTTTTTAAATGAGGGTTAAGTTGAAATTTTAAGTTGAGACCTAACAGGTTTCCAAAACCTGTTAGGTCTGCTTCTACATCCCTTGCGGTTGAATAATGCTGTTTCGGTTGCCCTCGGTGTCGAGAAACGACACATAGATGCCAAAGCCCAGAATTTCCATCGGTTCGCCCAGCACAGTGCCACCGTTCTTGGTTATTTTCTTCATCGCTTTACGCACATCCTCTACGCCAATCACTATGGAGGGATATTGCTCCGGCCAATCGGGTTTGGCGGGATAGAAGCCACCATCGATTGACCCTGCCGGAAAGCCCGGTTTGGCATCGTCCACCGCAGTCTGTGCCAAAATATAATTGCCCGATTGCGCACCTAAATCAGTTATCTTCCAACCAAATGTGGCTTTGTAAAATTTGGCTATTCGCTTTCCATCCTCATAAGGAAGCTCAAAATGTACTACTGGATTCATAATTTGATGATTTTAATTTTTTAAAGTGCAAAGTCAACCATCAATGGAGAATGGTCGCTATGCTTTATCCAATCTTCGTAAGTGCCAACTTCAATTCCTTTTACCTTTTCATAAGTGGTATGAGTTGTAAAACAATAGTCAATATGATAAGGTTTGTTTTTGTTTCTTTGAAGGAAGAAAATTGGGTGAATTTCTTTGCCTTGTTCTTGTTCAAAGAATTTGTGATAGATGCTAATAATCTCTTTTTCAACTAATTTGCTAACCACCGATGAATGGTTTCCTATTCGATGTGTTTTATCCCAAATTTTGTTACTATTAAAGTCGCCAGTCAGAATTGTTTGTTTTTCAGTCAATAATGTATCGTAGTAATTAACTGCTTTCCATACTTGCTCAATATATTGTCCTTCAGGATCAGTCTTGTTATTCGCCCAAATTGCAAATAGTGTAAAGTCAAGTTGTTCGCTCGTAACTGAAATAGGAATAATGAATTTTATATTTTCATTGTATTCTTTGTGAAGCTGAAACTTATATTCACAGTATGAAAAAATTCCGATTCCTTTATGCTTGTTATCTCCAAACCATAAGAAGTCATTCGGAGGTTGTGTTGTAGAGTTAAATAATAATTTGTCAGGGTGTTCACATTCTTGTATAACTAAAATGTCCGGTTTGTGAATCAGAATTGTATCTGCTTTCTTCCTAAACGCTCCCTGGCAGTTCCATGTAATAAGTCTCATATTTTATTGGTTCTAACTGTCCTGGCCAAACGGGATTTCAAATCCCGTTTATTTTTTATTGTTATGATTTTTAATCCGACAAATAGGTTTTTCCCTTATTGGTAAGGATTACAAATCCTTTGATATTTCAACACGGGATTATAAATCCCGTGGGACGGACTTTTGTTACAAATTTATAAGTGAAATTTATCAATTTATTGGATAAATCCCAAGTTGATATTTCAGTATCAACAAGCTCCTTATGTTTTTTAGATATGTCCCGAAGTGAGTTCCCAACAGATTTTCTTAGATACTCACTCTCGTGCGCTTTATGCTGGCTTATCAGTTGAATCGCCACTTGAGGATTGGTCTTAAAGTACGGACGCCCTGTCCAAATCCTTAATCCCTCTGTAACAGCACGACAAACATTAGGATTATTATCACTTAACCAATCCTTAATAACAGGCAATGATTTCTCATATCCTGTATCCATGCAATATTGGTCAAACGATTTTGCCAGTATTTCCTGAACTTGCCAGCTTTTATCATTGCTCACATTTGTCCTTAGAATCTGAAGTGCAACTGAATCTTTTGATGATAAATACCCCATTAAAAAGACAGCTAAACTTCGAACCTGATAAAAATCGTTTTCAAATAATTCAATCGCTAATTTCAAGGAGTCTGAAGATGAATCAAATAATTTTCTTGCTTCAAATTCTATCGGTTTGAATCCATTTTCTATTTTTGATAATCTGTCAATAATCTCTGTCATATAGTGTCGTACGGTTTCTTACACTTGCAGCCAACGGTTCTCGGCTTGGCGATGTGGCGGAAATCGAAGCACAAATGTTTAGTTTTGCACAAAAGTTCAATCGAAGAACTGAACTTGAATTTAGCACTAAACCCGCCATATTGCCAAGCCGATGTTAGTGGCAGTTTATTTGGTCTGATTTATTATTTTCTCTGTTTCGGTGTCAAAAATTAGTATTCCTTCATTTTTGTCGTCAAGTTGCCCTACTAAATTCCCTTGTTTTGTCCATACTGAACTCTGTCCAACACTTTCAAAATTGTCACAGAAGCCAACACAATTAGACATTAAAACTGGGATTGAAAATTTCTTTGCAACTGCTGGATAATGTGTCATTGCTTTATTAATTCCGTTTTGCGATTTTGCAACGCTTGCTACATAAATATCAGCTCCAAGTTTTTTTGCATTGTCTGAATGGTCTGTTTGTAAACTTTCATAGCAGATTGCTGGTGCGATTTTTTTATTGTCAATTGTCAAAATAATTTGTTCCTCTCCATTTACAAAATACGGAGACTCTTCAGAATGTAGTTTTTGTTTTGAATAAGTCTGTCTTGGTGTGTCTGGTTGAAAAATTATCATACTAATTTTTATTCCTGAATTTGACTTTGTCGGCATACCAAGTCCGATGGTAATTCTATTTTTATTGCTAATTTCTTGGAAGTTGTCAAATTCTTTATCGTCTTGATTTGTTACTAACTCTTTCGCAAGTTCAGGTTCATAACCTGTAATAGAAAGTTCAGGAAAAAATATTGTGTCCACCTTGTAAGAAATAGCAAGGTCTATCAATTTTTTATGTGTCTTAATATTTGTAGAAATGTCTCCCTTAATTGATCTTGTTTGTGCTACTGCTATTTTCATTACGCTGTCATTTTAAATTGCCACTAACGGATGTTGGCAACAGTAGTTTTTAATTTTCGTTTGTTAATAAAATGTCTTGTTGCTATCATAACACCACTGGCAATAATTAAACTTATACAAATTAAAAAAATAAATCCGATATAATCGCTTGAAGTACTTCCTACAGTTTCTTGTGAAAATAAATCTTTAATCCTAATATTGATTTTGCCTTTTGCTAATTCTTCATCTACTTTCAATACAACAACTTTATCAAATTGATGCAAATAATATAAGTAAATAATACCTTTTTTTAAGTCAAAAATATTTGAATACAATGTTTTGTTAAAAATGCCTTCTACGTGCACCAATTCAAGAATTGATTTAAAATAATCTACTGTTAAACCCTTTTCGCTTTTTAATCTTTTTAGCATCTCATCTGCTTTATTGTATCTAACGCAAGGATAATCCAATGCATTTTCAGGATATGCTCTATTGTAATTAGTCGAAATTAAATAGTTCTCACTTTTTTTCTTTTTCGTAAACACAAGTTCTCCCTTTTCATTAACACTAATAACTACAGCATTCCCATTTTCATCAGCAAAGAATAATTGATAGCTAATATTTCCAGAATTTGGATACCAATTTTTTCTTTGGTACTTACTTGCAATTTCTATAACTTCATCAATATTAGCAGCCTTTCTTAAGATTAATACTGGAGTCCATATGGGATATTCCTCATAAGGCGGTCCATAAAATGGTGGAGGTGTAAGTTCAGAATGCGGATTTATCTTTAATTTTGGGAGAGCATTAGCATCAAAACAAAGGCCTTTTTCATTGATTCCTCCTTGATAGGAATAGTCTTTAAACCCTAAATAGATACAACCATAATTTCCGTCTGTAGCTGGTTCAGTCCACAAATAGGTTTTGGAGTTGTTATAATCCTCATTGTTGCCAAATAAGACTTTTTCACCAACCGATGCAGAAAAAATCGTACATGAACCTGGTACGGGATTAAATAAATTATTTCTGTTTGTCAATTTATGAACTACTATCCAAATCGAAGAAAGAACAAGAATTCCAATTAATATATAGTGTCTATTTTTCATTTTTTTAATTATTGGTTGGATTTTTAATACTATTGTTGATTATTTTTCTTACATTGTTGATAATCAGATTTATATAGATTTTTGTTGTTGAGTTATTATTGCATATACAGGAATTAACATTTAGTATTTTTACTTTTCGGGGCGGAATTCTATTCCGTCCCCTTATATATTATAATGAACTGCGTTCCAACTACAAATAGATTGTTTATTTCGATGTTTAAAATCTGAAAGTATCGAATTTTTATTAACAAACAATTATCAAAACGTCAGAAATTCGCCATACTTTTGATTTTATAATACTCTATTGATTCTCCCAAGATTCTCCCAAGATCCTCCCAAGATGCTCTCAGAACGGCTTTTGCAAAAAGGCGTTGAGGAATTCTGACAATTTGTCAGCAAAGCTAAACCAACTGATTGTCTTTTTGATAAATGCTCTGCCTCCATTTTTTACTTTGCATGGTACGTCAATTCCTTTTCAATGCACTTCTTACTCGCTCTCCTTGAGAGAGGTCTTTATGTTTCTGGTAATTTCTTCCTTCACGTCCATTTATTCCCCAACATTTTTTATCTTTACCCCATTAAATAAACTTTGCGACTTATCACTTTTGCGTTCAAATCATTATGGCAAAAACAAAAACACTATACGTCTGCACCGAGTGTGGAGCCGATTCGCCCAAGTGGGTGGGCAAATACCCCACGTGCGGCAGTTGGAATAGCTATGTGGAATAGGTAGTGAGCCCGGCAAATATTCTGCATCTTAATTTTTATGTAGATTTTTACGAATAATCCTAATTATACGGTTATAAACAACTTCTAGTGTTGTCCAAGAGTTTCCTCCACTTGTATTCACGAACATAATGACTACTGTATCAATATCTTTGTAATAACGTGCGATACTCGAATACCCAGGCAACAATCCAGTATGTTCGTACACATAGATGGAGGAATAAATAGCCTGTTCATTATCATTTAATAATGAGCCATTATTCAATGCTCTCATAAAGATTCCTACATCTTGTGCAGTCGCAACCATTGAACCACCCGAGCATACATAATTCTGTGTTTTTAAATCTCCATCAAATCCAATGTAATAGCCGCTAACCACTTCTCTTATGTCCGCCTCGTTAAGCATCCCAAATGTATGGGTTAAACCATGGGTATCCAAGATCTCTTTTTTTATATATTGTCGATGGCTATAGCCCAATACTTTATCAAGTATATTACCAATCAGCAGATAATTTGTATTGGAATAGCAATAACGACTGTCCGGCTTAAAATCGGCAGGTTTATCTAATACCAACTTTAGAAAATCATTGGAGTTAGTCGGTAAATTAGACCAAGGTAATTTAGGGTCATTAATGAAATCGGGAATGCCACTTCGATGTTGAAGCATCATTCTCAGTGTAATTAGATTTGCATTTTCAATTCTTCCAGTCAATTCGGGCAAATAATCAGTAAGAGTTTTATCCAAAGACAAACTTTTGTTATTAATCAATTTAGCCGTAGCCACGGCTATATATAATTTGCTTATGCTGGCAATTTTAAACAATGCTTGAGTATTTGAAGGAATTTTATGTTCCCTATTTCCCCAACCAGCAGAATAAAATTCAGGCTCTCTGCCTTTTTTATCTATATATACAATAATGCCGTCAAGATGATGACTAACTGCATTGTCAACTTGTTCCTGAACAGTATCGGGCAATCGTGCTGTCCATACCCATAAAGCGTCCCAAGGTGTAAATGCCATCGTGCAAATTATTGCTAAGATGGGTATAATTATTTTAAGTGATCGTTTTATAAGTTTCATTTATTGAATTTGCAATGAACTTTCTCCAATTGCCGCTAACAATTCCTCATCGGGGTGGAAACAGCGTTCGCCATTGGCAATTGTATTCCGTCCCATTATTATAAGGAACTATCTTCCAAATACAAATATATTGTTTATTTTCGATGTTTCAAATCTGAAAGTATCGAATATGTTTGTTAGCAATTATCAAAACGTCAGTATATCGCTGCACTTTTGGTTATGTCTAACTTCTTTCTTCCTCCACGTCACCTCCACGCTTCCTCTACGGATGTTCTACGGTTGAGGTTTCACAAAAAGCAAAGGGTCAGTTTTGACAATTTGAAAGCACAACTCTCAGTTTTGTGTGACATAATGTTAGCGAATGCCTTTCGGTAATTTCTTCCTTCACGTCCATTTATTCCCCAACATTTTTTATCTTTACCCCATTAAATAAACTTTGCGACTTATCACTTTTGCGTTCAAATCATTATGGCAAAAACAAAAACACTATACGTCTGCACCGAGTGTGGAGCCGATTCGCCCAAGTGGGTGGGCAAATGCCCCACGTGCGGCAGTTGGAATAGCTATGTGGAAGAGGTAGTGAGCAAATCGCCCACTGTGGCACGAAGCTACACCGGCGCCGAGACCATCAAACCGAAACCGCAGCGACTGAACGAAATCACGATGTCCACCGAAGAGCGTCTCGACATGTGCGACGAAGAGCTCAACCGCGTGTTGGGAGGCGGAATGGTGCTCGGTTCGCTCGTGTTGCTTGGGGGTGAGCCTGGTATCGGCAAATCGACTTTACTACTACAAACAGTTTTGAAGATAAAAGGGAAAAAGGTGCTCTACGTGTCAGGCGAAGAGAGTGCTCGCCAACTCAAAATGCGTGCCGAACGCCTCGGTATGAACGACCAACAGGATCTGTACATCGTGTGCGAAACGTCGCTCGAAGAGGTGTTCATTCATGTGCAAAACATACAACCCGACCTGCTGATTATCGACTCAATACAAACGATTTCAACCGAAACCGTTGAGTCGTCACCCGGCAGCGTGTCGCAAGTGCGAGAATGCTCGGCTACGTTGCTTAAGTTCTCCAAAGAATCCGGTACACCCACGCTGCTCATCGGGCACATCAACAAAGAGGGAAGCATTGCTGGACCAAAAGTGCTAGAGCACATTGTCGATACGGTGTTGCAGTTCGAGGGCGATCAACACTATATGTACCGCATCCTTCGCTCCATCAAAAACCGCTTTGGTAGCACTGCCGAACTCGGTATCTACGAGATGCGTGCTGATGGACTGCGCGAAGTGAGCAACCCGTCCGAACTACTACTCACGCAAAACCACGAAGGGTTGAGCGGTGTCTCCATCGCTGCAGCCATCGAAGGGGTGCGACCGTTCTTGATCGAGACACAAGCGTTGGTAAGCACAGCCGTGTATGGCACTCCACAACGTTCGGCAACGGGTTTCGACCTCCGCCGGATGAATATGCTCTTGGCTGTTTTGGAAAAACGCGCAGGATTCAAACTCGTGCAAAAAGATGTCTTCCTCAATATCGCAGGTGGTCTGAAAGTAAATGATCCAGCGATTGATCTATCAGTCATCAGCGCGGTGCTGTCGTCGAACCTCGATGTGGCTGTAGAGCGATTGGTGTGCGCGACGGGCGAAGTCGGTCTGTCCGGCGAAATCCGCCCAGTGAATCGCATCGAACAGCGCATTCTTGAGGCGCAAAAGCTCGGTTTCAAGCGCATCATCCTCCCAGCGGACAATCTGAAAGGATTGGATTTGAAGAAAATAACGATAGAAACTGTTCCGGTGAAGAAAGTGGAAGAGGCTTTCCGTGCGATGTTCGGATAGATTTAATCACTTAGATTTAAACGCAGAGTACGCAAAGGTTTTCGCAAAGAGTGCAAAGAAAAATATAAAATAAAGAGCCGCAAAGGAATCAGATTATCCTTTGCGGCTTTTGTGTTTGATTATATATCTGCGTTATCCGCGTAATCTGCGGGAACTGAAATCCTTCGCGCCCTTTGCGGTTTTTTGTGTCTGAGTAGTGAACGGATAAATATTTTAAGCCAATAAATTAGCTATCTCAGTTTTAAGATTTGGCAAATGCCTTACAATGGTGCCCCAAACAATTTCATTATCAATTTTATCATATACGTGAATCACCCGATTACGCATGCTGATAATCTGTCTTTTGCTTGAAATCTGAATTGTTGAATCCAGTTTTTCAATTCGATTCATTGCTTCTCCAATAATCTCAAATTCTCTCTCTACAGCTCTACGTAGCATTTTATCTGCCATATAGACCTTGAAATCGCGCTTATCTCCTAAATAATTTTCGATAGACACAATAGATTCATGAATATCAAACAGATATTTCTTGATTTCAACATTCATAGAGCAAGGTTTTCGATTGATTAACTGATTCTATAAAATATGGGTTCGACAATGATTTGTCTGTTATCAAGTCAACGGGTCGATGAAAAAGGGTTTCGAACTTGTCTGCCAAATCAAAGTAAGCATCAGCATAATCCCCATAGTCCATCGTTTGAAATGAAACAAGCAGGTCAATATCGCTTTGGTCGTTGAATTTATCAGAGCATACTGATCCAAAGGCAAACAAAGACTTTACCTGATAGGTTGCGCATAAAGCTTTGATGGCATCAATATTTTCGAGAATAAGCTTTTCCATTTGATTAATGTTTTGTGCAAATTTATACTAATCCAAGAAGAAAAGCAAATTGGTTACTTTTCATAAGGGATGATTGAAGAACTTGATTAATGACATAAAACACGAAAATATTCACCACTAAGCCATGGAGCACACGAAGATTTACAAAGTTCTTTAATTCAAGCAAATAACAAAGAGCCGCAAAAGATTCATTCTCCTCTGCGGCTCTCTGCGTATTCTTTGCGTCCTCTGCGGTTAAAATCCTTACTTGTAAATCCCATTCAAGATATTCGCCAACTGAATACCGCCCCGATAGAGCATTTCGTCGAGCGAATCAGCGAATCGATAGACGTAGTGATAGCTGTTTGTGTCGCTGTAGTCGTAGCCATAGATTTGGGTGCGAATGGCATACCCGGTTTCCACCGACTGCACCACCGAGCATTTCACAAAGTCAGCCTTCTTGGACTCAAATTTATCTCGCAGATAGAGGCTGAACTCACTGAACGAGTACTTTTGCGTTTCGATCATGTAGCTATCCCACAGCGAGTGGAGGTTAATCTGTTTGCCAAACCACTTGGTCTCCACCTTGTTGCCACCCAAATCATCTTTGCGCCCAAGGTGCATCGGTTGGTGCAGATCGCCCACGAAGTGAACGAGAAACTTCAACGCATCGGCATCGTTTTTGTCTTTCGTCAGTCGGCTTTTCATCAAGTCGATGGCGTAGAAGAGGTGTTCTCCTTCCGATTTTGGGTTTTCGAGCAATGTCTTGAAGTCAGCGGTTGTTAAACTGTCGCGTAGGTTTTGGTAGTGCCACGGGTAGCTGTAATCGTATTTTTTATCGCTGCGAATTTCGTCTGCCCAAGTCGATTCGTAGATAATTCCGCGTTTGCCGAGCACCGCATCCACTTGTGTGCGTGCTTTCTTGGTGAGGTTTTGATAGGCAATAGATGCCACAATGCGGTGCCCCACGCCGTCGTATGCCGCTACGGTGAGCGAAATCCACAGCAGGCAAAGCGTAATCAGTGATTTGTTTGTTTTCATACTTCTTTTTCTCTTATGTTTATTGATACAGGAAAATCACCTAAAAATTCTATTTCCATCGGTTTGACAGCATTTCGCGTCGAAAGTTAAAAATCTCTTCCACTTTTTTATTCACAAAAAGCTTCTCGGCAATTTGGCCGATTAATCCCATTCCCACATGATAATGCACAATATCGGTCATCATCACGCCACCATCCACGGCTTTGAAGTGGTGCTCGTGGTGCCAAATGCGGTATGGCCCGAGGCGTTGCTCATCTACGAAAAACTCACGATCTACGATGTGCGTAATTTCGGTCACCCACTTTATCGGGATGTTCAGCATCGGTTTCAGTCGATAGGTGATAAAGAGTCCGGCGTACATCTTTTCGGGCAGTTCGGAGGTGATTTCAAACACCATGTCTTTGGGCGTCACGTCGTTCAGATTCTTCGGTGTGGCAAAGAAATCCCACGCCTCATCGAGGGTGACGGGCAGAAATTGCTCTTGTTTGAGTCGTTTCATTGCTTGGTTGTTTTTAATGTACCCTTCTAACAATCTGCAGTGCCGTAAAGTTGCTTTTCGGATGCATTAATCTGATTTCAGATTACATTCTGAACGAGGCAGTCTTAAAATCGAGGTCGAAGATAGCTGATTTTACGTTGAATCGCCAATTCACAAAATTTTTGCCTAATTTTGTTTGATTAATCACACAGACCCACAAACTATGCTACAACCTCTTTTTCTTCAAGCCGACGACCAAATTCGAATCGTATCGCCTTCGGGCAAAATTGAGCCTAGCCATGTAGATGGCGCGCTCGACCGATTGTTTCAGTGGGAGTTCAATCCCGTTTCGGGTCAGTTTGCCAAGGGGGCTTACGGTCGATACAGCGGCACGGTGCAGGAGCGCATTTCTGATCTCTACAATGCCTTTCTCAACCCCGAAGTGAAAGCGATTTTATGCAGTCGTGGCGGCTACGGAATGATGCAGTTGTTGGCTAAAATAGATTCAGAAGTGATTCGTCAAAACCCCAAATGGGTGATTGGCTACAGCGATATTACCGCTTTTCATGCCTTGATGCAGACCAACGGCATCATGTCTATCCATTCGCCTATGGCGCGCCATCTTGCTGAAGACGACGATGCTTCGGCACACTATTTGCACGCTATTTTGCAGGGCGAAGTACCACAATATACGTTCGAATCTCATCCGTTGAATCGAGCGGGCGAGTGCCGTGGTGTGCTTCGTGGTGGAAATTTATCTGTGCTAATGGGATTGCGTGGCACGCCTTACGATTTCGACCCGAAAGGAACGGTTCTGTTTCTTGAGGATATAGGTGAACGACCTTATCATGTGGAACGCATGCTGCTTAATCTCAAACTTGGTGGCGTGCTCGAGCAGCTTTCAGGGCTTATTGTAGGGCAATTTACCAATTACGAAGAAGACGAGTTGATGATGAAACCCTTGCAACAGACCATTTTCGATTTGGTGGCAGAGTACGACTATCCCGTCGCGTTCAATTTTCCGGTGGGGCACGTCACACAGAATTACCCATTGATTTGTGGTGCCTCCGTGTCGTTAAAAATCGGTAAAAACCCGTTGCTTTCTTTTCATTTGTCTGAATAAATAGAAAAATAGTCGTTCGGGGGAGCTATTTTTTTTATTTTTGCATAAGACTACCAATATGTCAGATTATGCCAAAGATTACCTTTCGATTTTTTCATGTTACCTTTTTCTTTTTACTTCCATTTGTTGCCTCTGCATTCGAACACCCACATCTACTTGTGAACGATGCGGATAAAATGCCGATTATTACCAAAATTGAGACTGAGCCTTGGGCTAAAAATATATTCAGCGAAATGAAACAGCGCCTCTATCCGTATGTGGCGCAATATCGGATGACAACCGAGTATGACCCGACGTGGCTCACCAGTCGCTACTTGATGAACCGCGAGAAAGGCAGCCGATACACCAATCTGAAAGTAAAACCAAACGGACTTGAAATTGATTCGGTAACGGGTGATGCGCCTGTTCCCACCATTCGCTATTCTATAGGCAATGTTCGCCCCGAGTCGAAAGAGATTTTCCCACTCCGACCACCATCCATCGAGGAGTTGGTGCCCTACAACAAAAACAGCGAAATTCCATTCTTCAATCAACTGACACATCGGTACGAAAATGTGGAAGCGTCGCGTTTCAGCGAGCTTATTAATGGTGAAATCAATCAAATTGCACTTGAATCTGCCATTATGTATTGGTTGACAGGCGAACGTGAATATGCGCGGTTAGCCGCTGATGTGTTGCAACAATGGGCGAAAGCAGCCTATTATCAGCATGCGGTTAGAGGCAGTCGTCAGGCAGGTCTTTTTTCGGGAAATGTGATAGGCGATACCGAATATGCGTCGTTGATTCTTGTTTACGATTTCTTAGGCAATTTTTTGAAAGACAATGGCTACGATATGACCATTTATCAGTCTGTTTTTGAGAAAATCTGTTGGACGCTGATTTCGCAAGGCAATCTAGATAGTTATGCGGCTAAAAGCCCGATGCTGGTGTCAAGTGCACTCTCCATCGAGAACGATTTGAAGCGCGAGCTTTTGCTTGGCTATATTGTGGATAAAGATTCGATTGTGGCGCGTGATTATGGCAATTTGTGTCTCAATACTGCGATTCCACGTTTTTTCTCGGCAAATGGCTTTTATAAAGACCCAGGGAAACACGCGGCATCTGTTTATAATATTTTGTTGTCGTCGTGGATGCTTGAGCACAACAATATCCCAATTACAAACGCCTATCCATCTCTCTTGAAAGCGGGTGATGTGCGTTTGTTTTCTGCCTTCCCCGATTTATCGCTCTCTTCGTTTGGCGATGTGAGCAACGTCTATTCCGACGGTAATTTGCTCGAGATGTCGCTTTCTCTCTCGTTGTTGAAAAAAAGTGCCGATTCAGAAGAGAAAAGGGCATTACTCGATTTATTGGTGCAAAAAGGACGTCACGACCGAGCAGAAACAGGTTGGCAAGGTTTGTTAGTCTATTCGGCGCAACCGTCTAAAATTGATTTGCCAAACGAGTTTTGGTCGCGTAGTGGAAACATCGATTACGCACAATTCTACTACCAACGAAACGGAATGGATCAAAACAGCGGTTTGATGTTTAACGTGCAGGGTGCAACCTATTCGGGCAACCACGCCAACGGAATGAGTGCCGAGTTTTATGGTGCAGGTCGCGTGTTGGGCATCGATCCGGGCATCGGGCGAAATCTTGCCGATTCTTTACACATTCAGTATTATAGCCAGTGGGCAGCTCACAATACGGTTGTCTCTGCCGGAAGTTCGAGTCCAGAGCGCATATACAAAGGCGGAAGCACATCAAAAGCGATGGGTCAAATCGATCTCGTGGGAATGGAACCAATGCCAAATCAAGAAGCTATTTCTCCTTCCCATTCGTTTGTGAATACTCACTACCTCGAAAGTTTTACCAAAACTAATCAAGATCGTTTGTTGTCGATTGTTCGCACATCGCCAGTTTCGGGTTTTTATGTTGATATTTATCGGTCAAACAATAAGTTGTGGAACGACTACCTTTACCATAATGTTGGCGATAAGTTGGATATTCTTGATGAAGATCGCCGACCATTGGCACTTCACGCACAGAAGATTCCTTTGGTTGAACCCGACTTCCCGGGATTGCGTTTTATTCGAAATACAAAATCGACTGGCGAATACCGCAACGGTGTGGTGGCTCAGTTTTCGTTCAAAAACAGCAAAAAGGAACATTGCTTTATGCAGGCATTGATTCCAGGAATGAAAGATCGCAGTTACTTTTGTGGCACAACACCTAAAGCTGAATCAGCAACTGTACCATACGACTCACTACCAGTTCCAACACTGGTTTTGCATCAAATGGGTGATGCGTGGAAAGAGCCTTTCGTCGCGATTTACGAACCGTACGTAGGAAAGGAGAACTACGGCGTGCAATCAGTAGAATGGCTTAATCGTAGCTACAAAGGCGAACAAACGGCTCTGAAAGTAAATTGCAAAGACGATCTCACTTATTGGATTCTAAGCTCGGTAAATATTTCGTATCGAGGTATGATTCCACAGGGAATGTTTATCGGAAGTTACGCTGCAATCGAGTACCACAAAGATATGCTTCAATCCATCTATTTGGGAAAGGGCTTGCAACTCGATTTGAAAGAGTTTTCGCTTAAAGCAGAGACCTCTGATTGCTCGGCAAACATCACTTTTGGAGAAAACTGGATTGACGTCACCACCACGCAACCGCTTCAAATCAATTGGAAAAATGTTGCTGCACGTAAGGTTTATTTGGTCGAAAAAGGCTCTGACGAACAAATTCCGTTGACGAAACCACGTAAAAGTGGATTCTACCAAATTCCTTTGGTGAAGGAGGGACGAATCTATTTTGAAAAGTAAACTAATATGCAAATTAGCCAATACGAAAATTAGCCAATTGATTGTAAAAATCGAATATTATGAAGAAAACACTATTATTCACCCTATCCTGCATGCTGATGGCAACGACTTCCATGTTTGCAAAATCATCCATTTCGAAAGAGGTAATCAATCCCACGATTGAATCACTGAAGCAGAAATATCCGTCGGAGTCATTCCGCATTGAGCGAGGTGTACCCAAAACTGCGCAACTTTGGCAAAGCGAAGATGGCTCGGCCGAAGCATTTGCCGAGTTTTGCACCAAACGCTTTGTGGCAGACGAAAAAGGCTTGGATAAACTATTCTCGACCTTCTCGCGAAACCTCGAAATTCTGAACGGCAGTTTCGTGAAAATGGGGCTACAAATGCGCGAACCGCTCGACCTCGACATGGGCGAATATAGCGAAGCCGACGAACTGTTTGGCGGATACAATGCCGGAGCGCATTGGTATGACGATATGTTCTCCAACAAACTGGCTTTTGTGGCTACTTTGAATTTTCCGGCCTATTCGCTCGACGAAAAAAACAAATATGCTAAAACATGGACTCGCAAGCAGTGGGCGTATGCTCGTTTGGGCGATGTGTTCAAGGTAAGAATGCCTGCCAATCTGGTGTTGGACTATTCGAGCACGCTCAATAATGCTGAAATGTACATCGCTTCTTACAATATTATGGCTGGCGAATTGCGCGACAACAAAGGCAAATCACTTTTCCCCAAAGAGATGAAACTGCTTTCGCATTGGAATCTGCGCGACGAAATCAAAGCCAACTACGCCGATAAAAAACAGGGGCTCGACAAGCAGCGAATGATTGTTCGCGTGATGGAACGCATTGTCGATCAGACTATTCCGAAAGAGGTAATCAACAACAATGCCTATCAGTGGAATCCTTACACCAACGTGCTGACAAACGGCGGCAAATCGGTGGCAGCAACTCCCGAAACGGATCTCCGCTACGCACAAATGATCAATCTCTTTCATCAGATGCAGCGTCAAGATGAGTGCTACGACGCTACACAGAACACCTACATCAAGCGAAATTTCGACGGCGACATGGAGATGCCCGTGGAGGAAGTGGAGCAACTGTTTATGCAGTTCGTGGCTTCTCCTCAGGTGAAAAAAGTAGCATCGGTTATCCAAAAGCGGTTGGGTCGAAACCTCGAACCGTTTGACATTTGGTACGATGGCTTTAAATCGCGCAGTTCACTCGACCAAGATAAACTGACTCAGCTAACGCGTGCCCGTTTTCCAAATCCTGCGGCGTTCGAAAAAGAGATGCCGAAGATTCTTAAAGGACTTGGGTTTACTCCCGAAAAAGCGCAATTTTTGAGTGAACGCATCACAGTCGATCCTGCACGTGGATCGGGTCACGCCGCCGGGGCAGCCATGAAAGGAGACAAAGCACACCTCCGCACCCGAGTTCCGGCTTCGGGCATGGACTACAAAGGCTATAACATTGCCGTGCATGAGTTTGGGCACAATGTTGAGCAGACTTTCTCGCTTTACAACGTCGATTATTATATGCTGAATGGTGTGCCAAATACTGCGTTCACCGAAGCATTGGCATTCACGTTCCAATCGCGCGACTTGCAGATTTTGGGTATCGAAAACAACAATCCCGAGGCTTACAAAATGTATGTGTTGGACAATTTTTGGTCGATGTACGAGATTATGGGTGTTTCGTTGGTCGATATTCGCATCTGGAAATGGCTCTACGCGCATCCCAATGCCACGCCTTCCGATTTGAAACAAGCAGTGCTCAGTATCACCCGCGAGGTGTGGAACACGTACTATGCACCTGTGCTCGGGCAGAAAGACGTGACGCTGTTTGGCATCTACAGCCACATGATCTCCTATCCGCTTTATCTTTCGGCCTATTCGTTTGGCGATTTAATTCACTTCCAACTCGAAAGCCAGATGAAAGGAAAGGATTTCGGCAAAGAGGTTGAGCGCATCTTTACGCTTGGTCGCCTCACACCCGACCAATGGATGATTGAGGCTACGGGAGATAAAATCTCCGTCAACCCCATCCTGAAAGCGGTAGATGAGGTAGTGAAATAGTATTAAATCTATAAATTATACTTAGAACTCCAAATAGGCTATTTGATGAATCAAAATGATTTTAATATTACATTTAAAACGAATTTTTATAGTCGAAAGAAAGTTTTATCATTTTCTGAAAAAGATTTAACTCTGAAACAAGATGGTCAGATTGTTAATTCTTTAATGAAGAGTAATATTAAAGACATCAGATGTGGAATTAGTTTTATTCGGGGCGTTGATTTTACAATAGGACGTATTTATTGTATCGATATAAAAGATGAAAACAGTCAAATTCTTAAAATTAGATTACGGTCTCTGTATGGTATCAATAAAAATATACTCTACGAAAAATACAGCCTAATTATAGATAAACTCTACGAATTTTATTTTGATGATATTATTTCAGATTATATTCAAAATATCTTAAATGGAGAATCAGTTCAATTTGATGGTTTTACGTTTAATGATGATGGAATCTGTTGGAAAAATTCAAAAGAGGAGAATGTTATCTCATGGGAAGACCTGAGATTGAAAGAATACACTTATTATTTTGCTTTATTCCATAAAGATAATCATTTAAAATATAAAGCACTAACCTATCTTACGGATTGGAATTCAGTTGTTATTTATAGCATTGCGAAAACCATTTTAAAGACCAAAGGTTTATGATGAAAGGATAATTTCCTTTTTAAAATTTATGCAAAAAGAATTACAACTCCGTATATTGCCTCGCGAAGCAGCTTCCGAGGATGCTCTTAAGGTGGTCGCATCACGCGAAACCGGTGCGTCGATTCACGAAATCAATGCCGTTCGCGTGCTAAAACGCTCCATCGATGCTCGCCAACGTACCATCTTCATGAACGTCAAATTGCAGGTCTTTATTAACGAAGAACCGCAAGGCGATATGGTGCAACGAAACGAGTACAAAGATGTTTCGTCGGCTCGTCAGGTCATTGTGGTGGGGGCAGGTCCGGCAGGGCTGTTTGCAGCACTTCGATTGATTGAACTCGGATTGAAGCCTGTCGTTATCGAACGTGGTAAAAACGTCAATGAGCGCAAACGCGATATTGGCTTGATTAGTCGCGAACACATTGTCGATCCCGAATCGAACTACTCGTTCGGAGAAGGTGGAGCAGGGGCATTCTCTGATGGAAAACTCTATACACGAAGTAAGAAGCGTGGTTCGGTGGATCGTATACTCAATATTTTCTGCCAGTTTGGTGCAAACACCGCCATTTTAGCCGATGCCCATCCACATATCGGAACCGATAAACTTCCGGCTGTGATTGAGAAAATGCGTCAACAAATTCTGCTCAGTGGTGGCGAAGTCCATTTTGGCACACGGATGGATAATCTGATTATCGAGAAAAATGAAGTACAAGGCATCGAAACCAATACTGGAAAGCAGTTTCTTGGAGCAGTCGTTTTAGCTACCGGACACTCGGCTCGTGATGTTTATTATCTGCTCAAGAAACGCGAAATTCTACTCGAAGCCAAAGGATTTGCCGTAGGAGTGAGGTTGGAACATCCACAACCATTAATTGATCAAATACAATACCACTCGCCGCAAGGTCGTGGCGAATACTTGCCTGCCGCCGAGTATAGTTTAGTGACACAAGCCAACAATCGAGGTGTTTATAGCTTCTGTATGTGCCCAGGTGGTGTGGTGGTACCTGCTGCCAGTGGTCCAGAGCAGGTGGTGGTGAATGGTATGTCGGCATCTCGACGCGGTTCTAAATTTGCCAATGCTGGTATGGTCGTTGAGGTACATCCTGAAGATTTCCCACAATATGCAAAACACGACGAGTTGGCGCTGCTCCATTTTCAGATACAGTTCGAGAAAGATTGCTGGTTGCAAGGTGGACAACGCCAAACTGCTCCTGCACAACGAATGGACGACTTTATCAACAACCGCTCTTCGAGTTCTTTACCTGATTCTTCTTATGCTCCGGGTCTTACACCTACTCGTTTCACCGATTGGATGCCAAAAACCATCACGCAGCGATTGCGCGAAGGTTTCCTTAATTTTGGTCGCACCTCTCGCGGCTTTTTGACCAACGATGCTGTGATGATTGGCGTCGAGTCGCGAACTTCATCACCTGTACGTATTCCTCGCGACCGAGAAAGTTTTCAGCACGTCACCCTCAAGGGGCTTTTTCCTTGTGGCGAAGGAGCTGGTTATGCCGGTGGCATCGTCTCATCTGCCATAGATGGAGAGCGTACTGCTGAGGCAGTTGCCTTAATAATGGGTGTTTTGTAGGTTTTTGCTTTTCTTCAAAATCGCAGCAAAAAATCTGAGAAAGTTTTGTTAATTAAAAACAGAATAGTATATTTGTGTCTCTATTCGTTCAGGATAGTTCCCATCTTGTTGTGCAGTATATTTTAACCACATACGCTATCTGCCATGAAAAAACATCTTCTTCCTTTGCTCGCTCTTTTGAGCTTTTTCTTGTTTAGCCTTAGACTTGATGCCGTCACATTTAATGTGACAGTACCAGACGGAGTAAATGGCTGTTGGATTGTTGGTAATTTTAATTTTTGGATAAACAGTCAGTACAAAATGAATAAGGTAGATCAGACGCATTTTACATTGACGCTTGACGACACTAAATTCAATAACAAATCTGTGAATCTATCAAATCTGAGATACAATTATCTCTATGATAAAGGTGATTGGTCTTATGTTGAGAAAGGTTCATTCGGTGAGTATGTGCCTGAGAGAATTTATCACGAAAATGATACCGTGAAGAAATGGTCAATTATAAATTACGGTAATTATGTACCCATTCGAGGATATGCTACTATAAGAGCACAAGTGCCTTCCACCGTTTCTGAATTGTATGTTGTCGGCACTTTTTGTGATTGGACACTACCTACCGATTCTACAAAAATGGAATTAATATCTACTTCGTCTGAAGGAAATGTATTTTCACTTAAAATTTGGGCTGAAAATGCTTACTATTTTTCGTATAGACTTGCTGCGGGTCCGTCGTGGGATTATTTGCAAACATACTTAGGTGATATCGCTTGTCCACTTCTTCTTGATTCAACAAAAGTAGTTGAAATGAATTCTTTCTTTGATATCTACAGTGGAATTACTCCTGTCGTAAAAAGTCAAGTTAGAGTTCACACAAATGCTTCCTCTATTGTCGTAGATGGCACTTCTGTTGGTGAATCAGTCTCTTTAATAACTCCAAGCGGAGTGGTTTTGAAAACAGTGCAATCTCAAGGAGATCGTCTGCGGTTTTCTGTTCCACAAGGTGCGAACTTCCTAATTAAAACAGCAACCAAAACCGTTAAAGTAGCCATGTAATTATTCTTCAAGAGAGTGCCGATTTACCTTAATAGATCGGCACTCTTCTTTTTTCTCGGATCAAAGTTTTGGTAAAGAATTGTTAGTTAACACGGGATAGAAATTCATTTCTACCACAAAACCGACGAGAAATATTTCTAACAGTAAAACAATCCTATTTGGGTTAAATATATTGCTCTATTTTAGACATTTGCATTGTAATTCGCTATATTTGTTGTAACCAAAATCTAGTTGAAATGAACATTGAAAAACTAATGTTCGACTTGGAAGCCCGTCATCCTGGCGAACCCGAATACCTCCAAGCGGTGCGCGAAGTGCTGCTATCTATCGAAGGAATTTACAACCAACACCCCGAGTTTGAAAAGGCAAAAATCATCGAACGATTGGTCGAGCCTGATCGTATATTTACGTTCAAAGTACCGTGGATGGACGATCGAGGTGAGGTGCAGGTCAATCTTGGCTATCGCATCCAGTTCAACAACGCTATTGGCCCCTACAAAGGTGGATTGCGCCTTCACCCTTCGGTCAATCTCTCCATTCTGAAGTTTTTGGGCTTCGAACAAACTTTCAAAAACTCGCTCACCACACTACCGATGGGCGGTGCTAAAGGTGGTAGCGATTTCAATCCCAAAGGCAAATCAGACAACGAAGTGATGCGCTTCTGTCAGGCATTTATGCTCGAATTGTGGCGACATGTTGGTCCCGATACTGATATTCCGGCAGGCGACATCGGAGTGGGTGCCCGCGAAATTGGCTTCGTTTATGGGATGTACCGCAAGCTGGTGCGTGAAAATACCGGCACGTTCACCGGAAAAGGCCTCGAATACGGCGGCTCACTCATTCGACCTGAAGCAACGGGGTTCGGTGGGCTCTACTTCGTGAATCAAATGTTGCACGACAAAGGTATCGACATCAAAGGCAAAACAGTGGCCATTTCCGGCTTTGGCAATGTGGCGTGGGGTGCAGCTATCAAAGCCACAGCGATGGGAGCAAAGGTGGTCACGATTTCAGGCCCAGATGGTTATGTGTATGATCCCGATGGCATTTCGGGCGAGAAGATCGACTACATGCTCGAATTGCGTGCCACAGCAAACGACGAAGTGAAACCCTATGCCGATGAGTTTGGTGTACAATTCTTCGCCGGTCAACGACCATGGAAACAGAAGGTGGATATTGCGTTACCATGTGCAACACAAAATGAACTGAATGGTGAAGATGCGTGGGCGTTGATTGCCAATGGAGTGACTTGTGTTGCCGAAGTCTCAAACATGGGCTGCACACCCGAAGCGATCGATTTGTTTACCGAGCACAAAATTTTGTACGGACCCGGCAAAGCCGTGAATGCCGGTGGTGTGGCTACATCGGGTTTGGAGATGACGCAAAATGCGATGCACATTTCGTGGACTGCCGAAGAGGTAGATGCTAAATTGAAGCAAATTATGGTGAGCATTCACGAGCAATGTGTGAAATATGGTAAGGAACCAGATGGATACATCAACTACATGAAAGGTGCGAATATTGCAGGATTTATGAAAGTGGCACGGGCGATGATGGCGCAGGGTATTGTCTGATGCCGAGGTTTTTTTATCTTTGTGGAAACTATCATAAATCTAAATGAGACTTTCCATCGTCATACTAACCCTTTTGATACTGCTTTTGCCAATAGCAAATGCGCAGCAATATGGGAAGGTCTCATACTATTCAAATAGTCTAAAAGGACGGAGAGTATCAAATGGCGAACGCTACAATCCTAATGCTTTTACGGCAGCTCACCGAACATACAATTTTGGTACAATTCTCAAAGTGACTAGCCTGAAAAATGGGGAAATAGTTGTTGTGCGTGTGACCGATAGAGGCCCATTTATTCGAGGGAGAATCATCGATATTTCTTATTGTGCCGCAAAAAAAATAGGTTTAATTGCTACGGGTTTTGCTAACGTAGAGGTGGTTGAGGATGAAGAATTACGTTATTTGATTTTTCCAGAGCCACTTTTTCGACTCGAAATCCCAACTGCTGTTTTGGATGAAGCTACTCTTGTTTCTCCTATTCTAATAAAATAGTCCTATTAATGCAGAAAAAGGATCGAAAATTTCGACCCTTTTTCTACTTATACTATTTAGCAATCTCTTTTTTCTTTGGCGCTTTTTGTTTCTTCAACTCTTGCTCCAACGATGCTATTTTAGCTTCTTGACTATTGATTGTTGTTAGCAATGCATTAAGCTCTTCGTTTTCAATGTTTTCAGGGAACTGAGCAGCCACCCGTTTCATAAAATCACCAAGCACATTCATATAGTTTGTGAATGCATCGAATGGTGTGTCGTAAGGGCTAAAATGGCTATGTACAGCTCCGTCAGAGGAGTGTTTTGTACTCATATAATAGAAATGGTCGCTCGCTTGCAGATAATTCCAGTCCTGCATCAGTCGGCGATCTTTGCTCAATCTCACGCGTTCACTTATAGAATAAAGTTTGTCTGCCGCATCTTTTTGAAGTCGGTTACCGAGCCATGCGCTGGTGTCTCTCTCTTCATCCGCCCACGAAATGTTGTGCAACACGTGAATGGAATCGACTGCTTTGATGTTTTTGACGATTTCGCCTGGAGTGCTGAAGGTAATCTTGCGATTTTCAGCACACTTTGGTAACGCTTTTAGGAAATTGAAAATCCCACTATCACGAGTTTGGAACTCACCAAAGGTGTCAAAATTCATAAATAAATTGACCACTGGTTCGTTTTCGTCGGTATTTGCAATCCAATCGATGTATTTGTCGGCAGTTAAAGGAAATTCGCTCCATCCGTGATTGGAGAAGCGGAAAGAAATGTCGTCGCTAAAGCGGAAGTTGCGCATCAGCACTTTCAGTTTTGGAGCTGAAGCGCAGTTGTAGACAAAGTTCGGGCTTTTCCATCCAAGAATGTGTTTTGCACCTTCGGTCATTACTCCTTTGTAACCCATTCGATAGATCTTTTCGCCAATCTCGTCAGAAAAGATCAACTCCGTATTTCTAAAGACTGTTGGCGTTTGACCAAACAAGTTTTGAATTTTTTCGGAATGAAGTTTCACTTGTCTCTCGAATTCTACTTCGTCGTATAGCGAAGAGAGCGAATGAGCATAAGTCTCAGATAGAAACTCGATACACCCAGTTTTCGCCAACGTTTTGAGTGATTCAATCACTTCAGGTGTGTGAATTTCCATCTGCTCGAGTGCTACACCCGAAATCGAGAATGCGGCTTTAAACTTCTTTCCTGAAGATTCAATCATATCGGCTAATGTTTGTAATGCAGGGCGATACGAACGTTCAGCTATACGCGAAATAATAGCTTCGTTATTGAAATCGTCGTAGTAGTAATGGTCGCTTCCGATGTCGAAAAAGCGGTAGCGTTTTAGACGAAATGGTTGGTGTATTTGAAAATAGAAACAGATGGTTTTCATAAGTATCGTTGTTTTATATTGCTTTAGTCTTTGTTCTTTTGTCTTTTATCTAAATCATTTCCAGCCCAAAATCTGCTTGTAAATATCGATGACCTTTTGTCCGGCCTTTTCCCAAACAATTTGATCGACTTCAAGCTTTCCTTCTATTTTTAGATGCTCATACATTGCTGGATAGGTTACAATGGAGTAAATTGCATCTGCCATGGCATCAATATCCCAATAGTCGGTTTTGATGACGTTCGTTAAAATCTCTGCACAACCCGATTGGAAAGAAATGATGCTTGGAACACCCACTTGCATGGCTTCGAGTGGCGAAATACCAAACGGCTCGGAGACTGAAGGCATAATGTAAACATCGCTCGACTTCAGCATTTCGTACACCTGTTTTCCTTTCAAAAATCCGGTGAAATGGAACCTGTCGGCAATGCCACGTGCGGAGGCAAGTCGAATCATGTCGTTCATTTTGTCGCCACTTCCAGCCATCACAAACCGCACGTTTTTTGTGCGTTGCAATACTCGGTGAGCGGCTTCTACGAAATATTCAGGTCCTTTTTGCATAGTTATTCGACCCAAAAAAGTGACAATCTTATCGTTTGTATTTCTGATTGGAACAATTGCTTCAATCTCTGGACTCACAGGCTCAACTGCATTGTGTACGGTGGTTACTTTGCGTGGATCGATGTGGTACTTTTCGATAACAGTCTGACGAGTCAGGTTGCTCACCGTAATAATGTGGTCGGCATGATGCATTCCATCTTTTTCGATTCCGAAAACAGTAGGATTTACATTGCCGCGGCTCCGGTCGAAATCGGTGGCGTGCACATGAATAACCAACGGTTTGCCAGTCACATGCTTGGCATGAATGCCCGCAGGATAAGTAAGCCAATCGTGTGAGTGAATAACGTCGAACGGCTCTGAGCGAGCAATCACACCTGCCACAATCGAGTAGTTGTTAATCTCTTCAAGCAAATTGTCGGGATAACGCCCCGAAAACTCGATACAGCCTAAATCGTTCAGGTAGCCAAGGTGGTTGAAATCAGCGTAAATGTGATTTCGAAGGTCAAAATATTGCTTCGGTTTCATGCAGTATCCGATGCGTTTCTCTATGTATTCAGCCGAATGGTCTCTCCATGCAATGGGGGTGCAGTTTGCTCCAACAATGTTCAAAAAACTTTTATCTTCGTCACCCCACGGTTTTGGAATAACAAATGTGATTTCCATATCACCACATTCTGTCATTCCTCTTGTGAGGCCATAACTCGCTGTGCCTAAGCCTCCAAGTATATGAGGGGGGAATTCCCATCCAAACATTAATGCCTTCATCTATTTAGAGTATTTCGGTGTTATATGATTTGATTAATTTTAGCATACGCAATATTTCAGCGACATTCATTGCAAACGAAATGGCACCTCGCCCTGTAAATGGCGGGTTCCCATCGTAAAGCTCGCTGATCGTTCCGATGCAGTTGTTCGACATCTCATCTTCAAAACTCACCAAACGGTTTTCGGCGAACGAAACGCCGCTGAGTCCGAATATCTTGAGATAAGCTTCAATATAAAATCCCATGAGCCAAGGCCAAGCTGTTCCTTGGTGATAGGCGTAGTCGCGATCGGCTTGCGCTCCAAAGTAAGTTGGAGAATACCCCTGACTTTTCGGGCTTAATGTTCGAATTCCTTTTGGGGTAAGTAGTTCTTTCGTTACGAAGTCGAGCACTTTTTTTCGTTCGCCTTTTTCGAGTGGAGAATATTCGAGTGCAAGTGCAATCACCATGTTAGGACGAACGCTCCAATCTGCGTATCCATTATCTACGTAGTCGAAAAGGTATCCTGCACTATTCATAAACACACGTCTGAATGACTCTTTTGTAAGATCTGCAGTTCGTGTCAATTCATCAGCGTTGGCTTTATTCGTTTCTGCAGAAGCCGCAAATCGCAAAGCATTGTACCACAACGCATTAAATTCAACCAAACAGCCTGTGCGCGAAATGACAGGTTTCCCTCCAATTGTGGAGTTCATCCACGAAATTGTTTGAGTACGGCCATCGGCATATACTAAGCCATCCGCTCCGATTTTTAAGTAAGGATGTGACCCGGATTTAATGAATTGAACGATGTCAATGACCGCTTTTTTGTAGGTGGCACACATCTTCTCCGTGTTGCTCTCTTTGCAATACTGCTGAATTGCCCATATTGCCCAAAGCAAAACGTCGGGTTTATCAATCTCTTTTATGTTTGGATCGGTTTGCTCGCCTTTTATAAATTTATAAATAGCAGCTAACCCCGTTTTCATAATCTCCTCGTAATGATGTTGCTCGTCAATAGCTAAAGTAGAGCCAGGTAGAGCAATAAACATATCTCGTGCTCTTACATTAAACCACGGATATCCAGCAATAATATAGTCCTGTTTTCCCTCTTTGTGGCATACAAACTGATGTGCAGCATTTTTTAAGCAGTTGTAGAGGCTAGAGCGGGCAGTCCGTTTGGCAATCTCTTTCTCATACATCAATTTCATACTCGTTGGATTGATAGGCGATGTACCAGCAGAAAAATAGACGCTTTCGCCTTTTTTGAGCGGAATCTCAAAATAACCAGGTGTGTACAAATCTTCTTTGTAAGGATAACCACGCTCCATCTCCTTCGAATACTCGATACCTCTATACCAATCGGGGATTGAGCTAAACGATGGCTTTTTATTGGTTTGCATGTAGAGCGTCGGATAGTTGGGGTAAAGACACGATCCGATACCATTTTTTGATTCCACGTACGATTTATTTATTGAATCGTTTTCGTGCATCAATTGATGAATATTTCTGAAAGCCAACATCGGTCTCAATCTCAATATTGTGGGAGAATGAGCTTCAAGTAGCGTGAATTTTATCAGAATCCTATTCTCGTTGTAATTTAATACACGCTCTTTGGCGAAAACCACACCGCCAACGCGATAAATTACGCGCGGCACAACTTCGATATGTAGTTCTCGAATGTATTTGTGACCTTTCGGGCTGTAGTGCTCTCCACCAAATTTGTGAATAGCTAGATTAAACTCGGCTCCATGTTGAATGATTGTTTCGTCGAGTGAAGAGAGCATCACATGGTTGTCGTCGTCTATCTCTGGAACAGGAATTACTAACAGTCCGTGATATTTCCGGGTATGGCATCCGATAAGTGTTGTGCTAAGATATGCTCCAGATTGGTTTGTGCGTAAAAGCTCTTTGGGTAAAGATTGCTCTAGATTGATTAAGGTATTTTTATCAAACTTTAAGTAGCTCATTGATGTGTGGTTTATTTCATGTTGTAAATAGCTGCTTTCCCAAAATTATAAATAATATTGGAATTCCTTCTCTTTTCTAAAAAAAAGTGGCACAGAAATTGCAATTTAGTTCAAAATTATGTTTCTCAACACTCTTTTTGATATATTTACTCTCCAAACAAAATTAAGCTTGTGAATACTGAGACCAAACGCATTGTTTATGCCGCATATTATCCACTTATATTTGTGGCATTGATGTGGCTTGTCAAATTGGTTGAGTCTGGTTCAAATTTAGATTTATCCGATTATGGAAACTATCCATTAAGCCTAGAGCATCTGTATGGCATATTCACTCAGCCGCTCATTCATGGAGATTGGATGCACCTTTGGTCAAATACGATGCCATTGCTTTTTCTAATATGGTCGCTTTTTTATTTTTATGGTGATATTGCGTTTAAAATTTTTCCTTGGATATGGGTTGGATCAGGGCTGTTGACTTGGCTTATCGGTCGTCCTTCGTTTCACATCGGGGCGAGTGGTATGGTGTATGGCATTGCTTTTTTCCTTTTTACAAGCGGCATTCTACGACGGATGCGTACGCTGATGGCTCTTTCGGGTATCGTTGCATTATCATACGGTAGTTTTGTGTGGAATATGTTTCCGATTGCCGAGATTTGGAAACCAGAACTGTCGTGGGAAGGACATTTGTCGGGAGCTATTGCGGGTGTTTTTCTTGCAATATTGTACCGTAAACTGCCACCTCAAAAACCTGTAGAACCAGAAACCGAAGAAATTGACGATGCAGATGAACCAAGCTATTGGCTTGATTCACGAGATGATGATTTAAAAAAGAGTTGATTAATGTTTGTATACTGCGCTGATTATGAGTGCAATATTCGACGTAAAGAGTTTTACGGAAATGGCTAAAAGAATAATACCAAAGAATTTTCTCAAAATGTAAACTCCACCTTTGCCAAGTAATCGTTCGATACGTGTTAGACTGCGCAATACGATATAAACTACTGCCATATTGGCAGCCAAGGCTAACAAAATATTGAGTACATTATATTCCGCACGAAGAGAGATGAGAGCCGTGAATGAGCCTGCACCAGCAATCAGCGGAAAAACCAATGGTACGATGCTTGTGGATTCGTTGCCCATCTCATATTTGAAAATATCAATTCCCAATATCATCTCCATTGCAATTGCGAAGATGATGAGCGAACCAGCTACTGCAAACGATTGAATATCAACACCAAAAAGCTTCAAAATCACCTCTCCAACAAACAAAAATACGGTAAGAATGATGAGGGAATAAGTTGCAGCTTGACCTGGATTAACATTTGCTCCTTTGCTTTTTAACGAAATAACAACTGGCACAGAGCCAGTGATGTCGATGATTGCAAACAAGACAACGAATGCACTGATAAATTCTTTAAGGTCGAAAACGAGATTTCCCATTGCTCAATGTGCGTGAAGAAAATTTATTATATTTGCGCTTACATATTTCTCTAAAGTGGGACAAAATTAAGTTTTTTTCTTAATTTTACCTCAACAATGTCTTTTAAAACCAATCAGAAATGAGTTTTCTCGATATTTTGCTCCAAACACCCATTTTTCAAGGCGTTAGTAAATCTAAGCTAACCACATGCCTCGAAAAACATTGCGTGGAATTTCTTAAATTTCAATCGGGTGAAAAGATTGTGTCTGTAGGAGAAGAATTCACACACATCAAGTTTCTGATTTCTGGTAAAATGCTCAATGTGACTGGTAATAAGGCCGGTAATTTGCTTGTAAAGGAACTATACGCTGCACCCAATTTAATCTCAGGAAACTATATTTTTGGAATCGAGACACATTCTATTTGCACATCTATTGCACAAACCGATGTGGGCGTGATGCAGATTGCGAAAGAAGATTTTCTGGAATTGCTCAGAAAAGAGCAGATCTTTATGATTAACTACCTGAACTTCCTCTCAGCTCGCTCGCAGTCTTATTTTAATACCATGATGTCAATTTCGACTGGCGAGCTCAACGAGCGATTCGCTCAATGGGTGTTGCTGCTTACTCACAAGAAGGCAGAAGAGATTGTGTTATCCATCCGACTCGATGAGATGGCCAAATTACTGGGCGATTCGCGCGATAATTTGCACTTAATGCTTCAAGATTTAAAGAAGAAGAAACTTCTCACGTTTAACGAAAACGAGATAAAAATTGTCAATCGTCACGCATTAGCTGATATTGTCCACGACGAAGATTTGGATTGATACTTTGTTAAATATAGAACATAAATATCCCGATTGGCAGCCTGCAAATCGGGATTTTTCTATAAAAGGATTGATTTTTACACTTTCTTCATCATCATCTCAATCTCGCGAATTTGAGCCGTTAGCATTTTTTGCTTGTCTAGCTTCTTGGCAGAATCAAGATAAACCATCGCCACTTTTTTATTTCGTTGCGACAAAGCGATTGCAGCAAGATTTAGTTTCGCAACTGCTTGATCGTTCTTCATACGCAGGCCAGTTGATAAAGCTTTTTTGAAGAGTTTTTCCGATTTTGGAAGGTTGCGTTGTTGACTTACCACCAATCCATTAAGGTAATAGTAATACGCCTCCTGACTTTTAATCATTCGTTCGGGATGTTTCACATAGTTCAACGCCAATGTTGCACCTTGGAGATTGTTTTTACGAATAAAGTAGAACGCAAGCAGGTTTTTTTCGTTTTTGAAATGAAGCAACACAAAGATGCTGGCCAACAAATCGACCATTACGCCAGTGAAAATCCAACCGTAAATATAGAGAAAGACAGAGCCAATAACCAGTACAGAGGCAATAATGAGGCGAATAAATTTGTAAAACATAGTTTGAATGAGTTTTGAAATTAGAAGTGCAAATTTAACAAATAAAACATTGAAACGATAGCTAATAGCTATTTTAGAAGAAAAAAATTTAAACAGAATTTGACTTGATGTGTTTTATTATAACACAAAACATCCATTTCAATGAAAAAGATCAATCCCTTTCTGTGGTTCGACAACAATGCCGAAGAGGCGGTATCGCTCTATATATCTGCATTTCCGAATGCCAAAATAGCTAGTGTTAGTCATTACGGCGAAGGCTCACCCATGCCCGAAGGCACCGTGATGAGTATTGCTTTTGAACTGAATGGACAGGATTTTATCGCGCTCAATGGCGGTCCGATGTTCACTTTTTCGCCAGCTATGTCGCTGTTTGTGAACTGTGAGACACAAGACGAAATTGATTTGCTTTGGGAAAAGCTTAGCGAAGGTGGTGAAGAGATGCAATGCGGATGGCTTACCGATCGCTTTGGTGTCACTTGGCAAATTGTGCCCACCATTCTTCCTGAACTTCTTGGAGATGACGACGAAGAGAAAGCCGGACGAGCTATGGAGGCAATGTTGCAAATGAAGAAATTGGAAATAAACAAACTTAAAAAAGCATTCGATGGCGAATAAAATCAGAGTAGAAGTGTTGGTAAATGCTTCTTTAGAAAAGGTTTGGAGTGCATGGGTGACACCAACTGATATTGAAAATTGGTATTTTGCTTCACCAGATTGGTATGTGCCTGCTGCAGAAAATGATTTGCAAGTTGGTCGTAAATTTAAAACAGTGATGTCGTCTCGCGACAAAACAATGGTATTTGATTTTGAAGGAACTTACACCGAAATTAACCATTTGTCGAAAATTGTTTATGTGCTGGCTGATGATAGAGTGGTTGAAACAACATTCCTTGCTGAACCGGATGGTGTGAGAGTGATTCAACTTTTTGATCCAGAAAACCAAAATCCAGTTGAAATGCAACAATTTGGATGGCAAGCAATTCTGAATAATTTCAAATCTTATATTGAAGGGTTAAAATAAATTGAAATCCTGTTGCAATATTCATTTTTTGTACATAATTTTGTACATCTAAATGTACATAATTATAAATGTTATGCTAACAACGACTATTTCAGATTTCAGAAAAGACGTAAAAGTCTATTTTGATAAAGTTACAAACGATTTTGAAACGCTCATTATTAATAGAGGCAAAGATAGTGGCGTGGTTATTATGTCTCTCGATGAGTATAACTCTTTGAATGCCACTTATCACGAACTTTCATCTAAAAAGAATGAGAATCGTTTGGATTCTGCCATCGAGAAATTAACGAAAGGTACTTCGTTTCAAAATGAACTAATTGTAGAATGAAGTACGTCTTTGTAGATGAATCGTGGGAGGATTACCTCTATTGGCAGAAAACAGATAAGAAGATGCTTTCACGTGTAAACGATTTATTGAAAGATATATCGAGAACGCCTTTTTCAGGTATTGGCAAACCTGAACCGCTGAAACACAAATACAAAGGTTTTTGGTCGCGACGAATTGATGGAGAGCATCGCCTGATTTATCAAGTTCGCGGATATGAAATCCTAATTGCTAAATGTAGGTTTCATTACGACTAACGCATCTCGGAAAGACAAAAAAATCCCGACCAACAGCTCGTTGGTCGGGATTTTGTTTTTCACTCCTCCCCTTGGGGGAGGTTGGGTGGGGCTTCTTAAGCCTTATATTTTGCTTCACGCACCTCTTTCAATTTGTCGTCGGTGAGGTAGTCTTCAAAATCCATATAACGGTCGATTACACCGGTTGGCGTAAGTTCGATCACGCGATCGCAAACCGATTCGATGAATTCGTGGTCATGCGATGCCATCAAGATTTGACCTGGAAACGCTTTCATATTGTTGTTGAACGCCTGAATTGACTCCATATCGAGGTGGTTGGTCGGGTGATCGAGAATGATGACATTCGGATTTTGAAGCATCATACGCGCAATCATACAACGCATCTTTTCTCCTCCAGATAACACTTGTGTGTTTTTCAGCAAGTCGTCGCCCGAGAACAACATCCGACCCAAATAGCCACGAATGAACGATTCGCTAGTGTCGGTCGAATATTTGCCTAACCAGTCGATTAGGTTCTCTTTTTTGGTAAAGAAAGAGTTGTTTTCCATCGGCAAATATGCACTGGTGATGGTGACACCCCAATCAAATTTACCCGTAGTCGGTTGTTTCAGTCCGTTGATGATATCGAAGAATGCAGACGTTACGCGGTTGTCTTTCGACAGGAACACCACTTTGTGCCCTTTTTCAATTGTGAAGCTGGCATTCTTAAAAAACACCTCTCCATCTTGTTCGTACGAAAGATTTTCTACCTCCAACACACGGTCGCCACACGGACGCTCTTGTTGGAAAATGATACCCGGATAGCGGCGTGTAGAAGGCTCAATTTCATCCACTTTGAGCTTTTCGAGCATCTTCTTACGGCTGGTAGCTTGTTTCGATTTTGCTACGTTGGCACTGAATCGTTGGATAAAGTCTTGCAACTCTTTGCGTTTTTCTTCTGCTTTTTTGTTGGCAACCGACTGTTGGCGAAGTGCCAATTGGCTCGATTCGTACCAGAAAGTATAGTTACCCGAAAACGCATGAACACGGCCGTAGTCGATATCGACCACATCGGTACATACATTATCGAGGAAGTGACGGTCGTGCGACACCACAATCACTGTATTTTGGCAATTTGCGAGGTAATTTTCCAACCAAAGCACGGTCTCTAAGTCAAGGTCGTTGGTGGGCTCATCGAGCAACAAGTTATCGGGATTGCCAAACAAGGCCTGTGCCAACAGCACACGCACTTTCACTTTGGCATCGATATCGCCCATCAATTGGTAGTGCATATCTTCTTTCACGCCCAGACCGCTGAGGAGATTCGCCGCATCGCTGTGCGCATTCCATCCGTCCATGTGTGCGAATTCGTCTTCGAGTTTGGCTGCTAATACGCCGTCTTCTTCGGTGAAGTCGAGCTTTTCGTAGAGCGCATCTTTCTGCTTCATGATGCTCCACATCTCTTTATGACCCATCAAAACGGTATCGAGAACGGGGAATTCATCAAATTCGTGGTGATCTTGCTTAAGCACAGACAATCGCTCGCCTGGGCCAATTGAAACTGAACCACGCGTAGGGTCAAGTTCTCCAGAAATAATACGAATAAGAGTAGATTTTCCGGCACCGTTGGCGCCAATTACACCGTAGCAGTTGCCTGCAGTAAACTTTAGATCGACATCGGAGAAAAGTGGCTTTTTTCCGAACTGAATAGTAAGATTTGAAACAGTTATCATTTGCTAAATATTATCATCAACATTTTAAGGGCGCAAAGGTACGATTTTTATTTCTAAAAGTCGTAAGTCGAAATTGGTCATAAGTCGTAAGTCAGTACTTATAGCTAACATATAGATTGATTTGATAATTTTTTAAGTGGAAACAACTAAATCAATTACGTCACCTAATGACTTATCACTTCCTTTTATTTCAACTTCAACGTATCTCCATCGTTTGGGATGTAATCTTCGTTGAGGTGATTGAGTTTATAGAGCGTTTTCATCCTTACGCCATAGGTTTGCGAGATGGTGTGAATCGATTCCCCAGGTTGTATGATGTGAATGGCGTAGTCTCCTTTTACCTGTTTGTTTTTCTTTTGCAGGTAAACGATATCTCCATCGTTGAGTGGAAATCCTTTTGGAACTTCGTTGTATTTGCAAAGTGCCTGCGGATAGAAATCGAGTCGTTTAGCGAGTGATTCAAATGTGTCGCCGCGTTTAGCAACCACATAGAGCAATCCCTGGGATAAATAAACTTCAGGAGGAGGGCCAAGTGTGGCTTTTTCCACCAAAACTTTGTCTTTTCTGCTCATCGATTTGGTATCCAATAAGAATAGCTCGTAGGTTTCGATGACTTTTATTAACTTGTTAGCATACGATTTGTCGGTGGCATAGCCCGCTTTTTGCAGACCCATTGCCCATCCGCGATAATCGGTAATGTTGAGTTCGAAGAGAAATGCATAGCGTGGATTTTGACTCAAAAACTGTGAGTGATCGATGTACGAATCTTCAGCTTGATTGTATTTGCGGAAGCAGTCGTCTTTCTTGTCGTCGTCGTGCAAAACGTATGGGCCAGTCCAACCGTTGTGGCACTTAATTCCGAAATGATTGTTCGATTCGATCGTCAGTTGACTATTGCCAGCTCCCGATTCGAGCAGTCCTTGAGCCAAGGTGATGCTTGTTGGGATTTTGTACTTTTTTTGGTGGCTCATTGCTACCTCACTATAGTTAGCTATGTAGTCAAGATATTGTTTATTTAGGCTTTGTGCAAATATGAAAACTATCGATAAACAGAGGAATATGGATGTGATTGAAGCTCTTTTCACTCTTGATTTTGGAATTAATTGATGGTTGATTGAAAATTTATGAATTAACCATTATATTTGTAAAAAATTGGAATACATTATGAAAGAACGTATTGTGAGCGCAAAGATACAAGTTTATACACTTGCAGAGCTATCAGAAGTCGAAAAAAACCTTATAAAATTGGCAAAAGAAGCGACAGAGAGAGCGTATGCGCCCTATTCAAAATTTCAGGTTGGTGCTGCAGCACTTCTCGATAATGGTGAGATCGTATGTGGTACTAATCAAGAAAATGCAGCCTACCCATCGGGCTTGTGCGCCGAGCGCGTATCCTTGTTTTTTGCAAACTCTCAGTACCCAACGAGCGGTGTAAAGATTCTTGCTATTTCTGCACAAACAGGAGGGTATTTTACAGAAGAGTGTACTGCCCCATGCGGTGCATGTCGTCAAGTGATTCTCGAAACAGAAAATCGATTTGAATCGCCAATGAGGATTTTAATGGCAGGAAAAGAGACCGTTTACGCGGTCGATAGCATCAAAGAATTACTCCCATTACATTTCGATAAGAGCAGTTTAAACGGATAAATATCGTCGTTCGATGAGATTGAAACAACTGGTTCTACTTTTGCTTTTTCCACTCTACACTTTTTTTGTTGAAGCACAAACAGAGGGAAACAATGATAAAGTTAGAACACTTACCACTCGGGTGAAAGATAATTGGCAAATGCCGCCGGTTATTGAACTCAACGGAACTCAAACCGTTGAGGTTAAATTCGATTTTCTTGATTTAAACGCCCATTATTTCTATTACAGTATCACCCATTGCAATGCCGACTGGAGTCCGAGTTCTATTTCGGAATCAGAATATCTTAGTGGATTCAATAATCAGCCGATTGAGACGAGGAAAACGTCATTCAATACGTATCAAAATTACACGAATTACAGCTTTGAATTGCCGAACGAAAATTTTAAACTGAAGCTTTCGGGTAATTATTTAGTGAAGATTTATGATAATGATAATCCCGATGCAGTAGTCGCTACGGCACGCTTCTCGGTGTACGAGAAATTGGTCAACGTGGGTGCGCAAATCAACACCATTACCGACATAGACTACAACGACGGACATCAGCAGTTGGATTTGCAAATCGATACACGAAATTATCCGATTCGGACGCCGCAAATGGAGCTAAAAATTGTGGTGAATCAAAACAATCGAACAGATAATCAGGCAATGTTATCAGTGCCATCAATCACACAAGGCTCGAGTTTGATTTACACCCACGTGAAAGAATTAATTTTTGATGCGGGAAACGAGTTTCGCCGTTTCGAAATGGTGTCGTATCGCTACAACGGCATGAATGTGGAGAGCATTCGCCACATCAATCCCTATTACAATGTATTTCTTTATACCGATAAATCGAAGTTGCGCAGCACATACGTTTACGATCAGGATCAGAACGGACGTTGCTACATCCGCAACAGTGAAGCGCAGGATTTCGACAACGAATCGGACTATTTTGTGACGCATTTTACCTTAGCTGCCAACGAACCAATTGGTAACGGACGACTCTATTTGATGGGGGAATTTAATCAATTTCGTGTCGATTCGAATTGGGAAATGACTTACGACATCGATCGACGGGCGTACACAAAGGCTGTTTCTTTGAAACAAGGAGCATACAACTACCAATATTTGTTTGTGCCCGATGGCAGAACGAAAGCGACGACTGCCCTGACCGACGGCAATTTCTATGAAACAGAAAATGAATATATGCTCCGAGTTTATCACCGACCGATTGGTGGCAGATACGACCGTTTAGTCGGCTATAATCTGGTAAAATCTGGTAAATAAGTATGCATTAGAAATAGTTAAACTGAGGAACAATGAACAACAAAGAACTTACAGCTCAACTGTCCAAACGGACAGGCAACTCGGCTGCTGAAACCCAACTTTTGTTGAGCAAAACTTGCGAATTACTCGGCTCAAGTTTTGCGCAAATGAACTCGTTGATTATTCAAGGATTTGGCACGTTTGAAGTGGCAAAAAAACAAGAACGACTGACCATTCACCCCTCGTCGGGGAAAAGACTTCTGATTCCGCCCAAAATGATTTTGGGATTCTCACCAAGCAAGTTATTCAAGGAAAAGACGAAAGGGCTGAGCCATGAGTAACAAATTATTGCTGTCAGATATCACAGATTTATTGTCGGAAAACGCCAAAATTTCGAAGAAAGAAGCCGGTGCTTTTCTCAAAGTTCTGTTCGAATTAGTCGAAGAACAGCTGTTGATTGAGAAGATTGTCAAAATCAAAGGACTGGGGACTTTCAAACTGATATGGGTGGAGAGTCGAAGGATAGCCAACGTCAATACAGGTGAAATTCAAGAAATTTCGGGTCATTACAAGCCAACCTTTACGCCCGATGCTGCGCTTGCTGAAGCAGTAAATGAACCTTTTGCTCACCTCGAAACGATGGATCTCGACGATAGTTCGGTTGCTGACGAGCCAATTGCTCAAAAAATAGAAGAGAACCACCTAAACCCTTCGAAAATCGAACCCGTATTAGAGGAAGAAGTTCGACCCGTATTAACAACTATTCATGAAGATAAAACTGAAACAGAGGGAGAACAAGAAAGTGTAGAAGAGGAAACTGCACCTCGAAAACGAAGCTACAAGACGCTCATTTTCCTGATTCTATTTGTATTGCTTGTTGGTACTGGATATTACGGTTCTCAATTTTGGGAAACATTTCAACCAAAACCAAGTCAAAAAATTGCGGCCGATTCGATAAAGAGCACGCCAATGGACACAACTCACCTCAAAGCTGACAGTGTGGCAGTAGGAAATGCGAAACCAGCATCTGTTTCTGAAAGGAAGGACAGCATCCTCACTACTGAGATGATGGAGGCTGGTTCGAGATTGACAAGAGTTGCGCTAAAATATTACGGGAACAAAGTGTTTTGGGTATATCTCTACCAAGCAAATAAGTATGTGATCAGCAATCCCAATCATGTGACGGCGGGCACAGTACTCGAGATTCCAAACAAGGAAATATACAACATCGATGCAAATGACCCTCAGTCTATTGCAACAGCAAAAGCATTGGAATCAGAAATTAAAAAGCAATTTGACTAAATTATACTACCATGAAAACAAAAGGATTAATTCAGGAATTTAAACAGTTCGCTATGCGTGGCAATGTCAGCGATATGGCGATAGGTATCATAATCGGAGCCGCGTTTGGCAAGATTGTGAGTTCGTTGGTTGCTGATATTATTATGCCACCCATTGGATTGCTGGTTGGTGGTGTGAATTTTACAAATCTCAAGATTGTGATGCAACAAGCCAACGAACTTGAAGGTTTGAAGGAAGTGTCACTCAATTATGGAAACTTCTTGCAGGTGATTTTCGACTTTATAATCGTTGCATTCTGTATCTTTATGCTAATAAAATTTATGAATAGGCTTTCAGACAAGAAAGATGCTGAAACACCTCCACCTCCAGCAGAGCCATCGAAAGAGGAAAAACTGCTGACCGAAATCAGAGATTTACTGAAAGGGAAAAAATAGGACCCACAAGTGGCGCACAAACTTAGAACTTTGTGCGCCACTTTTTGTTTAACGAATTGACGGCGTGCTTTTTTTTGTAATTTTGTCGAATGTAACCAAAATTGATTTATAACTCATTACCTAAACAAATGATTTCAAATTTCGACAACTTAGCCAAAACCACTGTAGATAGTGTGGAACACAACCTCTCCAAAACGATTGGATTGCCTTCGAAGATTCAAGATCTTTCGGCGGAAACGTTGCATCATTTTATTCAACAATTAGCTGGGCAAGCGCTCTCATTTGTAACCAAAGTACTGATTGCGCTCATTATCTACTTTATTGGTCGGTGGGTGATTCGTCGTACGAAACGAATTAGTCAGAAAATCTTTGTACGCCGCGAAATGGATTTGTCGTTGCGCACATTCCTATTGAGTTTGATCAATATTTCGATGACCATCGTTTTGCTGATTATCATTATCAGCATTCTTGGTTTCGAAACCAGTTCGTTTGTTGCTCTTTTTGCCTCTGCGGGTGTAGCTGTTGGTATGGCTTTGAGCGGTACGCTGCAAAATTTCGCAGGAGGTGTGATGGTGTTGCTCTTTAAACCATACAAAGTGGGCGATGTGATTGAAGCTCAAGGTTATACTGGAACGGTAAAGGAGATTTTGATTTTCAACACTGTGCTAAATACATTCGACAACAAAGCCATTTTTATTCCAAATGGAAGTTTGGCAACAGGCATTATCAACAACTTTTCGAAAGAGAATATCCGACGCATTGAGTGGACCTTCACTATACCTTACGGCAATAATTACGAAAAGGCAAAAGCACTTGTTCTATCGTTAATAGCGCAAGATAATCGAATACTGAATCAACCTGCCGAACCTTTTGTGGCAATAAGTAAACTTGGCACAGGCTCTGTAGAAATCGTTGTTCGTGTATGGGTACCAAGTTCTGAATATTGGAATGTTTTTTATGGACTAAACGAACAACTTTATCATCGATTAGAAGAAGAAGGTCTGATGCTATCCGTGCCGAAAATGGATATTTTACTTAAAAGAGAAGAGTAGAAAAAATGCATTTGAATATGAAGCATAAACAAGTCTTATTTCTTTTATTTTTATTGACAACTCTAATGGCTTGTCGAGTCGATTCTAAAAAGTCGAATAGCATGCAAAACGTGTCGCCTGTTGATGATCAGCATTGGCCTTTAACAGTGAATAATGGTAAGGGTTTTGAGACGCATTATACTGTCAAGCCAATGACTGATTTGATTGGAGATTACATTGACAATGTTACTCAAATCGATGATGAATTGGCTTTTTCGTTGTCAGACGATAAAAATTACAAGAATTACCTTTCGAAAGATAGTCTACGGATTGATTCAATTGGTGTATGGGGCCGATATTCGGTTTTTCAAATTTCGAATCTGTTTGTGATGCACAGATCAGTTATTTTGAAGGCGAATGATGGTAAATACAGATTTTTATACACAGAATCTGAACACGTAGGTTCGCCTAAAACGGGAACAATAATTTATGGCGATGGGGAAAATTCGAAACCTCTTTCATTCGCTGAACTTAGAGATGAGCTAAGACCTCAACTTATAATGTCGGGCAATCAACAGGTTTTGAAGCTTAAGTATTTTGTTGGCGGAAATAGCGAATATTACGAGTATATTTATTGGGCAATAGACAAAACGTCTAATTTGCCAAAAGAGATAAAACTTTAAATTTTCTTCTTGAGATTTTATAAATATTGAGGAATGAAGAAAACAAAAATACTGAGTACAAAGGAGAAATCGGTTCGAATCAACATAGAATCGATTTTCTACGGCGCCATTGCCGAGATTGGCGGTGGGCAGGAGACTGCCCGGCATCTGTTTCAGGCAGGTGGTGCGTCAAATACGGTTGCGAAATCCATTTCGGCATACGACAAATTGTTTAGCGACCATTTCTACAATCAAGGCACTCCATCGCGCTACGTTGCAGAAGATCGCGTGAAGAAGATGGTGGACTACGAATACAACGAATTGGTTGAGATTCTCGATAAGAAAAACAGCCGGAAATTTTTTGCCTTTGCCAATACGGTCGAAACGCTCAACTTTGCGAAAACCAATCAAGGCAACGGTTGGTTGGGTATTGCTTTTGAGGGAACTGACAGATATAAGCCAAACAAGATTCTGATTCACGTAAAACTGCACGAAAACGATACTTTGTTGCAGCAATATTCGCTTGGCACACTGGGTATTAATCTTATTCACGGTGGGCTGTTCGATGGCGATGACCCTCGCAAGATTTTGCTGTCTCTTCTCGATAATTTGGATATTGATCGGGTAGAGGTGGACTATATTTACGTAGAGGGACCTGATATGACTTGGGTTGACAACAGACTGCTGAATCTGATGCTGGTGAGCAACAACATGACCCCGGCAATTATGTTCGACGAAACAGGTAAAGTGCAGCAGCCCAGTGATATGCTCCACAAAAAGAATGTGGTTTTGCTCAGAGGTAACTTTCGCCCAATCAACAATCTGGGAATGGATTTTATCAACGACAGCTTAGCTATTTTCAAACAAGACGAAGATTACACGCCCGACAATACGATTGCGTTTTGCGAAATTTCGCTCAATTCGTTGATGCAGAACGAGAAAGTCGATGAGAAAGACTTTCTTCACCGCGTCGATTTGCTCAATATGATGGGACAAAGCGTAATGATTTCGCGCTTCACCCGCTTCTTTAAACTGGTGAACTATTTTGCACAGTTCAAGATGATTAAACTTCGACTCGTGATAGGTCTTCCTACGTTCGACAAGATTCTCGATAATTCGAACTACAGCGACCTTCGTGGCGGTTTGCTCGAGGCTATGGGCGCACTGTTTCAGGAGAATGTGAAAGCCTATCTCTATCCGTATATGGATGTCAAAACAGGTGAGGTCAAATACCCTGACGATACGCATTTCTCGGAAGAAAACCGACTGCTTTGGCAATACCTTAATACAACGAAGAAAATTCTGATTCTGAAAAGTGTGTCGCAGAAAGCGTTGGAAATCAACTCTGTTCAGATTTCAAACCTGATTGAAGAGGGCGACGATACGTTTGCAAATTACGTTCCGAAAGAGGTGTTTGAACATGTGAAGCGACATAAACTCTTCGGATATGGGCGAGTTAAAAACGCTGAACGATTATAAGGCTCGTAATTCATTTTAAAATAGAAATTATAGTAAGTAAGAATTTCGAATTAGTAGAATCTCAACCGCCTTGGATAAATAGCGTTAATAAAATGGAAGAAATGAAGCTTAAAAATTACCCTTGTTTGAGTTCCGACGTATTCCGTCGGAATGAGTTTGGGTGATTTTAGCGGAATGAAGTCCATTTTTAGCTTTTTGTCCACAGCGGCGGCATTTTTTGTTTACTTTTTTTTGCTGTAGAAAAAAAGTAAAAGCCGTCCGGCTTGAGGACATAGATAAAATCATATTTTACTGAAAATTAGCCGTTAAAACAGACTGTTTCACTTCTATAATTTACCAATAAGGTGTATCTTTGCACCCGAAAACAAGGGAAATGCAACATTTTACATAAATTAGTTGACAATTTCCTGTTTTTCAGCCAAGAAATATACTAAACCAACAAACCCAACAATAACAAATGGACAATCAAGCATTAGCACTCAACAACACCATCGTGAGTACCAACGCGAACGTGTTAAACATGCTCTCAGAGAGAGGAAAAAATATATTCTTCCCTAAATTGGGAATCTTGGCACAAGCTGCGCAAGCACGCGGTAAAGCCATCAACGCAACCATCGGCGAAGCAGTAGAAGACGACGGTTCGTCGATGCACCTTCCAGAGTTCGATGCATTGGTGAATATGCCAACAGCAAACATTTTCCCTTACGCACCCAGCTTTGGTAAACCGGAGTTTCGCTCGTTGTGGAAAGACTCGATCTACCGCAAAAACCCATCTTTGAAAGATACAATCATCAGTAACCCCATTGCAACCAACGGTTTGACGCATGGTATCAGCATGGCGGCTTACCTGTTTGCCAACGAAGGCGACACGGTGTTGCTCTCGAACCACTACTGGGAAAACTACAACCTGATTTTCGAAAACAACTACGGCGCAACAGTCGATACTTTCGAACTTTTCGCAAACGGAGGTTTCAACGTGGCCGATTTTGGTAAAAAACTGAACGAAATAGAAGGCGAGAAAATCATAACATTGCTCAACTTCCCCAACAATCCGGCTGGTTACACGCCGCTGGTTTCTGAAATCGCTGCCATCGTAGCCGAAATCAAGAAAGTGGCAGACAAAGGCAAAAAAGTGATTGTGTTGATCGACGATGCTTACTTCGGATTGGTGTACGAAGAGAACGTTTACACTGAGTCAATCTTTGTGGAACTCGCAAATCTGTCGGAAAACGTATTGGCAGTGAAACTCGACGGCCCAACCAAAGAAGATTACGTGTGGGGATTCCGTGTCGGATTCATCACCTACGCCATCAAAGGCGGAACAGCCGAACTATATGAGGCACTCGAAAACAAAACCGCAGGTGCTGTGCGTGGTAACATCTCAAACATCAGCCAATTGTCGCAATCGTTGTTGTTCAAAGTTTACTCTGCTCCAACATACGAACAATCGAAAAAAGAGAAATTCGACATCTTGAAAGGACGCTACGACATCCTACGCGATGCTCTTTCGAACCCCAAATATGCTGAATACTTCTCGCCACTGCCGTTCAACTCGGGCTACTTTATGTGCGTGGAGCCTAAAAAAGGACTCGTGGCAGAAGAAGTGCGCAAACACTTGCTCGAAAAATACAGCACTGGTGTAATTGTTCTTGGTAGCGTGATTCGCTTGGCATTCTCAGCCGTTCCACAAGCCAAATTGCCAGAATTGGTGGAAAACATCTATAACGCATGTGTTGATCTCGACAAATAGGTCAAATACAACGAAATATTTGTGGTTAAGGCGGATTTTATCCGCCTTTTCTGTTTCGTAAAGTTTGCAAATTAGTCAAGAATAAATACTTTTGTTGTATGAAGAACATTTGCATAAAACGAAGTGATAATAATAATGTTTAGAACTCACCTAAGTAGAACCAAAAGATATTGATAAAATGAATGATAAACTTATAGTTTCTTCGGAAATAAAGAATTACAAGTTTTATTGGATTGCTTTTTTTTGTTTTTCTGGTCTCTTCGGCTGTTACTTGCTTTATAAGCTTGCTTTTAGTGGCGTTTATATGGATTTAATAGCATTCACTTTTGCAACAATTATTCTATCATTTGTTATTTATGGAATTGCGAGAGTTCTAAGATTGTACAAGATTGAAATTTATGAAGATCATATTATTATCAATCCAATTTTTGGTTCGACAAAGACGATTCTCAATAATCATGAAATTTCTTCCTGGATTGAAATAAGAAAGGAGAGCAAAAATGATGTATGGTATGTGTTGACAATTTTTACTCCTGACTATCAATTTAAGGTATCCTCAGCCACATATAAAAATTACCCAAAGTTAAAAAATGCATTAACTCTAAACAAATTTAACGATGTAGAAAAGGAGCGTAAAGTCCAATCATCCATTTCAAGAAGAGCAAGTTATTTCTTTTTATCAATTTCATTTATATTTCTCTTCCCAGCATACTTTAGTTTTATGGGAAAGGATATTGATCTAACAAAAAAAGATTTAACGACGATACAAGAAGTTGTTATTTCTGGAATTAAGGTTAATACTGGCTCAAAAGGTGCTCGTTCAATTACTCTAAGACTACTTTACTATCCAGAATTCAGATTCAATATCTCGGGAGATGCATTCCATGCAACTTATGCTGATTTTTTCGTAAACACGGTTTATCCTGGGGACACACTATTAGTCGACATAAAATCTGAAGACTACAAAAAGAAAATAGCTTACGAAGAAGAAATGAGTTTCTTTGACAAAACTGTAGGTTATAGCAATATAAATGTTTATGGTCTTAGGTGCCATAATAATAGCTATTTAACTATAGATGACTACAACAAGCACAAAAATAGATTTGTGTATTTGCTGTTTGTGTTTTTAGTCTTATTTTTTCTTTTCTTTGGAATTTTTCTATACAAAAAAGCAAACAAACAATTGCTAGGGATGTAAAGGGGTTAAGGAGCAAAATAATTAATTTAAAATCATACAAAAAAACCAAACCATGCACAAAGCCACTCCACAAGACGTAGTTGTGAAAACCAACGCAGAATTCGCTCGAATGAAAGCGGAAGCCTCGGTTAATGTTCGTAAACGAACGCTGCAAATGCTGCACTCGAGCCACGCAGCCGAGTTGCACACGATGATAAACGTCTTCACCAAAGGGAGCTACACCGCTCCACACCTTCACTGGATCGAGAAAGAGGACGGAGACGTTGTTCGCAAAGGAGAATCGTTTATGGCGCTCGAAGGGCAAGGCAAGATTATTCTGTTCAGCGAAGCGGGCGAGATTGAGCGCGTCATCACGATGGATGCTGCCGAGCAAACCATGGTGTGGATTCCTGCCGGAGCATGGCATACGGTGGTCTGCATGTCGTCGCACTTTATCGTGTTCGAAAACAAAACTGGTCCGTGGAAAGAGGGCGAAGACAAACTCTTTCATCCGCTTTATCCCAACGAAGGAGATGCCGCTGGAGCCGAAAAGGTGAAAGAGTGGGAAAAGCTCTAATCAATCGTTTCTGTTATTCTAGAGCAAAAACATTAATCTTATTTAAACGTCGCACTTCGGTTTCGTTCGTTTATCGATGATTGTACCTGTCGGATAGACTTTTGAATCCGAATGGATTCATATATTTATAGAAGATGTTTTATTGCAAGAAAAATACGACTCCGAAGGAGTCGAACATGCTCTGAAACCACAATTAGCTATAAATATTCGATTTCCTTGGAATCTTGCTGATTTATGTTGTGATTACGTTTTTTTACGCCAAAAAATGCAAGACACGCGGTAGCGAAAAGGTTGAAATTATATCTAATCTATTTCGACCGCAGATATTGCACAGGCCACTCGATTTCGGCTGTGCTTTTTAGTGTCGCAACAATCGGAAAATAGGGATTTCGCAACAACTCGCGACCCAACAACACTAAATCAGCTTTCTCTTCGCGAAGAATTTCTGAAACTTGCTCAGTAGTTGTTATCAATCCAACTGCCGAGGTCAAAATTCCAATTTTCTTGACCGCAGAGGCAAACTCCACCTGATAACCAGGCGCAAGCGGGATTTGTTGAGTGAAAATATTTCCACCCGACGAGCAATCTATCAAATCGACACTCGAATCCTTCAGTAACGAACACAATTGCACGAATTCCGCAACATCCCAACCGCCTGCTGTCCAGTCGGTAGCCGATAGGCGAACGAGGAGCGGCAAATCTGATGGCCACACCGTTTGAACGGCTTTCACCACCTCAAGCAAAAAACGAGAACGATTCTCGAAACTTCCTCCATATTCGTCAGAACGTAGGTTTGTGAGTGGCGACAAAAATTCGTGAAGCAGATAACCATGTGCAGAGTGTATCTCGATAGCTTTGAATCCAGCTTTGTGCACACGAACCGAAGCATCTTTAAACTGCCCCACAATATCTGCAATTTCAGACGCACTCAACTCTTTAGGTAATCGCTCACCCTCCTCAAACGGCAATGCAGATGGTGCGAGTGTAGTCCAACCGCCTTCATTTGGCGAAAGTTGCTTCCCGCCTTTTTGAGGAACATCGTGAGATGCTTTTCTTCCTGCATGAGCAATCTGAATGGCAGCCACCGAGCCTTGGCTGTGGATAAACTCCGCAATTCGTTGCAGTTGCGGAATGTGCGCATCATCCCAAATTCCTAAATCGGAAGGTGTGATGCGTCCTTCGGGAGCAACAGCCGTAGCTTCTACAATAATGAGCCCTGCACCTCCTACAGCTCTTGCACCGTAGTGCACAAAATGCCAATCGTTGGCGAAACCGTCTGTGGATGAATATTGGCACATAGGCGGCATTCCGACACGATTGCGAAGGGTTACCGATTTTATCTGAAGCGGTTGATTGATTGTTGCCATAATTGATTAATTTTGAAAAGACAAATTTAGCTTAAAAACGGATTGGTTGACGATTTCATATTGTGAATAAACTATAAGTTATTTCTATCTTTTCTAATTAAAACTTGCTGAAATATTACAATCTGTTTATTCTGAACTAAAACGAATTTTACACAAAAAATCGCTTTTTGTGCAACTATTCTTCCATTTATGCACACACCTCTACGCCTCTGTGCATAAGCTATTTAGAATAAAAATGAATATCGAATTTATTACGGAAAAATTTCCTCATTATAACATAATCTTTATACCTTTGTACAAGAAATTAATCAAACAACTTAATAATTAGATCTATGAATTTGACTCACATCGAACATTTGGGAATAGCTGTAAAAAGCATCGAAGCATCTTTGCCTTATTATGAAAACGTATTAGGATTGAAATGCTACAACATCGAAGAAGTTGCAGACCAAAAAGTGAAAACCGCATTCTTCAAAATCGGACAAACCAAAATCGAATTGCTCGAACCAACTAGCGAAGATAGCCCAGTGGCAAAATTTATCGAGAAAAAAGGCGAAGGTATTCACCACATTGCTTTCGCAGTAGATAGCGTGGCAGATGCGTTGGCTGAAGTCGAGAGCAAAGGCGTTCAATTGATTGATAAAGCACCACGAAATGGGGCAGAAGGTCTCAAAATAGGATTTCTTCACCCAAAAACAACTTGTAGCGTGTTGACCGAACTTTGCGAAGACCCAAACAAATAAAAAAACAATATTAACCAACGAGCTTTTGAGTCTCCCCATGTCGAAAAGGGGGATTGGGAGGCTCTAACCAATGATCAAAATGAGTAATCAACTCGAAAAAGTAAAAGAACTGATAAAGTTGCGCGAAAAAGCGCGTATCGGTGGTGGCGAGAAACGTATCGCTGCACAACACAACAAGGGGAAATACACTGCTCGTGAGCGCATTGCGATGTTGCTCGATGCAGGAAGTTTCGAAGAATTTGATATGTTTGTGACGCACCGTTGCACAAATTTTGGACTCGAGAATGAGTCGTATTTGGGCGACGGAGTTGTGACTGGTTATGGTACAATAAGCGGTCGTTTGGTCTATGTTTATGCGCAGGATTTCACCGTTTTTGGTGGATCTTTGTCCGAAACTTTAGCGATGAAAATCTGCAAAGTGATGGATCAGGCTATGAAGATGGGCGCACCTGTGATTGGAATTAACGACTCGGGCGGTGCTCGAATTCAAGAAGGAGTGAATGCCTTGGCAGGTTACACCGAGATTTTCCAACGCAACATTTTGGCTTCGGGAGTTGTTCCTCAAATTTCGGGCATTTTTGGTCCTTGCGCAGGTGGAGCGGTTTACTCTCCTGCATTGACCGACTTTAACATCATGACTAAAGGAACAAGTTATATGTTCCTAACAGGTCCCAAAGTGGTAAAAACCGTTACTGGTGAAGACGTTACCCAAGAGCAATTGGGTGGTGCGAGTGTGCATGCCAGCAAATCGGGTGTGGCTCACTTTGCGGTGGACAACGAAGAGGAAGGCATCAGCTTGATTCGTAAATTACTCTCATATTTACCTCAAAACAACCTTGAAGAGGCACCTGCTTTGGCTTGCGAAGATCCAATCAATCGTCTTGAAGATGCGCTGAACGACATTATACCGGATAGTGCAAATAGGCCTTATGATATGTATGAAGTGATTGGTGGCATCATCGACAATGGCGAGTTTCTCGAAGTTCACAAAGATTATGCTGCGAATATCATCATCGGCTTTGCTCGTTTCAACGGTACATCGGTGGGCATTGTTGCTAATCAACCGAAAGTGTTGGCAGGTGTACTCGATATCAATTCTTCGCGCAAAGCCGCACGTTTTGTTCGCTTTTGCGATGCGTTCAACATTCCGATTGTCACGTTGGTCGATGTTCCCGGATTCTTACCTGGAACCACGCAAGAGTATGGTGGTGTAATCCTGCACGGAGCGAAGTTGCTTTATGCTTATGGCGAAGCGACAGTGCCAAAGGTGACTGTTACACTGCGCAAATCGTATGGTGGAGCCTATTGCGTGATGAGCTCGAAACACTTGCGTGGCGACATCAACTACGCTTGGCCAACTGCTGAAATTGCTGTAATGGGACCTTCTGGAGCAATCGAAGTGCTCTATTCGAAAGAAGTAGCTGGTGCAGAAAATCCATCGGAACTTGCAAAACAGAAAGAGCAAGAGTATCGTGATGCCTTTGCAAATCCGTACAATGCAGCGAAATATGGCTACATAGACGATGTGATTGAACCTCGAAATACCCGTTTCCGTGTGATTCGTGCGCTTCAGCAGTTGCAGACTAAGAAGCTGACCAACCCTGCAAAGAAACACGATAATTTGCCTCTATAAACCTCAACAGACTAATATTTAGAAATATGAACTGGAAAAGAATAGAGGTTATCATTGCTTTGATGATTCTGCTGGTGAGTGGCGTTGTTGCACAGCGTGTTACTCAACTCAGAATCAACGAGGTGATGGTGAAAAACTCGAACAACTACCACGATGATTATGGCATGCCAAGTCCGTGGATTGAAATCTTCAATTCGGCTTATGCAACTGTTGATATTGGAGGGTGTTACTTGTCGAACGATACCTCTAATTTGAAGAAATACTTGATTTCGAAAGGCGATTTGCGTACTAAGATTAAAGCACGTCAACATTTGATCTTTTGGGCGGATAATATCTCTGCTCGTGGAACATTTCACCTCAATTTTAGATTAGATTCAATCGGTCAAAACAAATTGTTTTTGGTGGCACCTGATGGAGTTTCGATTATCGATAGCGTAACCATTCGATGGAATGGAAATGCGCAAACCAGTATTGGTAGATGCACGGATGGATTGAGTGTTATCAAGAATCCAACGACTCGTCAAATGGAATCTGCTTGGAAGGTATTGCATATCGTTACACCTGGAACGAACAATCAAATCCTAACCGGAAAAGAGTATTTGAAAAATCTTCTGGACAAATTTCCAGATGGAATAGGAAATACAGTAACATCGACCGGAGCAATCAACGATAAATTCAAAAAGAACGATTCGTTGGGTAGTGGTATCAGCTTCATCGCTATGTTTGTGGTGTTTGTCGCTCTAATTTTGCTGTTTGCGATGTTCAAGCTATTGGGTAACTTCTCTGTTTTATTGAATCGTCGCCGATTGATGAGAACCCTTGGTATCAGAAATAAAGCCGATGCCGATGTATTGGCTAAAAACACAGGCGAGATTTATGCAGCTATTGCAATGGCACTTTATGAACTCGACGACGAGGTTCACGATTGGGAAGAGACCAAATTGACGATGAACAAAGTAGCTAAAACCTACTCACCATGGAGCTCCAAAATCTACGGATTGAGAGAAACACCTGGTAAACGATAATTTTCTGAAATACAATATCATATCCTAAATCATAAAAGCTATGAAAGAGTTTAAATATACCATCAACGGAAACCTGTATAACGTGAGCATCGATAAAATTGTAGAAGATGTGGCACAGGTTGAGGTAAACGGAACAAAATACAATGTTCAACTCGAGCGAATGGTCAAAAAGTCCATAAAACCGCTCTCTAAGGCAGCTGCCAAACCAGCTACAACACCAGCTCCAACACCAACTTCAGCCTCAGGAGAACGTATGGTAATCACGCCTATTCCTGATAAATCAGAATCAAAAATTCAATCACCGCTGCCGGGAGTTATTCTTGATATTGCAGTGAAGGTTGGCGATCACGTGGTGAAAGGACAAAAACTTTTGGTGCTCGAAGCGATGAAGATGGAAAACAACATCAATGCCGATCGCGATGGAAATATCACTGCGATAAATGTGAATAAAGGGGATTCAATTCTCGAGGGAGCAGACCTAATTGTAATCGGATAAAATTATGGATTTCAATTTCTTCTCATTTGTCGGTGACAATCTCAGAGAGTTTCTCACTTACACAGGTTTTGCAAATGCAACGCCCGGGCACTTTATTATGATTATCATCGGACTTCTCTTTATAACTCTTGCAATCGTAAAAGAGTGGGAGCCCATGCTTTTGATACCGATTGGATTCGGGATTTTGATTGGCAATATTCCATTCAAAGAGGTCGGATTGCAGATTGGGGTCTACGAAGAGGGCTCGGTGCTCAATTTCCTCTATTCTGGAGTGACACAGGGCTGGTATCCACCGCTTATCTTCCTGGGAATTGGTGCGATGACGGATTTTTCCACTTTAATTTCTAATCCAAAACTTCTTTTGATTGGAGCTGCAGCACAATTTGGGATATTTGGTGCTTACATGATTGCGTTACAGGTAGGTTTCGAACCCAATCAAGCAGGAGCAATTGGTATTATTGGTGGAGCGGATGGACCAACAGCGATTTTCTTATCTTCGAAGTTAGCACCCAATTTATTAGGAGCGATTGCGATATCGGCTTACTCGTATATGGCATTGGTGCCTGTGATTCAGCCGCCGATTATGCGACTGCTTACCACCAAGAAAGAGCGCGTGATTCGGATGAAACCGCCTCGTGCCGTTTCCCGCACAGAGAAGGTTATTTTCCCGATTGCTGGATTGTTGCTAACCTGTTTTCTAGTTCCTTCGGGATTGTCCCTTCTCGGAATGCTATTCTTTGGTAATCTATTGAAAGAGAGCGGCGTGACGAAACGATTGGCTGAAACTGCACGCGGTCCACTGATTGATACCATCACCATCTTGCTTGGTGTGACGGTGGGTGCTTCTACGCAAGCTACACAGTTTTTGACGACCGACTCGGTGAAAATCTTCGGTTTGGGTGCTTTGTCGTTCATTATAGCTACCGCAGCTGGTGTGCTTTTTGTCAAGTTCTTGAACCTATTCCTCCGAAAAGGAAACAAAATAAATCCGTTGATAGGAAATGCAGGTGTTTCGGCAGTTCCCGACTCGGCGCGTATCTCTCAGGCACTTGGATTGGAATACGACTCGACCAACCACTTGCTGATGCACGCCATGGGGCCAAACGTAGCTGGAGTAATCGGCTCTGCTGTGGCAGCAGGTATCTTGCTCGGATTCTTGATGTAGGCTGAGAATACGTACTTCTAAAATGGCAAAAGCCTCCGATTGGAGGCTTTTGCCATTTTAAGTCAATGCTCAATATTGTTTCAAAAGCATTTCTATTTCTTTTTGAAGTACAGGTAGATTACGAATCACGATACCCCAAATAACATCATCAGAGACAGAATCATAGCCATGATTTAATCTCATTATCCATAAATCAATTTTTTATTTCGATTTAAAGTTTGTCTAAAATATGGATTTTTGATTGCCTTTTCCTCGAGTAAATCTACTTTTCTTTTGAAAATAGTTTCTAATGAAAATTTCAAATCATAATAATTATCACCGTAATCTAGAACGTCTAATTTTTGGAAATCTACAATTAAATCAACGTCACTTTCTTTACTGAATTTATCAGTCAACACCGAACCAAATGCGTACAAAGACTTGACTTTGTGCGATTTGCATAAGTTGGAAATGTCGGCTGAATGTAATTCAATGATATTCATCTGTAAATATTTTATGACTGCAAAACTACAAAAAAAATCAATTCAAGTTTTTCTTATTTCTTCTTTGTGGCATCCAGTTTCATCGTTGCCATCATCTGCTGCATGGTTTTTTGCATACCATCGGTCGATCCATCGAGGAAGATGACGTTGCCATTGCCTTGCTCTGCAAAGTGTTTGATGGCTTCTGTCCACATCGAGAAGAGCAGAAACGATGCGTCGAGATCGGCATCTGTCATCTCTTTGGCCGCTGATGCCATCCCTTTTGCTACCTCTTGGCGGAAGAGCGCAATACCTTGCCCACGTTGCATAGCAGCCTCTTTTTCTGCCAAAGCTGAAATCTTAATGGCGTTACCTTCTGCTTCGGCAGCTTTGGTTTTAGTGATCAAAAGTGCTTGACCTTCGTTTTCGGCAGCAGCTTTGAGGTTGCTCGATGCAACTACTCGTGCCATCGATTTGATAATTTCCTCGTCGAATGTGATGTCATTCAATTGAATATCAATCATGTGGTAGCCCCACTCTTCGAGCGTATCGTCGAGGTGTTTTTTTACTTCGAGGATAATTTCGGTACGAAGACTAAGAATCTCAGATTGTTTTTTTGTTGCCACAAAACTACGGATTGTACCTTCGATCGTGCGCACCAAGGCTTGCATAAAGTTGCGGTCGTCCACAAACTTAAATGCCACATTTTTAATGGTTTCGTCGCTTTGATTAAATACTGAATAGAGCAACATTGCCTTGAAATAGACATTTGCCTGATCTTGCGTCACTGCTTGAAATTCGAGCTCTACCGAGCGATTCTGAATCGATATTTTCTTGTAAACCAACTCGATAAGCGGAATTCGGAAGTTTAGTCCGGGTCCCATAATACGGCGATACTTACCAAACACAGTGATAACAGCCACATAGCCTTGATTGACTGTGACAAAACCGGAGTATAGAATTACGATTACAATTCCGGCGATGATAAATGGTGCGATGTTCATAATTTTTTTGTTTTTAGTAAAGTGAATCTTATGCTACAAAGGTTGAAAATTGTTGTGACTTCTCCAATAGCCAGATGCTTAATTATTTGTTAAAAGATACTCTTTAGAAGATTTTTGAAAATAAGAAACCCAATCAAGTTCCTTCGATTGGGTTTTAGGACTAATAGTAGTAGAAAATCTGCAATTATTTTGCTGGCATAGCGGACGGATCGAAGTAGAAAACTTCCCATTGATGTCCGTCAATGTCGTCGAAACTACGGCTATAAAGCCAGCCGTGCTCGACAGGTTCGGCATAGACGTCGCCACCAGATTCAATAGCCAGAGCAATCATTTTGTCGACTGCTTCACGGCTTTCGGCATCAAAACTAACAATCATTTCAGTCGTTTTTTGTGGATTAGCCAGCTCTTTACGTGTGTATTCTTTGAAACGTGATTCGATGAGCAACATCACGAAGATATTTTCACCAACCACTAAGCAAGTTGACTCTTCATTTGAGAATTGAGGGTTGAAGGTGAATCCCAGTTTGGTGAAAAAGGCTATGGAATCGTTCAGGTTTTTTACTGGTAGATTCAGATACATTTGTTTTGACATACGATAATGTATTAGATGGTTTTACTTTAGAATAATATGCCTCAATTTCGATGATGAAACTGAGGCATATATGATTTGAAAACAGATGAATGACATCCAAAGTTCACTTCACGGAAGATTATTTAACTACAATTGGTTTCCGATAGAGTTTAGTTTGGGTTTGTATCACAACGTAGTAGTTGCCTTTTGCAACTCGGCTAAGATTGAGTTGTATTGATGTTACAGTGGTTGTTTTATTCAAAACCCGTTTGCCATCGAAACTGTAAAGAGAAACTAAGGCTGTTCCACCGTCCATATCAGGAATGCGGATGTTGGCAACGCTGCTTGTTGGATTTGGATAAATAACTGCTCCCACATCGGCATATTTCTCAATAATACCAGACGAAAGATCGGTAACCCAAACGCCATTGGCAATTGTTCCCAAGAATGCATTGTTGCCAATCAAATGAATACGAGTTACCTTAATTCCCATCTGCCATCCGTCGATGTTGTGTGTCAGTTTCCAGTTTACGCCGCCATCACTGCTACTATAAAGCCCCAAGTTGGTTGCCATGAGCCATTTATTATCACCAATATTTTTAACGCAATTCACTTGATAATCAACCGGCAATCCAATGGTGTTGACTTCCGACCAAAGGCTTTGGTTGATGTCGTATTTATAAAGTCGATCGAGGTCGTTGCCCATCCGGCGGTCGTTTATACCAAACAATGCGACGTTTTTCATCTGATCGAAGTCCATAATCGCTTCACCCTTCTCACTTCGGTCGTTAAATGCACGCTTGATGCAAAAGTCGTAACCGAAAAGTTGATTTGGATTGATGTCGGAGTAACTCATTCCAAAATTATTGGCGCGATAGACGTTGGTAAAGTCTTGCCAAGAATTGCTTTCACCGAAAAATGCGAATAGACAATTTTTGGAGCCTTTCAGAAAAATCCGTTGCGAATTGTTCAAATTGCTCGGTTTTACCCACGAGTTGCCGTTCTTAAAACTAACTATCAAGGCAAACGACGAGGTATTCGAATCGAAGTAGCTAACAAAAAGCGCCGAATCGCATTTGCCTGAGAAAGTGTAATCTTCGCCAGCATTGAAGGGAGCTGGAATTGGTTTCTCAGCCCACGAATCACCTCCATTTGCCGATTTGTAAAGCACAACTTGATTAGAAAATGGCTCTGGTCTGACAAACGAAAAAAGGGTGTCTTTTACTGCGATTAATTGCTCAACAAAGTAGGCAATGTTTCCAAAGATAGGCACACCCACGTTTTCGTTGTCCCAACTTAATCCCGAGTTAGTCGAACGTACAACGCCTCTGTTTTCGGCTGAGAAAAGCAAATTACTACCCGAACGAACCATATTGCCCGAGTATGAAGCAATAAATTGATTGTTGTTTGAATACCACGAACTGCCACCATCGCTCGACAACAATACTTCAGCATTCAAGTCGAACCCAATAAGGCCTGTCGTGGAGAGCTCACTTATCCGTTCCACCATGGCTAATGGCAATCCAGTGGATTTCATTTCGCTGAAAGTCGCGCCTGCATCAGTCGATTTGTACAGTTTCATGCCAATCATTTGGGTCATTGCCGAGAAAAAAACCGCATTGCTCGTTACCGACAAATTCATAATTTGATAATCGGCAGGAATCTTGCCTGACGACATGTTCATCCAAGTGTCTGTGCCAAAATTGTATTTGAAAATGTTATTGTTTGTTAGGTAAAACAAGTTTCCAGCGGCATCTCCATCTATGTCGTAATCTCCGTCGAAATTACTGCTATTCAATCCATTCGCCGATATCGTGCTCATGGTATTGCCATCGGTCGTGTAATAGATGCTGCCGTTGTATAACAGATAGATTCTGTCGGAATTAAAGGCGTAGAGTTGGCAATTGCCACCAAACCATTGGCCAGTCCAAAGAACTGCTTTTGGTGTCCAGTTGACGCCATCTGTGGTTGAGTAGAGTTTTCCTCCAGTCATACCATTTACACCCACGGCAAAAAAGGTATTCCCGAGTTTACCTATTGTTTGCGGAGACCAATCTGTGAATGCCAATCTCGACCAATTTGCGCCGTCGTCGGTACTTTTGTAGATTGTGGGTCCATGTTCCGAATTGCTTTGAGCATAGAAATCGTTGCCAATGCTTACAATTTGGTTGCAGTCTAATGTTTTCGGATTGAAGGAGTAGGACGCATTTGTCCAATTTACACCGTTGTTTGAAGTTTTAAAAATTCCACCGGTTGTTCCTACTAACGCGCAATTGGCATTGAATGCTACTGCGTGTGAACGTCCGCCAAACATCAATGCATGATTAATTTGGCTAATATGGCTCTGCAAGCTAAGGCTGAGCAAGAATCCGACACCTAATAGATAGATTTTTTTCATGGTCTCTTCGTCAGTGTTTACCGTGCTGACACCGCACTTCTCTGATTGTTTGGTAATTATTTGAGTGATTCAAATGCAGACCTAAAAAAGAGAAACTATATTGAGCGTATGATAGAAATCGTAATTAAGAATAGGTGCAAGAAGTTAGCGAAGATGTGGTTTGTTTTCTAAATAAAGATGAGCGCTAAATGTATAACATATTCTAAGTCAAATAGTTTTGAAAATGAGGGTGTTTCTTTTGTTTGAGTGTTACGTGTTAAGCGAATCAACCCTAATTCGACTTTCAATCAGAACATTTACGATAAGTATTTGTTATAATACATTCCTTATTTGGGCAATATAATTAAAATCTATTCAATAGAATGCAAAACTCTCAATCAGAAAATTCTGATATTTCTGAATCAAAAAGCAGTCAGAATCATCAAGAAAAGTCGTTTGAAAATTACATTAACGATTTCAAGACTAAACTAAAGTCGCTTTTTCACGAAGAAAACGACATCAATAAACTCAGCGTTACTCGTGGAATGCCAGATCATATCTGGAAAGAAATTATGGCATTCAATCCTTTATCAATCAGTATTCCTTCTGAATATGGTGGTAGAGGAAATCATGTTTACGAGAATCTGACCCTTTTGTCGGCTGCCTCCTACGAGTCGTTGGCACTCTCACTCACGTTCGGCATCAATAGCGCGTTGTTTTTGCAACCTGTGGCCAAATACGGTCAAGATTCTGCCAAAAAAGGAGTGTTTGATCGGTTTATGAAACTTCAGAATATGGGTGGATTGATGATTACCGAACCCGGCTTTGGTAGCGATGCACTCAACATGCAAACCTCTTATGTAGAAAATGAGCATAGCTTTCATCTGAAAGGGACCAAACATTGGGCAGGATTGACTGGACAAGCTGATTTTTGGCTGCTTACAGCACGTAAACAGGCTTCACACGGAGGATTGATGCGCGATGTAGATTTCTTTATCAGCGACAACAGTCAGCCTGAGCAAAAAATTGTAGTCGAAGAGTATTTCGAAAATCTCGGACTCTATCAAATCCCTTATGGCAGAAATATTCTGGATGTTGAGATACCGAAACATCAAAAGTTAGTACCTCATAACACCGGAGTGCAGATGATGCTTGATTTGCTTCATCGCAGCCGCTTGCAGTTTCCTGGAATGGGATTGGGCTTTATACAACGTATGCTCGACGAAGCGGTTACTCACGTGCAACAGCGATTGGTGGGCGGTAAATCGCTTTTCTCATACGATCAGGTTCAGCAACGATTAGCTCGTTTGCAAGCCGATTTCACGATTTGTTCGGCATTCAGTCTGAAAAGCATAGAGCTAGCCGACATAAAGAATGATTTGACCTCTTATGGTTTTGAAGCGAACATCATCAAAACCGTCACGACTGACCTGATGCAACATGCGTCTCAATCGGTGCTGACTCTCGTAGGGGCAGCGGCTTATAAACTGAATCATGTGGCTGGTCGTGGAACGATGGATTGTCGTCCGTTCCAGATTTTTGAAGGGTCGAACGATATTCTCTACATCCAAATTGCGGAGTCAGTTCTGAAACAGATGAAAACAGCAGGATTAAACAACTTCTATTCATTCCTTCAAAATCATAATTTAGCGAGCCGCGCGGCAGACTTGATTAAATCGATGGTGAATTTCGAAATAGACTTGCAACTTCCTCAGCGCAAATTAGCTGAATTGGGGCAAGTGATGAGCCGCATTGCATCGATGGATATGGTGATTGTGTTGGGCGAGAAAGGTTTCAGATCTGATTTGATCGAAAACACCATTTCAATTCTTCGTCAAGAGATTGATGGATTGGTGAACACTTATACTTACAATCAAAAAGCAGTGGTTGTAGCCGATTACCGAGAAGGTAGTAGTTGGCAATCATTTGTATAACAAGACATTAACACAAAAAAAATGGGAGCAAACGACAGTGTTTGTTCCCATTTTTTGTTTGAATCAAAAATTACTTTTCTTCTTTGGGGCAAGTCTTGATTCCAAAAGGAAGATAGAGCGGGCAAAAACTCACGACAGATGTCAGCACAAATACTGCTGCAACTACAAGTAAAACGATACCCAATGTTCCTTCAACTACTCCGCCAAAATATAAACCGGCAATAATTAACGCTACAATAATTCTGATGACCTTATCAGCCGTACCCATGTTTTTCTTCATAAAGATTAGAATTTAAGTGAATAACTGAAAATCAAACAAATCAGAATTTAAAAAGTTTATCAAAGTGATAATAAAATAATTTATTTTTTTGTTTTTGAAAAACAGTTTCGATCTTAATCGAAAATTTTGTATAATTCTTTGATAAATTTTATGAGATATTGAATAAAAAAAAGTACGCCATTAATCTACTTTATTTTGATTAATGGCGTACTGATAAATTAGTTGGAATGACTATATTTTTGGCGAATGCTTTAAAACTTTAGCATCCAAATAGAAGAATATCTCTTCGGCTATATTGCTGCAATGGTCGCCCAAGCGCTCTAGTTTTCGGAATGCGCTAATCAAATGTAGGCATTCGTAGGCACGATCAGGATTGCTTTCAATGTATTTTGCTATTATTTTAGCTGCATTTTCGTTTAGTCCATCCACAATGCTATCTTCGGTGAAGATGCCTGCTGCAACTTTGGTATTCTCAGTTTCGAATGCTTCGAGACCTTGGATCAACATTTTTTTTACCTCGTCGACCATTAGACGAAGGTTGGCTTGAGATATTACCTCTGCATCCATGCTAATAGATGGGTATTTTATTACTAATCGTGAAATACTATTAGCAAAATCACCGATTCGCTCAAGATTGGTGTTGATCTTAAGCACAGCCAACACAAAACGCAGGTCGATGGCTACAGGCTGATGAAGCGCGATAATATTTTCGCAGAAACTGTCTATTTTGAGTTCATAAGCATCCACTTTTTTCTCGCGGATAGAAACCTGAGTTGCCAAATCTTTGTCAAAAGAGAGAATAGCTTCACCCGATTTGCCGACTTGCGAAATCACCAGTTTCCACATGTCAATTATATCTTGGCGCAGGCTGGTTAATTCTTGTTCTAAATGTCTCATATTGAGTTATATTATTGAGTTATACGTTGTACGTAATAAGTTTTACGTTAATATCTTGTGACATAAGAGAATTAGCACATTGGCTAATTAGCTAATTGGCACATAGAAAAATCATCCAAAACGACCTGTGATGTAATTTTGAGTTGATTCTTTTGCTGGATTAGTAAATATTTTTGTTGTATCGTCAAACTCAATTAATTCACCTAGATAGAAATAAGCCGTTTTATCACTAACGCGCGACGCTTGCTGCATATTGTGTGTTACAATTACAATGGTGTAATCTTTCTTCAACTGATAAATCAACTCTTCGATTTTAGCAGTTGAGATGGGGTCGAGTGCTGATGCTGGTTCATCCATCAAAACTACGGTAGGTGAAATTGCCAAAGCACGGGCGATACAAAGACGTTGTTGTTGCCCGCCCGATAATGCGAATGCAGATTTCTTTAATTTATCTTTTACTTCGTCCCACAAAGCCGCAGATTTCAACGATTCTTCCACACGTTGCTCGATGAATGAGTTGTCTTTGATGCCATTCACACGAAGACCGTATGCAATATTTTCGAATATTGTTTTCGGGAACGGATTCGGTTTTTGAAACACCATTCCCACTTTTTTGCGCAATTCGTCCACACGTACATTTTGCGCATAAATGTCTTCTCCTTCGAATAGCATTGTCCCAGTCATACGTGTGCCTGGTATCAAGTCGTTCATGCGGTTCATCAATCTGAGGAACGTCGATTTTCCACATCCCGAAGGGCCGATAAACGCTACTACATTGTTTTGTTCTACCTCTAAGCTGATGTTTTTCAGCGCATGAAAATCGCTGTAATAAAAATCAACATTTTTTGCATCAATAGTAAGCATATAGTTTGTTATAAGTTTTAATAGTTACGATGGTCGTGTAAAGTTAATTCATTTTTACTTTTTTCGAGAAGTATGTTCTCAGGAAATTTGCTAGTAAGTTTACAATCAGAATGATAATAATCAGCACCAAAGCTGTTCCGTATGCGATACCACGCGAAGCTTCCACGTCAGTTCCACTAGTCGAAATCACATACAAGTGGTAAGGCAATGCCATTACTTGGTCGAAAATGCTATGCGGCAATTTCGGCAAGAAGTAAGCAGCAACAGTGAATAGGATAGGAGCTGTTTCGCCCGACACACGACCAATCGACAGAATCAGCCCTGTAATGATATTCGGAAATGCCATTGGCAAGATTACTTTGCGAATCGTTTGCAATTTGGTTGCGCCCAATGCCAGACTACCTTCTCGGAACGAGAAGTCGATGGCTTTCAACGACTCTTCGGTGGTGCGAATCACCAACGGAAGCGAAAGCAATCCGAGTGTGAGCGAACCTGCAAGAATTGAATCGCCAAATCCCATAGTGTTGACAAACAGCGACATCCCGAAAAGTCCAAAAACGACAGATGGCACACCACTCAAGTTGTTAGTCATTACGCGGATGAAAATCGCAATTTTGCTGTTGTTGGCATATTCGTTCATATAGATGCCCGACATAATGCCGATTGGGAAGCTGAAAATGCTACTACCTAATACTAAAACAAGTGTTCCAATGATGGCAGGCATGATTCCCCCTTTTGTCATCCCTTCTTCGGGAACGGTTGTCAAAAATTCCCAACTAATCACACCAATACCTTTCACGATGATAAAGCCAAGTATCAGAATTAAAAAGGCAACTACTGAATAACTCATTAGTCTAAACAAAGAGAAGGCAAAGAATTGCGACCTGCGTTTACTTTTATTTATAGAATCTGGATTTTGATTTGATGTCATTTTATATAAATGTGCTAATGTTTGATTTGGAAATTATTTGTTTCTGTTTTTTGTGATAAACTCAACGCTGATGCTCAATACTAAAGTGATAAGAAATAATATCGCTCCGAGAGCAAAAAGTGCTTGATAATGCGCACTCCCAGCAGGTGCTTCACCTAGTTCAGCCGCAATAGTTGCTGGTATAGTACGAACAGGTTCGAGCAATGTATGAGGAATTACAGCAGCATTACCAGTTACCATCAACACCGCCATTGTTTCGCCAATTGCACGACCTATACCCAAAACCGCAGCTGATGTAATGCCCGATTTTGAATAAGGTATAATCACTTTGTAAATCGTTTGCCAGTGCGTTGCCCCCAAAGCCAAACTAGCTTCTTTCATAGCGCGAGGTGTGGTGCGTAATGCATCTTCGGCTACCGTAATGATAGTCGGTAATGCCATAATACCCAAAATAATACTTCCAGCCAAGGCTGTTTCACCAACAGCAAGGTCGAATGTTTTCTGAAGAAATGGAACAATAACAACCAATCCAAAGAAACCATAAACTACAGAAGGAATACCAGCTAATAGCTCAATAAGCGGTTTTAGGAAGTTGCGTATACGCATGGTGGCAATCTCTGCAAGATAGACTGCTACTGCAATACCAAAAGGTAAAGAGAGTAGTATTGCCCCGAGGCTTACCCAGAAAGTTCCAAGAATAAGTGGTAGTAATCCGTATTGAGGCGATGGAGATGCAGTTGGAAACCACTCTTTACCTCCAAAGAAATCGCCTGGATGGATAGTTTCGTGGTCGATGAGCGTGCCATCAAATTTTTTCAATACATATTCTTTTGGTAAAAAGAGGATAATGCCTGGATGTTTCGATGTCAATTCGCTCGCTTTTGCAGGTATATTTTCGAAGTTTGCACCCAACTCTTCTTCTGTGTAGTAGTTGGTCAAATCGCTCAATCGCACGACTTCAATCTCTTGATCTTTGCCTCCTACTTCAGACCAGTTGGTGATGTTGGCATCAAAAATTTGTTTGATTTGATAGGAGTTCAGCTTCTTGACGGGATTAGCCTTGTTCAGCCCCAATACGTAACCTTCTTCAATGACAGGGCTGTTGAACAGACCAGAAGCTTCTTTAAACAAGAAGATCACAATCAACAATATCGTAATGCTTGTCACACTGCCACTTATAAGCAGAGCGCCTTCGACTAATTTTTCTATGAATCTTTTCACTTGGTTCTCTTTTAAAATCTGAGCAAAGATAAGCTATAGTGTATTAAGCAAATGTGAAATTAGTATTACAAAAATATTACAACGAGTATTCCCTAGATTTGAATTGTTAAGTTTAGACCGAAATTTATCTAATATACATTATTTAAATAAATGAAATTTGCAAGTTATGGCTGTAATCAAAATGTAACACAATTGGCAAAGCAGTGTAATATGATGAGTGTTTCTTTGCATCGTGAATCAGAAACCAAAACTTTAATAATTTATGAAACTTAAAAATTTAGTATTCGCATTAGGTCTTATCTCTACTTCGGTAGCATTTGCCCAAGAGGCACAAGTTGATCCAGTTGAAGCTCTTAGCCAACGCATTACTTTGTTGGAAGATGCTAAAACAGTTAGTAGTAAACTGAAAATTAGTGGTTACATTCAAGCACAGTATCAATCTACTCAAGTAGATTCCTTGGGAAAAGGCTCACAAGATATGAAAGTGGGTGCTGCTAAACAAGGAACGGAAACAACAGATTACAATCGTTTTGGAATTCGTCGTGGTCGTATTAAATTAGCTTACGAAGATTTCGGTTGCCAAGCTGCTGTTCAATTTGACTTGACAGAGAAAGGTCTTGCATTGAAAGATGCTTACATGAATATTCTTGATCCATGGGTAGGATATGCAGCCGTTAAAGGTGGTATATTTGATCGTCCTTTTGGATACGAAATTTCTTATTCATCTTCACGTCGTGAGTCACCAGAGCGTAGCCGTGTTTTTCAAACACTGTTCCCAGACGAAAGAGATTTAGGGTTTATGTTGACACTTCAAGCTCCTAAAACATCTCCTTGGAATGTTTTGAAGCTAGAAGCAGGATTGTTTGCAGGTAATGGTATTGCACAAGATAATGATAGCAAAAAAGATTTCATCGGACACCTTTCATACAGCAAACCAATTGGTAATTCAAAAGTTGGATTAGGTGTATCTATGTACAATGGATTTGTTGCACAAACTAATGTTAACGTTTATTCTGTTACAAACGGAGCTTATGTGTTGGATGCAACAGCAAGTAACAAAAACAGCTTTGCAAAACGTCAATACTTAGGTGTAGATGGTCAAGTAAGCACAAGTTCTTTCTTAGGTTTGACAACATTACGTGCTGAGTATATTGGTGGAACGCAACCAGGAAACAGTGCAAACTCTGGTAGCCCTAAAACTGGAAATATTGGAGGAACTGATAACTTGAATACAACTCCAGGTATTGGTGGAACAGATACTTATATTCGTAAATTCCAAGGTGGTTATATCCATTTCGTGCAAGATATTTTGGATACAAAACACAGTATTGAAGTGAAATACGATTGGTATGATCCTAATACAGACCTTTCTGCCGCTCAAATTGGTGTTGGTTCTAAAACAAGTAAAGTTGATGTTGCTTATTCAACAATTGGTTTAGGTTACTTATATCGTATGAACAGCAATGTACGTATCATGGCATACTATGACATTGTAAGTAACGAAAAAACAAAATTGACAGGTTACAATGCTGATCTGAAAGACAACTTGTTCACACTTCGTTTCCAATACAAATTCTAAGAATTTGTAGTCAAGTAATCAAAAAAGTAGTAATTTAGTAGATTCAAAAAATTTTAAAAAAAACAATATGAAAAAGTTAGTAGTATTTGTAATGGTGGTTTGCGCATTTGCAGGCAACACCCGCGCTCAGAAATTAAAAGGAAGTGATACCGTATTGCCATTGGCTCAAAAAGAAGCTGAAGTATTTGGAAAAAAAACAAAAAAATCTGTCACAGTAGTTGGTGGTGGTAGCGGTGTAGGTATTGCTGCATTACTTGATGGAACTACTGATATCGCAATGGCTTCACGCAAAATGAAGTTCGACGAGAAAGTTAAATGTCAAGAATCAGGCAAATCGGTAGTTGAAAAAACAATTGCATTCGATGCATTGGCTGTAGTTGTTAACCCAGGAAACCCTGTAACAAAATTGACTCGTGCTCAGTTGGAAGGTATCTACACTGGAAAAACAAAAAACTGGAAAGAAGTTGGTGGCGAAGATCTTAAGATCGTAGTTTACTCTCGCGAAAGCAGTTCAGGTACATACGAATTCTTCAAAGAACACGTATTGAAAAATAAAAATTACGCGAGCAATGCATTGAGTATGCCTGCAACAGGTGCTATCATCCAATCGGTTAGCCAAACGAAAGGTGCAATTGGTTATGTTGGTTTAGCTTACTTAGATAAAGCTGTAAAAGCCTTGCACGTTTCTTTCGATGGCAAAACATTTGTTGAACCTTCACAAGAAAACGCAATTAACAAAACGTATCCAATCATTCGCCCATTATTCTTCTATTATGACAAAAAAGACGAAGCTAAAAACAAATCATTTGTTGATTTCGTTATTTCGGCTGAAGGTCAAAAAATTGTTGACCAGATTGGTTATGTGCCATTGAGTAAATAAGAGATTTAGTTTATATTTAGAGGGAAACCACTGTCGATCATTCGACAGTGGTTTTTTTGTCTGAAATAGTTCTGTTACATTATCTTATAGTTTTGGACATACTGTCTTAATATCGGTTTCCTACTTTTGTATAAAGTTTAAAAGAATAATTGATGGCATTATTAACGGGCGATTTTGCTCAGAACCTTCTTGTGTATGGCTATTTCTTAATTTTTGCACTAGTATTTTTGCAAGAAGTAGGTTTTCCAAATCCAGTACCAAATGAGATAGTATTGTTATTTAGCGGATATGTTGCATATACAGGTAAATTGAACATTATTTATGCCATTTTATCTGCATTTGGAGGAGATGTTTTGGGTAGTGCTATACTTTTTATCTTGTTCTTTTTTTTCGGGAAAAAGATTTTGACAAATAAACCACGCTGGATTCCTATTTCTGTAAAGAAACTTGAAAGCTTGAGGTTGACGCTTGAGGCAAAAGGTGATTTAGGTATATTTTTGGGCAGATTGTCTCCGTTTATTCGTGGGTATGTTTCGGTACTTTCTGGTCTAATGAATTTTAGTAAAAAGCGCTTCTCGGTTATTGCAGTTTCGACTGGTTTGATTTGGTCATCATTTTACCTTTTAATAGGTTATTTTGTTGGACCATATTGGAGTAAATCTTTTTGTCAAATGAGCGATTATTCTCTTTACATTGGTTTAATACCTTTGTCGATTTTAAGTCTTTATTTGGTCTATGTATTAATAAAATATCTGCTTTCTACCAATCGAAAGAGAGATATTGCAATTTAAATTTATTCAGCATGTTGAGTTCAATTAAATCAGTGCTATACAATACAGGGCGCTTTGCAATCTATTTTCTAATATTGAGATTAATTCTCTTTACTGTTTTATCGATTAAATAAGTTTGTACGTATGAAACTACATATAGTATCCGAAAGTGAATTCCTAATTCAAGGAGATGGTGTGCATACCGCGTTTGTAGATCACGTAGAATTAATGAAAGCGAAAGAGCATCTAGACGTGGTGGTCAATCATAGAGGCAATGGCGATGTTTTTCATAGCCACACCTATGGTCCTTACTATTTTTGGAAAGGATTACCTTACAAAGGGAGAAGAGTGCTAACCGTTCATGTGATACCCGATTCAATAAAAGGTTCGCTTCCGATGTGGAGATTGTTTATGCCATTTGCAAAATGGTATTTTAAACAGGTTTATTCTTTTGCTGATGTGTGTATTGCAATTTCACCTGGTGTAGCCGATGCTATCAAAGCGACTGGCGCAAAAACGGAAATTGTAAATATACACAACCCAATACCTACGAATAAGTGGAGGAATAGTGTGGAGAAACGCAATTTAGGAAGAGAATTGTTGGGCATCGACAACGACAAATTTGTGGTACTAGGCGTCGGACAATTGCAAGGTCGTAAAGGAGTAGATGATTTTGTTGCGGTAGCTAAATCATTACCTCAAGTTCAATTTGTTTGGGCAGGGGGGCGGCCGTTTAAGGCAATGACTGAAGGGGTGGCACGGATTGACAAACTAATTGAAATGTCGCCTTCTAATGTGAAGTTTGCAGGAATGTTCGACCTCGATGCAATGCCACTCATTTATGCTGCTGCAGATATGTTGTTGTTCCCTTCCTTCCAAGAAAACTGTCCTTTGGCTCCTATCGAAGCTGCTGCTTGTGGGTTGCCCGTTGTTTTTAGGGATTTAAAGGAGTATCGTTTGCTGTACGAGCATCCTTATTTAAGAGGCGTCACTGTTTATGATTTTGTAAATATTACACGTCGAATGATGAATGACAGAAAATATTATGATAATGCTGCAATTTTGTCTGATAATCTGGTAAAGCAATTTGATGAAAATCGTGTTAGAGAGAAACTGGTTGATTTGTATACCACTCTTCAGCATAATCAATTATCTAAATCAATTTCGCTTTCAATTTAAATAATCTAAATCTAATGAAAAAAAAACTATTGCTCTTACTAGTCATTCTTTCTTTGATAATTCATTTTTCGTTGTTTTCACAGCAAATTGTACTCAACAATGGTATGTATTATGTTGATGCCACTCAAACCAAATTCTATTCTGGTGAATATAGAGAATTTCATGCAAATGGAGCTTTAAAATTGGATATTTTTATAAAAGACGGCAAGCCAGAGGGTCCTTATGTTGTGTATTTTGAGAATGGTAAACCACAAGAAATTCGTTCTTATTTAAATGGTGAGTTTCATGGTATTTGGAGGTCTTACAATACAGCAGGTATATTAGTTGCAGAAGCTGAATACCAGCATAATTTAAAGAGTGGGTGTTGGAAAGTTTGGGACGATAATGGTGTTTTGCGTTACGAAATGAATTACCGTGAAGGCAAAAAAATTGGTATGTGGTATATGTGGGATGAGAAGGGCAAACTTATGTCAGAGAAAAATTATTGACTCTTTTTGTAATCGTATTATCATTGAAATGTAATTTAAATGACATATCTCTGTTATTCTGTATAGGTTACTTTGTTTAGTTGAATATCTCATCTAATTTAAAAAATAAAATATGAAAAAAACTATTTTAAGTCTTATGTTTGCTGTAGTTGCTTTGTCGCTTTTTGCATCAAATAATTCAGTTAATAAAGTGGCAGTGGTTATGAAAGCAACTCTTACAGAGATTAAAGGAAAAGTTGTCGATCCTGCAACAAATGAAGCTATTGCTGGTGCATCTGTTGTAATTAATGGGAAAAAAGTTTATACTGACCTTGATGGTAAATTTATAATAAAGGAAGAACTTTCTGATAAAGCTTGCCAAGTGTCAGTCTCAATGATATCGTATGATCCTCAAACATTCGTTGTTCGTGCAGATGAAATGACAGATTTAGAGATTGCTTTAAAAAAATAATCCTTGTTTAAGTTTCTCGTTTCTGGTTTATTTAAATTGAGGTACGCCTTGGTCTTTACTGACTGAGGCGTTTTTTTTTATTGTAATTTCTTTTACTTTTTTTAGTCATAAGATTATCATTTTATCTAAATGGAAATGAAATAGTTAGGTGCTTTCTTTGTGTAATAATCAAATGTTCAAAAACATGAAGGCCAAATTATTTTCCTTACTCTTTTTCTCTACATTTTTATTGACTACAGTCTTTTCTGCGACTCATAATCAAATAGCCGATATGAAGATTCTCAGCTGGAATATCTATATGCTGCCATATGTTAGTATGTTTAATGGCAATGGCCAACGCGCAAAACGCATTGTAGAAGAACTCAAACATTCCGACTATCAATTAATCGTTTTTCAAGAGGCATTCAGCAGTAAATGTCGCAAGATTTTGGCTGCAGGTTTAAAAGAGACATATCCCTATCAATATGGACCAGTCAATAAACATCATTTGCCGATGCGCACAAATAGTGGGCTGTGGGTGTTGAGTAAAATTCCACTGCAAAATAGAGGTGAAATTGCATTCAAAGAGAGCGAAGGTTTTGACAAAGTTGCACGAAAGGGTGCGGTGTTGTTTGAGGGTGAGTTTCAACATCAGCGTTTTCAATTAGTAGCAACCCACCTACAGGCCGATAATCCCTGGCAAATCAGAGAAAAACAGTGTGGCGAAATTAGAGATAAATTGTTGCTGCCTAATAATCGGTCTGATATTCCACAAATCATTTGTGGAGATTTCAATACCGATATGGATGATAATCGTAATTACAGCAATATGCTTAATACACTTGATGCGCGCAATGGCGATTTTAGCGGTGATGTGAAGACAACCTACGATGAAATTGATAACACTCTCGCAAAAATTGCTAATGGAAGAAAGCGTATTATAGACTATGTATTGGTGCGCAATGAGCGGTTTATAGATTGTATTGAACGAACAATCCACACATTCGTCAAGCCCGAAGCTGAGAAAAAACAATTTCTCTCAGACCATTATGCTATTGAGGCACAAATAAGCTTCAAGCCACCGGTTGAAGGAGTAATGGCACAGGTGGCTCATTAAATTGCTTTATTTTAAAAACTTATTGTACTGTTCCAACTCTTTTTTTAATGCAGCTTTGGCTAAATTACGACCAAAGCTGTTTCTATTTTAAACAAGAGAGTGTTGTTTTTTCCTTGTTTTGTATCTTAATAAACTGATAATTTTTGTTTTTAATCCTGCTATTTTCTTATTTCAAATCATTATTATCTTCGATTGATCTGATAAAGTAGGTATTTTTCAATTTTTACAAATGTTTCTCTTGAAATACTTATTTCGAATAGAAATATGTGATACAAAAAAACTGAGAATTGATGTCTTTTCTATTTCTACAATATTACAAATTACAAGAATACTACATTCATATGAATAATTCCGAGGCTAAAAAAGTTTCACAGAATCTTCACTTTTCGTTCACGTGTAAGTAACTGAATGTTAACATGTATTGGATGGTGTAAGCCTAACTTTGCATCGGAAACAATTTATATTTACAAATGAAAAAGCAGTTTATCTACATTTTATTTACATTATTTACTCTCTCTACTTTTGCGCAACATAGGCTTAAGGGATTGGTCAAAGACGAAGAAACAAACGAAAATATAATTGGTTGTACTGTCCTTCTACAGGGTACTACTAAAGGTGGAGTAACTGATATGGATGGCAAATTTTCCATTCAAAACGTTGCTTCAGGCACTTATAATTTGTTGGTGCAATTTATCTCTTACGAAAAGCAATTAATAAAGGTGAGAGTGCCTCAAGGTAACGATTCACTTATAATAAAACTAAAGCCTGCAGCTATTCAGATGAAAGATGTAGTGGTGACAGCAACACGCAAAACCGACACCGAGCTTTCGATGCTCAACCGCACCAGAATAATGACCTCGGTGGCAAACGGTATAACTGCACAGCAAATTGCACGTTCGCAAGATAAAGATGCGTCGGAAGTTATTCGCCGCATACCGGGTGTGAGCATTCGCGATGGCAAGTTTGTGATTGTGCGTGGTTTGACAGAGCGTTACAATTCTGTTTGGCTCAACGGTTCATCTACACCTAGTAGCGAGAGTGATGTGCGTGCTTTTTCGTTCGATGTGATACCTAGTGGTCAGATTGATAACATTCTTATCTATAAATCGCCTGCACCTGAGTTGCCTGCCGACTTTGCCGGAGCGATGATCAACATCAAAACCAAAAGTTTGATTGACAAAAACAGCATTTCGTTTTCCTATTCGTATGGATTTCACCAAGGTACTACAGGCAAAGATTTCTTTACATATAAAGGAGGCAAAACCGACTGGTTAGGTTTCGATGATGGAACGCGTGCTATTCCTGGAGTGATTGGTTCGACCGAACAGTTCCAGAACGCTACGAGTATTCCCAGCAATGCTACCCCTAGCCAAATAACAGAGATTCACAACAAAATCACTAGCCTCAGTCAGTCATTCAACACGATATTGACGCCGAGTAAAACAGTGGCAGCCCCCGATGCCGATTTCCAACTAGGAATCAATAAAAGATTCACAGTTGGACCATTTTCCATTGGTTCGATTACGTCGTTGGGGTATAATTCAACCAATACAACACAAAATAGTGAACGTCCAGGATTTGAATCATTTGGATTTCAAGCTTATAGCAACAATCAAAGTAGCTATATGTCGAAGGTGAGAGTAAGTGCATTATCTAATTGGGTATTTCTTTTCGGAAATAATCAAAAAATAGAGTTCCGTAATCTTTTTAATAATTATGGAATGAACAAAACTGTTTTCAATAATATGAATTATAACAGTGTGGTTGGCGTTCGTTCGTATGAGTTGTCGTATGAATCTCGTATGACTTATTCGGGACAATTGGCTGGATATCATACATTTAATAATGATAAAAGCAAACTAGACTGGACATTAGCCTATTCGTATGCTAATAAAGATCAACCCGATTTACGCCGGGTTTCTAGTTCGTTGCGATTAGAAGAGAGTGAGCCCGCCTCTAAGTACGAATTGGATGTACCGTCGTTGAGTCGATTGTATTTGAACAATCAGGAGCATCAGCAAAATGCAAGTATGAATTATGTGCGCAAATTTCAGTTTGGCAAATTTAAGCCTGAGCTGAAAGCCGGAGTATATTTCGAGCACAAGACCAGAAACTTCACGTCTCGTAAGTTCGAATACAAAAAGAAAACAGGATTCAATGTTTATCTGGATAAAACAATTCTAAGCTACAGAGATAGTGCATCGTACACCGAAACAATGATGAATTCGATACAGAATTTCTTCAACAACAAAATTGGGTATAACGAAGGCATAGTGATGGAAGAATCGACGGATAAAGCCGATTCGTATGATGCGCAAAATGATTTGGTAGCTGGTTATATTGCTGCCAATATACCTTTTTCTTCGTGGGCAAATGTATATCTTGGTGTTCGCGCCGAAAAGAATAGTCAAACATTGAGCAGCTTCAAACGAGATGGATCAAGTAATACTCCATTTACTATCAATAATGATACATTAGACTTGTTTCCTTCTGTGAATGCAACATTCAACATTACCAAGAATTTGCTTTTCCGTGCAGCAGTTGGGCAAACAGTTAATCGTCCTGAATTTAGGGAAATATCTCCGTTTGCATTTTATAGTTTCGAAGAGAATACATTTATTTTCGGTAATGAGAAGTTGAAAAACTGCTACATCACAAATGCTGATGCACGTTTTGAATGGTATCCTACCCCTGATGAGATTATTTCTATTGGCGCCTTCTTCAAAGATTTTAAAAATCCGATAGAGCAACACATCATATACGTGGGTGGAGCTTCTTGGAATTACACTTTTTTCAATGCCGAAAGTGCAAAATCGTATGGTGCGGAGTTGGACATTCGCAAACGACTCCACGAGCTAGAAAACACAGGTGCTTTTTCATTCCTTAGTAATTTCACGTTTGTAGTAAACGCCTCTTTGATAAAGTCTGAGCTTAATGTGGAGGATTCGAAGACTGAACGAACCGGCAAAAGAGAGTTGCAGGGACAATCGCCCTATATTATCAATCTTGGCACTTATTACCAGAGCGATAAGTCGAATCTGATGATGAGTTTGATGTATAACAAAGTGGGCAAACGGATTTCTTTCGTAGGAGACCCAAATACACCACATGTATATGAAATGCCATTTAATTCTTTGGATTTCACATTAGAGAAAAAATTGACAAAATGGGCAAGTCTCAAATTTGGAGTCAAGAATCTGTTAGATAATGATGTAGTTTTTCAGCAAACGGACGAGTGGGACGATAAAGTGCTGAATACTGAAACGAATGTGGTTGAAACTGTACATAAATCAAAAGAAGAAATTCGTCAAAAGTATAAACCAGGAATGCAAATCAAGTTAGGTATAAATATGAGTTTTTAATTGTAGAGTTTTAATTATTTAATTTATTAATCAGTATTAATTTTAACAAGAACGAAAAATGAAAAAGAATTTCTTGCTAGGCGGTCTTATGCTGTTAGCTTCATCTATGATGGCGCAAAACACGATTGACAATGCCTTTTTCGACAAAGTAAGTTTCCGCGGGGCGTTTGGCTCAACGGATTGGACTGCGGGTTGGTCGAATTTCGATCCGCAAAACAAGGTCTATCCCGCAACTGTGGGTACCATTTCAGGTAATATTGTAGCAAACACCACATTGGGTTCTCCACTAAGAGGTGCTGCTTCTTTTGCAGATGCATCTTTGGCAAATTCTTTCTTCACACCAGTAGATTATGTAGGTGCTTTTGGCACAACTGACTGGACTGCAGGATGGTCGAATTTCGATCCACAAAACGCTGCTTATGGCACAACCGATGTGACTATTGCTGCGGGCAATATCTCAACAAACACAACTTGGACAAAAAACCACGTCTATCTATTGACTGGTTATGTATTTGTGAACAGTGGTGTAACTTTGACGATCGAAGCTGGTACAGTTATTCGTGGTGACAAAGCAAGTAAAGCTACTTTGATTATTAGCCAAGGTGGTAAATTGGTTGCAAACGGAACACTTGCACAGCCAATCGTATTTACTTCTAATCAAGCTGCTGGTAGTCGTGCTGCTGGTGACTGGGGTGGTGTGATCCTTTTGGGTAAAGCACCAATCAATCCGGTTGGAGGAACAGCTACTATCGAAGGTGGTGTTGGTCTTTCGGCTATTTATGGAGGATCTGATGCTGCTGACAATTCGGGTAGCTTGCAGTATGTTCGAATTGAGTTTCCAGGTGTAGCTTATGCACAAGATAACGAAATCAATGGTTTGACCATGGGTGGAGTTGGTTCTGGAACTACAATCGACAATATCCAAGTTTCATACTCAGGAGATGACTCTTATGAGTGGTTCGGAGGTACTGTTAATTGTAAACACCTTGTTGCTTTAGCGGGTGTTGATGATGATTTCGATACCGATTTCGGTTATTCAGGTATGGTTCAGTTTGCTGTGGGTCTTCGTCACCCATTGGTTGACGACCAATCAGCATCTGGTACGTCTAATGGTTTTGAATCAGATAACGATGCAACTGGAACGGCAAATTCTCCTTTTACTTCAGCTGTATTTTGTAATGTGAGTTCATTCGGCCCATTAGCAACCCCTTCAACTACAATTTCTAGCCATTATGGTCGTGCAATGCACATTCGTAGAAATTCAAAATTAAAAATTTTCAACTCTGTATTTGCAGGATGGAAAACAGGTCTGTATATTGACGGAAATACCACACAAGCAAATGCTGTAGCTGGTGATTTGAAAATAAAAAACTGTGTGCTTGCTGGTATGACAGTTGCGAACTTCGCTGTTCCTGCAAGTCAAACTTGGGATTTAGCAGCTGAAACTGCATGGTTCAACACAACGGCATTTGCAAATTCAACATTGACAAACAACACTGATTTGTTAGTTGCCAATCCTTTCTCTTTGACTGCTCCTGATTTTACAACATCACCAGCTTACTTGTTGAGCGGTTATGTATTCGTAAACGATGGCGTTACTTTGACAGTTAAACCAGGTACGATTATCCGTGGCGACAAAGCGAGCAAAGCTACTTTAATCATTAGCCAAGGTGGTAAATTGATCGCAAATGGTACTGCAACAGAGCCAATCATCTTTACATCTAACCAAGCTGCAGGTAGTCGTGCTGCTGGCGACTGGGGTGGTGTTATCCTTTTGGGTAAAGCGCCAATCAATCCAGTTGGTGGAACAGCTACTATCGAAGGTGGTGTAGGTCTTTCTGCTATTTATGGAGGATCTGATGCTGCTGATAATTCAGGTAGCTTGCAATATGTTCGCATCGAGTATCCAGGTGTAGCTTATGCACAAGATAACGAAATCAATGGTTTGACCCTTGGTGGAGTTGGTTCTGGAACTACTATCGACAATATCCAAGTTTCTTACTCAGGTGATGATTCTTTCGAATGGTTTGGTGGAACTGTAAATGCTAAGCACTTGATTGCTTTAGCGGGTACTGATGATGATTTTGATACCGATTTCGGATTTTCAGGTATGGTTCAGTATGCAGTTGGTCTTCGTCACCCTATGGTGGATGATCAATCAGCATCTGGTACATCTAATGGTTTTGAATCTGATAACGATGCAACTGGAACTTCAAACTCTCCTTTTACGTCAGCTATCTTTAGTAATGTAAGTTTATTTGGTCCTTTAGCTACACCATCTACCACTATCTCTAGCCATTATGGTCGTGCAATGCACATTCGTAGAAATTCGAAATTGCAGGTTTACAACTCAATTTTCGCTGGATGGAAAACAGGTTTGTATGTTGATGGAAACACTACACAAGCAAATGCTGTAGCTGGTGATTTGAAAGTGAGAAACAGCGTACTTGGTGGAATGACAGTTGCGAACTTCGGGGTACCTGCTGGGAATACGTGGAATACAGCTGCTGAACGTGCATGGTACAACGATATTACATTCAAGAATGATACTGTTGCTGCTAATTCTGATTTCGGAATTACCAATCCTTTCTCTTTGACTGCTCCAAACTTCACTCCAACAGCATCTTCTAAGATGAATTTCCAATCTTATTGGAATCTGAAATCAGTAGGTGGTTTTGCATACAATATGCCAATGGTAGCTAAAGCTTATGCTAATGGTAGCCAAGTAACTGCAACTGGTTCAATGGTATTGGTTTATAAGAATGGTGTTTGCCAATCAAGTGTTACAATGAACCCAGCAACGAAGTTGTTTATCATGACTATCGGTTCTAACTTAGCAACTGATACTGATTTGGAATTGAAATTGTATGATGCTGCTACACGCAAATTGTACAGCTTACCATCAACTTTGGATTTCAATAGTTCAAGCTCTTACGGAACAATTCCTGCTCCAATTCAACTTGATGCAACTGCTTCTTTGAGCATCCCATTGATCAAAAACAGCAACTGGATTTCATTCAATGTTTTGCCAGAGAATAAGAGTCTTGCAAATGTATTGAACTACAATGCTCATAACGATGACTTTATCTCTAGCCAATCTGAATCTTCATTCTATTACGATGGTGTTTGGTATGGTATGGAAGAGTCAGGGTTAGCTAAAAACCAAATGTATGTGTTGACTTGTGTAAATGCTGCTCCAGGTAGTGTAGTTATAACAAACCAACCTTTGGAGAAAAATACTCCTGTAGCAATCAAAGCTGGTTACAACTGGATTGGTTATTCGTTGAAAAACTCATACGACATCCTTACTGCTCTTTCAGGTGTAAGTGTTGCTGATGGTGATTTCATCGTGACTTCAGAAGAAAAAGGGGGAACAGCGTTCTATTACGGTGGTGCATGGTACGGTTCTTTGGAGAATTACATCATGAATCCAGGTGTTGGTTATATCCTTAAAGCAACTGGTGCAAGTTCATTTACATTCCCTAAAAACACAATTGTTTCAGCTGTGAAAAGCAAAGCAAAAAATCCTGCTACAACTGCAAAAGCTTGGCCTTCTCAAGTAGGTCAACAATATGCTATGCCAGTATTGGCACAAGTGTACAAAGATGGTGCTTTGTATCAACCAGCTGGTTTGCAGTTAGGGGTATTTAAAAATGATCTTTGCTTTGGTTCTAATGGACTATCAAATAGCCCAGTTGGAAAAGTGCATAACATCACTGTAGGTGCTAATTCAAAAACAGTAGAAGGTCTTTCTTACAAAGTTTACGATGCAAAAGAAAATGCATACTACGATGTAGAAGAATCTGTTGACTTTGCCAATCTTGCTCCAGTTGGTGCTATCACTGCTCCAGTTGCATTACACATGAAGGCTACAACATCTAAAACTGGTCTTTCTCAGTCAATCAAGGATGCAATGAATGTGTCTCCAAATCAAATCGTTTCATCGTTCAACTTGACATTGTCTTCAAGTGTCAACACTAGCGCAGTGGTTGACCTTTATGATCTACAAGGACGATTTGTGAAATCATTGTATAATGGCGACATCAACGGGAATAAGACATTGTCAGTTCAAAGAGATGCAAATCTCAAAGGTGGTCTTTACTTAGTGAAAGCCAACTTAGGTAGTAAACAAATAACACAAAAAGTAGTTTTGAAATAGGTTATTTCAATTGTTTGTTCATAATGAGTTAAGGTTTGAGTGTCCGAGATACCACGTTGGTATCTCGGATATCTTCTTTCATATTTAATCTTTAAAAATAGGTGATCGTTTAATATTGTAATCACACAATTTTATGAAAAAAAATATCTTCTTCCTACTAGTTTTCTTGAGTCATTTGCTGCTAGCTAATGCAGGCACAAAGACAGTAAATGAAGCCTCTTCTGCAGCTCAAAGTCAATCTGATCCGTGGGTGAGAGAAACCGGCTTACAATACAATATGCCCATCTTGGCACGTGTGTACAAGGACGGCGTATTGTTTCAACCAACAGGTCTGATGCTGGCTGTTATTAAGAATGGCAAATGCTGGGGTTTCAGTGGCCTTTCAAACGGTCCTGCAGGAATCAAGTTACACAACATCACAATAGGATGCAACAACGAATCGGAGGCAGGATTTAATTATCAATGTTACGACCCAAATACCAGTACCTATTATGACATTGTAGAAACAGTTGATTTCAAAAGTCTCACACCAGTAGGAAAAATCAATGCACCAATTTCTATCAACATAAAAAGTGCTACTCCTCAAACAATCACTTTCGGTACTTTGACTGCCAAAGTTTTTGGCGATGCACCTTTCTCTGTTTCGGCTTCAGGTGGTGCTTCGGGCAATCCCGTTATATTTACTAGCTCTAATGCAGCTGTTGCTACTTGCACTGGAACGAATGGTTCGACTGTCACAATAGTTGGAGTTGGCAGTTGTACTATCTATGCAAATCAAGCAGGCAATAGCAATTATGCCGCAGCTACTCAAGTTAGTCAATCATTAGTTGTAAATAAGGCATCTCAATCAATCAGCTTATTTGATGCAATTGCTGCCAAAACTTTAGGTGATGCACCTTTCACCGTTTCAGCGACTGGTGGTGCTTCTGGCAATCCTGTCACTTTCACAAGTTCGGATGCAACCGTTGCTACTTGCACTGGAACGAATGGTTCGACAATTACCATAGTTGGTGCAGGAAGTTGTACAATCAATGCTAATCAAGCTGGAAATAGCAATTATGATGCCGCTACTCAAGTTAGTCAATCATTAGTTGTCAATAAAGCATCTCAATTAATTATTTCTTTTGGTGCAATTGCTTCTAAAAATCTTGGTGATCCATCCATTACACTTTCTGCTGTTGGTGGTGCATCAGGTAATCCAGTTACATTTACTAGTTCAAATACTTCTGTAGCAACTTGCACAGGTGTAAATGGAACAACACTTAGCTTCGTAGGCGTTGGCACATGTACTATTTATGCAAATCAAGCTGGTAATACGAATTACTATGCAGCATCACAGGTATCGCAATCAGTCACAGTTCTGGCTGTTGTGAAAACTTCACAAACAATCAGTTTTGGAGCATTAAGTTCTAAAACTTTTGGTGCAGACCCATTCACCGTTTCAGCTACTGGTGGTGCTTCTGGCAATCCAATTACTTTCTCAAGTTCAAATAACGCAATTGTTACTTGTTCGGGTACGAATGGTTCTACTATTACAATTGTAGGCGTTGGTACATGTAGCATTATAGCAAATCAAGCAGGTAATGCTTTGTACGATTCAGCAACTTCTGTTTCTCAGTCGCTAACCGTAAATGCAATAGTAGGTTCCCCTTGGGTGAGAGAGACAGGCTTGCAATACAATATGCCGATTTTGGCGCAAGTGTTCAATGGTGGAGTAATTTACCAACCAGTTGGATTGTTATTAGGTGTTTTCAAAGGTGGCAAATGCTACGGTTATAGCGGATTATCTAATGGTCCTGCTGGAATCAAATTACACAATATTACCATTGGTTGCAACAACGAATCAGAAGCAGGATTCAACTACATTGCTTACGATCCTAATATTCCTAAGTTTTTCACAATCACCGAAACGGTGGATTTCAAGAGTTTAACTCCAGTTGGTAAAATAAATGCACCTATTCGAATAAATGTGGCTGATATTCCAACAGATATTACTTCACCAAAAAATGATAAAATAGCCATCTATCCAAATCCAATTGAATCTACGTTTTATATTGGTTTTAATGAAACGGCTTCTCGCATAAAAGTAGATTTGTACACTATTCAAGGAGCATTGTTGAGCAATCTGTTCGAAGGTGCAAATAGTGGTGCAAATGTACTGTCACTACAACGAAATCCTAATTTGTCAAAGGGTGTTTATTTGTTGAATGTTACAATTGATAACAAGAAATTTATTCAAAAGGTAGTTTTGAACTAGTTTGTTGAATCATATTTTTTTTAGAGTGATCTCCGGGTGCGATTTTGCATCCGGATTTTGTTCATTTATATTAATTTTATCTAATCACGTAATAAATAGTTTAATTTAATAATTTGTTTTATGAAAAAAGTCCTTCTTACATCTCTTATTTGTCTAAATTTTACGATGTTTATTGGTGCACAAGAATCTAATAATGCGTCTAAGTTTACCTCCAAATCATTTGTGAAAACTGCTACTCAGGCTAGTCCGTGGGTTACCGAAACAGGATTACGATACAACATGCCAATTTTGGCTCAAGTGTTGAAAGATGGTGTTTTGTTTCAACCAACAGGTGTAATATTAGGTGTTTTTAAAAATGAGGTTTGTTATGGTCAAAGTGGCTTGTCAAACGGCCCAGGTGGAATTAAATTACATAACGTAACCATCGGTTGTAACAACGAATCTGAGGCTGGATTTGAGTATAAAGTGTTTGACCCGAATACATCTACCATCTATGCTGTGACAGAAACGGTTGATTTCAAGAGTTTAACACCTGTAGGTAAGATTAATGCTCCAATTCAAATTCATATTTCGGGTCCCACAGCTATAGATAAAACTACTGAGAGTAGATTTAATGTTTATCCTAATCCTATAGATTCAAAATTTACCGTTTCTATTGCATCACTTCCATCTTCTACTCAATGTGCTGTTGAGTTATTCGATTTAACAGGTAAATTGATTCGATCTATTTTCAAAGGTGAATTATCGAACTCAAAACACATTTCAGTTGATCGTGGTGCAGATATTGCCAAAGGAATCTATGTGCTTAAAGTGACTTCTGGTACTAAGATTCAGTTCAAAAAACTGATATTTAGGTAATAATCAGGTAATTTAAATAAACGAATTTAGAATGTAAATCGTATTCTTAGTTATTCTCGTAACATACATTACATTTCAATGTAGTAATGATGAAATATGCGTAAATTAATTTTACGCATATTTTTTTTACCCCAAATTAGATTAAAGTCGTATATTAGTGCCATGATGAGACTACAAGCAAAAAAACTCCCAACAATCGATCGCGACATCAGTTGGATGTATTTCAACAAGCGTGTGCTCGACGAAGCGGCAAATGTGAACAATCCGCTGCTCGAACGACTCAATTTCCTAGGAATCTATTCTCGTAATCTGGACGAATATTTTCGTGTCAGGGTAGCTACACTGCGCCGGTTGGTTGATATAGAGGCTAATTCACGTGCATACAAATCAAATTCTAGGGGTATTCTCAAAGCAATTCTGAAGCTGAACGAAGCCTATACAAGAGAATTTGAAAAAATCTTCGCAGATTTAAAAGCAAATCTCGAAAGTGAAAATATTATCATAATCAACGAAGAGCAGCTCACCGAATCGCAATCGCACTACATCAACACCTACTACAAAGATGTGTTGATGAATTCGCTGTTCCCAATTTTGGTTTCGAAAATGAGCCACGAGCCAGAGCTGAACGACGAAAGCATCTATCTGGCCGTTAAAATCTCTTTTGCGGAAAATCCGACTAAGAAAAAGAAGAAAGAGTATGCACTGATTGAGGTTCCCACCGAAGAGTTTTCGCGTTTCATCGTATTACCAATCGAAGGAGATAGGACCTATATCATGTTTCTTGACGATGTGATACGTGCTTGTTTACCACAAATATTCTCACACCTTCACTACGATAAATACGAAGCATTTACCGTGAAATTCACCCGCGATGCCGAAATGGAGTTCGAAAATGTGGCGTATCTCGGTCTGTTGGATAAAGTGTCGAAAGGCGTAAAGAGCCGCAAAAAGGGCGATGCCATTCGATTTGTTTTCGACCGCGAGATTCCAAACGATTTGTTGCGACTCATTGAGCGTTTGCTAAACATCGAGAAATACGATGCGTATGTGAAAGGCGGCCGCTACCACAACCTCAAAGACCTGATGTCGTTTCCTAAACTTGCTAGACCAGAGTTGAAATATGCACCAGCGCCTCCAGTTCCCGTTTGTGCATTCGACGATGCCGTAAGTCTGTTAGCATTGGTGCGCACTAAAGATCAATATTTGCACTATCCCTATCATAGCTTCAATAATTTTATTCGCCTGATTCGAGAGGCTGCCATTAGTCCCGATGTCAAAGAGATTAAAATCAGCATCTACCGATTGGCGAAAAACTCCAAAATTGTAAAAGCACTTATCTGTGCTGCCCTCAATGGTAAGAAGGTGACTGCGATGGTGGAGCTGTTGGCTCGCTTCGATGAGTCGTCGAATATTTCGTGGGCAAAGCGCATGCAAGCTGCTGGTATTAAAGTGATTTTCGGGGTTGAGGGATTGAAAGTGCACTCAAAGATTGCACATATCTCTGCCAAAAACGGAAACATTGCCTGCATTGGTACTGGAAATTTCCACGAAGGTACTGCTACTGTCTATACCGATTTTACGCTCATGACTGCCTACAAAAAGATTGTCGACGAGATTGAGCAAGTCTTTAACTTCTTAGAACATCCGTATCTCAATCCGCGCTTTTCGGAACTGATGGTATCGCCTATGTCGTTGCGCAAAAAGCTCTACGAACTCATTCGCACAGAGACAGAAAATGCCAAGAAAGGAAAAGTTGCCTATATTTATGTCAAAATCAACCACATTGTTGACGAGGGAATTATCGAAAAGCTTTATTTAGCTGCAAAAGCAGGGGTGGAAATCAAACTTCTGGTGCGTGGCAATTGTTCTATCGTGACAGGCATTCCAAAAGTGAGTGATAATATCGAAGTGTATGGCATTATTGACCGCTATTTGGAACATGCTCGCATCATGATTTTTGCCAATGGTGGCAACGAACGATATTTTATCGGTTCGGCCGATTGGATGCAACGCAACCTCGATGGTCGTATCGAAGTTTGCACACCGGTGTATGACCCTGATTTTCAGATGCAACTCAAGCGTGTCATCGAGTTTGGGCTCAAAGACAACACCAAGGCACGTGTAGTAGATGGTTCAGGTGATAATTTGATTAAACAGACCGAAAGTCAAACGCCATTTGGCTCACAAGCACAACTATATCAATATTATAAAAATCAATACGAACAACAGCGCAATATTCCTTTAAACGATTAAATAAATATACAGGCTGAAAGCCCAATATATCATCAACCTAGGGCAGCGACCTAGGAAACAAAAGAAAAAATGGACAACATACACATCGCCGCCATAGATATTGGCTCTAACGCCGTTCGCCTGATGATAAAAGAGGTGACGCCCGACTTTGCAGAATCGTCATACCGCAAGCTGCTGCTGGTGCGCGTACCTATCCGTTTAGGACAAGATACTTTTACCACAGGAACAATCAGCGAGTTGAAACTGAAGAAGATGGTGCGATTGATGAAATCTTTCAAGCACCTAATGAAAGTGTATGACGTGGTCGAATACCGCGCTTGTGCCACCTCAGCTATGCGCGACGCCTCCAATGCGAAAGAGGTAATTAAGGAGTTGAAGAAGGAGACAGACATCAAAATTGATGTTATTTCTGGTCAGGAAGAGGCTGCTATTATCTACGAATGTCACTTTGCCGATTTGCTCAACAAAAAGAAAAACTACATCTACGTCGATGTGGGTGGTGGTAGCACCGAAATAAGTTTAATCGTAAACGGCAACCTCATGCAATCGCAATCCTACAACGTAGGAACGGTCAGAATGCTCAATCAAAAGGTAGAAGCTGCAGAATACACCCGTTTACTCACAGAACTTGGCGAGCTTTCCAAAAAATTCGTGATCAGCGAGATGATTGGTTCGGGTGGTAATATCAACAAGTTACGTGAACTGGTTGTAAAAAGTAAAAGCAATAACCTTCCGGTGAAAGAGCTTATTCACATACACGAAGAGTTGAGCAAACACACTGTCGAAGAGTTAATCGATAAATACAAAATGAAACCTGATAGAGCAGATGTCATCAATCACGCTGCGTCTATCTATATCGATATAGCAAAGGCAGTGAATGCCACCAACTACATTGTGCCTACTATCGGATTGGCTGATGGTATCATCCACCTTTTGGGTGAAAAACTAAAGGCACAACAGCTTTTGGTGAACAACGGGATATGGTTGTAAATAGCAATCTGTTTTTTTATCAATGCCCAAACTATTTTGTATTTTGGGCATTTATGGTTACTTGTTTTACTTCAAAAAATCCCTCATCCAAAGCCCACTATCCTTTATGATGCGGGTTTGTTGTGTAAAGTCGGTATAGACGATTCCAAAACGCGATTTGAATCCTGCTCGCCATTCGAAATTGTCCATCAATGTCCAGACGAAATAGCCCCCGATATTGACCCCATCTTGTTTGGCGCGCAACACTTCTCCGAGGTATGATTGGATGTAGTTTAATCGCTTTTTGTCATGCACCCGTCCGTCATCCACGCGGTCGTGGAATGCAGCCCCGTTTTCGGTGACGATAATTTGTTTGATGGGGTATTCGCCAAATTGTTTCAGAATCTTATATATTCCTTCGGGATAAACCTCCCATCCATTGGCAGTGAGCGGTCTGTTGAGCTTTTTGAATGGAACGACAAACGCTTTCAGATAAGGCACCAATGGTGCTTCGTATGCTACGAGCGAATAATAATTTTGCAACCCAATAAAGTCGAAATCGAACTTGATAAGCTCTGGGTCGTAAGGTTGTATGTATTTTTCTATGCGCTCTAAAACTGGCAAATCTCGTATTGGATAGTCCATCCCCAGCAACGGCTCTATGTGTATTCTGTTGAAAAGTACATCTACCCGTTTGGCGGCTTCGATGTGTTTTTTGCTTTGCGAAGCAGGTTCTACGTGGGAACACGAAATGGATGTGCCCACAAAAGCATCGGGAACATTTCTGCGAATGATTCGTCCGCCTTCTGCCTGACAAAGGGTGGCATGATGCACTGCAGGCAGGAAGTTGCTGAGTCCGAATTTGCCTGGGGCGTAGTAGCCTGCTAAGTAACCCAATCCGGTAAACGTGAAGGGTTCGTTCATCACAATCCAGGTTTTTACTCGGTCGCCAAATCGACGTGTGCACACATCGACAAAACGATTGAAGCAATTCACCACCTGACGATTGGTCCATCCGCCCTCTTTCTCTAGCTCAAGAGGCAAGTCCCAATGGTAGAGCGTAACCCACGGCGTAAGCCCTTTTGCGAGGCAGGTATCAATCACACGGTTATAGTAATCTATTCCTGCTTCGTTTACTTCGCCTTTGCCTGTAGGAATGATGCGAGGCCACGACAACGAAAATCTGAAATGTTGCAAGTTGAGCGATTTCACCAAATCGATATCCGATTCGTATCGGTAGTAGAATTCACAAGCTGTATTGCCAGTCGATCCATCTTCGATTTTTTTCTTGTTGTTGGCAAAATGATCCCAAATAGACATGCCCCGACCATCCACATTGTGAGCACCTTCTACCTGATAGGCTGCCAGTGAAACTCCCCAGCGAAAATTACTCCCAAAATCCTCTTTCTTGTAATTCATTTAACGATTCAAATAATTTGCAAAGGAATGTCTATTCTGTTAAAATCGAGCTACAAACGTGTGATATTTTTGTGAATCGTTGTGACGTGAAATGGTTGTGAGTATTTCACGTCAAATCTTAGATTTTACTAAAGCAATATATTGCTCCTTGGAATTGATTATGAATTTCAAACTCTTCCCAAATTCCGTTGAATTCCAGCGAATTTGGTACGTTTAATAGGGGAGTGGCGCAAGATTGTGCCAAAAGATTCTTCGTCCATTTCGCTCCATTGTTCTTTGCTGTAGGTGAGTATATCGGCTGTAGGTGCAAATTCGGTTACGTGCGAGGGTTTTGCAAAGTTATTCCACGGACAAACCGTTTGGCAAATATCGCAGCCAAACAAGCGATTGTGCAGGTGGTTGGGCTCATCGGCTGTAAATGCTCCGCGCTTTTCGATGGTGAGATACGAGAGGCATTTGCGGGCATCGAGCAGGTGCGGTTGCAAGGCGTTAGTCGGGCAGGCATCCATACACCGGTGGCACGCACCACAGCGATTCTCCATCGGCTGGTCGTATTCCAGTTCCAGATCGATAATCAGCTCTGACAAAAGAAAAAAAGAGCCCAATCGTGGGATAATCAGCAGGTTGTTCTTCCCAATCCATCCGATGCCGGCTTGCTGCGCCCAATGGCGTTCGAGCACCGGGGCTGAATCTACAAAACCGCGTCCCGTGGTGGGTGCTATTTCTTCGTTAATCAGTTGCAGAAGCAGATTCAACTTCTCGCGAATGACATCGTGGTAATCTTGCCCGTAGGCATAATAAGCTATTTGAGGCAGATGCTCGGCTTGCTTTTCTTTAGGATAGTAATTGAGCGCAAGAGTAATGACGGATTGTGAGTTTTCAACCAAAAGCGTTGGGTCGCATCGCTTTTCGAAATGGTTGGCCATGTATCCCATTTCGGCATGATTTCCGTTGTCGAGCCAATTCTTCAAATGCGTTTCGGCTTCGCCCACGTGCGCGGCTTCGGCAATTCCACAAGTATCGAAGCCCAACCGACGAGCTATCTGCTTGATTTTGGCTGATTTCTTCGACAAGGTCACGCGATTAGTTTTTTTGACGGTATTTCGCCTCGTCCTCGTCTTGTAGAATGTTGAGGTAGCTGTTGTAGCGCGATTCGCTGATGCGGCGCTCACCAACGGCTTCTATCACGGCGCAACCCGGTTCGTGCAGGTGTGTGCAGTTGTTGAACCGACACGTGTGCGATACGGCAAATATTTCGGGGAAATAGTGCGCAATCTCTTCGGCTTTGAAGTCGATGGTGCCAAATCCTTTAATGCCCGGCGTGTCGATGATGTAGCCACCGTTTGGCACTTCGAACATTTCCGAAAAAGTAGTCGTGTGCATTCCTTTTTGGTGATAATCGGATATGCTGCCGGTTTTGGCTTTCATACCGGGAATCAGAATGTTGATAAGAGTTGATTTCCCCACACCTGAGTGACCGGAGAAGAGCGTGATTTGGTCTTTTATCTCCTCTTTTAGCGTTTCGATGCCGTCGCCACGCGTAGCAGAGACTTTCCGGCACGGATAACCAATGCTTTCGTAGAGGTGGATCAGCGCATCGGTAAATTCCATCTCTTCGTCGCTTAGAGTATCAATTTTGTTGATGATGATTTTGACAGGAATGCGATACGCCTCCGCAGACGCCAAAAAACGATCGATGAAAATGGTTGAGGTGACTGGGTTGCTAATCGTGACAATCAACAATGCTTGATCTAGATTGGCGGCGAGAATGTGCGACTGCTTAGAGAGGTTGGAGGCGCGACGGATGATGTAGTTCTTACGCTGTTCGATTTTGTCGATAAACGCTGTACCTTCCTGATTGATAATGATGTGCACGCGGTCGCCCACCGCGATTGGATTGGTGCTGCGGATGCCCTTCAGACGGAAGTTTCCTTTCACCTTACACTCGATAGAGCGTTGGTCGTCGGTCTTCACCTGATACCAGCTTCCTGTATTTTTTACCACTAATCCGTTCATAAGACCCCACCCAAACTCCCCCAAGGGGAGGAGCTAAATTATTTCATGAAAAACGCCAAAAAGCAATGAATACGAATATCCTTTGCATCTTGGCGTCATAGCGTTTAAATTCTTACACAGTCAGAATCTCTTTCTCTTTGGCGAGGTAAAGATCATCTGCTTTTTTGATAAAGCGGTCGTGAATCTTTTGCACCTGAGCTTCTGCGTCTTTTTCTGTATCTTCGGGCATCCCTTCTTTGATGGCTTTTTTCAACGAGTCAATCACATCGCGGCGCACGTTGCGGATACTGATTTTAGAATGTTCAGCATCTTGTTTCGCTTGCTTGCAAAGGAGTTTACGTCGCTCTTCGGTCAATGGAGGAATACCAAGACGGATGATTTCTCCGTTGTTTTCAGGCATAATTCCAACTTCGGAGTTGATGATGGCTTTTTCAATCTCTTTGAACATCGATTTCTCCCAAGGTTGAATGGTGATTGAGCGTGCATCGGGTGTAGTCACAGTAGCCACATTGCTCAAAGGCACGTGCGAACCGTAATATTCAACTTTCACTCCATCTAAGATTTTTACATTTGCTTTACCCGCACGAATGTGGTCTAAAGTCTCTTCGAGAAATGCGACCGAATGCTGCATTTTCTCTTCAGCTTCTTGCAGATAGTTTTTTACGTCTATCATAACGATATATAATTTACGAATTAAAAATTACGAATTACGATTCAAAATTAGTACAAATTATCAGAAACCGACAATGGTTCCGATGTTTTCGCCCGACATCACTTTCAAGAGGTTGCCTACAGTGTCCATATCGAAAACGATAATCGGCAGTTTATTCTCTTTGCACAACGTAGTGGCTGTCAAATCCATTACTTTTAATCCACGGTTGTAGATTTCGTCGTAAGTGATGGTGTCGAACTTCACGGCGTTGGGGTCTTTCTCTGGGTCAGCAGTGTAGATGCCATCTACGCGCGTGCCTTTGAGCATCACTTCTGCACCAATTTCAATGCCGCGTAGGGCAGAAGCCGTGTCGGTGGTGAAGAATGGATTACCCGTACCACCCGAAATGATGGCTATTTCGCCTTTTTGCATGGCTTCGATGGCTTTCAGGTTGCTGTAGTGCTCGCCAATCGGGAACATAGGTGTCGCCGTGAACACGCGTGCAGGTTGACCTGCAGCCGTCAGCGCAGAGCTCAATGCAAGGCTGTTGATGACTGTTGCTAGCATACCCATTTGGTCGCCTTTCACCCGATCGAAACCTTTCGAAGCGCCACTCAGCCCGCGGAAGATGTTTCCGCCACCGATTACGATACCAATCTGAATGCCCATTTCGGCTATCGCCTTGATTTGAGACGCATATTCGCCGAGCCGTTTCTCGTCGATACCATACTGTTTTTCACCCATCAGCGATTCGCCGCTGAGTTTGAGAAGGATTCTTTTGTATTGTGCCATAATGGGTTGATTTTTTGCAAAAGTAATGATATTTTTTGTTTCTATGCGAATCTGTAGGGTAAGTAAATTTAATAGTTTTGCCAAGATATCAACTTTTTCGCTACCGCGGGTCTTGCTTTTTTTTGGTGCAAAAAAAAGTAAGCTATAAAACCTGCCAGCCGGCAGGCTGGAAACATAGTCGAAATAACTCGCTCACTCGTCCATTCTACCAATTTTCATTGAATTAAGAATTGAATTTGGACTCATTCACTCTACAAGATTTCGACGTTTGGTATTTGTGTTTGTCCCCACTGGGACTTTTGATTAGACATTCGTAGTCTTAGAAACTCCTTTTCCGTTTTAATATAATATTCAAATTGTTTTTTGACCTCATTTTTATTTGTATTTTAAACCAAAATAGAGTTTCTTTGTCAGAGAAGAGTATAAGATGGAATACAACGAATCCGAAATAATTGATCAGTTGCAAGATCCTGCCCGACAACGGCAGGCATTTTCACGAATTGTGGCACAATACAGCGAAAAGCTCTATTGGCAAATCCGTAAAATAGTGATTGCTCACGACGATACGAACGATGTGTTGCAAAATACATTTCTGAAGGCGTGGGCAAATATCGACTATTTCCGTGGCGAATCGAAACTTTCCACGTGGCTCTATCGAATTGCTGTGAATGAAAGTATTACGTTCCTGAATAAGCAAAGTGCTCAAAACAAAACATCTTTAGATGAAGCAGATTCGGTGCTGATTGGTAAGCTTGAGAGCGACGACTGGATTGATGGCGATGCGCTGCAAATCAAACTGCAAAAGGCTATTCTGACATTGCCCGACAAGCAGCGTTTGGTCTTTAATATGCGCTATTTCGATGATTTGAAATACGAAGAGATTTCGGACATTTTGGGCACATCAGTCGGGGCATTAAAGGCTTCATACCATCACGCGGCAAAGAAGATAGAAGATTTTCTGCTTCGAGAAGTTTAAACCTTTTGGTAAATATTTAGTCAAAACAGTACAACTAAGCGAAAATGAATAAGTTAGACGACATAAAAAAACAATACGGGCAAAAGACTCCCTTTTCTGTCCCCGAAAACTATTTTGAGCAATTTTCTGAATATATGATGGCTCAATTGCCTGAAAAAGAGAAGAAAATGACGGTTAAGATTACGATGTGGAAGCGGGTGAAACCAATTCTTTATCTTGCTGCTATGTTTACAGCTGCTATTTGGGCCGTTAATCTGTTTGTTACGAAGAAGCCCGTAGTACCTGTTCACTCTGCAGTGGTTGTTTCTGCTGAGCAAGATGCCGAGTCGGTGTCTTTAGCGATGTCGGTCGACGACTACTCGCTCTACGAATACATGAATGGAGAAAAAGAGACAAATTGATTGTGATAATTTAATAGCTTGAATTATGAAAAAGATTGTTGCTTTGTTGGTTTGCTTATTGATTTCGCTACCAACCATTTTTTCACAAAATGAGGAACCTCAAAGGAAGAAACATTTTGATATTGAGAATTTTAAAGCGCAAAAGATGGCGTATCTGATTCGCGAAGTGGGCATTACTCCTGAGGAGTCGGCTCAGCTGTTCCCGATTTACAACGAAATGCAGCAAAAACGCTTTAAATTGAAGATGGAGGCTCGGCATAAAGCGAAGGCTATATTTAACAATCAGAATGCAACAAACGACGAATGTCTAAAGGTGATTGACGATGTACTCGACAACGAGATTGAAGTGGCTACTCTCGAAAAAACGTATTATCAGAAGTTTAAGAAGATATTGTCGCCTCAAAAACTGTTGAAGCTTAAACGGGCTGATTTGATGTTTGCGCAAGAAGTGCTTAAAAAAGCGGATCGACGCTTTTGATACAGCAAGACTAATATTTAGATAAAAAAACAAACCCCTAAACTAATTTGTAAAAGAGTTTAGGGGTTTGTTTTGGAATAAATTAATGTTTTTTAAATTCCAAAATGACTGCAGTACCTTCATTTGGTACTGTCTCAATTTTGAAAGTCCCTTCTGATAATTCAGTCATTTTCTTAGCTATCACTAAGCCCAAACCAGAACCTTGCTGCTCAAGTTTTTCCCTGTCGAATTGCATATAAGCCCCGATTCTGGCAATTTGCTCTTTTGTAAATCCACGGCCTTTGTCGCTTACAGAAATGGTGTATTTAGTCCCTTCGTCTTTCCCAATGATTACGACTTCGGTATTTGGAGGTGAAAAACGAAATGCATTGTCGCAAAGCTCAAAAATAATTTTATTCAAAAAATCTTCGGTCACTTGTAACGAGTGTGCATGATCTACTGCTATTTTCAATAAGCTTTGACGCTCATATTTCTGAGCAATAGTAAGAGCTGCTTCTTCAATGATGGGTTCAATCTTTGAACCATCAAGTTTATCGCGTTTGATGTCGCTCAATTGCAGCTGTACAAACACGATGTAGTTCTCAATCAACCGCAACAAACGATTGCCACTGTTTAATATCTCGTTTCCAATATCGGCAATGTCCTCAGCAGATAGACCTTCGGCCATATCTTTGAGTAGCGTTCCAAATCCTATGATTCCTGCTAACGGACTTCTTAGTTCGTGAGGTAATCGTGTGATGATGGTTGTGCGCAGTGTATCGAGTGCTTGTTCTTTTTCTTCGGTAATGGCATCTAGTTTCTGAACTCGAGCCTCTACGGCTTTGAGTAGATCTACTTGAGTAAATGGCTTGGTAAGGTAGTCGTCTGCTCCCAACTCCATACCCATTCTCATGTTTTCTCGTTCCGCTAAAGCAGTCATAAAGATAAATGGAGTCAGTTTTGTAAGTTCATTTTTTCTGATTTCCTTTAGAAATTCAACACCATCCATAACAGGCATCATTACATCTGATAGAATGAGATCGGGAGTCTCCTTTATTGATAACGTAACTCCAATCACACCATTTTCTGCCGAAATTACATCAAAGCCTTCGAACAGAAGTATTTCACTGATTTGTTCTCTAAGGGTAGGCTCGTCTTCGACAACAAGAATTTTTTTCTTTTGCATAATTTATTTTATAAATTGTGATTTTAATGTAATGGTAAATGAATGGTAAATGAACTTCCTTCATTTTGAATGCTTTCGAATGTGATTTCACCTCCGTGCATTCTAACAATGCCGCGTATAATATTCAAACCCAAACCATTGCCTTTAATCATTTTGGTGTTTGAAGCACGGAAATAGGGTGTGAACAGGTGTTTCTGATCTGCCTCAGGAATACCAATTCCGAAATCGCGAACGATGAGTTCTAAATTGTTGTCGTGTTTCGTAAGTCGAACCAATACTTTGCTATTGTCAAGCGAGTATTTCAGTGCATTTGACATCAAGTTGTTGACGGCTTGACGAAAAAGTCGTGCATCAATATTAATTGTCAACTCCTCGAAATCGGACTCAAATTCTATGCGGTTTAAGAATTGTTCGTCTTTGAATCCATCCACAATGATGTGGCTTAATGCGACAATGTTTGTAGGCTCAAGGTTAAGCTCAAGTTTACCCTCTTCAATTTTGGAGAGTTGAAGCATATCTTCTACAATTGCTGTAAGAAACTCGGTGTTTGATTTGATTTTGTCGAGCTTTTCGCGGACTTGCTCTTGATTGTATCGTTCCCAATAGTGAATCAGAGAGTCGCTAGTTATGAGTATCGATGCTAGTGGAGTGCGAAATTCATGCGAGGCATTGGCTACAAATCGGGTCTTCATTTCGTTTAACTCCCGTTCTTTTTCGATGTTTTTGCGTAGCGACTCTTCCAATTTCTTGACTTCGGTAATGTCTGACATTACACCTAAGATACGACTTGCTTTTCCATTTTCGCCATATTTGAGGGCGATTCCACGTGTGAGCATCCATTTGTAGGTTCCATCTTTGCAGCGCAATCGGTGTTCGTCGCTGTACGTTTTCATCTCTCCGTTGATGCATTTGTAGGCATCTACCCAAGAGTTTTCGACATCATCGGGGTGAATTCTTGAAAGCCATTCGTCCAATTCTACTCCTATTTCATCTTCTTTGTATCCAAGTAATGCTTTCCACTGTGGTGAGTAATAAAAAGTGAATGTGTTGACATCGCAGTCGTAGATACCATCACCAGTACCTTCTATTGCAAACTGCCAACGTTCTTCACTTTGACGCAAAGCCTCCTCCATCTCTTTGCGTTCGGAGATGTTTATTTTGATGGCGATAAAATGAGAGATTATACCATCTTTGTTTCTTACAGGAGTGATTGTGCTCTCTTCGTAATAGGTCGATCCATCTTTCCGTTTGTTCACAAATTCACCCGACCATACCAATCCTGCATGAACTGTTTTCCATAAGTGGCGGTAGAACTCTTCCGATTGGTTCTCCGATCTGAAAATGCTGGTTTTAACTCCAATAAGCTCTTTCATTGAGTAACCAGTTAGTTTTTCGCATGCGGTATTGCACCACTCAATATTACCATGTGCATCTGTAATAATGATACTTAAAGCAAAAGACTCGAATGCTTCGCTTTGCAAACGGAGTTGATAGTCTTTATTGATTCGCTCAGTGATATCGATGGAATAACCTGCAACACCAATGGTCTTATTATTAGAATCGATCACAGGAAATTTCAATTTTTGAAACCAATACTCTTTGTTGTCGACAGTCATTCTATCTTCTAATTGAACTTCTTTTCGGGTTTTGATAACTGACTTGTCTTCTTTTAGGTATGATTTGGCTTGATACGGAGGACAAAAATCAAAATCTGACTTTCCAATTAATGTATTTGCCTTCTCTCCATACAGCAATCGTAAGAAATTTGAGTTTGCTCTATTTGAGAAAATAAACCGACCATCTACATCTTTCATCCAAAACATACCAGGGTGGTTGTCGATAATCGCAGATAGATAAGTTTCACGAACCATCAACTCCTTTGTTCTAATATTTACTAATTCTTCGAGGTTGTGTTGGTGGTCTTTGATGATTGCTTCTGCTTCTTTGCGAGAAGTAATGTCCGTAACCAATGCCGCAAATTGACCGTGAGCATGCGAAAATGCAGTTACTTGAAAAAACCTTCCAATTTCACTACTATAATTCTCAAAGGTGGTGGGATGGCCTGAAAGCGCGACTTCACCATAGATATCAATCCAGAATTTCTCGGTTTGTGGTAAAACTTCAAGCACTCTTTTCCCGATGATATCACTACCTTTTAATCCAGTTTGGCGTTCAAATGATTTATTGACAGATAAAAAGCGATAATCAACAGGTTGATTGTTTTCGTCGCAAATAATCTCATGAAGTGCAAATCCATCTTGCATTTCATTAAATAACTGTTCGTATTTTTTTTCACTTACGACTCTGTCGTTGATGTCGATGTTGAATCCTTGGAAATGCAAGAATTCGTTGTTTTCATCAAATACAGGAGTGGCATGACACCAGAATTCGCGGTACTCTCCATCGTACCTTCTGAGCCTAAAGTAATTGTCGTGCTCTTTTTTTGTAGCCCATGCATCTGCCCATATGTTGCCCGAAGACTCTAAATCGTCGGGGTGAATACAATTGTTCCAAATATCTATGTGTATAGATTCTAGGTGTGATATGCCTGTAAATTCAAAGTACGATTTATTGACATAATTGTAGGCAGTGCCGTCGAAAGCCCAAATATGGAATGGAGAGTTTTCGAGAATAGAACTGAACTTCTGCTCACTATTTTTTAGTGCGATTTCGTTGTTTTTGCGCTCGGTAATGTCGCGACAAATTACATACGCACCTAAGTAATTCTTGTTTTCATCGTAGGTGAATCGCGCATTGTCTTCGCGCCACAAATAATGACCTTCTTTGTGTTTTGCTCTGTAGGTGTACCCCAATGCTTCCTCTTTCCTATCAATAGCACTGTAGATTAATTTAAAAATGTCATCACGGTCATCAGGATGGATAATTGAGTAAATATCCTCTGCAGTGTGACTTAGATTCACTTCATCGGAATAGCCAGTTATTTTACGATAGGATGGAGAAGCGTACGTGATACGACCATCAGGAGCAACAGCGAAAATGCCATCGGAGGTGTTCTCAGCAATCAAGCGAAATTTCTCTTCACTCTTAGCAAGTGCCTTTTCGCTATTTTTGCGATCAGTAATATCCTGTACTGTCGATTGAATTCCTGTTATTTCATTGTTTGGCGCTCTTAATATTCGATCTTTCACCAATACGAACTTGTGGGTTCCATCTTTTCGACGAATTGTCCTTTCGTATGAGCTATCTAATACCTTTCCTGTTGCTATCTTGTCACGAATAGCTTTGCGCGAGAGTTCACTATCTGCAGCAAACTGCCAAAACGGTCTACCAATCATCTCATCGTAAGAGTAACCAAACAACTCCAGTTCTGCATCGTTAATACGTACAAATATGCCTTCTTTATTAATCTCGTGATAGCCAATGGGTGCTTTATCGTATAGTGTTTTAAACTCTTCTCTACTTTTTGTAATTTCGATTCGGGCATCTTCTAGTTCGCTGATGTCTTCAATAGATCCGATTAATAGAGTAGGTTTATTTTGTTCGTCGAGTTTTAGTTCAGCTATGCCCCGTAACCATCGATCAACCCCGTCATTCTGCCTTACAATTAGGTATTTTTTGTCAAAATTCTGCAATTTCCCTACTACTTCATCCTGAAAATAATCAGACATTATTTTTCTCCACTCAGGATGAACGATTGATAACCAACCATTTATGGATTTATCATATGATTTATCGATGCCAAATAGTTTATCGAGAATGGCTGAGCTTGTCCATGTGCCAGTTCTGAAATCCAAAGTAAATGTACCCAACTGAGCTATCGACTGGGTTTCTAACAAATAATTCTCGTTTTCGCGGAGTTGTGTCTCAATCTCTTTCTGATGCGTAATGTCGTATAAAATAACCAATTGAACACCTTGGTAGGACTCGCTCAACGCCGTTGCACTGACATTGACGAATTTTTCATCACCATTTTTGCACACAATCTTGACCTCTTTGGGGCTGATTTGTGTTTTTGTTTTTTTCGATCGTTGAAGTTCTTCAGCCCACTCCATCATTACTTGTTTTCTGTATGGTGCATCAGGGTAGGCTTTGTTCCACCAGTCTGGTAGTTTAGGAATATCCGATAATGTATAACCAAATGTATCGACAAAGGCATTGTTGACGAACGTTATATTCATTTCATCATCGTTTAATGCCATTGGTACTGGCGAAGCATCAATAATTGCTTGTAATCGTTTTTCGCTTTCGATGATCTTATTTTCCGCAATCTTACGCTCAGTGATGTCTTGGATTGTGCCAATCTGACGAATCGGATTACCCGTTGCATCGTAATCAAATTGACCTAAAGCATGTACCCATCGTTCACTGCCATCGCATGGCCGAATGACTTTGTATTCCATATCGAACATCGTATTCTGATGCATCACCTTGTAATAGTACGTTAACAGTTTCTCTCGGTATTCCGGTGCAATTAATTTGCCCCAATTTTCGATATTTCTAACAAAGGTTTCGTCTATTCCAAAAATGTCGTCTAGCATCGAAGAACTCGTCCAGATACCTGTTTTGATATTTGTTTCGTAGCTGCCAATTTTGGATACCTCTTGAGCTTGCAAAAGAATTCTTTGACTCTCTTGTAGTTTTTGTTCAACTATTTTTCGTTCGGTTATGTCATTCGATACAGTTAAAATTCCTCTTTTCCCATCTGGCAGCTGGATTGCAGTTTCTCTGATGTGGAAATAACATAATGTGCCATCTTTTCGACGATTAACAACTTCATCTTCTAGAATTTCGCCATTAAGAATATGACAAATATGATCTTTAATCACTGTCAGATCTGTTTCTGGTGCTAATTTTAGTATGGATTCTCCAATCAGTTCTTCAGCCGAGTATTTGGTCGTTTTGAGTATTTCGTTGTTCAATTCCCGAATGATTCCATCTTGGTCGAGAACCAGTATTCCTGCGGGCGATGTTTGAAAAAGCGTTTTGTATTTTATCTCGCTGATTTTTACTTGGTCTTCTGCATGTTTTTGTTCGGTGATGTCTTCAATAATGGCAACGCCGCCTGTAACTCTGTTTTCAGAATTAAAGATGGGTGCAAATATAGCCTTCCCTTGTGTGGTCTTATTCGCCGTAACAGAGGCATATTCGCCTTCGAATTGCGAAATGATGCCTTGCAATGATTCTCCGACAGATTTCAACACTCGAGGGTCTGGTAGTTGCATCATATTTAGATTGATCAACACGTCGCGCGATGAACCAATAATACGAGCAAACTCTTCGTTACAAGCAGCTATTGAGCCATTCTCATCGTATGTTAAGATTCCGAGAGGTGCATTTTCAAAAATTAGGCGGTATTTTTCTTCGCTTTGTTTGAGCGCATTTTCTGCACTCTTTTGAGCCGAAATGTCAGTTAGAGAGGTTATACGCACATCTTTGCCTTTGTATTGCATCATTCGCCCTCTGAGAATACACGGGAATGTAGTTCCATCTTTTCTCAGTGCTGTTGCTTCATAAGGTTCTTCGTTGCCCGACATCATCCTTTGCATCACCATTTCTCTGTCCTCGGGTACAATCCATTCGGTGCCCATTCGTCCGATAGCCTCTTCGTTTGAGAAGCCGAAGTTGAGTTCTGCCGTCTTGTTTTGCTCTACGCAAACACCCTTTTCAGAAATGAAAATTGACTCAAACGATGCATTTGATAATGCTTTGTAGCGAATTCGACTCTCTATTATTTCATCAGTAATGCGTTTCTTTTCGGTAATATCACGCCCCAATATCACCAACCCTTTTCTCGAACCATCTTCGTTGAAGAGAGGTGTTTTTATCACATCAAAAGTGATTTTAGAACCATCGCTTTTTTGCACAATTTCTTCCAAAGAATATGGACCACCTTTTGCCCAAGCTGCACTATCCGATGTTTTGCATTGCGTATGATTACCTTCATGAGTAGGCATAAGGTGGCCAAGTTCCTCGTCTGTCTTGCCTCTATAATCAATGTCTTGCAGGTCGTATAGCTCTATTGCTGTTTGATTGGCTATTTGCCACCTATCTTCTCCGTCTTTAAAACAGATAAAGTCTGGCGTAGCATTTATCAATGTCTTTAGTTGTTCTTTTCTTGTTTTTAGTTCTACTTCGGCATATTTGCGTTCATCGATGTTACGAGATACACCTAGAAAATAGCTGAAGTTATCATCTGTATCAAAAATAATATCTATAGCTATTTCAGCCCAAACTGTCGATCCATCTTTCTTTATTAATTCTATCTCTACTGTTTGCGAATCGGGCTTGATGCCTTTCTTTATTTTTGTAACTGCCTCAGTGAATATTCTGTTTGCTTTTTCGATGGAATTTGGAGAAAGAGCATCCTTATAATTCTGCTGCATCACCTCTTCGGGAGTATATCCTCTTAACTTGAAAATGGCTGGACTGATGTAGGTGTATTTCCCTTCCAGATTCATGGTCCAGATTGAATCTGAAGAGTTTTCAGCTAATAAACGAAATTTTTCTTCACTCTCTTTGAGGCGATTTGTAGTTCTTACTCTTTCTGTAATATCTGTAACAATGGTGTACCTAATTTTCTTATTTTGTATTTCAATGTTTTCAGCAGAAATAATGACGTGTTTAATCTCTCCATTTTTTGTTTTTAGATCAGTTTCAACGTTTCGGATAGTGCCATTTTTGTCCGCAAATTGTAAAAGCTTTACACGAGTGTCGTTTGTTAATATCTCTATTTCCATAGCGCTTTTGCCAATAACCTCCTCAGTGGTAAACCCAAAAAGTGTACAAAAAGCCTCATTGACTTCTGTGTATTTTGTTGTTTCAAGATCACTCAATCCACAAGCTGAAGGATTAACATGAAAAGCCTTTGAAAATTTTTCTTCTGAGAATTTTATCTGGGTCATATCTTTGGATACGCAGAATATCACAGATTTGTGATGCCAATTGGCTCTATTTACACGTGTTTCTACTGGAATTAATGTGTCTGATTTGGTAAGAAAGGGGACTGAGCAAAAGCCAGTTTTACCATCTAAAATGCTAGCTAATATTCGACTTACATCATCCTTCCTATCTAGTGGGTGTACATTTAATATGGATTGACCTAGAAGTTCATCGACTCCAAATCCCAATCTTTGGCTGGCAGCATTATTCAAATGCAAAATAGTGCCATCGTAATCAAGCACAAAGAAGAAATCATCGATTATATTAAAAAAGGAAATAAAATCACTGAAGTTTTGGTTCTGATTTTTTGTCATCAACTTATCATCAATAGTAGTGTTAGTTGCAACACATTCATCACCTACAATTTCGACTATTTTTTCAAAATCAAGTTTTCCGTCAGGTGAGAAGGCTTCAGGGAGAATTGCTTTAAGTTGGCTAATGATTTGAGTGGATTTGGGCTTGCTCATATCAATAGAGAAGGGTTTAAATTAGGATTAGTAAGTAGTATTTTATCAAGAACTACAAATGTTATAATAAATATTAATAAAAGCAATTGTTTTGAAAATAAAATACAGGAATTAGTCAAAATTCTTGTATCAATTAGGTTAATTTCATTTCCACGAGCAAAGTGCTAGATTCATATCGTGGAGGTTATCAATAAATGCTCTTCATACAATTGCTATTTTATTCGGTGCAATATTTAAAATTTTAACGTAAATTTGTTTTAATCATACTAAATTTCTAAACAAAATCAGTATATTTGTTGTTATTGAGTGAATAAAAAGATGAAAAAACAGATTAACGAGACTGAAAAAGAGGTTAAAGAAAGTAGCAATGAGCTAATTTCACGCCGTGCAGCAATTAAACGAATGGGCTATATTTCGCTTTCTGCTGCAACCATGATGGTGTTGCTCAATACACAATCGGCAAAGGCTGCTTCCAATGCGCCTGAAGCTCCATCTGCACCAGCCGATCCTGGTGATGGAGGAAGTCCAATTTGGAACTAATCAAGGTGTTCTAACCTACTCATTCTGAATTGTCGCTGACATTTCAGAATTTTTTTTTTATGTTTGGATAGCAATACGCCAATAACGTTATTATGACTCTTCAATCCGCTGCAAATCCTCAAATCTTACAATACAAAGCAAATCAATTTCTTGCTTGCGTCGTTGTCAACCGATTTTTGCTTTGGATTGAAACTTCACGACGTTTCGTGTTAATTGAACAGCCCGTTTTCGAAGTGTTTGAGGAGTTGTCCAAAGGTTCCTCTTTGTTGGAAATAGCAATCCTATTTGAGTCTCGTTATCAACTGCCAATCGACGAATGTGTACCCTTCGTAGCGGATGTAGCTACACGAATTGATGCATTGCTTTCCGAAACTCCTCCACAAATCTCTTCAATTCTGAAATTAGATAGCACCTTATTGCCTGCTTGTACCTACATTTCGTGTTATAAATTTGAAAAAAAAATTCTGAAGTTGAATTGTCATAATGAACGGTTGCGACATTTGTTTCATCCTCTCTTTTCCCATCTCGAGATACCCGATAATTCGCAGCCTGATTTGACATTGTCGCTTTTTGAATGGAATGACACTCTTTGTCTGCAGTCGAGCAATACTTTGGTGACATATTGGAAACGCGACGATATACCTCACTTCAAAGGAGAGGTATTGGGGCAGATTATAAATCTGATTTATGGCAAAACAGATGCAGATTGGATGATGACTACACATGCTTCAGGACTTACTGATGGCAATACAGCAATTCTCTTTTCGGCCGAAGCCGGTGCTGGCAAAAGCACTATAGCTGCTCTGTTGCAAGCACGAGGATTTGAGTTGCTTTCCGACGATTTTATTGCGGTAGATTTAGATTCAAATGCATATAGGTTTTATATGGCCATGTCGGTAAAATCGGGAGCAGTGTCTACCTTGGTCGAAAGCTACCCAGAATTGACGAATGTTGCGCCACAACTTGCTGCAAATGGAAAGGAAGTCAGCTTTTTACCTCCCAATAAACCTTCTTCGGCTAATTCATCATACCCAATTAGAGCTGTTGTTTTAGTAGTGTACAACGAGAATATAGAATGCAATTTTAGCCAAATTTCTGCAGTTGAGGCAGTTCAGCGTTTTTTACCGGAAGTGTATGTTACACCTAACGAAGTGGCAGTAATGCGATTTATGTATTTTGTGCAATCTACCCGATTTTATACTCTTCAATACTCGAATAACGATACGGCGATTAGCCAAATAGAAAATCTTTTCAAAGATGAAAAATAGCGAAGCTTACTATTTTATCGGACACCTTTTTGCTCTAAATATTGAGGAAAGTAGGAGAGAAGAGGTTTTACGTCAAATTGAAACAAATACGATAGACTGGGATAAAGTCGTTAAGCTTGCCAGTGATCAATTGGTTTTGCCTTTACTTTACGTGAAATTTACAGATGCGGATTTGTTGGATTATCTACCTGATGGGCTTGCTCAGCATCTTGAGATGGTGTATGATTTAAATCTAAAAAGAAATCAGCAGTTGCTGGTGCAAGCGGACGAAATAGCACGTTGTCTGAGAGATGTTGGTATTAAACCAATCTTTATCAAAGGAATGGCCAATCTGCTTAGTGGGCTCTATTCAGACCTCGGAGAGCGAATGATGCTCGACATCGATTTTCTTGTTCACGCAGACGAAATTCCTCAGGCTGCTGAAGCACTCAAGTCTTTCGGTTATAACAAATACGCTGGTGAAATGTATTGGGATAAAAGCACCAAACACTTCCCCCGATTGACTAATTCAAGTCGAATTTCAGACATCGAAATGCACTTCAATCCAGCATCAGAAAAAGCCTGTGCTGGTTTTGGCTATTCGGATATTCTCAGAAATGGAATTGAGCACGATTTGTTTATTCTTCCTTCAGATTTGGATGGTTTGAGAATAAATTTCCTTCACGCCATGTACGACAATAAGGGATTCACTCATCAAAAGTGTTCCCTTAGGGATATGTATGATGTTTTTTGCTATTCCACACGGGTTAAGTTGTCTAGTTTTAATCCTACTACTGAGCAATTGAAGGTTGCAGATGCGTATTTTAATGTCGTGAAAAAAGCGTTGGGGTTAGGTGATGATTTTTTTCTATCCAATCGATTATCTTCAAAAAGGTTTATATCTCAACATAAGCGTCGTTTAGATAGTAGACTAAACCAAAAAATAGCGAGAATCCTGAACAAGTTAATCGTTTTCGCAGCAAAAGTTCGAGCATTTTTATCTAAATATTTTTACTTGCTATAATGGCTAATTGTCTATTGTCAAGAAAACTAAATGTTATTTTGATGTAAATTTTGACTTGTTATTTCTTGAATCTTTTATCTTTGCACTTTGATAATTAAGATTAATTTTAAACAACACACACTAAACACCTTTGACCACTATGAATAAGATTCACTTTTTTTTGAAAACACTATTCATAATAATTGCCGTTTTCTCTACTCTAAACGGTTTTTCTCAAACGACTTTTTCGTGGAGAAACGACCAAAATCCACCAAACAACGCATCATGGACTAACACATCTCCTTATTATTTCTGGAATGGTACTGCTGGAGCGGTCCCTGGTGGTTCAGAAATACTTTTTTTCGATGGATCAAGTGGAACTACGATGACAAATAATCTATCATCGACCAATCGTTTTAAAATTATTTTTGGTAGTACAGCTACACCTTCAGCACGTACGATTAATGGGTCAACATCAAACACATTTTATGATTATGGTGGGGTATGGCCAAGAATTGAAAATGATGCTACAGGTATCACGCATACTTTGAACTTCCCAATGGCAGCAAGTACAACTAGCGGTATTAACTTTGAATTAGTGCCAATGGCTGGTCCATTGGTTTTTGGCACTTCTGCTACAATTAATAATAATGGTAGAACAATACAAATCTACGGTAATAATTCGTCTGTCGATGGCATAAATCGATTTGTTCGATTATCTGGAGTTGTATCTGGTAGTGGTGGATTAAATGTTTCTCAGTTTGGCGTTTTAAAACTTAATGCCACTCATACTTATAGTGGGTCTACTGCAATAGATAAAGGCGAATTGTGGATTGAATCTTCAGGCTCTATAACCAATAGTTCAGGGATTTATGTTGGAAATGGAGGACAGTTAACAAATGTAGCAAAGTTGTGGTTATCTAATGCGACTGGTGGAACTACATTTTCCAGTAATTTAACTATCAATAGTGGCAATGCTGAAACACGTTTTGTTGGTGGGCTAAATACGTCAGGAACTAACACGTTCTCAGGAACAATTACCAACAATAGTGGGAATCTAAATTTAAGTGCTCTTAATGCTGGTGGTATTGTTGATTTTACGGGTGTCATTTCAGGATCGAATCCTCTTCTTGTCGAGGGAGCAGGAGTTGTTAAACTCTCCAATTCCAGTAATTCTTATTCAGGTGGTACTACATTGCGATCAGGAGTACTTTCAATCGCTAATAATTCGGCTCTAGGCACAGGAGGATTAAATATTGGCAACACTACAACAACAGGAACGTTGGCTATCACTGCATCTACAAGTCGTTCGCAAGGCATTAGTGTGGCAGATGCTTCTACTGCATCCATTATTGATGTGGCATCTGGGCAAACGTTTACCTTCAGTGGAGGGTTGACGAATACTGGCTCTAATAATACAACTAAATTCGGAAAATCTGGGCCAGGAACTTTTATACTTAGTGGAAGTAGCACTTACGCAGGTCAGATTCAAATTGGTGAAGGTACAGTGATCGTACAAACGAGTAGTGGATTAGGTGCAAATAATTCAACTAGTGCTCGTGGAATCGATCTTGGTCTTAATGTAGGTGATGTGTCGATGGGGAATTCTGTGGTGTTGCAAGCAACCGACAATGTGACAGTCCCTCAGTCAATCTATGTATCAGCCAATACCAGTAGTGCATCTCGAACCATTAGCCTTAGCGGAACAGGAGCTTGTATTTTTAATAACGAGATTTACACAGACGGTGATTTAACTTTGTCAGGAGGGTCGGGAACAATTACTTTAAGTGGGGTTATCAAAAGTCCGGTAAACAATAAAGGATTGAATATTACTGGAGGTACAGTTATTCTTTCGGGTACTAATACGTTTACTGGAATAACAACAATCAATGCTGGAAATTTAAGTGTTGCATCAATTGGGAATGGAGGCATTGCAGGAAATCTGGGTCAAGCAACGAATGCTGCAGCGAATCTAGTTTTATCTGGAGGAACGTTAACTTATACAGGGTCAACTGCATCAACTGATAGGGCATTTACACTTACGAATTCAACGAATTCAACTTTTTCAATTTCAACTAATACTCTTACAATGTCAGGTTCTGCAGCATCCTCTACAGGTTCATTGACAAAGAGTGGTACCGGAACGCTTATTTTAACAGGATTGAACTCATTTTCTGGAGGTGTCTATGTCTCATCAGGGACGCTCATTTTAAACCATTCAGGTGGAACAACTATTCCGATCACAAGCAATGTTTTTTTAAATGGTGGGTTATTGCAAATTAGCTCAGATCAAACCGTTGCCAATCTTGATTTAAGTGGAGGAGGCTCTTTGACTGTTGACCCTGGCACTATTCTGACAGTAACTGGAACTTATACACCTGGTGTTGGCACTATTAACAATTTAGGAACAATCGTATTAAATGGAAGTGCATCGCAAACTTTTCCCGGACCATCAGCAAATGTGAATAATGGAGTAGCAGGTCGAATGACTAATTTGACAATTTCTAATGCAAGTGGAGTTTCGCTTAACAACTCTTTATCATTAAATGGTACACTTAATTTGCTCTCAGGATCTCTCTCTGTTGGGTCAAATACTTTATCTCTCGTAGGACCATATCTTTCAGGGACAGTAAATAATCTATTAACAACATCATCGTCGAACCTTATTTTGAATTGTTCAGCAACAGGCCCATTTACACTACCATCATTTGCTGCAATCAATGATTTATCTATTGGCTCAGCAGGCCAAATTTACATTTTAGCAAGTAATCCAGTCATTAATGGTACCTTAACTCTTTCAGCCGGATCGCTTAATATTGGATCAAATAGCTTGACTTTGAATGGTGCAATTTCAAAAACTTCTGGGACATTGGTTGGTGGTGCAACCTCTAATCTTACGTTTGGTGGTTCTGGAGCTTCTACAACTCTTCCTGCTGTTGCTCTTAATAATTTAACTCTAAATCGATCGAATGGTATTTCGCTCGGAGGTGATATGAGTGTAGGAGGAGCTCTAACGCTTACATCAGGAACCTTGACTGTTGGGGCAAATACAATGACTCTTTCTGGAAGTTCGATTGTACGTACATCAGGTGCAATAGATGCTAGTAATGCTTCATCTACATTGGCATTCACTAATAGCTCGGCTTTAACATTGCCATCGTCTCTGTTTTCCGCAAACGTAAATATTCTCTCAACATCAGGATCAGGTGGCGTTACTTTGGGAAGTGATCTTACAATCAATAGCAATGTAACCGTAGGCTCAGGAAGTAAACTGACTGTTCCTGCTGGTAAAGATTTGACTGTAACAGGAACTTTGACTAATAGTGCTGGATCTGCTGGGCTTGTTCTCAAAGGTAGTGCCAGTGGAAATGCTTCGCTGATTCATTCCACGTCGAGTATTCCTGCTACCGTTCAATGTCAAATGGATCGCGGATTGTGGAAACTGATTTCATCGCCGGTTTCGGGACAAACGGTAGCTAATTTCTACACTCCTGCCAATAGTGATGTGGCCGTAGGAGGAGCCTACTATGCTTTCAGAACTTACAATGAGGCAGTTAATCAGTGGTATGGCTATTTTACAGCCGATTCGGTTGCGAATTATGGCAATCTGATTGTAGGGAAAGGTTACACTGCCCGCAGAGCGACGTTGGCCAATGCAGCATACCCAAGTCAAGATTATGTAGTTTATACAGGAACGTTGCAAACGGGAACAGTCAATGCAACTGTTAAGCGTAGTGCAACCAATCGTGGATGGAATTGCATTGGAAATCCTTACTCTGCACCTATAGCTTTTAATTCAAACGCAGATGCGACAAATAATTTCATCTCGGTGAATGCTTCAAATTTAGACCCGAGCTATTCAGCCATGTATGCTTGGAACGATGGTACTCAATATCGTACAATAACAAATGCTAATTCGGCAAGTTATGTGCCTGTGGGAAGCGGCTTTATGGTTCGTGTGAAGAGTGGTGTCACTTCACTTCAGTTCACACCAGCTATGAGGAAGAATATTCCAGATATCTCTTTCAGAAATACGAGCAATGTATGGTCAGGATTCGATATACTCGCGGCAACTTCGGCTGGGACATTAAACGCTTCAGTAAAATTGAATACAGATATGACCGATGGTTTAGATGTGACTTATGATGGTGGATTGATGCGTGTGAGCAGTAGTTTTGCCCTTTACACAAGGTTGCTTGAAGATAATGGTGTTGACTTTGCTGTTCAATGTTTGACAGATACATTTGCCACTACGAAAGTTATTCCAGTTGGCTTTGATTATTCTGCTGGTGGTGTAACTACATTTTCAACTGCTGATATGACTCTGACAGATAACATCACTGCTACTTTAGAGGATAGGGTAGCTGGTGTTTTCACAGATTTAACTCCTTCAGCAACTTATCAGGTAACTTTGCCTACAAATACTACTGGAATAGGACGATTCTATATTCATCTAGTTCAGAATATTGCAACCGACATAAACAATCCAAAATCAGCTAATTTATCGGTTTATCAATCTGGAGTTGGATTGAATTTAGTTGGTGTTGTTGGTAAAAACGCAATAGCTTCTCTGTACGATTTAGAAGGAGAGCGAATCGGAATCTATACTTTGAGCAATTCTAACTTCAATCACATTACGTTGAAATCAATCCTGAAAGGGGTGTATATAGTAAAAATTCAATCCAATAACGAAAAGCTTGTTCGTAAGTTTGCCTTCTAGTAGAAAATATAAACGCCAAACAAGTTTAACTGTTTGGCGTTTATTCTATATACGATAGAATTTGATTAATCTACTTTCTGTATTAATACAGTTGCATAAGCCGAAATACCCTCTTCACGTCCAGTAAAACCAAGCTTTTCGGTGGTTGTTGCTTTTATCGAAATATCATCTAAGTCAATACCCATTACTCTAGAAAGTACCTCTTGCATCATGGGGATATGCGGTTTCAGTTTAGGTTGTTCTGCGCATATAGTAGCATCTATATTCCCAATCGAATAGCCTTTTCCTAGAATTAACGACACGCAATCTTGAAGTAGAATTTTGCTGTCAATATTCTTAAATTCACCAGCCGTATCGGGGAAATGATATCCTATATCTCTTAGGTTTGCAGCGCCCAACAGTGCGTCGCAGATAGCATGAATGAGCACATCTGCATCTGAATGCCCAAGTAGCCCTTTTGAGTGCGTCAATTTTATACCACCAAGCCAGAGCTCACGTCCTTCAACTAGTTGATGGACGTCAAAACCCATTCCAACTCTGATTTTCATACGTTCTTATTTATAATTTGAATTTAAACAAAACTCCCCTTGCAAAAAAAAAGTTGCAAGGGGAGTAAATTATTTGATCCTTATTATCTTGCTGTAAGTGATCTTAATCCTTCTAAATCAAACGAGAGTGAAAACCGTAAAGTTTGATCTAATGGATTAGACTGAGCGGTTGAAATAAGATAAGAAACATCTAATCTTAGTACATTCATCTTAAAGCCTGCACCCATAGAGTAGTATTTTCGATTACCTTTATTCTCATTTTCATAAAAATATCCACCTCGAGCAAAGAACTGATTGTTATAATTGTATTCAGCGCCAACAGAGATTCCAACTTCTTGAAGCTCTTCTTTCATGCCATTAGGCGCATCGCCAAACGAGGTGAAAATTCCTTTAATCGGAGACATATTATTGTAGTCATCTATTCTTTTTTGAAAATCTGCATCTTCTTCTCCATCTTTTTGCATCGGTCGGGTTGGTACCATAAATTTATTCAAATCCATATTAAAGGAGAGCGAATTGTAGCTATCGAACGGATAATAATAGCTTCCACCAAGACGAAGATTTGTTGGAAGAAAGTTTGTTGACTCTTGCGAATAGCTGATTTTTGTGCCAATATTTGAGGCGTTTAAACCCAGGCTAAAGCTACCCTCCATCCCATTTTCAAGTGCAATCGGTTTTGTGTAGTATGCAGCAATATCGGCAGCGAAAGCAGAGGCTGATGCAAAATCTTCGACTTGCATATCGGAGTAAATGACGCGCATTGCAACTGATCCTGAGAAATTTTCAGAAAGTTTACGTGAATAGGCAACATCAAAGGATGCTTCGTAAGGCGATACATCATAAAGCGTATAGCCAGTTTCATCTGTGATATCAATCTTCCCAAGAGAGAAATACCTTAACGATGCACTGATTGCTTCTAAATCATTTAACTTGTAGTAACCAGAAACATAAGTCAAGCTAATGTCATTGACCAATTTTCTTAACCATGGGGTGTATGAAAGCGAAAGGCCGACATTCGACTTCATAAAGGCGTATTTTGCCGGATTCCAGTATTGTGAATTCACATCGGGGGTTGTTGCAGCACCAATGTCGCCCATACCACCACCACGGGCATCTGGCGCGATTGTTAGCGACGGAACTCCAGTTACAATTGGGTTAAGTTGTGATTTTGATGTTTCATCATCTTGAGAATATACAGTTGTTCCAAACGTTACAAATCCAATCGTTAATGCTAAAATCCAATATTTTTTCATGTTCAATGCTTTTCGAAATTTTCTATTTAATCACAATAAGTTTCTTTGTCAATGTTGTTTCTTGAGTTTTGTCGGTAAAAACTGTTGCTCGGTATAGATATAATCCTGGTGAAACTGTTACGCCATTTATTCCTTTTAAGTCCCAATTTATTGGGAATGCTTCAGTTAAATCAGCAAGGCCAGATTCTGTGTGCGACCATACTTCAATGCCCGATAGGTTGTAAACGCTAACTTTAATGGTAATATTAGAATTAGGACGATCGTGGCGAAGCATGAATTTAACATTCGCAGATGATTGTTTTACAATGTTTTTGGTGTATAAATCGAATATTCTAGGAGCTAAACCTTTCTTCACGACGCAATTAATGGTTTGTGTCGAAGAGTTGTTCTGGATATCCCAAGCTCTAAAGAAGAGTGTGTGAGACCCATTAGCTAATTCAGGCAGAATATATGAAATTTTGCCAGCAGTAGAACTACCACTGTTTGCTTCATAAGCTCCGTTTAAAACATAGGTTGTAAGAGGCGAATTATCAACAACAACCAATAAATCGTGACCAATTCCTGTGCCAGAAACGTTCAATCCGCTTTGATCTTGAAGGTCAACAACGAACAGAGGAGTTTCATTTACAACATCACCATTTGCAAAACTCTCACTGTTAAGGTATATTTTATTAATAGTTGGACCATCGGTGTCGTTCGTTGCATTTGGATTTGTTCCACCAAGTAAGAATTTTTCATAATACCCTTGTGCTTCGTTGCCTCTTGCATCAACACCATATAGATTTACACGGCCGCTCTTAAACGAATAGCTCATATCTTTTGGCACCGTAAACTTGAAGGTGAATTCTCCATTTCTGATTGAATCCTTGCCGGTGAACAGAACTTTGTTACGATCTTTATAAGAGAACGGAGAACCTGTTTTATCATTATCCAATGTTGTAATATCTTCTTCACAATCGTAAACGGTTGGTTTAATAATACCTGTAAATTCAGGATCAAATGTTCCATCTGGATTTAAAACTCGTCCCGATAAAGTCACCTCACTCAATGCTGGTAATGTAGGTGTCGATTGATTTATTGGTTGTCCATTTATAGTTGTAATCTCCATCTTGTATTCAGCATAAGCCAATTTCAAAGCAGGGTCACCAAGAAGTGTGAAGTTTAGCTTATTTTGATCTCCAGCACCAAGCGCTATTTTAGTTTGTTTGATGATATCTCCTAAGCGAAGTCTTGTTCCATCACTATTCTTTTTGAGTAGAAGTTCGTTTAAAGCAGTATTAAGTCTGAAGTTTTGTGCAGAATATACAACGCGAGTAGTTGTTATCAAACCGATTCCGCCTCCATTAGGATTTAATAATACTTCCTCTCCTGCTGTAGTATTAAAATCATCGTAACGGCTGAAATCACAGGTAGCTGTTACCCAAAGTGGTAGTCTATTTAAATATAAGGACTTGATATCTGCAGTAGTCATGATTTTTTCCACTGCCCAAGCATTAACGCTACCATGACCAGTGTAATTTACTGCCATAACACCTGAATTCAACAAATCGAAAAGTTTTTTCTTTGCAGATGGGTAAGTTCCTCCTGTTGAAGTGATGACTTTCTTGTATGAATCAAGGAAAATCTTGTTAATTGCAAATTGTTTGTAGTTAGTTTCAAGGTATTGAGTCAATTGATCCGATTGTCTCATGTGCCCATTGTCATCACCATCGTCTGCTACAAAACAGAGATTATTTTTCCATGGTCCTAGCTGAGTGTTGTTCGCATAACCAATGGTTTTATCAACTACTGCATCTGCTTCATAAATATTGCGAACAGGGAAACGTCCGATGCCAATATCTAAGCCCTCGTCTTTTAACGAAGCACCCTCATTGTCATCCAAAAATCCAAAATAGTCGTCGCATACATAAGACTCGGTTTCTTTCAAAGAGTATGCAGACTCGTAGGTTAATAATAATTTGATATTCGGGTCGCTTTTCCATTCCGCACTAATAAGCCGGTTGTCAAATGATCCATCTCCAAATAATAGTAAATATTTGGGCTTATCGCTTGCGGTTAATGCTCTATCGTAGAACATTTTCATAAACCATCGATAAGCAGTAGCATCGGGTGTCCCCGACGAAAATTCATTGTAGATTTGTTCTGGCTTCACAATGGTAACCCGTAAATTGTCTTTGGTCGGATCTCGGTGTAAAGCCGCCAGTTTTTCAGCTGATTTAAGCAGATCAGGTAAACAAATGATTACCATATCGGTTTGGGGTAAAGCGTGAAGATTTTGATTTTCAACATCACCTACAACTTCAGGTTTGTCGAAGCTACCATTTACATCAACGGCAACAAATTCACGCGGTTTACTGACGTTAGATAAGGCTGAAAATTCTGTGATAGAGCCAGTCGCCGTAGGAACAATTTCGGAACAACCACCGCCAGTGATATCCCAAATCTTAACATTGCTATTTGTATTTTGTACAACATAATGTGTATTCAGGCCTAATGATGCTATGGACCTAAATGGCGTAAATGAACCATATAATTTTAGGTCGCGAAGCATATTTAAGCGGATAAAATTTAATCGACAGTTTATATCGTTAGTTTTCCCATATTCAATTTTAACATTAAAAAGTTGTGCTAATGCACTGTTTGTAAAAGTTCCAGTGGAATTCAAATCTTTAGCTTTCTCATAATGATCACCTGAGGCAGCAGGCATAGTTGTGTTTATGCTAATGTTATCATTCACACTTACTTTGAATGTTGTTCCTGTGGTAGAATTTGAAATGAAATCCACATTCACAGACATTGGTTGGCTAGCATTGACACCAGGTATATTAAATGGGAAAGTTTGCGAGTTATTTAGTGAGAAATCTTCACCATAAAACTCTCGTCCTGTTGCACCGACATTAACTGCATCTTTTTCGTGAACTGCATAATCGTTGAATGTGGAAGCTGTCGTTTCGGGGTTACTTGTAGATTGAATAACAGTCATGTCACTTGGAGTCCCTTTTCCATCGGTTAGAAAGTAGTAACCATAAGTCGAGTATGAATTAATTGTATGGTCAAATTTTGATCCATTCAATTGCCAAGAGATTACGCCTTGTCCCCAAAATAAAATAAACCCAGATCCTTTAAACACAGGTACTTCAGGTAAGTCTCCACCTGCTTTTGTATCAGCTTTTGCATTTTTGAAAGCTTCGGGTAACATTGCTCCACCATACCCATAAACTCTGACTTTTGAAGGATCAGTAAATCCCATGCTTGTTAGGTCGCTGTATGTGAGTTTGTAAACGCCAGAATTAGATATTCTGATCTTTTTCCATTTTCCCGATGCTAATACTGAATTATCGGCATAGGTGTATTGCCCAGAAGCTGCTTGAGCAGAAATTCCTATTAGGCAAGTTATGATTAGTAAAAATGCTTTTTTCAACATGTAATATTCAGTTATTTTACGTAAAAATCCAATAGTTTTTTATTTTCAATGTACCCTTCAAGATGATCGTTGACAAATACTGACCCTACGCCACTTGGTGTTCCAGTGAATATGATATCACCGATTTTTAGAGTGAAAAATTTACTTATGAAGGCAATTATTTCGTCAATTGCGAAAATCATTTCCGAACTATTCCCTTTTTGTACTCGTTTCCCGTTAATTTGTAATTCGAAATTTATATCGTTTACTTGCTTATAATCCGAAATCGGAACAAATTCCCCTAATACAGCCGAATTATCAAATGACTTGCATATTTCCCAAGGTCCGCCGTTCTCTTTTTGCTGTTTTTGTAAGTCTCGAGCTGTAAAATCAATACCAATAGAGACTTCATTATAATATCTATGAGCAAAACGTGGAGCAATATTTTTACCTACTTTGCAAATTTTGATTATTAACTCTGCTTCGTACTCTATTTGATTAGAAAAATCTGGTAAAAAAAAAGGTTTTCCTCCCTTAAGAATCGATGAATCTGGTTTTGAAAAAATTACAGGTTGCTGTGGTAATAACGAGCGTTTCATCTCTTTATTGTGGTCAATATAGTTCCATCCAACAGCAATTATTTTCATTTTTATTAGGTTTGATCCGTCTAATTATAACAACTTGTTAAATGTCATTCTGATTTAAGCTATTGAAAATAACAGCTAAGTGCGAAAAAAGAGAAGTGTCTTGAAGAACAACGTTTTCAGGCACTTTTACTCGACAAGGAGTGAAGTTCCAAATTGCTTTTATTCCAGAGTTTATCATTAAATCTGTTACTTCTTGCGATTTGTCGGCTGGTACAGTCAATATTCCAATTTCAGCTTTTAATTTGTTTCTTAAGTTTGCACATTGAGAGGGGTGATAAATAGTAATTCCATTAATCGCAGTACCAATCAAATCTTGTCTCACATCAAAACCTGCGACCACCTCAAGACCATATTTACTTAAGCCCGAATCTAAAATAAGTGCTTTTCCTAAACTTCCTGTTCCAAAGATAATGGCTTTGTGACGCGTGTTGAAGCCTAAAAATGATTCCAAAACATCTACTAATTGAGCAAGTTCATATCCCACTCTGGTTTTGCCAGAAATGTCAACATAAGATAAGTCTTTTGCAACTTGTGATGCATCTATCCCTATGGCATTTGCTATCTGAGTAGAAGAGACAACAATATTATCCTCGGTCCTCAAGATTTTAAGGAATGCTAAGTACCAAGGTAGTCTGCGAAGTGTAGGCTCTGGTGTTTTTGGATAAATTTTTTGTTTGTCTTCAGACATATCAATTGAAAGTTGCTAATTAACTCGCAAATATAGTATCTTTTTGGATAACTTTTTTTGAAAAAATGTGATATTTCTTTATAAAAAGTGCTTGAGAAATGGTTTTTAAACCTTTTTTTGCCATTTTCTAGGTTCACAAAGTATTTCTAAACTTAGTACTAACAAAATTCATAATTATACAATATGAATTCTCCCAATTATAAATCTACACGCTGTGTATTTTTGTACAGTTTATTCTCAAACCATCCATTTTAGAAAGATTCACGTTTGTTTCCTTATCGTATTGTTTAAAAGAAGTTGTGGAAGATTGAAAATTAATTCATAACAAAACTGAATCAAACACTATTTTAGCTAACTATGAATTCAATTATTGGAAATAAACATGGTTAGAGATTGTTCACTTATTTGGTTTTAGAAAGTAGAATTACTGTCAAAAAGTATATTTAATTATGTTAAATTAGTGTGAATATTTTTGATTTGTTAGAATATCAGATTGTAGAAAAAACAAAGCTATTTGTAATGAATTGTTTCAAAAATAGTGATAAAAAATATAATCTGGCATTAATTATAGATATTTTGTCAAAAATAAGAATCAATTTATTTGTTAAATTGAAACATTATTCGGAACTTTGCAACATCAAATAGAAAATGGCATTTTTGCTGTTTTTGAATAACAATGAAAACCTACTCCGCAAAAGCGGATTTAGATAAAAATACATACTATCTCTTAATGTTTAAACTGGAAGAAATTCTATGAGTTGAGGAATGTAAATTTTGATGCTTATTTTATGAAATCCGAAAAAGCCGAGTCGTTGTGAAACGAAGTAGGCTTTTTTTTTGACCATTCGTTCCTTTTGTTTCATCAAACTTCTTTATATTTGTAGAAACAACAATCACGACATTAAATGAAAAATAACGATTGGAAAGAGCGCCTCAATATTGTCTATTCAACAAATCCTGATTTCAAATACGATACTGAAAATAATGGATCTGTAGATACGAAGTCAAAAGATAAACAACTGCTGCGCATCTCATTTGATAAGCGTAATCGTGGCGGTAAAGTGGTGACTTTAATCACAGGTTTTATTGGAAGTGACGATGACTTAAAAGAGTTATGTAAATTGCTTAAAACGAAATGTGGAGTTGGCGGTTCAGCCAAGGATGGCGAAATAATTGTTCAGGGAGATTTTCGCCAAAAGATTCTTGATATTCTTACCAAAGAGGGCTACATCAAGTCCCGCATAATTTAAGTAAAATGCTGACTGTCTATCGTGCATCAGCCGGATCGGGTAAAACATACCAGTTGACAGGCGAATATCTTAAGCTATTGTTTTCAAGCAATGGTTCGTTTCGTCGTATTTTGGCGGTGACTTTTACCAACAAGGCGACAGATGAGATGAAAAGTCGTATTATTCAAGAACTCGATAAACTCGCAAAAGGGGAGGAGTCGGGTTATCTTCCAATACTTGCAAAAGAATTTTCATTGTCAGAAGAATTAGTTAGACAAAAAGCGCATAGGATTTTACTCGAAATACTGCACGATTACTCTTCCTTCAACATAAGCACTATCGATCGGTTTTTTCAGCAGACAATGCGCGCTTTTGCACGGGAAATTGGCTTGCAGGGAGGATACAACGTCGAACTTGATACAACTCGAGTGCTGACAGAGGCTGTCGATAAAATGCTTCTCACGCTCGATGCTTCTGAAAATAAAGAGTTGTTGAGTTGGCTACTCCGTTTTTCGGAAGAGAAAATTGAGGATGGAAAATCGTGGAATTTCAAAAAAGAGGTTGTCGATTTGGGCAGTGAGCTTTTTAAGGAGAAATACAAACGATTGAGTAGCGAAACGCACCAAAAACTTGGAGATAAAGAGTCGCTTCACAATTATTTGAAGAAAATCAACTTTCTGATTACTGATTTCGAATCGAAACTTGAAACAATTGGTAAGGAGGGTTTGTCGTTGATGTCCAAGGCTGGATTTGAATTCTCTGATTTTTCTGGTGGAGCTACAAAATCGCCCATGAAACCTTTTGTAAAATGGGCAAATAAGGATTTTGTGTCATTGTCGGATACGTTTAGAAAATTAGCTGATAACATAGATGATTGGAAGGCCGCAGGAAAATCGAAGCACCTCGATGCTGAAATTAAGATTGCCTATCAGTCGGGTTTGAACGATTGCGTGAAGCGTGCTATTGCTCAGTTTGAGGACTATTTTGTTTACAATTCCGCCAAAATAGTGCGACGCAATATCTATTCGTTAGGGATTTTGGCAGACATCGATACAAAGATTAAAGAGATTGTCGCCGAAAACAATTTGATGTTGCTGAGCGATACAACACACTTGCTCAATCGGTTGATTGACGGAAGTGATACTCCGTTTATTTACGAGAAAATCGGGGTCCGTATTGATCATTACATGATCGATGAGTTTCAGGATACATCGGCAATGCAGTGGCAGAACTTTTCGCCACTGATTCGAGAAAGTTTGTCGAGTAAAGACCCTGAACATACAAAATTATCCAACTTAATTGTGGGTGATGTTAAACAAAGCATTTACCGTTGGCGGAGCTCCGACTGGAAACTGCTCGATGAACAACTTGGACTAGAATTTAGTACCCAGATTCACGATGAAGTGCTTGCCGATAATTGGCGAAGTGGTTTCGCAATCGTTGGCTTTAACAATGCTTTTTTTACGCTTGCGTCTAAACTCTTATCGCAGAAATTTAGCGAATCAATACCTGATGACTTGATAGAGAGTGTTACGATTCACAATTTGGCTGGGAAAATTATAAATGCGTATAAGGATGTCTATCAGTTCGTACCAAAAGCAAAACAAAACACAAGTGGTCGTGTAAAAGCGCAATGGTTCGACTCAAAGACTTGGAAAGAAGAAGTTTTATTCGAGCTGCCAAAAGTTGTTGAAAATTGGCAGTCAAAAGGTTATGCTTTGCGCGATATGGCTGTGCTGGTTCGCACAAAAGACGAGGGCGCTACTATTGCCGATAAGCTCTTGGAGAGTGGTGTTGCAGTTATTTCCGACGAAGCTTTGTTGTTGAAAAACGCCTCTCCCATTAAACTGATTGTGGCGTTGTTGAATCTGTTGCGTCGACCGAATGATCCTGATTTAAAGCGTTTGGCAATGATAGAATATGTCGTTCGCATTAATCCAATAGATAATCCGGTGGGTGACTTTTTTCAGACGGTTGCTAATAGTGCTTTGACCGAATTCCCAACAAATATAGCAACTGAACTCGAGTTGGCACGGCGAATGCCGCTTTACGAAATGTGTGAACGGTTGATTTCTGCATTTATCGAATCACCAACCGAGACAGATAATCTCTATCTTCAGACATTTCAAGATATGGTGCTTGAGTTTAGTTCGCGCAAAACCGCCGATTTGATAGCTTTTCTCGATTGGTGGGAGGAGTCTGGTTCCAACAAACGAGTAACAATGCCCGATTCTCAAGATGCTGTTCGCATTATGACGATACATAAATCAAAAGGGCTGGGATTTAAGGCGGTAATTATTCCGTTTTGCGATTGGGAGATTGATCAGAAGCCGAAATCTCTTTTGTGGTGTGCGCCTGAGGTCGCACCGTTCAACGAACTTCCACTTTTACCAGTAGCTTATACCAAAGATTTGGCTGATTCAATTTTTGCACCGGACTATTTTGATGAAAAGCTTCATGCTTATGTCGATAATTTGAATCTCGCTTATGTGGCTTTCACCCGTGCTAAAGAAGAGTTGGTGATTTTTGCACCTAAGCCCAAAAATGAATCAATTTCTTCACTTGGTAGTTTGCTTTTTGAATGTGTTTGCAACTCTTCTCTGCCTTCTACTGATGATAAACCGTTTATTCAATTGACTGATCATTTCGATGCGAATGAATCTGTTTACGAAAATGATGCCGAATGGATGCCTAAGATTTCTTCAGAGAATAGTTGCTTGGAAGAGTCGGCAATGAATATTCGTTCCATAAATCCCGATGGACGATTGCAGCTTAAATTACGAAGCCGAGACTTCTTTATTGACAGCGAGGAGCAGAAATATGGAAAGTTAATGCACTATATTTTGAGCAGGATTCACACCTCTATAGATATTCAGAATGCTGTGACAGAAGTAGTTAATGCGGGTGAAATCACAACCGAAAAAGGCGCAGAACTATCTGCGAAATTAGTCGATTGGATAGCGCAAGATCATATTAAACTTTGGTTTAGCGAACAAGCTAAAGTGCTGAATGAAGTCGAAATTTTGCTGCCAGATGGTGCTCACTATCGACCTGATCGTGTGGTATTTATAAATGACGAAGTACACGTTATAGACTTTAAGTTCGGACAAACCAAAGCAAAAAAGTACCAACGTCAAGTCTCTACTTATACGAATCTGATTTTTGAAATGGGCTACAATTCTGTAAAAGGATTTTTGTGGTTCGTGGAATTGAATGAGGTTGAATCAGTTTTTTGATTTTGTTTCTTTATACTTGTTTTTTCCTGTTAAATAGGCTTGTTAAATAAACTTGTAAGTTATGGATAATTAGGTGTAAATTAGATAATTATCACCAATCTGACCCATCTGTTTAAATTATGCTAAAATTGATTTAATTTTCTCTAAATATACTAATGCATTCTGCTAGAATTCGGTGTTATTAAACTATATTTGTGGAAATATTTCTTTAATTATGCAAATCAATACGAAAATTCGATATGGTTTGAGGACTATGATTGAAATCGCCAGTTCTCCTGAATCAAAAGGCTTGTTGCAGAAAGATATTGCAAGCAGTCAAAACATCTCGCTAAAGTATTTGGATCCGATAATTTCAGCACTAAAAATCAAGGGATTGATTACGAATTCAAAAGGTAGAGGCAGTGGATATATATTGACTCGACCTGCCAATAAGATTACTATGTTCGATATTTATACTTCATTCGAACAAATATCCATTATAGAATGTATCAATAATTGTGATATGTGCGAGCGTTCAACACACGATTGTCATGCAAAAAACTATTGGGTGGAATTTAAAGATGATTTTATTGAATTACTGAAAAGTAAGAATCTTGCACAGATAGTGGATGATACTTATTATGAGTGTAATGAGAAAAATGTGAAAGAAGTTAACAGATAGATTTTAGCACTAATTTTCTACATCACATAAAGTAAAAGAGCCGACTGTATTTCTACAATCGGCTCTTTCTTTTATATTCGGTTAGAATATTATTTCACTTTTTGGTAGCCATAAACAGCTCTTTCGCCCAATTCTTCTTCGATGCGAAGCAATTGGTTGTATTTAGCCATACGGTCAGAACGGCTCAAAGAACCTGTTTTGATTTGACCACTGTTTGTTGCAACTGCGATGTCAGCGATTGTTGAATCTTCAGTTTCACCTGAACGGTGAGAAGTTACAGAGGTGTAACCAGCACGGTGAGCCATTTCGATAGCGTCCAAAGTTTCGGTCAATGTTCCGATTTGGTTTACTTTGATCAAGATTGAGTTAGCAGCGCCCAATTGGATTCCTTTTTTCAAGTATTCTACGTTAGTTACGAATAAATCGTCACCAACCAACTGGCATTTGTCACCCAATTCTTTTGTCAAAGCTACCCATCCGTCCCAGTCACCTTCGTTCATACCGTCTTCGATTGAGTCGATAGGGAAGTTTGCAACTAATGAAGAAAGGAATTCAACTTGTTGAGCAGAAGTGCGTTTTGCACCGTTTTCGCCTTCAAATTTAGCATAGTTGTAAATACCATCTTTGTAGAACTCAGAAGCAGCACAGTCTAAAGCGATAGAAACATCACCACCGTCTGCTTTGCGACCTGGTTTGTAGCCAGCGTTTTTGATAGCCAAGATAATGCTGTTCAATGCATCTTCTGTCCCGTCCAATGCTGGAGCAAAACCACCTTCGTCACCTACAGCTGTGCTAAGGTTACGATCGTGCAATACTTTTTTCAATGAATGGAATACTTCAGCACCCATACGAAGACCTTCGCGGAATGAAGTAGCACCTACTGGGCGAATCATGAACTCTTGGAATGCGATAGGAGCATCAGAGTGAGAGCCACCGTTGATAATGTTCATCATCGGAACTGGAAGAACAACTGTGTTTGTTCCGCCGATGTAGCGATACAAAGGAATGTCGAGGTAAGCAGCAGCAGCTTTAGCAACAGCCAAAGAAACTCCTAATAATGCGTTTGCACCTAAGTTTGATTTGGTTTTAGTTCCATCTAATTTAAGCAACAATGCGTCGATGTCAGTTTGTCTCAAAGCGCTAACACCAACCAATGCAGGAGAAATCACTTTGTTTACGTTTTCAACAGCTTTCAAAACACCTTTACCTAAATAACGTTTTTTGTCGCCGTCGCGAAGTTCAATTGCTTCGTTTTCGCCAGTTGATGCACCAGATGGCACAGCAGCACGACCAACAACGCCCGATTCGAGCACTACATCTACCTCTACAGTAGGATTTCCACGTGAATCAAGTACTTCACGTCCGATAATTTGTTGAATTTTCATCTTATTTTATTTTAATAAATGATTGATTTCGAATGTGTGTGATTGAATTAAAGAGCAAAACTATAAGCACTTAGGCTCAAAATTGTGTGCTTTTGAATTCTGGTGCAAAGGTAAGATAATTTTTTCACAAAACGAGATAATTGTATGAGTAGGAATAAGGAAATATTTCTTTAAAATTTTGAAAAATGACTCGTACTTCTAACATTTTGTCAGAATTGGTGTTATTCTTTTGCATCTAATTGAAAAGACCTATTGTGTTTTTTGTTAACTGACCATAATCATTTCTAATTGATAATGATATATTTAGGTAGATTCTCCCGTTTTTCGGGTAGCGCAAATACCTAATTATTGGTATTTCCTTCCTATTTTTTTTGCCGTTACTTTGCATTATCAAAACGAATACAAATTTAATCTATAAATAGTTATGTCAAAAATTGCAAAAAATTTAACTGAGCTAATTGGTAATACACCTTTGCTCGAACTGTCAAACTACAACAAAGCGCACAATCTTGAAGCTACTGTAATTGGCAAATGTGAATTCTTTAATCCTGCAAGTAGTGTAAAAGACCGTATCGGTAATGCAATGATTTCGGATGCCGAAGCAAAAGGAATCTTGAAACCAGGTTCGGTAATCGTTGAGCCAACTAGTGGTAATACTGGTATCGCCTTGGCTTTCGTCGCAGCAGCTAAAGGATATAAAATTATCCTTACAATGCCTGAGACCATGAGCGTTGAGCGTCGCAACTTGTTGAAAGCGTTGGGCGCAGAATTGGTGCTTACTCCAGGTGCAGAAGGTATGAAAGGTGCTATTCGTCGTGCTACAGAAGTGGCCGAAACTATCCCTGGAGCTGTGATTTTGCAACAATTCCAAAATCCAGCGAACCCTGAAATTCACAGACAGACAACAGCATTGGAAATTTGGAACGATACAGATGGTGATGTAGATATTTTCGTTGCAGGTATCGGTACTGGTGGTACAATTACAGGTGTTGGTGAAGTGTTGAAACAAAAGAATCCTAACGTTCAAATTGTTGCAGTAGAGCCTGCCGATTCTCCAGTTCTTTCAGGCGGAAACCCTGGTCCTCACAAGATTCAAGGTATTGGAGCCGGTTTTGTGCCAGGTATTTTGAACACAAAAATCTATGACGAAATCATTTTGGTGAAAAATGATGATGCCCTAGAAACTGGCCGCGAGTTGGCTAAAGTAGAAGGCCTTTTAGTTGGTATTTCTGCTGGTGCAAATGTTTTCGCAGCACGTCAATTGGCTGAGCGCCCTGAAAACAAAGGTAAAAAGATTGTAACCGTGCTTTGCGATACTGGCGAGCGTTACCTTTCTACATTGCTTTTCAATTTCGAAGTATAATTAAACGACAACTTTATATAGAAAAAGGAGATTCTCATATGGGAATCTCCTTTTTTATTGTTCGAAAATGGGTTGTGATAAATCAAAAAGACGAAACTCTCATTTGAGAATCTCGCCTTTTATATGATAAACTAGATTTGTTAGCTTATTTTACTTTTGCAACGATTGCTGCAAATGCTTCTGGGTGGTTCATTGCTAAATCTGCAAGAACTTTGCGATTAATATCAATGTTTGCTTTGTGCAAACCGCCCATAAGTTTAGAATAAGACATACCGTGAAGACGTGCACCAGCATTGATACGTTGAATCCACAAAGCGCGGAAGCTACGTTTTTTTGCTTTACGGTCGCGGTAAGCATACGTCAAACCTTTTTCCCATGTGTTTTTTGCTACTGTCCACACGTTCTTTCTAGAACCGTAGTAGCCACGGGTTAATTTCAAAATTTTCTTTCTACGAGCTCTTGAGGCTACGTGGTTTACTGATCTTGGCATTGTTTTCGATGTTATGAATGTTAGCGCCACCTTGTGGTGAACTTTCGGCTAACGATTCGGTTAAAATAAATCTTTTTAAACTAGCTTGTTTTGTTTTGCTAATGGTATCGACTATTTAAGTCTCAACATGTGCATTACGTTGTTCACGTCTGATGGATGAACCAATGTGTCGTGCGTCAGATTTCTCTTTTGCTTAGTGGTTTTCTTTGTCAGAATGTGACGTTTAAAAGCATGTTTTCTTTTGATTTTTCCTGATCCGGTAAGGGTGAACCTTTTTTTAGCACCGGAGTTAGTCTTCATCTTAGGCATTTGTCTCAGTTTTAATTTATTATTGATTTGGATAGTCGCCTCAACGGCGGTTTCTTTTTATTCTTTTATTTCAGTAGGTGGCTTTGGTGCTTTTGGCTTCGCAACTGCTTCTGCTTTCTTTTTTGGAGAAAACATGATAATCATTCGCTTTCCTTCCAATACTGGTAGTTGATCCACTTTTGCGTAATCTTCTAAGTCGTTTGCAAAGCGGAGAAGTAAAACTTCACCTTGCTCTTTGAAGAGAATCGAACGGCCTTTGAAAAACACGTAAGCTTTCACTTTATCACCTTCTTCGAGGAAGTTGATAGCGTGTTTCAGTTTGAAATTATAATCATGATCGTCTGTTTGAGGTCCGAAACGAATCTCTTTTACAACGATTTTTGATGCTTTTGCTTTCTGTTCTTTCAGCCGTTTGCGCTGTTGGTACAGATATTTTTGATAATCTGTAATTTTACAAACCGGTGGAACCGCTGTAGGAGAGATTTCTACTAAATCCAACTCCAAATCATCGGCCATTTTAAGTGCATCCTGAATAGAGAATACCCCTTGTTCTACGTTGTCGCCTACAAGGCGAACTTCTCTGACGCGGATCTGATTATTGATTCTCAATTGATCCTTCTGATTGTCGAACTTCATTAATTTGATATAAATTCCTCCTTTGTGGTTCGTGAATTGTGCTTTGGGTGTGGATTACATGACATAATTTAACCCCAAAAACAGCGCAAAAGTAAGTAATAATTGTGGAACTACAACTATTTTCAATCCTTTTTGTGTTGAAAATAGATCTATTCCGATAAAATATTCTCTTTGCAATGCTATTTTGTAGAATTACAGAGAGTTATGAGTTTGAATGCCTCAAATTATTAGGGCAAAATCTTACACATTTGTGTCGCGGGCAACTTCGGCATTAATCATTGCTGCAAAATCTTCGACTTTCATCGTCCCCTTGTCGCCTTCGCCTTGTCTTCGGACAGATACTTCGCCATTTTCCGCCTCTTTTTCGCCTACAATTAAGAGGTAAGGAATACGTTTCAATTCGTTGTCGCGAATTTTGCGTCCGATTTTCTCGTTGCGATCGTCAACTATAGTGCGCACATCGTCGTTCGACAGTTGTTTTGCAATCTGATGTGCATAGTCGTTGAATTTCTCACTAATTGGAAGAATTACCGCTTGATCAGGAGTCAACCACAATGGGAATTTTCCAGCAGTATGCTCAATCAAAACCGCTACGAAACGCTCCATCGAGCCAAATGGTGCACGGTGAATCATCACAGGGCGGTGTTTTTGGTTGTCTTCGCCGGTATATTCAAGTTCGAATCGCTCTGGTAAGTTGTAGTCCACTTGGATGGTTCCCAATTGCCAACGGCGACCGAGAGCATCTTTCACCATAAAGTCCAGTTTCGGGCCGTAGAAAGCAGCTTCGCCAAGTTCTACGCGGGCATTCAGCCCTTTCTCTTGACAAGCTTCTATGATGGCGCTTTCGGCTTTCTCCCAGTTTTCGTCCGAACCTATATATTTCTCGCGATTATTTGGGTCGCGAAGTGATATCTGAGCTTCGAAATTTTCGAAATCCAATGCTTTGAAAATAATAAGGATAATATCCATTACTTTCAAAAACTCGTTTTTCAACTGATCTGGGCGACAGAATAAGTGTGCATCGTCCTGTGTAAAGCTGCGAACGCGTGTAAGTCCGTGCAATTCACCACTTTGCTCGTAGCGATAAACGGTTCCGAATTCTGCAAAACGCAGTGGAAGATCTTTGTACGAACGTGGTTTAAATTTATAAATCTCACAATGGTGAGGGCAGTTCATCGGTTTCAACAGATACTCTTCGCCCTCTTCTGGTGTATGTATCGGTTGGAATGAATCTTTACCATATTTTGCGTAATGACCAGAAGTGACATACAGCAGTTTGTTGCCGATGTGAGGAGTCATCACTTGTTGATAATCGAATCGTTTCTGGATTTTTTTCAAGAAATCTTCTAAACGAAGGCGCAAAGCAGTACCACGTGGCAACCACATGGGGAGTCCTTTGCCTACCATTTCGGAGAACATAAAAAGTTCGAGTTCTTTGCCGATTTTGCGGTGGTCGCGTTTTTTTGCCTCTTCGAGTAGAACGAGGTATTCGTCAAGCAGTTTTTTCTTTGGGAAAGTAACTCCGTAGATACGTGTCAACTGTTTGCGTTTTTCGTCGCCACGCCAGTATGCACCGGCTACGCTCAATATTTTGAATGCTTTGATTTCGCCAGTGTGTGGTAAGTGAGGGCCACGGCAAAGGTCGGTGAAGTTTCCTTGCGAATAGAGTGTGATTGTTCCATCTGTCAGGTCGGTGATGAGTTCCACTTTGTACTCGTCGCCTTTCTCTTCGAATTTCTTCAAAGCATCGGCTTTGCTGATATCGTTGCGAACGATGGGCGATTTGCGTGCCGCCAATTCCATAAATTTAGCTTCGATAGCAGCAAAGTCACCATCTTTGATAACTGCATCTCCTGGATCAACATCGTAATAAAATCCGTTTTCGATAGCAGGACCGATACCGAATTTCATTCCTGGATAAAGTTCTTGCAAAGCCTCAGCCATCAAGTGGGCCGATGAGTGCCAAAATGCGTGTTTCGCTTCTGCATCTTCCCATTTGTGGAGCTTGATGGTTGCATCTTCGTTGACAGGGCGGCTCAAATCCCACTCTTGTCCGTTGATGGTCGATGCCAACACGTCTTGAGCCAATCTTGAACTAATGCTTTCTGCAACTTGCAACGGAGTGATGCCTGCTTCGAATTCGCGACTCGATCCATCTGGAAAGGTTATCTTAATCATAACAAAATCTATGTTTTAAGCGTTGATTTTTATTTGGAATGCAAAAATAGCACTTTTCTTTGGTAAGAGAGGTATTCGACTCCATTTTTTATGAAGTGAAAATCATTACACTATTTTTTATTATTTGCTTCAAAAATTTAATTCCATAAATTTCTTATCAAACGATAAATTTCCCTATCTTGCCTATAAATTAGTGCAGACTGGATTGCATTCTGCTATTTCATTATAACTTTGTGCCTGAAAATATAAATCTATGAAGGAAAAAATAGTGGCTTATGCTCTTATTCTATGGGAGCAAATTAAAATCTATTGGGCAATCTTTAAAGCTTGGCGAGCAAAACGAATTAAACGCTACCATACACTGACGTGGTATCGAAAGGTTGGTAATCTGATACTTACCTCTATCGCCCTTTTCTTGATTTATCTTTTTGTGGTTGATATCAACCTCTTTTGGCTGTTTGGCAAATCTCCCGGATTGCGCAGTATCAGCGATCCAAACCAAAGCGTAGCATCTGAAATTATTAGTGTAGATGGCAAGGTGATGGGTAAATATTTCCACGAAAACCGAACACCAGTAAAATACAACGAAATTTCACCTATGCTTATAAAAACGCTTATTTGCACTGAAGATGAGCGGTTTTATCAACATTTTGGAATTGATATAAAAGGTCTGTTTGCTGCAGCCAAGGATATGACTCATGGCCGTCGACGTGGTGCAAGCACCATTTCGCAGCAATTAGTCAAGAATATGTTCAAAACGCGTAAGCAATATTCGACAGGACTTTTTGGATTTATTCCAGGAGTTAAGATGTTGATTATGAAAACAAAAGAGTGGACAACTGCTGTTAAAATTGAAATGTTTTATTCGAAGCAAGAGATTTTGACCATGTATCTCAATACGGTCGATTTTGGCAGTAATGCTTACGGGATTAAAACTGCGTCGCGTACTTTCTTCAAAACTACTCCTGATAGCCTATCTATAGAGCAATCGGCAACTTTGGTTGGTTTACTCAAAGCAACGACAAACTACAGTCCTATTTTGCACCCCGATCGATCGCTGAAACGCCGAAATGTGGTGCTTGAAAATATGAGTCGACATAAATTAATTACCAAACACCAATTGGATTCTCTGAAAGAATTGCCAATTCGCCTAAATTTCAGGGTTGAACAAGCGTATGATGGTGATGCTCTTCATTTTCGTTCCTATCTTGCTGATTATCTGAAAGATTGGTGCAAGGAGAATGGATACGATATTTATGCCGATGGGTTGAAAATTTACGTAACGCTCGACTCACGACTTCAGAAATATGCAGAAGAAGCATCACAAATGCAGATGAAACGAGTTCAACGTCGTTTCTTCGATCATTGGCGAGGTCAGAATCCATGGCAGGATGAAAATCATGTTGAAGTTGTAAACTTTATCGAAGATATTGCCAAAAGAACATCTCATTACAAATCTTTGAAAGAAAAATATCGCAATAATACCGATTCGATTACCAAATACCTCAATATGCCTCGTCGTATGAAAGTGTTTGACTACAAGGTGATTGAGCAGGATACGACTTTCAGCACGATGGATTCGATTCGCTACATGAATCATTTCATGCACAATGGATTTGTAGCAATGGAACCCGAGAATGGCTGCGTGCGTGCTTGGGTGGGAGATATTAACTTCAAATTCTGGCAATACGATAATGTGGCACAATCGCGCCGTCAGCCAGGGTCAACGTTTAAGCTATTTGTCTATACCGCAGCGATGATGCACGGAATGTCGCCTTGTGATATGCGCACTGATCAGCCCGTGACGTGGAATTATGTAGAAAAAGGAGCACAGAAATCGTGGACACCGAAGAATTCAGATGGACATTTCAGCGGAAGTAGTGTTACGCTGAAGCATGCTTTTGCTCGCTCAATCAATTCGGTTGCGGTGCAAGTTGCGCAAGAAGTCGGTATACCTGAAATCGTAAAATATGCTCACTTATTGGGTATCCAGACGCCACTTGAGGAGAAGCCCTCGCTCTGCTTAGGCTCATCAGATGTGTCGTTGCTTGAGTTGGTGAACTCCTTTAGCACGGTGGTAAATGAAGGAATGTATCACGACCCTGTGATTGTGACGCGCATAGAAGATAGAGACGGTAATGTGGTATTTGAAAATAAACCTGAGCAAAAACGTGTGATTCCCTACGAAACAGCTTGGCTAATGACCGAAATGCTAAAAGGTGGAATGACAGAGCCTCGTGGAACAACTCAAGCACTTTGGGAGTGGGATTTATTCAAATACAATACCGACTTTGGAGGAAAGACAGGAACGTCTTCGAATCACTCCGATGCGTGGTTTGTGGGAGTGACGAACAATTTGATTGGCGGTTCGTGGGTTGGTGGCGAACACCGTTGTGTACACTTCCGCACTGGAGAATTGGGAGAAGGAAGCCGAACGGCATTACCTGTGTTTGCAATGTTTATGGAACGTGTACTTAAGGATCCTGCATTGAAAAAATACCAAGGTAAATTCCCAACCAAACCGAAAGAAAAGATCACTCGTAACTATATGTGTCACACAAAATGGCAAAAAGCTGCGGTGGATTCAACAGTAGTAGATGAAGAATTGCTCGATGGAGAGACTGCTCCAGCTGGAGATGAACCAGTTCCTGAACCTGCTCAATAATAATGTGATGAAATAGAAGAAGGCGATCGAATAGTTGATTCAATCGCCTTCTTTCTGTTTATATGCTGATATTTTATTTAGTATTATTTTCTTCAGCTAATTTGGCTTTTTGCACTTTGCTGTGTCTCCTGCCGTATGCGAAATAGATTAGAAACCCAATAGCCATCCAGATAAAGAGACGAATCCACGTATCTAAAGGTAATGATGCCATCAAATAAAAACAAACAAATGCTCCAAGAATTGGAATAGTAGGTACCCAAGGTGTTTTGAATGGGCGTGGTGCATCTGGTTGTGTTTTGCGAAGAACGATGATACTGATGCAAACAATCGCAAAAGCCAACAATGTGCCTATTGAGACAAGCTCACCCAAAATGCTGATTGGCAGTGTGCCTGCAACAACCATAGCCACCGAGCAGGTGATAATTGTGCTCACATAAGGTGTTTTGAATTTAGGATGCACTTTCGAATACATTGGCGGTAAAAGACCATCTTTCGACATAGCAAAGAAAATACGCGGTTGACCCATTAACATAACCAACACTACCGAACTTAACCCTGCAATAGCAGCCATTTTAATAATTGGACGAAGCCAAAACATCGATGAGCCCATAGCATTCACCCCAACAGCTATCGGATCTGAAACATTTAATGTGGCATAACTCACTATTCCTGTAAGTACAATAGCCACAAGGATATACAGTATCGTAGATATACCCAACGATCCCATTATCCCAATTGGCATATCGCGTTGGGGATTTTTGGTCTCTTGTGCGGCAGTAGAAACAGCATCAAAACCAATATAGGCAAAGAAGATTACGCCTGCACCACGAAGCACGCCGCTCCATCCAAAATGCCCCCATTCACCTGTGTTTTGAGGAATAAAAGGAATCCAATTGTCATTTTTTACAAAGAAGAAACCAAGCGCAATAAACAGAATAATTACCGCTACTTTTACGATGACCATAATGTTGTTGAAGTTTGCCGATTCTTTAATTCCTATAACCAATAAAACAGCAATTATTGCTACAACTGCCATAGCGGGGATATTAATAGTTGCCGTAATGTGCTCCAAAGAACCAACAGAGATTCCCTTTTCGGTAAGATGCTGAAGCAGTTGAGTTGTTTCAGCTTTCCATCCCATTTCTGGAACGTTAATCATTACAGTTCCTGTTGCGGCGGAAAGTTGTGGAGGAATATTGATGCCAAAGTCGTGGAGAAAACTCACCACATAACCCGACCAGCCTACTGCCACGGTAGAAGCGGCAAACAGATATTCCAATATCAAATCCCACCCGATAATCCAAGCGAAAAACTCACCCATTGTTGCGTAAGAATAGGTATATGCGCTTCCTGAAATGGGAATCATCGCAGCAAACTCTGCGTAGCAAAGACCGGCAAATGCGCATGCCAAACCAGAAATGATAAACGAGATAACAATTCCGGGACCAGCGTATTGAGCGGCAGCTTGACCTGTAAGGACGAAAATTCCAGCACCAATAACGGCACCAATACCCAAAAACGTAAGATTCCATGGACCAAGATGCCGTTTCAGTCCGTGTTCGTTGCTTTCGGCTTCAGCGAAAAGTTGAGTAAGCGATTTTCTGTAGAATAGTCTTTTGGGCATAATCTATAAAGTTTATTTGAAATTCAATTAGATTTGGTCAATTTGACCTTTTTTGATGTGAATTTCCAAAAATAAACCTTTTTGTTCAGATTATGAGTGTTCAGATGTGAAATTGTTGAAAATTTGTGATAATGATGTCTTTGTGGATAAAGCTTCGAATGGGAGCTTTTGATGAGATTTATACAAAAAAGAAAAGGTTGTCATCACGACAACCTCAACCCTTTATTAACCTTAAAATCTAATACCATGAAAAACACATTGCAAATATAAAGCATATTATGCTGTTCAGCATAATTATTCAACAATGTTTATGGCAATTTAAGCGTTGTAAAGGATTGACATCGGTTTGTAACCGTTTTAACAGTTGATTGTTAATTTAATTAATAAATCAAACCTCTTTTTTTGCAGCTAGCTCACGTTCTATATCGGCGCGCGACTTGCTGGTGGTCACCAAATAGACTCCTGCGAACACAAGAGCCGCTGCAACTGGCTTTTCCCACGTCAGAACATCTTGACCCACAAAGATGGCAGCTAGCGAGGCGATGAGCGGTTGCAAATAGTTGTATGACCCAACCGTTGTTGGGCGAATTCGCTTCAACGCCACAGGAATTAGGAAATAGGCGACAAATGTGCCCATCAACAAAACGTACGAAAGCCGCCACGAAGCTGAAATCTCATAAGCTATCCATAGTTTTGCATTCAAAATCTCGTGAAATGTGAATGGAAGCACCATCAACATCGCAAACAGAAACATCCATTTAAGTAATGTAATTGGTTTGTATTTCTGAGTAATAGGTTTTGTGATGACTAAATAGATGGCATAACACGTAGCGCTGCAAAAAATCAGAATATTGCCTAACCACGAACTAGCGTGCTGGGCATCTTGTTTAGCAGCCTCTGCCAGTATGATAAGTAGTGCTCCAGAAGCACCAATGACAACACCTGCTGATTTTTTTAACGTGATGGGTTCTTTGAGCACAGCTGCAGATATAAGCATTACCATCATGGGTGCCAATGTGGCAATAATGGTTGCGTCAATAGGAGAAGTCATCGATAACCCAAGTATAAATAGCACCTGATTAAATCCCATTCCAAAAAAACTTCCAAGAAAAAATGTTCGGTAATCTTTGCGCTCAACTCGTTCCGAGGCAAAGAAAAGAGAGGCAATCCAAAACATCACTGCTGCGAAAGTTAGACGCATCGAAGTGACACCTAAAGGTGTTATCCATTGGGGAATCAGGCTTTTGGTAATGGGGACATTCAGCGCAAACACAACGGTGGATGCAAACATTGCGAGATGTCCTTTTGCTTTCTCTGTCATAAATCTTTTTTGAAGTTTGTGAACTTCGTGCTTTAATCTGCAGAAACAAAAAGTCTTCCTTGTCGGGCATCACGCTCTTCCATTCGTTTGTCAAGCTTATGGATGAATTCCGCATTCTTTGTGCCCCATTTGGGTAGAATCAACAAATCTTTAGGCGCTTGTGAAACAAATCGTTCGATAACTAAATTTGGATTCAATCGTTCAGCAAAATCGATTGCTAACTCGATGTATTCGTCTTGCGAGAAGAAATGAAACATTTCGGGCTGTTCTTGGAATTGCTGCAGCATTTTGGTGTGTTTGTGTAGCTGTAGTTGGTGCATTTTGACGGTCTTAAGTGGCAATTTCGAAATTTCAACTGCGTGACTCAAAATCTGTTCGCGACTTTCACCTGGAAGACCAAGAATCAGGTGAGCGCCAACATTTATTCCACGAGCTGCACTGCGCATGATGGCATCGACCGATTCGGCGTAAGAATGTGCACGGTTGATGTAGTCAAGCGATGCGTCGATGGTACTTTCTACACCAAATTCGAGAAGCAAAAAGGTCTTTTTTGAAATCTCTTCAAGTAAATCCAACACATCATCTCCAAGACAATCGGGTCGGGTGCTGATGACAAGACCAACCACTTTGTCCACCTTCAAAGCCTCATCGTAGAGTGAACGTAAATGCGTCACATCAGCATACGTGTTTGTGTACGATTGAAAATAGGCGAGAAAGTACATCTCTGGATATTTTTTCGAGAAAAACTCAACGCCTTCCGACAGTTGTTGAGTAACCGTCTTTACTTTGTGCGTATATTCGGGACTGAAGGAGTGATTGTTGCAATACGTGCAACCACCCGAAGCTCGATTGCCATCTCGATTGGGGCAGGTGAAACCAGCATTGACCGATATTTTTTGTGTTTTAAAGAGGAAATGAAGCTTCAGAAAATCTGTGAACTCATTGTATCTTTTGATCGTTTTCATCTCTTGAGAATGCAATATATTTAGTCACTATAACAAGTGAAAGGCACAAAAGTACGCTATTTTTAGGTTTAGGTCAGTTAAATTATGTAAACTCGCAGTTATTTAGGCTAGTGCAGGGTTTAAATTATTAATTTTGTGCCACATTTCAGTTTTATGAAAATGGAGTTAAAAAATCGTTGCTTGTCGCTACTATTCTGATGAAAAAATATATTCTCTTTTTGGTGTTGTTTTTCGCGGTCTCGATTGTTGGATTTGCGCAAAAAAACGATCCGACGCTGTTGAAAAGAATCGTTGGTGGTGAATTTGAATCGAAACGAATTGTTGATATTCGCTCTATGATCGATGGCGAGCATTTTATACGTATGAGCGCTGATAGCACAGCCATCGTGCGATATGCTTATAAAACTGGAAAAATGGTGGATACGCTTTTCTCTGTTCGAAAAGCTCGTGATTGCGGTTTTAAGCGAATTCAAGGCTATGATATATCGCCAGACGAAACTAAAATATTAATTTACGCCAATAAAGAGCAGATTTTTCGCCACTCTTTCAAGGCCGATTATTTTGTGTACGAAGTAAAACGAAACATCATTTATCCCTTGTCGAAAGGAGGCAAACAGCAAATGGCTACATTTTCGCCAAACAGTCGAATGATCGTATTTGGACGTAATGCAAATCTCTTCTTGGTGAAATTGGATTACGGCACCGAATCGCAAATGACCAACGATGGCGATCCGAATCGCATAGTTTATGGCATTCCCGATTGGGTTTATGAAGAAGAGTTTAGTTTCAATCGAGCTTTTGAATGGTCGCCCGACAACAATTTTGTTGCTTACATCCGTTTCAACCAAACAAAAGTACCCGAATACAGCTATCCTGTCTACAAGGAGTTGAAGACTGGCGATGTGTCAGCTACTGCACCAGAAATTGAGCGCGTGAGGTACCCTCGTGCCGGTCAGCCTAATTCGGAAGTGTGTGTACAAACCTTCAATGTGTTGACCAAAGTGGTGAAAACGATGGAGCTTGGCGATCCTGAAATTGAATACATACCTCGCATTCGCTTCACTTCGCAGCCAGATAAGTTGGCTGTTTTTACACTCAATCGTCAACAGAATAAATTTACGATTTATACTTCGAGTCCACGTTCGGGACTTTCTCGCTTACTTATCCGTGAGGAGAGTGACACTTATATCAACAACGATTTGTTTGATCAAATTGCATTTTATCCCGATCAGATTGTGTACGTGAGTGACCGCGATGGCTATCGTCACATCTACGACTATTCTCCGATTGGTGTTCTTCGTCGTCAGGTGACGAAAGGCAATTGGGAAGTGACCAATCTGTTGGGGTACAATCCTGCAACAGGAGTCTATTATTTTGAGTCGAACGAAAGCTCACCTTTGCGCAATGCAGTATATTCGCTCGATGGGAAAGGTCGAAAGATATGCCTTACACCATCCGAAGGTACAAATCATGGAGAATTCAGCAACAACTACAACTATTTTATCAATCGGTTTTCGAATGTAAAAACGCCATTGATTACCGAAATTCGCGATGCTGCAGGGAAGCAACTTGTTGCCTTGGAAACAAATGCTGAATTGAAGAAAAAAATTGTGGCTACTCATTTGGCAGAGAAAGATTTCTTTACCTTCCGTACTGACAAATACATCTCGTTGAACGGTTGGATGATTAAGCCACAAAACTTCGATCCTTTAAAAAGTTATCCTGTGGTGATGGTGCAGTATAGCGGTCCAAATCATCAGGAAGTGAAAGACGCTTTCAAAGTTGATTGGGAGCAATACTTGGTTCAGCAAGGTTATGTGGTGGTGTGTGTCGATGGTCGTGGCTCTGGTGGTCGTGGTGCTGTTTTTGCTAAACAAACTTACCAAAAACTTGGATTACTTGAGGCCGAAGATCAGATTCAGACCGCTCGCTATTTGGCTTCCTTGCCATATATCGATAAGAATCGCATTGCTATATGGGGTTGGAGCTACGGTGGTTACAATGTTTTGATGTCGATGTCACTTGGTAAGGGCGTTTTCAAGGCAGGAATAGCAGTGGCGCCAGTCACCGATTGGAGATTCTACGATTCGGTTTACAGCGAACGTTATATGCGCACGCCGAAAGAGAACATCGAGGGCTATGAACTATCGTCGGCAGGGCATTACGCTGCTGATTTACAGGGTAGTTTGTTGCTTGTGCAAGGAACCGCTGATGATAATGTCCATTTCCAGAATACGGCCGACTATGCCGAACAACTTGTGCAAGCTGGCAAACCGTTCGATATGGAGATCTACACCAATAGGAATCACTTCATAAAAGGTGGTAATACACGGCTTCACCTCTACGAACGATTTGTCCGCTTCTTGGATCAAAATTTGTAAGATTTTGTACAGAATTTTCGAATGGATTTGTATAAAATCTAAATCAACTAAACGAGTCGTAAAGTTACATTCTTTACGGCTCGTTTTGATTTTAATATTTAGTGATTGTAGAGGTTTGCGGTGTTTCTGTAATTTGCACAGCAATTGCTATACCAATCTGTGCAAAGCGTGCCATTTGATGCCGCCCACTCATGTATTTTTAGATAAGCTGATTCAATTTGAGCACATTCTATTGGGTAGCAGAAACTGTATGGGATGTCGATAACCCATGGATAATTCTGATTGCCAACGTACCACGATGTTGTCTGATTTGAAATATCGTCAGCTGTTCCAAAAAATGCATTATTTGCCAAAGCAGTAGGGTGTAATCCAACCTTATGAATCTCTTTCCCTCTTGATTGATCAACTACAATAAATGGGTTATAAGGTGCAGCACCTAATGATGATATATCAATTGGCGAAATGAATGTTATTTTCTTCGTTATTGTTACAGGGGGAAGATAAGTTGAGTTTTGAACAGTGTTGACGAACCCCGAGACATAATCTGTACCAAAGACTGAATACGCATTGTCGAAATAGGGTACAACTAATTTAGGTTGATTGTTTTCGTAGCCCTTCGCATTTAGATTGAACACCAGATTGTTTGTGATAATACTGTTGTTTGATTGAGTAGTTGTGATAGATTCTACATTATTTGGCGATGTGTTAAACTCTACAGCAAAACCATTTTTGAAATCTGCTCCAACAGCTTTTACTCGAAAAATTGGAATCACATCTTTTACCCTGTTTTGTGCGTTAGTAACATATTTTATTTGATAATTGAGCACCAAATCGTTGAAATCGTAATCACCCTTAGTAGGCCAGTTGTCTTCAAAAGCTAACGTGCCGTAGTCTGTTGCATTTGGATAATAGTTGTTATACGCTCGTTCAGGATCATTCGGATAGTCGTCATTTGTATTAGAAACTCCATCACCATCTAAATCAGTATTGGATGTGATTCGTTTCAATGGAAACGTATTTACAGCAGTAATAGGTGTGGCGGTAATCAACAGCAATTCGTCGTTGAAGTCACGGTCTGAAGGGTAAGTTCCTGACGACGCATTTCCATTTGGAAATTCACCTATCGAAATATCTTCGAATCCTAATACGATTTTTTGAGTCTCAGCATCAAACAAAAGCACTGTTTGAGGTTGAGCTCCAGCATTGAAATTAGATATTGAATATTGGTTTTTATTTCTGTTTAAGAAGAAATTATCATATATTGATCCGCCCCAACCGCTAGTGATAAGAAACCAACTGATAGTGATACTAGGAGGAAAGACATCACTCCATTGATCGTTCATTGGGTTTTGATAACGCAATTTCACCTTTGTTCCGTTGACTAGGAATCCATGACCTCCATCGTTGTCAGAATTTGAAGCATTTGGGAAAATGATGATTTTCTTATCAATATTTAATAGATTGGAGGGCGGTGAATTTGTAGGATAATAGAAATAGCCCACACTGTTGTTGACTCCAGCTCCTTCGTCAACAAAACTGACCCAGATATACGCGCTGTCTATCACTTCAAGATTCGACCTACCGTTGTTATCAAAATAGCCATTCTGAGTTTTTGCAGGTTCTAAAAATTGATCCCGATATTCTGGAAGATTGCTCGATATTCTACTTGCAAGAGCAATTGATGCAGGTTCTGCAACATCTGTATAGTTTGGGAATCCTGTAGAGCTATTATAACTCCCCAATATAAAGAGCTGGCTATTCGCTAGAATACCTACTGATGGTCTGTTGTAAACTATCGGTGCATCTACTGCACTGCGAATTGTTGCTTTTGATTTGAATACAGCGTAACCTGATGGCTGAAGCTTAAGTGTGCAGTTTGTTGATTTTGCAACTTTTACGCAACGATTAAATAGAATATTGTCGATTACGATATAGATTGAATCAATATGACCAGGTACTTGAATGACTCTCTCGAAGCAGCCAAAAACATTTGTTGATCCTTTTACGTATGGCAAAATACTATTTTTAATAGAATAGCCATTTGGGGTAAGAGGATTCTCAGTGTATATCTTGACAGTAATATATGGGGCATATTTCCCATCAACGTCTTTTAAACTGAGATTCAAAGACATCATTGTACTGTTTTCGTAATTGAACTGTTGAGCATTATTAGACAGCGCATTTTCATCATCACTAAGTTTTAAATCACCAATACACGAACTCATGAACCCCAAAAATGCAGTCAACCCAAACAGTTGTGCTGAGATGTTGTTTAGTGTTTTCATAATATATGAAGTATAAATTGAGAAAAAATATGCCATTTCAAACTCATGAGATTGAGAATCAGTGCCTGAGTGTAGGAGCAATATTAGATTTTTGCAATTAGCCGCTGCTATTTTGCTATGATAAAAATATTAAGTGTAGAAAGATGTAAGTGCTAATTGCTTGGTGTTTAATTGTGCAATGGAAATAATTCAATACAAATTTAAGAACATTAAATTACCAAGAATTACATAATTATGATGATATTTTACATCATTCACACATTTGAGCATTTACCATTAGATAGAAAATGAGCCATCTATTAGAATAGTGGCTCATCTTATTAAAGTGTTGAAATTCAATTTATTGTTCTGCTAATATTTTCAGCTTTTCATTCATTTGCACAAATCCTTCTTTCGTGTTGTTTTCGAGCATTTTCTTGAAAAATGGCACTAGAATTCCTTTGAACTTCTCACTTTGCCGAAAAGTAGTCGTGGAGTCGCCGTTGTCGATTAACTCGAAGCGATGCTCACCATCGAACAGTCCGGGAATGAACAAGTGCCCAATCCATCGAAACTCTTTCTCTTTGTCGAATACTAAAACTTTTGGATGAAAGGTCATACCACTTGCTTTAGGTGGTTCGAGTCGGGCGACAATCTTTTTCCCGACTGTAACTTCGCCTTTGATAGATTTGATAAACGGATTCCAATTCGGATAGTTCTCGAAGTTGGTGAGGATTGCCCACACTTTGTCGGGCGTTGCGTGAATACGGATCTCGGTGCTGATTTCTTTTGCCATAATGGTTGTGTTTAGTAGTGCGACGAATGCCAATGCAATGATGTACTTCATATCGTTTTGAATTAAATTACGATGCAAAGATAGAAGCGCACATTGGCGTTTACACTTGACAAAAATCAAGAAAACTTAGCGAAGAGATTTTTTGCGGACGCGGCTAAAGGTTTCGGGAGTCATTCCGAGCATCGAGGCGATGTATTGCAGTGGAATTTGGTTGAAAAGTTCCCTGTTCTGGTCGAAGAATAGCTCGTAACGCTCTTCGGCACTCATCGAGAGGTGTGTGAACACGCGGTTTTCGAGCATTACAAAACATTTGGCGATAAAGAGTTTTTCGATTTCAGCCCATCGGGAAATCAGTTTGTGGAGGGCTTCGTAATCCTTTTTATTTATGGTGAATAGTTCTGCATCGGTCAATGCCTGAATGTTCCATCGGGCAGGCGCATTGAATAGCAGACTTGACAGTTCGGTGACAAAATAACCTTGCGTCGAAATCCATTGAGTCACTTCTTTGCCGTCGTCCATCGTTTTGTAGAGGCGTAAAATACCCGAGTGGATAAAGCTGAGTTTGTCACACACCTTACCCTCATGTAGAAAGAAATCGCCCTTTTTGAGCGTAGTTGGATGAAAGTAAGAGGCGACTGTTTGCAACTCGTTCGCCTCCACACCTTCGAAATAAGTTGTAATATATTGTTCGAGTTCACTCATCAATAGCTTTCTTTGTGCGGTAGTGATGGGCAATAAATAGACCGCCAACCACAATAAATGGCAAATTAATCAGCAGAATAACACGAACACATTCTAAAATTGAGAAGTGATTGACCAGGTAGTTGTGCATAAAAATGAGCGGACTCATGCCTAACCCAATTGCTGCAAAAATAATACCACCCACAAACTCCCACCGCCATGCAATAAGCAGCACCGCGATTAACACAAACGACGGAATCATGTGAAGGAGGAATGCCAAAATCTGCTCACCAATCGAGAGGCGAGGATCGAATGCGTCGAGCGCAAACATACTGATGAATAGAATAGCCAGGATTCCGATTATCCGCGGAGTCCAGAAGAGAATTTTGTCTGTTGATTTCATTTCACAATAGATTTAGTGGAAAATATGATGTTTGAAAATAGACATAAAAACAAAGATATATACTGAAACTCGAAATTGTATCGATTTATTCCGAAAGTTTTAACATCGTAGCCAGATTGCGAGTGGTGGCAGCGGTTTTGAGTTTCTTCTCGAAGAAAGTGTTCGATAGCAGCGTGTTGCCATAGCCTTTGCGACAAAGTAGATAAATGGTGTCGTCAACTATCGTAAATTCATCCTCCGTTTTTGCTCTGATTTCCAACGAAATATCGTCGTTTTTGCGCGGTGCATGCAACAATGAGAAGTATAAATACTCGTTTTCTTTCAGTTCGGTAAAGGAGTAGGGGCAGCGATCGATCAATTCGCGCATTTGCGCTTTGGTGCGGACAAACGATTTAACCTCGTAACTGAAATGCTCACGAATGCTTTCCGAAATTAGCTCTTCGAGTTTCGTTAGGTTCGTCTCTTCTGAATCGAACGACACATTGCCGCTTTGGATGTAGCTCTCCACGTTACCGAAACCTTGGTTTTCGAACATCGCAACCAACTCTTTCATCAGGATTTTGTTTTTCCCCGACACGTTGATTCCCCGAAGCAGACAGACGTAACGATTCATTGTTTTTTTGTTGATATTATGTAGATAATTGTCCTACAGATGATATTAGTTGTTTTTACAATAACTATCGCGCAGCTAATAACTATAAATATCGCCGAAGGCAAATATCTTAGTTCTTTTTCTTACTTGCTTTGTTGCCAATCACACCCCAACCGCCGCTACCGATAAGGAAGCCGAATGTATACCAAAAGCCGGTGTTGTTTTGTGCAAAGACCGTCACGTCGTCCCAAATCAGCATGCCGATAAGGTCGAACGGCGCAATCATTCCGTGCCAAATGCCGTACCAAAACCCGTAGGTTTGTCCTTTCAGGCAGCTGGTCACTACCTCTTTGTCGGCACAACTAAACAGCATAACCAATGCCACTGCCAATATAATAATAAAGGTGAGTTTCTTTTTCATAATTATAATATTGTTAAAAGATTTCAGATATTTTTTAATTCTTCAACCAACCGGCTATGCTTCTTCTTTCTCGAGTGGATGATGGGTGTACTTCGTGCTCCATTTCGTCGCTTCGAAAGAATACCATTCGCCCACCCAGTGGGGAAATTTGCGTTTGCTCTTCCGACAATGGGTACAAAGATAGCATGCCTCCATCTTCTACCTTCCAATCCTGATTCAAATATAAGACAATCGAATATTTTCGCCCCTTTTCATTCTTGAATTGGTCGATGTGGCGCTTGTAGAAACTGCCTTTTTCGTAGTTTGCATAATGGCTTTCAAAACTTTTGATGGAGGTGAAGCAGGTTTTATTCAAATGATCAATAAACTTATGAACTTTCTTTAAGTAAATCATTTCGAATGGGTTGGTGCTCAGTTCTTCAATCCAAGTGACACAATCGCTTCTGATCAATGCATCTTTTTGGTAATCACTATTTTGACCAATGCCTGCTGCCTTCAACATGCCAGCATCATTCAATGTTGTCATATTAGCGCTGAGTCCTAACTGCGTACTTGGTACGATAAAATCGTTACAACAACCGTAATCATCGTCGATAAGTCCTTGAATGAGCTCTTCAAATTGGTTTTGCTCCAGAATTTCTTGATCAGTCAAAGTCATAACGATTAAATTAAGCTAAAGTGGATTAATTATCCTTGTTTATGCAGCAAAATCATTCTGTTAAAGCAAGTTAGACTTGGTTTAACTTGTGCCAAGATGAGGCATCTTTTTATAAGGATGGTTTATTAATGTGTAGTTTGGTAGTTGTTGAAAATACGCTCTATGAAAATATCACCATTTGGAGAAATATTATAAACGACATACCATATTGTGTGTTTATTCCTACGGTAACGGATAAATTTTTCTCCTGCTCGACGGTGTATTTCGAAAATACAATTTTGGTGACGTTGTTTCTTTCCCAATTCGTAACACGAATCAACAATGTCGTCGATGTATTTTTCGGTTTCGATAACAGAAAGCGATATTTTATCCCAAGTCAATAAGCCAATAAGAATGTTATCGAGGTCAATTTTAGCTAATCGACTAATATATACCATTGTCTTTCAAAATCTTTTTAGCACTTGCTTTTGCCTCTTTGCGGAAGTCTTCGAGCTTCATATAACCATTTGGAGTAGGCTCTGAGGCGATTGAATCCTCGAAAATTACGTGTTTGTTTTTTCGTAATTTTTCAATCAACTGTTTGCCTGCAAGTTGGCTGTCATCTATTTTTATTGTATGTAGCATATTGTATAGATTTGAATTATAGCAAAGATAATCGTTTTTTAAATTTTCACTCTATTTTTATTCTTATTTCAAGCGAGGACGCTTGACAAAAGAATAGCGTAGCCGGGAGGCTACGCTAAACGGAGGTTTTGCTCCAGAATTTCTTGATCAGTCATGCCGATAGTGATTAGGTTGTTATATTGTAGTTTTTATTCAGTAATCTTTTTTTTCGCAAGTAACACTTGCACCAAGCAAGGAACGAAGCTCATTAATTTAAACCAATGTTTTGAAATACAGATAGCGGATATCCAATTGAATCTTTTTGATTCAAATAGAGTATAAAAGTCTCCGATTTAATTCCCTTATTGTTGTTTCTTTTGAGAATACCAAACTTATAGAAATCTTCATTTTTAATTAAAATGCTTTTTTCTTCGAAAAAAATCGTGTCGTTCCTTTTAATGAATGTTCCTTTAATATCAGTTAATCCAAAGCAAACGCTTCTGAATATAAAGGAATTATTCTCTTTCAATTTTAAAGTTGTTGTGCAATTAGCAACACCTTCCGAGCCCGCAATTATGAGATCCTTGCCTTGCAATTTGTCAAAATCAATTATGCCATTTGGTTTTATGAAAATTAGGGTCAATGAAACCAAGGATATTATTATGCTTATATTTTTTACTTTATCTGCGAATCGTTCTTTAAAAGCTAAAAAGACTAATCGAATAAGTTGAATTCCAACAAAAATATAAACAATAACTAAAGCAAAAAATACAGGAATTGCAAATAAGTTAAGCAATCCTTCCCAATAGTAGCTTGTGTTCACTAATAATAGTAAAACAACAGCAAAAATTGATGATTTCTTCGGTTTAGATAACATAAGCTTTTGCTTGATTTAATATCTTATTTCTTCATCGTCGCCTTTATCAAATACAAAATCAGTAGCAGGTATGCCGCTAACGAAGCCCACTCGGACATGGGGTTGTTGACCCACGCTTCGTTGAGGAAGTTGTAGCCACCAAAACGGATGGAGGCACTCACCACGCCCATCAGCGCACCACCGGCTATAAAGCCCGATGCAAGGAGCGTTCCCTTTTCGATGCGTGATTGATTCACCTCGGCATCTTTGCTGCGGCTACCCACATACCAATTGATGATGCCACCCACCACAAGCGGTGTGTTTAGTTCGAGTGGAATAAACATTCCCAATGCAAAAGCGAGTGCAGGAATTTTGAATTTTGTCAATATCAATGCCAACACCGCACCGATAGCGTAGAAAATCCACGGAGCACCTGCGCCCGACATCAGCGGTTCGATGACGGCTGCCATGGCGTTGGCTTGCGGTGCAGCAAGCTGTCCGCTGGTGAAGCCGTAGGTTTTGTTCAGAATCAGAATCACGCCTCCTACCGTAGCGGCTGAGACGAGCGTGCCAAGGAATTTCCACGTCTGCTGCTTTGCAGGAGTAGAGCCGAGCCAATAGCCGATTTTGAGGTCGGTGATAAATCCGCCCGCCATCGAGAGTGCGGTGCAGACCACTCCGCCGATAATCAGTGCAGCAGTCATGCCCGATGTGCCGGTGAGTCCGACTGCTACCATCACCACAGACGAAAGAATGAGCGTCATCAACGTCATTCCCGAAACCGGATTGGTGCCTACAATCGCAATCGCATTGGCAGCCACCGTGGTAAACAGAAACGCAATGATGGTGACAACCACCAAACCAACCACGGCGTGCATCAGATTGTGCACCACGCCAAAGTAGAAAAAGATAAATATCGCAATCAGTGTGGCGATACTACCGATGGCGATGATTTTCATCGGAAGGTCGCGTTGCGTGCGAACGACGTCGGCATCTACCGCTTTGCCTTTCGAGCTAAACTCTTTCGACGCCAATCCAATGGCACTTTTTATGATGCCCCACGAACGAATAATACCAATAATCCCTGCCATAGCAATGCCACCGATGCCGATGTGGCGGGCGTATCCGCGGAAGATTTGTTCAGGAGACAAGGTGTTCATCATTGCAGTCATAGTGGGGTTGCCATAAGTCAGCACTTGGTCGCCAAAGAGCAACGAAAAGAGCGGCACAATCACCATCCACACGAGCATCGACCCTGCAGCAATGATGGCGGAGTAGCGCAATCCAATGATATAACCCAATCCCAATACGGCGGAACCTGTGTTTATTTTAAAAACCACTTTCGCTTTGTCAGCAACCATTGCTCCGGTTTCGATCATGCGCGTGGTGACGTTTTCGTTCCACCAACCAAAAGTGGCGACAATGAAATCGTACAATCCGCCAATGATACCGGCATAAATCAGCGGTTTGGCGTGGCTGCCGCCTTTTTCACCCGAAATCAGCACTTGCGTAGTGGCGGTGGCTTCGGGGAAAGGAAATTGCCCGTGCATATCGGAGACGAAATATTTGCGGAAAGGAATCAGAAACAGAATGCCAAGAATACCTCCCAACAGCGAACTGAGGAACACTTCCATAAAGCTGACGGTGAGGTCGGGATATTTGGCTTGCAGAATGTAGAGCGCAGGAAGCGTGAAGATGGCACCTGCCACAATCACACCCGAACTCGCACCAATCGATTGAATGATGACGTTTTCGCCCAGTGCGTTTTTGCGTTTGAAACCGGAGGAAAGTCCGACAGCAATAATCGCAATCGGAATGGCGGCTTCGAACACTTGACCCACCTTCAATCCTAAATAGGCGGCTGCGGCAGAAAACAGCACTGCCATCAGAATTCCCCACAACACCGACCAAAGTGTAACCTCGGGATATTGCTTTTTAGGTGACATCAACGGCTCGTAGGTTTCGCCTTTTTCTAACTCTCTGAATGCGTTTTCGGGAAGTCCCGTGATGGGCTCTTCGTGCTTGTTTTCCATACTATCTCTCTTGATTTAACCGCAGAGTGCGCAAAGATTACGCAGAGACCGCGAAGTTTTATTTTTAAATGTATTTTACCGCTAAGAACACAAAGAATTCGCAAATGGCACAAAGTTATAATTCAAAAGAAAAACTTCACCACTAAGCCACAAAGAACACGGAGGCTCACTAAGAAAAAAGACAAAAGAATCTATGTGCTCTATGTGTCTATGTGGTGAAAATATTTGCGTTCTTTGCGGTTAATTTCCCCACGACAAAAATATTAAAAAAACGCAACACAGCGGCTCTTATTTTTGAAAGAAGTATCTTTGCATGCTAATAATTAAGCAATAAGCGAAATGGAGCGAGTGAAAAAACCGGAATGGTTGAAAATACGACTGGGAGGAGACGAAGGTTTCAAACGAACGAAAGCCATTTTGGAGTCGAACGGAATGCACACGATTTGCTCGAGCGGTCGTTGTCCGAACCTCGGTGAATGCTGGAGTGCAGGCACTGCTACGTTTATGATTGGCGGTGATATTTGCACCCGTTCGTGCAAGTTTTGCAACACCAAAACCGGCAAACCGATGCTTCTTGATGCGGAAGAACCAAACAAAGTAGCAGATTCAGTTCAGAAAATGAATTTGAAATACGTCGTCATTACCTCCGTCGATCGGGACGACCTCAAAGATATGGGAGCGAATCATTGGGCAGAAACGCTGAACGCCATCCGCAAACAAAATCCACTCACTACGATTGAAGTATTAATCCCCGATTTTCAGGGAGATACCGATTTACTGAACGTTGTGCTGATGGCATTCCCGAAAGTGGTGGGGCACAATATGGAGACTGTTCGCCGATTGACTCCGCAAGTGCGCAGTGCTGCCAAATACGATGTATCGCTGTCGGTGTTGAAGCACATTGCCGATCAAGGATTTGAGGCCAAAACGGGTTTGATGCTCGGATTAGGCGAAACAGAAGAGGAACTGCTCGAAACGCTGAACGATATTTACCGCACAGGTTGCAAGCGCCTCACAATGGGACAATACCTGCAACCGACCCGCAAACATCTGCCGGTGGTGGCATACATTCATCCCGATAAATTTGCAGAATATAAACAAAAAGCCCTCGAAATCGGTTTTCTACACGTGGAAAGCGGACCGTTGGTGCGGTCGTCGTACCATGCAGGAAGCCCCACCCCAGCCCTCCCCGTAAGGGAGGGAGTAAATATGAAGGATTAAAAAATTGTTAGTATTAAATAAATAGAGTTTAACCAATGCTTTTCTTTCACCCTCCCTTTTGGGGCGGGCGGGGAGGGGCTTATTATTTACATTATGAACCAAAACGAAACAGGAACGGACTTTAAATCCGCCACTGACCATGGAACAAAGAAATTGTTCATCGAAACGTATGGCTGCCAAATGAACGTGGCAGACAGCGAAGTAGTGGCTTCCATCATGGAGATGGATGGCTACAGCATGACCGAATCGATTAACGATGCGGATGCGATTTTTGTAAATACCTGCTCTATTCGCGACAACGCTGAGCAGAAAGTGGTGCAACGACTACACTATTTCAATACGTTGCGCAAGTCGAAAAAGAACCTCGTCGTGGGAGTATTGGGCTGCATGGCCGAGCGTGTGAAAGACGAACTTATCACCGACCACAAAGTGGATTTGGTGGTTGGCCCGGACGCATACCTCGATTTGCCCAACATGATTGGAGCGGTAGAAAATGGCAACAAAGCTATCAACGTGAAACTCTCGACAGACGAGACGTATCGCGAAATCATCCCTTCGCGCATTGGTGGAAATCGCATTTCGGGCTTTATCTCGATCATGCGTGGTTGTGATAAGTTTTGCTCGTATTGCATTGTGCCTTTCACCCGCGGACGTGAGCGTAGCCGCGACCCCGAGAGCATCTTGAACGAGCTCAAAGACCTGCGTGCCAAAAACTACAAAGAGGTGACGCTGCTTGGTCAGAATGTCAACTCCTATCGTTTCCATAAAGGAGAGAATGACATGGTCGATTTCTCAAAATTGCTCAGTCTGGTAGCTGAAGTGGCACCCGATATGCGCATCCGTTTCTCCACTTCGCATCCGCAGGATATGAACGACGAAACGCTGGAGACTATCGCCGCTTATCCGAATCTCTGCAATTACATACACCTGCCGGTTCAGTCGGGAAGCAGCCGCATCCTGAAACTGATGAACCGCACCTATACTCGCGAGTGGTACCTCGAACGCATTGCGGCCATCAAACGCATAATCCCCGATTGCGGAATCACCACTGACGTGTTCTCCGGTTTCCATTCCGAAACGGAAGAAGACCACCAGCAGACGCTTTCGCTGATGCGCGAAGTGGGTTTCGATATGTCGTTTATGTTTAAATATTCAGAGCGTCCCGGTACGTATGCCGCTAAACGATTGAAAGACGATATCCCCGAAGAGGTGAAAATCCGCCGTCTGCAAGAGATTATCGAGGTGCAAAACGAACTATCTGTGATCAGCAACAAAAGCGACATCGGTAAGACGTTCGAAGTGTTGGTAGAAGGTTTCTCGAAACGCTCTCGCGAACAGCTTTTCGGTCGCACCGATCAAAATAAAGTGGTAGTGTTCGACAAGAAGAACTACCGCATTGGCCAACTAGTGAAGGTGAAAATTCGCGAAGCCAGTTCTGCTACACTGATTGGTGATTCTGTAGAAGAATAATCCCCTGATATATTTCATAGAAAAAGGTGCAACTCTCGATTGAGAATTGTACCTTTTTTATGTCATGAGAATTGCAATATTACATAAACACCCAAAATCCGTTAATGAAGTAAAGGAGACCCACAGTTCCAATTACCATTCCTAAAACCCAAATGTATTTGCGTTTTACTAAAGCCGCAATCGACGATAGAAGAATGGCAATTTGAAGAAAAATGACCGCCATTCCGAAGCGTTTTGAATGTTGTTGAGCGTCATCGCGTAGGGTTTCGAGTTGCTCAGCTTCTTTTTTGATGTCGTCTTTTTCAGATTCATATCGCTTTACTGATGAGTCGTATTCGTCAATCTTTGCTTGATAAGCAGCAATAGTTTTTGCATCGCCAGGCGCAATTTTCATCTTTTCGAGCGTCAGCAAATCTTTCTGTGTCTCGTGAAGATACAGTTTTAGACTTTTGCTCTGAAAATAGGACCATTTGTTTGAGGCTTGTTCTTGACTCAGAACTGATTTTGTGGAGTATCCGCCCCCTTTAAAGGTAGAAAGTGTTGCGCAGACTGCGAAAATAATGGTAGTTAGAGCTAGGTAGTTCATCCAAGGCTCTTTCTTATCTTCTGCCATAATCGTAGGGTTTATGAGTTATTTTTCGCAAAAATAGAAGTTTTATGCAAATTGAAAAACATAAAAATTACCAAATACCAAAAATTGCGCCGGCCAATGTGAAGAGAACGAGGTAGAAACCTGCATCAATTAATATCAATCGCCACGAGCGACCCGGAAAAAGATGCGTTGCAGCGATAGCCGGAAGTGTAAACAAAAAGCTGAGAGCTAAACCCGTATGAAATCCTGAACCAGCCGTAGCATTGAGTCCAACCGCCATATCGAGTCCTGCGAGTGTTATGAGGTGCAGCACGGCAGCAGAAGCAAAGAGTTTGATGAAATTAGATTTTTTCGACATGTCGAATCGAAACTTTGAATCTTTTTTCCACGTTTTGCCAAAAAGTATCGAGGAGTGCCAGAAAGCACCTAGTGGAAAAGAAAGAATAGTGACAGCGACTACAGAAAGCCAATTGATGTCTGATAAATTTAGAGTAATGTGCATCGTTCTTGCTAAATTAGTCTGTATTTAGGATTCTTGATCAATAAAACTCATAAAAACACTCTGTCGGGATGGCGGTGTTGGTGTGGTAGTGCAGATTTCCATTGACACACGCTAGGCTTTTGGCAATGGTGCGTACCGAAGCGATGTTGTGCGATACGAGCATGATTGCAGCATTCGGGCGAAGCTCTTGTAGAATATCGAACAGTTTGTTTTCCGATTCTTTGTCGAGGTACGAGTTAGGTTCATCGAGTATCAACAGTTGTGGTTTCATAACTAGCGCACGACCAAGAAATGTGCGTTGCAGTTGCCCGCCCGATAGTTGACTAATGGGACGTTTCCGCAGCGATTCGAGATCTAGTTGACGAATAATTTCATCAGCTAAACCTTTTTGTTCGCGTGTGAAAGAGCGAAAAAGCCCACTTTCTCCAGCCAGTCCCGACAGCACCACATCATTTACACTGATGGGAAACGAACGGTCGATATTGTTGTTTTGCGGCATATAGCCGATGCGAAGCGAAGGCACTTCCCCATCGTTTTCGAAGAAGCGTATCGACCCACTTTGCAACGGAATTAATCCCAGAATGGCTTTCAGTAGCGTGGTTTTTCCACCGCCATTGGGGCCAATCACGCCAATAAAGTCGTCGTTGTTGATGATCAGATTCACGCCCTTCAACACCACATTGCTGTCATACGCGACAGATATATTTTCTATTTCAATTATTTTTGACATTCTTTGTTAGTCTATATTCTCAATAATAAAATTACCCAATTGTTAGTTCACATTGTGACTTATGACTTACGACTCTTCACTTATTTCGCTATCGCATCAACAATTTCCGTCAAACCTTTCGCCCATTCGTAGTTGAGCGGGTCGATTTGCACCACACGACATCCTGTCTCTTTTGCCAAAATAGTCGCATTCTTAGCATCAAACTCGCGTTGTATAAAAATCACCTTGATATTTTCTTTTCGAGCTACATTAATCAGCGTTTTGATGTGTTGCGGAGTTGGCTCTTTTCCGTTGTACTCTACGCTAAATTGGTTCAACCCGTAGTCGCGAGCAAGATAGGTGAGCGCAGGGTGATAAATCAGGAACGAGCGATTCTTTACTTTTGCCAGTTTCAGAGTGATTTGATGATCGAGTGTATCGATTTCGCTTAACAATGCGATAAGATTTTTCGCATATTGTTTTTGATGCGTTGAGTCGATGGAGACAATCGCGTTGTAAATATTTTGAGCCAATATACGTGCCGATTTGGGAGAGCTCCATACATGTGGGTCGGGCCCAACGTGTTCATGCAGTTCTTCTGAGCCCTCATCGTGTTTACCTTCAGCCTTCTCATTTTCCACGATAAGCGGTATGCCTGCTGATGCATTGATGAGTTGTAGCTCAGGGTGATTTTGCTTGAGTTTGTCAAGCCACGCCAACTCAAAACCAAGATTGCCAACTGCGAGATAAGCTTTACTTTTGTTGAGCTGCACCAACTGATTTGGCGAAGGATCGTATGCTTCAGGATTTGACCCAGCTGGTACCATACACATCACCTCCATTCGATTGCCCACAATGCGATCTGCAAAATATTTCTGTGGCAGAATCGAAACCGTAATCGTCGTTTTCTCCTTTTTCGGCTGTATGCACGAGGTACCAAACAGGAATGTTGATAATGATATCAGAAAGAGAATTTTAGATGCTTTCATTGGTTGCAAATTTTCGTAAGCAAAAGTAATAAATATATTGATAGAATTAATAGTCTAAATTTATCGCGTATTATGAAATTATGAACATAAAAAAAATGAATAGACATGGCTAATTATGTGCGAATAATTTATTTAGGGATGGAAAATACAATATCTTTGTAGAGTTTTTAGTGTTTAAATATTTAGTTGAAAAGATATGTCAGTGAGAAACGTAGGTTATTTGATATTATTTGTGTTTTTAGGAATGGTAACCAGTTGTAGTAAAGAAAATCCAGAAGATTCTGGCTCACCTAGCCTTATAAATGGCACTATAACAGGAAATATCGGGAATTACATATCACTTAAATACGATACATTGGTCGCTTTTACTCCTGATACAACCTTTTCTTATTTGATGTCTATAGGGGTGACAAATTTATCAAAATCAGGAGACTTTTATTTGGCATTACAAAAGCCTGGTTTCAAATATACAAAAGAAATAGGATTGAATAAAAAACATTTTGTGGGAACAATTAGTGACCCCACAGTGAGAGTATCTCCAGGTGGTGTCCAATTTTATATTATTAAAAACAACTATTATCGTTTGTACGTACAGAGAGCAAACTATTCAAATATTAATAGCCAAAGAACTGTTGGAGATAAATTTTCCCTGTTTATCTATAGTGATGCATTGTTGAAATTGGATGGTGAATTTATTGATACTATTAGAAATACGAATACTGGAGTAACAACCCTCTACACTGAACAAGATCAATTTACCCTAGAAAAGGGTTGGAATGAGTTGTTGGTGGAATTTACATTTTATAGAGAAATCTTATTGAGCCAAACCTACACGTATAAAGTTACCAATAGATTAGATAAAGACTTAAAATGGGTTTATTTGGATGTTATAAATCCGTCTAAAGCTAGAAGTTCAAAAAAATATGGCTCTTTCGGCTGCGGTTCTGAACCAAAGTTCCCTCTCGTTTTATCTACAAACAGGGATTAATAATATTACATTTGAATAGATTCATTTTCTACCTTTGCAGCATGGATACACCTCAAACGATAATCGAAAACACAGCCGATGGCTCGCATACCCTTTTTGTGCCAGCGTTGAACGAACATTACCATTCGGTAAATGGAGCGTGGCAGGAGTCGCGCCATGTGTTTATCGAAGCGGGATTGAAGCAGTGTGCTAAAGAAGAAATTTCGGTATTCGAAGTTGGTTTCGGAACTGGGTTGAATGCGTTTCTGACACTTGTACAAGCCAAAAAAAGCGACAAAGTGGTTCGTTATACTACGCTCGAATTGTATCCTTTGTCGGTAGAGTTTGCAAATTCACTGAATTATGCTGAATTGATTGCACCTGAAAGTCGAGATTTGTTTGAGACGCTTCATCTGGCAAGGTGGGGCGAAGAGGTACAGATTTCACCTAACTTTTTTTTACGGAAAGAGAAAGCTGATTTGTGTGAGTATTCTTTTCTATCGACTTACGATGTTGTTTACTTCGATGCGTTTGCACCCGATAAACAGCCTGAAATGTGGAACCCAGAACTGTTTGTGAAGCTTTATGATCACACGAATCTGAATGGAATTCTGACCACCTATTGTGCCAAAGGTGTTGTTCGCAGGTCTTTACAGGCAGCTGGCTATGCGGTCGAGCGGTTGCAAGGTCCTCCAGGTAAGCGGGAGATGTTGAGGGGGAGGAAATAGTAAGTTGATATTTGCTTCGCGTTGAAGAAATAGAACGCGGATTTTACGGATTCTACGGATTCTAAACGGATTTGAAATAGATATTTGTGATGCTAGCATCACAGATTAGAGTTTAGTTTGGAGAACAATTCAACGCAGTTGAATTAAAATCCGTTTAGAATCCGCAATAGCAGCGTAAATCCGCGTCCTATTTAAAATTATTTGAATCTAACTTTCTACATCGCTATTTCATTCCATAACTTAAGTCGTGATATTCAATTGATATTCGATTCTCTGGAGATTGATCAACTTAATATCGCCGCAGGCTATTATCTAACTACTATCGCGAAGCAAATATCAACAAAATCACCAATACTGGTGAAACAGGTATTTTGCGAAGTCGAAAAGTCCGTAAAGCAGCACGACGTAGCGCACAAATTTACCGAGAAACATCCAAATCGCAACCGTCCATACGTTGGTACGAAGAAAACCTAATGCTACGGCAATGATGTCGCCAATGCCGGGCAGAAAAACGAAAAATGCCATACCCGCTCCTTTGCCGTTCAGCCAGTTTTGTAGTTTCTCGACTTTTTCTTGCTTGATTTTGAGGTATTTCTCAATCCACTCTATTTTCCCCAAATATCCCAGGTAGTAGCAACTCATTCCGCCAAGGAAATTCCCCAAGGTGGCGGCAGCAATACAACCCCAACGATCCATTCCTGCAGCAATTAGAGCCGCCAACACTACTTCCGAACTAAACGGCAATATAGTAGCAGCCAGAAAAGCCGCCAAAAAAAGACCGAAATATCCCCATTCGGCAAACTTTAGGATAAACTCCATAAGTAGATGATGATGTAGGTGTAGAAAAGCGTGTAAAATAGTAGGCTTGAAAACCTACCACGCACCGATGCAAACAGATGCGAAATCAGAAAAGCGGAAATCAGGTAAATCAAGTAAGCCGCGCTGCCACTTCTTCCGAAGTCAATCACCAACAACACATAAGTCGAAAATAAAAATAGAAAAAGAAAGTTGAGGTACGACCGTGTTCTGATTTTGTCGGTAAATGTGCTGAAAATCGTATTTCCAATGGCGAAAAGCGATGCCAAAAGTGTGATCCCCAAATGAATCCACGTGTAGAGGGACGCATTCCAAAAATTAATCCACTGAAAGTCGATGATTGACAGTATATGGTCTAACAATGGCGTGTAGTTTTCGATGTAAGCGTAATAGAAAAATGCAAACCAATAAGGCGTTAACAGACCAATCAACGATGCGGCAAAACTGCGTAGATTGAGCGTCTTCATCATATACATTCCAATCCAGAAGATAGGAAGCAGGAAAATGCACTTCATCCAAAACAGACTTGCAAGCGAGAGTAGTAGAGCAATATCGAACGACTGTTTCTCGGCACGATACAGTTGATAAGAGGAGAAAAGCGACGAGATTGCCAAAATGATAAGTAGTGTGCTGAAACTTTCGGCTACATTGCCAAGCAGAAAACTATTCGTGGCCAGCAACAAACCAGCCATAAAAAAGGGCAAAGATGTCCGCACCCGAATGATGTTGAACCGAGTATCTGCTTGATTAAACATAAAAGCGAAGAGGACAATAAAACTACCATCCAAAATCCAACGAAGAGTTCCATTGCTCACCCAACCTTCAAACAACAAGTTAAATATCCCCCAATTCGTTTTTGAAGGAATCGAATGAGGATATCCAATACCACGAGTTGCAATTAGCACAACAACGGCAAGCAACGTGAGCACGACGGTGAACCGCCCTGTCGCTATTTTGTCTATGATATTGTTGTTACGCATTGTTATTATTTTATTTCTTAACCGCAAAGAGCGCAAAGATTCACGCAAAGAACGCAGAGTTTGTTTACTTGTCTACTTGTCAACTATTCCTAACTGCAGAGTACGCAAAGAGCGCAAAGATTTGTTTACTCGTCAACTTTTTATCCCGTTTACTGAAAAACCTACAAATCAAATCCGATATCTCGTCTGAAATATTTTCCTTCGAAATCAATCAGTTGCGCGTTTTTGAAAGAGGTTGCCAATGCTTCTTCCTTGTTTTTTCCATACGAACTGACAGCAATTACGCGACCACCATTGGTGACAACTTTGCCATCTTTATCAGCAGTTCCGGCATGAAACACGATACTACCTTTCACCTCGTCGATGTGGCTGATTACTTTGCCTTTTTCGTAGTCGCCAGGGTAACCGCCCGATACGAGCATCACTGTTACAGCAGCGCGAGCGTCGGTTTTCAATACTTTTTCCGAAAGTGTTTCAGTTACAACACCTTCGAGCAACTCTACGAAATCCGATTCGATACGGAGCATCACGGCTTCCGTTTCGGGGTCGCCCATGCGCACATTGTATTCAATTACAACAGGTTCGTTGTCTACTTTTATCAAACCAAGGAAAATGAATCCCTTGTAGTCGATGTTCTCTTCTTGAAGACCTTTCACAGTTGGAATCACAATGCGTTCTTCTACTTTTTGCATAAACACTTCGTCGGCAAACGAAACAGGCGAAACAGCTCCCATACCGCCAGTGTTCAGCCCGGTATCGCCTTCGCCAATACGTTTGTAGTCTTTGGCTTCGGGCAGAATTTTGTACGATTTACCGTCTGTCAGCACAAACACCGAGCATTCGATGCCTGAGAGGAACTCTTCGATAACGACCGTTTTGCTCGCATCACCAAACATGCCGTTGAGCATTTCTGCTAATTCACGTTTTGCTTCGTCGAGGTCTGCGATAATCAATACACCTTTTCCGGCAGCCAATCCGTCTGCTTTCAATACATACGGTGCTTGCAATGTTTCGAGGAAAGCGTAGGCATCGTTCAACGTTTCGGCAGTGAAGCTTTGGTAAGCCGCAGTCGGGATGTTGTGACGCATCATAAAGGCTTTGGCAAAATCTTTGCTGCCTTCGAGCTGCGCACCCAGTTGAGAAGGACCAATCAATGCCACGTTTTTCAAAGCTGCATCATTTTTGAAGAAATCAGAGATGCCTTTCACCAATGGATCTTCTGGACCTACCAACACAATCGTGACGTTGTTGGCATGTACAAATTCCTTGATTTTAGGGAAATCGGTTGCCGACATATCGACGTTGATGCCAACAGACGATGTTCCGGCATTTCCCGGAGCGATGTACAACTTATCCACCTTTGGGCTTTGACTGATTTTCCACGCCAATGCGTGCTCTCTTCCTCCTGATCCTAATAAAAGAATGTTCATTTTTAATTAAGTCGTAAGTCGTAAGTTGTAAGTCATAAGTCTTTTGAATTCAGGCTCAGAATTACGTCCTACTCGATTTTTTATAATTAAATCTTAAATCTAAATTCTCAAAATTACTATTCTTCACATTGGCTAATTAGTAAATTGGCATATTAGCTAATTGAATAATTGGCACATTAATAATTCCCTTCCGCTTTGCGGGTTTTGAATTCTTTGTGTTTTCCGCTAAAAATTTCGTAGCAACGGAATTCGCATTCTAACGAGCCGTTCATCAGTGGGAACCGGCGCGACGGTTTCAGCCCGATTTTCTCGAAGCACTCTTCGCGGTAGCTCAATATCCATGCTTTGTAGCCAGTGAAAGCGTGTTTCAGTCGTTCACCAATCATTTGATAAAGTCCCAGCAAATCGTTGGTCGAAATGCGTTCGCCATAAGGCGGGTTGGTGATTAAGATGCCATTTTCGGGAATTTCGCTGATTTGTTGCAAGCCAACTGTGTTGAGCGAAATGTATTTTGCCACACCCGCGCGTTTGATGTTTGCTTCCGTAATCTCGATGGCTTTGGGTGAAATGTCCGAGCCAAATATCTTGAAATCAAACTCTTTTTCGCGTGAGTCGTCGTTGTATATTTCGTCAAACAAGTCGCGATCGAAGTCTGGCCACTTCTCGAACGCAAACTCCTTGCGGTGAATGCCCGGAGGAATGTTTAGTGCAATCATGGCAGCTTCGATAAGCAGCGTACCCGAACCACACATGGGATCGATTAAGTTCGATTCGCCACGCCATCCGGTTTTCAGAATCATACCTGCCGCCAATACTTCGCTCAGTGGAGCTTCAGTTTGGTCGAGACGGTAGCCACGTTTGTGCAGCGACTCACCCGAGCTGTCGAGCGAAATGGTGCAACGATCTTGTGCAACGTGAATGTTGATGTAAATATCTGGATTGGTCAAACGAACAGAAGGACGTTTTTCTGATTTCTCGGTAAAATGATCCACAATGGCATCCTTCACACGGTAGGTGAGGAATTTTGAGTGTTTGAAGTTGTCGGAAAACACCACTGCATCAATCGAAAACGTTTGGTTTACGTCGATGTGTTTTTCCCAATCGAGCACTTTTACTTTGTTGTAAACTTCGTCGGTGCTGTCGGCACGAAACGTAAAAATGGGTTTCAGAATGCGCAATGCAGTGCGACAGTGCAAGTTAGCTTTGTACATAAAGCCGAGGTCTCCACTGAAAGAGACGGCACGACGACCGATTTGTACCTGATCGGCACCTAAATTAATTAATTCTTCTGCCAGCACATCTTCCAATCCTTGGAATGTTTTGGCAATCATTTCGTATTGTTCTTTCATTTTTTTGCTTTAAGTAACTCAAGTGAAAATGAATCTGCTGCGTCGGGTTTTCTTTTAATAAAGCCCCTATATCCCTTAAAGGGGACTTTTCATTCTGCAGAACATTACCTTTGTACTAACTTTAATAATAAACAAACCAATCAGATGTTCGCTACACTCTAAAGGTCCCCTTTAGGGGATATAGGGGCAAATAAATCTAATTTGATTCTCAATTGATTCTCAATTGATTCTATTTTTTTGCTTTAGATTGAGCAATTATTGCACCTTTTGCTACATGATCTGTTACCCAGATATTGCCGCCGATGGTAGCGCCTTCGCCGATGGTGATTCGACCAAGTATGGTTGCATTCGAATATATTACTACGTTGTCTTCGATAATTGGATGACGCGGAATGCCTTTGATTGGATTGCCATCGTCGTCGAGTGGGAAGCTTTTTGCTCCCAACGTCACACCCTGAAACAGTTTTACATTTCGCCCAATGATAGCCGTCGCACCAATCACCACACCTGTGCCGTGGTCGATGGTAAAATAGTCGCCAATGGTAGCCGCCGGATGTATGTCGATGCCGGTTTCGGAATGCGCCATTTCGGTAATCATGCGCGGAATAAGCGGCACACCAAGCAAATGCAATTCGTGTGCAATGCGGTAATTAGTGATCGCACGAATCGCAGGGTAGCACAAAATCACCTCACCGAAGCTCTGCGCAGCAGGATCTCCGTTGTAAGCCGCTTCCACATCCGTTGCGAGCATATCGCGCAATAGAGGCAGACGTTCGATGAACTGTGCGGTTTTGCTTTTGGCATTCTCGCGGTGAGTTTTGATGTAAGTTCCCTCTTCGGCAGTGCATTCGTAGCACAATCCTGCTAATATTTGCTCCACCAACAACTCATAGAGTCGCTCGGCTTTCACTCCAATATGGTAGCTGAGTGTGCGTGTGTTTATGGATGAATTTCCAAAGAATCCAGGGAAAAGAATCGAACGTGCCAAGCTGATGATGTCAGCCAATATTTCGCCCGAAGGCAGAGGTTCACCTTCGCGGTGTTGGTGGCACAATTTCTTGTATGATTCAGACTCCGACAGTCGTTTGACCGTTGAAGTGATAATATCTGAGTGGTTTAGAGATGTCATAACGCTATCTGAATAGGTTTTCGAACCGCAAAGATAGTGATAAATGAGCAAATTAGGTCGCTTTAAGGGCAAGAAATGGGATATATTGCCCTGTGTTTTAGGTTTCGGACGGTTGAAAATCTGTCGCACTTGCAGGATTTGATTCGTTTTCGGTATTAGCACGCTTGTTTTTGCGGCGAGTTGCGTTGCGTCGGCATACGGTGCGAACCTCTTTGTATTCCGTTTCTATCATCGCCTTTAAATGCAAAATGGGTTCGTCGGTGTGTATCGTGCAGTAGGCATGCAAGTAGTGAAAGTAGGCATTCATCGCCTCAATCAATTCAGGGCGAAACAAGGTAGAACTACCACTTTTCTTGTTTTCGTAAAGCTCTTTGAAGAATGCCTGAGAAGCGGCTTCGTAAGACTCGTTTGACTTCCGCAGCGCAGCAATCCACCGCTCCATAGCGAGGGCATTCACAAACCTCGAAACTCGCTCGTTTTTAGAGAGTGCCAGTAATAGTTGTATCACGCCACTGCGTTTCGATTGACGCATTCGCTCCACTTTGCGCGGCGAATGTTTGAGTAGATGCAACAACTCTTTTGCAGCTGTTTTGTCCTCTATATCCGACAGAAAGAGGTGCGACTTCACCGCATAATAGGTTGCTTTGTAGTCGTCTGTGCGCTTTTTGTCGGCGAGTTGCAGTTGCTCGGTATATTTGTTTTTTTGCACCTTGAGGCAGGTATCCCAATACCTTTCGTACGTGTCGCTCACCTTTTTAAACAACCCTAACTCTAGTATACCGCTTATTTCGCTATTTTCTGATAGATGAATCACACCACTCACAAAAGTAGAGAGTTGTCCGTTGTTCATTATGTGTAAATTCAGCTCTTTCATTCCGAAATAATTTGTATATTTGTGCTGTTGTTTATTCGTAGGGCAGATAGGTCTAAAGATCTGCATTCTTCCTGCAAAGATAATGAATTTGAGAGCATCACCATCTAGTGTAATGCTTAAATTAATTTCAAAATTATTCTCTGCCTTTTCGACAATAAACACGATGGTAGCCTAATTGCTAACCAACTTAGATTCAAAAATCACACTTGTGATTTGATTGTCGCCCGACAATTAGTTGAAAATCACAATCTGCACTTAATTTTCCTTTGTCAAACTTCGAACAATCACGATTGAACCATCTTTGACATTCGTCAATCGGTAATCTATTATTGAAGTAAACGTAAACACACCACAAACAGCAGTTTCGGGAACTACTTGGAACGGTAAATCCAATTGTGATACTACCTTCCTGCGCTTCATGTAACGGAATATCTTGTCTGGCACATCATTTCCTTCGCTTCGTGTAACGCAGTATTCTTTTGTGCAACACTCTTCCAACACCTCATGGAAGCACTATGTAGCAACGGCAACGCGCTTCCTGCGCTTATTGATAATACTGTGTAGATGCGGCGAAATGCTTACAATTGTTGCATCCAATGCTATGTATTTGTTGCGAAAAGTTTCGTGCAGTGTTTGGAGACGTGATGTCTTTGCCACAACACGCTTCCCGCTAATACATTTAACGACATGTTGATTTTGCGACAGACTTCCTTATTTGATAGTCGATGTCTTGGGTGATTGGCTTATTGTTGAATGGGCGTATGGGAGAGTGTGGTGAGAATGAGAGAAGGATTTTTTTTGAGTATAACTTAAATGCTTATCACTCAATGTTCTTTGGATTCAAATATGGGTGATATAATGTATCTTTTTTTTAATTAATGGCAGGATTTTTACTCTATTACTTCGTTGTAGTGCTATCGCAGTTTTATTGACTTTGATTCTGAAACGTGTAGTCTGAGGACATTGTTTCATAGTAACGGTTATTTTTGTTCCATCACCCAGCTGACTAATTCGGCAGTGTTCTTCACACCAATTTTGTGAATCAAGTTGGTGCGATGCTTTTTAGCAGTTAGCACACTGATGAAGAGTTTTGTAGCGATATCTTTGTCGGTGTCGCCCTGCGAGATGAGGTGTAGTACCTCTTTTTCGCGTGAGGTTAGTTGGCTGAGTTTTAATGAATATTTCAGTTGATTAATCTCTTTGAGGAGCGTCTTTAGTTGCGGTTGTGTGTGCATAGAGTCGGTTATTTCTAGCCCTATCGTTAGCAATCGTTTTGGCGATTCATCTTCGAAGCGCTCTACCACACGACCCTGACAATAGTACCATCCATATTCGTCCGTATTCTGTTTTCTAATACGATAGACAATCATCATGATGGTCTCTTCTACCGAGTTGTAAGCTGCTTTTACGGTAGTGGGCACAATCTCAAGATCATCCGGGTGGATGATACCATCCAGAAACCGATTCCCTAACGACGTCACCTCAGCTTGCGTTCTGCCCATCAGCTCCAATGCCCTCTTATTTGCCCATATATTGCGTATCGATGTGGGGTCGCCCGGTCGCTCCAACTCATTGATATAGATGATAGAAGGTACGGAGTCCACAATGTTTTGCAGCTGTTTTAGCTCTTCGAGTGCAGCTTCTATTTTACTTTCTTCGAAATTGTTCATTGTTTTAACCCTTTTATGCTAATTTTTTGACAAATATACTACTTAAGTAGTATTGAATAAATAAAAATAATCCTCTATTTTTGTGATAATTGAATAATTTTTTCTTTAATGGAATCGAAGTGGCTGAAACGAACATAGTCGTTGTCTGATTTTAAGAGAAAAATGTGTTCAATGTGGGTAAATGTTATACGGAACAACCCGAAAATCCGAACAAAGAGTAGGGGCAATTTAAAACAAAAAGAGTATGAAAACAAAAATGTTATTTATCGCTATGGCGATTTTATTGAGTTCAGTGCAACTAATTAAAGCACAGGAAAAAGAACGTACTGTATATTCCTATGGATGGGCATATTCTTACAAAACAAAATATCTTTTTATAAGTCCAATCGTTAGTGCAACTGAGAATCGTAAAGGGTACGTTAGTCCTTTATATAATGTATTAGCATATCAATGGCAGAAAAGGTTTTTTAAAGTTCTTGATAATTATACTGATCTAGCTTCTACGGATTTTACTAATGATGTATTTGTATGGCAATATGATTATGATAAAATTGACGATATGAGAACTGAGAAAATCAGAAAATTCAAAAGCGATGGCTTTCAGGTTCGATATATAGATGACTTCTATTACAGACAAAATCGAACCGATGAATGATTTGTAGTACTTGTAACACACTCTCATTCGATGACTTAATATTAGTCGGAGCGCTACTTAGAGGCGCACTCCGACTTTTACCAGACCAAGGAACATCCCGAAAATCCGTAGAAAAGAGTAGGGAAAAACAACAAACAACATAAAGTTATGAAAAAAGCAACAATCATTTTAGTAATCTTATTTTCTGCTTTGACTACACATGTAGATGCGCAAAATCTTACCAAAGAACAATGCCTGAAATATATAAGTGACATGAGCAATGAATTAGTTCAACACAATACTTCAGAAGCTTGTCCTCTTGAAAATTTCCGGTTGGAATATGAAACCTTAAAATGGGAAAAACATTGTGATAGTAGTTCAGAACACCAAACATTAACTCTTTCTGGGCTTTATATTGACCAAGATGGAACAGGAGATTGGATATGTATTAAGAATTCAAAAGGAGAAGTATTCAAAAGATGTGATAAAACAGCACCTGGTCAAAAAGACAGACTGGAAAAACTATTAAAAGCGTTACAATATTTGTCTAAGTTTACGACAAAAGATCCTTTTGCAAATTGAATATCCTTTACTTAACCGGAGTATCCCGAAAATTCGTAGAAAAGAATAGGGGAAATAATTTTATACAAAGCATTCAAACATCTCTGTGAATTATGTGGCATCAAACTAATGAATGAAGATTTATTTTAAAAATATAAAGTGATTCCAAAGGGCGTATCAGGAAATCCGAATGAATGAGTATTGAAAATAACTAAATAAATATACTTATGAAATCCATTTATATATCAATAATACTTGTGATTTTTACTTTGAATGCTTATTCGCAAACAACCTATTATCCATTGGTTAAAGGAGCAGGTTCGGGTGAAACAAGTGAAAATAATACGACCTATTCTCATCATAGTAATTATACTATGCGGATACTTAACCTAACGGTAAAATGGGATCTGTCTATTTTGTTTGGTGAACCAGTAGTAAATGGAGTATTCAAATGGAGAGCGGCCTCCGAAACTCCTGAGGATTATTTAGATAGCCGTGATTGCATATTATTAGAATGTTTGCCAGAGAAAACCACTGGTTATTATGTTTATATTAAGCTTAGCCCCACAGTCCCAAAATCAGGTGACGGATATGGATATAACACTCCCGGATCTCCTTCGTGGGCAAATGTTTTTTGCACCCGTAAGGGAGAGAATATGACACATGAAATAGCCGGATTTACAGCAAGCACTGCTAAAGCAATCTGGAAAAATGGCTTTAGGGTTACCGGGTTAGTGTTATTACGGGAAGGTGGAAAAGATGGCTGGTTAAAACCAAAATCTACCAACTCCGATGATTTCTGGGACACCCCCGAAAACACAACTACCACACAGCAGCAGAAGCAAGGCGTAAAACAACAAGAAGCAGTTGAGCGTCAGAAACAACTTACCGAACAAGCTAAAGCCAAATATAACGCTTTGAAAAATCCATATACATGGAATGTGAATAATCGTGATACAGTTACTGAAACTAGTATTCAAGCACTAAAGTCACTAAATTCTTATTTCAACAACGGTACCATTACCATAAGTTCTGTAAGTAAAGGAAAACTTAACTCCACCGCCTCCGATATAAGTTCCAACCTGCAATTAGCACAAGGCTGGAATACCCTCCGCATAGCTCTGAAAGGTGATAATTACAATGTAAGGGATTCGGTGAAGGTGTATTATAAAAAAGCTCCAAAAGATAGCCGCTTTGGTACTTTTACCGACCCGCGTGATGGAAATGTGTATAAAACAGTGAAAATTGGCAATCAGGTATGGATGGCAGAAAATCTGCGTTATAGAGCGTCTTCAGGATGCTGGGCTTATGATAATGATGAAAGCAATGCAAAAATTTATGGTTATTTGTACGACTGGAATACAGCCATGAGAGTTTGTCCTCCAGGTTGGCATTTACCTACTGATTCGGAATGGTCATATTTAAATAAGATATCAAGCGAAGAATTGAAAGCAACTACAGGATGGAACGAATATAAAAGAAACATTAACGGAACAAATAGGAGTGGTTTTTCCGCTATGCCTGGAGGTTTTCGTTATCATAATAATAATGGCTTTGATAATATTGGAGTCGGTGGCTTTTGGTGGAGTGCATCAAAGAGAGGTAATTATAACGCATATCTCTGGTATTTGTTTTTAGATTATAATGATATTAAGAAAAAAGATGATTATATCGATATTGCAATAGCGATTAGGTGCATTAGGAATTAATTGTATTTATTTTTACAAACTATTTAACAATATATATATAATCTATGAAAACATCAAGTTTATTTCGAATGATTGTTCCGATAGTAATGGTTACGATACTTCAAGGTACTACAATTGCTCAAATGGTTGGAATTAAAAAGATTGAGTTTCAGAAGCATTATCGTTTTCAAAAAGACGCTATGTGGTGTTGGGCTACATCAGCTGAAATGGTACTGTCTTATGAAGGTATTTTGTTAAAGCAGGAAGAAATAGTACGTCATATCAAGGGCGGAGTATATAGCATGACAGGTAGCATTTTTGATATGATAAGAGTAACAAATTGTATTCTTAAAGATAGTATGGAAAATAATACAATATTATCTGGACAATATATAATTGGAGCTCCATATCCAAATGTGCTATTTAATCAACTAAAAAATAAACGTCCGGTTATTTTAAACTATAATTCAGGACATGCAATTGGGCATGCTATTGTATTAACAGGTATAGATTATGTAAAAAATCCTGATAATACCATTACCATTACAAAATGTTATATTTTTGATCCATTTTCATATGCACAATCATATGATATATTAGGAAAACCATTCTTGAAAGCAGATTCATCCTTGTCCTATAAGGAATACTTTTTGCAAATGGACAAATTGGGCAATGTACAATTACTTTCTTCGAGTGGTTTTGTAGGTATAATAAGTGGTGTTATTTTGATAGATGCCGCATACATTTAAAATTGAAATAATTTATGAAAACAACCCTTACCTCCCTGCTTTTCGTTCTCAGCTTTTGTTCAGGCATAAGCGCACAGACTAATGATGAGCAAGCTCGTCAGAAATACATACAAGCCAAAGAGGCTTTTGAAAATGGGAAATATAACTATGCTCTAAGTAATCTGTTAGATGCAAAGCTGTTGCTGGGGAAAACCAATGCACGGATACAACCATATTTTGTAAAATGCTATGCAAAAATGGGGCGTTGGTACAGTGCTAAACTTGCTATAAAAAATTATTATGCGCTTAATCCCGATAAGAACTTGGTAGATTATGCGGAAATAGTGGAGCTTGAAAAAGAAGCAGATAAACATCTTACCCAACAAGAAGTTGATCAGATAAACGCTCAACTGGCAAATCCCAGCCAGAAAACAAAATCAGCAATTAAAACAACATCAGGAGGTAGAGTAAAATCAAAAGAAGACAGACATTCTATAGTTGAAGAGATGCCTCAATTTCCAGGTGGTGAAGGTTGCCTTACCAAATTCCTAAATGAAAATCTGCAATATCCCCCAGTATCACAGGAGTGTGGCATTCAGGGAACGGTTAATGTGCGATTTTTGGTATTAAAAGACGGCACTATTGGCGATGTGGAAGTTGTAAAATCGCTCGATAAAGCTTGCGATAAGGAAGTTATTCGATTGGTAAAGTGTATGCCCAAATGGTCGCCAGGTAAACAAAATGGTGTAGTTGTGCCAGTTTGGTACAGCCTGCCTGTTAGTTTTCATTTGGATTAAAATAAAAGATAGAGCTGTCAAAACATATTCAAAAAAAGCATTATGAACCCACAAAACAAAACGAGCAAATTGGCAACCTTAGCCACTCTGTTGTTCTGCATGATTGCACAAAGCAGTATGGCTCAAGTAGCCTTAATAAAAGCGATGGATAAAACCAAAGGGCTGATGGATTACGAAATCGTGTATGGCACAGACAAAGAGCCGGCCATCAACTCACTTTATTCAAAGGGGTTTAATAATTGTGCGATTTATTCGCAAGAAGCCTACGTGAAAGACGATTACCACATCACTAAAGGGTTTATGGTACTGGTGGTTTACAATGAAAAAGCAAGTAATGGTGCTATCTATAGGCACATGGGCATTGGGATAAGCAGAACCAGTTACCAAGAAGCCGAAGAGAGAGCTGCCGGAAATCTCGGCACATACTATTGGAGTTGGTATCAGGCCAAAGGGTATGAGGTGGTGCAACGCTCACTTTTTGATTTCAAGACAGAAGAGAAGACTTATGTGGCAGTAAAAGCTGTATTTAAGAAAGATGAGGCAGGTAATAAAAAATTAATTGCCGTATCATTAAGTGCAGGCTCTACGACCGACGAAGAATATGGTGAAATCAGGAAACAGCTGGGGCGTACTTCAGAGAGGAATGAGATTTATGTTACGCGCATTTTTGCACGTATCGGAGACAAAGTAGCCGTTATCAAAAGCACCTCGGTATCCGACAAAAACATTAGTACCGACAAAATTCAATTGATTTGCTCCAACTCCGAAGGGAAATACAACGTAGAACTGTCGCCCGAAGGCACGGTGACACATGGCAACGAACCCGCAAAATATGTACTCTATAGCGAAATGAAAATAGAGAAGGAATCATTTACGCTAGAAGGGCTTATTAAGCAGCAGCTTCGTAAAAAATTAAAAGAAGATATGAAAAACAACCCTGAAAGGAAATCAACTTCAGTTCATTTAGGTATCAGAGGGTAGTGATTAAGCGTTCGTGATGCTAAAAGAGATACACAAAAAGGACATCGCCGAAAATCCTTTAAACAGAGTAGGCAATAAAATCAAACATTACAATTTTGAAAACAATCAAATTAATCGTACTTGCAGCTTTGCTGCTGCCTGTATTAGTTAGCCAAGCACAAACCAAAGGGGAAACTATTGAGTGGTTGAAGGAAAAATTTAGTAAGTTTTTGACAAGTACTAATACCGAAAGCTCTGAAATAAAAAATCCAAAATTGATGAATATTAATGAATGTGAAATTGTATTTTCTTATGAAATAAAGCTTACGAGCAGTAAAAATTGGTATGCTGGAATTAACCTTTCCAACAATGGGTTGTCAAATTGAAACTAATGGGCAAATATCATTTCAAAACAACGTAGTTAAAAACACCGTAATTAATCATGATTATTTCTTTTCAATGGTACAATATATTTTAATTGATAACCGTGAGGATAAAATATACGAGCGCATCCAAAAAGCAATAAATCATTTAGCTACTTTTTGTCCAAAGAAAACGGAAACTTTCTAAAGTAAAACTACACTCCTTATGCAAAAAACAATCTACCTTTTGCTCCTGCTTCTAATTTGTGTAAATGGCTACTCTCAATGCGGGCAAGAGAGGAGCGATAGGCTCAAATTATATACCTATCTCAACGATAGCATTATCAAAAATATGAGTCATCGCTATGGGCAGTCGTTTAAACTAGATACAGCACACCATCGCTTAATCAGGCGGTATTTCGGGATGAGTAAGCAAAAGGGGAGGTGCATAGAGACATTCAATCAGGATAACATAGACCTACAGCGTATAGATAGCATCTATAGCAACATCGAGCATGGTAATCGCACCCTATCGCTTCAAGCGAGCGATGAGCAGAACAAGAAACTGGCGCGCACGGTTACGTTCTACTTTCTGCCGGAGGTCACCGCGGTCAAAGCGACGAGGTATGTTGCGCAGTTAAAGAACTTGATAAAAGCCGCCAAAACTGGCTTCCGTTGATTGCATGGTAAAACTATTGCTGAAAATAAAGGTATCTCTTCGGCAGCGATTGGTGCTGTATCGCATGCGCAAAGCGAAAAAGCACAGCGATGCGAAGCATTATGATAAGGCATTCAGGTATTACCGTGCGTCTGCCGAAGCTGGATGTGTGAGAGCAGTCTGCATCATGGGGTTGATGTATTGTCAGGGCAAAGGTGTAGCGAAAAACGAATACAAAGCATTCAGGTATTTGTGCTTCAGTGCCCAAAATAACGATGGCGAGGCACAGTTTTTTTTGGGAGAAATGTATCGCATGGGTATAGCTACCGAAGTAAATTGCGAACAGGCTCTCTATTGGTATCAGCAATCGGCTTTCAACCCCTTGTCTAACGAAAGCTGTCTGAACGCTCAATACCAGTTGGCGTGCATGCTTTATCGCGGTGAAGGCATTCCGCCTAATCGAGAGATGGCGCTTTATTGGTTGCAGCAAGCTGTCGGTGCCGGATATGAACCCGCTGAGGCATTTTGCAAAGCAAATCATCTAATACTAGCATAGCGTATGAATCTAAAACAGTTGCTTTGCTTTGGTTTAATTTCTTTGATGGCAAGTTATGCGGCTTTGTCGCAAGACAACACATGTAAAAAAACGTGCGAAACCGTGCGGCTGAAAGGGAATGTACACAAAGTGGAGGAAACTACAACCAACCTACTTCAACCAAAGCCCTCAATGGCTAAAAAAGAACGGTCTGTAGCCGTGCGCTATTTCAATCGGTCAGGCTGGCTGGAGAGAGAGATTGATTATGTGTCAAATCGAAAATGTGGCGAACGAACAGCCAAATACAATGAGAAAGGATATAAAACTGAGGAGAGCGAATATGCAGAAGGAGAGGTAGTGGGCAGATGCCGATATCACTACGACACCCAAGGTCAATTAATGCGGGAAGAGGAGTGGACGAAACGAGAAAACCCAACTATACACTCCCTTCGAAAACTCAGATACACCTATTGTCACACACCCGACTCGACCATCATTTACTGTTTCGACTCATCAGGTGCTTTGCGTAATAAATCCATATCGATTCACTCGCTTCACCGTACAATAGAGTTTTTGTATCAAACGGACGACAGCCTATTTACTCGAACCGAATTCAACAACAATGCAAATGGCAAATTAGCAAAGGCCTCGTTTTACGATGCTCACGGCAGGCTATCCCATCAGAAATTCTATCAATACGATTCACTAAATATGTTGTTAACATCGGAAAAGAGAATCGAAATTCAAAATGAAATACCGATTTCGACTACCAACATCAGATATGCGTACGATGCAAAGTGCAATTTAACCGAAATAGCCGAGTCCAATTTGCAATCCGGCATCACTGTGTCGTTTACCTATCGTTACACTTACGATAAAGCAGGCAATTGGATAACCAGTATCGAGAAACGCAACGATAAGCCTGTGCGGTTGGTCACAAGAAAAATCCAATATTATCGGTCGAGTAAGTGATTGACAGACGCATATCCTTCGTCCTGTTGGATATGAAGCTGTTGATAGATGATGTTCCGTTGGCGGGAAGCAAAGTTCAGCCGAGCTATTTGTATTCGCGTTTTCTTAATACTATGAGCATTTGCCTGCGGCAGGCAGGTTTGTTAAGCGATAAATCAATATATTGATTGTCGGAACACAGTTCTCAATAATAATTAAGGGGTGGGAGAAAAGATACTTGCAACTGGTAAAGATATCGCGATCGAAATAATCTGTAATTTGATGAAACAGCTATATTTGTATAATATATTTGGAATCGAATCACATATACTAATAACAAGCAAGGGCCGGAATAAAATGCCGCCCCGACGAGTGAGTTTAAATGTACAATTATGACAAAAAACAGACTAGAAGCTTTTAGCGATGGCATGTTTGCCATTATCATTACTTTACTCATTTTAGAGTTAAAAGTACCGCATTTAGAAACTAATTCAGCACATGATTTCTTTCTTTCAATGAATGAGTTAGTGCCTAAATTCCTGAGTTTTATTTTTACTTTCTTTTTGCTTTCTATTTTTTGGGTAAATCATCACAGCATTTTGCATAAAATAGAAAAAGTGGATACTACTTTGCTTTGGTTGAACATACTGTTTTTATTCTTTTCAAGTTTATTCCCTTTTATCGCTGCATTTATCGGCGATTATCCAATGAATCAGTACGTAGTGGCACTCTACCCACTCAATATGTTTTTTTCTGGATTGGTATTACGTAAATTCTGGAAATATGCATTTGTTGATACCACACTTGCACCCAATAGTTTTACCGAGAAAGAAAAGAAACAAGAAATTAGAAAACATAATATTTCATCAGTTATCAATCTCTCACTGATTTTGTTGACTTTTATCTGGGTGCCCTTAACCCTAGCTATTATCATGTTAATGCCTTTGTTTTTTGTTGCGCCCGATTTGATGAAAAAAATTAAAACGAATCATTGAAACTTGAATACGTTTTTTAATATTGAAATAAATTATGAATGTGATTAAGAGACTCAAATTTAAACCAAATGCAGATCTTCAAATTGAAGTGGTGCCCTTGCAATCGTTGTCGAATGTGAGCATCGAACATTTGGCGACGCCTCATCGCACTAATTTTTATCATATTTTTCTGTTCGAAAATTGCCAACCTACTCATTTTGTAGACTTTGAACCCATTTCTGTTGAGCCATACTCGTTGCTATTTATCAATAAAGACCGCATTCATCAATTTGACCAACTCCTTAAATACGAAGGAAATATTTTAATCTTTACCGACGACTTCTTTTGCACATCTGAAAGCGATACCAAGTATTTGAGAAGTAGCATTCTGTTTAATGACCTTGCCGATGAGCCTACCATAAAGCTAAATAAAGCAAGTTTCGAGAAATACATCACTATTTGCGATAGCATTACCGAAGAATTGAGCTTGCCAGCGGATAAATCAAAACCTATTTTGCTGAAAAATCTGCTTCATAATTTTTTGTTACTTGCCGAAAGAGAAAAAAGCAAACAAGGATTCGCTGAGCTTAAAAAGGGAGCTGACCTCGATTATACGATCTTCTTTCGCGATTTATTAGAAAGCAACTATACTCAACTGAAGAGTGTCAATGACTATGCCAAACTCATTTTTGTTTCTGAAAAACGTCTTGGGCAAGCAACGGCAAAGGTGTTGGGCAAATCACCTAAAGAGATTATTAATGACAGAATATTATTAGAAGCCAAACGACTTTTAGTATATACTAATTTGTCAATCAAAGAAATAGGACAAGAATTGGGATTTGAAGACCCTGCCTATTTTGTTCGCTATTTCAAAAAAAACGCCGAATCTACCCCCGTAGAATTTAGAGAATCTTACTTGAAACGATAGTATTCCCAAAAGTACCATACAAAGGCTCATTTGTCCATTGTGAGAAAAATGAAACTGCTTGATCTTTGCAACAGTATTAATCATTTAAAATTTTACAAAATGGACAAGAATAAAGACGCAATTACAGCATTCTACAAAAAAGCATTAACTGTAAACACAGAAACTACACCAACTGCTGTTTTGACAGAGGTATTGGCCGATGATTTCATATCATACGGCTCGGTAGAAAGTAAAGGAAAGCCTGCATTAATGGGGCAAGTTGAATTTTTTTGGAAATTAATTCCAGACTTGAAATGGGAACCTCAAGACATGGCTAACGATGGCAACAAATATGTAATCCGTAGTTTAGTAACTGGCACACCTAATGGCGATTTTATGGGATTACCAACAGATGGAACAAAATCGTTCAAAATTATGTCTATCGATTTTCATACTGTAATTGACGGAAAGCTGACATCTGTGCACCATTTGGAAGATTGGGGAACCGCTATGAAACAATTGAAAGCGTAAGAGTATGGCATCGCACATTGACATTGTACCCAAATGGGTGCGAATAGTAATAGGCGTTTTGGCCTTCATGAACATTGCATTTGGTGTAATGGGTTATTTTGATATGACCGTGCTTTTCCCAAATGCAACAGGATTCGATTTAACCAATGCTATTTTTACAAGCGCAAGTTTTGAATTTGCAGCACGTAATCTTGCCATTGGTTTGGCACTACTGATTGTAGCACTAAAAGGAGTACCCGAAAGCATTGCCATAGTAACTATAATCAGGGCATTAATTGAAATTCAAACGATTGTTATTGCTTTCGTGCATGGCACTTTCACTTCTGTGCTTATTTTACCAGTGGTATTGTTGGGAATAGAAATATTTGTCATTCTAACTTTAGTAAAAGCTATTGGCAAACGAGATGGGAAATAAAAAAACAGAATACATAGAAATTGCCAAATTTAAGCTCAAAGACGGATTTACAGATCAAGAGTTTTTGGACGCAGAAATTGCCGTTCGAAGAGGCATGATAAAATCACAAAACGGCTTTGTGAGTCGCGAAATAAGCAAAGACGCTGATGAAAATTGGTTGATGGATATGCGTTTTGAAACGAAAGAAGATATGGACGTTTGGATGGTGGCACTTAAACAAGACCCGACCATGAAAGTGTTGGGTTCAATGATTGATTTTCAATCTTTGCGTATGGAATTTTTCACTAAACAAATTTAAAAACATGAATAAAATTAAATTCATTGTAACAGTATTCTCCTGTCACCTTGGATATGAAAGCATATAAAAATGATATTAGTCAAGGCGGATTTACAATCCGCCTTTTCAATTCAATAGGATTTTCGATCCGTGAGCAAGTTTTCAGACCACAATAAACATTTCGCTTCTATTTGCGTTTCAACCCCAATAGGTGCACCAAATACAGCCATCGTATTGCATAAGTGCTTCCAATAAAAAATCTAAGATAGATTGTTTGTCTTCCGAAATTGATTGTATATTTGTAAATCAATTTTTAAACGTATCGTTTTATGCCTAAACTGTATGAATATTTTGGTCTTATTGTCCTGTTTTATTCACACGAACATGAGCCAATCCATGTACATTGTAAATATCAGGGTAGAGAGTAAGGCTGAAATTGTTTATAAAGAAGGTAAATTCGTAGAAGTTCGAATTACGGATGTACAAGGCAAAGAACCCCTCGATGCACAAAGCCAAAAGAAATTGTTGAAATTGGTGGAGGCATACAGAGAAGACATTGTCAGAAAATGGATTGACTTCTTTGTTTACAATATACCGGTTGTGTCAGAAACAATTACAAAAAGAATTTAAGTTATGGTTATTTCCATTCAAAAAGCCATCTATTTAGGCGATTACAAGATCCGATTTCAGTTTTCAGATGGAGTTGAGCAGGTTATAGGTTTTGAACATTTCTTGAAGAATGCGAAGAATCCAATGAGTAATAAATATCTGAATGTTAACCTATTTCAGCAATTCTCCATAGAGTATGGTGATATAGTTTGGAACGACTACGAATTGTGTTTTCCTATCTGGGACTTGCATGAAGCTAAGATTTAAGTTTACCCCTAGCCACGCCATATTATTTCGATAATTTACAAACTGGGCTTCATAACTTTGGCTGTATAAAAAGTTAAGGGTAAAAACTTACATTCTTCCCGTTACAAAATTGCTGGAGCGAATAGAACAATTGATTATTCTGCAAAAATAATTTTATACAAACACCTCATTTGCTTTCAGTTTAGCGCAGACTAACTTCAAGCTACTCGTTACAGGTTGTGTTTAATCAAATAAAAACTGCCGATAGAGAATCATTCTCTATCGGCAGTTCTATTATATAATAATGTAGTTGTGTGAACTACGATCGGTCTATTTTTACACCTACGGCATTCATTCCTTTTGGACCAGGTCTTACTTCGAAAGTCACTTTGTTGTTTTCTTGCACAGGCTCGAGCAACTCTTTTTTGTGAACGAAGATGCTCTCTTGAGTTTTCAAGTTGCGAATAAACCCGAATCCTTTGGCATCGTTCATATAAGTCACAATACCATGTTGAATCAACTCTTCGGCAGTAGGTTCTGCACGACGGCTCACGCCAATTTGAATATCTTCAACGTTTATTTTGGCCTTTTTGGTTGGATCTGGAGGAGTGGAGGTGATCATTCCGTTTTCGTCAACGTATGCAATCATATCGTCGAGACTGCTGCCGCCTTTGTTCTCTTTGCGTTCAACTTTTTTAGCCTCTTTCTCTTTTCTCTTTTTGTCTTTTTTGTTTTGGATCTCCTTTTTGTTCCACGATTCCTGCGATCTTGCCATAGTCTCTAACTGCGTATTTAGTTGAATTGGTTAAGTTTGTTCGTAACTAATTTTTTTTGATAAAAGCCAGAGTGGATTGAGTGATTGGCAGCGATTTTTGTTTTCCGAAGAGGAAAAAAGGATCGAATCTGTGGGCACGGAAGGCGACATCTGTCTCTATTTCGAAACAAAGGTATCTAAATATGCTAATAATCAAAGGTTTTATTTGAAAAAAGAAAAAATATTCGTATCTTAGCCTTGTCGAAAAAGTTGAAATTTTAAGGATTAAAATCAGAAATAGAGCCTATTTTTATTTATATTCATTCTATCTTTATCGGAAATTTAACTTATCTTTGCACCGCCGAAAGAGTTCGGGGAAGTTGTGTAGAGGATTTATTGTTGAATAGCTTACGAGAAAGCAGGCATTCAATAGAGTATTAACACCCAAACACAATATGAAAATGGAAAATGTATTGCTAAAATATATGGATGAGCGATTTGATAAACCGGAAGAAACGGGATTTTGTAAAGTGCCCGGTCCTGTGATTACCATTTCGCGTGTGTGTGGTTGTTCAGCCACTAGAATTGCGGAGCAACTATCGATTAAAATAAACAAGATTCTTGTTGCTAAGGGTTTCCAAGAAGAGTGGAAATGGGTGAATAAGGAGATTCTTTCGATGGTATCTAATGAGTTGAAAATCTCGCCTAAGAAAGTGAAGCAGTTGGTAGAATCTCAACAAAAAAATGTGATTCAGGAGATTGTGTCGTCGTTTACCGAAAATTACTATGCACACAGCACCAAAGTGAAAAATGCCATTCAGCGAGCAGTGCGTCATATTGCAATTGGCGGAAATGTAGTGATTGTGGGTAGAGCGGGAGGAATTATCACTTCCGATATTGTGCGTTCTTTGCATATCAATCTTGAAGCACCACTCTCGTGGCGGGCAGCATCTGTATCAGCAAAACACAGTTTATCGATCGAAGATTCCAAGAAATACATTGTGCAAATGGATTATCAACGCGATTCTTTTAAAGAACTTTTTAAAAAGAAGAATAGCGAGGCGCCTGATTACGATTTAACAATAAATTGCAAATCGCATTCAATAGATCAGATTTGTGAGATTATTATCAAAGAAGCGCAAATGCGCAATTTGCTATAATTATAACATGGATGACAAAAAAGAGGGTATTGAAGAAAAAAAACAGTCGCTTAATGCGTATGCCCGATTTTCGGGATTGATATTGCAGATGGCAGCTATGGTGCTTCTCGGAGCATGGGGCGGACAAAAATTAGATAAATTTTTATTGAACAAATTTCCCCTTTTTACTGTTTTGTTGATTTTGCTAATGGCCTTTGGTGCCCTTTGGTTACTCTTCAGAACAATTTTGAAAAAATAGACGAGCTTTTCTCGAATATATAGAAACAGGTTTAATTTTTTTTTAAAGATTTAAATGTCTGAAAAACAGAAGTTTTTTTTCAAACTTAACCTACTTAGTGTGATTGTATTGGCTACAGCTGTGTTGCTATACTCCACGCTATTGAAGGGATTCTACTTTAAGATCTTCCCTGTTTTGTTTTTGTTGGTTTACGGCGTTACCTCGTTGAGCTATTTGCGTTTAATCAAAGTTGCTGATCAAAATATGCTGCGATTTTCTTCTGCGTATATGCAGTCGACGTTGGTCAAGTTTTTGGTCTATATGACATTTATGCTTGTTTGTCTTCTGACCAAATCGGTTGCAAATGTGCTGAGTTTTGTGATGGCCTTTTTTGTGATGTATCTGATTTTTACTATTTTTGAAGTTACACAGGTTTTATCTTTTTATAATAAAGGGAAAGGGATTAAGCAGTAATATGCTGATCCACTAAGAATTAAAAGAAAAGTGATGAGATTTTTAAAAACAGGTTTAGTTATTTTATTTGCCACAATTGTTTCGTTTTCAACCGTTCAAGCCAATGAAGCGACTCACGCTCAAGTAGCTGCCAGCGAAGCAAAGGCATTTAACCCCAAAGATTTAATATTCGAACACATTGCCGATACCTATCAGTGGCATATCGTGTCTATTGGTGAAAATCACATCGCCATTCCTTTGCCAGTAATTGTCTATAGCAAGCAGACTGGTTGGCACAGTTTTATGTCGTCGAATTTCCACCACGGTCATACCGCTTACGAAGGTTTAGAGATTGCCAAAGAGGGTGTAAACCACGGCAAAATTGTGGAGATTATGTCCGATGGTTCTCAAGTGAGGCCCTTTGATATCTCCATCACCAAAAATGTGACCTCGCTGTTTGTAGGAATCCTGCTCTTGCTCATCATCTTCCTCACTGCGGCCAAACGCTATTCCGAAAATTTTGCTCGAGCGCCCAAAGGCATTCAAAGCTGGATCGAACCTTTGGTTATTTTCATCCGCGACGAAGTGGCAATCGCTTCTATTGGCGAGAAAAAATATGCAAAATTTCTTCCCTATTTATTGACCATTTTCTTCTTTATATTTATCAACAATTTAATGGGACTTGTTCCTCTAGCACCTGGTGGTGCAAACTTGACTGGTAATATTGCTGTGACAATGGTTTTGGCGCTATTTACCTTTGTTATAACCATTTTCAATGGTAATAAAGCGTATTGGATGCACATTATTAATATGCCTGGCGTGCCTTGGTGGTTGAAATTCCCACTGCCGTTGATGCCAATGGTAGAGATTATGGGCTTCTTTATTAAGCCATTCGTATTGATGGTGCGTCTTTTTGCCAACATCACCGCAGGTCACATTGTGGTACTCGGATTCTATAGCTTAATCTTCGTCTTTGGCGAAAAAAATATGTTTGCTGGTTATGGTGTGTCTGTGGTTTCGATAGCTTTCACCATCTTTATGGGTCTCATCGAACTGTTGGTTGCATTCATTCAGGCTTATGTATTCACCTTACTTTCGGCGATTTACTTCAGTATGGCTATTGAAGAGCATAGTGAGGAGCATCATTGATTTAGAGTAAACAAGTAAACGAGTGGACGTGTAAATAGGTGAACATTATTCAATAAATCAGTGAAAATCGATTTAATCTGTGTCATCTGTGTGCTAAATTTGGAAACGAAAAACGAAATAAATAAATAAACAATCTCAATAACAATAAACAATTTATTACAATGACAACATTAACAATTTTATTGCAAGCTGTTGCTGAAGGTAGCATGGCTATTGCCAAAATGGGAGCAGGTGTAGGTGCTGGTTTAGCAGCAATTGGTGCCGGTATCGGTATTGGTCTTATTGGTAAAGGTGCTGTAGAAGGTATCGCACGTCAACCAGAAGCTGTAGGTGATATTCGTACAAACATGATCCTCGCTGCTGCGTTGGTAGAAGGTGTTGCTTTCTTTGCATTAGTAATTTGCTTGTTGGTATTATTTGTATAGTTATAGCTTGCAGACGGTCGTGTTTCGACCGTCTGCATTTGCATAACTGTATGAACCCATTTTTTTGAACGTAAAAAAATAGAGCTATGGATTTAGTAATGCCCGAATTAGGCTTACTCTTTTGGATGCTCGTCTCTTTTTCGTTATTGCTGTTTATCCTGAAGAAGTTTGCTTGGAAACCAATCCTAAAGGCACTTTCTGACAGAGAAAACTCGATTGACGAAGCGCTGAAAGCAGCAGAGGCGGCTAAAAACGAAATGGTAAAGCTGCACGCTGACAATCAACAAATTTTGGCTGAAGCAATGCTCCAACGCGATAAAATCGTGAAAGAGGCTTCAGATATGAAAGAGTCGATTATCTCAGAAGCTAAAAACAAAGCCATCATCGAGGCTGAAAAAGTGATGGAAAATGCTCGCATTGCGATCGAAAGAGAGAAAGTGGCTGCCATCGACGAGATGAAAAACGCCATTGCTGTGTTTTCAATTGATATTGCCGAGAAAATCTTGAAAGAGAAATTGACAGACGACAAACAACAAAAAGAGTTGGTGAAAAAGTACGTCGATCAACTCAATGTTAACTAATGCGTGGTGCTGTTGCACCATTGAATATTAAATCAACGATATGAACGATAGCTCGATTTCGGTAAGATACGCCAAAGCCCTTTTCTCTCTTGCACAAGACAAGAAGGTGCTCGAAGCCGTCAATACCGATATGGAAAATTTGCTCTCACTGAGTACCGAGTTGCCGGAGTTTAAGTTGATTACGGATAGTCCTGTAATCTCCTCATCCGACAAGCAGAAGTTTATGACTACACTTCTTGGTAGTAAGGTGAATGAGCTGACCCTCTCTTTTCTGACGTTGTTGCTCACCAATTCACGCGAAAACTATCTACCGGTGATTGCCCGCAATTTCTTGGCACGTTATCGTGAAAACAGCGGTGTGAAAACGGCACGACTTTCGAGTGCTATTAAGCTCGATTCAGCTGTAGTTGAACAATTCAGAGCATTAGTCGCTAAAAAATACAATGCAAAAGTGGAAGTCACTTGCGATGTCGATTCTGCACTTTTGGGTGGATTTGTGCTTCAAGTGGACGATCAGTTGATGGATGCAAGTGTGGCTTCGCGACTGAAATCATTCAGACAAGAGTTTGTGAAGTCGAAATAAATAGAGAGGAGCTTTAAAAATTAGGTTTTTATAACTCCCGAAGAGATTTTGAATTTTTAAATCAAAAATAATTATGGCCGGAATTAATCCCGCAGAAGTTTCCGAAATACTAAAAAAACAACTAGAAGGATTCAAATACGCCCTCGAATTCGAGGAAGTTGGAACCGTGTTGCAAGTAGGAGATGGTATTGCTCGTGTGTATGGGCTATCAAATGTCCAGTCTAATGAGATGGTAGAGTTCGACTCTGGTGTAAAAGGAATCGTACTTAACCTCGAAGAAGATAATGTCGGTGTCGTGTTACTTGGTTCTTCTGAAAAGATCAAAGAGGGCGACCGTGTAAAAAGAACAAAACGTATTGCTTCAATCAATGTGGGTGAAGGCCTTTTGGGTCGTGTAATCAACACCATTGGTGAGCCTGTTGACGGCAAAGGCCCAATAAACGGCGAACTTTACGAGATGCCACTTGAGCGTAAAGCGCCAGGTGTTATCTACCGTCAACCGGTTGATATTCCGTTGCAAACGGGTATCAAAGCGATTGATGCAATGATTCCAATTGGTCGTGGACAACGTGAGTTGATCATTGGTGACCGTCAGACTGGTAAAACAGCGATTGCCATCGATACCATCATCAATCAAAAAGAGTTCTACGAAAAAGGTGAGCCAGTTTATTGTATCTACGTTGCAGTAGGTCAAAAAGGTTCTACCGTTGCAAATATTGCAAAAACGTTGGAAGAAAACGGAGCAATGGCATACACGACTATCGTGATGTCAACAGCTGCCGATCCTGCTGCATTGCAATTTTATGCGCCATTTGCAGGTGCTGCCATCGGGGAGTTTTTCCGAGATACCGGTCGTGCTGCATTGATCGTTTACGATGATTTATCGAAACAAGCGGTTTCTTACCGCGAAGTTTCGTTGTTGCTCCGTCGTCCACCAGGACGTGAAGCATATCCGGGAGACGTTTTCTACCTTCACTCTCGTTTGCTCGAGCGTGCGGCGTATGTCAACATCACCGACGAAGTGGCTCAACAGATGAACGACGTTCCGGCTTCTATCAAGCATTTGGTAAAAGGTGGTGGTTCGTTGACTGCATTGCCAATTATCGAAACACAAGATGGTGACGTTTCGGCATATATTCCGACTAACGTAATTTCGATTACCGACGGTCAGATCTTCTTGGAATCTCACCTCTTCAACTCGGGTATTCGTCCTGCAATCAACGTAGGTATCTCGGTATCTCGTGTGGGTGGTAAAGCTCAGATTAAGGCGATGAAGAAAGTGGCTGGTACATTGAAACTCGACCAAGCTGAGTACCGCGAATTGGAAGCGTTCTCTAAATTTGGTTCTGACCTCGATGCTGCTACCAAAGCAGTTCTCGACAAAGGAGCACGTAACGTAGAGATTTTGAAACAAGGTCAGTTCTCTCCTGTAAGAGTTGAGAAACAGATTGCGATCCTCTATTGCGGTACAAAAGGGTTGATGAGCGATGTGCCTGTAGCGAAAATTCGTGATTTCGAGAAAGAGTTTATCCATAATCTCGAAGCAAATCATAGCGAAGTGTTGGTGAGCCTAAGCAAAGGCGATATCAATGATTCGGTGACGAATACGCTCGAAGCAGTTGCAAAAGAGATCACCGCGAGATATAAATTCCAATAAGATTTCTGGTAGGGAAGAGGGTTTTCCTCTTTCCACAGAAATTGGAATAATCTATAAACATTAACGTACAACGTTAAATGGCGAATTTAAAAGAAATACGAACTCGAATTACCTCTGTAAAATCAACGCAACAGGTGACTAGCGCTATGAAAATGGTGTCGGCTGCTAAGTTGCGTAAAGCACAGGATGCCATCATTCAGATGCGCCCTTATGCTGAGAAATTGCAGGAGATATTAGCGCAAGTCAGTCAGAATATCGATCCGGGTGCCAATAAGAAATATGCCAATCGCGAGCAGGTGAAACGAATCTTGTTGATTCCGATTACTTCTAATCGTGGTCTTTGCGGCGGTTTCAATGCCAATGTGGTGAAGAAAACGACGGAATTGGTGAATGAAGTTTATGCCGACTATTATCGTCAGGGAGCATTAGACATTTACGCCATTGGAAAGAAAGCAAACGATGGGCTTAAGGCAAAGGGAATCAAAGTTACTCATACGAATAATGAAATACTTGATACTCCAACTTTTGGTGCAGTGGGGACTTTGACTCAAACGTTTATGGACGCTTATGCCGAAGGGAACTATGATAGGGTAATCATTATCTACAATCAGTTTAAGAATGCTGCTGTTCAAGTTTTGACGCAAGAGCAGTTTCTCCCTGTGAAAATTGAGCAAAAACAGACCGATGCTTCAGAGAAAAGAGGTTATTCTCTCGACTACTATTACGAACCGTCTGTGGAAGGAATTGTGGATGTGGTGATTCCAAAATCATTGAAAATACAGTTCTTCAAAGCGATACTTGATTCGATTGCATCAGAACACGGTGCTCGAATGACAGCGATGCACAAAGCAACCGACAATGCTTCGGATTTGATTAAACAATTGAACTTGACGTACAACAAAGCTCGTCAGGCTTCGATTACGAATGAGATTTTAGAGATTGTGGGTGGTGCAAATGCATTGAAAGGTTAATAATTAAATTAAGAAATTAAATAAATTAATATATTATGAGTCAGTCTATTGGCAAAATTATACAGGTAATTGGTCCTGTGGTCGATGTCAGTTTTGATTTGGAAGGTGGAAGTTTACCAGCCATTTACGACGCATTAGAAATTACCAAACAAGATGGTCAAGTGTTGGTGGTAGAGTGTCAGCAGCACATCGGTGAAAGTTCTGTACGTACCATCGCAATGGATTCAACAGATGGTCTTTCTCGCGGTATGAAAGTGGTACAAACTGGTAACTCTATCTCTGTGCCAACTGGAGACCAAATCAAAGGTCGTTTGATGAATGTCATCGGAGAAGGTATCGATGGTATTGGAACATTAAGCAAAGAGACCTCTTATCCTATTCACAACAAACCTCCAAAATTCGAAGATTTATCTACTGAGAAAGAGGTGCTTTACACAGGAATCAAGGTCATTGACTTGTTGGAGCCGTATTCAAAAGGTGGTAAAATTGGATTGTTCGGTGGTGCTGGTGTAGGTAAAACCGTATTAATTATGGAGTTGATTAACAACATCGCAAAAAAATACGACGGTCAGTCGGTTTTCGCAGGAGTTGGAGAGCGTACTCGTGAAGGTAACGACTTGTTGCGTGAGATGATTGAATCTGACGTTATCAAATATGGTAAAGAGTTCAAAGAGGACATGGAAAAAGGCGGTTGGAATTTGAACCTTGTGGACAAAGATGCACTTGCTGATTCTAAAGCAACCCTCGTGTTTGGTCAGATGAACGAACCTCCTGGAGCTCGTGCTCGTGTTGCACTTTCGGGTCTTTCTGTTGCAGAGTATTTCCGCGATGGAGACAAAAAAGGCAAAGGAAACGATATCCTTTTCTTCGTCGATAACATCTTCCGTTTCACTCAAGCCGGTTCAGAGGTGTCGGCTCTTTTGGGTCGTATGCCATCAGCGGTAGGTTACCAACCAACATTGGCCTCTGAAATGGGTTTGATGCAAGAGCGAATCACATCAACAAAATATGGTTCAATCACATCTGTACAGGCGGTTTACGTTCCTGCGGATGACTTGACCGACCCTGCTCCAGCAACTACATTTGCTCACTTGGATGCGACAACGGTATTGAATCGTAAAATCTCGGAGTTGGGTATCTATCCTGCTGTTGACCCATTGCAATCGACTTCACGTATCTTGAATCTTCAGGATGTAGGAGAGGCGCATTACAATACGGCACAACGTGTGAAAGAGTTGCTCCAACGCTACAAAGAGTTGCAAGACATCATTGCAATTTTGGGTATGGATGAGCTTTCTGAGGCTGATAAATTGGTGGTTCACCGTGCTCGTCGTGTGCAACGTTTCTTGTCGCAACCATTCCACGTGGCAGAAGCATTCACTGGTATGAAAGGGGTTTTGGTTTCTATCGAGGATACCATCAAAGGGTTCAATATGATTATCGATGGCGAAGTGGATCAATATCCTGAAACAGCTTTTAGTATGGTTGGAACTATCGAAGAAGCGATTGAAAAAGGAAATCGTTTGTTGGCAGACGCAAAAAAATAAATAAAAAAATGCATCTTGAAATAATTTCTCCCGAAAAAACGCTGTTTTCTGACGACATTACTGCGGTGAAGTTACCTGGCACAGTGGGGTATTTCGAATTGTTGAAAAATCACGCTCCGATTGTCTCTACGCTTGTTCGTGGACAAATCAAAGTGACGGGTTCGGCAGGTGTGGTTTCTCTTTTCGATATCGAAAGTGGAGTGGCTGAAGCTCACGGAAACAAAGTGAGTGTATTGGTCGAGCTCTAAGCTATACAGTATTCTGAATGAAAAGAGGTTGCTCAATTGAGTTACCTCTTTTTTGTTAACAAATTTGTGGGGAAAATTGTGTTTATTTATGGATCGATTTTGAGCAAAATCATAGATGATGTTGTTATATTTATCACGTAATAATAAAAAAAGACTAATTATGGAATTGAATAACATTCTTGAATGGCGATATGCCACAAAACGTATGAACGGAACGAAAGTTCCTCAAGACAAAGTCGATGCAATCGTAAAAGCAATTCAGTTGACGCCAACCTCTGTCGGTTTTCAGGCATTTCACCTTTTTGTTGTAGAAGATCAGGCTTCGCGCAAAACTATCTTCGAAAAGAGCTGTCAGCAGCCCCAAATGGTCGAAGGTTCGCATGTATTGGTGTTTGCTGCACGCACTGAGATTACTGATGAAGAAGTGAATAAATACATCAATCATGTGGCTAAAACGCGTGGAATTCCTGTTGAAAGCCTTGATGGATACAAAGGTATGGTGGCTTCGTTCAAATCCAAAACAGCGGAAGAATATTTGAATTGGACAGCTCGTCAGGTGTATATTGCTTTAGGATTTGGATTGGTAGCTGCAGCTGCCGAACAAGTAGATTCTACACCAATCGAAGGTTTTGACCCTTTATCTATGGATGAAATACTCGGTTTGAAAGAAAAGGGATTGCACAGTGTAGTGATTTTGGCACTAGGATATCGCGATGCTGCTAACGACCGTTTGGCAAACCTTGCTAAGGTGAGAAAACCTATTTCTGACTTGGTGACTGTGATTTGAGTAGTAGCGTGAACCTAATTTTGAACGATTTTGAGGAAATCGAAGTCGTAAATCTCAGTTTGGCTCTCGAATATTATGAGAATTAATGGGAATTTCCTATCTTTGCGCTCACAAAAATAAGGCCGGCCGAGTAGCTCAGCTGGATAGAGCAACAGCCTTCTAAGCTGTGGGTCTTGGGTTCGAATCCCAACTTGGTCACCATTTTTTAAACAAAGCGACAATCTGAATTAGATTGTCGCTTTGTTTTTTCGTTATCTGAACTAAATCAATAGTAAGAACAACAGTAGTCAGTAGCTTCTTTTACTACCAATTTGAATTTTGCATTGGCAGGAACGTGAAATTCGTCGCCTTCTACTACCGTTTGCCATTCCTTTTTGTCAGGGAGCAAAACGTCCATCTCTCCACCGAGAATTTCCATCAATTCGTTGGTGTCAGTTCCAAATTCGTATTCTCCAGGCATCATTATGCCTAATGTTTTCTTTGTGCCGTCGGCAAATAGCACTGTGCGGCTGGTTACTTGTCCACCGAAGTAGATATTTGCTTTTTTAACGACTGTTACTTGTTCAAATTGACTCATTTTGATTTGTAATTTATGGTTATCTTTTTATTTCTCAGCTAAATAGAATGCACAAACCCCCATGGTGTATTTTTTGTAAACAACGGAGCTGAATCCACATTTTTTCAATAGTTCGGTCATCACTTTGCCTTGTGGAAATGCTTCGATCGATTTGGGTAAATAGGTGTATGCTTTGCGGTCTTTCGAGAAGAGTCGTGCGAATGCAGGAATAACAGTTTTACTGTAAGCGCGGTAAAGTTCGCGAATCGGGAAATACTCTGGTTCCGACATTTCGAGAATAACGAGGTGACCACCCGGTTTGAGCACGCGACACATTTCGGAGATTCCTTTCTCGAGGTCTTCGAAGTTGCGCACACCGAAAGCCACCGTAGCAGCATCGAAAGTGGCATCTTTAAATTCTAAGTTAGTGCTGTCTCCTACTTTGAGTTCGATTTTCGATTGAAATTCGGGAGCTGACACCTTTACTTCACCCACTTTGAGCATTCCTTCGGAGATATCAATTCCGACAATCTTTTCTGGTTGAAGCAGTCGAAATGCGTTGATCGCAAAATCGCCAGTTCCTGTGGCAACGTCAAGAATGGTTTTGGGTTGAAACTTCTTAAGGCTCAAAATGGCATTTTTGCGCCAGATTGTATCGATGCCAAAAGTCATAAAACGATTCATCGGATCGTAATTGTCCGAAATTGCGTCGAACATACGCACGATTTGCTCTTTTTTACCGCCTTCTTGCTCGTATGGCAATACTTTTTCGCAATCAAATCCTTCTGATTTCTCCATTTTATTTGTTGTTTATTTCTTTTGTGATGATTTTCTGATGATAAGTTCGGGTGGAAACTGAATGTGATGATTGATTCGTTCTCCGACCTCTTGATTGAGTTGCTCAATCACAATTTCTGCTGCTTTAATACCCATATTTGTACTGAAGAGTTCGGTCGATGTCAGTTGAGGCTCAATGAATTCGGTGAAGAATTCATTCGCAATACCAACTACTGCCACTTGTTCAGGAACCTTTATTTTTACTTTTTTCAAAGTTTGAATAACACCCATTGCAGAAAAATCTCCTGCTGCATAGATTCCATCTGGAATATCGTTGGCTGTTATCATCTTTTCAACAGCTTCAATGCCAGTCTCAAGGGTAATGGCATTGCTGAAAATCCAATTCTCTTCTACAACCAACCGGTGGTCTCTCATGGCTGATAGATAGCCCTGTAGTCGATTGCGATAAACGCTCAAAGATTGCGGTCCAGCGAGATGAAATACCCTTTTGCAACCCTGCTCAATGAGGTGTGATGTGGCTTGATAAGCTGCTTCGAAATTGTCTACTTCGACTTTGCTCACATCCAAACTATCGGGCACACGGTCGAAAAACACAATCGGTGTGTGTTTTGATATGTAGGGCTTGAAATGCGAATAATCAGTTGTTTCGGCAGAAAGTGAAACAATTAAAGCATCAATTTTTTTTGCGAGAAAGGTCTTTGCTATCGATTTCTCTGTCTCGTATTTTTCGTTCGATTGTGAGAAAATAACGCTATAGCCATTTTTATATGCCACTTGTTCGATTCCCGCAATTGCCGATGCAAAGAAGTTTCGGTTGATACGTGGCACAATCACTCCGATAACCAAACTTCGTCCTGTGCGCAAATGCGAAGCCACCGGATTTGGTTGAAAATTCAGCTCTTCGGCCAACGCCAACACTTTCGCTTTCATCTTTTTGCTGATGCGCGGGTTGTCTTGCAAGGCTCGCGATACGGTAGATGCCGTTGTGTCGAGTGCTTTGGCTATGTCGTAGATGGTTACTTTGGTCACGATTATTGATTTCGAACGACAAATTTACGATTTCTTTTCTATTCAAGAAACCATTAACTGATTAACTGAATAATTGAGTGTTTGAATAAAGCTAAAGTGAAGTAACGACTGTCAATGAGTGATTTTTGATTTGGCAGTTGAAATTTCTTCGCTATTTCAGCTTTTTTTTGTTGATTTGTATTCGAATAGATATATTCGCCATTTTACAATAATTTACGACCTATGCAGATATTGACACTCCTTTTCGAAAACTATTTTGGTGAACCGTTGAAAACTATAGAACCAATTCCTGGTTCCGGTTCCAATCGACTTTATGTGAGGTTGATTGGTGAAAAAAACCGTTGTATTGGGATGAAAGGGGAGTCAATAATTGAAAATGAGGCGTTTATTTCTTTGGCGAATCACTTTTTTTCGAAAGGGTTGGCTGTTCCACAGCTTTATGCCATCAGCGAAGATCGGATGAGTTACATTCAGCAGGATTGTAGCGATTTGGCTTTGTTCGATTTTGTAGCTTCAGCTCGACAAGATAACAACTACAGCGATGAGCAAAAAGCGATGCTTTGCGACACAATGGTTGCTTTGGCCGATATTCAAGTGAAAGGCGCTGAAGATCTCGACTATTCTGTCTGTTTCCCACGTGCAGAGTTCGATCGTCGGTGCATTTATTGGGATTTGAATTATTTCAAATACTGCTTCCTGCGTCCTTATGGCGTGGCGTTCAGCGAAAATCTGCTCGAAGATGAGTTCGACCGCATGGCAGATATTCTTGATGCCGAAACGAATGATGTTTTTCTTTACCGTGATTTCCAGTCGCGTAATGTGATGATTTCAAATGGGAAGCCTTACTTTATTGATTTTCAAGGTGGTCGTCGCGGACAGGTTTATTACGATGTAGCTTCGTTCCTGTGGCAAGTGGAGGCAAGTTACACTTCCGAAATGAAAGATTTGCTGATTGATGCTTACATTACTTCGCTTCGCAAGTACCGAACTGTGGATGAAGTTGCTTTTCGGAAAAGATTGGTGCATTTTGCACTCTTTCGCTTGTTGCAGGTACTCGGAGCGTGCGGCTTTCGTGGCTTAATCGAGAAAAAACAATATTTCATCAATACCATTCCCGCTGCCATCGCAAACATTCATTCGTTGATAGACGAAGCCGGATTTGAAGAATATCCGTATTTGGTGGAAATATTGAAAGTCATAAGTCGTAAATAAGATTTACAATTTAACCATTTAAAATTTACCATTGTTGCAATCGTTAACTCAGTTAATCAATTATTCAGTTACTCAATACCTCAGTTACTTATTTCCCGTGAAAATATTCCGTTGGATTAAAAAAATAGCCGTTATCTTCTTTGTCTCTTCCATCTTGATGGTGTTGGTCTATCGCTTTGTGCCAGTCTATTTCACTCCACTGATGTTGATGCGCGTTGTGGAGCAAGTGGCAAGCGGTGAAGCGCCTAAGCTTAGTCATAAATGGGTGTCTATTGACAAGATTTCTCCCAAATTAGTTCGTGCAGTTATTGCTTCCGAAGATAATCTCTTTATGGAGCATTGGGGTTTCGATTTCAATCAAATAGAGAAAGCCGTGATGGAACGGCAACGTCGTCATCGAGCACGTGGGGCAAGCACGATTTCGCAGCAAACAGCCAAAAATGTCTTTCTGATTCCTCAAGGTTCATTTGTTCGTAAAGGTTTCGAAGCCTATTTTACGGTGTTGATTGAGTTGATGTGGCGCAAAGAACGCATCATGGAGGTTTATCTCAACTCGATTGAAATGGGCGATGGCATTTATGGTGCGGAGAGTGTGGCTCGTCTGCATTTCGATAAATCCGCAAAGACACTTTCTGCTGGAAATGCCGCCACTATTGCTGCCACATTGCCCAATCCTCTGAGGTTCAATTCGGCGCGCCCTTCGCCATACATTTTGCGCCGTAAGGCTCAAATCCTGTTTTTGATGCCACGCATGGGACGAATTGATTTTCTCGAAAAATAACTTTCTTTGTCCCGCAGATTCCGCAAATCTCGCTGATTGAAAGATATCATCTTTATCTGTGATCTCAGCGTAATTTGTGGGAGATACTATAATCGCAAATATTATTTCTGATTCCACGTATTGTGCTAATTGATTTTCTCGAAAAATAACTCTCTTTGTCCCGCAGATTCCGCAAATCTCGCTGATAGAAAGAAATATTCTTTATCTGCGATATCAGCGTAATTTGCGGGAGAAAAAATACTAAAATGACAAATTACGAATTTCAGGATTGGGGATTGATAGATTATCGCGAGGCGTGGACGAAGCAACAACTGCTTTTCGATGCAGCGATTTCTGCCAAAAAAGAGCAGGGAAAGGCTGTGAATACCTTGGTTTTCTGCGAACATCCGCATGTGATAACGATAGGTAAGAGTGGCGACCGACATAATCTGCTTTACGACGCCGAAATGCTTGCTCAACGTGGCGTGTCGTTTTACGAAATCGATCGGGGAGGCGATGTCACCTACCACGGACCAGGGCAAATCGTTGGTTATCCGATTTTCGATCTCGATCAGTTCGGTCTCGGACTTAAACAGTATATCCATCAACTTGAAGAGGCGATTATTCGACTTCTTGAACATTATGGATTGAAAGGCGAACGACTTGATTCTGCCACCGGAGTTTGGCTCGATGTGGAAACACCGCGTGCTCGTAAGATTTGCGCCATTGGGGTGCGGAGCAGTCGTTACATTACCATGCACGGCTTTGCGCTCAATATCAATACCGATTTGAGTTATTTCTCCCTCATTCATCCTTGTGGTTTTGTGGATAAAGGCGTCACTTCGCTGCAACAGGAGTTGGGCAATGAGCTTAATATGCAAGAAGTGAAGAAACAGCTAAGGGGGATAATTGAAGAATTATTCGATTAAGTGAGCACTATTTCTATTCTCTAAAAACAACGCCAGCAATTCAATTGATTTTCCTTTTTATTTGAAGTTTTCTTCTAAAATACCATCTATTCTCTTTGGTGTTCTCAAACTTTTCTATATTTTTGTAAAGAACAGTTTTAAAATTCTCTGAATAATTTAGAATAACTCTTTGCAATGACTCATTCTTGCCAAAATACTTCTTCTCATTTGTACTTTATTAACGGCTCACAGTTGGTCGTTACAGCCCTTTTGTTAGAGAGAGAGAGAGAATGACCTCCTAAACGCCAAAAAGACGAACGCCGATTCGTTAACAATATTCTTTACCCCTTCCCGAAACTTATATTTACCCTATACATCATTCTTTCAGAGCTATTTAAGTTCCGACATTGCCTACCCAACTTTAATTCGTCCGAATTCAAATTCAGGCACGCCTTTCCCAAACATTATTAATCAAAATCGAACATTCGATACCCCTTTTCGAAGTTTCGATTTTACTTTTCCAAACTTCTTTACTGCCTGTCGGAGTTTGGATTTTGCTTTTCCAAACTACAATCTTGCTTGCAGTAGTTTGGAAAAGGCTTACACAACTTACAAAAAGAGTTTTCGGAAACTCTTTAACCAAGCTCTTAACTTAAACTTTACTTTTTCATATTTCAACAAGCCAAGTGGAATGTTTGACAAGGTGCGTAGCCCTTTGTTTCACTCTTTGACGTGGCTTAACCCCAAAGCCTCTTTTTACTGCTAAAAGGAGGTGAATTACAAACCATTAATCAAATTATTAAAAATGAAAAAAGTAAAAGTTGTAGTGGATTTTATCCAATTCTCGGTAGCAGCGAAGATTGTATTCTACCGAAATGTGATTGACAAACTGACAGACAATGCCACGTTCCCCACGCCCGACACGCCATTGGAAGGGGCAAATGCGGCGGTGGACAAACTCGAAACCTCTTATCTTGCTGCGCAAGATGGTAGCCGCACGGCGATTGCTGCGATGCACAGCGACGAAGAGGCCGCCGACAATCTGTTTCGTATTTTAGCAGCGTATGTCGATCGAGTGGCAGCAGGCGACGAAGTGATACTGCTTGGGAGCGGTTTTCACCTCTCGAAACAACCCGCTCCTGCTACTAAATCTGCCCTTACGGTGGCAGATGGTGCACACTCGGGTAGTGTGAAGCTCATAGCAAAGGCAGTGGACAAAGCTGGAGCATACCTCTGGCAATACGCCAAAGATGCACAACCCGACACCGATGCTGGATGGACATTGGCAGCCACCAGCACACAATCGACCTACGAACTGTCGGGCTTGAGTGTGGCTACGAAGTACTACTTCCGAATGGCAGCCATCACCCCTAGCGGTCAGACAGACTATACGCCTGCCGTACTAAAGGTTGTGGTGTAGAGTGAATGATTTCTTAACAAACCTAACAGACTTCATTTATCGGGGCTGTTAGGTTTTACATAGAAACAGCGGAAGCCGAAAAGCGAATAGAGTAGGTGGAAATTTGAAAAAAATATAGATTGTATGAAACTAACAAAATCACAATGGGCTTTAATTGTTTTTGTCATCTTTATAATTGAGATAGCAAATATGTTGTTTATTACAGAATGGGAAAAAGAGACCAAAACCCTCATAATTGAATTTGCAACAATGCTTGTTACTGGAGCTGGTTTTGCAATGGTAATTTACGGAGTGTTTAAAAAAGAAAAAGATTTCTTAGACACAAGTATTGAAACTAAAAGTGAAGGAAATTATCATACTATAAAAACACAAGTATTCAATAAATCAGAGCTTAATAAGGATGTCACTTATGCTTTACTTTTTATATCTAAACAGGGTGTTGATCCAGTAAGTGCGATGAATGAATCTTTATCATCTTTAGATGTGAAATTGCGGATTACTAAGACTAATTATTTCGAATTTCTTAAAGAACAAATTAATTCGCCTCGGTTCGTTAAAAATGCAGCTATAATTCCGTTGTCATTCTATTATAGTGAAAATGTCTGGATAGCGAATGAAAACCCTGCATTTTCTTATGCGTTTAATTCAAATTGTACTAATACAAAACTTGAAAATGGTATCTACACGGTGCGCTTTTTTATCTTTTGTGAAGGAAAATTGCATCGTAGCACGGCTGATAGTTTGAGGATTTGTAATTATCCGGAGAATAAAAACTGTCTCCCAAAAGAAGAAGATAATTTTAGCAGTACTAATCCGAATCAAAAAACCAACGAAAAACAAAAAAGGCCATGAAAAAACTAATCTTAATATCCGCAATACTCTGCATGTACCTAACTGGTTGGGCTTATGATTTTGCATTGGGTGGTATATATTATAAGATCACATCTTCTGTGGCACCTTTTACAGTAGCAGTTACATATGCTACTACTAGCTATAATAGTTATTCTGTTGCAGTAACTATCCCGTCTTCCGTTACCTGGGGTGGTGAAATTTATTCAGTTACATCAATTGGTGAATATGCCTTCTATAATTGTAAAGCCCTTTCATCATTATCTATCCCAAATACTATTACAAATATTGGAAGTAATGCTTTCAGTTATTGTTCTCAATTAACAACCGTAAACATTCCTAGTTCAATGAACTCAATTGGATCTCTTTCATTTAGTAATTGCACTGGGCTAAAGTCGATAACTATTCCAAGTACTGTAGAGTCAATTGCAAATTATGCTTTCTCTGGTTGTAGTAGTCTATCTTCTATAAGTATACCAAGTTCAATTACTTCAATCGGTGATAATGCTTTTAAAGGTTGTGTAGGTTTGACGACTATTGAATATAATGCAACAAAATGCAATACAATGGGCTCTTTAAAATATAATGTATTTGAAGGTTGCACCGGTGTTACATCAATTACTATCGGTAATAATGTAACAACTATACCAGATTTCTCCTTTTCAGGGTGTTCGGGCTTAAGTAGTATCAATTACAATGCCACAAATTGTACAAAGATGGGGTCATCATTAAACCCTGTTTTGTCAGGTTTTACAAAATTGAATTCAATAACTATTGGTAATAATGTGAAGATGTTGCCGAATTATGCTTTTTCAGGTTGTTCAGGGTTGTCTTCAGTGTTGATTCCAAATTTGATTACATCAATTGGAATTTCTTGTTTTAAAGGTTGCTCTACTTTAAGCTCAATTGTAATATCGAGTTCAGTAACATTAATAAGTGATTCAGCATTTTATCAATGTTCAGGTTTGACTTCTGTCTCTATTCCAAGTAAAGTTAAAACAATAGGGAAGGATGCATTCAATAGTTGTATTGGTTTAAATACTATGTCTATCCCAAATTCTGTTAATATAATATCTGAGAATGCTTTTATTGGTTGTACTGGTTTATCTTCCGTATCAATACCTAATTCAGTTACTAATATTGGCAGTTTTGCTTTTCGTGGATGCTCTAAGTTATCTTCTTTTAAAATTCCTGATTTCGTCACTATAATTCCTGATGGTCTTTTCTATGGGTGTGCTGGTTTAACAAATGTTTTTATACCTAATTCGGTATCTAATATTGGGCAAGCAGCATTTAATAGTTGTCTTAGCTTAACTTCAATAACAATTCCAAGTTCTGTTACTTCAATCGGATATGGGGCTTTTATGAACTGTTCGAAATTAACATCAATAGTAATTCCTAGTTCTGTTACCTCAATCGGAAATTTAGCATTTAAGTTATGTACGAGCTTGACTAATATAAATTTTAATGCAGCAAATTGTACATTTATAGGATCTTTATATGGAACTTCAATCTCTTCTGCATTTGATTATTGCACTAATGTTACAACAATCACGATTGGAAATGATGTGAAAAATATTCCCGTAAATATTTTCAATGGCTGTATAAATATTGATACTGTATATTACAATGCAACAAATTGTTCTATGTTTGGCTCTACAGCTGCTCCATATTTCTCGGGGTTTACAAAATTTAAGAATCTCATTATTGGCAGCAATGTGTCATTTATACCCGATTATGCTTTCTCTAGATGTTTAGGGCTAACTTCAGTGATAATTCCAAACTCAGTTATGTCTATTGGGGCTTCTTCGTTTAAAGGATGTACTAATTTAAATTCGGTTATAATTTCGAATTCAGCATCAACGATTAAGAATTCTACGTTCTATAATTGTACAGGCTTAACGTCTATAACTATGCCGAATTCTGTAACAACAATTGAAGATAATGCTTTCAATAGTTGCGTTGGTTTATCGGCTATAACTATTCCAAATTCTGTTACAATAATTGGAGATAGTGCTTTTAATAAATGTACTGGATTAAAGTCTATAGTTATACCAAATTCTGTATTAGCCGTTGGCAATGGTGTTTTCAATAATTGTATTGGTTTATTGTCCGCAATTACTTCAAACTCTGTTTTAACAATAGGTAATGGTGTTTTCAATAACTGTAGTAGTTTAAAGTCAGTAAGTATATCAAATTCTCTTACAACAATTGGAAATAGTGCTTTTAATAATTGTTTAAGCTTAGCAGCTATAACAATACCAAATTCTGTTACCAAAATTGGTGAGGATGCTTTTCGAGGATGTTCAGCACTAACGACTGTTAATATCCAAGGGCTACTAACATCTATTCAGAACGGTACTTTTTATCAATGTTCCGTTTTATCTAATGTAGTTTTACCAAACTCTGTTAAATCAATTGACAATTTTGCATTCTATGGATGTAGAGCTTTAAATTCTTTTGTATTTCCAGATTCATTACAAACAATTGGACGTTCGGCATTTCAAGATTGTATTGTATTATCATCTATAACATTACCAAATTCAGTTTATTGTATTTCAAGGAATGCTTTCTATAATACAGAATGGTATAATAATCAGCCAGATGGTTTGGTGTACGCTGGCAAAGTGGCTTACAAATACAAAGGAACTACACCAACTACTTTAGGAACCTATGAATTAAAAGACGGAACAAAAGGAATTACTGAAGGGGCTTTTTTAAATTCTCCAAAATTTACATATTTTACGATTCCTAATTCAGTTGTATTTATTGGAGATTCTGCTTTCTTTGGCAGATATAGTGATAGGTTTATTATGATATATTTGAAGATGACATCTTTGCCAATTACTGGTAGTTCAATTTTTGATCCTTATCTGTATGGTAATTGTTATTTGATAATTCCTATTGGTTATTTGAGTCTGTATAAGTCAGATAATCAATGGGGTAAATTCTTGAAAATATCAGAATCTGCAATTGGTATAAATAGTCTAACGATTTCTTCAGTCACTTCAAATTCTGCAATTTTAGGCTCAAGTATCTTCAATTCGAGTGTTTATCCAGTAACAGTAAGAGGTGTTTGTTGGAGTACAGCATTCAATCCAACAACAAGTAATAATAAAACGACAGACGGTGCAGGTGTTGGCACATTTACAAGCTCCATTAATGGATTGGCACAAGGCACAACTTATCATATTAGAACTTATGCTACTAATTGTGAGGGCACTTTTTATGGTTCTGACGTTTCTTTTACCACTTTGTCGTCTCCAACACTAACGACCACTGTCGCTAGTTCGATTACTAATACAACCGTAAAATCGGGTGGTACAATTACCAATGCTGGTGATGCTCCAGTTACAGCAAGAGGTGTTTGTTGGAGTACGGCATTAAATCCGACAACAAGTAATAGTAAAACATTAGATGGGAATGGAGTTGGGGTATTTACAAGCACTATCACTGGGTTGGCCCAAGGTACAACTTATTTTGTCAGGGCGTATGCTACAAATAGTATAGGTACGTCTTATGGTTCTTACGTTACCTTTACCACTTTGTCGCCAAATATAACGACTACCGCTGCGAGTTCAATTACTACTTCAGCCGCAAGTTCAGGTGGTACAATTATCAGTGATGGGGGTGCTTTGATCACGGCTCGTGGTGTTTGTTGGAGTAAAACTTACAATCCAACGATAAGTAATAGTAAAACATCAGATGGAAATGGCGTTGGAGTTTATTTAAGTTCAATAACAGGTTTATTACCACTTACAACTTATCATGTCAGGGCGTATGCTACAAATTATTTAGGTACAGTGTATGGTGATGATCAGATATTTACAACTTTAAATTCTACAGCTGTAATTGATAAGAGCATTGATGTCTTTGATGTCTATCCAAATCCCTCGAATGGTATTTTTACAGTCAATCTAGGGTCGCTATCTGGTAATAGCTGCGATTTAAAATTGACGAATTTATTAGGGCAAACAGTTTATACTTCAAAATTACTGAGCGAAAAAGCAGCTGTTAACCTCACATCTCACGGATTAAAAGGGCTCTATCTCTTGCAAATTACCAACAGTCAAGGTGCTTTGTTGGGTGAAAAGAAGATTGTAATTAAATAGAAGGAAAAGAAAGTAGATTTTACCTCGATTTGGATTTTCAATTCGTCAATTAATTCCTCTTGTATTATTCACCCTCTCACTTTCCGTGCGGGGGTGAATTGCTTTTGATAGGCTCTTCTTATTTTAATGAGGTGATGCAAACCGTTTGTTGCAATTAATTATCTATCAAAAAGATTAACTTTGCGCTTCAATCTTCAATAAAATATTCAATGGCACAAATCCTCTTTTACTTAATTTTACTTTTTGTTGTTGCAGATTTTATTTTGGAACAGACGCTGTCTATTCTTAACCGTAGGATGCTTTCGCCCATTATTCCTGAAAAATTGAAAGGGATTTATGAACCTGATAAATACGCCAAACAGCAGGAGTATCAGAAAACAAATACCCGATTTGGCGACAAAACACGCCTCTTTTCGTTGACGTTGGAGTTGGCTATGCTGTTGCTTGGCGGCTTTGCTTTGGTCGATGAGTGGGCGCGCTCCATTACCCAAAACGAGACGTTGGTTTCGCTTCTGTTCTTTGGCATTTTATACCTTGGTAATGAGGTGTTGACGTTGCCATTTTCTATCTACAATACGTTTATGATTGAAGAGAAATTCGAATTTAACAAAATGACTCCGAAGCTTTTTGCGATCGATACGTTGAAGTCGATGGCTGTTAGCATCGTGCTGATGGGTGCTATATTGGCCGCTGTCATTGGTTTGTACAATTGGCTTGGGGCCAACTTCTGGATTGTAGCGTGGGCGACAATCTCTTTGTTTACGCTCGTGATGTTGCTCTTTTATTCCGAGTGGATTGTACCGTTGTTCAATAAGCAAACCCCTCTCGAAGACGGCGAATTGCGTGCAGCAATTGAAGCTTTTTCGGAGAAGGCTGGCTTTAGTTTGAAGAACATCTACGTGATGGATGGTTCGAAACGCAGCAGCAAAGCGAATGCCTATTTTACGGGTTTTGGTAAGAAAAAGCGTGTGGTGCTTTACGATACGTTAATTGAACAATTGACTGTGGAAGAGGTGGTGGCAGTATTGGCGCACGAAGTGGGGCATTACAAAAAACGCCACGTGATTTCGACTATTATCATTTCGTTTGTGCAGAGTTTTGTGCTCCTTTATTTGTTGTCGCTGTTTCTTCAATACCCTGTTTCGGCAGAAGTTTTGTCGGCTTCGAAACCTTCTTTTCATATTGGAGTCATTGTTTTTGGGTTGTTGTATCAACCGATTTCTACGCTTTTGGGCATTGTTATGAGCCTATTTTCTCGCAAAAACGAATACGAGGCCGATGCTTTTGCTGCGCAGTATGGATTTGGTGATGCGCTTTGCAGTGGGCTCAAGAAAATATCTGTGCACGCATTAAGCAATTTGAATCCGCATCCTGCTTACGTTTTTGTGCACTATTCGCACCCAACTTTGCTACAAAGGATTGAAAAGATAGTCCCTGAAAAGATTTAACATAATCTAAGTAAGGCTATCGTATTTTTTTCTAATTTTGTTAGAGCGAATAATAAGACTCTACTCGTTGAATGTTGGTAGTATTTGTGAGTCAAAATATTTGTGTTGTTTTATTCTATAACTCGAGCCAATGAACTCTCTTACTCACAGATTTTTAGTGATTGCGATTCTCACATTTATGTCTCAGACCATCTTTTCGGCTATAAATGTCATACCAATTCCATCATCAGTTAAAGAAGGAACTGGACATTTTTTATTTACGCAAAAGACCACAATTCAATTTTCGGGTGGTGATGAATCTAAAAAAGTTGCTCAATTCTTTGTAAGAATTTTACATAATTCTATTGGAACAGATTATTTGGTGAATCAACAAACGGGTAAAGCCAATTCTATTCTGTTTTTATTAGATAAATCGCTTAATCTACCTCAAGAAGGATACAAACTGACCGTTCATGCAGATAAAATAATGGTAACAGCAAACACGGCAAACGGTTTGTTTTATGGGATGCAGACACTACGTCAACTTTTTCCACCAGAAATAGAAAAAACGGCATCAGTCTTTACAAATTGGACGATACCTTGTGTCGAAATAGAGGATTCTCCGCGTTTCGAATATAGAGGGATGCACTTAGATGTTTCGCGTCATTTTTTCAACAAAAGTTTCATTCTAAAGTACATTGATTTGATGTCGATGTATAAATACAATCGTTTTCATTGGCATTTGACAGATGATCAAGGGTGGCGAATCGAAATAAAACGTTTTCCGAAGTTGACGAAGATTGGAGCGTTTAGAACCGACTGCAAAAACGATACAATAGGCGGGTATTATACACAACAAGAGATAAAAGAGGTGGTTGATTATGCAAAAGAGAGATTTGTTGAAGTAATCCCTGAAATAGAGATGCCAGGTCACTCAATGGCCGTGTTGTCTTGTTATCCCGAATTGTCGTGCAGTGGCGGTCCATTTACTGTACCTTCTACTTGGGGCATATTTCCCGACGTTTTTTGTGCTGGTAATGACCAAACGTTTGAATTCATTGAGAATATCTTAGATGAAGTTACTGCTCTTTTCCCCTACAAATATATTCATATTGGAGGTGACGAATGTCCCAAAAAGCGATGGGAACGGTGTGTGAAATGTCAAGCGAGGATGGTTAGAGAAAACCTTTGGAGTGAACACGAACTGCAAAGTTATTTTGTAAAACGCATCGAGGGTTACCTTAATACCAAAGGGAAGCAAATTATAGGTTGGGATGAGATTTTAGAAGGTGGAGTGTCAAATACAGCAACCATTATGTCTTGGAGAGGGACAAGTGGAGGTGTTGAGGCGGCACAGCATAATAATCACGCAGTAATGTCTCCAGTTACTCACTGCTATTTCGATCATTATCAAGGGTTAGAGGCCGAGGAACCATTGGCGTTTGGTAAAGGCCGAAATTGCGAAATTCCTCTGCAACGGGTTTATGATTTTGAGCCAATTCCGAGTAGTTTGACCGAATCTCAATCAAAATATATCATTGGTGGACAGGCAAATTTATGGTCTGAATATCTGACTACACAGCAACAAGTTGAATACATGGCATACCCTCGTGCGCTTGCTCTGATTGAATGCCTATGGTCTGATTCTAAAAACAAAAACTATTCTGATTTTGAGAAACGAGTTCATACTCATTATTTAAGATTAGATAATTATGGATTGAATTATTCAAAAAGTGGAGACAAGCCAACGACAAAGGAGCGATATCGGCTCTTGTTTGGTAAGTAATTGTTGATTGAATACAAATGATGAGAAATCAGTATTATATTTGATGAAATATTAAATGCCATTATTATGGAACTTCAACTGTATAAAACAATAGTAGAATCGTCTATTTTTCCGTTCGGATTGCTGAGGAAGGCTGCTGGTGACTTTTTTGATTTTCAAGTAGAATCAACAAACGATTCTTTCTTGCGATTATTTAAAAATCAAAGTGGCGCTTTCTCAGGTCTGCCTCTTTCAGCCATTTGTCCCGACCTATTATCCCTTATAAAAAGATTGCCGATTCAAGAACTTCCGTTGAACAAGGAATATAAAGTTGAGGCTACACTGTCAATCAATAAAAAGGATTATGGCATAAAGCTATTTGCTACTTCAGATGATGGATTAGTTGTCATTCTCGAACCTATTCACGATGTAAAAGAGCTGAAAAATGCAGCCGAGTTTCAAGGTGATGGTTTTAGTCAAGTAGTGTTTAATGCAATACCAGTTCCATTTTTCTTGAAAGATAAGCAAGGCATTTATCGTAAAATGAATAATTCATTCTCCGAATTTTTTGGTGTTGATGAACATCAACTAATCGGTAAAACGGTATTTGATACTATTCAATCGAAAGAGTTGGCCGAGTCATATTACAAACGAGACGAAGAGTTGTTCGAAAATCCAGGAACTCAAATTTATGAGACGCAGTTGACAGATACCAAAAATCGTTTGCGAACAATCCGTTTTCACAAGGCTACTTTTTTTAATCCTGATGGATCTGTTGGTGGTTTAATCGGCGTGATGTTGGATATCACGGAACAAATAAAAGCTGAAGCTGAACTTCGGAGTAGTGAAGAAAAGTTTCGCAAACTATTGAATGCAGGTAATGATGCATTTTTAATTCACGGATACGATGAGAATGCAGTCCCACTGAATTTTGCCGAGGTTAATGAAAAGACCTGCAAAATGTTGGGTTATACCCGCGAGGAATTAATGCATATGTCTGTTAAAGATATCAATGATCCTGATCTCGAAATGGAACAGAAAATGAATATTTCTTCAGACATTGTACGAAATCAATCCAAATTATTTGAGATGAGATTGAAGACCAAAGATGGTCGAATGATTGAAACAGAAATTAATAGTCAAATGCTTGAAATTGGGGGACAACAACTCGTTCTTTCGATTGCAAGAGATATCACAGAACGAAAACAGAAAGAAAAAGAGCTTTCGGATGCTAAAGAGGCTGCTGATAAAGCCAATAAATTCAAAAGTGAGTTTTTGGCTAATATGAGCCACGAAATCAGGACGCCTTTAAATGGTGTCGTAGGCTTTTCAGAACTATTGTTAAGCACAAAGTTGACTCCAGAACAGGAGCAATATGCCGAAAGTGCAAATGTTTCGGCTCATTCATTGTTGAATATTATTAACGATATCCTAGATTTTTCAAAAATTGAGGCAGGGAAATTGGAATTGGATGAAGTGTACACCGATCTAATCACTTTGATTGAACAGACCGCAGATATTTGTAAATTGAATGCTTCGAAAAAGAATCTCGAAATGCTGCTCAATACATCGTTGGATATGCCTCGGATGGTGAAAGTTGACCCGGTCAGATTGAAGCAGATTTTGGTAAATTTGTTGAGTAACGCGATTAAATTCACCGAGACTGGAGAGATTGAATTGGGTATTGAATATACACCCGATGCGACTAAAACGAATTCTGGATTCTTCAGATTTTCAGTACGTGATACCGGTATAGGCATTCCTAAAGATCAGCAATCAAGGCTATTTAAAGCTTTTTCTCAGGCTGATGCATCTACCAGTAGACGTTTTGGTGGCACAGGATTAGGTTTAGTTATTTCGAATCAGTTGGTCAATAAAATGGATTCTAATTTGCTGCTCGAAAGTGAAGCCAATAAAGGTTCAGTTTTCTCATTTACGATTCAGCGGGAGTTTGTGGCTGGTTCAAAACCTCTTCAGAATAAGAAACTTGGGCTAAAACGTGTTATGATTGTTGACGATAACGATCAGAATTGTTTGATTCTAAAAAAATGGCTTGAGAATTGGAATCTAGAGGTTGTCGAAAGTTCAAATGGACTGGATGCATTAAATATATTGAATTTAGATTCCAATTTCGATGCGGTTTTGATTGATTACCACATGCCCTACTTTGATGGCATTGAAACAATCAATCTGATTCGTAATAAAATGAAGATGTACGGATTGCCTATTCTGTTGTTGCATAGTTCTGCAGAAGATAGTCTGATTGCCGAATCGTGTAAACAAAATAGAGTGCATGCTAAATTGGTTAAGCCTGTTAAATCTTCACAACTGTTTCAGGCACTGCTTGCTATTACGGAACCCGTAGATTTAGATTCTGAGGACCCGGCCGAAAAGAGAGGATTATCTGCTTTCGATACCAATAGCGATTTGAAACCCAAAGTTCTTATTGTCGACGATGTGACGTTGAATATTTTTTTAGCCAAAACATTGGTGAAAAAACTCCTGCCTGATGCTGATATCTTTGAAGCCAATGATGGCGGTATGGCTATTGAAATGGCTATACACAATAAGCCAGATATTATTCTAATGGATATTCAAATGCCTGTTATTGATGGATATAAAGCAACTGCCAAAATAAGAGAATTATTACCTAATCATCACATTCCGATTGTTGCACTCACAGCTGGTGCCGTCAAAGGTGAGCGAGAGAAATGTTTGGCAGCAGGCATGGATGATTACTTGTCAAAACCAATCAATCCAAAAGATCTTGCCGAAAAATTAAACACATATTTGTTGAGTAAGGTTGGCAAATCTCCTGCGTATATTGCTGACGTTAAAGGTCTGAAAGGAGCTCATTTCAATAAACGGGTTTTATCTGATATATTTGGAAATAACGACAAATTGATTCAAGATATGATTCAAATGACATTTGAGCAATTTGACGAGTATATGATTCGAATGAATTCTGCATTTGAACATAAAGATGCTATTAAAATAGCGATGTTACTCCATAAGATGAAAGGATCAACATTATCTACGTGTTCGTCGCAGATGTTGGAGCTATTACGTCAGTTTAATGAGAGTGCTATTCGGATAGGAGACGTGAAGTTTAAACAAGAAGACGTTCAATCTATCCAGAAAGAGTATTCACTTATTAAAGAGGAGCTTGGCAGATGAAATGGAGTGTAATCACTCGTATTTAGAAAGAGAGAAATTAAGATGAATGTTGAAATAATTACCATTGGCGATGAATTGCTTATTGGCCAAGTAGTGGACACCAACTCTGCCTGGATGGGTAAAGAGCTTAATAAAATTGGGTTTGATGTTGTTCGCAAAATTACGATAGGCGATGAACGCGAAGAGTTGTTGACTGCTTTCAATCAGGCATTTAGTCGTGTAGATGTGGTTTTGGTGACTGGTGGAATTGGTCCAACAAAAGACGATATCACCAAAAAAACACTTTGCGAATTTTTTGGAACTGATATGGTTTTCGATGAATCAGTTTTGCGAAATATTGAGTCGATTTTCAATCCAAGAAATATTCATATAAATGAACTCACCCGCGATCAAGCTTTTGTGCCCCGAGATTGTACTGTGATTCAGAATCTAACGGGAACTGCACCTATCACTTGGTTCGAACGAGGCGATAAAGTGTTGGTTTCAATGCCTGGCGTTCCGTTTGAGATGAAAAACGTGATGACTCGTGAGATTCTGCCCCGATTGTTGAACAAATACGCCAAAGATATTCATATTCTTCATCGCACTTTTTCCGTAAAAAACTATGGAGAATCAGCTTTGGCATTGCACATTGCCGATTGGGAAAACAATTTACCCGAATTCATACGCTTAGCTTATCTACCTTCACCTGGTATTGTCCGGTTGCGGTTGACTGGTCGATTAAGCAATCTAGATCAGTTGGAAAAAGCATTGGATAATGCAGAGAAACAACTTCTTCCGCTGCTTGGTGAGGATATTTTCGCCTTATCTGAAGCGCCAGTTGGTGAGTTTCTTGGAAATCTTTTGAAAGAAAAAAGTCTGACTTTAGCAGTTGCAGAAAGTTGTACAGGCGGATACATCGCTCATCAAATAACTTCTGTGGCAGGCAGTTCAGTTTATTTCCTAGGAGGAATTGTCTCGTACTCAAATGCAATGAAACATTCGGTTTTAGGCGTTTCTGATATCGATTTAGAACAATTTGGTGCAGTTAGTCGAGAAGTGGCTTTGCAAATGGTAGAAGGAGTAATACGCATTACTGGTGCTGATGTCGCTATCGCCACCACAGGAATAGCTGGACCTGATGGTGGTTCTCCAGATAAACCTGTAGGCACCGTTTGGATTGCAATTAAGGTAAATGATGAAGTGAAAGTAGAAAAGTTTCGGTTCGGAAATGTTAGAGAAGCCAACATTGTTCGATCGGCGAATCAGGCCATGTTAATGGCTGCAGAAATGATTCAAAGCCAAACGAATCGCATTACCGATTGATAAGTTGGATAAGTTCTTAATAAATAGGAATTTTTCAATCAATTATTTGTGTAGTTCGGAAATATTGCTTTACTTTGCGGACTGTTTGAGAAAATAGGAAAAAATAATAATAAAACACAAGATAGAAATGTCGAAGATTTGTCAGATTACCGGAAAAAAAGCGATGGTTGGCAACAACGTATCACACTCAAAAAGAAGAACTAAACGAGTGTTCAATATCAATCTTTTCAGAAAAAAATTCTACTGGGTAGAACAAGAAGAGTGGATTGATCTTAGAATATCAGCATCGGGTTTGAGAACCATCAACAAGATTGGTTTGGATGCGGCTATTAAAAAAGCAGTAGAAAAAGGTTTCTTAAATGAAATTCGTATAATTGGTTAAGGGGAGATTTAGAAAATGGCAAAGAAAGCAAAAGGTAATAGAATTCAGGTAATCATGGAGTGCACTGAGCACAAGACAAGCGGTATGCCTGGTACATCTCGCTACATTACTACAAAAAATAGAAAAAACACTACTGAGCGTATGGAGTTGAAGAAATACAACCCTATCTTGAAGAAAGTGACAGTACATAAAGAAATTAAATAAGATTGAGTCATGGCAAAGAAGACCGTAGCATCGTTACAAACAGGTGAAGGACGTACTTATTCAAAAGTGATCAAAATGGTGAAATCTCCAAAAACTGGAGCTTACACTTTCGCTGACGAAATGGTTCCTAACGAGAAAGTAAAAGATTTCTTCGCGAAATAAGATATTTACAACACTCATAATTGAAAGCTTCCCGTATTGGGAAGCTTTTTTTGTATTTATATTTTTACTACATTTGTTGTTGAATTACAGTATATTGAAGTCAAATTATGGGAATATTTAATTTCTTTTCAAAGGAGAAAAAGGAGACACTAGATAAAGGGTTAGAGAAAAGCAAAGAGAATGTCTTTTCTAAACTTTCGCGGTTGATTGTTGGAAAAACGAAAGTAGATGATGATGTCCTTGACCAGTTGGAAGAGATTTTGATAACGTCTGATGTTGGTGTTGAAACTACGCTTAAAATCATTTCCCGAATTGAAAAACGGGTATCTTCTGATAAATTTGTTAATCAATCTGAGTTAAACGAAATCCTTCGCGACGAAATTGCGGCCTTACTTACCGAGACCAATAGCGAAGATTTGGAGGAGTTTTCGGTTCCTGCAGATAAGAAACCCTATGTGATAATGGTGGTTGGTGTGAATGGCGTTGGAAAAACCACGACGATTGGCAAATTAGCACATCAGTTCAAGAAGAATGGTCTCTCGGTTTATCTTGGAGCTGCTGATACGTTTCGTGCAGCTGCTGTAGAACAATTGGTGATTTGGGGAGAACGTGTAGGCGTGCCGGTTATTAAACAGAAAATGGGCTCTGACCCAGCTTCGGTTGCTTTCGATGCATTGAGTTCTGCGAAAGCAAACAATGCCGACGTGGTTATCATTGATACTGCCGGCCGTTTGCACAACAAAGTGGGATTGATGAACGAGTTGACCAAGATAAAAAGCGTGATGAAGAAAGTGGTGGACGATGCGCCACATGAAATCCTACTTGTATTGGATGGTTCTACCGGTCAAAATGCGTTTGAGCAAGCCAAGCAATTTACTGCAGCCACTGAGGTAAACGCATTGGCAATCACAAAACTTGATGGAACGGCAAAAGGTGGTGTCGTGATTGGCATTTCTGATCAGTTTCACACGCCAGTGAAATACATTGGATTGGGAGAAGGAATCGACGATTTGCAAGTTTTCCATAAAAAGGAGTTTGTCGATTCTTTGTTTGGTGAATAATACGCCCCCTAATCCCCCAACGGGGGACTCAGAGAAATGATTAAATGATTAAACAAAATTTATACTAAGTTCTTCAATTCCCTCCCTTTTGGGCAGGGTTAGGGAGGGCTTTTTTTATTATGAAAAAAAATAAAGTAGATATCGTTTCGCTCGGTTGTTCTAAGAATTTGGTGGATAGTGAGAGTTTGATGCGTCAGTTTATTGCTAATGGATACACTGTTGAACACGATTCTGAGAAGCCGAATGGTGAAATTGTGGTGATAAATACGTGCGGATTTATTGGCGATGCGAAAGAGGAATCAATCAATACAATTCTGCAATTTGTGCAAGCCAAGAAGAAACGAAAAATTGGAAAACTACTTGTAATGGGTTGTTTGCCTGAGCGTTATTTGGAAGAGCTGAAAAAAGAAATTCCGGAAGTAGATAAATATTATGGTAAATTCAACTGGAAAAATGTGATTACCGATTTAGGTAAATCGTATCAGCAAGATGTGGCGTTAGACCGTTCGATTACAACACCAAGCCATTATGCTTATCTGAAAATCAGTGAAGGTTGCGACCGCACTTGTGCTTATTGTGCCATTCCGTTGATGACGGGTAAGCACCGTTCGCGCAAAATGGAAGAGATTGTGACCGAAGTGAAAAATCTAGTTGCTGCCGGTGTCAAAGAGTTTCAGGTGATTGCGCAGGATTTGACCTATTATGGCATCGATTTATACAAAGAGAATAGACTGGCTCAGTTGATTGAAGCCATTTCGGATGTGCCGGGTGTAGAGCGAATTCGTTTGCATTATGCTTATCCTGCTCATTTCCCTTACGATATTTTGCGTGTGATGCGCGAGCGAAAAAACGTGTGCAGCTACCTCGATATTGCGTTGCAACACATCAGTGACCCGATGCTGAAAGCGATGCGCCGTAAGGTGACAAAAGCTGACACATACCAATTGCTCAAAACAATTCGAGCAGAAGTGCCTGGCATACATATTCGCACTACATTGTTGGTCGGTTTTCCGGGTGAGACGCAGCAGGATTTCGAAGAGTTGATTCAGTTTGTGAAAGATATTCGTTTCGAGCGATTGGGCGCATTTCCTTATTCGGAAGAAGATGGAACGTATGCCGCAGAGAAGTACGAAGACAACGTGCCTGCCGATGTGAAACAGGCTCGTATGGATGAATTGATGCGCGTGCAAGAAAATATCGCTGCCGAGCATAGCACTCAGAAAGTGGGTCAGACTTTAGCTGTGATTATCGAACGCGAAGATGAAGATTTCTACATCGGTCGTTCTGAATTCGATTCGCCAGAAGTGGATCCCGAAGTTCTGGTTTCGAAAGAAAATGAGCTGAAAATCGGTGAAATTTATTCTGTGTTGATTACTGATAGTCAACCGTTTGAATTGTACGGAAAAGTAGTAAATTGATTTAAACGCAAAGGAGCTAAGACGCAAATATTTATAGTAAGATGAAGACTCTAATCAAAAATGCCACCATTATCAACGAAGGAAGCCGTATCGTAGGCTCTGTGTTGATTGAGAACGATAAAATAGCTGCCATTTACAGCGGAAATCTACCTGAAATCGATTTGTTGAACGCGACTGTAATTGACGGAACAGGCAAATGGTTGATTCCTGGAGTGATTGACGATCAGGTGCATTTTCGTGAGCCAGGTTTGACGCACAAAGGCGATTTAACCACTGAATCTCGCGCAGCTGTGGCGGGTGGAGTTACTTCGTACATGGATATGCCCAATACGAAGCCGCAAACGGTGACGATTGATGAGTTGAATAAGAAATTCGATCGTGCAGCAGAGGTGTCGATTGCCAACTATTCGTTCTACATGGGAGCGACCAACGACAATCTCGAAGAGGTGTTGAAAGCCGATCCGAAACGTACCTGTGGTGTGAAGGTCTTTATGGGTTCATCCACCGGAAATATGTTGGTGGATAGCAAAAAGACGCTTTCGGGCATTTTCTCTGAAGTGAAAATGTTGATTGCCACGCATTGCGAAAAAGAGGAGGTCATCAAATCCAATATTGCTAAATATACAGCTCTTTACGGTGAAGATTTGCCGGTGAAATATCATCCGATAATCCGCGATGCAGAGGCTTGTTATCAGTCGTCGGCAGAGGCGGTTGGATTGGCTACCAAATACAATGCGCGTTTGCATGTGCTGCACCTTTCGTCAGCGAAAGAGATGAGTCTTTTCGAACAAAAACCGCTGACTGAAAAACGCATCACTGGAGAGGTTTGCGTGCATCACTTGTGGTTCGACGACCGCGATTACGAAAACTACGGCAACCGAATCAAATGGAATCCTTCCATCAAAAGTGAAGCCGATAAATTTGCTCTCAGAGAGGCGCTAATCAACGGACGATTGGACGTAGTGGCAACAGACCACGCACCGCATTTGCTTTCAGAGAAAGAGGGTGGATGCTTCAAGGCGTACTCTGGCGGTCCGTTGGTGCAACATTCGCTTGTGTTGATGTTGGAAATGGCTTTGCAGGGTATTTTCTCGTTAGAATTGGTGATTGACAAAATGTGTCACGCACCAGCAACGTTGTATCGTGTAGAAAACCGCGGCTTTATTCGCAAAGGCTATTTTGCCGATTTGGTGTTGGTGAATCCTAAAAACGAATGGACAGTTACAAAAGATAATCTGCTCTATAAATGCGGTTGGTCGCCTTTCGAAGGAGATTCGTTCCAAACAAAAGTCGAGAAAACGTTTGTGAACGGTGTTTTGGCTTACGATAACGGTGTGATTAACGAAACTTGCAGAGGAAAAGAACTTCAATTTGCAAATTGCTAATTTGAAAGTGAATGAGAATAGTTGACGAAACATATTTCAATCAATTTATAGAAAAGATTGGGAATCAAATTTCTCAATCGGTGAGTCGATTTGACTCATCGAATTTGATACTCGATTTGGGCTATCAAACTATATCTTCGGCTGTGTTTTCGTCGAATATCGAAGGCAATAGTTTGGACTTGAATTCATTTATGAATTATAAATTGTCGTCAGAAAAACTCAAGAGAACAAAGGATGTCGAAGAGATTGAGAATCTGATTCTGGCCTACAATTATGCTCAAAACCACCCTTTGGACGAGTCGGGGTTTTTGCATTGTCATAAATTGTGTTCACCTACTCTGTTGATAAAGAGCAAACAAGGTAAATACCGAAATACTAAAGTGGGCGTTTTTGGCTCAGCCGGATTGGTCTATCTTGCAGTGGAGGAAGAGTTTGTTGCTCAAGAGATTAAATCGCTGTTCGAAGATGTAAATAGCTTATTATCGACAGATTTATCTATCGAAAAGGTGTTTTATCACGCTTCGCTGCTGCATCTCAAATTTGTACATATTCATCCATTTAGTGATGGTAATGGACGAATGGCGCGCTTGCTCGAAAAGTGGTTTGTAGCTCAAAAATTGGGTGTGCAGTTCTGGAAAATGCCTTCGGAGCGATACTACCGTACAAATCAATCGCACTATTACGAAAATATCAACTTGGGAGTGAACTACTATGAGTTGAATTACAATCGCTGCATCCCTTTTTTGTTGATGTTGCCTAACTGTTTAGAGGAGATAGATTGATGAAGACAATTCTTTTAGTCGGTTCTGGTGGAGCAATTGGTAGCATTTTGCGCTACCTAACTTCGAAATGGCTGCAAAGTTATTTCACGATCTTGTTTCCATTCGGAACGTTGGGCGTGAACATGATTGGCTGTTTTGCAATTGGACTAATTTTCGGACTTTTCGAGAAAACCACTTGGCTGAACGACGATTGGCGCATCTTTTTGGCTGTCGGTATTTGTGGCGGATTTACCACGTTCTCCTCTTTTGCTAACGAAAATGTGACTTTGCTGCGTGGTGGCATGTATCTGCAATTTGCTTTGTATGCTGCGGTAAGTGTCTTTCTTGGAATTTTGCTGGCGTACCTCGGCTTTAGAATGATCAAATAATTTATAAACCCTTTAAAAATAAGGTAATAAGGTTTAATTAGACTTGTCGTTTCTAGGCTACTAAGGTAAAATTGTTAGTAAATAAGGTTTTTTACCTTAGTGGAAAAATGAATTTCCCGAAACCTCAACCTTATTAGCTTATCCAAAAAATAATGCTTCAAATACCAGCCTTTTATGTAGCTTCTTATCCCGAGTTCAGGATATTAACAAAGTTTTCTTCTCTGGCAATTGAACTAATTTGCACTTTCAATTGTCTTTTGATGTAGAACCCAATTTTCATGTCGAAACGTAAACAACTCATTTTCTTCACTTGGTTTCAGCTTTTTGTATTGCTTTTTCCTATGGCAATCAAAGAGGTGCATATTCATGTTGGCGAGTCGCATTTGGAGCACACCGCCACCCATGAATTTGTTTTGCAACCTTATGCGCAAGATCATTGTGAGATTTGTGATTTCGAATTTGTTCCTTTTATTCCTGCTCAAAGCGTTTCTGTTCCTGTTGAACCGCTCTATTCTTCTGCAATTGTCTCCGAAACTACCCGATTTTGCGTAGTTGACGAAGCATCAAACACACGTTTGCGTGCGCCTCCTGTTTGTCTTTAAACTTTCTTAATCGCGATTAATCGCGATCATTCTAGAGAGGTCTAATCTTATCCGATTTTTGGTTGGATTCGCGAAATACGACCTATTCCTAATTTGTATAAAAAGAATATTCGTTTGGTTGATCTGTTTTTTAGACTCTATACAACAGGGCTACGCCCCTAAGAATCGATCACACAATATTTGTGCTACAAAGTAATCGCAGCTACGCTGCTCGATAGCGATGACGGCTCTATACGGTTTAAGGTGATTCCTTTGTGATTTTTTTTTATTAGAATAAAATAAACATTGGATTGGATGTAGAATCGTTAGTCCCAGTGGGGACAAACACAAATACCAAACGTCGAAATCTTGTAGAGTGAGTGAGTCCAATTTCAACTGTTGAAATAACAGTAGTAAGATGTATGGACGATTGAGCGAGTTATTTCGACAGTGTTTTTTTTGTTTACTTTTTTTTGCGCCAAAAAAACAGTAAAACCCGCGGTAGCGAAAAGGTTGATATAGGAAACAATGAATTTTTTGTGCCTATTCTCCCATTTTGTTAAAGAACTGTTTAAATCACAAAAATATGATACTTAAACATAAAATATATAGTCTATTGGTTTTGATGATGATGTGTGCAGCACCATTCGTTTCGGCAAAGGAGCGACTGTTTACAGGAAAAGTAATGGAGGCCGTTACAAATACACCGATTGAAGGAGCAGTCCTTTTCTTTCCAGATTTAAAAGTGGGGACGACTACAGATCTGAATGGCGAATTTCGTATTTCAAATCTTCCTTCAATTCAAACCGTTATTCAAATCAATTGCTTAGGCTATCGTGCTGTGATTCGAACGATCGATTTGCAGGCTTCCAGCACGATGAACTTTGAAATGGAGCACACAGCTACTGAATTGAACGAAGTCGTGGTTACCGGTTTGACGAAAGCTTCTGAGCAGAAACGCAATCCGACGCCCGTTTCTGTGGTCTCTGCAAAGGCGCTGCGCGAAAATGCTTCGTCGAATATTATTGATGCAATCACTTCTCAACCGGGTATATCGCAGGTTTCCACCGGTGCTGCCATCTCCAAACCCGTCATTCGTGGGTTGGGTTACAATCGGGTGGTGGTCATCAACGACGGAGTGCGTCAGGAAGGACAGCAATGGGGCGACGAGCACGGCATCGAAGTAGATGAGAACGATGTTGGCAAAGTGGAGATTCTGAAAGGTCCTGCCAGCTTAGTCTATGGCTCCGATGCCATGGCGGGTGTGGTAAATATGATTGCTTTCCCAACCACCACAGAGGGAAAAACGGAAGGGAGACTTTCTTCTAATTTCCAGACAAACAACGGGTTGATTGGCAACTCTTTCAACCTTGCAGGCAATAAAAAAGGGCTGGTGTGGGATGTGCGATTGAGCGACAAACGCGCTCATGCGTACCAAAATAGTTATGACGGTTATGTGTTCAACACCGGATTTCGTGAAAATGCTGCTTCTGGTTCGCTTGGTTTGACGAAATCGTGGGGTTTCTCGAACTTCAAACTAAGTTATTACCACTTGCAGCCCAGCATTGCGGAGGGCGAACGCGACAGTGCAACCGGAAAGTTCATCAAACCCGTTGCATTGTCCAACAGCGAAGAGGGAACTGCTTTGGCGACCGATAAAGACAATCGCTCCTACACGCCATCCACTCCCTTTCAGCAGATTTCGCACTACAAAGCGGTTTGGAACAACAATATTTACCTCACTAGTGGAAACGTGTTGGCCACCGTTGGCTTTCAACAAAACCGAAGGCAGGAGTTTGCCGATGTGTTGCATCCAAACGACTATCAGCTCTACTTCTTGCTGAACACGTTGACGTACGATGTTCGATACAACCTGTCGGAAAAGAATCAGTTCAACCTCTCTTTTGGGGTAAACGGAATGCAGCAATCGTCGCGAAACAAAGGCGTGGAGTTTTTAGTGCCAGAGTATAATCTGTTTGACGTTGGACTGTTTTCTATCCTGAAGAAAAATCTCGGGAATGTAGATATCAGCGGCGGTGTTCGGCTCGACAGAAGAAGTCAGCAATCGAAAGATCTATATTTAAATGAGAACGGGCAAATGACTTCAGCTTTCTATCCAAAGGTAACCAGACGTTTTGCCGCCTTCGACAATGTATTTACAGGGGTATCGGGCAGTTTGGGTGCAACGTGGCAATTGTCGAAATCGCTTTATACCAAAATCAATCTTTCGCGTGGTTTCCGCGCACCCAACATCAGCGAGTTGGGGGCGAATGGAGTGCACGAAGGAACCATTCGCTACGAAATAGGTGATTCACACCTTCAACCCGAAAAGAGTTTGCAGCTCGACTATACCTTTGGCATCAACACCGAGCACGTCTCTGCCGAATTGAATCTGTTTGACAATGCCATCAGCAACTACATTTTCTTACACAAACTGGAATCAACGATTGGCGGGGATTCATTGCTGGAAGGGCAACCGGTCTTCAAATACACCTCCGGCAATGCGCATTTGTGGGGAGGAGAGTTGCGCATAGACGTTCACCCGCATCCGTTGGATTGGTTGCACATCGAGAATGCGTTTTCGTTTGTGCAGGCATCGCAGTCTAATCAGCCCGATTCGATGCGCAACCTTCCGTTAACCCCCGCACCAAAGTGGCAGTTTGCATTGAAAGCCGAGTTCGACCGTTGCGGAAAACACCTGCGAAACAGCTATGCGAAACTAGAGACAGAGCGTTATTTTGCCCAGAATAAGGTTTACTCCGCCTTCGGAACAGAGACACCAACATCAGGATATACCTTGCTAAACGCCGGAGTGGGCACAGATGTGGTGAAGAAAAACCGAACACTCTTTTCCGTTTATGTCAATGCCAACAATCTCCTCGATGTGGCCTATCAAAGCCATTTAAGCCGATTGAAGTACGCTGCAATCAACAACGCAACAGGCAGAACCGGAGTATATAATATGGGACGAAACATCAACGTGAAAGTTATCGTTCCGCTTAACTTCTAAAAAACGAAAGAGCCACTAAAATCGATGTTGAATTTTGGTGGCTCTTTTATCTTTGCGTTCTTTGCGAAAATATCCGCGCTCTTTTGCGGTTAAATGGTAGTGAGCAGCCAATGTGCTTACTGCAAAGCGTTGGCTATTCAATTAATTGTCCTACTTTGTTTACTACTTTATATTCCAAGTCGTCAAACTCGTTGAAATGAGCTTTCCCGCATTTAATTTTCATTTGCTCATCTCCAGTTAATTTTGATAAGTCAACTTGTGGCGTGCCTGTGTCTTTGGTTTCCGCAACAAAATAAATTTTCTTGTCATCTTCGAAAATCAATGCCCAATCAGGATTGTAATTTCCTATCGGTGTTGGGATTTTAAACCAATTTGGTAATTTGAAATAGAATTTTATCTGGTCGCTGGTTTCACAGTCTTTTGCAAACTTGCTTTCAACTCCTGAATCTAAAGGCACAAATTCCTCATAAATGGTTTTTGAAGGGTCTGATACTTTAAAGGAAAAGTCATTTAAATAAACTTCCAATTCTTGGGCTTCAAACAATGCCATTTCATATTCTGAACTACCGATTTTTTGATATTTGATTCCGTCAATCATTAAATCATTCAACGTTCGTTTTATGGCAATGGTTGCCAAGTCTAAAAACAATTGTGGATTGATAATAATATCGGCAATTCTACCTGATTTGCTTAATATTTCTTCAATTGTGGAACGGGTTAATTCTGTTTTGCTTTGAATGTAACCCAAAACATCAGGAATTTGCCAAGAGTAAGCTCCATAGGACTCAACCTTTTCACCAACATAGTTTGTACTAACACCTTCATCGGTCATTGTAATTCCAATCTTTGTGGAACGAATGGAGGGTGATTTGATTTCAGGCAAATCTTTTATGGCTTTTGCAGCTAAAGTAATTAACTCGTCTGTTTTGTAATCTACTCTGTATGTCGTTTTCTTTTTCAGTTTGCCCCAAATCTCCAAGAATTTAGGGTCGGCTTCAAAACCTTTTCGATACTTGATCGCCGTTCTTGTTTGCTTGTTTTTGATTCTGCCTGTAAATGCAACTCCGCAATCTTCTTCGATTTCGTTTTGCAATGCTTTTGCAAAATCATCATAGGCTTCATTAGCAATAACTGTCAAACGGTTTATGTTTTGGTCATAAGTTCGTTTTCCTGTTTGATCAACTGCTAAACGCAATCCTCTTCCTATTTCCTGACGTTTTTTTATGTCTGACTTAGTTTCGTTTAAGGTGCAAATCTGAAATACATTTGGGTTGTCCCAACCTTCACGAAGAGCGGAATGTGAAAAAATGAAGCGCAAAGAATTGTCTAAACTCAACAATATTTCTTTGTCCTTCATAATCAAACTATAAGTGTCGTCATCTGCTTTGGTTTCGCCAGAAGTGTCTTTTACTTTTCCTTTGCTGTCTCGCGAAAAATAACCATTGTGCGTTTCTGTAATTGGAAATTTATCCAATTCCTTAAAAGCTGGTTTTGAAATGTACTCACTATAGATTTCTTCAAACCATTCAGCAAATTTACCTTTTACGGCATTACCCGTTGAGTCGTAGTTTCGGTAATTCGAAACTTTATCAATGAAGAACAATGACAAAACTTTTATCCCTAATTTATTTAGGCGTTTTTCTTTCTTTAAATGTTCTTCTATGGTTTTTCGGATTTGAAATTTCATGACTTCATCAGTCAGACCACCTTGACTGTCGCCTTTGTATAATAAGTTCCCGTTTGAGATAGAAATACACTGGTTTGCTGCATCAATTTCTTCAATGATATAGCCATCTGCATAGATTTCTCTTTCGTTGGATAGTTTGTATAAATCGTCACCTACTTTTACTGTTATGGTTTTCTTTTTTACGCCTCCGTCTTCGTTGCTGTTTATGGAAACTTTGGCGGTTACTTTTGTTTTGGCTGCTGTGATTGATTCTACCGATACAAAAGCATCATTGTAAGCATTTTCTTCAATGATAGAATCTACTTCAATTTGTTTTACCAATCCTAAATCATAGGCTTTTACAGGATTTAGACTGTAAGTCAGATTGTATTGGTTTCGGTGTGTTGCCGAATAACGAAGCGTACACAGAGCTTTCAAGTTTTCAATAGCTGAAATACGCTTTTCGGTTTCCATATTTTGTGGCTCGTCCACAATTACAATAGTGTTGGTGGCCTGAATAAACTCAACAGGTTTTTGTCCGTTCAGCTTATCATTGGGTTTGTTGATAATGTTTTCGTCTTTGGCAAATGAATCGATATTGATTACCAAAACTTCGATGTTATTAGTGGTTGCAAAACCTCTCAGGGTGGAAACTTTGATACTGTCGTACACCTGAAAATTTACAGGCACATTGTCGTAAAGTGTTTGGAAATGCTCGTGTGTTATTTCTAGGTTTTTCAAAACGCCTTCACGGATAGCAACAGAAGGCACAACAATCATAAACTTTTTGAAACCGTACAATTTATTCAGTTCATAAATTGTGCGCAAGTAAACATACGTTTTTCCTGTGCCTGTTTCCATTTCTACAGAAAAGTGCATACCGTTCAACCTATCAGAAACACTTATTTCGTTGTTTGCTTGAATGTGTTGTAGATTCGTAAGAATCTGCTCTTCTGATAAAATCAAGTTATTACTCACACCTTGAATAAAAGACATTTGTTTTTCTTTTAAGTCAAAGTTCATTATTGAATCTTCTGACGGTTGTCCTTCAAATATATCCGTTATGGATTTTATGGCATCTTGCTGATAACCTAAGTTCGATTCAAAAGTTAACTTCATATCTTTTCAGGTCTTGGAATTATGACTTTGAATTGCTCGCCTTCAATGTCGTTAGTTAATTCAATATTTGGTTGTTCTGTAAATGCCCTTTTAACTCCTGAGCCCAATCCGCTAAATGGCAATGTATGAGTGCTAAAGGAAACTAGTTGGTTGTTTCTTATTACCGGATTACCGTATTTTATATCTTCTACAGTTAAACTGTTTGGCAATTTCCCAGGACTGATTATTTCAATACGGTTGTCAAATATGAGTAGCCTTATGGGTGAATTTTTAAAATAATCTCTATGAACTAACGCATTCTGTAATAACTCTTCAAGTGCAACACTTGAAATTTCCAGTTTCCCCTGTGCATTGAAACTTTCCCCTGTCTGAATAAAATCTAAGTTATTGTTCAGAAAATCAATGCCCTTTTCAAAAAGTTCAGGAATTGTTCCTGTCAAATCTTTAGGCTTGCTTCTGTATTGATTGCCTTCAATATCATTCCCGAAATAAGAAACAGCTTTTATTGTAAATGCTGGTTTAACAGCTTGTGGATCCTTACCGAAAAATAACAATCCAGCAAGTGTCAATTGATTATTTCGCAAAACTCTCTTTGCCCTAAGAGCTTGCTCGAAGGTAAGCCCTTTCTCTTCAAAAGATTTTTCAAACTCTTTTTTGAAATAATTGGAAAATATCTTTTCATCAATATCATCAATAGAAGTTCCATGTACTTCCATTTCGTCTGCAAGTAAATTTCCACTATGCTGAAACAATCGCATAATTTCCGAGTTATCGGTTAAAAGGCGTTTGTTTGACCCTTGCTTTACATAAATTTCACCTTTAGCAGTTTTATATGGTTTATTAATACCTTCTTTTATGTGCACAATTAAGACATTCCGAGATACACCTTCTAGTTCAATTTTTATTACTTCAGTTGCTATATAAACTGGGGGTTTCAAGTTATCTGCTACTTGAGAAACCACACGGTCATATTCCTCAACCTGCGCAGATGTCAATCCGGTAATTTCACCTGTAACGTCTTTGACACCAATTAAAATAACTCCACCTAATGAGTTAGACATTGCAACAATTTCTTGTGCAACACTATCACGATGAGGAAGTTCTTCTTTAAACTGCACCTTGCTTGTTTCGCCAGTGCTAATTACATCTAGTAATTCTAATGCGTTCATATTGATTTTATTTTTTCAATGTTCCAAATGCTATAAATATTTTTTCTACGATTAAATGCCTCGTCTCCACCTTCCATTATGTCAACAATAAACCGTTGTGTCTGGTGATTATCAATAGTGCCGGAATGCACTGTGATTTTTTTTTCATCATAGCTACACGAAACAACTTTTTCACTATCACCAAGCACAGGGATATTGGCGTTATGGGTTGCAAAGATAAATTGCATATTACCTTTTATTTTCTTTAATTCTTTTATTACTTCATCATAAATGGTTTGATTATCTAAATCATCTTCTGGTTGGTCAATAATCAATACATCATTTTCTCTTTGAGCCAATAAGAAAAGAATTAATGCTGATGCTCGTTGTCCTAAAGAATGTTTGTCTAATGATTTTCCATTGTATTGAATCACTATTTTATTTTCTACTTTGAAAGTGAGTAACTCCTCCAGATTTTCAGAAAACCTTCTCTTAAAATCAACTAGATGATTTTCATTCAATATATCATTCAATTTACTACTATCTCTGTAAACCTGTATAAAGTCTTTATAGTTAGCTTCAACCTCCTGATAAGCAGTTTCACGAATTCCAGTGCCTCTAAAAACCTGTTTCATCTTATCGGTGAGTTTATCCCTCCTTCCTTTAAATTCAACTTCGATTGAAATTTTACTTTCTGCTTCATTGATTCTTTTTACCTCTTTATTGAGAACATTATATTCTTCAAGCCAAAGGTTATCAAGTTCAGTAAGGCGTTCTAATAAATTAGTTTGTAAATCGCTTCTTCTCTTTTCTGATTTTTCTATTTCTTTTAATTTCAAAAGTGCTGTTTCAATTTGCCTATTCAGATTCAGAAAATTATCGGGATTAATGGTATCTGTGTTTATTTCTCGTTTAATCTTAGCAAACTCTTCTTTCAATCCTTCTTTTTTAGTATTTATTTTTGCGATAACCTCTCTTAATTTTTGCTGACTTAGTATAGAATTCTTTTGTATCGTTTTTAGTTTTTCGAACTCTATTTTTAATTCTTGTATTATTGTTTTTGCTTCTTCAAATAATTCTTTATTAATTTCCGAACCAGTAATTTCTTGTTGAAAAAAATAATCATGATTAGAAATTACAGATGCCAATTCGCTTAAATAACTTCTGACAGTCGATTCATTTTGAACCAGTTTAGAAATATCAGAATCAAAAAGAGTTTGTTGTTTCAACTTATCTTCGACACCTTTTTCTTTAAAGAAATTAAGCTGATGCTTCGAGTTCTGAATTTGAGCTTCTGTTTCTTTTTTTAAGTCATTCAAATTTTGAAGTTTTTTTAATTCTGATAGTATGTTTTCAACCTCTCTTTTCTTTTGATCAATTCTAACTTGAACTGATTTTAATCTTGTTCCAATTAACCGTTGAATTAAATCACCTTCAAAATCTTTTCCCTTATTCGACAGGTCTTTTTGTCCGAAGTAAATTGGAGAATTAAAGCCTGTGGCATCTATTGAAATTTCTGTTTGTAACAAGCCGTTTTTATAAATATCCTCTTTTTGACCATAAAGTTTTTCTATCCTATATTCTTCATTTTGCTTGTTGACTATGGTAACTATCGCTTTTCCTCCGCTACCCATCGAACGGGTTACTAATGTATTCTTGTAATCTGGGTCGGCAGCGTTAAAAGGAAGTGAAATACCAAGAACATAGCGAAGAACTTCTAATAACGATGATTTCCCACTGCCTCTGATTCCAATTAGGGTATTCAGTTCCGGTGAAAAATCAATTCTTGTTTCTTCTAATAATCCGCCTTCAAATGCTATTGATTTAATGTAAGAGTTTTTTATTTCGGGTTTGTCCCTTGGTGAAAGCCTATATTCGTAGTCAGTCAATGCAAAGGTTAATGCTTCAAAATTAAAGTCACCTATTTTTATATAAGTCACTCTACCTTTTCCTATAGCATCAATGCCTCCATGAGCATTATCTGAACCCTCAATGCAAGCGATTTTACTTTTTCTGTTTAGCCACAAACAAAGTTTGTTGTAATTTTCAAGATTTGCACTTTTCTGGACAGCCAAAACCCTGTTGAATGATTCTTGCTTAACAAAATCCTCTTGTGTTCTGCCTCTCAACTCTGTAAATAAACCATTAGTATCGTCTATATGAGCTAAAACTATAAAATAATCGTGTCCGATTTTGTCTAATGCTTCAACTGTTTCTTTCAGGTTGAAATTTGAATTTGGGTAACTGGGTTTGTCATAGTTAGCAATACCATAAAAAGCATTTTCTAAGAATTTGCTGATATTGTCCGTTTCACCTTGATACCATTTATCATCAAAAACTATTAAAATATGGATTCCTTCTTTGAGCGAGAATTCAACTCCTGCAAACAATCCGATACTTTCTTTTACTGCTTTTCTTCTTAAAGCAACAAATTCATTTTTATCAAATTTATTGTGATTTGTAATGACACCAGCATTGATACTTTGTTCTTTAAGTTTTTCAACATAAAGTCGGCAAAAGTCATTTTCATTATCAGTATAAGAAAATTCTTTATCTGCTTTTGTATGCAAATGGAAATCAGCCCGAAGCCATGTTGCTCCATTTTTAAAAATATTTTTGGTTTCGTTTTCCATATTTGCGAGTTTTATATAGTTTTAAATTCTACGCCTGCATCTTTCATTTGCAGTACGGTATTTGTTTTTAGCTGGTCGTTGCCTTTAAAAAGTTTGTCTAAAGCAATCACTTTCTTAGGTTTCAATGCAATAGCATCATTAATAATATCTTGAGTCGCTTTTTCCAAAAGCAACACCAATTCTCCATCATTTACGTTGTAGAAAGCCCCTCCTTGGGAGGGGTTGGGGAGGCTTATTTTGCTATTCAAGTCTTTTCCGCTTTTCAGCAAAAGTTCGTACACCATATTTTCGATAGTGGCAGATTCAGCAATGGGGTCAATAAACAATTTCATTTGCTCGGAAAGTGCTTCGGCAAGCTCAGCACGGGTTGCTTTGGCATCTTTAGCCTCTATTTGTTGCCATTGTTTGAAGTTGCTGTCTTCTAGTTTTAAAACTTTAAACCCTAAGTCTTGTGCTTTTAACTGCTCAATTTGGGCTTTCAGATTGTCAATTTCGGTTTTTGTTTCTTCAGTTGGGATTTCTCCTTGTAGTTTTTTGATTTCAGCTTCTATTTTTTTGATTTCCGTTTTGATTTCATCATCTATTCTCTTTCCTGCCCTGCGGATTCTTTCTTTGCTTATATCAGCAATAGTTTTATATCCTGCTTTGTAGGCTTCGCTTTTTTCTTCGCAGAGTTCAGGCAGTTGAACACAAATATATTTTCTATTGCCTCCGTCTTCTTTGTTTAAATCCATAACGGCGTGGGCTGTGGTGCCACTGCCTGCGAAGAAATCGAGGATCAGGTCATTGTTCCTAGAACTTGATATTTGAATTAAATATGAAACTAAAGCACTTGGCTTTGCAAAGTCAAAAGGAATATCTAATTGTTTTAATTCTGCTGAACTTTGTCTATTTTCAAAATTTGAGATAAAATTTGATGGAACTACACCTTTTTCTTGCTGTTCTTCTAGCCACAATTTATTGTAAATATTCCATTTGCTTTGCTTGCCATCAGGTTGAATTAAAGCAGAAGTTGTTGTTTCTTTGAAAACTATGTTTCCTTTGTTTAATTCGTCAGAATATCGTTCGAATATCCATTTCCAGACACCGTCCTCAGATGTAGGTTTTACTTTTTCCCCTTCATTAACAATATTAGGAAAATTTACTCCAGGAGGAATTACAAAACTTCCATCTGGGCATTTTATATAATACCTCTGATTTGGTCGAGCATCAAGACTAGCCTTATATAGTCTTTCTTCGCCGTAGGTTTCGCCTTTTCTTTCGCCTTGTAATTCTTTTTTTGTATAAAAACGATTAATCTGTTCTTCTGTAAAAGTTGCTCTAAAATTTTCGGCCTCATAAATTGCCTTAGCATAAACTAAAATATAATCAACACTTGGAGTATAAAATTTTCCTTTTGCACCACCAGACTTCATAACTCTTGAGCATTGCATAATAAAATTCTCCTCACCAAATACTTCATTTAATAGTTGACGTAAATTATGAACTTCATCTTCACCAATAGACACAAAAATAACCCCATCTTGCTTTAATAAATTTTTAGCTAAATAGAGTCTTGGCATCATCATATTAAGCCAATTGCTATGGTATTGTCCGTTTTCTTTGCTGTTTTTTTTGAACATACCGTCTTTGGTCATATAGCCATCTTCATCTTTGTCGCCTACACGCTTTTGATATTCTTCTTTGGTTTCAGAAAATTTGTCGGGATAAATAAAAGAGTCGTTACCTGTATTGTATGGAGGGTCAATATATATCATTTTCACTTTTCCGAAATAGCTTTTTTGCAGCACTTTTAGCACTTCGAGGTTTTCGCCTTCAATAAAGATATTCTGAGTTTCGTCAAAATTTATGCTTTCGTCTTTGGCTGGAATAAGTGTTTTTGTCGTTGGGGTTTGCAACACTTTAAAAGCATCGCTTTTTCCTGCCCAATTCAATACATATCGTTCATTAGAGAAATTGATGTTTTCTCCAAGTGTCGCTTTCAACTTTTCCCAATCTAGTTTGCCTTCGCTAAATGCTTCGGGCAATACTTGTTGCAAAGCATTAATTTTTTCTTGTTCTGGTGTTAGACTTTTTCCGTCCATATTTTAGTGTAATTTTCTTTCAATTAATAATTCTTTGACTTCAACATCAAGAATTTCGGCAATTTTGTATAGGTCTTCTAAACTTGGTTGTCTTCTGTTTTGGGCATAGGAGTTGACCATATTGTAGCTCTTCCCCATTTTCTCAGCTAACCATCTTTGTTTGATACCTTTATGTTCTAAAACGTCTTTTATTCTATTCATTTTGAACTTATTTTGTATATTGCAAAAATAGATAAAAATATTTAATGTCTCACATAATGAGCATTAAAATTATCATTCAGTTTGGATAGTATTAGCAAAATACACGATAAATAACTTGTATTTCGAAAGGGTGAAGTTTGCAACTTCAAACAGTAGCAACTCTAAGATGCCGAGAAGCGGTACTGTTTACACAAAAGTACATATTACGCTTTGCTAAACTTGTGCTAGGAAGCATCTTTTGCGAAAACCTCCGCGCCTTTTGCGATTAAAGAGCACACATTCCCATCCTCAATATCTTCTCTTTGAAACCTCCGTGTTCTCTGTGTTTAAGTAGACAATCCCTCTAACCCTCTATCCCTCAATCCCTATTTTCCGTATCTTTGCAGAATTAAACGCAAATCGTTGATGTTCAAACAGATTTTATACCTTCTTTTCTTCCTTTTGTTGGTGGGTTGCACTAAGCCCGATGCACGGCTTGTGCGTGCCGAACAACAAATTGAGTCTTCTCCCGATTCAGCTATGCAAGTCTTGCAGCAGTTTGCATCCGAAAAATCGCCTTCCGAATCTGATCAAGCTCTTTATGGCATGTTGCTGATGCGCACCTTGGACAAAAACTTGCAACCCCTGCAACCCGATTCGTTGTTGAATCAGACTATTCAATATTATGAAATCCACCCTGACGGCGACCATCTCGCTACTTGCTATTTCTTGAAAGGCAGAAGCTATAAGTATGCCTTGAGGTACGACAAAGCCATGTATTATTATATGCAGGCACTCGATGATTTGGGATATTTTCAAAATTACTCACTCTTGGGACGAATTAATTACGATTTAGGGGAGATTTATACGTTGCAAAAAGACTTTGCTGCTGCAAGCAGCAAATTTAGTGCAGCATATCATTTTTTTTCGAAAGGAAAATTATCGTCTCTTGCTTTTCAAGCTCTTTTATACATTAGCCGTACTTATAATGGTATAAATGAATATCAGAAAGCAAAGTTATTTTGTAAAAGCATTGCACCAAAAGCTTGTGATTCTATTTTAAAAGGAACCTTATTGCAAGAAATTGGGATTAATTGCTATAAATTACAGCAACTCGATTCTGCTTTGATTTACTTTCAGTTGGCCATACAGTATCCTTATTTAAGAAATAATAGGGCTTTAAGGTATTATTTCTTAGCAAATACATTTTACGATTTAGAGAAATACGATTCGGCACAATTTTATGCAGAAAAAGCATTTCTTTTTCAATCTGATTTACGTACTCAACGTGAATGTTATCGTATTCTGACAAATACAGATTATATAAAAGGTGATTTGACTTCTATGACTTCTAATATGAATAAATACGTGAAGTTAGGTGACCAATTGAGAGAAATTGATGCACAGGCAAAAGGCACGATTATAGAAACAATGCACAAAAGCAAATTAGAGACTCTTCAGTCGAAATACAATTTATGGGTAATATCTGTTATTTTTATACTAATAGTTGTACTCTCCGTTTATTTATTTAGAAAATTTTATCTGTTTACGAAACAAAAATTCAAGAAAACAGAGGCTGACCATTTGCAGCAAAAAGTAGATATTAAGCATGGCGTGTTAACAAAAAAGAGAGAAACCCTACACGAGAAAATTGCGCAACGACAAAAAGAGTCAGCCACAGAGCGAAAAAAAGCTAATCCCGAAGAGAGGGAGAAGTTAATCCAACGGATGTACAACGAGTTGCTGCACCTCAACGATGTCTCTTTCTTTTTTCAAGAGATGGATGCCGAACTCAATAATATACCGACTAAACTTAGAACCCGATATCAGGGAGTAGGAGAGAAGGAGATTATGTGGTCGTGCCTTTTATTACTTGGCATACCAACTGCCGATATTCTGACACTTTTGTCATACAAAACCGTCAGTCTCGATAAGATGAAATATCGCTACGCTCAAAAAATAGGGCTTGAGAGTGCCAAAGAATTGAAAGGATTTCTGAATACTCTTTTGAGTGAAGATTAATCTTCAAAATTAAATTTCACCAAATACCATCTTTTTGAAAGTGATCTTCGTATTAAAACTACGGGGCTCACTTTTTTTATGCCCATTGCTCGTCTTTCTTTCGTCAGGTGTATATCTATAATAGCTAAACCAACAGTACTCCACATCTTTAGTTGCGGATAAATGCACTTTTTTCTTTGACCCGAGAGCCAGTTCTTTTTATTCACTTTTCTTACATTACCTCGCATTTTGCACCTCAAAACACCCTCATTTATAGCCCTTTTAAAAAGGCGAAAATATGTGTCCAGTTATTTGCTTAATTAATTGGTATAAGTATCTGATAATCAGATATTTTATAAATATACATGTCCAGTCTATATCACAGCAAAAACTTGGCTCAAAGCAGTCTTCCTGCCTAATTTAGCAAAACGATCGATCGCAAAATTCTTCCTAAAATTATTATTAATCATTTTAAAATTTATCAAGATGAAAATATCAAAATCAATGATATTCAGAATCTGCATGCTCGCAGTTTTTTTAGTATCAGCTCAGTTAGGTTTTGCGACCAACAATACTCCTGTTCCTATACCACCTGATAAATCATCACTTCCTCCGATAGGTGGTGGCAGTCGACCATCGTTAATTGATGAAACTACACCACTAGAAGTAGATTCAGCGGCATCTGCTACTATTAGTGATGTAGAGTTGGCGGTTTATTTCGACCACAGTGTGGGAGATGCTACCATTACAGTGTACGATTCTTCCGACAACGTGGTGTACGAAGAAGTAGTAAATACAGAATCTGTTTTCGACGCTTATGTTTCAGTATTTGGATGGGCAGCAGACGAATACATGATTACAGTGACGTATGGCGTTACAACACAAAGAGGTTTCTTCGTTGTTGAGTAGTGTGAAATACGATTAGAAACGGTGCAGATAACTCGAAATAGAGAGTTGTTGTAAGCAGTATAAATTGAAGTAGAGAGAAGTCTGCGCCGTTTCAATTATTCAAAAATCAGTAAAAACCTACTTTTAATTAGAAAAATGAAGAAACCAATTGGAAAAAAAGTTTTTCCAATCCGAAAAATCATTTTTCCAATTGGAAAATGATAAAAAGCAGTTGGAAAACAAATATTACCAATTGAAAAAAAAGGAAAACCAACTAGAAAACAATATATTCTAGTTAGAAAACAAAATATTCCAATTAGAAAAGGAGATAAACCAACTGAAAAACAAATTTTTCTAATTGGATTTGGAGTTTATCTAATTAGAATCAAAATAAAAGGGATTGTTTGAAAAAAAATGATGATGCAAACCGATGGATGTCACCAAAGAGAAGAACAATCGCTTTTAGAAAATAGGGAATAACGTAAGTTATGTTTTTATAATCGATTTACTAATTCTAAAAAAGAAAAAAGAAAAATGAAAAAAGATCACAGTGTTTTAGATTTTGTAAAAAAACCTATCGCTCAAAAGGTTGAATTTGGGAAAGGGGTGATATCGTTAATGAAGAACAATCCGAAATTTCCAACACCCGATGTTAGCCTAACTGAGTTGGAGACTGTAAACGATTTGTTGGAAGCCAGAAGCGTGGCAGCTATGAGTGGAGGAAAAGAGGCAACAGCACTTATGCGTCAGACCGAGACAGAATGGAGCGATATGATGCGCACCATGGCTCGATACGTGGATAGAATAGCAGATGGTGACAGTGCTGTAATTCTGAGTTCAGGATTTAATTTGGCAAAACAACCGTCTCCATCTCTTCGACCTGAGTTTAGTGTAGAGCTGGGTGAAAAATCGGGTACAGTAGAACTACGACGTCAAGCGGTAGAGGGTGCTAAGTCGTATATCTGGCAGCACTGCATTGGAGATACACCAGCCAACAACGACGCTGATTGGACTACTGCCTTAGTCACATCCAGAGCTTCTGCTGAACTGTCTGGTCTTACTCCTTTGAGTAAATATTGGTTTCGCTCAGCAGCAGTATTAGCAAACGGCACATCAGGATACAATCCTCCAGTGCTTCAAATTGTATTGTAATCAATCAACCACCGGAGTGCAAGATGGACTTGTGCTCTGGTGATAAATACCAAAAAAATGCTATTCGATTTAGTTAGAAAAACAAGAGAATATTAACAATTATCAATATTGTCTTGAAAAAATATCTATTTGAAATAAAACAGAAAAGTAAAATAAAAATAATCCTTAAAATTATTAATTATGGAAAGAATATCAAATCGACAAACTACGTGGCATTTAATCAATATCAAAGCACGAAGAGATCAAAGCGCAAGTCACTATGTTCAGGCGTTTCGTCGCATAGAGCAAGAAGACCCTATGGTTAGTTTACCACGCGAAAGATGCGAAAGTCTTAAATCTATTGCATTTAGTGAATTACTAGATGAAAATAATGTTCCTAAATATATTCAGTTAAGTCTTCTTTCATACACAATTATTGATCCATCTGCATTTTACAACAAACGAAATCAAGAAGATGTTAAGATATCAGATTGGGATTCTGATGTTGTTGCAAATAAAAAAGATGCTGAATTGTTCTTTTTCCCTTCTGTTCATACATTAGCCGTAAAACGCAATAGTGATATTAGTTTGGCGCATATTCTTCTTTATCTTTCAGAGGCTTTAAATAGAGTTGAACCAGATACATTTGATGTTGATGTTATTGTTGAGCGAGATGTTTTAGACAGAATACTTACTGCTTATGCTGTTTATTCTATTGAAGCTAATATATCGTACTCAAATCCTGGACATACAAATGGTTTTGTTGCTGCATTTGATAGTAAATTGAGAAATATGGATCCGAATAAATTTACTGTTGTTGCAACAGGGTCAAAAGAGCATCCATTGAAAAATGAAGAAGATGGTATGCTATCATCGATTATTAATATGTCGGAGCGTGATGGGTCTATAATAGCTACTATTCAGCCAACTGCAAATTCTAAATTTGAAAAAATTAATAGCAAAGACCATCCACGTGTATTAATTATTCCTCAAATAGTTGATGATGTTGTTTCTACATTATATAATGCTATAAGGGCAATATTCAATCACTAAATCGAAAAATAATGACTAACTCAACTGATTTGTTTGGATGGAAAAGTGTCCTGCAAAATTATGGTTTGAATGGTATTTTAGTAGATAGCATATTCCCAATAATAATATCAATTGTTTTGTGCATTACAATGTGCTTGAATGACATTGATGTATACGTACAATTGAAATATGTTTTGGGTATAGGTATTTCCGTAGTTCCAGCAATGGTTTCTTTAATTTTAACGGCTTATACAATAATGTTGACTTTTATTATTGGTGATAAATTTTCTTCAATAAAAAAGACTAAAAGTGGAAGGAAGCTTATTCAAGACTTGAACTCAAGTTTTGCTGCATGTTTATTTGTTTCCATTATATCAATTGTTGCAATGATTATTGTGTCATGTCTTGTGAATATGAATATAGCAATTGACAATCCATGTTCAATAAATTATATTTCATTCTTTTTTATTTGTTATTTGCTTTTATACTCTATTACAATCTTAATAGGTATAGTTATTGATGTTTTCAATAGTGGACAGACAATATTATTTGACGAAACGGACGAAAGTAATTTAAGCAAGGGTGATAGCCCAGAAAAAAATAAGGTTACCCAGTTTGGGGAATGTTAAATATAAATGCACGATGCCGAAATGCTAATAAATAGTAGGCACAATTAAATTATTAAACTATGGTAGTAATATCAAAAGAAGATCTTTATTATAAAGATTATTCGTGGTCAGTTTATGCTAACGATGACTCGCATGTAACGGGGCAACCAGATAGCACATTATTGAACAGAAAAGAAGGTTATGAAATTGTATATTTCATAAATAAATTCTGTGAAATTTACAAGTTTGAACAAAAAGCATCTGCTCAAAAAGTTGAAAAAATGATTCGAAATGAAGTCCCAGAAAACATTCGGAGTCAGACTAATATTAAAGAATGGATTGCAACAAATTGGAAAAATAGCAATTATTAATTTTATATGCTAGAGTTGAGTTAATAGAGGATGAATTCATCCTCTATTAACTCAAATTTGGTAAGTTACATCACTATTTTGTTCACATTTTTTAACTAAGTTAAATATCAATATTTTAAATACAAATCAATTATTAATCATTAAATTTGAATAATTATGGGAACATTAAGTCAGAAGACAATCAGTTTTGGTATATCAGAAGCTGCTTATAATTTATTAACAGACAAAACAGCTTATAGGGCTGATGTTGATAGTTTGTCAAATGTAATTAATGCTAACTCAATATGGTATATTACTAAGGAAACTTTTATTCCATCTGATAAAATAGTTAATATACCTGCTAATGTTACGTTAGTGCCACAAGGAGGATTTTTTACTAGTACTGACCCAAGCTCGGGTACAGGAAAATTAGTTGCAAATAAAACAAAGATCAAAGCCGACTTTGAGCAAGTGTTTGATGAAAATATTAAATTAACTGGTTATTGGGATATTGCAATCGCTCACCCAGAGTGGTTTGGTACAATAGATCCTATTCTTATTTCAGATTCACCTATTGATATATTGAATGAAAATTATGAAAAAATAGCTTCTTCAAGTAAAAAAATACAGAAAGCAATTGATTTGATTTTTACAAACACGTTCTATGTGAAATTGCCAAAACAAAATAATGTATATCCTACATTAGCAACAATGTTTTATGGAGGTCGTGTCGTATGTAAGCCTTATAGTTTGTATTTTATTGAAACAGCCATAAATTTACCATTAGGGATTTCGTTCGATGGTGGTAATTCCAATTTTGTGTATAATATACCTACTGGATTATCTGAATCTCCAACTGATATTCTAGCTGCAAAATATATGTTCAAGATAAATATTAATAATGATTTGAATGATTGGACAGTCGAACAAAGAGGTCAATCTGACACCATTTCAAATATTAGAATGGTCAATAATATTTACTTATCTAATGATAATCAACAATTGAAATATAAATTCGCAAGAGGGATATACTCAGGCTCACAATGTTGCGTTTTTGAAAATATAGAATCATCAAATTTTAATCAAACGTTTCAACGATTAGCGAGTGGCGCAACGAATCATCCTTCAATAGGTGGACGTTATATTGATAATATTACATTACGTAATATTACAATTAATGCACCATTAATTAAATTTCAAGACAATACAGTGACATCACCTTCATATGCCCTAGAAAGCCCTTACCAAATAGATACTGGGTATGTTGGAGATAACCTAATGATTGATAATGTAGCTATTGGATATGACGCCAAGAATCCAAGAGGGATTAAAATTGTGGCATGTACTGGTGGCGTGATTCAGCGTATTACCAACGGAACAATTTATATTCAAAATTCAAAAGCAATTACGTTATCGGGTGTTCATCAGGAAATTGGGAATTTGATTGTCGAAAATTCACAGGTGGATGTAAATGGTTATACACATTTCAAGAAAGCAGGAGTACCATGTGTGCAGGTCATCAAAAGAAATGATACAAGTAAAGTGGAAAATCGGACTATTTCTCTCCGTAATTTTATGATACTTTATACAAACGATAAAAATAAAGATATTGTACCACCTAATCCACCAGTCTTGCCATACAATACTTATAGTAATAATGAAATTGATGTTGATACTGATGGTAAAGCTGGAGTTATTAAACTTGAGAATGTTTGTAGATGTTTAAGAACAGGCTCAGTCGAATCTTCTTCTTTGTACGGTATCCGGATGATAAATACTGATTTTATTAAAAATCAAGCTGCAAATTCGATTAGTTCGATTGTTACAGATCAATCATCAGGATTATTGAATAACCATATTTCATTTCAACTAAGCTCATTAAATAATCAAGGTTTAACAACGCCATTGATTCGAGGAAACGTAGCATATATTGGCAATTCTTCTAGCGGATCAGATATCATTGCTTGTAATTCTTTGACCTATAGTATTAATCCACCGATTACTCAAGGTATATTTAAGTATTATGCTGCAATTATCATTGATAAAGAACGCATGCTTGGTTTTGTTCCGAATTTTACGTGGGCTACTGCTGTTGATGGAGCCAGACAAATTGTTTCAAGTACCGACAAATTTATTGTAATGGGATTTGAAAGTTATGCTCCAATTGGATCAACTATTCGTCTTTTCAGGCAAATTAATTCTGATACAATATTCTATATCGATATTCCAGTTTGTTCAAGTGGTAATATATTTTTTGATTTTGGGGCATTTACGTTGTTTGGTGATACGTGGCAAACTACAGGAAGTCAAACCTTGTCAAGTAATAGTATCTACTTACCTTCTCCATGCACAGTATATCAGAATTTTGGTGTTAATGTGAAAGTGACAATGCCTGCTTATCCGACTAAAGGAAATTGGAAGAGAGGAGATTTTATCAATTTTTACGATCCTAACTATGGCGATACTCTTGATGTATTGACTATAGATGCTTTAAATGTAATTTGATTTTTTTACTTGAAAATTGTTGTGATTGATTTTAATTTAAACAAATGTTGTTATGGGAAATTGTAGAATTTATCTAACAGTTATCTTTTTGATTTCTACGTTGCTTCTTTCTTGCAAACCCGAATTGGAAAAACAAAAGCCAGTAGTTACGACTTCAGCTATCAGCGCTGTTACTGATAACGCCGCAACTTGCGGTGGAGATGCTATTACAGACAATGGTTCGTTTATTACAAATAAAGGTGTTTGTTGGAGTGTGAATTCACACCCCACTGTTGCCGAAAACATCTCTAACGATGGGCAGGATGAAGGAGAATACGTCAGTCGTATAACAGGTTTAGCACCCAATACTACTTATTACGTCAGAGCTTATGCAACGAATGAAGGTGGTACAGATTACGGTTCTGAAAGAAGGTTTATTACAAAAGCGTCGTTGATAACCACTATTTTGCCAACGCAAATCACATCAAACAGGGCCAAGACAGGTGGTGATGTGAAATATTATGAGGGTGTAGTCTATTCAGCCAAAGGGGTTTGTTGGAGCACCAGCCACAATCCGACTTTAAAAGATCAGCACACCGATGATGGTGTAGGAGTTGGTATTTTTGATAGTTATTTAATGAATCTAATGCCATCGACCACCTATTACGCAAGAGCATTTATCACTTGTGGCACCGAAACCTCTTATGGTAATGAAGTTAGTTTTACAACCTTAAGTGGAATTATCTCATATAACCCCACTAAAGTTTTGGACGTTTTGGCAACAATGGCAAATTTATCTGGAGAGATTACAGATACTGGCGGCACTGAAATTGTAGAAAGAGGCATTTGCTGGTCGAATAATCATCAACCTACCATTTCGGATAAAACATCTTTAGCAGTTACAACCAATACGTATGCAGCCTTGTTGTGTGGCTTGGAGCCTTCGACCACTTACTATGCAAGGGCGTATGCAAAAACAAACACTTCTGTGGTTTATGCTGATGAAGTCTCTTTTACCACTAAAGATGCCACGAATACTGTCACAGATATTGATGGCAACCGATATGATGTTGTAACCATTGGTTCATTGACATGGATGGTGCAGAATCTTCGGGTGACAAAATATAGTAACGGAGATCCGATACCAAATGTGCAAGTTGGGGGCGAGTGGAATCAGTTAACAAGTGGCGCCTATTGTGAGATAAAGAATGATAAAGATTATATAACTAAATCTGGCAGATTATATAATTTACAAGCAGTTAACGATTCCCGAAAAGTAGCACCCAAAGGGTGGCATGTGGCAAGCTTTGAAGAGTGGCTAAATCTGCTACTCAATAATGCACGATCTAATTTGGGAAAAGCAAAAAACGAATTTCAGGCAATCGCAGCCAATTCTGACTGGTTCTTAGATAATTCTAATCCTAATTTCGTTGGATATAACTTGATGGATAACAATAGTATGAAATTTTATGCAGTTCAAGCAGGTATATTGCAATATGGGTTTTATAATATTGGTATAACGGCGTGGTGGGGTAGTATGGGAATGCGTTACAACTCGGATTACAACGAAAGCTTTAACCTTCAATCTGTTTATAGTGGAGTAGAACATTGGAGAACTGATGGTTGTAGCATCCGCTGTGTAAAAGATAATTAGTAAATTATAACAATAAAAAGACTATCTAATGAGGGCGTGACTTTAAGTCACACCATCTCTGCTAAACAAATTAACAATGACACCATCCCCCAAATACCTTTTTAAAACACTTCTTCTCTTTAGTCTGTTGCTTTCGTTTTTTGGATGTAAGGTGGCGTTGTTACCACCCTACGAAGCGCAAATGGTGCAGCAGATAGAAGAGACAGCCAAGTCCGTAGATAAATTCTATATGATAATGCTCGAAGCCTCCGCAGAAGCAAATGATACTCGTGCTTACGAAAAGTATGTACCTCAATATGTAGCGATAGAGGTAGAATTGCGGGCATTACTAAACAAAAACAGGGTGCGACCGCTCAATCAACACTCCACTCGCATTTGCGAAATCACGCTGCAACTCTGGCAGAAATACAAAGCGGAGCACAAAAAAGAGAAAGCGCTCGGCAATGGCGAGATTCGGCTCAACCAAAAGACGTTCAACGACCTCTTCTATGCGATGCAAGTAGCCGAGAAAGGCAAAGATATAGCCAACTAATAGTCTCATCTTCTATTCAACTAATCCATTATGTCATTCGATTTCAATAAAGTGACCTCCGATATGCTGTCGGTGGTTGGGCAAAATATAGACAGTCATCATCAAGAGGTGGTGTCGGCTGCTGCTGCTCAGTTTCTGCAACGCGACAAAGAACGGTTGCAACTAATGACAGAATTAGTCTTGTCGGGTGAGCTCACGGCCGAGAAATTCCAATCGCGCTTGGTAGACGAAAAACTACTACTTGAAGCAGAACTCAATGCACTTGCCGTGCTCTCCAAAGCTGTCGCACAAAAGGCTGCCAATGCTGCAATTGATGTATTTCAAAAAGCAGTGTCGACCGCAATGAAGTGAAGAATAACGATTTGTATGGAACAAAATCAATATTTAAGTTCTTCATTTAATAAAGAAGTAAACTCAATACTATTCTAGTCTAACTAAAAATAAACCCAATCCCATTATTTATGAACAAAAAATCAGAATTCGGTAAGATAAGCGCTATCGACCTACTGAATGCCCTCTACCATGCCACTGCTGCCAGTGTGTTTCCTTTCTTAGCCTACCTAAACAAAGGGGAATTGCCGACTACCCGACAAGAGTGGATCATGTTGGTGGGCGTGTTTCTAACAGCTTTCTTTGGCTCTGTATTTAAACGAGGTGTCACCAACTCCAATGGACAACTCTTCAAAAGAGAATCTTAGCGTTTCGTCCGTTGTCTCTTTTCTGTTTTTTCACCAATAGATTATCTACCATGTACCTTTCAAAAAACTTTTCGCTCGAAGAGCTAACAGTCTCTTCTTCGCACCTTCCAAATGTGCCTACTGCGTTAGACATTGTACGTTTAACAGCCTTAACAACTCATGTGTTGCAACCGCTTCGCGAGCTATGTGGTAAACCGATAAAAGTAAACTCGGGATTTCGCTCTAATGCAGTCAATAAATCAATAGGTGGTTCCGCTACCTCTCAGCACCTCAAAGGGGAGGCCGCTGATCTCGACGCACTAGATAACGCACAACTTTTTCACTTGATACGTCAACACTTACCTTTCGATCAACTGATATGGGAAGGAGGGAATGACCAACAACCTAATTGGGTACACGTAAGCTACAAAGAGAAAGACAACAGGCAAGAGGTGTTGCGAATGACAGTGGTAAAAGGTAAACGAAAATACGCGAAAATGTAACTTTCGATTACAAAAACTGTATCAGTTTATTTGAATATAATGCACACGTCACCTTTCGCTATATTTTTTTAAAAACGAAAGAGCCACCAAAATCTAATTCTGGTGGCTCTTGTTTTATTAAGTTAGAAAATCAACAAAAGAAGTATAGGTAAATCATCACAGCAGGAATGGCGAAAAGCGGTGCATCGAATCGGTCAAGCATGCCGCCATGTCCTGGAAGTATATTGCTGGAATCTTTTATCCCGATTGATCGTTTTAGAAACGATTCGAAAAGGTCGCCATACGTTGCAGCTACTGATGTAGTTGCAGCAAAACCAGCCCATTGAAGATGACTGAGTACTGGAAAATAGATGGCGAGAATTTGTGAAACACCGATTGAAACCAATAGTCCACCGAAAAAACCTTCCCACGATTTTTTGGGAGATATACGTTCGAATAATCTGGTTTTCCCAATCTGACTACCAATGAGATAAGCTCCAGAGTCGTTCATCCAGATACATATAAAAATTGCCAATAACAAGATCGGTTCGTAAACTTCGCCTCTTAGAAAACCAAACCACCCGATTAATGCAAATGGCAGCGCAATGTAGATATGACCCAGTAAGACAGTTCCGCTACGTTGAATCGATGCGTCTTCTTTCTTGTAAATCTCTTTGAGATACACAAAGAATAGATAGATGAAATATGGGAGGAGCAACCATTTGGAAAACATCGACATTGCCGAAATGAACGAAATAACAACAAGATAAGCTCCAGCAAATGCATGTATCCAACGCTTGGATATTTTATTATAATGCTCCATCAACAGATAAAATTCGTTGAGGGAAAAAAGTGCAATTGAAGCAAAAAGAAGGAGCGCCGATATTGGGTGAAAGAGAATTGCTGCTATCATCACAGCAACTAAAACAAATCCTGTTATCGACCGTTTGACAAGTTCTGACATTGTAGTTTAGATTTTTGTTTGTGCAAAGATACAAAAGTTTTTTGCGGTAGTAAAATGCGTTATTTAAGCAATAAAAAAACGGAACAATCTCTTTGTGACTGTTCCGTTTTCTGTATTATTCTTTTCGACTATTTTTTTGTCGGATTTTCTTCCAGTTTCTCAGTTTCAATCGCTGTTTCAGATACGGGTTCTGAGGTTTCCAATTGACTCATCATCTCATCAGAACGCGACTTCCAAGCTCTTTCTCCAAATAGTCTTTCGAGATCTTCTTTGAAAATCACTTCGTTTTCGAGTAAAATTTTTGTCAAGGCTTCGTGTCCCTCTTTGTGCTCAAGAAGCAAGGCTTTTGCGCGATTGTACTGTTGCGAAATCATATCACTTACCTCTTTGTCAATCTGTTGGGCTGTACTTTCGCTGTAAGGTTTGGTGAATGCATACTCTTGCCCAGTTGAGTCGTAGTAGCATAAGTTAGGCAGCTTTTCGCTCATACCATAATAGGCAATCATTGCATAAGCTTGTTTCGAAACACGCTCCAAGTCGTTGATTGCTCCAGTTGAAATTCTCCCAAGGAAGATCTCTTCTGCTGCACGACCACCGAGTGTAGCACACATTTCGTCAAGCATCTGCTCTTTGGTGGTGATTTGTCGCTCTTCGGGCAAATACCATGCTGCTCCTAAAGCTCGCCCACGAGGAACAATGGTCACTTTTATGAGCGGACTTGCGTGTTCGAGAAACCAACTCAAAGTGGCATGCCCCGATTCGTGAATCGAAATGGCATTTCTCTCTTCGATAGTGGTGATTTTTGTCTTCTTTTCCAGACCGCCAATAATACGATCTACTGCATCGGTGAAATCTTGTTTTTGCACAAACGATTTTCCGCTACGGGCCGCTATCAAAGCCGCTTCGTTGCACACATTTGCAATGTCTGCACCCGAAAAACCAGGCGTTTGGCGAGAAAGGAAATCGATATTCACCGATTCGTCGATTTTAATGGGGCGTAGGTGAACACCGAAAATAGCTTTTCTATCGTTAATATCTGGTAAATCCACATTGATTTGGCGGTCGAAACGACCAGCACGAAGCAATGCTTTATCCAAAATATCTGCACGGTTTGTTGCAGCCATCACGATGATTCCGCTGTTGGTGCCAAAACCATCCATTTCGGTTAGTAGTTGGTTTAACGTGTTTTCTCGTTCGTCATTTCCACCCATACTGGCATTTTTACCACGAGCACGACCAACTGCGTCAATTTCGTCAATAAAAATAATACACGGTGCTTTCTCTTTTGCTTGGCGGAACAAATCTCGAACACGTGATGCCCCAACACCCACAAACATCTCCACAAAGTCAGAACCCGAAAGCGAGAAGAAAGGCACGTCAGCTTCACCAGCCACAGCTTTTGCAAGCAATGTTTTACCAGTTCCTGGAGGGCCAATCAAGAGTGCTCCTTTGGGAATTTTACCTCCCAATTCAGTAAATTTAGACGGGTTTCGAAGAAATTCCACAATCTCTTCCACTTCTTGTTTCGCTTCCGAAAGTCCGGCAACGTCTTTGAAAGTGATTTTATTGACGTTCGATTTGTCGAAAATCTGAGCTTTTGCTTTGCCAACGTTGAAAACGCCACCACCAGCACCACCTTGTCCCGACATACGACGCATAAAGTAAATCCAAACCAATGCTAATAAGATAATTGGCCCGAATGTTAACAGAAAGTTTGAGAAAAAGTCACTCTCTTCTTTATAATCAATCGTTGGATTAAAGTTGTTCTCCTTTTTCCAAACTTGTGCTTGCGTATTGAAGTTGTCTGCCGAGGGAATATTCACACGGATATGAAGATTCTTGCTATTCACTTCTAACTCTTTGCGTGAAAAGGCTTTTGATACTGATGTATCCTGAATCGTGGCATCAAGCATCTTTTTATTCGTGTAAACCACAATCTCCTTGATGGCTCCTGATTTTGCTAGCTCTTCAAATTTCGACCAGTTTATCTCCTTTGCTGGAGTGGCATTCTGGAAATAGTACATTCCAAGCAGTGTAAACGCAATGATGGAATAGACCCAGTAGAGGTTGATTTTGAAATTGGGTTTTTTGTTTGGAATTTTCGGTTGTTCCATAATAATCTCTTCCTAAATTAATTTCTTTTTAATAAATATCTTCGATGTGCGATAGTTTTGCATCGTGCCAAAGTTGCTCGAGCTTGTAATAGTCGCGGCTTTCGGGCATGAATATGTGTGTCATTACCGATCCGTGGTCGATAGCAACCCATTCCATATTAGTGCGTCCGTCTTGTCCGATTGGCTTATCTCCCAAGTTCTTCTTAACGTAATCGACTACGCTATCTGCAATGGCACCTACATGTGTTGATGATCCACCTTGGCAAATCACGAAGTAGTGGCAAATGGCATCTTGTATCTTGGTCAAATCAACAACTGTGATTTTATTCCCCTTTTTTTCTTGAATTCCTTCAACAATTTTTTTGACTAATTTCTTTGTATCGTTCATCTATAATGTTTAAACGTGTATTCTTGTAAATTACTTTAATTTCCGGTCTGATTTTTATTCTTTTGTATCAATATTACGAATAGAAACAATCATTGTACAAATATAGTTTGAAATCTTCTATAAATTTAAACTTATTCCCTCTAAATAGACAAATTCAGAGGATTATCCGCTCTATTGAAGTATGCAATAACTGTGCCAAAAGGAGTTATGACACAATCGCATTATATTGAATCTATGCAAGAAATACATTCAACAATCAAATCTTAGATTTCAATGATAATTTTTCAACGCGTTCGACAACCAATTTCGAACTAATGATTGCCATCGGCAGACCAGCTCCAGGAATGGTGGAGGCTCCTACATAAAAGACATTCTTGAACTTTTCGTCGTGATTTTTGGGGCGAAAAGCTCCGATTTGCCACATCGAATGCGACAAGCCAAGTCCGCTGCCTTTGTAGAGGTTAAACTGTTTTTCCCAATCTTCGGGCGTGTAAATCGTTTTGGAGATAATCTCCGGTTTGAGCTCCTTGCCAATGCGTTTCGAGAAATCGTCGATGATGCTGTCCACAATTTTGTTTTTGTCATCCCAGTTTTTCTTGAACAACAGATTGGGAACTGGACAGACGAAAAACAGACTTTCGCAACCTTCGGGCGCACAATCGGCGTTGTGTTTCGAGACCACATTGACGTAGTAATAGGGTTTTTCAATCGAATCGAGGTTTTTGAGCACGTTGTCCGTGTACTCTTGGTAGTTCGAGCCCAAGAAATAGTTGTGGTGATGCACCTGCGGCAATTTGCATTTAACACCCACATAGAAAGTGAGGTAGCCCATTGTCCAGTTCATCTTTTCGAGCTTTTTCTTCGAAAAGGCTGCACGCTTAAAGATTCTACTTCTGAACACCGCCGCATCGCCATTGATGACAATTGCATCCGAATTCCACGTTTTGCCATTTTGGTCGATTAGGTTTTCGAGTTTGCCGTCTTTTTCGGAATATGCCACAATTTCGGTGTTGTAGGTGATTTTCACGTTCTCCTTTTTGAGTTCGTCAATCAAACCTTCCACGATTTTATACATTCCGCCCTTCACGTTGTAGTAGCCGTCGTGTTTGAATTCGGTGTACGAAAGCAACGTGTAAACCGCCATCGTGTCGAAAGGCGTTCTGCCCAAGAAAAATGCGACAAGCGAAATGATTTGTTGTGCCTCTTGCGACGAGAAATTCATCGTCACCTGTTTCCAAAAGCTACGAGCCAACACTGGCAAATGCACAGGATTGACCTTCATCAACGAAATAAGGTATTGAAGCACCGAATCGAAATTGTTTTTGATGACAATATCCACCGTATCGTCGAATATCTTACCCGATTTCTTGAGGTATTTCTCCATTTTGGCTTCGAAATCTGGCTCTACGTCTTTGAACTGTTCCGCCAGCTTTTTGATGTCTTTATATAGAAAATAGGTTTTCGGATTGCCACTGAAGTTGACGGTGTAAAGCGGGTCGAGCTGCACGTAGTCGAACGGCAATTTGATGTTGCAGTCGTTGGCAAACTCTTCGAATTCGAAGCTCATACTGAAGAAACTCGGACCCGTATCGAACGTAAATCCATCTTTCTTCACCTGATTCAATCGACCGCCGGCTTGGCTGTTTTTCTCGATAATCTCTACGTTGTAGCCTTTTTTTGCCAACCTCAAAGCAGTGGCAATGCCACCGATGCCGGCTCCTACGATGAGCACATTTTTGTTTCTCATTTTATTCTGTTTTTTTTAGTAATTTCGGATAAAGTTCGTCTTTCACCCAACGGAAATTGGGTTCTAGTCGAAGGATTTTGTCGTAATAACTCTTTGCTGCCTTTAGTTTTCCTGTTTCGCTGTATGCTTTGCCAATGACGGTGAGCAGACAGATGTAGTTCCAATCATCTTTCAATGCACTTTTGTTGGTTGCCAAAAGACTTTCGGCTTTAAGATAATATTCGATGGCTACTTTTTTTGAGCCCCCAAAAATGGCCGGCATATAGTATTGCGCATTTCCATACTGAATGTACCCCAATGCGTTTTGTGTATCTTGTTTCATTGCCAACTCAGCGCAATTTACGCTTTTGAATCCGAGAATTGGAGCTTTCGTGACGTTTAATCCAATCTTGAACCCATAAAATGCTGATTTGTATGCATTCGCAGTGGCTGCGTATTTTTTCTTTTGTTCCAACGCCGACAGTTTATTTTCGGCAATCGAAAGCCATTTTTCTGCTTCTTTTTTTCGTTTGTTGCCGATGCACCAAGCAATGTAGCCATATTGATAATTGATTTGCTCCAAAATAAACTCCTCGGAAGCACTGTTTTTTGAGTGCATTTCGGCTATCACTTTCTCCCATTTGCCCATGTCGTTGCTTATGTAGGCGTGATAAATTTCTGATTTGTAGCTGGCATTTGCTGTGGAAAAACAGAACAAAACAACCAACCCTATTACGATATATTTCGCCCTTTCCATAGAAGTTGTTTGTTTGATTTATTTCGAATTGCCTGAAAAATCATTTCGCCCATCGCCATTTGTTGTCCGAGCCAGAATATGCAACTTTGCAAAACTGATTGTTTGCTTGCAACAGCTATAACGATACGCGTCAAAATCACAAATAACAGATAAAGTGCCACAATCTTTGGCGAGAAAACAGTGAAAACTGGAATTATCCCCATCGTTGTAACTAACCAAAACAGAATGCTTGCCATCGCCGAATTGCCGAAAAATGACAATACGTTTTTCGAGAAACCATTGATGGCTTCGTCGTAGCTGGAGTACATTCTGCACGTCAACTCTTCGTCGCCAAGCAAGCAGGCAACCGATAGATGGTTCTCTTTGAAATGTCGCGCAGTGGCAATATCCTCCACTTTTTCGCTTCTGAATTTGCTGTGCGGCAATTGCTCGCGATAAATTGCTGCATCGAACAACATAAACTGCCCGTTTGCTGCCGAAATAGATGGTCGCTTCGATTTTTGCACCAATACCAACGGCAACAACGAAAGCAAAATGACGTTCATCATCGGCACAGTCAGTTGTTCACCACGCGTCAACATCAGCTGTTTTGGGAAAATGGACAAAAGACCCAATTGATTGGTTTTTGAGAATTGCACCGTTCTGCTAATCAAATGCTTTCCAATTCGCACATCTGCATCGAGAAACAAAAAATAATCACCTTTTGCCTGTAGCGAAAGCGAATGACAGGCATTGTTTTTTCCCAACCAACCTTCTGGCAGGCCGTCCGATTCTATCAATCGGATTCTCGAATCTTGTGCAGCAAATTTGTTGACAACGGTATGTGTATCGTCTTCCGATTGGTCGTTAAATATCAGAATTTCAATGTTTTGATAGCTTTGTGCTTGCAAATCGCTCAAGAGTTTTGAAATATTATCCTCCTCGTTTCTTGCCGGAATCAACACCGAAACGAGTCCAAACTCCTCTTCCGAAAGAGGCATTTTCTGAATAAAAAGCCAGTTCGAAAGCGCTACCAACAGCTGCAATACCGCAAAACTAACAACCAAATATGCCAAATAAACCATCTATTCTTCTCGTTTTAGTTGCGTTTCGATACACTTTTGGTAAAACTCATTGTAGCTGTTTTCCAACTTATTATGAGAAAAATCATTCAGTTGATACTCTTCGTAATAGACCGTAAGCGTTGGTTTCGGTTTCGAAAAGTAATCTACCAAATTCGCAACAAACAACACCTGAATTGGATTGCTAATGCTGCTCTGTAGAATGCGCTCAATCCCTTTTTCGAACGAAATTTGTTGCAAATAGGAGGATTGTATCTTTCCTTGCGGGAAAATTAGCACCAAATTTTCCGCTTTTTGAAGCAATTCACTTGTATAATTTAGGCTTTCGACAGCACTGCGCGACCCTTTTTTGACTGAAAATCCACCAATAAAGTTGAATATCCAGTGTTTGCGCAATTGCTCCTCGAGCATCATAAAGTGAAACTTTCGCTTCAACCGTTGTTCGTTGAAGTAAATCATCCAAAATCCATCCCACCAACTAATATGGTTGACAATCAGTAAAATAGGGTGTTGTTTGTCGTTGAAGTTGCCCACAAACTCCACCTTTTCGAACCGTTTACGGATGCTTATTCGACTAAATAGGCGAAAAAATGGCACCAGTAAAAAATGATGTTTCGCTCTCAGTATCATTTCAACAAGATTGAAAGGGTTACGAAAAAGATAAACTGACTCAGCAAAACGGTGCTCGCTAATCGGTTTTCAGTTTTTATTTTGAACCCTGAAAATAGAGCATGGAAAACGGCTGCGATCACAAACCATGCAGCATAATTTTGATATGGAACGATTGTATTTTCCCAATGCCACATATCTATTTTGGGTGCAACTTGCTCTAAAACAATGTCATAAGTCAACATCGCAAGTGAGGCTAGCACAGCTTTCAACGCTGATGAAATTTTTAGTTTATCCACCACCGAAGCTGAGACATACACCAACAGCAGCCAATTCAGTCCAATCAATAGGGGAGTGTTGGCTATTTTCACACCTAGGCTTTCGCCATAACTGTAATTGCCAAAAATTGCGCCCGTATTCACGCCAACCATTTCGATAAGAAATCCGAGTAGTAGGATTGCTGCAAATAGTGCAACTGTTTTCGCACTCCATTTGCCTTGGTGAAAGACAACAAGTATAAATGCACTGAAAATCAAGGCAAAAGGGACTAACTTCAAGAAAAAAGGTTGACTTACCGACACCGACATGCCTGTTATGCCCACTGCATAAAACAGCATGACCAGAAATTTTGCCTCTTTTTCGAATCGTCTGAGTTGCTCCATCTTACGCTTTTGTAATGGTTTTTTTCGAAAGGCGTTCTATCAGCAATAAATTGAACAAAATCAGACTGAATCCGTATGCGAAATCTTCAATCGGAATGGTAAAGAATCGTATTCCGAGGTTCTCAGTGTTGTTGTACCAAACAACTTCTCCGTTTATGAAACTGCCTGTGAGTATGCCATTGACAATGATAAACGGAATCAGAATAATCAAAAAAGAGACATAGAGTTTGTCAATCACCCGCGATTTATCGAACATCGAAAGCGCCAAAGCAACAAGGAGAAATGACAGTATGTATGCGGTGTAGAGCCTTTCGAAATTAAAAGCCAGCACAATCAGCAGGAAAACCATTAACGCGATGGTAATTGCTTTTCCCATTTCTTCTTTGAGGTGCAAATGAGTAAAATAGTGCAGAAACGTGTAATGAATAAACAAGCTGGCGTAGGGCACAATCACGAAAAACAACCACTCTTCTAGCGGCAGGCCAAACCAAAATATTCCTAAATTATAGCTTGCATCAAAGCCCCACACACCAAGTCGTGTGAGATAGATGTCAGCCAACATATAGACAACTGCCACTAACGCAATAGAGGGTAACACCACATTCCAGCGTTTGTAGAGTTGCATATTTTTGTCGAAACTCATTGCCAAAGGAACAACGAACGACGAAAGCAGTAAAAGTGCGTATAACCACGTCATTTGTTTAGTCGTTGAAGTATCGTTTCGAGAAAATGAGTAATCCAAAATTGTCGAAATCCGTTGCATTTTGGGGTTTGTGGTGAGCTTTGTGGGCTTTCACAATGGCTCTGAGGTAGCGATTTTTGCTGTTTTGCAGAAAATCTACTCGTATGCGTTTGTGGTAAATCACATCGTGCACCACGAAATAGGTGAATCCGTAGAGCGTGATACCTGCTGCAATATAAACAAACGATTCGATTTTGAAAATGAATCCACAAATCATCAATACAATTGCTGGTGTGGCATAGATGAGGAAAAAGAGGTCGTTTTTCTCCAATCCATTGTTTTCCTGCACCGCTTCGTCAGGTCGTTTGAGGTCATTGATGTGGTGGTCTTTGTGCCATTTCCAAAGGAAAATGTGCATCACATATTTGTGATTCGACCACGCCACAAACTCCATAAAAAGATAGGCAGAAACAAGCAAAAGTATATTTACAATCATCTTACCAGCAAATTTTTAAAGGTGTTGTTGCACTTGCGCCACTATTTTCTTGAACCAAAATGTGTATTTCTCGGGTTGTTGTGCAATTTCTTGTTGCAGATTTTCAAAAGATATGTACTGATAATTCATCACTTCGTCAGGATTGATTGTCGGCATTTCGTCCGTAATCCCTACGAAAACGTGGTCTAATTCGTGCTCTGTCAGTTCGTTGTCGAGGGTCTCTTTGTAGATGAAACTGAAAATCTCCTTGAGTTCACTTTTCATTCCCATCTCTTGCATCAACCGGCGGTTGGCTGCTTCGAGGTTACTTTCGCCTGGCGAAGGGTGAGTGCAGCAAGCATTCGACCACAGGCAGTTGGAGTGATATTTCTCTTTTGCCCGTTGCTGAATCAGCCATTCGCCTTTCGTATTCAAAATAAAGACCGAGACCGCCCTGTGCAACACCGCTTTTTGGTGTGCTTCCATCTTCTCCATTGTTCCAATAGATGTATCGTCAGGGGCGACTAATATTACTTGTTCTAGCATAAGTTGTTTTAGCATTTTAATCTTACAGTACCTCTTTCATTGGATTAAATCCAAAGAAAAGCTGTTTCGGTTCAAATTTATGTCGGAAATAGAGTAAATAAGCATTCCCAATTAAGAGCGTCTTCTGGAAATTGGACACTCTGATTCGTTCTGTCATAATGCGCTCAGCAGGCGTTCTCTTGATTTTATGCAACAATGCTAAATAATAAGTGTAAGCAATCAACACGGGTAGTTTTGCATTTTTGGGTAATTGCTGAATGCCTTTGTATGCTTCATCGAAATCGTTCTGAATTTCATCAATAATTAGGCTTTTAGCGCGCTCATCAAAACTACTTTTGCCAACATTCGGGAAATAGCAACGGCCGAGATTTTCGACATCGTTTTTCAAATCTCGTAGAAAGTTGACTTTCTGAAACGCCGACCCAAGTTTCATTGCCGAATGTTTCAGCTCGTGGTATTCACTATCGTTGCCGTTGCAGAATACTTTTAGGCACATCAGCCCCACCACGTCTGCCGATCCGAAAATGTAGTCGTCTATTTCAGCTCGATTGGCATACTCAGTCTTCTCGAGGTCGTACTTCATGCTTCGCAGAAAGGCCTGAACGAGGTCGTCAGTAATGCGGTATTTTTTAACCGTTATCTGAAACGAATGCAACACAGGATTCAAGCTAATCCCTTGTTTCATTGCATCGTAATAGTCGTTTTCGAATTTCTGTAAAAGGGTTGCTTTGTCGAATTCGTGAAAGGTATCCACGATTTCGTCTGCAAAACGAACGAATCCATAGATGCTGAAAATAGCTTTGCGGCTTTCAGTATCAAAGAAACGTGTCGCGGAATAGAATGAAGTACTATAATGTTTAGTTACATTCTCCGAAATAGAAAAAGCTGTATTAGTGTATATGTCCATAATGTAAATGGCGTTCAGTTTTATAGCTAAACATTTGATGATAATGTTTTGTTAATGAACACCTAATGATTTAGGGATTCTTATTTGTTTTTTTGTTTAAATTATATTTTATTAATCATAAGTATCATTTGCTGAATTATTTATGCCCAATAAAAATGTGACAAAAAAACCGTTTCAGCAATTGAATGTGAAACGGTTTTTCAATCTTATTTATGTTGATGTTATTTTATTGTTTCAGAATTGAATTATTTGAGCTTTTTTAAACTTATTTCGTAGTGCATAATATGGTTATCTGGCTTAGCATATATGGTCGACTCAAATTGAGCGTTTGCGAAAATTTCGATTAGAAAATCGTTGTAATTTTTTTCTTTGCATAATTTCAAACCATTGAACTGCACTGTCTTTTTGAATCTCAAATAATCTTCTCTAAAATCAGTTTGAAAGGAGAGGATTTTTGTTCGATCTTTCTGGTAATAAATATGTATGTGGCTTTCGTCTTTGGCAGGCGCAATTGCTTCTCGTTTGAATATCCACGAAAAGTCATAACCGCTTTCATCTTTGGTCATATTTTTCTCAATTAGACCCAGTTTTGACATGTAAAGCTTCAATTCGTCGGTGTTGAGTGTTAACGCTTTGAAATAATCAAGTTGAATGGCTTCTTGTGCTTTAAGCGTAATCCCTAGAATGAAAAAGAAGATTAAAAAAGCGATTGTTTTTCGTAGATTCATGAGCTTATGCATTTTTAGATTGGGTTACCGATTTTCCATTTTCCAAAAATGCACATATATTTTATAAAAACAAAATATTTGTTGTGTTTTGTTAATAATCTATTGCGATTTAATTTGTTTTAGCTTAATTCAATAATTTCTTCATCGAAATTAGTCAAGTTTTCTATTCCATTTGGCGTCACCACATAACTATTCTCTACACCGACTGCTCCTGTGCCAGGAATCACAAACTTAGGCTCGAGTGCAAAAACATGCCCTACAGTTAATGCCTCTTTCGAACGAGGTGCTAGAACTGGCGATTCGTTTATTTCGATTCCGATGCCGTGCCCCACAAACCCCGCTTGCTGCCCGTAACCCATAAAGTAAGCTGAAAGTCCGTTTCTATCGGCTATCGAAAGGGCTAATTGATAAAGATCGGCAGTGGCAATGCTCGGTTTTGCAATTGCAGCTATCTCGCGATGAATCTCAATCGACACTTGATGAGCTTTGTAAGCTAAATCAGATAGTTTGCCGATGGAATAGATGCGAGTCATATCGGTGATGTAGCCGGTGAAAGTTCCTCCCATATCCACCATTACCGCCATGCCGTCTGTCATTGTTGTGCCGTTGCAGCCTACTGGCAGCGAACTGTGTATGCCCGCGCCACCCATAGCAAAGTCGTAAGGCGAAGCGTTCGATGCATTGTCTCCCGCCAAGACGCTTCCCATAAAAATCTCCATAGAATTTCCAAACACACGGAAATAGCCTAGCGAGCCTTTTCGTCGAAACAGCTTTTCAATCTCAATCGAAAATTCGATGTCAGTCATTTCTTTGCAGTATAGTTTGGCTATTTCTGCATAACATTGTGCATGAATTTTCCCCGATTGGCGAAGCAGTTCTATTTCGTAATCTGATTTTACGGTGCGAACAGAGCGTAAAAGTGTGGTTGCATTCAAAACTATTTCTGCAGAGAGTGCCGTTTGCAATCGCATTATCTCGTTGTAACTCAGTTCATCGGTTTCCAGCAGAACTTTTTTAGGAGCAGTAAAGCCTCGGGTCGAAAGGTGTGCCACAATATCTTCCGGTTTGCGGATGTAAATCACGGTTTCACCTTTTAAATTGATGGGGCGTTTTACGAAAAAGAGCGGTTCACCCTCTCTCGGAAAGTAGCAATAGCCACTGAAAATGCGGTCTGCTACATAAAAAAGATTCACATTGCCACCAATCAGGCAACCATCGGCACCACTTTCTACTATCTTTTTCTGAATCAAGCTCCATCTGTTTTGCAGCTCAATGAGCATATTGTGTTTGAACATTTGTCTTAAATATTTGATGTTTGAAAGATAAATCTGCCGAGAAATCTCTGAGCTTATCGAAGAGTCACTCGTGATGATACGGCTCGTTGTTTAGGATAGTCATTGCTCGATAAATCTGCTCCACAAAGATCATTCGAATCATCTGGTGCGAAAAGGTCATCTTCGAAACCGAAATCTTCTCCTGTGCAGCTTCATACACCTTCTCTGAGAAACCATAAGGGCCGCCGACCACGAATATCAAACGGCGCGAAACAGTATGCGTCTTTTTCTCGATGTATTCTGCGAATTTTATCGATGAAAACTCTTTCCCACGCTCATCGAGCAGCACCAAGTAGTCGCCCGCTTGCACGTTTTTCAAAATCAGTTCGCCTTCGCGCTCTTTCTGCTGCGATTCACTCAGATTCTTGGTATTTTTGAGTTCGGGAATCACCTCCATTTCGAATGGGATGTAGTGTTTCAGCCGATTTTTATATTCGTCTATCGCTTCGTTGAAATAGCGTTCGGTGGTTTTGCCCACTACGAGCAGGGATATCTTCATAATTGAATTGCTTATATTTGCCCCTAAATCCCCTAAAGGGGACTTTTGATTCTACTAGTTAAGAATTATTGTTATTGATGAATATACTTTGCAAAAACGGTACACTCTAAAAGTCCCCTTTAGGGGATTTAGGGGCTATTCCTTTATTGATTTCTGCTCTAATCATACTCAGAACATCTTCTAGTTGGTTTTCAACTTCTTCATTCGTAAAGCGAATAACTTTTATGCCCATATACTCCATTTCTGAAGTTCGTCCATCATCGTGTTCTTTTTGAGCTAAGTGCATTCCTCCATCAATTTCTATCACTAACTTAAGTTTATGACAATAAAAATCAGCAATAAATATGTCAATTGGGTGTTGTGCTTTAAATCTTACTCCCAGTTGATTATTCCTCAATCTTTTCCATAATATCGATTCTGCCCGAGTCAAATTCTTTCTTAGAAGGTCCGCTTTTGCAAAGATATCTGCCTTGGCATTGTAAAACATTGAAGGTTGATTGTGTATAATCATATTTTTGCTCCAAATTGTGTTCCAAAGTCGGTATTTACTAAAAGTCTCTTTAGAGCAATACAAACTCACAATTCCATTTTTACTCATTCTCTGACGCGAAATTACAGTTTTTTTGAGTAATTTTGCCCCACATTTAAAGCAAATTACGATGAAAAGGATATTGTTTTTTGTTGCGTTTGCGCTCACTGTTGTGTGCGGAACTCTTATTGCTCAAGAAAATTCCGTGGTAGCATCTGCTTTTCAGAAGAGCAATGCTACGGTTTTGTCTGGTCAGTTGAGCGACGAAGTAGCATTTATTAGTGGTTCGACCAACGACACGTTCTCTAAATCGGAGTTTGTAGCTCAGCTCAATCGCTTCCTCCGCGCTAACGTCGCTACCGAATTTGAGGTGATACACGAGGGTGCACGTGGTGATTCTCGTTTTATGATTTGTGCGCTCACTTCTGCCAAAGGAAGTTACCGCATCCACATCTTCTTCAAGAAAATAAACAATCAATACCTGATTAATCAGGTCAGAATAGAGAACTCGAATGAATAATTTAATTGACGAATTGATTAAGCTTGCCTTTGCCGAAGACATTGGCGATGGCGATCACACCACACTTTGTTGCATTCCTGCTGATGCAGTAGGTAAATCGAAACTGATAGTGAAAGAGGCCGGTGTAATAGCTGGAATCGATATGGCGCTGAAGATTTTCAACCATTTCGATCCGACGTTGAAGATTGAACTGCTGCTTAAAGACGGCGATGAGGTGAAACCAGGCGATGTCGCTTTTGTGGTTGAGGGCAAGATTCAGTCGCTGTTGCAAACCGAGCGCTTGATGCTCAATGTGATGCAACGCATGAGCGGAATTGCTACCGTTACACGTCGCTATGTAAAACAACTTGAAGGGCTACATACACGAGTACTCGACACACGCAAGACCACTCCCGGACTGCGCATGATAGAGAAAGTAGCCGTCAAAATCGGTGGGGGAGTCAATCACCGCATCGGACTGTTCGATATGATTCTGTTGAAAGACAACCACGTAGATTTTGCTGGTGGTATCGAAAATGCCATCAACCGTGCCAAAGATTACCTCAAAGCCAAAGGCAAAGACCTGAAGATAGAAATTGAAGTCCGTTCCATGGAAGAACTCGAACGCGTGCTAGCTGTAGGTGGCGTCGATCGCATCATGCTCGACAACTTCACACCCGAACTTACCCGTAAGGCTGTAGAACGCATCGGTGGACAGTACGAGACCGAATCGTCTGGTGGCATCACCTTCGATACCCTGCGCGACTATGCCGAGTGCGGTGTCGATTATATCTCAGTGGGTGCTCTCACGCACTCAGTCAGCGGACTCGATATGAGTTTCAAAGCTTGTTGATTTTCTTCAAAATTTTTGCCCCCAACCCCCTAAAGGGAGCTTCTGTTTTGAGCTAATTTAAAGATGGAATTCCATTTTCCATATTTTTAAATCAATAAATCCCGAGTCAGTAGTGCGTAATAGCCCCCTTTAGGGGGTTGGGGGCATTAAATCGATGTTTATATCTACTTTACTCATCAAAACATAGGTTTATTATACAACAAAACCCGCTGATAAGGCGGGTTTTGTGTTTTCCTTTGTATTGTCGTTGCGAGGAAGCTACGACTAATGTGCTTTCTTCGTCAAACGAGACATGTAATCCCGTTCTAAATGTTATTATTATGAGGATTTACAATCCGATTTCTTTTTGAATTGGTAAGGATGACAAATCCTTAAAATATTATTTACACGGGATTGCAAATCCCGTGGGACGGGGACGGTTTCTAACTGTCTTTTGCCCATTGAGGGCAATTCTTTGTATTCTTTGCTTCGCATTTTGTCAGTTACAAACTGACTTATAAAAAGCACGAGTTATAAAACTCGCGCTAGTGGGGGTTAGGTGGGGAAAATTCATTGTTTTGTTGTTAATTTATCCTCAATAAAAATTGAAACAATATCTTCATTTTGTAATTGCTCATCTTTATTCAAAAGCAAATATGTTGAGTTTATTACAACTCTTTGCGTTAAAACTTGTCCATTTTTCAAAGTAATCGTGACTATTTGATATCCCATTCCTTTTTCAGGCATATCAGATAAATAATCCATAATTTCTTTATGAAGTTCAAGTTTAAGATTCATTATTAATAAGCTGTTTTACTGTAGTAAGTGTCATTTGAAGTCCCATCTGTAAAATATACTTCTATGCCACCTCCATCGTGATTGAAAGCAGGTTGAACTATACCTTTTTGAAGTTTATCATGAGATTTTGGTTTCACATAAAAAGCCCAGTTTATGTTCTCATCATTGGGTAATGCGTACCTGTCAATAGGATCATCATCGTAAACTTTACAAGTTACATAATCATTAACTGTTGTTGCAAAAGTGCCCGCTTTTAACTTTTTGTTTACAAAATCAATTCGTTTATCATTTTCATACGCAGAAAGTCGAACATACGATTCTATACCATTTGCATATTGAATATCACTTTCCATCGCTCCTAGCCCTCCTGAATGTCTCCCTTTAGTGGTTTTTTTGCTTTCACTCATTAGACGAGTTTCGAATAAAGCCCTTTTGTTTACAAATCTGGGATTACTAAGCGTCATAGTATCAGCTTGACTGAATATTCTAGTATATCCCTCGATTATAATTCTATTTTTAAACTCCATGAACCTAGAATCTAAATCTACAATAAGTTCAGAATTGTAAATAACAAACCTTTCAGAAGAATATTTGCCAGCTCTTATGGCATCAATAATCTGATATCCCATCCCCGTTTCAGGGAGTTTGAGAAGATTATTCTCAAATGAAAAATTAGCCCTGTAAATCATTTCTTTAAAATTAGTATAATGTCTTTATTTATTAATTAATCTAGTTAAGTTTGCTCTATCTTCTGTTACATAGTATTCTGATTTATCGTCCATTATAATTTTTGATGTTCCAATTTGTCCACTATGAACATCCTCTATTTTTATAATTCTGTCCGCATTGATTGTTATTTTTGTGTCATTTCTTGGACCTAGATATGCACCACCAGTAATTGTTACTTCTATTAAATGTGCCATTTTCGTAAATGTTTAATTAATTGATTATATTATAAGTTAATTATTTATTGAAGAGATTAATTGTTTTATCTAAAAAAAATATATGTCATTTGTTTATAAACAAGCTGTTTTGAATTGCTTTCCATATTCATTTACATATACGACACTCGATACGCTTTTAATTTCTAACTCATCTTGAGGGTTAACAAGTTTGTACAGATTTAAAATAACATTTAGAAATTTCGTGCTTTTAAGAATGTCGTATCCATCATTTTCCGCAGTTCTGTCATACATTAAATCAATCAATCCAAATTTGCTTAATCGAACAAAGCTCGCTGAAACATCGAACTCGTTATATCCCTCAATTGTCCATCCTATATACCATTCTGGTGTTGCCCCAATAAAGAATTTATTTGTGTTTTTTGTTCCAATTGAAGGGTTGATTATTCTTTGATATTTATTATCTTGAGATAGTTTATTGAATACCTTAGCATCTAAGCTATTCATCTGCTTTATAATTTCAACAAATGATGGATGAACAGTTTTCTCTTTTTCAGTATCCATTGAATTTGCTAAAAGATTCATGTACATTTCTCTTAATGTTTCATTTTGAGCAGTATAAGTTAATGCTTGCAATAAAGGAACTGCAATTTCGGGTTCAGGAGATTTTCTTCTTTCATTGGGTATATTCTCAATTCGTTTTTTTACCTCTTCTTCTACAATCTTCTCAATCTGCTCCCATCCCCACAGCATTCCTCTGATTGGCGATAATAATGCTTTTACTGTTCGACCTGCAACACTTCCGACTTCTTGTAAAGATGATTTCGCAATATCATTGTAAATTTCAGGAGATAAGGCTTTTGCCTCATTAATTAATTCTTTTGAAGCTTCGGGGTCTAACATATTCTATGCTTTTAATGTCTACTAATAATATTTATAAATATATCAAAAATATAAGTTTGATAAAAGCGTAAATCTTCACTCCTCAAACTTACAAAATAAATCTCAAATACCCAATTAGACTCAGTGTGTTTGTTTTTAAAATAAATCTAACAGTCTCCGATAACAATTGAAACTGTTAGATTTAAGTCAATAATCAATCAATCTCACCCCTTCACCAATCTCACATCCAACGTGTAGAGTTCAGTATTCGATACGGTGATAGTGACGGTCTGCGTAGCATAGCCAATTTTGGAGACGGTGACATCATACACCCCTTCGGCAAGCGATTTGATTTGGAAACCGCCTTTTGCAGCCGATTGTTTCACTTGTATCGGTGTATTGCTTCCACTGGCGCAGAAGGTAAGTGTGGCATCCACTACGGGGCTGGCAGTTTCGGCATCTGTCACACTACCATTGAGTGAGAGCGAGCTCGTGGCTGTTTCTACCACTTTGCGTGCCGCTTTGTAGCTCGCATAAAACGTAGGTTGCGATAGTCGCACAATATCCACCACTGTATCAATATCGGCAAGTGCTGCATCGGCTGCCTCAAACGCTTGTGCGGTCAGTTGTGTAGACTCTTTTTTGCTCAACTGTTTTTGGCGGGTTTTGGGTATTGCCAATTCGAAACTCTGCAAGGTTGTATGAAACGCCGCTTGGCTCTCTGTCGTCAGCAGATAGGGGGCAAGGTTTGCCACGTTCGACTGTATGTTGTTGTACAATCCTTTGGCGTTATTGAGCAACGTGATGTCCGATGCAGAATGAATGTCAGCATCTTTCAGCTTCGCTTCGCTTTGCAGAATCGGGTTTTTGGTGTAGGTAGCATACGCCAACAGTTTGCGTGCGCTATCCAACACCACCTCTTCGAGGGTTTCGCGCGTCTGACGTTTGCCCTCAGCCACTCCGCCCGAGAAGTGCTGCTGCAACTCGCTATTCTCTTCGATGGTCGATATCGAGTTGTTGAGGTTGGTGAAAAACTCTTCGAAGTTAGGCAGTGTAGCGGTGATTGCGCTGTTTGCATTGCATACCAATCGTAAAGCTAAGTACATTTTAAATTTTGATTCCTGTTTTGATGTCATAATGTCTATTGTTTTTGATTAATAATGGTTATCCTAAAAATCATCACTCCCGTTCCGAACATCGTCAGATTGCTTCCGAGCCTTGACAGAATGCTTCCGAAGTCCGACAGTTTCCTTCCGAGGTTCGTCAGTTTCCTTCCGAGACCCGACAGATGTCTTCCGAGGCTTGACAGATTGCTTCCGAAGCTTGACATATTGCTTCCGAAGCTTGTCAATTCTCTTCCGAGCCAAATCGTTGGCCTTCCGAGCATCATACTATGTGTTCCGACAGTTGAACTGTAAAAACGGCCTTACCCACGCATCGCTTTCGACGCTTTAATTGGTCGCACGAGCACCGTCAGTCTCTATCTGAGGTCTGCGTTCGTCGTTCCGACTAATTCTGTAAGGTGTTTAAATTGAGGAGCTTTGAGGTATAACCTTTTCGTTCTGTTTCTGAAATCGATTCAATTGCTTAAAACCGCTGAACACTTGGTTATCCATTTCTTGTTTGCAAATTTAGATAAAGTATTTATATTACAAAAACATTTTCTCAAATATTTTTTGAGGTGGGATAAAAATTTTGGTCATAAAACAAAAAAAAGAGATTGCACGTCTTTTATCGTTGTGCAATCTCTTTCCAATTTATAGTGTTTTATGCCATTTTATGCAAGAGGTCATTGATCTGCTTCTTCATAATGCGTTTGAAGAGTTTCCAATCGTAGAATGGGATAAATTTCCAACATCCTTTGTAGTTGAAAGTCCATTGAAGCAACCCTTTGTAGTCGCGGTGTTTGATGCATCGGCGTATATCGCGGTCGAATATCGTCACTTCCGTTTTGTAGCCCATCGGTTTCGATATCGGTTTTATCGGTGTGCCGTAGAGTATGTGACGTATTCCGTCGGTGAAGTTACGGTTCGTAAATCTTGAGTACGGCATCCACAGGTTTGTCCTGCAATCCACCTCCACCAGATAATATTTGTTGCGCTCTTTGTGGTAAATAAATTGTATGCTTGCAAATCCATTTAGTCCGAATGATTCACCCATTTGGGTCAGAATCTCCTCGATTTGAATGTTTTGGTAGTAGTTCCGACGGGTGGTAAACGAAAAGCGGTTGTACATATAGGTAAGAATCTCGCCAGCGTTGTACATCACCAGTTTCCCCTCGTGATAAAGCGCCTCCAAACCTACATCTTCTCCAGTGATAAACTCCTGAACCACCAAATTCTCTTTCACCGCAACCTTGTCGAGGCATTCCGAGAGCGTCTCTTTGGTTTCACAAAACTGAATGCCAATGCCACCGCAACTGAAATCCTCTTTCAGCAACACAGGAAACTCCAGTTTGGTGTAAATCTCATCGATTCCACTTATCTCAGAGTAATTGAGAAATCGGGGAGTGACAATGTCGTATTTTTCACAAAGGATAGAAAGCCCGAGTTTGGAAGAGAGCAGCATCCTGTTCTCTATTTTGATCAGTGGAAGGTATCTTTTGAATTGCTCTTCAGAAGTGACACGGTCATTCACGGCCTTCACAGTCGCATCGTCGAGCAGCAGAATCCAGTCGTATACAAAGTTGTGTCCGTCAACGTAATTGAATAGCTTGTTTACAAAGTCGTCGTGTGTTCCCTCTACATCAATCCAGTTGTCGTGGAATAAATTTGTCCGCAACCACGATTCTTCGCCGCAAAACACATCAACCGTACACCCTGCTTTTTTGAACATGTAGGGAATTTCGGCTAACGAATCGAAGTAACCTGAAATCGAAACAAGTAAGACTTCCTTCATTCAAGAGGGTGAGTTAGTTCGCTTAAATTGCATCATCTGTTACAAAAATATTAATTCTTTTCGGAAAAACTAATTCTTTTTGATTAATTCCTATAAAAAAGGTTTAATGTAGGATGTATTCTAAAAAAGAAAAACGCTTAATCTTTTCATGATTAAGCGTTTTGTAAATGTGATCCGCCTGGGACTCCCAACTTCTCCTTATTTTACCTCTTTTTGCACCAAAACCCCCATAAATAGGGCTTTTCTTCTACTTCTCAACGCGAAATAATGCACAAAAAAGCATCAAAATGATGCAAATGTTTACCCGAATGTTTACCCCAATTCAATAATATTTTGTATATTTGCATATACAAATACGAAGTGTAATGGCAACAATATCAGTGGTTTACAGAAAAGACAAGATGAATAAAGATGGTGAAGCACCAATCAACTTTCGCATCATAAAAGACAGAAAAGTTAGCTATGTTTCGACAGGCATAAAACTGCCCGAAGATCAGTGGGATTTCAAGAAAAACTGCGTAAAACCGAAGCATCCGAACAGTAAACGCCTGAATTCTTTCCTTACCAATAAGTTCAATGAAACCCAAGAACAAGTATTTGAGCACGAAACTATACAAAAATCGCTTACGACACGTCAACTTCGTGACAAAGTTTATGGTAAAAAACCAACAGATTTTTTTACTTTTGCAGACCAAGTTATTGCAGACTATTTAAAAGACGGCAGAATTGGAACGCACGACAAAAACAAGTCCGTGATGGAGAAGCTGAAAACCTATGCAGGTAACAGAAATCTATCATTTCAAGATATTACTGTGGAGTTCTTGGAAAAGTACGAAGACTATCTAAAAAGTGAATTAAGCAATTGCACCAACACAGTTGCCAAAGATTTCAAGTTCTTTCGCAAGCTGTTTAACGATGCCTATGGCAAAGATTTGATTGAACATCAAATCAACCCATTCAACAAATACAAGATAAAGCTCGAAAAGACAGAGCGCACATATTTGACTGAGGACGAATTAACGCTTATTGAGGCATTCGAAGCAACAGCCGGCACCAAGATGGAGCGTCACCGCGATATGTTTGTGTTTGCGGCCTATTCAGGCGGGTTACGTGTTTCCGACTTGTTGCAGTTGCGATGGAAAGATTTTGATGGTCATTACATCCATTTCACCACCAAAAAGACAGATAACCAAATGTCGATTAAGGTGCCCAATAAGGGGTTGGCTATTATCAACAAATACAAACCTGCGGTGGTTGTTCCAGATGGTTTTATATTTGGGTTGTTGCCCGAGAATCTTGATACAAGTGATTTGCGGGCACTCGATACTGCAATCAGTAGAGCAACAGCCTACTACAATAAAAATTTGAAGACAATTGCAGAAAAAAAAGGGATTAATAAACCAGTCAGTTCGCACATCAGCCGTCATACGTTCGCAACACGCGCTTTACGAAAGGGTATAAGTATAGATAAGGTGTCAAAGCTTTTAGGACATGCAGACATCAGCGAAACGCAGATTTACGCCAAAATAGTGAGTTCGGAACTCGACAAAGCAATGGATATTTTTAATGAGTAATGAATAAATGAACCATATATCATGTTTAAACCTATAAGTAATTCATTAAAAAGTCATTTTAATAAACTTTACCAAATTGCTTATGATAAAGCACAATGTGAATATAGCTCTGTCGTTTTAGCAGCAACAAAAGACCTGAATCATTTCGATGGTCTTAGTTATTTAGTATCAGTAGTAGCAAGTATTGATAAACGAATAGAGGAAGACAAACATCCATATTATATAAGGAATTCAAATAACAAGGAATGGCTTTTGGATCTTTTCGCTAATCGCTCTTATTTGCTTAATTTGAATGAATCCGATGAACTAATTAATTCAATCTATTTGGGCCAATTAAATTCGTTGGTTTTAGAATTGATTATTAATTTCAAAGAAGAAATACCACCCTACAGCTTCGACCAATTTATTTCAGGTCAAATTTGTGAATATTTTTCTAATTTCAAAGAATATTATAATATAACAAGTGAAGATTATTATAAAATTCGAGAATGGCAAACTCAAAGTTTGTTAAATATTGTGTCATATGAAAGATTAGTATTGATTAAAAATATTCAAGAACATTGCAAATTCATTGAGAATCCTTTTGAATTTATTAAAAAAGAATATCACCTCACAGAGAGTCTTTTCAATTTAGAAAATCCTTCTGTGATTGAATTAATTTCTATTTTAAAAGAATTACATGTTTTATCAAATTTTGACTTTTCAAAATTTGATAAAAATGAATTGTTATTTTCATTTAATGAATTTAAAAATGAAAATAACCAAACTTATATTAAGATCATCCCCAAAAATATACAACCGTTATTAGATTTACTTAATGAAAAGCCGGTCTATTTATTTAGTAACGAATATACCTTGTTTTACACGTTAGATAAATTGTTATTTTGGTATGAAAAAGTTTTAAATGGAAAATCAATTTTTGAAAATGTGGAAGAAGAGGATTGGGATTTGATTTTAGAACAAATTTTAGAAGAAGCCGATTTTAAAGTGGATACTATAATTGATGAGATTAATTCTTTTTGTTATAATGGTGATACACCCAAATCAGATATAAAGAAATATTTGCGTGACACCTTTGAAACCTATAGGTATAAGTTTAATGAATTGGAGAATAAATCTACCTTTCATACATTTAGTAAAACAAATAATTACCTTCTGAAACCCATGTTTATTGTTAATTCATTTTTTAATAATAATATTGAAAATCAGTCAAATAATATAATTGAAGCAAGAGTAATCCATGATGTATTGTGGGAAATAGTTGTTGTTTATTGTGAGATTTTCGGAAACAAGCGACAAATTATTTTTGAAAATAATGGCTTTTATGAAATTTTCTTCATAATGAACAACTTGGTTCCCGATAAAGATGTTTATAATCAATTGGATAAATCCACTCAAGTTTTCATGAAAGAATTTCATAATTATAGTCTTCCAATGGATCTTCATTTTCAAAACCAAAAAGAAGCTATTTCCCATTGTTTTTTAGTTGCTCTGAATAGATTACAAGAAATTTTGGATGACGCTGAGCCTACGAATAAAATTCTTTATTTGCAAAGCCGAATTAAAGAGTTAAAGCAAAGAGAGCTCAGGCTGAAAATGCATGAGGAGGAACACTATGGTAAAAACAAACGATATCGCAATAATCATAAATATTCCAATCTTTTCAAAGATTTTCTAATAATTGAAGCCGATTATGTGAAGGAGACCAGTATTATTCCGAATAGTATTAATGTTATGCTAAATCCAATCAAAGCAATAAAAACAATTAATACTGGTACTACCGATAGTAATATCACGTTAAAAAATCAAGATTACATTTTGACTATGCTTGAGGATTTGTGTGTAACACAAGACGGTGTATTTGCTCTCAGTTTGCGAAAGAAAAGTGCTTTGCGTGGCGTAGTCGAAGCATTGCAAGAAAAGAGTTTAGTCCCTAATATAGGAATTGATAAATTATGTAAAGTTATTGCTGAAAATATTCAGTTGGAGATTAATTCTAAATTAGATTGGTCAAAAACAGTTGACGAATTTAAAAAGAAGGCATTACAATACATAAAAAACAACCCCCTTTCATAAAAATTCTTCAATTATCCCGTTTTATAAGGTCTTTTCCCACCGATCTGATAAGGCGCTATAACAACCGATTCTTTTGCAGAATAAATTTAAAACGCAAAAGAATATGGACGTTATCATCCTCCCTTCCGAACAGTTCAAGGAGCTATTAGGAAAACTTGAAGAAGTTAAAACTGCTGTCTTAAATGGCAAAGCCGATCCTGGAAGTGAATTCCTCGACAATCAACAATTTATAGAGTTCATGAATATCAGCAAGCGCACCGCACAGTCGTGGCGCGACGAGGGTATTATCTCATTTTCGCAAGTGGGTAGTAAAATCTATTACCGCAAAAGCGATGTGCAAGCGCTTTTGGATAGCAACTATCGCAAAGCATTCAAATCAACGAAGTGAGCATGACCCTGTAAATTATTAGAATATGAAATCTTACATATCCTTATTTGATAATGTTTGTGTATATGATGGGGAGAAACACATCGACGCCGTTATCAATGACATTAAATCCGATTGCTACAAGCAGCAAATCTCAGTTTACAGAGAAATTCTAAGAACAGGGATGAAAAAGCAAGCCGATGGACTAAAAAAGAATCTGCCCGGGTTCACACCTTCAGGCACTTTCACCAATGGTCGGAAAGCTGACCTGATAACCTCTTACAGTGGTTTCTTGGTGCTCGACTTAGACAAACTTTCTCCCGATGACCTTCTAAAGGCAAAAGAAACGGTCAAAGAAATCTCTTTCACTTACGCTGCCTTTGTCAGCCCAAGTGCAAACGGTCTGAAAATAATCGTGCCTGTGGACTCTTCTCTCGAACTCCACCGCACTGCAATGAGTCAAGTCGTTTCGTACTACGAAAACGCCTTACAACTCACCGTTGACCCCTCAGGCAAAGACGTTTCACGCCTCTGTTTTGTTTCTCACGATCCCGATTGTTTCCACAATCCGAACGCAGAAACATTCAAAGTGAATATCCAATTGGAGAGAATCGAAGCACCCGTTCCGGCAGCTTCTCTGCCTCAAAAAGAGGAAAGTAGCCGCATAAATAATGCCGCTACAACACCCTTCGAACATTACGACGCATTCCGCAGCTGTGTATTATTCACTGAAAAGAAAGCCACTTTCGTTGAGGGTTATCGAAATAACTTCATTCACCAACTCGCTTGCAATTGCAATCGAAGAGGTATTCCGTTAGAAATAGCAGAAACTTTTATCCTTCAAAACTACCAGATGGAAGAGTCCGAAGCATCCAAAACAATCAAAAGCGCATACGCAAATAATTTACAAGACTTTGCAAAAGATGCAAAGTTTGCAAACTCTGCAAAGTCCGCAGTTTTGCAAAATAAAGAAAATTCAGAAGACACATCTGAAGACTACTTAAAAACGACCCCCACAATACCAATCGCTGCAATTAATTTAATGCCTAAATTATTCAAGGAAGGTGCCAGTGCTTTTGAGTCAGATGCTCGCAAAAGAGATGTATTTATTACAAGTGCGTTGTGTATTATCAGTGGTTGTTTACCCGATGTTTATGGGGTTTATCATCAAGAGCGTGTTTCCCCTCATTTGTTTTCGTTTATTATTGCTCCGGCAGCAAGTGGCAAAGGCGTTCTCAAAAACGCCAAAAGATTGGGTGATAAAGTCCATGAAAGATTGGTAGAAACAAGTAAAAGAGCCAAAGACTTATTCGATATCGAAATGGTTGATTACAAGCACACAATGACTAAACGAAAGAATGGTGAGCCGGCTCCCGAGAAACCTATCGAGCCTGCTTTTAAAATGCTTTTCATACCTGCCGACTGTAGTCAAGCTATGATGATGCAGGTTTTACAAGACAACGAAGGGAAAGGTATTATCTGTGAAACAGAAGCAGACGCCATGAGCGGTGCAAACAAACAAGATTGGGGCAACTACTCCCACATCATGAGAGCCGCCTTTCATCACGAAAAGATTTCAGCAGCTCGTAAAACAAACAGAGAGCTTTTAGAAATCAAGCACCCACAATTGGCTGTTGCCTTATCAGGCACACCCTCTCAGGTGCCAAAACTAATTGCTTCGTCCGAAGATGGTTTGTTTAGTCGTTTCCTATTCTATGCCTTCAAAAATGAAATTGAATGGCAAGACCCATCGCCGAAGCCTGGCGGCATTGTGTACAACGACCATTTCGAAGAATTATCAAAACATGTTCTGAACATTGTCGATTTTTTGAGTCAATTTCCAACAGAAGTATATTTAACTCAATCCCAATGGGCTAAATTAAACCTGACATTTATCGAAAGGCTCAAAAGTGTTGTCATTTTCACAGGCGAAGACGCTGCAAGTGTAGTCTTTCGTTTGGGATTGATTCTCTACCGTTTTTGTATGATTTTTTCAGCATTACGCAAATTCGAAAATGGTGATTGCGCAAAAGACGTGACCTGCATTGACGAGGACTTTCAAACAGCCCTCATGCTGTCTGAGGTCTATTTGCAACACAGCCTTCTCATGTTCAATAATTTGGAAGAAACCAAAGAACCTGCTCGATATAAAATGCCTAATAACAAAAAGCGGCTACTTGAGCAGTTGCCGGAAGAATTCCAACGTAAAGATGCAATTGAAATAGGCAAAAGATTGGGCTTGTCTGTAAGGTCAGTCGATGATTTCCTCAACAACTCTGTATCAACGCTTTTTGATAAACCCAAAACTGGCTTTTATCAGAAGGTCAAAAAGTAAAACTTTTGCAAAGGTTGCAGCTTTTGCAGACTTTGCAAATTTTCATGTTGTCAGTTTTATTAAATCAGTTAAGTGTTTTTTTAGATTAGTTTGCTCTATTGTCTTTTTATACTCCATAATTTTCCCTAAATTTGCTTTTTATTCTTTAGATTCAAAACAATACTATTCAGTTTTGATAAATTAGTCCTGTAAAAATGCAATTAACTCCATATCATGCCAAATGTTATGCCTACAATCTAACTGAAATTTGAAAAGGAACGTAACAAATTAGAAAACGAAAGAGATTCGGCTTATCGTTAATACGATGGTGCGTCCAAAGATATTGAAATCAACAAAGACTGACTTATTGAACAGGTTTTATTTACAATAAAATGGAAATTAGTATATTAAAATGAAAGAGCTAATAAACATATATTGCGACGAGAGTTGTCATTTGCTTAATGACAAAGAATCAATCATGGCATTTGGTGCTGTATATTGTCCTGCTGCTAAAAAGGATGAAATATTTGTTCGGATTTCCGAAATAAAGAAAAAATACAATCTTGTTCCGAAACATAAAAAAGACCCAAAAGAAAACAGAACGTTTTACGAAATTAAATGGAACAAGGTTTCTAAAAGTCAAATAGCCTTTTACAAAGAAATAATCGACTTCTTTTTCGACGATGACGATTTAAGTTTCAGAGTTTTAATTGTACCTAATAAACCAGATTTAGACTATGAAGCGTATGGTCATACGCACGACACATTTTATTACAAGATGTATTTCAATATGCTAAAAGTAATTCTAAATCCTGAATACGCTCACAACATTTACATTGATATAAAAGACACCAAAAGCCGCGAGAAAGTACACAAATTAGAAGAAGTATTGCGGAATGATAAGTATGATTTTGCGAAAGAAATTATCAAAAAAGTGCAACAAGTCCGTTCCCACGAAGTTGAGCTTATTCAACTTGCAGATTTATTTACGGGTGCTGTTTCGTACATTAATAGGGGGCTGACTTCAAGTGTTGCTAAAACGGAATTAGTAGAATACATAAAACACCGTTCAAGATATTCATTGGTGAGATCTACCTTAGTGAAAGAGAAAAAATTTAATATCTTTATTTGGCAATCCTCTAAATATCTGAAATTATGAGTACAGTAGAGCCACTTGTTTTTCCTGACTTGCTGTATCTCGAAGACTATAACGGAAATTTTACAGACTTTTTTAATGCTGTTTATGCCATTTTTGAAAGTCATTTTATCAAATCGCAGCCGTACTTCCAAGGTACAAGAGTTTCAGCTCAAAAGTTTCCACTGGTTGATGGCATTCACCGTACATTTTACCACATTACCCACGAAGGTGAGGATGAAGCGAATCGTACTCCTGACATGAGAAGGATGGAAAGAATTAGATTCCCTAAATTTTGTGTTGAATCAGTTCCTCACGATGAACTGTTGGTTTGGGAGAAAAAAATTGGTAGGGATGATAGAATTCACATATTCAATGAAGCGGAAGGGTATATTGTCGTGCTTACTAAAAGAAAAGATTATCTTTTGTTTTGGACAGCCTTTTTCATTGAGAAAGATCATCAAAGAAAGAAAAAAATAAAAGAGTACGAGGCTTATATAAAGACCAAAACCGCTTAGGGTTACTAAACGGCTTCTCAACTCCTTTAACGCTTACAGTTTATTCAACTTGGTTACTGAGCTGGCGCAAAGATAATATCCTTTTCCTTATTTGGTACTAAAGATTATCAAAATAGGCTACATTATAACAATATTTATGTTAATAACAGACTTGGGTGAAATAATAAAACATGGCAAAAATAGATAAACAACCCCTTACCTCAATGAACATTACAGAGGAACAATTACTGAATTTCAAACAACTTTTTCCTGAAGTATTTACTGAGGGATTGAAAATAGATTGGGATAAATTAAAACTCACATTGGGCGAAGCCGTTGACACAGGCAAAGAACGCTACGGCATGAACTGGCCGGGCAAAGCCGACTGTTTTAAAACCATTCAGCAGCCAAGTATTGCCACACTTGTTCCAGCACGAGATGAAAGCATTGATTTTGACACTACCGAAAATCTGTTTATTGAGGGTGACAATTTGGAAGTGCTAAAACTACTCCAAAAAAGCTACTTGGCAAAAGTAAAAATGATTTACATTGACCCACCATACAATACTGGTAATGATTTTATCTATCCTGATAATTATGCCGAAAACTTAAATACTTATTTAGAATACACAGGTCAGGTTGATAGTGAAGGACGAAAATTTGGCACAAATACGGATACTGATGGACGCTTTCATAGTAAATGGATGAATATGATGTATCCTCGTCTGTTTTTAGCTAAAAATTTATTGAAAGAAGATGGAATAATTTTTATTTCAATTGATGATAATGAGGTTGATAATCTAAAGAAAATTTGCAATGAAATTTTTGGAGAAGAAAATTTTGTTGCGAATGTTATTTGGGAAAAGAAATTTGCACCTTCAAATGACGCCAAATGGTTTAGTGATAATCATGATCATATTCTGGTTTTTTCTAAAGCTAAAGAAATATGGAGACCAATATTGTTAGATCGTTCCCAAGAAACGTTAGATAGATACAAAAATCCAGATAATGATGAAAGAGGAGTTTGGGTTTCTGGCGATATGACCGTAAAAACGTATAATGCACAATATGATTATGAAATTATAACCCCTTCAGGTAGAAAAGTAAATCCTCCAGCGGGTATTTGTTGGAGATTTTCAAAAGAAAAGTTTAATGAGTTAATAGATAACAATCGAGTATGGTTTGGGGAAAAAGGCGAAAACGTCCCTCGCTTAAAAAGATTTTTAAGTGAGGTTAAGGAGGGTATTACCCCTCTAACAATTTGGTTTCACAAAGATGTTGGACACAATCAAGAGGCAACTCAGGAATGCCGTAAATTGTTTGATGGGAAGCAATATTTCGATTCACCTAAACCGTCAAGATTGCTTTCAAGAATAACTAAAATAGGCTCAACCTCGAATGATATTATTCTTGATTTCTTTGCAGGTTCAGCAACTACCGCTCACGCAGTAATGGAACTAAATAAAGAAGACGGAGGTAACCGTAAATTTATCTGTGTTCAAATACCCGAACCAACGGAGGAAAAAAGCGAAGCCTACAAAGCTGGTTATAAAAATATTGCTGAAATCAGCAAAGAACGAATCCGCCGTGTATCAGCAAAATTGGTAGAGGCGCAGCAAGCTGCGTCTGCTAAAAAAGCAGGTGAGATTTCATTTGAAGAACCGACAACAAACAACTCCTCAACTGACATTGGTTTCAAGGTTTTCAAACTCGACCATTCCAACTTCAAAATATGGGATGCAACCTTGGAAAAAGAACCAGAAGCAATTCAGCAACGCTTATTTGACCATATCGACCATATCTCACCCGAAGCAGCCCAAGAGTCTATCCTTTATGAGTTGTTGCTAAAATCGGGCTTTGAACTCACCACGCCAATCGAAAAACTTACCCTTGCCGAAAAAACAGTTTTCAGCATTGCAGGTGGGCAATTGCTTATCTGCCTCGAAAAAGAATTGTCGCACGATTGTATTAAAGCAATGGCCGAAATGCAGCCAACACGCGTTATCTGCTTAGACGAAGCCTTTACAGGCGTTAATGCTGATTCACTCAAAACCAATGCCGTTCAGATAATGAAAAGCAAAGGAGTTGTAAACTTTAGAACTGTATAAAGGGATGATGAAACGAGCATATTTCACAAACTCTATAAGTTATGACACATTTGCTATGCGAGTTCCATACGTCCTTAAAAAAACAATTACTTTCGTATGAAACTTAAATTTGACAGTTCACAGGAATATCAACTTCAAGCAGTCAGCAGCTTTGTTGATTTGTTCGATGGGCAGAAGTTACATAAGGGCGATTATTCCATTGAAATAAATGACAACATTACCGAAGGTCAGGGAAGTCTCTTTCAATCCGAATTAGGCATTGGCAATAACCTTGTGGTTAGTGCTGAATCAATGCTGAAAAACCTGCACGACATTCAGGAACGTAACGATATTGACCCCATTTCCGTAGCTGAATTTGAGAAAAACGGCTTAAACTTTTCGGTCGAAATGGAAACCGGTACGGGTAAAACTTACGTTTACCTGAGTACCATTTTTGAATTAAGCCAGAAATACGGTTTCAAAAAATTCATTATTGTTGTGCCAAGTGTGGCAATCCGTGAGGGTGCATTAAAAAACATTGAAATCACTGCCGACCACTTTAAGGCTTTGTACAACAACATAGAGTTCGAACATTTTGTGTACGATAGCAAAAAAGCAAACCGCCTACGGCAGTTCGCCACAAGTAACCAATTGCAAATAATGATTATCAATATCGATGCCTTCAACAAAGACACCAATATCTTTAATCAGGAGCGCAATCAACTCAACGGCTTTAGTCCTCGTGAGTTTATCAATGCTGTTCGTCCGTTTATAATCATTGACGAACCTCAAAAGGTGGATAACACACCTAAAGCACAGGATGCAATCAAATCGCTAAACCCAATTTGTATTTTCCGTTTTTCTGCTACACATAAAAATCTCTACAACCTTATTTACAAATTAGACCCAATCAGAGCTTACGAACAACGACTTGTAAAACAAATCGTTGTCGCTTCGGTTACAGGCTCAAACGCTCAAAACGATGCTTTTATCAAACTATTGCAGGTTGATAACACAAGCGGTATTAAAGCCAAAATTCGTATTCAGGTACAGGGTAAAGGTGATGTAAAAGAAAAGGATTTTTGGGTAAAACAAAATGCAGATTTATATGTGCTATCCAACGAGCGTTCAGCCTATCAGAACGGCTTTGAGGTATTGGATATTAGTTGCGAACCAAGCAATGAATTTATTGATTTCACTTCTGGTCGTTTGTATTTAGGTCAGGAGCGTGGAGGTATTACCGAAGATTTGATTGATGTTCAAATTAAAAACACAATCAAAAAACACTTGGATAAAGAGTTGCAGTTGAAAGGGCGTGGAATCAAAGTTTTAAGTCTTTTCTTTGTCGATAAGGTTTCCAATTACCGTATCTACGATACGGATGGAAAACCAGCCAAAGGCAAATATGCTGATGAATTTGAAAGACATTACGCTGAATTAATCCAGCTTCCTCAATACAAAGAGTTAGATATTTTTCCTGTGGAAAAATGCCACGATGGATATTTCTCAGCCGATAAAAAAGGCGTTTATAAAGATACCAACGGCAGCACACAAGCCGACGATGATACTTACGCAAAAATTATGCGTAACAAAGAACAACTTCTTTCAATGGACGAGCCATTGAAATTCATTTTCTCCCACTCTGCACTTCGTGAAGGTTGGGATAATCCAAATGTATTTCAGATTTGTGTTTTACGTGAGGTAGGCAGTGCCAACGAACGGAGGCAAACTCTTGGTCGTGGTTTACGCTTACCTGTCAATAAAGATGGTGAACGTGTAAAAGACGATAACATTAATAAACTAACTGTTATTGCTCGTGAAAGTTATGCCGACTTTGCAAGCGGCTTGCAGAAAGAATACGAAGAAGAATGTGGTGTTACTTTTGGCAAAGTACCACAAATCGCTTTTGCAAAACTAACGGTAACTGATGGAGAGGAAGAAAAACCATTAGGCAGGGTGGCAAGTGCTAACTTATGGGCAGAAATTCAAACCAAAGGTTTTGTTGACAAAAACGGCAAAATACAATCCTCATTCAATCCTTCTAAAGAAGGCTTTTCATTGGGCTTGTCTGAAGAATTTGCCGATAAAGAATCGGAAATTATCAATGTATTACAGTCTTATCAATTAGAACGACACATTAAGAAAGACGAAGAGCCGAAACGACTAAAAATCAACAAGCAAATCTTTCTTGACCCCGAATTTGAAACCCTTTGGAATAAAATCAAACACCGCACAACGTACCATGTAGATTATTCAACCGATGATTTAATTGCTAACGCAACAAAATCAATTTCCGAAATGGAAAGAATAGATCCGGTAAAAGTGTCGTACCGTGAAGATATTATTGGAGTGGAGAAAAAGGGAATCACAACCACCAACACAAAAGCAAATGAAATCAAATTAGAATATACAGGCATTCTGCCCGATATTCTTGCATACCTCCAAAAAGAAACCGAGCTGACAAGAAGTACCTTGGTCAAAATTCTTTCAGCCTGTAACCGCCTGAAAGAATTTGCCGTTAACCCTCAAAAGTTTATGGATGCAGTCGCTTCAATTCTCAATCGGGAATTACACCGCTTAATGATTGACGGTATCAAGTATGAAAAACTGACAGCAGGGCAAACCGAATGGAGTATGCAACTATTCAGAGATGAAGAGTTGAAAGACTATTTCGAGCAGTCATTAAAAGTAAATAATTCAGTCTACGACAGTATTATTTACGATAGTGAAATTGAACGTAAATTTGCAGAATCATTAGACCAAAGAGAAGATATAAAGCTGTTTGTAAAACTACCTTCATTCTTCAAAATAGAAACACCCATTGGCACATACAACCCCGATTGGGCAATAGTAAAGCACGACGACAACACAATATACTTAGTTCGTGAAACAAAAGGCACAAAAGACTTTGAAAAGCTCCGCAACTCCGAAGCTGACAAAATCAAATGCGGTCGCAAACATTTTGAAGCCATAGGAGCAAACTTTGGTGTTGTTACTTCGGCGGTGGAAATATAATTCTGCAAAAGAGATTGATTGTCATAAGTTGTCAAAATATAGTAATAATCTTGCAGAAAAATAATTTGATAATATGCTAAACAGAATAGTGGTTATAAATTCCGAATTGTATGCCAAAGCTTCTATTAGTATTGGTGATAGTAATAGCATACAACTTGCTGCAGAAAATAATGTAGGAAAAAGTTCTTTTTTGAATACACTTAATTTCTTATATATTGTCGATAAAGAGCAAATGCGTTTTGAAGACAACCGCAAGTTATCAGAATCAATGAAACATTATTTTGGTGGAACGAGTATTTACAGTTTCATTATTTTTGAGATTTTCAGCAATGGTTATTATTGTATTCTGGTAAAAGCAACACCTGAAAATACGCTTGAATATTATAAAATTAGTGGTGAATATAAGGAGGATTTTTTTGTTGAAAAATTGCTTAATGGTGGTTTCAAACCAAAGAAGTGGGAAACTGCTTTGCAAGAACTTACAAATGATAATCCGACCGATGCACCAATACAACTTAAAAGCGATGACCTTTATAATTTGATTTATAATTCCGATAAAAATAAAAATCCTGTTGTTTTAATCAACAGCAAAGTAAAAAGAAAAGGAAAGTCATTATCGAATAGTTTTACTGAAATTTATAAACACCTTATCAAAACAAGTGATATCACAGAAAAATCTTTTAAAAATGCATTACTTGTTGCAGACAACAAACAAAACGAGCCACTTTCGATTTTTTCTAATGATAAATTAGAAAAAATAGGTGATTTTGAGCGTAAGAAAACCCATTTGAATAAACTTCATTCTGTCAGGCATGATTTTGAAATGCTGAAGCATTTAAATGATGATTTTATTGCAAAAGAAACTGTTTTAGGAAAGCTAAAACATACTTTTTTTAGCAAGTATAATGAAATTGCAAAAGAGTTGTCAGATAAAATAGATGAAAACAGTGTTTTGTCACAAGAAATAAACAGTCTCGACACTAAAATAAATAAAACGTTTAAAGCTATACGAGATAAGTTAATTGGAGAAAAAGCAACAGCAGAAAGCAATCTCAAATTAAATAAAATTGAGATTGGGATAGAAGAAGATACGAATAATAAAACAAAACTTGAAAAAAGTCCCAGACTTTGGGAACTATTAAAAGAAGTCGAAAATTACGAACCAACTAAGGAAGATATTTTATTTCAGGGATTATTATCAGAAGTAGAAATAATAGATAAGAAAAGGCAAGAACTTGAAGCTCAGATTACTCAGTTAGAAAGAAGTAGCTTTACGTCTCAACAAGTAGAAAAGCAAATCACAGAATTAGAAGCTGAAATAAACGCAATTGATAATTCAATATCCGAATTTGACAATTTATTGTATCAGCATATTTCCGATGATCCCGAAATCACAAAACAAGTTTATTCTTATTTACATAGCAATATTGCAAACCTTGATAAATCCAATATTGTAAAGAAAATTACAAAAGCTGATTTTCCAATGACTTTTTTCGATGGTAAAATTGATGTAAATCAGGTTACAATAAAAACGCCTCTAACCATAAATGAACTAAAAGAAAAAGTTGAATTAAAAAATAAAGACCTAAATGAGAAAAGATTATTGCTGGATGCAATTAAAAATAGAAATGCATTACAAGACCAATTAACGAACCTAAGGAGTCAAATTTCCGAAAAATCCTTATTGATTAATAAAATTAAAAACAAGCCTAATTTGCTTGTTCAAAAAAATCAAATAGAAGCTGATATTCAAGAATTGGAAGAAATAACAATACCTGCAATTATCAAAAAACTTGAGAATGAAGACGCTGAAATTGAAACAGCAAAAAAACTATTTGACGGTAAGAAAGCAGAAAAAGCAAAACACGAAAGTGATTTAACCGATTACAAAAAGCAATATTTTTATTTTGGTAACAATGATATTTACGAAATAGAAGAAATCTTAGAAAGACCATTTGAGAAAATTTACGACGAGTATACTAAAATGTTTAATGCTCTTGCCGTGGGTGATGAATGTCTGAAAGCACGAAGACAAAAACTAAAAGACAGCATTTGTAGAACATTGGATAGCGACATAAATAACATTAAGGATTTCATTAAAGAAGTGGACGAGGAACTACGAAATTTACCTGATTCACAAAGAACACTTGATGCTTTATTAAACTCTCTTTCCATTGAAATTGGCAATCCTACTGCAAATTTTCTCCAAAAATATAACGATTTCAAAACATTTGTTTATCATAATTACAATCGCAATTTAGCCAACTATCCAATTTCAAACATACAAGAAGTAAAAGTCAAAATCGATGATAATGAAGAGTTGATAAAGGATTTAAACAGTATCTCAAAACTCAAATTTTCAGATGGTTTAGATTTTGACAACTCCTATTTGGAAAGTAAAAAAGCATTGGAAAAACAACTTTTGGAACACAAAGGAAAATCAATTTCCATTGAAGATTTATTTTCTATCAATGTTGAAATCACCAAAGTTACAGGGGAGAAAGAAGACATAGATTTATCTAAACAAGTTCAATCTAAAGGAACTAATATCGTTTTAAAATTGTATCTTTTTTTGAATATATTAAAAGATTTGGTTCAACAGATAAATAACAACAAAATTATAATCTACGTTGACGAATTGGATTCTATCGGTCAAAAAAATGTAAAGCATTTAGTGTCGTTCTGTAAAGAACATAATTTTGTACCACTTTTTGCAGCTCCTCGAAAGGTAGAAGGTATAGATAAATATTATATGATTAAGGAACAAAAACCCAAAATTATTTTTGGCGAATTACAATCATTTCCTGTAATTTATAGAAAAGAAAATGCAGAACATAACATTTAAAAACACTATTCAACGACTTTTACGCGAGAGCAAGATAAGTGCTTCCTCTATTGGAAAATCAATAAAAAATTCCAATGATTTTTCCACGTTGTTAAATGGTGGTTTTATTGAATACGTGCAAGCAAAAACAAGCGGAGGTAGTTATTCTGTAAAAAACTTAGATGCCTTAAATAAATATTATCAGGGAAAATTTCCAGAGGAATTTAAAAATCAACAATCGTCTATAGACAATGTAAATTCATTTAGAAATACCAAAGCCGCAAAAAGAGAAAGTCAAAATATTATTTTAATACGTGGAACCCAAAATGTACTTATAAATGGAGTAGAAACGGATTTAAACTATTTTACACAGAATTACGGCACATTTTCAACAGTAGTAAAATATATTTCAGCCAATAAAATTTGTTTCGTTGAGAATTTAGATTCATTTTTGATTGCTGAGCAAGTGATTAAAAATGATTTTGTGTTTATTCATACATACGGTGGTATTGGTAAGTCGGTTGTAAATAAAATCACAGCAAATGAGTTTCTTGTTTTCCCTGATTACGATTTTGTTGGGTTGAATAGCTATTTGCTTGTAAAACATATACACGCAAATACAAAACTGTTTATTCCTGAAAATTACGAAGAATTATTGCAATCAAAATCCAGAACAATCAAAACCAAACAAGGTAGAGAACAGCAGCCGAGTAAGGACGTATTTGAAAGTACAGAAGATATTGTAGTAAAAATTAGAACAGATATTTTCAAATGTAAAAAATTTGTTGAACAACAAGCAGCATTTAAATGAGCAACCTAAATCTTTCAGGTAAAGACATATTGAAATTTCTTGTGCAACATTATGAATTTGTACAAATGGCTTTTCTTACAGGAAAGCCCGATTTTGTCATTGAACAGGATCGATTTCAAACGCTTGTTGATGAATACAATACTACCAATGAAAGCAAAATTACACTTTCAAAATTAGTTGACTTTAAATTTTGCAGACAATTATCATCAGGTGAATATAAAATAAATGGCAATTACTCTACATTTTTAGAGTTCATTTTTGATGATTTCGTGTTGGATTTGCCGGAAACGTTGAAAAATCGTTATCATGCGATAATCACAAATTTTAAAAATCTACAAACTGAAATAGACGAAAATAAAATATCGTTGTACATTCAAGATATTGTAAATGAAATAGAATCATTTTTAATTGATATTCAACGCCAAACATATCGTTTATTAAGAGATACAGAATCTTTGAAAGTAAACGCTGAAAATAATGCCGACCTTACAATTAGAGTACAAAAAGCAACTTATTGGATTGACGAATATATTATTCCACTAAATTCTGTGTTGAACAAAGAACACCCTGGTTCTATTATTGCATCAATTATAAATTTACAAAGATATGCAAGTGAGAAACGATTTTCTGTCAATACATTTAGACTAAAAAAAGAGTTTGAAAAATTATATGCTTGTGTTGTAAATGCCAATTCCGAATTAGATCAAACCATAGGCAAATTAACGAGAGAATTATTGCCCTTGCTTGAAAGAATAAAGAGTGATTCGCTTATTTTAAGTGGCTTTTATCATTTTATCGAAAATATAGACCAACCTGTAAATTACATTATTCCTTTGCCTGATTTGTTGAAAAAAGAAAATAATAGTGTAATGTCAAATAATTTTAGTGTTGTTGCTGAATTTTATATTGACCACTTTAATCCTATTAATGCAGAAGTTATTTATCTGGAAGAAACAGAAGAAATAGAATGGATGCCTGATACAAGCTATTTCAAAGAATTATTGTTATCTGAAAACGGAAGCGAGAATTTTTATCAGTGGTGTTTTGATGTTTTACAAAAACATACAAACGACATCTCACTTTCAAAATTCTTTACTGTTTCAAATCTGATTTTGGAAGAAGATCTAAAAGCTGAATATCTACATGAAAACAGAATTGAAATTGCACTTTCAGATGTAATATTAAAAATGCCAAAAGTAAAAGTATATGCAATATCCGAATGAACATAAAAAAATTGTAAGCAATTTGTTAGATGGGAAATTTATAATTTCCTCTCACTTCTTTGATGTTATTAAAGAGCAGGAAGATGAATACATTGCATTTTTTAAAAATTCTTACGGTTACGATTTAAAGGTTGAGGCTGATTTTGCTTATTTAACTTCTGATGAAGTAAAAGAAACAAGAACAAGAGATTTTGTATTGTTTCTTGCTGTTTTGTGTCGAGAATTGGATTATAGCGGAAGAAATTTTAGAGATACAGTCGAATTCGGTAGTTTAGATATTTCTGATACATTCGACCTTTTAAAACAATCTTCAAAATGGGAAATACTCGAAAAAACAACAATTGCCGATTTTGAAAAATTTATTACTACTTGGACTGGGAAAAATCTATTAATAAAATCAGGCAGTCAATTCAAATTCACAAAAGCAGTAAATGTATTTTTATCATTTGCAGTCAATATAGCTAATGCAAAAATGAAAGAAGAAAACTAAAAATTATCAGGCAATGAAATTATCAGATTTACTGATAGAAAGCAAGTAGACTAAAGTGAAATCTTATCCACTTCATTAGTAAGATGCTATAGAAAATGAGATTGTTTTTCCGAAATAAGTATTGACGAATACAAGAATGTATATAATCGCTTATTTTACTTTGTAGTTTATCCAAACGAAATGATTATATGGATTATGTTTGATACTAATATAAGTACACCATACAAACAGGTACATGGTCAAAAACCGCTTAAATCATTCTTTCAGTTTTTTGAAATATAAATTATCACTAACAATAAATTTAGCAACAATAATATATGGCAGAAAAGTATCAATCCTCCAGTGTCAGCATTGAGCAAATACTAAATTTGATTAAATCAAACGAAATTGCAATACCAGAAATACAACGTCCGTTTGTTTGGAAACCAAAGCAAGTAAGAGATTTAATTGATTCATTATACACCGGCTATCCAACTGGCTATTTGATTATTTCTCAAAGTCCAAATATGCGTTTAAAAGACGGTTCACTGTCCGAAGGTAAAAAAATAATGATTGATGGTCAACAGCGCACAACAGCATTGATGACTGCCATAGTTGGTCACGAAGTATTAACTGCCGACTTTGAAAAAAAACGGATAAAAATAGCTTTCAATCCACTTTCCAATGAAGATGAAGAATTTTTTAAGGTTCAAGATAATGCCATTTTAAAAGATAAAAAATGGATACCTGATATTTCGGAAATATTTAAACCTACATTTGATTTCTGGCAATTTGTAAATGAGTATTGCGAAAAGAATCCTGAAATAAATGGAAGCGATTTAAATAAAATCCTGATGAAACTGACTGATATTCGAAATCGTCAGATTGGAGTAATTACACTTGATAAAGAGTTGACAATTGATGAAGTTACAGAGATATTTATACGCATAAACAGTCAGGGCGCAAAATTAAATCAGGCTGACTTTGCCATGTCCAAAATTGCAGCAAATACCATTTATGGTGGTAATATGTTGCGTAAGGCGATTGATTATTTTTCGCATTTGGCTATTCAGCCCGATTGGTATTCAGATATGTCGAAAGACAAAGAGTTTATGAATTCACCTTTTGCGCCAAAAATCAAGTGGCTGAAGGATGATATTGGAGATATTTACGACCCCGATTATGGCGATATACTTCGTGTAGCATTAATGCATAAGTTTGGGAGAGGTAAGATGAAAGATTTGGTTAGTCTGTTGGGTGGTCGTGATTTTGTTACCCGTGATTACAAAGAAGAAATAGCTGAAGAATCTTTCGCCAATCTAACTCAGGGCGTTTTTAATTTTATCAATGAGTATTCGTTTTCCAGTTTCGTATTAGCTATTAAGTCAGCCGGATTTATTTCAAGTCGTTTGATTAATTCGCAGATGACGTTGAACTTTGCTTATACTCTATATTTGTTACTGTATGCCGATCAAACTATCGAGAGAACACAAATCAAACGGTATGTTTCAAAATGGTATGTGTTAAGTACCCTTACAAGTCGTTATATTACTTCGCCCGAATCGGCGATGGATAAAGATATTCGGAGAATTGCAGAAAGAGGTTTTGTTGAATTTTACAAAGAAGTTGAAGCAGCTGAACTCTCAGAAACCTTTTGGTCAATTGGTTTGGTTCAGAATTTAGAAACTTCGGCTATCAATAGCCCCTATTTTAATACTTTTCTGGCTGCACAAGTTCATAGTGCTGATAATTCTTTATTGATGAATGGCACGAAAGTATATGACTTAATCACAATTATGGGTGATATACATCATATCTTTCCGAAAGATCATTTGGAAGCTCATGGCATTAAGGATAAAGCGAAATACAACCAAATAGCGAACTATACTTATTTGGACACAACAACAAATATTGCAATTGGCAATAAACCACCCTGCGATTATTTTGGGATTGTATTCAACCAGTGCGAAACGAAAGTAAATGTTTATGGAAATATAAACGACCAAGAAAAGCTACTTGAAAACTTAGCTGCTAATAGTATTCCTGAAAATATTGTTACAATGGATTACAAGCATTATGAAGAGTTTTTATTGGAAAGACGAAAACTAATGGCAAAAAAGATTCAGGGATATTATTATAGTCTTTAAAAATAACTTTTTGTTATGGACCAGCCAAAACTCGAAAGATTGCTTCGTTTAATGAAAATGCTTACTGCAAATAATTCATTAGCCGTTGATGAAATTGCAGCAAAACTCGCAATATCTCAACGTTCTGTTTATCGATATATCGACACGTTCCGTGAAGCTGGTTTTGTGATAAAGAAATTAGATAATTACATAAAACTCGATAAATCTTCGCCATATTTCAAGGATATAAGTGCACTAATTCACTTTACCGAAGAAGAAGCCTTCATTCTCAAATCTGCGATTGAGAATATAGATGAAAACAACCTACTCAAACAAAACCTCAAAAAGAAACTTTATACAGTTTACAACTACAACATACTTGCCGAAACCATTGTAAGTGGCAAAAATGGTCGGAATGTTCAACTATTAGTTGAAGCAATTGAAAACAAACGCACTGTAACACTCCGTAATTACTCTTCAGCACACGGCAACGATATACGTGACCGCTATGTAGAAGCCTACGCTTTCACTACCAACTATGTACAAGTATGGTGTTATTGCCCCCACGAAAATACAAACAAACTTTTCAAAGTCTCTCGCATTGGTTCAGTGGATGTGTCACTCGAAAATTGGAAATCTGAGGAAAATCACAAACCTGGTTACATTGATATATTTCGCATGAACAGCGATGAACTGTTTCCAATAAAACTAAAACTTAGTTTGCGTTCCGCTAATTTACTTATTGAAGAATTCCCACTTGCAGCAAAACACCTTCAAAAATTACCCAATAATGATTGGTTATTAGATACCGAAGTTTGCTCTTTTGATGGCGTAGGTCGCTTTGTAATGGGCTTATTAGACGATATTGAGATAATTGATTCAAAAGAATTTGAAACACACATTGCAGTAATTTTAAATACAATGAAAAATAAATTTTCATTGTCATAAGTTGTCAAAATTCCACCGTTACTTTGTTCTTTATTTATTTAACTAATAAATCATTTAAAAAGTAACTGTATGAAAAAAATCCTTTTAATTTTCATTTGCACCTTATCAGTAGGTTTTATCAGTGCTCAAAGTTTGACTGTGTACACAGCTTCAAATAATGTAACCTATCACATTGGTGATACAATCAAACTTGGTAGAGGCTCAGCGCCAAATGGCGATTTCATTTATTGTCAGATGGGTGACACTTACGCTGTTATGGCTGCTTTTGGCGGTAGTGCAGGTAGATTAGATCAAGGGTTGCCAAGAAACTTGTCCGGAGCAAATATGATTATTAAAAAAATCAAAGAAACTAAATTCAAAGGTGCAAAAATGATTTCATTTAATGTTGCCGGAGGAAATTTTGTACAATACAAAATTTTAGTTGAAGATGCATTAACAACTGGCGAGTTAAAAAGCAATGGTTATACAAATGATGAAGCATTAACAGCCCTCAAAAAAGCAAAAGACAAACTTGATCTGGGCTTAATCAAACCGGCGCAATACGATTCAATAAAATCAATCTTAGTAAAATTTATCAAGTAGTTGGCAAATTCAATAATTTCCCATTTAAAAACAGACCATTTCAACAGAAATGGTCTGTTTTTATTTGAAATGATCTTTACTCTTTTGAAAAGAGTTCAAAATAAATTTTCATTGTCATAAGTTGTCAAAATGCTACCGTTTCTTTGTACCGTAATTTACTCAAATAAATAATAAACGGTATGAAAACTAAAAACAGACATTACAGCGCTTTCCACATTGCAGGTTTCTCGTATTGGGAGGGCTGCTTGGCTTTCAACGAATTAAAAATTGGTATTGAACTTACTCTTGTTCGTGAGGAGGACAATAAATTTGATCCTTATGCTGTTGCCATTTATTGGGGGGAATACAAACTCGGATTTATCCCTCGTGCCGAAAACCACGAAATCAGCAAATTTCTTGAACTCGGATATTCCGATTTATTTGAAGTACGCATAAATAAATTATCCCCCGATGCTCATTTAGAAAATCAAGTGGGAGTAATTGTCTATATCAAACCGAATAAAGTGGTATAAATATACTTACCTTAGATAATTTCATTAAATAAAATGAGGCATGTTCTCTTGGTGAACTGTCGAACAGCAATGTCGATATCACCCTAATAGTAAGCTGCTTCTAAAAGCCACAATCTGGTCGAAATTGGGAGCTGGAAACCCCCTTTAATGGGCTTTATATCGTAGTTCAATACCTGTACAGTGGCTTTCTTTTAAAATTAGCATTTTATGAAAAAAAGATTACGTAAAAAACTGCATAGGTCTGAATATTCAGAAGTTGGAGTGTCAATTAAGATACAAGTTACTGAGGATGAAGTACAGCGAGTGTTGGATGAAATTACGGAACTTGCCGATAAACTTGACTTGAGCTTTACTGGAGGTGGTTTGGGTTATATTATTATTCCTTCTACTGAAACTTTTGGGGATAAGAATGTGCCCTCAAAAATAGAATCGTTGATTGAGGCCTTATCTGGTTTCACATTTCTATTTCCAGATTTTGTTATGGGCTATTTCCAATCAAATAATAGTCCGAAAATCAATCAATTACAGATAGACGAACTAAAATTAGGAATAGAAAAAGGACAATTTGAATTTAAGTCGAATTGGCATTGTGATTTGTGGAATTAGAATAATAAACGATATATTTGTGATGTTAATTTTAATGTTATGTGGGCAATAATAGGGCTAATTCTCATATCAATTCTTATAGTCTATTTTATTATAAGTTTGGGGACGTTTATAGTCGTAATATCTATATTTCTATGGTTTAAGATACAGGTAATTTTTAGTTGGCTAAAGCAAAAGACAAACTGTTTCTACTTTTGTGCCAGAGTTTTAAATTTTAATTGTAACCCTCATATTAAATGTTAGGAGCTATATTTGGTGATATAGTTGGCTCAATATACGAGTTCAACAACATAAAATCTACTCAATTTGAGTTGTTAGGTAAAAAATCGACATTCACAGATGATTCGATCCTGACTATCGCTGTCGCAGATTGGTTATTGATGGATGTTCCCAGCAAAGAGAGACTCATATATATCATAAAGCAATATGTAAAAGACTATCTTAATCCCATGGGTGGTTATGGTTCTCGTTTTCAGCAATGGGCATTGAGCAATGATAATGAGCCTTACAACAGTTGGGGGAACGGTTCAGCTATGCGAGTGGCTCCGGTGGGATGGGCATTCGAAACATTGGAAGAGACCGAGAATATGGCTAAACTCACAGCCGAAATAACACACAATCACCCTGAAGGGATAAAAGGAGCACAAGCTACAGCGGCTGCCATTTTTATGGCACGAACTTGTTCTACAAAGCAGGAAATAAAAAAGTATATCGAAAATAAGCACGGATATAACTTATCACGTTCTTGTGACGATATTAGACCTGATTATAGTTTTAATGAAAGTTGTGCGGGAACTGTCCCCGAAGCAATCATTGCATTTCTTGATAGCTCCGATTTTGAAACAGCAATACGTTTGGCAGTGTCATTAGGTGGAGATAGTGATACACTCACTTGTATTACTGGTGGTATTGCAGAGGCCTTTTACGGCATGTCGTATAGTATTCCCGAAACTACTATCTCAGAATATAATATGATATATTTTGAAGATGAAACAATTAATCGGCTTCCGGATAATTTGAAAAAAGTCGTTTCTGAATTTTATCAAACCATTGTAAGTAAAAACAAACTATTTTGGGCTAAAAATGATTCCAGAACTGTTTGGGGTGGGGAACAATGGATAAAAACCAATTTGGAAGATAAAACCCTTGACGAAGTAAGTTATCGTTCATTCCTCAAATCATACGGTCCTGATTGGGATATGCGTTTTGGTGTTTATTACGAAGATGGTTGGCATTATATATATAGGTCAAACTTTCTTGTCAAAAAGTTCAAATTCCAAAAACTGGATGATGGTTTGTATCATGTGATTGAATCCTACACAACTGAACATGGTAATTATTCTGATTTGATTGAAGAAGTGCTTTGGCAGGGATATTTCAAACATCCTTTCATCTATAAAGGTTTTGTAAGAGGTGAAAGAATTTATTAAATCTTCCATTTACCCCTAATCCCCAATATTCTCATTCAAATTAAAGCGGCGTGGAAATACCACACATTTAGCTACGGGCAACTCCATCGGGGCAGACAACGCTCGCCAAAAACTCCCGCCCCTCATTACAATCGTGGCTTGCACGGTCTTTTTGTCTCGCTGCGTTCTGTCGGTCGCCTGTTATTTTTTTCTGTCACACTTTTTGCACATCGCTTTTTGGCATAGTGCTTGAAAAAAGCACAAAGCCAATCGCTCAAGGCAAATAGCCCTTCATTCCTACCGCCACCACCATTCACTTGTGCCAGAAAAAAAATAACAGTGAGCTAATGAAACATAAAGCGCCATTATGTAAACATCCCCTTCGGGCTCCGCTAACGCTACGGGTAAACCGATATTACATAATATCTTTATGTTAAATAGCCGTCCTCCCTCCGCTGTCTGCCCCGAGTTCCGTTGCCCGAAAGACCACAAAAATTCCCCACCACCCTTCAAGGTGCAGGTCAAAGAGGCATACATTGCTCATTCTATGTGCTTGCGGTAGGTTTGCGCTCTTCAGCTCCATTGCGTGTTGGTGTTCCGCTACGCTACCCAACCAAACACTACATTGCGCTTTCGTCCGCTTCTCCCTCCTCAGCACCTCGCGGCTCAGTATAGCGTCAAGCATCTCTACACTACTTCGCTTCCATTTCATTTCGCACCTCGGATGCTTTCTTACAGTTCTGCAAGTTTGCAAACTTTGCAGTTTTTGCAACTTTGCAACATTCTATCATCTTTTTACCCAAGCATCCGAAGATTGCTCATTCCATTCTCGCTCATCCGTTCCGTTCGTTGCCGCTACACTTCGTCCTCCGCTCGTTTCATCAAAGCGGTTATGCCTCTTTCCCCAGCGATTTCCCACCCCGAATAAACATTCTACGGCTTGCTTGCATCCTGCTGCCTTTCAGCCTCTTAAAAAGCAATAAGAGAAGAAAAGCAGAATGGTTTCAACCAAAAAAATAAAAAGGATAGCAAAGGTAGGGGAGCAAGAAAGCGCAGTAAAGGTCAAGCCCTACGGGTTTTGTCAAAAAAATCTCCACCCGAAAAGGGTAGTATTTCTTTTGCCAAAAACCTTGACAGCCCTCTCTCGCACCCCTGTGAGATGGCCATCTTTTTCTTTTTTTTCCTTTTTTCTTTTTCTCTTCTTTTTGGGTGAAAAAATTTTGTGTGGGTGCGGTGCGTGCCGTCATCAAAATTCGTTCACTTATGAAAAATCTACAAATCACCTCGTTTCGCCCAGGAGCAAAAAGCCTCCAGAAGCCTCATTTATTCGTCCTTTGCAAGGGTTTGAATAGTGGCAAGCCTATGTTATCACCGTGTCCAAATTGCTTCGTCATTCAGCTTCAAAATGAGGATGAAAAGGAGCAGATTTACTGGCTGCTCTATGGCCTTTGGAAGTCAAATGCTTTTCACCCTTTCTTGCGCGGTTCGGTCATACCGTTCATAACTATAAAAGATGCGTCCAATTGCATCCGCGAAGGCTACACCAAAGCCATCGAAAATCCAGCTGATTTTCAGAAGTCAGTCGCCACCCTCCGCAGCCTCGAAGCAATGGAAAAGCAATTTAAACAGAATCTTCACTTGATAGATCAAGCCAAGCAAATGCTCTTTCAGCGGTATATCTTAAGGCGGTGAGCTTCGGCTCACCTTCTTTCGTACATATCCCGAGCATAAACACAACATAAAAGCAATATAAATGCACTTTGATGCGCCATTATAGACAAAAATGGGCAAATAAAAAGGGATGTCCATCACGGACACCCCTTTCCCCGAAGTGTAATAGTCCTGTAAACTATTAGAATACGTTATGAATCTTCATTGCATTACCCGAGTTGAAGCGGTAGTGTGTTTCACCAATCTTCTGTGTAAACTCGATGCCGATGCTGTTGATAACACTTACATTCTCATTCAATACAGTTGTAGTAGGGAGTGAGCTTTCCAATACAATCGGCACATCAACTTCTCCACCCAAACTATAGTAGTAATCAGAATAAGAAATGTTCGACAATTCATTCAACTGATGCTCAATAGGTCCATAAATTCCTGAATTTGCATTGAATGCAAAGTCAGAGATAACAGAAACCACATTAATCAATCGGAAATGCGTGGCACCTGCCGGAGCGTGCATTTTTACTTCTGGGCTAAATGGATCTACTGTGAGCGTCGATTTCAAGCGTGATGCGCTGTTTGTCACAGAGTACGGAGTTCCCAAGATGCTGTCGAAGTTCAGATTCTTATTAAATTGCAATCCATTCAGGTATTGTCTTTGGGTGGTAATCAAAATCGCGCGATAACCACGAGCTTCTGACATATCCTCCAAATTGATTTTCTTCATTATACCTGTCAATCGACCAGCAAGTTGAGGATCGCTCATTTGCTTGATTAACGAACTCAAACCCATACGAACCGATTTAGCAGCGTTCGCACAGCCGCCAAACTCATTCATGTTCTCACGAGTGCGTTTAAACGCAGGGTCAGTTTTTACTTGTTCTTTACTCGGACCGCCAACTAATCCAGCGTAATGTCCATTTAATCCCTTAATCTTAAAGTGACGAATGTCCCCAATCGTTCCTTTGTACTTGATGTGACCGGCTTGCTTTGCCATAATCGTAAATTATTAATAATTAGTAAATTTGTTTAAATAATTATGTGTAAATTTACGACTTAATAGCCTAGTAATCAATATATTATCAAAATATTTTCAGGGCATTATAAAGCAAAGAAAAGCAATAAAATGAAGGTCATATTAAACTATGTTAATAATTAGCAAAATAGTAGATGGAGACGGTTTTTACGTGAAAAATTTGCTCCAAAATGAAGAGTTTGAAGTGCGACTTTTGGGCATAGATGCGCCCGAAATTAAGCAATGCAGAAAACTTTTTCAAGACGAAAAAGAGCTCCACCTTCCGGGACAATTCCTAATCAAGTTAGGGCAGCAATCTTTTGCTTACCTTAGAGAGTTAGCCAAAGTAGGTGAAAGAGTCACAATTGTCACGGAAATCGGTAATGAGGTTGATTTTTACGGCAGAGTTTTGGTGTATGCCTATCTTTCAGATGGTACCTGTATCAATAAGAAATTAATAGAGGAAGGCTATGCAAAACCGTTTAATGAGTACTATTGTCGAGAGCTATCCAATTATCAATTATTGAATATGACAGCCCGAATTGAGGGCAAAGGCCTTTATAGTCAGATTAATAGGTTTTAGTCAATTGTTTACCCAATGTTTACCCCAAATCCTAAAAACAAAAATAACCGACTGAAAATCAGTCGGTTAAGTCGTTTATTTGTGATCCGCCTGGGGTTCGAACCCAGGACCCCAACATTAAAAGTGTTGTGCTCTACCAGCTGAGCTAGCGAATCGTCCTTTTTTGCTTTAAAAGCGGTGCAAAGGTATTGCTAATATCTCAAATTGCCAAATGTTTTTTCTAATTTATTCCTTTATTTCGGCACTCTACTGCTTATCTGTTTCATTTTCAGCACTTGATGTTTTCGAATCTTCCTGATCATATTCTCTCAAAATGTATCTTTTGTAATAACTGAGGCAAAGCGTAGTGAGAGGAAGCCCAATAATCAAACCCGTCATTCCCATCAGACTGCCCCAAATAGAGAGCGAAAGCAATATGATTGCAGGATTTAGACCGGTCACTTTTCCCATAATCTTAGGAACGATGATGGCATCGAGTATGATTTGAATAATACACATTACACCCAGTGCCAACCCGAAAATAATCCAAAAACTTTGTCCTGTCTCCGATGCTTTGAGTAGACTCATCAAGGCCATTGGTATAATGCCCAAAATATGAAGGTATGGGACGAGATTGAGAACTCCAATCAGCAGACCTAAAATAATTCCCATTGGTAAATCGATAATTCTGAATCCGATAGCAAACATCACGCCTACAATCAGCGAAACCAAAGCTTGTCCACGGAAATAACGATTCATACTTACAGTGATATCATTCAATAACTGTCCGGCCAGTGTGCGGTATTTTGACGGAAAAAGCTGAACAAAGTCTTTGGTAATTCGGTCGAAATCGAGTAGAATAAAGACGATGTAGAGCAGAATAATTGCAGTTGCAAGTATTCCAACAATAACCGATACCGAATTTGTGAGAAATTGCCAGAATTTTGGCGCGATTTGTTTAATGATCTGACTAATATCTTCTTCACTCATCGACGAGATGATTTTGTCGGGATTGGCAATCTGTCGAACGTATTCCGACCATTCAGTCGGTATAAGTTTGATAATGCCACCATTTGCTTGATAGTAGCTAATCAGAATGTTTAATTTATCAATTTCTGCTTCCACTGATGGCAAAATTGCCCAAACGACCCCGGCAACTACTACCGCAACCGATAGCAAAGCAATAAGAATCGAAGCCACACGGTTTTTAACCCGCAATTTATGTTGAAAAAATCCAACCAAAGGATTTAGCAGGTAGGCGAGGAGCCAAGCGATAAGAAATGGAAGCAAAGCATCTTTAATCTGAACGGATACAAAAATGACCGCCCAAAGAATAAGTAATGTAAAAAATATCCGAGCTACACGGTCGAAAGTAAATGGTTTTTGGTCGAGTATCATGCTTTTGAAGTCGATTGGTTGTAACAAATTCTGCAAAGCGGCTGGTATTCATTCTTTTCTCCCAACAAAACGCGGTTTTCGTCCTCAACTATTCTGTGTGAATAGCTAGCTGTTCGTCCGCAATTGACACATACAGCATGCACCTTTTGCACATCATCCGCTATTGCACAAAGTGCGGGTATTGGTCCGAAGGGTACACCTTTGAAGTCCATATCAAGTCCTGCAATGATTACCCGTATGCCTTGGTTGGCTAGCTGATTGCAAACCGCAACCAACCCTTCATCGAAAAACTGTGCTTCGTCTATTCCCACCACATCTACATCGCCAGTCAACAAAACAATGCTTGCCGAATTTTCTACAGGTGTAGATGGAATGGAGTGGCTGTCGTGCGACACAATTTCAGTTTCTGAATACCGCACGTCGATAGCTGGTTTGAATATTTCAACTTTTTGTCGAGCATAATTTGCACGTTTTAGTCGACGAATCAACTCTTCGGTTTTTCCCGAGAACATCGATCCGCATATTACCTCTATTCCGCCTCTGCGTAAATGTTCGTTGTGAGTGTCTTCAGAAAAAATCATCATTTTTGGGGTTGGCTGTTTTGTAATTATAAAACTATTTGTCAAAGCATATCGCTTATCTTCGCAAAAGTAATAATTTTGTGAAGTTATGTGCAATAAATAAAATATTAACGATGAGAAAATTTCTGACGCCCTTCATTTTATATATATGTTTTGGCGCAAACGCTGTCGAACAATCCAATCCTGCGCTTAATCGATTTGTTTCTGAAAAAAAATTTCGCAATGCAGGTCTTTCTGTTCTTATTCAAGATGCTTCTTCTGGCAAAAGTTTCGCTTCTTATTCTCCAAATATGAGTCTTGCGCCGGCTTCTACGTTAAAGCTCATCACCACTGCTACAGCACTTGAGATGTTTGGTCCTGAATTTCGATTTGAGACCGAAGTGGCTTATTCAGGAAAAATCGTTGATGGCGTATTGGATGGTGATTTATACATTATTGGTCACGGCGATCCTACACTTGGGTCAGAGTATAGTCTTCAACCAAATGCTTTTTTCGAATCCATTCTTTCAGAACTGAAAAGAAGAGGAGTGAGTCAGATTACAGGTAGGATAATTGGAGATGAATCAGCATACAATACCGAACTGATTCCGCCTCGAACCACCTGGGAAGATATGGGCAACTATTATGCCGCTGGTATTTCAGCCTTAAACTACGGAGATAATTGTTATAAATTGACATTTCGAACTGGAGCAGCTGGTTCTGTACCGCAGATTGTGAGTGTAAGGCCCGCAATAAAATATTTGGATTTCCGAAATTATCTAATTACGAAATCAAACGATAAAGATAGCGCATATTTATATGGTATGCCTTTTCAGTTTGAACGTTATATTTATGGCACAGTTCCTGCAAATAGAGAGTCTTTTTCTATAAAAGGCGATGTGCCAGACCCCGCGTTGTTTTTGGTAGATGAATTGAATTTATTTTTGATGAAAAATGGTTTTAAAGTTAAAGGTGAGCCAATAACAAGTCGAATTTTGTCTGGTGATAGGAGTGGAAGATACGGTGAATCAATGCCAAAGATGGACCCCAATTTAACCGCTTTATGTAGTTTCCGTTCAGATAAATTGTCTCATATCATACAGATTACGAACAAGAAAAGCTACAATTTCTATGCGGAGGCGTTGTTGCGCTTAATAGCGTCAAAGTATAGCAAAGATGCTTCATTGCCCACAGGGATTGCTGCTGTTAAACGATTCTGGTCTGCTCGCAAATTAAACACCGACTTTTTGATGTACGACGGCAGCGGTCTCTCTCCTGCCAACAGAATAAATGCAGCTTTTTTTGTCCGATTGCTCGATTATATGTCGAAAAGTAAGAACAGCGAAGTTTATTCTTCTTCATTTGCAATTGCAGGTGTTGACGGAACTTTGAAATCGTTTCTCGCGAATACCTCATTTGTCGGAAAAGTTCGTGCGAAGAGTGGAAGCTTTGATGGTGTTCTCAGCTATTGCGGGCAATTGGAGAAAAACAATCGAAAATATAACTTTTGCATAATAACAAATGCATTTACCTGTCCTACATCAGAGGTTAAGCATGCTATAGAAAGATTGTTAGTCGATTTTTAATATTCCGACGTGTCGCATAATTTTTTAGCTAAAAATTGTAATTCTCAATTTATAGATTAATTTTGCAATAATATATATAGGTATAATCAGAGGCGTAGAAGTTTAAATGCTGATTGTGACTACCTCTTTTCGTAAGAATGGCAAAATTAATAGTTATACCAACGCCCATTGGCAATCTTGAGGACATTACGCTTAGGGCATTACGCTACCTGAAAGAAGCAGATTTGGTGTTGGCAGAAGATACCCGAACTACAGGGAAATTGTTTAAACATTACGACATTACCACAAAACTACATTCGCATCATAAGTTTAATGAACATAAATCTTTAGAACAAATCGTATCGCGAATTCGCTCAGGCGAAACAGTTGCTTTGGTCTCCGACGCAGGAACACCGGCAATTTCAGACCCAGGATTTTTGATTGTTAGAGCGTGTGTTAATGCAGGTATTGAGATAGAGTGTTTGCCTGGTGCAACAGCATTTGTTCCTGCCTTGGTCGTTTCTGGTTTGCCAAATGATCGTTTTTGTTTCGAAGGCTTCCTGCCTCCCAAAAAAGGCAGAAATACACGTCTGAAGGAGTTGTCAGAAGAGAAACGCTCAATTGTTTTTTACGAATCGCCCTATCGGGTTGTAAAAACGCTGGAGCAATTCGGTGAATTTATGGGATTCGACCGCAAGGTGTCAGTTTCTCGTGAAATTTCGAAGATGTTTGAGCAAACGGTACGAGGTACCCTGACAGAAGTCATTACGCATTTTAAAGAGCGTGAACCAAAAGGCGAATTTGTTCTTGTTTTGTCAGGTAAAGAGGATATAGCCGATGGCGAAAATGCAGAAAAACAGATCAATAGTTCAAAAAACAAATATAAGAACCAGTACTAAACCTATTTTTAATTAATACACAACGGAGATGAAAAAGATTTTGTTACCATTACTCGCAATTGCACTTATGGTGGCTTCTTGCGGTAAAAGTTCAGGCGTTTACAAAGACTTAGCAGCACAAAACGACTCGCTAAAGTTAGCTCATGAAAAAACTGTTCAGGAGTTTGATAATGCGCTTAGTTTAATTAATGAAGTTCAAGATGGACTTGGTAAAATGAAGGATGCCGAAAACTACCTCAAGGTGGAAGCATCGCAAGGTAAGGAGTTAACACCGACAACTCGTGAGCAAATTGCAAACGATATGTCGATGATTGCAGAAACTCTGAAGAAAAATAAAGAGGAACTTTCGAAATTGAAAGCGAACTCAAAAGCACAATCTACCCAACTGAAGGCTACAATCGAACGCTTGATGGCCGAATTAGAAACCAAAACAAAGTTGGTTGCTGATCTTCAAGCTCAGTTGCTCGATAAAGATGTGAAAATTGGAGAATTGGTAGCTAAGACAGAAAGTCTTTCTGGAGAGATTAATACGTTGAGCAAAGAGACTCAAAAACAAAGAGACGAGTTGGCATCGCAAGATAAAGCACTTAATACAGCTTGGTATGTTTTTGGCTCTAAAGCAGAATTGAAAAAGCAGAACGTCATCACAGGTGGTGGACTTTTCAAATCGGCAGATGTGCTTAAGAAAGAGTTCAATAAAGAGTATTTTATAGCGATTGATGTCAGAAATACTAAATCAATCGAGCTTTTCTCGAAAAAAGCAAAATTCTTAACTACCCATCCTGTTGGAAGTTACACGTTAGATAAGGACAATGCAGGAATGTTAACTTTGAAGATTTCAGATTTCAAAAGTTTCTGGAGCATCTCTCGTTATCTCGTTATTCAGGTTGATTGATTTATTTCATTATTAATATTAAGAGGCTGTTTCGTCGAAGCAGTCTCTTTTCTTTTAATGGTTTTTGGGCAAAGCATTTTTCTCTAATATTTTTTTTCTTATGTCAAAATACAAAAACATTTTCATCGATTTAGATGATACCATTTGGAATACTCGTGCAAATGCGCGTGAAAGTATGGAAGAGATTTTTTTTGAATATCAATTCGACAAACACTTTACCTCTTTTGATTTTTTCTACAATATATACAATATCAATAATCTCAAACTTTGGGATTTATATCATTTTGGCAAAATTACAAAGCAGCAATTAATGCGTGATCGATTTCTTTTTCCCATCCAACAAGGAGGAATTGATGATGAGAAAATCGCTGTTAAGTATGGTCATGATTTTCTTGAACGCACAACAACCAAAACAAAGCTCGTACCACATGCCATAGAATTACTCGATTACCTCTTCCCAAAATACCGACTCTTCATTCTTTCCAATGGATTTAGAGAATTACAGCATAGAAAAGTCGCAAATTCAGGCTTGGCGCACTATTTCGAAAAAATTATACTTTCTGAGGATGCGGGAGTCAATAAACCGCACCCTGACATCTATCATTATGCTCTTAAAACGACAAATTCGCGTAAGAGCGAGAGCATAATGATTGGCGATAATCCAGAAACTGACATTGCAGGTGCACATAAAATTAAGATGGATCAGATTTATTTTGCTGATAATCAGTCGATAAACATTGAATTTGAACCAAATTATACAGTAAATTCACTCTTGGAGATTATGAAAATCCTCTGATTTTCAGGTATTTGTCTATTATTCACTAAAATTAGGGCAAAATAGATTAAATTGATAGTGTTTATAGTCAATATTTGCTTAAAAAAGGTTAAACACATATCTATTTGTCAATTTTGATAGTTTTTGATAGAAAATAAGTTGTGTGATACACAATTATTATTATTTTTGCGAAGAGATAGTTAATATTAGTTTAAACATTAAGAGAAGTTTTATGAAAAAATGGACATTCGTCTTACTATGTCTCTTCATGAGCATAGGGCTTGCTTCTGCACAAACTAAGGTATTCGGTGTAGTACTTTCAGCAGAGGATGGGCAACCAGTTATTGGTGCATCAATTAAAGTGAAAGGTGTTAATGTGGGAACTGTTACCGATACCGATGGTAAGTTTTCATTAAGTGTACCTGCTAGTGGTAAAACATTAGTCGTATCGTATGTTGGGATGGAATCTCAAGAATTAGCAGTTAAATCTTCGTTGAGAGTAGTTTTAAAAGGTTCTGCACAGAGCCTTGGTGAAGTTGTTGTAACTGGTGCGTTAGGTATCAAGAGACAAGCTCGCGAAGTTGGTTATGCAGCTACAACTATTGGAAACAAGTTGTTAACTCAAGCCAATACTACTAATGTGCAACAAGCATTGACCGGAAAGATTTCTGGGTTGAACATCACTACAACAAATAGCGGTGTGTTTCAAAATGCTCGTATCAACATTCGCGGTATTCGTTCATTGACTGGTAATAACCAGCCAATGTTGATCGTTGACGATAGTCCAGTGAGTTTGAGTTATTTGAGTTCAATTTCTCCAGCTGACATTAAAGAGATGACCATCTTAAAGAGTGGTGCCTCTGCAGCTATCTACGGTCCTGAAGCAGTAAATGGTGTTATCGTAATTACAACTAAAAAAGGTGATACTGATAAAACTACTGTTTCGCTTACTTCATCTGCTCAAATGACAAGAGTATCTTACCTCCCAAAAATTCAAAAGGAATTTGGTGCTGGTGCTGGTGAGACTCAAGATGATTTTGGAAATTATTTGTATGTTCCTTACGAAAATCAAATGTACGGTCCTCGTTTTGATGGATCTATGCAAGATATTGGTGTTAAATTGCAAGATGGCTCAATCCAAAGAGGTCCATATGACAATAGCCGTTATCAAGATAAAATTGATTTCTGGAATACAGGATTTACTCTTCAAAACAATGTATCTATTACAGGAAAAGGGTTTAAATTCGGTATTTCGAATGACCAAGTTAAAGGTTTAATGCCTAATGATAAACGTGATCGTACAGTTATCAATTTTGCGGCAGACAAAGAGTACGGAAATTTGAAAGTGAGCTACACTGTGAATTATACAAATTCTAATTCAGATGTTGTAAACGAGGGAGCTATGCCTGATTTGACTCAAAGTTCATATACAGGAAGTATTCTTTCTCAAATTATGCAGATTCCAAATAACGTTCCTTTGTCAGAATATAAAGATTGGAAGAATGGTAAATGGGGTCGTTATGAAAACTATTTCAATGAGTTTGCTATTAACCCTTATTGGATTGTTGATAATTTACGTACCAAATTAACTGGTAATGAATTGATTGGTAATGTGAAATTTGAATATAAGATTGCTCCTTGGTTAAAAGCTGATTTGAAAGCAAGTTCAACTTTTGCTAATGCATATTCTGAAAGCCGCATGTCGCCAATTGAAAAATCAGATGTTTCTGATTGGACAATTGCACACCGCGATAATACATCTTATCACCGTCAACCAGGAGCAGTAACTAATTTGAATGGTTTTTATACCATGAATAATGTGGATGCTTTCTTAAGTGGTTCACAAAAGGCTACAGAAGATTTGAAGGTTTCATATTTAGTGGGAACGAATCTTAAAACTCAAAGTTCTAACTACTTATCTGTTAAAGGAAACGATTTAGTTGTTCCTTACCTTTACAATCTTTCAGTTCGTTCAGGTGACGCAGAAATTGGAAATGGATTAAGTCAAATTCGCCAACAAGCTGTTTATGGAAGTTTCTCTCTTGGTTACAAGAATCTTGCGTTTATTGAATTTACAGGGCGTAATGATTGGGATAGCCGTTTATTGAAAGAAAATAGATCATTTTTCTATCCAGGTGTTAACGCATCTTTAATGATGTCGGATATCATTCCTCAATTGAAAGACCTTTCTGTTAATAAGTTGAAACTGAGAGGATCATACACTAAGTCTGCAAATGTGAATATTGCTCCTTATTCTTTGCAAGCAACTTACACTCCTGGTGTAGGCTTCCCATTTGGTAGTACTCAAGGATTTTCGGCAAATAACGTTATTCCTGATGTAAATCTTAAACCTGAGTTTGTTGCGATTTCTGAAGTTGGTTTTGATTTAGGATTAATGGAAGATCGCGTTGCACTTGAAGCATCGTATTTCTATCAAAATAGTACAAATCAGATTTTGTCTTCTTCTCAATCATGGGCTACAGGTTTTCCTGTTGCATTGTCTAACGCTGCTTCATTCAAAAACTATGGTGTTGAAATGGAGTTAAGTTTAACACCATTAGTGAAAATTGGACGTGGGGATTTCAACTTCAGCGTTAATGCAACATACAATAATAATGAAGTTACGGAAACTGCTTTTGGAAATCCTGTTGTACTTACTGGAAATGCTGGATTTATTCAAAACTCATCTAGTAATCCAACTGTGAATAATATAGCAATGGTTGGTCAACCTGCTTTTGCTTTCCAATTGACAGATTACGATAGAGATCCTCAAGGACGTGTGATTATTGATAAATCAACTGGTTATCCAACTGTTGCGGCCAATATGGTTGTTAAAGGTAGAACTTTACCTTTATGGATTATTGGTATGACTCCTTCATACAAAATTGGTAATTTTGAAGCTTCAATGACTTGGGATTTCAAAGGTGGTCACGATTTCTATGCTGGACAAGGTAGCGATATGGACTTCTCTGGTATCTCAGTTCGTTCTACAGAGTATGGTCGTCAACGTTTTGTATTCCCAAATTCAGTCTATGCTGATGGAACTAATGCTGATGGTTCAGTTAAATACGTTCCTAATACAAATATTCTTGTTCAAGATGGTAATTATGGCTTCTGGACTGGTAAGAAAACTAACTTAGGTATTGCAACAAACTATTTTGCAAGTGCTGCTACTTGGAGATTGCGTGAAGTCAATTTGACTTACACTTTCCCTGCAAAGCTTTTGAAAAATCTAAGTGTAGTTAAAAATGCATCATTGAGTCTAATTGGAAAAGATTTGTTGATGTTTGTACCTTCATCAAATCAGTGGGGAGATCCTGAGTTTAACTATACTAATACTGGTAATACATTTGGTATAAGTAGCCCATATCAAACTCCTCCTTCAAGATATTTTGGTGCAACTTTGAATGTTAAGTTTTGATAATTACTAAATTAAAGAGATATGAAAAGAATAAAAGGAATTAAATTATATATGTCGCTTTTGGCTGCAGCATTGCTGGTGTCATCGTGCAGCGACTTTTTAGATGTAAACGAAGATCCAAATCGCGCGACTGATACAAATATCACGCCGGAGCTTCTGCTTACAAATGCCCAAACCACAATTGGTACGCGCCAAGCTAGCCGATTTGTATTCTTAAATAACTGGATGGGTTATTGGGCACGCTCTGGTTCATTTATTGTTGAACAAGAAGAAACTACCTACAATATTGCAAATACATTTACAGACAATTTGTGGGCGAATGGGTATGATATCTTGTTTAATCTTAAATTGACAAAAGATAAGGCATTGGTAGCTAAAGACAGTGTTTTAGCAGGTGCATCAATGGTTTTGTCTTCGAAATTGTGGCAGGAACAAGTTGATATTTTTGGTGCCGTTCCTTATTCACAGGCATTTAATTATCAATCGAATCCTCGTCCTGCTTACGATAAGGCAAATGTAATCTATGCAGATTTGTTAGTTCAATTGAATACTGCTATCAAGTATTTGAAAACGACTCCAAGTACAACCTTCCCTTCTGCAGATTACATGATTTGTCGTAATGATGCAAGTAATATGTCAGCTAAAATTCAACTTTGGATTAAGTTTGCTAATACTGTTAAACTGCGTATTTTGTTAAGACAATCAGAAATTCCAGGATTCGATCCTTCAACTGAGATTGCAAAAATTGTTGCTGACGGTGGTGTATTAGGTTCAGGAGAAAATATTTCTGTAAATCCTGGTTATTCTAATGCATTGGATAAACAATCTCCATTCTATGCTTCTTTTGGTAAAACGCCAGCTGGTTCAGCTGCTAGTACTAACAATAAAGCAAACAACTTTTTCAAAACGTTGTTAGGTGTTACAGATCCACGTTTGTCAAGATTTTATATTTCTCCTGTAACTGGAACTGATTATGGTGCAACAAATGGTAATCTTGCAGATCCAACTACTCAAGTTGTTGGTTCAGATATAGGACCAGGTTTGGCCGGTTCAGCTACACAAGACCAATGGATTTTACCAGCTTATGAATCTATGTTTTTAAAGGCAGAAGCAGTAGCTCGTGGTTGGTTAGCCGGAGATGCTAAAACTGAATTTGAAGCTGCTATTACTGAATCATTTGTGTGGTTAGGTGTACCATCTGCTACAACAGCTGCAGCTACATACATTTCTTCAGTAACAAGTGCTCAGTGGGCAAATGCTGGAACAACTACTTTGGATAAAGCTAAATTTATCGCTTTTCAAAAATATGTTGCTTTGTGTGGAGTTGACCCATTAGAGTCTTGGTCAGATTTACGCAGATTGAATATGATGCCAAGTGGTGATAAATACTTGTCGAATAATCCCTCAAGAACAGCTACACATTTGCCTTATGTATTGGTTTATCCACAGAGTGAGACTACAACTAATGCACCAAATGTGCCTACGAGAACGAATATTTTCACTGAAAAATTATTCTGGCAAACTAATTGATTAACGGATCGTGTTTTCGCTTAAGTGATGACATTATTAGTGTTAACTAACTAATATACAAAATATGAAAAAAATAGAAATAAAAATATTTTCAATACTTGCTGCATCTTTGATGATGTTTTCAAGTTGTTTGAAGGATAGCGACTACGATAATGGTGTAACACAATCTACACACGGTAGTCAAAATCAAAATTTTGTGGAAGTTCATTTGACCACAGGTGACAATTCAAATACCGTTTCGCGCTCTTATGATGCTAGTGATGTTGAATTAACACTTGATATGATTCCAATTAATTTGACCTCGGGACCTGCAGAGCAAGATGTAACTATCGATTTTGATACGTTAGGTTTAGCTGATGCTACAATTGCTGATATGAATACTACTGATGGTATATTGGTGCCAACAAAGGGTTCTTATACTTTAGTTAATGGTTTGAAAGTTGTAATACCTAAAGGTCAAAGCACAGGCTATGTTAAAGTGAAGTTCAAACCAAACGATTTCGTAGGTGATACTTATGTAATTGGTATTAAGATCAAATCTATTAGCGATTCAAAATATAGTCTCAGTAACTTGGTGACAGGTTATGTGAAGATTGGTATTAAGAATATGTATGATGGTGAATATGAAGTTGACGGAACAATGGTTGATGCTGTTAATCCAGGACTTACAGCTGCATATCCTGCTAAAGTATGGTTAATTACACAAGGAAGCAATTCTGTTGGATATTGGGATGTTGATGTTTGGAATAACTATTTCCATGCTATCAAAAATGGAGCTTCATTTAGTGGATACGGAAGTTTTGCCCCAGTATTCAAGTTTGATGCGAGCAACAATGTAATAGAGGTTGTAAATATTTATGGACAACCTGCTGGAAATGGTCGTTCAGCGCAACTTGATCCTTCAGGTGTGAACAAGTATGATCCTGCTACTAAAACATTAAAGGTTACGTATTGGATGAACCAACCAGGTAGTTCTCATAGAACACACTTTGATGAAACATTCACTTACCTTGGTCCACGTTAATAGTTGGACTTATAGAAAAAAAAGGGGGCGAAAGCCCCCTTTTTTTTGTTTGAAGAATTTATGTAAATCATCCGGATACTCAAATTATTTCAATTGAAATGTCTTTACCCAAAAATTATGGTTAAGTTTGTGTTTACAAAATTATAGAAGATGAAGAAGAAACAAAAAATAGATAAAAGCCCTTCCCAAAAACGGATGAAGAAAGAGGAGATTGTACGAAGAATTGTCGAATTCCTTAGTACTGATACCAAACGTGCATTCAATTATAAACAAATATCGCATGCCATAGGTGCTTTGACGCATCCGCAGAAGGAGTTGGTGGTTAACATCTTGTATAATCTGGCTGCGGACGATATTGTAGAAGAGGTTGCTCCAGGTAAATTCAAATATGTGAGTCGAGGCAAAGTTGTGGTCGGTGTTTTTGAGCGCAGAAGCAATGGCAAAAACATGGTTAAGCTCGAAGAAGGAGGCGACCCAATTATTGTGTCTGAGCAAAATTCTAATCGAGCTATGAATGGCGATACGGTAGAAGTGATGCTGAGTGCCAAACGCCGTGGAGCGACAAACGAAGGTGCTGTGGTGGCAATTCTGAAGACAAAACCTCAAACTTTTGTCGGCGTACTCGAAATTCAACCAAATTTTGCGTTCCTGATTACCGACAACAAAGTGTTGGCAAACGATATTTTCATTCCGAAAAACAAATTAAAAGGCGGCAAAAGCGGACAGAAAGCTGTTGTGCGCATTACCGAATGGCCCGAGCGAGCGAAGAATCCATTTGGTGAGGTAATTGATATACTTGGTGATGCAGGAGATAACAACACCGAGATACATGCTATTTTGGCAGAATTTGGATTGCCTTACAAATATCCAGAAGCCATCGAAAAAGCTGCCGAAGCCATTCCGACCGATATTACGGCAGAGGAGATTGCCAAGCGCGAAGATTTCCGACAAATAACAACATTTACTATCGACCCGAAGGATGCAAAAGACTTCGACGATGCACTTTCTTTCCGCAAACTGCCCAGCGGATTGTATGAAGTGGGTGTTCACATTGCCGATGTTTCGCACTATGTGCAGCCCGATTCGGCGTTAGATAAAGAGGCATATAGTCGTGCCACATCCATTTACCTTGTTGATCGAGTGATTCCGATGTTGCCCGAGCGATTGTCTAACGGGCTCTGTTCGTTGCGGCCAAATGAGGAGAAATTGTGTTTCTCTGCTATTTTCGAGATGAACGAACAGGCAGAGGTTAAGACCTCACGCGTGTGTCGCACGGTTATCAACTCCGATAGACGGTTCACTTATGAAGAGGCGCAATCTGTAATAGAAACGGGCGAAGGTGATTTCAAAGACGAGATTCTATCGTTGAATAAGTTGGCAAAGATGATGAAAGAGCGTCGTTTTGCAGCTGGAGCAATCAATTTCGATCGCCACGAAGTAAAGTTCGACATCGACGAGAAAGGGAAGCCGGTTGACGTCTATTTCAAAGTGACAAAAGACTCAAACCATTTGATTGAAGAGTTTATGTTGCTTGCCAATAAGACTGTGGCTGAACTGATTGGTAAAACGCCGAAAGGTAAAAATGCCAAAACATTCGTTTACAGAGTGCACGATGTTCCAAACCCTGAGAAGATGGAGAATTTCGCCGAATTCATCCGTCGGTTTGGATACAAACTCAAAACGGATGGCACTAAAACAGACGTTTCGAAATCTATCAACAAACTCCTCGATCGGGTGCAAGGCACCAACGAAGAGGACATGATTGAGACAATCGCCATCCGCACAATGGCCAAAGCGGTCTATTCGACGGTAAACATTGGGCACTATGGCTTGGCATTCGAACACTACAGCCACTTTACATCACCTATACGCCGTTATCCCGATATGATGGTGCATCGACTGCTCGAGCGTTATCTGTCGGCTGGTCGCAGTGTGAATGCCGAGAAATACGAAGAGATGTGTAAGCATTGCTCTGATATGGAGCAGTTGTCGGCTAATGCTGAGCGTGCTTCTATCAAATACAAACAAGTAGAGTTTCTGAGTGAGCGACTCGGACAGACCTTCGATGGTGTGATTTCTGGCGTAAACGAATGGGGTTTTTATGTCGAAATCAATGCCAATAAGTGCGAAGGCATGGTGCCGATGCGTGATTTAGACGACGACTACTACGAATTCGACCACAAAAACTACTGCCTGGTAGGGCGTAAAAATAAGAAGATTTTCCGCCTCGGTAGTCCTGTCACCATTCAGATTGCACGAGCAAACCTCGAAAAGAAACAAGTCGATTTCCGTTTAGTTTAAGGGGTGTAGGATATATTGGAACAAAAAAGACATCAATCTACTTGATGTCTTTTTTGTATGAATTTGTTGATAGATAATCGTTTATGAATTCACTGATTTCTTCCTCTTGGTCAGGATGAAACCAATGTATGTCGGCATCTCGCTTAAACCACGTCATCTGCTTTTTTGAGTAGATGCGCGAGTTTTGTTTGATTTTATCGACCGCTTCGTCGAGGGTGAAGTTGCCTTCGAAATAGCTGAACAACTCTTTATAGCCCACTGTATTGAGCGCATTCAACTGCTTATGTGGATGAAGCGTTTTTGCTTCTTCGAGTAGCCCTTGTGTAATCATTTCGTCCACTCGACGATTGATTCGTTCGTATAGCTCCTCTCGGTCGCGTGTTAATCCGATTTTTAGGATGTTGAACGGGCGTTCCTTGGTTTGTTTTGTGCGCAAAGAAGAGTATGGCTTGCCTGTCATCAGACAAACTTCGAGCGCGTGTATCACTCGTTTGTGATTCTTGAGATCAACTTCGTCGTAGTAGATGGGGTCAAGAGCTTTGAGTTGCCTGCGGATAGGGTCTAATCCTTTTGCCTCGAAAAGCTCCATGATTTCGTTTCGCAGTGTACTGTCGATTGTAGGCAAATCGTCGATGCCTTTACAGATTGCATCGATATACATCATCGATCCACCAGTCATTATTGCAGTATCGTGTGATTTGAAAAAGCTCTCAAGAAAATCTAGAACATCTGTTTCGAATTGCGCTGCACTGTAATAGTCCGTTAGCTCAAGTGTTCCCACAAAATGGTGTTTAATACGCTCCAATTGGGCACTGGTGGGTGCAGCAGTGCCGATGGTCATTGATTTAAAAAGTTGGCGTGAATCAGAAGAGATAATCTGCGTCTGAAGCTTTTCAGCCAAACGCAAACTCAATTCTGTTTTGCCAACTCCTGTAGGACCTAATAAAACGATAAGCGTTTTGTCCTTTATCGCAGATTGATTGTTCACCAACGTTTACAACGTATCTTCGGAAGAAATATCAGCAGGAGCATCTCCGCCAAAATCAAATCCTTCTTCGTCCAGTTCGTCTGTATCAAACTCTTCGTCACCGTAGAAGTTTTCACCAGTTTCCATTCGAGGTTTCTCTTTTTCGAACACTTCGAAACTCTCCACTTGTTTTGGTGCATTTCCTTCAGATTTTAAGCACACGGGTTTTTTGAGATTTTTACCTGGAATTATTTCGTGTAACTCCATGAAGAGTGCTCTTTCTGTTAAGTAATCGAATACAAACAGCATTTTCTGCTTTTCGTCTTCGAGCAAATCTCCAAGTTTGGTATTTTTCATAATCCAACTGTCGAATTCTGGATCCGTGTCCATTTCAACAAGCGTAATTTCAGTATTCTTTTCCCAGTCATCATCGCAGATGAAGAATGAGGTCATTTCGTCTTTTGTGTATGAGACTGAGTCTAGAATAGCATTGTTTAAATCTAGAAATGTAGCCTCAGAATCGATGTCGATTTCACGTAGGAAGTTGTCAACTTCGTCAGAAATAATCAAAAATTTGAAAATCATAATGTGTTGTTTTTGTTATTACAAACTTAGAGAAATATTTTCAGAATTCTAATGTAATTTCTGAAAAAATGATTGTTGAATGCCTATTCAGACTCATTTTATCAAAGGGAGGCTCTCTATAATACACGGAAAAGGCGCATTCAGATGAATACGCCTTTTCTCTATGTTGAAAGTTAACCTTTTTTCAATAACCTTTAATAATACCTCTTTCAGAGTTGCGAATAAATTGTACAATGCTATCACGTTCGCTCGACGCCGGGATTTCAGCTTCAACACGTACTAAAGCATCTGAATTATTAAGTCCTGAGAGGTAAATGAGGCGATATGTTTCTTGGATATCGCGTAATGTTTCGCTTGAAAAGCCTCTTCGACGTAGTCCAATAGAATTTAAACCAGCGTATGAAATTGGTTCGCGACCTGCAGTAATGTAAGGAGGTATATCTTTGTTGATTTTCGAGCCGCCTTGAATCATTACATGCGATCCAATGCGTGTAAACTGATGTACCAAGATCCCAGCACTTAGGATGGCAAAATCATCGATTTCAACTTCTCCAGCCAATTGAGTAGAGTTGCCGATAATTACATTGTTTCCAACAATACTATCATGCGCCACGTGGCTGTATGCCATAATCAAGCAGTTGCTGCCAACCACCGTTTTTCCTTTTGCCACTGTGCCACGGTTAATGGTTACGCATTCACGAATTGTGGTATTGTCACCAATAATTGCCAATGATTCTTCACCTCTAAACTTGAGATCTTGAGGAATTGCACCAATAACTGCACCAGAGAAAATCTTGCAATTTTTGCCAATCCTTGAGCCTTCAAGAATGGTGACATTAGCAGCAATCGTTGTACCTTCTCCAATTTCCACATTTTTGCCAACAAACGAAAATGGATCTACGGTAACGTTCGAAGCAATTTTCGAGTCAGGGTGAGTGTATGCAAGTGGGTGTATCATAAAGTTTGAATTACTTATTTTTAATGATTTGAGCCATAAATTCTGCCTCAGATACTATTTTTTCTCCTACAAAAGCATAGCCTTTCATAAATGCGCAACCTCTACGCATGGGTGACAATCCTATGATTTTGAAAATCAAGGTGTCTCCTGGAACTACTTTCTGACGGAATTTAACATTGTCAATTTTAAGGAAATAGGTAGAATATGAAGCTGGATCTTCAACTGAATTCAGAACGAACAATCCTGCGATTTGAGCCATTGCTTCTACTTGAAGTACACCTGGCATTACTGGCTCGTCAGGAAAGTGTCCATTGAAGAATGTTTCGTTTACAGTTAAGTTTTTTACTCCTACGATGTGGTTATCACCGATTTCGATGATTTTATCCACCATCAGAAATGGCCAGCGGTGTGGTAAAAGTTGTTTGATGCGATTCACATCCATAATTGGAGCTTTCTCTGGATTGTAAACCGGAGTTTGCACCTCAAGACGTTTCAGCTCTTTGCGTATATGACGCGCAAATTGATTGTTTATTTTGTGACCAGGTTTTGTTGCGATAATACGTCCTTTGATCGGTTTTCCAATTAATGCAATATCACCTAAAACGTCAAGTAATTTGTGGCGTGCTGGTTCATTGTCGAAAACCAATGGATGATTGTTGATGTATCCGAGTTGATTGGCAGGTTTGCTCGATGTGTTCATTATTTGAGCAATGTGGTCAATCTCTTCTTGTGTTTTTTCTATATCATAAATTACAATAGCATTGTCCAAATCGCCACCTTTTATTAAATTGTGTTCGAGCAGCGGTTCAATTTCTTTCACAAAAACAAATGTGCGACAAGCTGCGATTTCAGCTTTGAAATCTTCAAGATTGTTTAATGTCGCAAATTGATTAGATAGAATAGGTGAATCGAAAGCGATAAGGGTATTTATGCTGAAGTTTTCGTCAGGTAAAACCAAAATAGACGAACCTGTCTGTTCGTCTTTAATTTCAACTTTCGATTTTACAATGTAATAATCTTTATCTTCTGCTTGATCTTCAATGCCAACCTTTTCAATCTCTTCGATGTAATGGATAGAGCTTCCATCTAAAATTGGTAGTTCAGGAGCATTTACCTGTATTAAACAGTTGTCAATTTCACTTGCATAAAGGGCGGCCAAAGCATGCTCAATGGTGCTAATCTTCACATCACCTTTTCCAATTACAGTGCCTCTTTGTGTGTCGCAAACATTTTCTGCTACTGCATCAATTATTGGTTGATCTTCAAGATCTATGCGTTGAATTTTGTATCCGTGATTTCCTGGTGCGGGGTTAAATGTAGCTGTAATTTGTAGTCCGGAGTGTAATCCTTTTCCTTTGATTGTAAAGCTTTGCTTAAGTGTTTTTTGCTTTGACATTTTTAATTTATATTAAATTAATTGTACCCAAATTCTAATTTGGGTGCAAAGATATTAATTTTCGCTCTCTTTTTTAAGCTTATTAACCTCTTTTTGCAGTTGAGTGACTTGTAATTGTAGAGATGGTAGGTTTCTTGTTACAGCAAAACTGCGTGCAAAATCGCGCGCTGGGAAGGCTGGTGTACCCATTAACACTTGATTATCATCTTGATTGTTTGAAACTCCTGATTGGCCTCCAACTTGTACTTTATCTCCAATTGTAATGTGACCGTTTATGCCAACTTGACCACCAAACATACAGTTTTTGCCAATTTTAGACGAACCAGCAACTCCTGATTGTGCAGCCATAACCGTATTATTTCCAAGCTCTACATTGTGGCCAATTTGAACTAAGTTGTCGAGTTTAACACCCTCTCTAATGATTGTTGACCCAAGAGTGGCACGGTCAATAGTAGTATTTGCCCCAATTTCCACATTATCCTCGATTATTACATTCCCCATTTGAGGAATCTTTTTGTACGTTTCGCCTTCTGGAGCGAAACCAAAGCCATCGGCACCAATAACTGCTCCAGAATGAATAATGCAATTTTTTCCAACGACGCATCCTGCATAAATCTTAACACCAGGATAAATCAAGGTGTTGTCGCCGATAGTGACATCTTCACCAATGTAAGATTGAGGATGAATCTGTACCCCATCACCAATTTTTGCATTATCGCAAATGTAAGAAAATGCGCCAACATATATAGATTGTCCAATGGTAGCTGATTCCGAAATAAAAGTCATAGGTTCAATGCCTGATTTCTTTGCTTTTGCTTGATCCACAATTTGAAGTAGCTGAGCCAATGACGCATAAGCATTTGCTACTTTTATCAATGTTGTATTAAGTGGCTTTTCGGGTTCGAAGTCTCTGTTTGTTAATACAATATCAGCTTGAGTGTCGTAGATATACGATTCGTATTTGGGATTTGCCAAGAATGAAAGCGTACCAGGACGTCCATCTTCAATTTTTGAGAAGTCAGAAACTTTTGTTTCAGGGTTTCCTACGACTTCTCCTTGAAGAAAATCGGCAATTTGTCGTGCAGTAAATGTCATTGTTAAACGGATTTTGTGTGTAAAAACAATAATTTCGTAAGAATGTTTACAAGTTGAATTTATTAATGAATATTAAAATTATGACTTGTTACGGCTCTAACTGAAAAATGGTGCTTAATATTTAAGCAGATGATTTTGTAATGCAAAACGCTGCACCAAATTTTGATATTTTTTCACTTTTATTCCTAATTGTCTTGTTTTTAAGTCTTTGTATATCAAAAAAAATGACGGTTCCCTATTTTTATATTAGAAAACCGTCGTAAAATAATCTATTTCAGACCTCATTTATACCACTGAAATTTTTATTATTATTTTTTTTATGAATCCATCTCCAATACCAGGAGCATGGGCATCCTCGGGAAAGAAAATTGCAAAATTGCCGTTCACTACATCGATAAAACTGGTTGGTTTATCTTCGTAGAAAGTGATATCTTTCTCGTCGTTATGTGGTGCTTTCTCTTTTTTACAAGTCGATTTGCTAATCCATCCCATGGTCTCGGTGCCAACGATAGGTATTTGAATGTCGATAAACTTGCGGTGTGATTCTAATGGAGCTTGATCTGGAAGTTTGCCATTAGTTTCGGCTATTATTACATAGAGTTTATCTTCTTCCAAACAAATTTTCGTGGGAGCCGTTTTCGTAAAGTCGTTAGCTTTAATGTAGTCAAATGCTTTTTTGAAACTTGGATGAAGTGATTCGTAAGCAGCTGAATTAACGATGGAGTCTAGAATCATAGTCTTTTATTTTTAGTTTTGAGATAGAATATTTAGGGTGTCTGTTGCAATCATAAACTCTTCGTCTGTCGGAACTACCATGATGGTGACTCTTGAACTCGGTTTGCTGATTATTGCCTCTATACCTTTTGAATTGCTGTTCAACGTCTCATCGATATTGATGCCCATGTATTCAAGTCCTTTACAGACCGCTTCACGGACATTTGATTGATTTTCGCCTACACCTCCAGTGAATACGATGGTGTCTACGCCATCGAGTGCGGCAGCGAACGAACCAATGTATTTTTTTAGCCGGTAATTGTACATATCGAGAGCGAGTTTAGCACGCTCATTCCCATTTTCGATGGCTTGTGTCAGTTCTCGCATATCAGACGAAACACCTGATACCCCAAGAATACCGCCTTGTTTGTTTAACATATTACTGATTCCAGCCGAACCAATCATCTCTTTTTCAAGAAGATAAGTGATTATACCTGCATCCACATCTCCCGAACGTGTACCCATCATCAATCCCTCAACAGGAGTGAATCCCATAGATGTATCTACTGAAATACCGTTCTTGATTGCTGCTACTGAGGCTCCATTACCAATGTGACAGGTAATCATTTTGTGGTTTGTCGGGGTGATACCTAAGATTTCGCAGGCACGGTTCGAAACATAGCGATGGCTTGTTCCGTGGAAACCGTATCTTCTAATCGAATACTTTTCGTAAAGTGAATACGGAATACCATACAAATAGGCGTGAGCAGGCATTGTTTGGTGAAAAGCGGTGTCGAATACTGCTACCTGTGGGGTTTCCGACATTAATTCAGAAATTGCTTGAATTCCTTTCAGATTCGGTGGGTTATGCAGTGGAGCCATGTCGATGCACTCTTCCATATTGGCAATCACAGCGTCGTCAATTTTTACACTAGCATTGAATTTTTCTCCACCGTGAACCACACGGTGACCCACAGCATCGATTTCAGTCAATGATTTAATACATCCATATTTTTCGCTCAACAATACACCAAGAATGTATTCAATTGCCATCGAATGTTCTAAAATTTCACCTTCGAGAATTACTTTCTGTTCGCTGGATAGTGTGAGCTTAAGGAATGAACCTTTTAAACCGATTTTTTCGACACCTCCTTGTGCAAGAACATCCTTGCTATCCATGTCGAAAAGTTTGTATTTTACAGAGGAGCTACCACAATTTAAAACTAATATATTCATTTTGAATCTTCTTTTCTTATTTATGCTCCTATGATATTTCCTTTGATAATCTCGCCTTTTTCATCGTAGATGTAGAACCCTTTTCGCGTACTCAAACCAAATTGTTTGGCTCGGTATAATCTCATAATCAATGGGTTAGGTTTGTATTTCTTGTCGCCATATTCGCCAAACATATTCTCCATTAATGAAACGACTTTTTCTATTCCGATTTGATCAGCAATTTTGAAAACACCTCTTCTGAATCCCCAACCCATTCGTAAAAGTCTGTCGATGTCGTCGATGGTTGCTACATTTTCCATCAACATTTGACAAGCTTCATTTAGCATTGTCAAGTAGAGTCGGAGACTGACTAGACCTGCGCTTTCGTGTACGTCAATTACTTCGTGCTTTATCATTTTGGTGAACAATAGCACCTTTCGATAGGTTTCGTCTGAAGTATAAAGTCCTTTTACAATCTCTAGAATTTTAGCTTCGGGTTGCGAAACCAAGAAGTGAAGACTGATGCAGCGCTCTTTGTGGATTAAATCGGAAGTTAATTCTGTAACAATCACAGTGGAGGCATTTGTTGCAATAATCGCATCAGGTGCTAATACACTTTCGAGTTTAAGAAAAACCACTTTTCTGAACTGAGTTTTCCGTTCGCCTGTGTCGTCGTCGTGACGAGTACATTCAATCACAAAATCACAATCTTTCAGATCTTCGAATTTGGTTGTTCCTTTAATTCTAGAGAGAACAGTTTTCTTTTCAGTTGCTGTCAAACCCCAGTTTTCAATTTTTGTGTCGAGGTTTCGGTTGATTTTATCAAGCGCAAAATCGATTTTGTCGAACGATAAATCAACGAAAACGACATCAAGCCCAGCTGATGCGGCTATTCCGGCAATGTTGCGTCCCTCTATTCCTGAACCAACAATGCCAATTTTTGAGAACATACTCTTTTTTCGGTCTTTTTGACTTAATCCGAAGTTTTCGATAGGTTCTACGATGGGTTCTGCCATATATTTCTGTGTAAAATGTTGAAATTTAGAAGTTCTATTTTCCTGCTTTTATGCCAATTGCCTGATTGGCTGTGATGGCGACTAACGAGAAAATATCATCAGACGAACAACCTCTTGAAAGGTCGTTGATTGGTGCTGCCATACCTTGCAAAATTGGACCAACAGCTTCAGCATTTGCCAATCGTTGCACCAATTTGTATGCGATGTTTCCTACTTCTAATGTTGGGAAAACAAGAACATTGGCTTGACCTGCGATTTCACTTCCGGGTGCTTTGCTTTTTGCTACAGCTTCTACAATGGCTGCATCGGCTTGTAGTTCACCATCGATTTGAAGGCTAGGGTCTAGCTCTTTAGCTAAACGAGTCGCCTCCACTACTTTGTCCACCATTTCGTGCTTTGCACTTCCTTTTGTAGAGAAACTTAGCATGGCTATTTTAGGTTCAAATCCTGCGATTGAGCGTGTCGTTTGTCCCGTAGATACGGCTATCTGAGCTAACTCATCAGCAGTTGGATTTGGATGAACGGCGCAATCAGCAAAAACCATTAAACCGTTTTCGCCCCACTTGTTTTCTGGAAGAAACATCAGGAAAGCGCCTGAAACGACACTGATTCCAGGGAGCGTTTTTATTATTTGAAAAGCTGGTCGAAGAACGTCTCCTGTTGTATTTTCGGCACCTGCTACTTCTCCATCAGCATCTCCATTTTTTATCATCAAGCAAGCCAAATAGAGTGGATTCTCTACCAATTTTTCAGCTTCGAAAGCCGTCATACCCTTGCTTTTTCGCAAATTGTGCAGTAGTTGAGTGTATTCTTCCTTTTTTGAGTGAGTTTGAGGATCGACTATTGTGGCTCTAGCAATACTGTTAAGCGAATTTTCTTTCGCCAGTTTCGAAATTGAATTTGGGTTTCCAATCAAAATGATGTGAGCAATCTCTTCTTCAAGCAATCTGTTGGCTGCAATGAGCGTTCTTATTTCATCGCCTTCAGGCAATACTATTCGTTGTTTGTTGGCTTTTGCGCGCTCAACTATTTGCTCCATCAATCCCATTTTGGTTCAGATTTTTTGTTTTTGATTGAAATTCTTTGCAAAAATAGTGAATTTTGCAATATAGAGATAGCAAAATTGACTTTATTTTTTGTTATTGAACTATATTTTCTTCTATTTTTTTGGTTGGATTATTGTATGGTTTTAATTCATTATTAATAAATTAGCCTTTTTGAACATCTTGAATTGGGATTTTTATTCGGAGGAGGTGAAAAACAAATTTATTTTTTTTGAAAATTGATTCTATTTACTTCTCTTTAATGTGTGTGATGAAACGTATTTCTTTTGTGAATTGCAACATAATTGTGTAGTTTTGTGCCAAATCACAATGTGATTTTTTGTTTGATAGATTCTGATGATGCAATGCAAAAAATACTTATAACCGGAGCAGGTGGCTTTATTGGCAGTTTTTTAGTCGAAGAGGCTCTCTCGAAAGGATTTGATGTGTGGGCTGGTGTTCGCCCATCAAGTAACAAAGAGTACCTTCAAGATGAGCGAATTCACTTTATAGATTTAGCTTTTGGCGACTCTCATAAACTGGAACTACAACTAGCGGAATTTAATGCAGAATTCGGTGCTTGGGATTATGTAATTCACAATCTTGGAGCCACCAAAGTAAATCGATCCTCCGATTTTGATGTAATCAATTTTCAATTTACGAGGAATTTTGTAGGTGCCCTGATTGCTACAAATTCTGTTCCCACTCGATTTGTCTACATGAGTAGTTTAGGCGTTTGTGGTCCGTTTAATGAAAATGGAAAAGAGCCAATTCAAGCAGACTTTAATCCAAGCCCCAACACAGTGTATGGGCAAAGCAAACGCAAAGCGGAACTTTACCTCGAAGGATTGAAGAATTTCCCTTACATCATTTTACGTCCAACGGGTGTTTATGGCCCTCGTGAAAAGGACTATTTTATGATGATTAAAACCATAAATTCGGGTTTTGATTTTGCTGTTGGATTTGAACCCCAGTACCTCTCATTTATATATGTTAAAGATTTGGTGGATGTTGCTTTTTTAGCGATTGAGCATCAGGTGAATCAGCGTACTTATTTCATATCAGATGGTAATGTTTATTTAGCGAAAGATTTTAGACAATTAGTGATGAAATTTCTGGCGAAGAAGTTTGTCTTTCCAGTAGTTTTGCCTCTTGGCTTTGTAAAATTAGCGAGTTTGATAATCGAACAAATTGCCAAAATGATTGGTAAGCCCAGTACATTGAATTCGGATAAGTATAAAATCATGAAACAGCGAAACTGGAATTGTGATATTACTCCGTTGAACCATGAACTTCAATTCACACCTCAATATGATTTGGAAAAAGGACTGAATGAAGCAATCAGATGGTATAAAGAGAACCACTGGATTTGATTGAACCAGATTTTTGGCAGATATTTATGTCTGTTTTTCGGTATTTTGAGGTCAATTGACCAATAACAATCACAAATAATCTGTGTATAAAATTGTTTTTTTATAGCTGAAATGGAAAAAACTTCTATATTTGCAAGCTAAATTAGCCACAGGGGTCTCCTTGTTGGCTTATTTTGCGAAAAAAAGATAGTATTTAAACGGTTTTTTGAGTGTCCGTCATTCATTATTGCCCAAATTATTAACAACAATAAAAGTCAATTTCAAATGTTAAACAAAGGTTTCGTAAAATTATTTTCGGTATTACTCACCTTGGTATGCCTATTTTACATCTCATTTTCTGTAGTAACACGTCACTACACTTCGAAAGCCGAAGAGGCTTCGAAAGGCGATGCTGTGAAAGCGAGTATGTATCTTGATTCTCTTTCTACTAAAGAGGTTTGGTTAGGTTATACTCTGAAAGAGTGCCGCGAATTGGAGATTAATTTAGGTCTCGACCTCAAAGGAGGTATGAGTGTTATTCTTGAATTGAATGTTGCAGACGTATTGCGTTCATTTTCAGGATACAACCAAGATGAAAACTTTAACAAAGCGTTGGCTGCAGCCTCTGTTCGTCAAATGAATGAACAAGGCAACTACATCGACTTTTTTGCCCAAGAGTACAAAAAGTTAGATGCAAATGCACGTCTCGCAGCTCTGTTTAGCTTTGAATTTAAAGATAAAATATCATCTACAAGCTCTGATGCTGAGGTAGTGAAAGTACTGAAAACTGAAATGGAAAGCGCGATTAGCAACTCTTTCAACGTGTTGCGTACTCGTATCGACCGTTTTGGTGTAGTTTCTCCAAACATTCAACGACTTGAACAAGATGGTCGTATTTCGATTGAACTTCCGGGTGTAAAGGATCCACAACGTGTTCGCAAACTTTTGCAAGGAAGTGCGAATCTTGAGTTTTGGACAACCTACAATTTTGAAGAGGTATATCAAAATTTAGTTTCTGCCAACACGGTTATCCGCGATATGAAGAAAGCAAAAGGCAAAGATGCTGTTGCAGACACCATTTCGCAATCTGTTAAAAAAGAAGCTGCTGTTGATAATGTTAAAGACTCTCTTTTAGCGAAAATCAAGAGCAAAACTCAAGGAGAAAAGGCTTCGAATAAAGATCAAGCAGCACTTCGCGAACAGTATCCACTTTTCTCGTTGTTGAATATGCAAAACATGCAGCCAAAAGGTCCTGCCATTGGTCTTGCTAATTACCGAGATACGGCTCAAATTAATGCCTATTTGGCTTCACCTGAGGTGAAAAATGTGTTGCCGCGCAATGTTCAATTCCGCTGGACTGTAAAATCAATTGACCCAGAAGAACAAATCTATCAGTTGGTTGCCATTAAAGTAACTAACAGAAATGGTAAAGCGCCATTGAGTGGTGATGTTGTTACTGATGCTCGTGATGACTTTGAAAAATCATCGTCTTATGCAAGTGTAAGCATGAGTATGAATGCCGAAGGTTCGAAAGAGTGGGCTCGTTTGACTAAAGAAAACATTGGAAAATGTATCGCAATCGTTCTTGATAACTACGTTTATTCTTTCCCTCGTGTGAACGATGAGATTACAGGTGGAAATTCTTCAATTACTGGAAACTTTACACCAGAAGAGGCAAAGGACTTAGCAAACGTGTTGAAGTCAGGTAAAATGGCTGCTTCAGTTCGTATTGTGCAAGAAGATGTTGTTGGACCTTCGTTGGGAAAAGAGGCTATTCAAAACGGTATGATTTCGTTTGCAATTGCTCTATTGCTCTTGATGGTTTATATGATTTCTGTTTATGGTGTAACTCCTGGCCTTGTTGCTAACGGAGCTTTGATTGTAAACCTCTTCTTTACGATGGGTATTTTAGCATCGTTCCAATCTGTATTGACGCTTTCTGGTATTGCAGGTATGGTACTTACACTAGGTATTGCCGTGGATGCAAACGTATTGATTTATGAACGGACAAAAGAGGAACTTCGTGGTGGTAAAGGCTTGCGTAAGGCTGTTGAGGCTGGTTACAAGCATGCGTTCCCTGCAATCTTCGACTCGAATATCACTTCTATTATCAAAGGTTTAATACTCTTCTATTTCGGTACGGGACCAATTCAAGGATTTGCGATCACTTTGATTATCGGTATCATTTGTTCATTCTTTACCTCTGTTCTTTTGACTCGTATTGCTTATGAGGCTGCATTTGCCAAAGGTTGGTTCCAAGATCTTACATTTACAACGAAGCTTTCCAAAAACATTCTTGTAAGTCCAAAAATCAGATGGGTAGAGATTCGTAAGAATGGCTACATTGCATCTACTGTTGCAATTATCATTATCATTATCTCTTTCTTTACGTTTGGTTTGAAGCAGGGTATTGATTTCTCGGGTGGATATAATTATAAAATCCAATTAAATCATGCAGTTCAGACTGATAAAATTACAGAGGAACTAAAACCTTTCTTTGGAGATTATGCTGTTAGTGCAATCACTATTGGATCAAACAATCAGATTCGAGTGACCACGAACTACCGCATTTTAGAAAGTGATCCAACAATTGATGGCGAAATTTCGCAAAAACTATACGATGGACTTAAAAAGGATCTACCCGCTGGAACAACTTTGCAGCAATTTATAGCCGATCATATAGTTAGTTCACAAAAAGTTGGACCTGCCATTGCGAGCGACATTACACGTGGAGCTATTTGGACGGTGATTATAGCCGTTCTTATGATGGGTGTATATATTCTGTTCCGCTTCCGAGATATTGCATTTAGTATGGGTACAATTATTTCATTGCTACATGATACCATCATTATCATTGGTATATACTCATTGACACACAAATTTGTGCCATTCTCAATGGAAATTGACCAGTCGTTTATTGCAGCCGTGCTTACCGTTATCGGTTACTCGGTGAATGATACGGTTATTATCTTTGACCGTATTCGTGAGATTATGCACAACTACCCTAAACGCGATTTGAAACGATTGATGGATGACGCATTGAACTCTACTTTGTCTCGTACGATGAGCACTTCACTCTGTACGGCCATCGTATTGCTTAGTATCTTTTTGCTAGGTGGAGATACTATTCGAAGCTTCACTTTTGCGATGTTTATTGGGGTGTTTGTTGGAACCTATTCTACGCTTTTCATTGCGATGCCTGTGGCTTACGATATGATGAAGCGCAAGCATAAAAAGATTGAAGTAGCTGAGTAAGCTTGCATATAGACCCAAATCCCACAAATGCACCGCCTTTTGTGGGATTTTTTTTTGTAAATAAAAAAAATATAATATCTTCGTATGTGGAAAAAACTGCGTTGTTGAATCTTTATATCATTATCTGATATGGTTAAGTTTCAAAAATGTCATTATTCTGTATTGATATTGATAGTCTTTGACTCAAATTGCTTTTGATTATGAAAATTAAAAAGATTTATTTCTTCATTATAATAGTTATTTTTGCATTGTCGATAAGTTCATGTCAGTCGACAAAAAATGTAGTTTACGTTCAGAAAGAAGGTGTTCAGGTAGTTCTAGGCAATAGTACACTTCCAACATTACCTGAAATAATTTTGAAGAATGGAGATAATCTGAAAATTACGATTTTTACTTATGATGCTGATGTTTCGGCGCCCTTTAATGGTCAATCAGTTTCTTCTAGCTTAGACAAACAAGGGGTTCAGTCGACTGGCTATTTAATAGATAATCGTGGTGAAATTAATTTCCCTGTTTTAGGAAAGTTGGCTGTCGCAGGGAAAAGCAAATCTCAAGTCGAAGACATGATAAAAAACCTAATCTATCCTAAATACATAAAGGAATCTCCCGTCGTTATTGTTAGAATAATGAATTTTAAAGTTACTGTTTTAGGTGATGTGTCAGGTAATAGGGTGTTGCCCGTTTCTGATGATAGAATTTCGATTTTCGAAGCAATCGCTCAAGCAAATGATTTGCAAATAACTGGACGTCGTGACAATGTTTTATTAATAAGGGAAAATATTGTTGGGAAAAGAGAAACCTATCGTATTGATTTGAGAGATCCTAAACTTATTTATTCTCCCTTTTATTACTTGCAACAAAACGATCTTATTTATATTGAGCCTAATACAAGAAAATCGAATATGGGGGCCATGGATGCTTCTCAAATCAATTTAATTATTTCTCCATTTATTTCATTATTTTCACTTGCGTTATATTTCTTCAGATAAATATGGATGATAAAAAATTGAATTTTACAGAAAATTCAAATAGAAGCAATTTAAATGTTGATATTTCTGAAATATTTTGGAGGTACTTCAATCATTGGAGATGGATATTGTTATCTGTTCTTGTCTCACTTGTAATTGGATATTTCTACGCGAAGATGCAAATAGATGTTTATCAGATTAATGCTTCTGTATTAATTAAAAGCCCTGATAAATATGGACAAAGTAAACTGCTTAAAGACATTATTGTAGAAAGTGGTGGAGATGTTGAAAATGAAGTGGAGGTTTTTCGTTCTAAAAGATTGTTAATAGGTGTAGTTGATTCGCTGGGTTTGAATGTGTCCTATTATTATCAAACAATACTTAATAAGCCTTCAGAACTTTATACTGCTTCACCTATAAAAATAAATTATGATAATGGAATTTTAAAACAACTTCCCCAACCAATAATATTTACAATTAAAGAAAACGACGAAGAATTAAATCTTGAATATTCATTTAGAGGAGTTGTTAAAAGCCAGTCAATTCATTCATTTCCATTTTCAATTTCAACTCCTATCGGAAAATTTCAATTGATTACTAAGTTTCCGAAGGTCTCTTTGGTGCGCCCTCTGATCATTGTAATACAAAACACAAATGTAATTATTTCTGGTTTGGCAGTCCAAGCTGAAATGAACAAGAAGAATGAGATTATCTCGTTGTCAACCAAAACATACAATCCTCAAAAAGGAGTTGATGTTTTGAATAAGGTCATTGAATGCTACAATAGGGATGCAATGATGCAGTCTAATCAATCTGCGGTGAATACAGCTAATTTTATTGAAGAAAGACTCCACCTTCTGACATCAGAGTTGGCTGAAGTGGAAATGAAAGTAGAGAATTATAAGAAGAGTCACAAGTTTACCGATATTTCTTCAGAGGCGAATATAGTTGTTTCCAGAAATAGCAAAAGTGAAGATCTAAGAAGTGAAACGGAACTACAATTGAAGCTATTGGATTATGTTGAATCATTTATAATAAATGAAAAAAATTCGTTTCATCCAATACCTAATGTTGGATTGAATGATAATGTTTCGACAAATATTATGTTAAAATATAATGATGCAATAGCTGTTCGATCCCATTTATTAGATTTATCTTCTTCTGATAATCCCGTTCTTGAAACCAACAGCAAACTGATTGTTAATTTAAGAAAATCTTTAATTTCTGCTTTAAAAAACGTAAAGAAAGTTTTGAATATTAAATTAAATGATATTACAAATACACAATCGAAAGCAGAGTCAAAAATAAGTGATATTCCTCGTCAAGAGAGAGAGTTGGTAGAGATTACACGGCAACAAAAAATTAAAGAGCAACTCTATATTTTCTTATTGCAAAAAAGAGAAGAATCTGCGCTATCAATGGCTCTCACTGTACCTAAGGCCGTAGTTATTAACGAAGCTTCTGTCGGTGGTTTGGTGTCGATTAATAAAAGTACCATTTTAATGTATGCTTTTATTTTTGGATTCTTTTTCCCTTTAGGGATTATTTATCTCATCAACTTATTCAATACTAAAGTTCTTACTCGTCGAGATTTGGAGCACGCCACAGATTTGCCAATTATCTCTGAAATGGCACATTCTGAATCAACAGAAGAATTTGCTGTTTCTGAAACAGGTTTGGATCCAACGACCGAGTTGTTCAGATTATTACGGACCAAACTGAACTTTGTTCTTGATCATCCTTCAGAGAAAGTAGTGTTAGTGACTTCCTCTGAGCCTGGAGAAGGAAAAACATTTATCAGTGTGAACTTGGCACTCGGTTTGGCTATGACTGACAAAAAAGTATTATTGCTTGGTCTAGATTTACGTAAACCCCAATTAGCTGATAAATTTAAGATTGATAGAAAAGAGGGAATTACCTCCTATTTATCACATCAAGAACAGGATATTGAATCGCTGATTTATCATTCTGAAGAATATGCGAATTTGTCCGTATTGCATTCTGGGATTATTCCACCGAATCCAAATGAGCTATTAATGCGAAACGAATTGAGTAATTTAATTTCTTATTTTAGAGATAAATACGATTACATTGTCATTGATAGTGCTCCTGTTGGTGTAGTTTCAGATACTTTATTACTTCTGAAACACACTGATATTGTGCTGTATGTTTGTCGAGCTAAAATTACATCCAAGAAAAGTTTAGATGTTGTGAATCGTCTCTCTGAAGATGAGCCTGAACTGAAATTGTACCTTATTTTAAATGATGTTACTTTAAGAAAAAAATACTACAAATATCGAGGTCGATACGGCTATAGTTATGGCTACGGTTATGGGTACGGCTATGGTTATAAGAAAAAGAAAAAATCATCTGAGAATGATGCTTAGCATTTGAACTGAAACATGATATTGTGAAAATGAAAATTTTAGTAACAGGTGGTGCTGGTTTTATTGGTTCAAATTTGTGTGAAGAATTACTTTCTTTAGGGCATTCTGTTATTTGTCTTGATAATTTTGCTACTGGTCATAGAAAGAATATTGAGCCTTTTCTTCCAAACTCACTTTTTAGACTGATTGAAGGTGATATCAGAAATTTTGATGATTGTCGTCTAGCAGTCGAAGGAGCTGATTTTGTACTTCATCAGGCAGCTTTGGGTTCCGTTCCACGTTCGTTGAAAGATCCGATTACAACTAATGATGTGAATGTCTCTGGCTTTTTGAATATGCTTGTTGCGTCTCGTGATGCAGGTGTCAAACGTTTTATTTATGCGGCTAGTTCTTCGACTTACGGAGATTCCACAGCGCTGCCTAAAGTTGAAGATAACATAGGAAAGCCACTATCGCCTTATGCAATTACAAAATACGTAAATGAATTGTATGCCGATGTTTTCTCAAAATCGTATGGATTAGAGACAATTGGCCTTCGTTATTTTAATGTGTTTGGTCGAAAACAAGATCCGAATGGTGCTTATGCCGCTGTGATTCCTTTGTTTGTCAAGCAATTCATGTCGCACGAATCTCCTGTAATGAATGGAGATGGAGAGTATTCAAGAGATTTTACATACATTGACAATGTGATTCAAATGAATCTCCTTGCTATGACCACGACCAATCCGAAAGCGATTAATACAGTTTACAATGTTGCTTATGGAGATAGAACTACCTTAAATAAACTGGTTGCTTATCTAAAGGAGGTACTATCTGAATACGATCCTGAAATTGCTCATGTAGAAATTCAATATGGTCCTAATAGAGCGGGGGATATTCCTCATTCTTTAGCATCAATTGAAAGAGCAAAAAGTCTTTTAGATTATGATCCAAAGTTTAGTTTAAGAGAAGGACTAAAAGAGGCTGTTAAGTATTATTGGAGTGTAATGAAGTAAATTGTGTCCACAGATTACACGGATTACCACAGATTATTAAAAAATGTATTCAATTTCTGTGAAAATCTGAGAAATCATTGGGTCAAAAAAAGTATATATTCACAGATTACATGGATTAAGACAGATTATTAAGAAACAGATACAAGATTTTTTTTCTGTTTGAATCTAAGAAATCTGTGGACAAGAAAATATATATTTGCGGATTAACTTAGATTTTCTGAATAATGTATGGTTCAAGACATAAATAGTAAGACGTACAATATTATCGGAGCTGCTATGGAAGTCCATAGAGTTTTAGGCCCTGGTTTTTTAGAAAGTGTTTATCAAGAGGCTTTGTCGATTGAATTTGAGAGAAGAGTTATCCCTTATAAACAAGAGTGTAAAATTGAGATAAATTACAAAGATCACTTGCTAAATAGGTTTTTTGTGGCTGATTTCTTATGTTATGATTCAGTTGTTGTCGAATTGAAGGCGTTATCTTTATTGTTGGGAGAACACGAAGCACAGCTGATCAATTATCTTAAAGCCACAAAAGTCAAACACGGGTTACTAATCAATTTTGGAGAGCAAAGTTTAAAATACAAACGGTTTATATATTAGTTAAAATTCTAATTATAATATTGAATAAGTTAGTTATATAATCCGTGAAGATCTGTAAATAGTAATTAAGGATTGAAATATTTCCATTAAATAATAATCATTGATACACTAATATTTGAGTCTTTATCCGTGTTAATCTGTGTAATCTGTGGACATAGAAACAATTTATGTAATCTGTGAAAAATAAATCAGTATAATGAATAAAATTGCCGTTGTTGGATTGGGTTATGTAGGATTGCCATTGGCCAGATTATTTGCTACTAAATACCCAGTTCTTGGGTTTGATATTAATGAAAAAAGAGTTGACGAATTAATGCAAGGAATTGACTCTACGTTAGAAGTCTCAAACGATGTGTTAAGTTCGGCATTAGTAAATGATTTATCTTTATTACAGTCAAAAAATGGGCTTTTTTGTACTACTAATATTGATGAAATTAAAGACTGTAATTATTATATTATCACCGTTCCGACCCCTGTCGATAAAAATAACAGACCAGATTTAACCCCTTTAATAAAGGCAAGCGAGACCGTAGGTCGAGTGATTTCGAAGGGGGATATTGTGGTGTATGAATCGACTGTTTATCCTGGTGCGACTGAAGAAGAGTGTATTCCTGTGGTTGAGCGCGTTTCAGGTTTAAAGTTTAATGTTGATTTTTTTGCTGGATATTCCCCTGAGCGCATCAATCCTGGCGATAAAGAGCACACGGTTGAGAAGATAAAGAAAGTAACCTCTGGTTCAACGCCTGAAATCGGATTGAAAGTCGATGAAATCTATCGTTCTGTAATCGTAGCCGGAACCCATTTGGCTCCAACGATAAAGGTTGCCGAAGCTGCTAAAGTGATAGAGAACTCACAACGAGATATCAATATTGCGTTTGTAAACGAGTTGTCAAAAATTTTCAACAGACTTGGCATTAACACACAAGATGTGTTAGATGCAGCTGCAACGAAGTGGAATTTCCTTAAGTTTCAACCTGGTTTAGTTGGTGGTCACTGCATTGGAGTCGACCCATACTATTTGGCTCAAAAGGCACAGGAAGTAGGCTACCATCCTGAAATTATTCTTGCTGGTCGTAGAATGAACGATGGAATGGGAGAATACGTGGCTTCTCAAGTCATAAAATGTATGATTCGCAAAGGGGTGACAGTAAAGAATGCTAAAGTGTTGATTCTTGGCATTACGTTTAAAGAGAATTGTCCAGATGTTCGCAATACAAAAGTGGTAGATGTTGTCGCAGCTTTGGCTGATTATGGAACAGATATCACAATTGTTGATCCTTGGGCAAACCCTGCAGAGGTGATGCATGAGTATCATTTGAAAACAGCTCAAGAATTTGAAAATCAAACGTTCGATGCTATTGTATTAACCGTTGCACACAACGAATTCAAATCTTTAGATATTTCATCTCTTAAATCAGCTGAGAATAGTGTTGTTTACGATGTGAAAGGGATTTTATCTAAAGAGTTGATTGACGGGGTATTGTAGGAACCAAATTATGGGCTATCATATTTCTCTTAAAAATTGCTCCATCCTTTTGAAAGGGGTTTAGCATTGATCCAATTTAGTGATAAGATTTCGTTGTTGTAGCTTCATTTAGTAGTAAAATGCCAAGTTGATTGGCCGTTGTAGCCCCCTTCAGGGGGTTGGGGGCTGTTTTTTGAAGTAAGTTTACTAAACCTAAATCTTATTCAGAGTTTAGGTTATCTGCCTAATCTAATATAATTGTCTGATTTTCAAAATTGCTTCTATCAAAAAACCTCGCCTAAGAGTGCTTCAGGCGAGGCTTATGAAAATAGTGTAAGACTACAGTGTGGTTAAATTACACTGCTTGTTTTTCCACTGATGTCGTTTCGTCAACCGGCATTGTACGTCTGGTGCGGCTTGTCGACAGATAGAATTTGTTGATTTGCGCATACATCTCTACCCAAGAAGGAGCAGAAGTAGCATTGGCTCTACCTTTCACAAAAGTATAGAAATCTTCTAAAGCGATTATTAACTCTGCTCTGATTTTCGAGGCAGAGCTGCTTTTGTTGATATTCGCGAGCTCTTGTTCTCTTTCGAGTAAAATGCGTGTGAAATCGTTTACTGCATTCTCTAGTTCAAGAATCCAGGGGTTGATCCCAAGATTCTCGATGACGGTAGTGTATTTGTCTTCCTTTAAATGTCCGAGTAGACTTTGTAGGAATCCATTTTTTGATGCCGGCTTATGATTCTTCATTTTCGGTATCACTGGTTTGAATACATCATAAATCAAAGTGGCATCTGCACTAATCGCCGCATTGGGAGAGAATTGTAGACTTTCTACAAGTTTTCGTAAGGTTGAGTAGCGTATCATCTGGTTCTTCCCCGATTCAACTAGTGAATTAGTGAGATTTGAGCGATGATTGCGTACCATTGATACAGTAAACGCAGTGGTAACCTTTTGCAAGGTGAGGAACGTAGCATCCAATTTGGCAGATGCTTCTGCCGATTCGTTAACGTATTGCACTGTTAATTGGCTAAGTGAACCTAGCTTACCAATCGTCATGGTGCCAAAATTGTATTTCATTTTTATTGAAATAGTTGACATCACCGTTGGAGGTTCAGTTGGAAGTTATTCGTGAAATAGTTGGGAAATTGGCACTCATTACATCGATCTCATTTGTTGTGTTTTTGTCAACCTATTTCTTGTTTCGTATATCAAACCAAGTTTGAGGGTGATCCTTTTTCTTGTTTTGAACATCAAACCGAGTTTGAAGGTCATCCTGTTTCTTTTTTCGCACAACAAACCCTATAAAAAGCACATTTTAATGAATAGTATTCCATGATTCGATACAAATACATCGAACACTTATCCACTTTTTTGTGTTACATAGATTCGTTTGTAACAATTTCCCGCTATTTCAACTTTTGGATAAAAGAGTTTAGTGTGAGCTTTGAATAACCTAAACCGTCTTTTTCACCAAATTAAATAATACCTTCTGAAACTCTATTCAGTTTTGCTTTTCAAAGGTATATCAACAATTTTAAATGACAAAATATATTTATATGAAATATTTATTTTGTATAAAAGTTTTCCAAAAAAGAATATAACTAATTGAAAATTAAGTATATGGATTTTATATTTATGTGAAAAGTTTATCAAATAGTTTATTTTGTACTTAGTTAATGTAAAAAAATGATGAATAATTGGTGTGATTCAATTGTGTTGGAGGATATTCTGTTGTCTTATTTTTTTTATTAGTTTTAATTTTTAATCTAATGCTGATTGATTTTTAGAGTTAGATTGGTTACAATCTTTTTTTTCTCGCTTGATTTAAGCGAATAAGCGGACCAGTTTTTTTATTAGTAAGGCTAGTTGCGTTGCATTTTTTTTGTTCTGAAAAACCATTTTGATGCTTTTTTTGTTGTTTTTTTTTTACTTTTGTAAATTGTAATAGCCTATTTATATATTATTCACATAAGATTTGTTAGAATTTTTTTAAAAATTTATATATGAAAAGAACTTTCTTTTTATCAGCAATACTCATTCTTACTTTAGGATTGAATGCACAAGTGATGAAGCCTTTTAATATTGCATTCCAAAAAACACAGCGCGGTGGTATCACTTATCTGGCCAATTCAGGATTGAAGTTTTATTCGAAAGACTCGACGGCCATGCCTCCTGATGCAGGCGTATCTAATGGTTCGCTATATAGTCAGTATATCGATATTGATAACGACCCATCTACTTTTATGAGTTCGTCAGACAGTTTGAACTTGCTGGATTGTAGCGATATTTCTTACGCTTATTTGGTGTGGGCTGGCGCAGCATCAAAGAATAATCCTAGATTAGCTGATATAAACAAAGTTAAAATTAGATCAAACAATGGATCGTATATCAATTTAATAGCAGATGAAATAGTTGATTCTACAAATACAAATTTATTTGGGGGGTCTTATTATTGTTTTAAAAATGTTACAAATATTATTAAAACTGCTGGACCCAAAGTTAGATGGACTGTGGCTAATATTGTTGCCCAATCAACCCCACCAAATTTAGTTGGTTCCACTCCCGATTGGAATAAATTTAGCGGTTGGGGATTGGTGATTGTTTATAAGAATGAAAGTGAAAACCTTCGCCAATTAACATTATATAAAGGTTTATCTTTGATTTTAATAGGCAAACCTCCAATTTTGCTTCCTTTCGAAGGGTTTAAAACACCAAATCAAGGTCCTGTAACTTTTGAGTTTGGCCATATATCCTGGGATGGTGATAGAGATTATAAAGGGGATTCTTTGTCTATAAAGTCACTAAAAAATGGCAATTATCAATTTATTTCTGATAATACGAATAGTATTGACAATATTTTCAATTCAACAATTTCCAATAAAGGGGTTTTAACTCCTTTCAGAAAACCTAGTTACAATAATAACTTTTGTATTGATGCAGATATTTTCAGTCCTGACAACGCTACTAGAAAATACATAGGATGGGGTGAAAATTCGTTATCGTTGAAATTGACAACAGGAAATGAGGGTTATTTGACACAAGTTGTCTCTTTAGCTATAGATGCGAATATCCCCGATGATCGCTTGGGTATGAAAGTGAAAGATTTAAATGGTGGCGTAGTGCAGCCAGGGGATACTTTAGAATACACCTTGTTGGGTTGTAATGTTGGTACCGACAAATCTGAATTAAGTTACATCACGAATAAAATTGATGGTAACGCGCACTTTGTGCCCGGTTCTATCCGAATCGTATCTGGACCAAATGCAGGTGTTAAGACTGATGCCATTGGAGATGATCAAGCCGATTACGATTCTGCTACTAAAACGGTCAAAGTACGTATTGGTCAAGGTGCAAATGGTACATCAGGAGGTGAAATTGTGCAGTCGCTCACTGGCGCCGACAGTACGGTGGTGAAGTTCAGAGTTACTGCAACAGACGACTGTATGCAGCTAAAGTGTGATAATGTGATTGATAACCACGCATTGATTACGGGTTTTGGTAATGATTCAGGATTGAAATTTGAGAGTGATCAGGTGCCGCAATATTATGATGGCAAGACTTGTACGATATCGGATATCAGTAACCAATCTTCTATAATTATCTTTTCAGATTGCACTATTCCACCTTTAACTACCAATGGTCCCATCTGTAGTACACAAGATTTGAAACTTACTGCACCGTCAAATGCAAATGCCTCTTATAAATGGAGTGGCCCTAATAGCTTTACCAGCACGGAGCAAAATCCTATAATCAAAAGTGCTCCTGCTGTTGCTTCAGGCAAATATACGTGTACAATTAGTGTGAAATATACCACTACAGACTCATTAAAAGAAACTACTTGTTCGAAAGACTATACGGTGAATGCAGTTGTGAATGCAACGATTCGTTCGAGTGCTGGTCCCGATCAATCGATTTGTTCTTTAACGACTAAATTGCAAGGGGTGGCGCCGGTATCTGGTCAAGGAACTTGGAGTGAAGTGACTAATGCTTCAGGTGTGTCAATTGTTAATGTTAATCTACCGACAACTAAAGTTACATTTGCAACGCCAGGTGAATATAAATTTAAGTGGTTAATTCCGGATACGGATCCACTTCATTGTGTTGTTACTTCAGATACAGTTGGTATTTCAGTTGGTAAGGATTGTCCACCAATACTTGATAACGAGTTCCATACTATAAAAAAGGATAGTACTGCAACTGGTGATTTAACGGACATTGGTGATATTTCTGGTGATGGAAAACCCTTGATAACTGATCCTAATCCCCTTGTTAACCCAAAACATGGAGGTGTAATAATTAATACTGATGGTACTTATACCTATACACCCACAGTTGGATATATAGGAAAGGACACTGTCGTTGTAAATATTTGCGACCAACAACTGCCTCAAAAATGTGCAAAGGATACTATTTTCATTACAGTTATTCCTTACGCACCTTTAGTGGTCGTGAATGATTCGAAAACGGTGGATGATTGTGCTGTAGTCTCTGGAAATTTGACAACAAATGATACTTCACTTGGCAATAAGTTTGTCCTAACTGCAGCGAAATATAATACGAAGTATGGTAAAATTGATTTTACAGCTAATGGGGCATACATTTACACGGCCAATTGTGGATTTACAACAATAAAACGTGATACAATTATTGTCAATATTTGTGATACTCAAACGCCAAAACAATGCAAAAACGATACGTTGTTTATCACTATTACTCCAACGAATTCTGTTCCAGTAGCTGTTGATGACAAAAAAAATGAGACAACTGGAAAATTGGATGATAACGATGTACAAAGTCAAGATGGACCAAATGTTTGGAGTAAATTATCAAATCCAATCAATGATAAAGGAGAGCCTACAGGTACTGTTGTGGTTGAACCAGATGGTCGTTTTACTTACACGCCTCCAACCCCTGACTTTGTCGGTACTGTGACATTTACTTATCAAATCACTGATGGAAATGGGGACAAATCACAAGCGACTGTTACCCTAAATGTACAGCCAATTTGGATTCCAGAAGGGTATTCTCCAAATGGTGATGGTAATCACGACAAGTTTGTTATAACCAATTTTGATAAGACGCGTTATCCCGACAATACCATTAATATTTTCAATCGTTGGGGGAATAAAGTATATGTAGCTCATCCTTATGACAATGAGTGGGATGGGACGAATAATCAAGGGTTGTCTGTGGGTGGAAATGTATTGCCGGTTGGAACGTACTTTTATATTTTGGATTTGGGTACAGGCCTTAAACCGTTTAGAGGTTACGTCTACTTAAGTCGTTGAAAATGAATTAAAAGCCCCCAACCCCCAAAGGGGACTATTAGTGTGCATAGATTTGAAAATGATGATATTATTGAATACAAAAGTTTAAACTAATAGAATTAGTAGTCAACTTTTGGAAAATTGGAGCTAGAAATAATGACAATTTTTGTGTCTTATTATTTCGTATCTCTTTTACTTGAAAATGTTTTAGAAAAAGAAAATTGCTATATGAAGAAAATAATATTACTAGTGCTTTTAGGTGTTATTGCATGGAGTGTCAGTGCTCAGCAAGATCCGATGTACACTCACTATATGTATAACACGTTGGGCATAAATCCTGCTTATGCAGGAAGTAGAGATGCTTTGACCCTCACGATGCTTCATCGGTCGCAATGGGTGAGTTTCCCAGGTACACCTGTTACACAAACTGTGACAGCGCATGCCCCTGTTTTAAATGACATGTTTAGCTTAGGTTTATCTCTTGTCAATGATGAGGTTGGTCCGGTTAAGAATACTTCTTTCTTTATCGACTATGCTTATCGCATTAGACTGACCCCGACAAGTCGGTTAGCGTTTGGCTTGAAGGCCGGATTTAATTCGATGCAAGCGAATTTATCCAGTTTAAAACTCGACCCCTCTGGAAAGAGCGACCGCGCCTTTTCTGAAGATTTAACAGGACAGATTTCACCAAATCTAGGTTTTGGTGTCTATTATTCAAAAGATAAGTTTTACGCTGGAATATCTACTCCGCGTCTTTTTAAAGGGAGCTACAGTACTGTTACAAATTCAGATTCGTCGTTGTATAAAGAACAACAACATTATTTCTTTATAGCTGGAGGCTCAATTTCATTAAATGATGCAGTTGAATTTGTTCCAACTACATTTATGAAAATAACGAAGGGTGCACCCGTTGAGGCTGATTTTACAGGTTGTTTTGTTTTTAATAACAAATTTACAGTAGGTGGCATGTACCGTACTTTGGATGCTGCAGGTTTACTCGCTGGAATCGCTTTGTCTGAACAACTTTATGCAGGGTATTCCTTCGATTGGTCGTTTGGCAATACTACTGCCAAATACAATAACGGGAGCCATGAAATTGTGTTGCGTTACGACTTTGTATTTACTGGAAAAGGGAAGATTCGCTCTCCCCGTTATTTTTAGTCATTTAGTTGCATAATCAGGTCATACTTTGGAGCTATGAAATCAATGAACATATTTAAATTTACCTTACTGTTTTGTCTTACTCTCGCTGTTGGAAATCTCTTCGCACAAAAGAATCCTGCTGAAGTTAAGGCTGACAAGTATTATCAACAATATTCGTATTACAAGGCTATTGCGAAATATTCGGAAGTTGAGAAATTGACATTAGATGGTTGCCGTAAATTGGCAGATAGCTATAGCAAGGTTTTTGACTACCCTTCAGCAGAAGAGACTTACAACCTTTTTATAGCGAAATCTAAAGCGACACCTGAAGATTTTTTCAACTACGCATTGGTCTTAAAATCTAACGGCAAGTATACAGAAGCAAACGTTTGGATGAAAAAATTTGCTGACTTGCGACCTAAAGATTTAAGAACGGTCAACTATTTGAAAACAAGTGAAGAGTTGAGTAGTTACAGAAAAGATCAAGGGCGATTTGCTATAGAAAATATATCAATCAATACGGAGGACAAAGATTTTGCACCTACCTATTTCAATTCATCGGTTGTTTTTACTTCGAGTAGAACTGGTATTCCATCGATTGTTCGGAAGTATAACTGGGACAAGTTTCCATTTCTAAACCTTTTTCAATTTGAAAAGAAAGATGGAGAAATATCGGAACCATACTATTTCTATCCTCGTTTCAATAAGAAATGGCACGAAGGTAATGCATCGTTTAGCAACGACGGAACATTTATGGCATTTACCAGCGATAATTACAAAAGTAAAAGTTCAGACGGTGTTGTGAAATTGCAAATTTTCTTCAGTTCTTTTGATGGCCGTCGTTGGAGTGAACCAGAGCCCTTTAAGCTCAATAATCCTGAATATTCTGTTGGCCATCCCTCTTTGACGAAAGATGGCAAAACGCTTTACTTTGCGAGTGATATGAAGGGTGGCTTCGGCGGAGTCGATTTGTACCGCATTCAGAGAGACAGCAAAGGAAATTGGGGAAAGGCCGAAAATCTTGGACCAAAAGTGAACACGGAAGGCAATGACGTATTTCCCTTTTATAATGAGAAAATTAAAACATTAATTTACTCATCTAATGGGCTGAATGGCTTGGGAGGCTTGGATGTCTTTTATTCACGCAATGTGAATGGGACTTTCGCCGATTCGAAAAATATGGGAGCACCCATTAATTCGCCTTATGACGACTTCACATTTATCATAGATGACGCATTAAAATCAGGATATTTTGCTTCGAACAGAGAGGGTGGCATTGGAGACGACGACATTTATTCATTCATCGTAAAAAAATCACCGTTTGGTGCAAAACGCATTATTGGTGTTGCTAAAGATCGTAAAGGACGCCCGTTGATTGACACCGACGTTACACTGTATGGAGAAGATGGTAAAGCCATTTCAACCATTAAAACATTGGCTAATGGTGCCTACGAATTTGATGCTGAAGCCGATAAGTTATACTCTTTAAATGGAATTAAACCAAAATACACCGAAGGAAAAAACAGCGCCGACACACATGGTAAAGAAGATGTTGTAGTAGCTGATGTTATTTTGGATAATATGTTTAAGCGGTTGATTGGAACTGCAAAAGACAAAACTGGCGAAATTCTCGCTGAAACTGTTGTCCGTTTGACTGAAAAGGGAGGTGCTGAAATAGGAACGATTACCACTGGAAAAGACGGTAAATATGGGTTCGATATAGTCGCCAATAAACTCTATGCGCTTGTTGGTAAAAAACCGAACTACTTGGATGGTAAGAATTCAGCTAATTCAAATACACCTGAAGAGGTGATTGTGGCAGATGTTATACTTCAGGATTTGAAGAAAGATCGACTGATACACGTTGATCCGATCTATTTTGATTTGAATAAATCATTTATTCGTCCTGATGCAGCTTTGGTACTCGATAAGATAGTTGAAATTATGAATGAATATCCGACTATGGAGATTGAATTAGGATCCCATACCGACTGCCGAAGTAGTGCTGCTTACAATATCAAATTGTCAACCGCTCGGGCTAAATCGAGTGCGGACTATATCAAGAAACGCATCACAAGACCAGAGCGAATCTACGGCAAAGGTTATGGCGAAACAAGGTTGCTGAACAATTGTCCATGCGAAGGGAAAGTGAAATCTACCTGTACCGAAGAGGAACATCAGCTGAATCGCCGAACGGAATTCAAGATTATAAAGATGTAGGTTTTTAAGATAAAAGAAAGATACGAGGTTGTTCAACTTCGTATCTTTCTTTTTTAATAATTGATTTAAGGATGATGAAAAGATTAAAATGTAATTCAAAGTGCATTATGTCTTAAATTTTTTACATAAATTTGTTTATAGTTCTTATTCTATGACTTCTGAAATAGTTCAATTACCCAAAATATTAGATCGAAGAGGAAACCTCACCTTTATTGAGGGTGAGAAACATATTCCTTTCGAAATAAAACGCACTTACTGGATTTACGATGTCCCCGGTGGCGAAATGCGCGGAGGCCATGCTTTCAAAACCCAACAAGAGTTTATTGTGGCTTTGTCGGGTAGTTTTGATGTGGTGATTGATAATGGGACGTCGAAAGAGGTTTTTCATCTCAACAGATCTTATTTCGGGTTGTATGTACCTGCCGGCATGTGGCGTCAGATGGTTAATTTCTCTACCAATTCGTTGGCTATGGTCTTGGCTTCTACAGCCTACGATAGCAACGATTATATACGCGATTATAGTCAGTTTATAGCAGGATTAGAAAAATGATGAACGGTATAAAATCTTCTGTATCTGATTGTACAATTGTAGAATTGGATAAGCATCACCACGAAAAAGGAAATATCACCGTTGTTCAAAACAACGAAGAAGTTCCATTTGAAGTGAAGCGAATTTATTATCTTTATGATGTGCCCGGAGGCGAAACCAGAGGTGGTCATGCACATCGGGAGTTGCAACAAATGATTGTGGCAGCCGGTGGTAGTTTTGATGTCGTGCTCGACGATGGTGAAAATAAGCGCACAGTGACTTTAAACAGACCTTATCAGGCTTTGCTTGTGGTGCCGGGTATTTGGCGTGAACTAGAGAATTTTTCTTCCGGATCAACTTTGCTTGTTCTGGCCTCGCACCATTACGATGAAAGCGATTATATCCGAACCTATGACGACTTTTTAGCATGGAAATTGAAGAAGTAAGTTATTCTGTTTACCAAAATGTGCTGAGTCAACCAACCCATCTGTTTGGTTCTGCAGAATTTTCAGAGTTGAATCGATCAAAGTGTGAGTCGCTTCATTATCTGTTGTTTAAGGATACGAAGTACCGACTTGGTTTGGTGGGCGGCATCCGCAACGGTCTCTTCTTATCGCCATTTTCAGCACCCTTTGGAGGATTCTCTTTTGTGAAATCCGATGTCAGAATCGGGTATATCGACGAAAGTCTCGATTTACTGCTCGATTGGGCCAAGAATAAACGGTTAAGCGGAATTCGGATTACATTACCCCCAACCATTTATGACGAGACCTTTATTGCTAAGCAGGTTAATTGCCTTTTCAGAAAGGGCTTTGAAATACAAAATATCGATTTGAATTACTCTTTTTTAGTAAAGAAATTTCATTCGGAATACCTCACCGAGATTCTTTGGCGAAATGCACGCAAGAATTTGAATGCGTCGCTTAAATCGAATCTCACGTTCGAAGTGGCACAATCAGAAGAGCAAAAGAGTGAGGCTTATCAAATCATCAAACAAAACCGTGAAGCACGTGGTTTTCCTTTGAGAATGAGTTGGGACGCCATGTGGAGCACGATGCAAATTGTTCCTCATGATTGCTTCTTGGTAGTGGATGGGGAGCAACAGAACATAGCCTCAGCTATGGTTTTTCATGTTACGCCAGAGGTTGTGCAAGTGATCTATTGGGGCGATTTACCTCAGTACAGTGCCCTGAAAACTATGAATTTTCTAGCCTATTCGCTCTTTGGATATTATGCGAAATCCGATATCAAAATTATCGATATTGGACCTTCAACCGAAGATTCGATACCTAATTATGGATTGTGTGAGTTTAAAGAGGGTTTGGGGTGCGATGTCACTTCTAAACTGACCATGGTATTCAATTTGAACAGATAACGATGTTTGTACTCGACCCTGATATCTATTGCCTACCCAGCTATCGGATCACTCCTTTTAGCACACAGGATGTGACAGTTAATGCAAATCTGCCACTTAGCGATGAGGTGGATCGATATTTCACACAACGTTTCGATGGGAATCGCTTCCTTTATACTGAAAATGGCAGAAAGGCTATCGAGATTGCCTTATCGCATTATGGGCTGAGTAAGACAGATGTCGTCACCATTCTTACCACAACAGGTAATTTCTACATCAGCGGATGTGTGACCAAAGAGATTGAGAAAATTTGCAATTGGTCGAGAACTATTGAACCCAACACCAAATTGCTTTTCTTGAATCATGAGTTTGGTCAACCTTATCCTGATTTGGAGTCTTTGAAGAAATTAGGGCTTCCTATTATTGAAGATTGTGCACATTCGTTCTTCCCAGAAGAACAGATGGGGCATGTCGGCGATTTTGTGATTTATAGTTTTCCCAAAGCATTCCCCATTCAGATCGGTGGGTTACTCCAGATTAATCTCTCACATACTGCTATAACTTACCGGTTGGAATCCGAACGGGAGCGCTATATCAAAAACGTTTTGTCGCATTACATCGGCGATGAGCATCGGTTGAGGGAGCTTCGTTTGAAAAATTATCATTATCTTCGGGCTGAGTTTCAGAAAATAGGACTGCAGACTCGTTTTGAGTTGGCAGCAAATAGTTGGCCCGGTGTCTTTATGTTTTGTGTAAATGATGTTCGGATTGATTTGGATCGATTGAAAATTCATTTCAATAATCATGGAATTCAAAGTAGTGTGTTCTATGGAGAAAGAGTTTATTTTATTCCCTGTCATCATAAGTTGACGAAGACCGATTTAGACTATTTTGTGGCCGTTATGCAGCATTTTTTAGCTCAATGAGGATAAGGATCGATTATAAAATCCGGGTTTATGGTGGATTGATTAAACTGGGTCAATTTGAATTTTCGGAAATCCCAATGTTGAACGACTGAGATAAGCATGAATAAAGGTTCTAATGGAATGAAAACCTGAAATGTGACTTCCATTTGACCTATTAAAAATAATTATCGTATGAAATTCTCTAACATACACTTAGGCAATCAGGTCGAAATCGACCCTTCTTCTACCTTCAATAATGTGAAGATTGGCTCGCATGTAAAAATTGCAAAGCGATGTTCTATTTTTGGTAGCGAGCTACATCTATGCGAAATTGGAGAACACTCGTATGTGGGTATGAATTCCATTTTGAATGGTTTTTCGGCTCCATTGGTAATTGGGAGTCATGTGAGTATTGCTCAAAACGTCAATATCATGGTCGATTCAGGGCCTAATGCGTCTGAACGACTACAGAAAATATTTCCGATTGAAAAAGGTGCCGTAACGATTGGAGATCACTGTTGGATTGGAGCCGGTGCAGTTATCATGCCCCACGTTACATTAGGCGAATTTACTGTTGTGGCGGCCAATAGTTATGTTAATCAATCATTTCCGGCCTATTCCATCGTCGGAGGTACTCCGGCCAAATTAATTCGCACATTCACCGAACAAGAAAAAAAGTTGTTAGCACATGATTAAATTTCTTGATTTACAAAAAATAAACGAACAATATGCTTCGGAGCTTAAGCAGGCTGTTTCGCGCGTCGTCGATAGCGGATGGTATCTGTTGGGTAAAGAAGTCAGTCAGTTTGAATCGCATTTGGCCGAATACATCGGGGTGAAACATGCCATTGGGGTTGCCAACGGTCTGGATGCTCTTCGTTTAATTTTGAAAGCATACATCGAACTGGGGTTGATGGAGGAGGGCGACGAAGTGATTGTTCCTGCCAATACCTATATTGCATCTGTTTTGGCGATTACCGATAATCGGTTGAAGCCTATCTTGGTGGAGCCCAATATTGAAACTTATAATCTCGATATTTCTTTAGTCGAGAAGAAAATTACCCAGAAAACCAAAGCGATTCTGGTGGTGCATCTATATGGACAGGTGTGTTGGAGTGAAGAGCTCGAACAACTGGCCGGAAAATACAATTTGAAGGTCATTGAAGATAATGCGCAGGCGATAGGAGCTTCTATTCAATCTCCCATTACGAATTACGAATTACGAACACGAAAGACCGGAGCATTGGGAGATGCAGCCGGGTTTAGTTTTTATCCCGGTAAGAATTTGGGAGCGTTGGGTGATGCCGGTGCAGTAACCACCAACGACGATTTGTTGGCAGAAACAGTGCGCGCATTGGGCAATTATGGTAGTAAACAAAAATACATCAACGAATATCAGGGCTTAAACAGCAGGTTAGACGAGTTGCAGGCTGCTATTCTGGATGTGAAACTAAAATACATTGATACCGAAAATCAACGACGCAGAGATATTGCTGCCTATTATTGCGAAAATATTAAGAACGAGAAGATCATATTGCCTCATACCCCCTTTAGGGGGGGAGGGGGGCGTCATGTCTGGCATCTATTCGTTATTCGTACCGTAAACCGCGATGACATTCAACGCCATTTAAGCGAGAACAACATTCAAACATTGATTCATTACCCGATTCCTCCTCACAAACAGAAGGCTTATTCAACTTACAACGATGAGGTATTGCCCATTACAGAGAAGATTCACAACGAGGTGTTGAGTCTCCCGATTAGTCCGGTGATGAGCGACGAAGAGGTTCAGCGAGTGGTGGAGGTGATAAATAGGTATTAATTGATAATAAATAAACTGTAACAACGACTATTTACAAATAGACTAATGAGCATACAACCAAAATTGAAAGAGACCGTTTATAGTCAGCAATTGATGCGAAAAGGGTTAATTTCGTTTTTTCTCGATATTTTTAAAGATTTCAGAGATGGTCATAATTTAGGAAAGCAACTCTTTGTCAGAGATACGAAAGCATTGTATCGCCAATCGTTTTTGGGGTTGATTTGGGCTTTTATTCCACCCATTATCACTGCTGTTTTGTGGATTTTTCTGAATAATTCACGCGTCATAACGGTTGAGGTGACTGGGATGAGTTATGCTCTGTTTGCAGTGATTGGTACTTTCCTTTGGCAAGTGGTGACTTTAAGCATTACTACTACGCTGAATACTGTCAACAGTGGGAAACCTTTGCTGACTAAATTAAATTTTCCGCGTGAGTCGCTGCTTATCCATGCTTTCTATACCATTTTATTTAACACAGGAATTTTGTTTCTGATTACGACTGTGATTGCGTTGACTGTGGGATGGGTTCCCTCGTGGTCTTTTTTGTTGTTTCCTTTTGTTTTATTGGCGCTGGTTTTAGTTGGATTTGTGATTGGATTGTTGTCCTTAACCATATTTGGTATCATTGCCGATTTTTCGCGAATTATTCCAATCGCCTTGCAATTGCTGATGTATGTTTCGGCTGTCATATTTCCCACACCGAAAGGCGACGGGTTGGCTGCAACCATCTTCCAACTGAATCCATTTACTTATCTGATTACATTTTGTCGTTCGTTTTTTGTACATTTACCTCTCGAACACGACTTTGGATTTTTTGTTATTTTGATAGTTACACTTTTTTTATTGTTGGTCGGACTGTTTATCTACCGTATTACCATGCCTATCGTGATTGAACGCTTAGGGTCTTAAGAGTCAAAAGAAGTAAAATGATGAATGAAGATATATTGATTGAAGTAGATCACGTTTCGAAACGATTCTGCAAAGATTTGAAACGCTCCATACTTTATGGATTTTCAGATTCGATGAAGGCTATTGTGGGAAAAAGTTTGGATACTACTACGCTCCGTAAAGATGAGTTTTGGGCGGTAAAAGATGTTAGTTTTCAACTCCGAAGAGGAGAGTGTCTGGGTCTCATTGGACACAACGGTGCCGGTAAATCTACGTTGCTCAAAATGCTAAACGGATTGATACGCCCTGATCATGGTCAAATCACTATACGCGGAAAAATTGCTGCGTTGATTGAACTGGGTGCCGGATTTAATCCCATACTCACCGGACGTGAGAATATCTATAACAATGGAGCTGTACTTGGATTTACAAAAGACGAAATTACGGACAAAATTGATGATATTATTGATTTTGCAGAAATCAGAGAGTTTATCGACTCGCCTGTTCAAAACTACAGTTCGGGGATGAAAGTCAGACTAGGCTTTGCGATTGCTGCTCAAATGGAGCCCGACGTATTGTTGATAGATGAAGTTTTGGCTGTAGGAGATATTGGTTTTACGATAAAATGCTTGAACAGAATTTCCGAATTAATCAAACAGTGTGCAGTGATTTTTGTTTCACACACAATGCCACAAGTTGCAAGAATTGCTTCGCATGGCTTATTAATGAATAAGGGATTGGTCCAAATGTATTCATCGAATGTTCCCAACGTCATACAAGAATATTATCTTCATTTTAAAAATCAAAAAACTGCAATCTTGGGAACAAGAAGTGCTACAATACACAAACTTGATATAACGAGTGCTTCAAATTTTTCAAATATTAATGGTGAAAATGCAATTAGCAATACTGACGATATCTGTATATATTTATCCTTTTCAGTAGAAAAAAAGATCAAAAAGTTTATTATCAATTTTCAATTTGTCGATAAAGAGTTAAGGGAAGTTGCAGAGATATCTACATTAAATCATTTTGAACCTTTTGAAAATGATAAGGAAATTCACAATCATAGGTTATTATTTCAAAATATATTATCATTGGGTAGTTACACAGTTTCAATTAGTATTACTGAAATTATAGATTCAAATTATAGATTTGGGGAAGTTGCTATTAGGTGTTTGTCGATTAAAGAATTTAATATAATAAACGGAAATCCGATGACTTATAATGCAGTTCAAATAAGGACAAAGTGGGAGACAAACCTCTAACATTTTTGTTCTTTGAAAAAATAATGTTCGTTTAAATGAATCACCCATTTAGCACTTAAGCTGGTTATGTGTTGACTTTTCCTTAAATACATGAAAGAATGATTTTGTGTATTTAAATATATAAATAAAAAATAATCTCAAAATTCTATGTTGAATAAAATTAGAAAAATATTGAAAGTTTTTAAGGCGCTGTTAAATACGCCAAGTTTGGCAAATGTTATTATAAATACACCTAACTTAAAAAATATTATAAATAATATCAATCAATTTGGCGGATATACGACTGTAAATATTTCAACAATTAATCATGGTGAGATTTTAAAAGGGCGAAACATATTAATTACAGGAGGAAGTACGGGTATTGGATTAAGTATTGCGAAAAAGTGTATTTCTGAAGGAGCAACAGTTGTAATAACTGGCAGAGATCAAGAAAAATTGAAAAAAGCAAAGCTTGAAATAAATAGTTCATTATTAAAGACTATAGTATGGGATGTAAGCCAAATCAATCAACAAAAAGATAAAATTCAAGAGATTGAAAAACTAATTTGTGGAAACATAGATATTTTGGTCAATAATGCTGGGGTACTTTCAGGAGAAAATTTCCCTAATGTAACGGAGGATGTGTGGGATAATGTGTATAATGTTAATTCAAAGGGATTGTTTTTTCTAACACAGCTTCTTTGTGAAAAGTGGATGGAGAATAAGAATTTAGTTTATAAAAAAATTATAAATATTTCTTCACAAGGTGGATTTGTTGGAGCAACATACCCATATAGAATGACTAAATGGGATGTTGCAGGACTAACACAAGGGCTTGGAATTAAAATGGCACCTTATGGAATTATTGTGAATGGAATTGCTCCAGGCGTAATTGCTACTAATATGCAGCCTAATTGTTTGGAACAAGGGGAGAATGTTTTTTATTTACATAATCCTGTTAGAAGATTTGCTCTACCAGATGAAATTGCTGAATTAGCAATTTTCTTAATGAGTGATGCCGGTAATTTTATTGTAGGTCAAACTATTGTATCAGATGGAGGCTTTTCTGTGAAATGATGTCCAGGTTAATAAGAATAGTTGTATTAATAATGTTTAAATGATTATGCTATATGGAAACTTATTATTCCGATGAAAAAAATGTGCTTGTTTTAATATCTTTGTTAAAAGCACATAATATAAAAAAGATAATCGCGTCACCTGGAGCTACAAATATTCCATTTGTTGCAAGTATACAACAAGATCCATTTTTTGAGATTTATTCTTCTGTCGACGAACGTTCTGCAGCTTACTTGGCTTGTGGTTTGGCCGCAGAATCTGGCGAACCAGTAGTTATTTCATGTACAGGGGCTACAGCTGCAAGAAATTATTTGTCTGGGTTAACTGAAGCATTCTATCGAAAATTGCCGGTTTTAGCTATTACTTCGACACAAACTGTTTCTAAGGTTGGACATCATATTGCTCAGGTTACTGATCGAAGTTCAATTCAAAAGGATGTCGCAAAATTGAGTGTTACGTTGCCAATAGTTAAAGATGATGATGATTTGTGGGATTGTGAAGTAAAAGTTAATAAAGCAATATTGGAACTCAAACATAGAGGTGGAGGCCCTGTTCATATAAATTTACAGACAATTTATAGTAGAAATTTTACTATAAAAGAACTTCCTAAATTTCGAAAAATAAGTAGATTCATTGATTCAGATATTTTACCTGATTTACCCAATGGCCGAATTGCAATATTTATTGGATCTCACCATAATTGGACTACGAATCAAACAAACGCAATAGATAAATTTTGCGAAACGAACGATGCTGTTGTTTTTTGCGACCATACTAGCTCTTATAAAGGGAAATATAGAGTACAATTTGCTCTAGCTGCAAGTCAGGATCCGTCTTTTATTTCAGAAATAATTCCCAAATTATTGATACATATTGGCGAAATAACTGGCGACTATCATACATTGAGGGTTTGGCCACCTGAAGTATGGAGGGTAAATGAAGATGGCGAGATAAGAGATTCTTATAGGGTATTGTCCAATGTTTTTGAAATGCCTGAATCAACATTCTTTGATTATTATTCTCGTAAGAAAGAAAAGAAAAATGACACATATTTGCAACTCTGTAAAAGTAAACTAAGTATTTTGCATCAAGCAATACCTGAGTTACCATTCTCCAATATATGGATTGCGAGTAAAATAGCACACTTTATCCCTGAGAATTCAACAATTCATTTTGGAATATTAAATAGTCTAAGATCTTGGAACTTTTTTGAGTTGCCTCAAACGGTCAATTCTTTTTGTAATGTTGGCGGATTTGGAATAGATGGAGTTTTGTCATCAGCGATTGGTGCTTCTTTTTTTAATAGAGAAAAGTTATATTTCTGTGTGCTTGGTGATCTCGCATTCTTCTACGATATGAATGTGCTTGGTAATAGACATGTTCAGAATAATTTAAGGTTGCTGGTTGTAAATAATGGAAAAGGTGTAGAGTTTCGGAATTATGACCACTATGCTGCTCAATTTGGTGAATATGCAGATAATTTCATTGCAGCCGCTGGTCATTTTGGTCGCAAGTCTCATGAACTTGTTAAGCATTATGCAACGGATTTGGGGTTCGATTACTTTTCCGCTTCAAGTAAACAGGAATTTGAAGAGGTTTATAAACAATTTATTTCTCCAGAAACCTATGAAAAACCTATTTTGTTTGAGGTTTTTACGAATAATGAAGATGAAAGCGATGCCCTTAAAGCCATTATAACAATGGAATCTAATTGTGAAGCTGTAAAATCTGAGACCAATGGCGGAGCCTCTACAATAGGTTTGAAAAAATTTGTAAAGCAATTTGTTGGAGAGGATGTCATAAATATGATTAGAAAAACAACAAAATAAATTGCACATTTTTAAGGTTCAATTGAAACAATAAAACTAGGTTTATGAAGATTGCATTAACAGGAGTTACAGGCTTTAGAAATAGAGGTGTTGAAGCATTAGTTGTAACAACTATTGAACAATTTTTGAAAAGAGTTCCTGAAGCTGAAATTATTGTTGCTACTTGGTCTCCTGAATATGATCAAGAGAGATTCCCTCATCCTCAAGTTACATACGTTTATGATAGCTTTTTGGAAAATGGCAAGTGGGTTTTGAATTACAATTTTCAGATTATTAAAGAGCCTCTTTTGCGAAGAATTATAAGATATGGCTTGATAATTTTTAAAATTAGGAAAGAAAAACCTGTAAATAGATTTAAGTACCAAATGCCTTTTGAAGATGTAGATTTGGTCGTTGTTAGTGGGGGGGATTTGTTTTCATCTGTTTATGGTGCAAGCTCGTTGATGCATTCTGCCGAACCAGTTTTTTGGGCTAAAGAGCGGGGTATTGTGTGTGCTATGATTGGCCAAACGATCGGCGAATTTTCAAATTCAACTGATAAAGATATTTGGACAGAAATTGAACAAAGTGCTGATTTTATAACCTTAAGAGATACTGTTTCTTTAGATTATTTGAAAAATGATTTCCCATCATCAACCTTTCCATATTTTTGTTCTGTTGATTCTGCTTTTCTCTTAGAATATTCTAATTTAATAGGAATACAGAAAAAAGAGATGTTGAAAAAGTCTTATGTTGCTATATCGGTCAGTTATAGTATGGCATTGTATACTAATTCGGAGCGGAATAGACGATTTGAGATTTGGATAGAAATTATACAAATGATTTTGAATGAATGGAATCAAAATGTTGTATTAATTACGCATGTTCAGGAGAAATATTCAGATGATAGAGTTATCGCATCTCAGTTATGGCGAAGTTTAAATTTTGACTCAAGAGTTAATGTGTGTGGCGAAGATTTGAGCGCAAGTGAATTTAAATCAATAATTTCTAATAGCGAGTTAGTGATTGCTGAAAGAATGCATGCCGCAATAGCTGGGTTTTCTTCTGGTGTTTGTACTATTCCTGTCAGTTATTCTATTAAATCTCAAGGGTTGGCACAAGTTGTATTTGACGATTCTAAGGTTATTTCTTACAAAGATGTGGTATTGACTGAACAAGATTTTGAAAATTCAAATTTATTGAAAGAGAAAATTGCTAATATTTGGATTAAGAGAGAATTGATTGGAAGAGATATTCAAGAAAGACTGCCAAAGCTACAATCAAAGGCTTCAGAGAGCTTTGATTTTATTTATAATATGGTTAAATATAATAATTAGAATTTGATATTTGAGTATGAAAGAACGGTTTGATTTTATTGATTCTTTAAGAGGTTTAGCAATCTGTAGCGTATTCGTAAATCACTCACATTCTATCTTAAAGGGTAATAGTGGTAGTTTTCTTGACACGCTTCTTTCTTCAGGTCATTATGGCGTTCAATTATTTTTTGTGATTAGTGCATTTACCATTTTTTTGACTTATCATAAATCAAAAGACGTTGAAAAGTCTCCAATAAGAGTGTTTTTTGTAAAGAGGCTATTCCGCATAGTCCCTCTTTATTGGTTTGGTATAATTTTGTATTCATTAGTTTATGGGTTAGGTTCAAGAGGTTGGTTGCCTGGGCCAGAATTATGGCATTTACCAATTCATGTTTTTTTGATGAATGATTTGCACCCTCTCACACAAAGTTCAGTCGTTCCTGGTGGATGGTCTATTAGCTGCGAAGTGTTGTTTTATCTATCAATTCCTGTGTTGGTTTATTTTGTGAATTCTAGAGTAAAAGCACTTTTATTAATTGTTTTTTCAATTTTATTGGCACCACACTTAATTGGGATTTTAAAAAATTATTTTGATGCCAATTTTCATGCTTATCCTGCAATTCTTTTAAACCTCTATTGGTATAGAAGTTTGTTGAATCAACTGCCTATTTTTGGTTTTGGAATTCTTTTCTATTATATATATATTACTAAAATGTTTAGAAAAGGGAAGTTAATAAGTGCTGTATTTGGTGTAATGTCCTTGGCTGTTATTCTAATTTCATTATTCTATTATAGAATTCCAATGTCTCCACATTATTTTATATCTTTCGGTTTTTTGTTGTTAGCTATTTGTCTTTCTATGCATTCATGGCAGATTGTTGAAAACAAGTTTTTTAGGTTTATTGGCCAAATTAGCTATTCTGCATATTTAATTCATGCCTTAGTTATAAATCAAGTTTATAAATTTCTAATAGATCTTGAACTATCAAATTTGCATTTATTGTTTGCGCTAATTTTTATCTCGTTTTCAATTACAATACCGTTGTCATATCTCTTATATCAATTTGTTGAGAAACCATGTATTAATGCAGGAAGAACGTTTAATATGTACTTAAATAAAAAATATAGTTTATAATTGAATATATACATGTTCAAGTATAGGAGGCTTTAGATTATATTATATGGATTTTAAATTGATAATTATCTCTCCAACTCAAACACATCCTGCGACAGCAGGGAATCGTGTGCGCATTCTGAATTTTGTAGAGCGATTGAAAAAGTTGTATGATGTAGATATTTATTTTCTGTATGTTGATTTGGATGGTGAGGTAACTCCTGATACAATTGACTATTGGGGAGATCGATTGAATGTGTATCATTCTCTAAAGGATATGAGTTCGCCCAAAACTCGCACTCTAGTTGACCGAATCAAACTTCGTATGGGTTTGATAAGCTACGAGAAGTGGGATTACAATTTTCATATAGATGAATGTTTTGATGATGGAATACTAGCCGTTTGTCGAGATTTGTTTGCCAAATTTAATTTTGAGATTGTTTTGACAGAGTATGTTTTTATGACCAAAGCTTTTCAAGCTTTTCCTTCAAAAGTAAAAAAAATACTTGACACCCATGATCGTTTTTCAAATCGATTCGAGATTTACCCTGTTGTCAATGGACGTAGGCCTTATCGATGGTTTAGTACCTACCCTGAAGATGAAAAAAAGGCATTGAATCGGGCAGACGCAATTATTGCGATTCAAGATGAGGAGGCAAAAAGTTTCCGCAAAATGACAAATCGCAAGGTGGTAACTGTTGGTCATTTATTTGATGACTCTTTTGCTGAAGAGACTACCCATTTTAAAGGTGAATCGGTTTTGTTTTTTGCGTCAGATAATGTAATTAATGTAGATGCATACCACTTTTTTACCCAAGAGGTTTGGCCTTTGGTTGTAAAGCAATTGCCAACGTGCAAATTTGTTGTTGCGGGCAGAATCTGTCGGGTAATTGAGCCGGTGGATGGAATCGTTTTTCTAGGAGAGGTGACTGATAAACTCGAGGCTTATGAGTGTGCCTCCATTTCTATCAATCCTATGCTGTATGGAAGTGGATTAAAGATTAAAACGTTGGAGTCTTTGACTATGGGGATTCCGGTAGTTTCAACAGCACATGGAGCCATTGGGCTTGAAGAAATGATTGATCAATCTATTTTTGTGGCTTCAGATGCTGCTACATTCTGTGATAATATTGTAAATTTGCTTACCGATAAGCGTTTTTATAGCCAAGTGGAACAATCACTTCGTTCGTGTTTGATTGATTATCAACAGAGAAATAATGAGGTAATACTTGATTTGTTCAACCCTATTGTTTAAAATGAAAGTTTACTATATACAACCATTCGAATCGAATGCCTTTGGCCATGGAGGCGAAAAAAGGTCGTTTCAGATAGAGGCGTTCTTTTCTGATCTTGGAATCACTCTCGAAAAGGTTGAGTTGAAAATCCCTCAAGATCGGTCGAGATGGCAACGTCTTCTGTTTTTGGTTTCAAATTTTCGATATATTCTGTCACTCAAACTCTATATTCAATCGAAATGGCACATTCAAGAGCTCTCCCGTAATTTAATGTTTGCAACTAGTCAATTGCCTACTTTACCATCGAATAGTGTAGTTGTCTATGAGCATTCAATCAAAAGTAATTGGTTTATTCCTATTTTGTTGGCTCAACAAGGATGTAGGGTAATTGCATTGCCACATAATCTCGAATCGTTGGTTCCCAATCAAAAATCAGGGTTAGGAGTGATTGATAATCCATTCGGATTTTTCGAAGAGATTGCCGCTTTACGATCCTCTGATTTGGTTCTGACTATTTCGAAAGAAGAGAGTTGGTTGTTAAACCTATTTGGGATTAGGTCACTCTATTTCCCTTATCTACCATCATCTGAAGAGTATACTATCTTAAATCGCATAGCAAAGGAAAGAACTGAACGTAAACTGAATCGTCAATTTTTGATTTTTGGATCAGTCAGCAATCCGCCCACATTCAAAGGGATGGTTGAACTTCTACGTTTTTTACAAGCGAATCAGAATGAGGAGCAAGTATTTCATATTGTCGGATTTCATAGCGAGAGATTGAAATCGGAGATCGAATTTTCTTCGCGTTTTCAGTTTCATGGCGCTGTTTCAACCGACGAACTTTATCGATTATATGCGTTGGTCGATGGAGCTATAATCCATCAAACTCCAAGTACTGGTGCTTTAACAAAAATCCCGGAGTTGCTCTCTGCTCATGTCCCAGTAATTTGTAATGTATTTGGAGCGCGTAATTATTTTAATTTTCAAGATGTGTACGTTTATCAATCGTTAACCGAGTTACCTGCTATCCTTGGGCAGTTAAACTCTGAGTGGCATGCTGATTTTCATCCTGATATGGATCTGACGTTTATTCAGCGTTCAATTATTAATTTAATCAACTCCTAAATGAACTATCCTAAGATCTCGGTGATTACTCCCAACTACAATGGCGCAGCCTATCTGGAGCAAACGATCTTGTCTGTTTTGGGGCAGAACTATCCTAATCTGGAATACATCATTATAGATGGAGGAAGTCAAGACGACAGTAAGTCGATTATTGAAAAATACGACGATCGGTTGGCCTATTGGTGTAGCGAATCCGATCAGGGTCTTTATTATGCTGTTCAAAAAGGATTTGAGCGAGCCACCGGTGATATTTTAACCTGGTTAAATAGTGATGATTTATTTCATAAAGGAGCATTGTTAGCTGTAGCTGAGATTTTTCAGTTAGGTGAAATTCATTGGCTTTCAGGTACTCCCAATCTGATTGATGAAATGGGGCGTTCGGTGGAAGTCGATAATTTTTCGAGATGGTCTAAATATCGTTTTCGCTTAGAAAATAAATTTATTCAACAAGAGGGGACTTTCTGGTCAAGAGCTCTTTGGGAAAAATCGGGAGCATCGTTAGATTTGAGTTATAGGTATGCAGCCGATTTTGAATTGTGGAATCGCTTTTTTAATTACGAAAAACTTTTTGCTTGTAATATTCTTTTAGGCAGTTTTCGTTTAAGGGGGAAAAATCAAGTCTCTTTTGACCATTGGGATTTGTATCAAAGCGAAATGAAGCAAATTGTTGAGGATAACCCATTCTCACGAGAAGATTTGACCCATTTAAATAAAATAAAGCAGTTGATGCGTTGGCGAAAGCTGATTGAACAAAGTAAATTGTTGAATTTACAATCGTTTCATATCCGTATTAATTCTCAAATCTCGAAACTTTACGACTATCCCCCTGTGATCCGATTTAACCGTGTTACACAATCATATTATCTCCATGAATAGGCCTTTTTTCACCATCGTTACTGTAAATCTGAATAATGCAGATGGGCTAAATCGCACGATGAAAAGTGTTTTGGATCAAGACTTTGAGGATTTTGAATATGTCATAATTGATGGTAGGAGTGTGGATCATAGTTTGACGGTAATAGAAGCCTCGAAAGACCATCCCAAGCTAGCCTATTGGGTAAGTGAACCAGATAGAGGTCTATACCACGCCATGAACAAAGGCATCGTTAAATCGAAAGGAGAATATCTTTTATTTTTGAATTCGGGAGATGTATTACGCCATTCAACGATACTGTCTCAGGTGTTTATGGACGCTTCTGAAGGAGAGGATATTTTATATGGCGATCTGCTTCTCGAATATCCCGATGGAAGCACGAAATATGAAGCATCGTTACCTGAAAACAAGTTGACTTTGGCTGGATTTAATACCAACAGTCGAGCAACAGTGCAACATCCGGCCGCTTTTATTCGAAAAAGTCTGTTCGACGAATGTTTATATGACGAGAATTACCGCATTATTGCGGATATTAAATTTTTTATACAACAAATTATTGTTCACAATTGCAGCGTTAAGCATATCCCTTACGCCGTTTCTGTTTTTAATCTAGATGGTATCAGTAGTCTTTCGGCGAATTGGGCTAAAACCATTCAGGAGCGTGAGCACATTTTTGCTGACCTGTTTTCGCCTCGCATTCTTGTAGACTATGCCATCTATTTTCAGTTGAAAGATTCAGAATTATTGGATTCGGTGATATTTCTAGAGCAGACCACCGGACTCAAGAAAATGATAATTCGCGGACTGAATCTCATTTTGTCCATCTACAAACGTTTGCGACGCATTTAATAAGTTGAAGTCTCTATTTTCGAAAACTAAATTCTATTTAAATTAGTACATGAGTAGCTCACAACCATTAGTATCAGTTATCATATCTACCTACAATTCGAGCCGATTTATCATAGAAACGCTTGAAAGCATTCGAACCCAGACCTGGTCGAACGTGGAGTTGATAGTTACAGACGATTGTTCGACTGATCAGACTGTTGCATTGGTTGATAATTGGTTCAATGCCCACAGAGAGGCATTTTCGCAGGTAGAATTGATTACTTCTCCAATGAATACTGGAGTTTCGGCCAATGCAAACCGTGGACTGGTTGTTGCTCGTGGTGAGTGGATTAAGTTCTTAGGGGCTGACGATACGCTTTTGCCGGATTGTATTACTCAAAATATGAACGTTGTTAGATTAAATCCCGATATTCGGGTATTGTTCTCCCGTGTTCATCTTTACCTCAATCAGTTTGAACAATCTTGTTGGTTGAAAACCATACCCGGAACGATTTCATCCGACGGAATATTTGCTGAAAAACGTACTGCATTATCGCAGTATAAGATGCTCTTGGTGTCTGATCGCATCAATTTTTCGCCTTCTATTTTTATTAACACACAAACCCTGAGATCGGTTGGTGGGTTTGACGAAAAATACCGGTTATTGGAAGATTATCCGTTGTGGTTGAATCTGACTCGGAATGGACACAAGCTTTATTATTTTCCGGAGATAACCGTCAATTATCGTCAACACGAAGGGGCAATTAATAATATGGTGCGTAACTACCTAATTAAACCAAACTATTTCAGAACAGAACTGTTTCGTAAAGAGTATATATACCCTTATTTGCCGTGGGATATGCAATTAGATCAGCGCTTTGTCTGGTGGGTAAGCCAATTGTTTAAGGGAGAGCAGATGAATCGAAATAGGAGTATAAATATATTTGTTTACATATTTTTGACTACCTATCTCAATCCTTTCAAATACTACATTTTCATCAAAAAAAGAGCAATAAAACAGCTTCAAAATCAAGAATTTTACGTATAATTGTGGAAAAGTTAAGATAAATAGATGTTAAAGCATATCTCAAATTTATACAATCACATCGTAAACCACGATTCGAAAGTCATTGAATTTTTACGTTTTGGAATTGTGGGAGCATTTTCAACATTGATGAATTATGCACTGTATCTGTTTTTGTTACCATATATCAATACCTATCTCGCATTCACAATCGGTTATGGGCTAAGTTTTATTGCTAATTTTTATCTTTCAGTTTATTTTACATTCAAAACTAGTGCAAGTTTAAAAAAGGGATTTGGTTTCGGATTAAGTCAAGGTATTAATTATTTGATTCAGCTTGTTTTACTATACTTATTTATTTTGATGGGAATTTCTAAAGAATTGGCACTTATTCCAGTCATTATTATTGTTGTACCAATCAGTTTCGTATTAGTGCGTACTGTTTTAAAATCGAATAAATTATGAATTCTGTCACTCCAAGTCGGCAAGATTTTCTTATTTCGGTGGTTGTTCCGATCATGAATGAAGAAGGCAATATTACTAAACTGATTGATCGTGTATCGACTGCTTTAGTTAATTATGACTCTTATGAAATCATATTTGTGAACGATGGTAGCACAGATAATACATTGGATTTAATCAAGCAAATTGCAGAAACAGATCATCGAATCAAGTACATCTCCTTTTCACGAAATTTCGGACACCAAAGTGCTTTGCGTGCAGGTTTAGATTATGCGGAAGGCGATTGTGTGGTCTCAATGGATGGCGACTTGCAGCATCCACCTGAATTGATTCCAGATATGATAGAGAAGTGGATTGATGGATACGATGTTGTGAATACACTCCGAAAGGATACTACAGAAACAGGATTCTTTAAACGCAAGACATCAGAGTTCTTCTATAAAATCATTAACAGACTTTCGGATGTTGAGATAGAGCAGGGTAGTGCAGATTTCCGATTAGTAGATAGAACAGTGATCAATGCATTGCGGAAATTTCAAGAGAATCATATTTTTTACCGTGGGTTGGTTCGTTGGTTGGGGTTCAAACAATATGCGTTAGAATACATACCCGAACAGCGTGTTTGGGGTACAACCAAGTATTCCTTAAAAAAGATGTTTAAGTTTGCTTTGGTTGGCATTACAAGCTTTAGTATTAAACCACTTCATTTTTCGACCATACTAGGTACAGTAATGGCAATAGCGTCATTTTTTTATGGCATTTATGCAGTGATGATGAAGATTTTTACCGACCAAACAATTCCAGGCTGGACTTCATTGTTGATTGCTGTATCATTAATTGGTGGAATTCAGTTGTTGATGATTGGGGTGCTGGGTGAATATCTTGGGAAATTATTCATCGAATCAAAAAAAAGACCCCCTTATATCATCAAAGAGGATAATTTGAAAAATATTGCCAATTAGGGTTTTGTTAAATCGTCAATAATGGAATTTTTTTAAAGTTATATCTTTAGCTTTTAATTTGATTAGAATCGGAGTTGTTGTATTTGTGATTAAACAAGCAGATGAAAAGAATTGAATTTATTGATGGATTGAGGGGAATTGCAATACTACTTGTTTTATGTTATCACGCATTCACTAGATGGACATTAATATTACCTTATGGGGATAAATTTGCAAATGTTTATCCTTTTAAATTTGGATATTTAGGTGTCGAATTATTCTTTTTGATTTCGGGGTTTGTAATATTAATGTCACTTGAAAAAGGACAATCTTTTTATGTGTTTTTATATAAACGATGGCTTAGGTTGTTCCCTGGTATGATGATTTGTAGTTTTATAATCTATATTTCAGCTCAAATTTTTGTTGAAAGACCATTGGGTATTCCGACTATTAAATCAGTTTTACCAGGTCTTTTTTTTATTGAACCAAGTTGGATAAATTTATTATTTGGAACACATTTCTCTTCATTAGAAGGCTCTTTTTGGTCTTTGTTTGTAGAATTCAAATTTTATGTTTTGTTCGGAGGTCTTTATTTTATATTAGGTAAAGAAAGAGCGCTATTAGCTATGCTTATTTTTATTATTTTTTCCATTTTTGTTAATTCCGAGAGAGTACATTATCTAACTTCACTTTCATGCTTATTTTCACTTGAATATTTTGGGTGGTTCTTGAGTGGTTCGTTATCCTATCTTTTTTATGTTAACAAGCAATTGAAATATTTGCTTTATGCAATCTTTATAGGGGTTGCACAAATTCTATTTTATAACCAAAACGCATTGGTTTTTTCTTTTTTTCTTTTAGTCCTTTTTAATATACCAATTTTCTTTGTTTCATTCAGACGTGTAATGTCTAGCCCAATTTTATTATTTCTTGGTTTTGTTAGTTATCCACTTTATTTGCTTCATGAAAATATGATGGTGTCTTTAATAATAAAAATGGGTAAATTGGACATGAAGATTCCAAATGAATTTTTAGCCATGATTCCGATGGCTATACTAGTTTTTGTTGCTTATTTCGTTGCGAAAGTTCTTGAACCAAGTTTGAAGAATATCTTAAATGGGTCAATTACAAAATATTGGATAAATTAATAACGAATTATTTACTTTGTTATCATGAAACAGCCATTGATACTAGTTTTGCTTTTTTTTCTTTCGTTGTTAGGGTTTTTTTGCCTGAATTACAATACAAATATTGCAATAGACGATTTTGCATATAAACACATTTTTACTTCAAAACCTGCTGAGGTAGGTCTCAGAGTTCAGAGCTTTTCTGATTTGTTTATGTCTATGTATAACCATTACTTTATTACAAATGGTCGGTTGTTGATGAATGGATTGGCTCAGCTCTTTTTAATGAGTGATAATAAATTGTGGTTTGATATCGCAAATACAATGGTTTTTGGTCTTTTCATCGTTTTAGTATTTTTGTTAATCGGTGTACGAATTAAAGCGATTAAAATAACCTCTTTGCTTGCTTTGATTACAATGTGTTGGTTTCTTTTGCCTGGACCCAATCATACCTTACTTTGGCTCGATGGCAGTTTCAATTATCTTTGGTCTTCTGTGTTTGTAATGTTTTTTTTAGTTATCTACCATAGTATTGCTAGGCGAACATCCCCTTTAAAACCCATTTATTTGCCTTTTCTGTTCATCTTGGGATTAGTTGCCGGTGGAACACATGAGGTAATCACCTTGGGTGTTTCAGGAGCTCTATTCTTCTACTATCTATTTAATTTCAAAAAGTTCCGAGGAGCAGTAATTCCTCTTGTTATAGGGTTCTTTATTGGGACATTATTGGTCGTTTTAGCACCAGGTAATATGGTGAGAGTCCATTCGGGTGGAGTGGGAGAGGCAACTGCTACTTTGACTGTGGCTCAACGAATTTGGGGTATGATCGCGTCACTTCCGTCAATGCTTCCTGTGGTTCTATTGCTGGTTGTACTTGTCTTTCAATGGTGGAAGCATCGAGTGTTGTTTAAAGAAACTATTTCTACGCATTTCATTTTGTTAGTGTCAGTGGCACTTTCACTCGGATTTATTTTAGTGGTTGGAGCCTTTCAAGAGCGGGTTTTCTTTGGAGTCTCTTTGTTTGCAATAATTGTTTTAATGCAGTTGATAGATCGTAATTGTTACCCATTCTTTCAAAAAGGAGTCGTTATCTCTGTTGGTTTGTTGTCATTACTTATGGCCGTTGAGTTCTATTCTGTCTTTTCTGATTTGAAATCGAATAAAGCGGTATTTGATCGAGATGAAATGGTTTGGCGCAATTCTAACGAGAATGTATTTGAACTGAGAGATAAACGAATGAACCGTTTTGTAAGTACTGGCTTGGGTGGAATGGATCGGAATTTTTGGTCGAATAAGGTGATGAGTTGGTATTATGGTAAGGAATATATGGTTTTTATTCCTTCTGATATTTACAATAATACCTTTAAAACTAATAAAATAGAGGATAGCAGTAATTTAATACATCTTGCTGATTCATCGAAATATCGTTTCTATTTTTCATCTGTTAGTAAATTTATTGTTACCCCGATTTCTGATGATGATATTTTGGTTTCAAAGCTTCCGAAGAGCATTGTTTACGATGCAAGTGAACCTATACCCGTTAGAAATTTGACAATCAGAGAACGGGTGGTAAAATTCCTTTATGGAAATCTGCCTCCTGCGATAAAAGAGGAGCGAGGAAATCCATTCTTGTTAGAGACAAAACAGGGTAAATACATTTTCTTTAAAGCTCCTTCGACTATTACGCTGGAACAGCTGAAAAGTATTAGATTTGAATAAGCGAATAGAGATGTTACGATTAAGTATTATAGTTCCAATGTATAATGTGGCGCCTTATGTAGAAAAATGCATAAGATCGCTTGAAAATCAGGATATACCTAAATCTGAATACGAGATTATCTGTGTGAACGATGGTTCACCAGACAATTGTAAGGAGATTGTAGAAAGATTACAAATGGAATTTGTGAATATTAAATTGATACACCAAGAGAATCAAGGTGTATCAAGAGCTCGAAATAATGCAATTGACAAAGCAAAAGGTAAATATATTTTGTTTATTGATCCAGATGATTATGTGGATGATTACAGCTTCAAAAGAGTTGTAATGAATGCTGAAAAATGTTCTGCCCAAATTGCATTTCTTGGATTTACGTTTCAGAATGAAGACGGTTCTGTGCGTAATAGAGTCTATCACGAGAAAAATAGTGGTTGGATTTACGCGGGTATAGAAGCTTATTTTATTGCACGTGGAGATGGGAAAACAGATCCCGACCGTTTGTGGGCTGTTTTGTTGGACCGGAATTTTTTGGACCGGAATCAACTTCGATTTATACCTGATATACCCTATTTAGAAGATGGAGAGTTGATGGCGAGACTCATGTGTTTAGCCGAACGATGTGTGTTCGAAGGGAATTCGTTTTATCAACGAACTACCCGAATTGGATCTGCAACAAATTCAGGCCTGTTCTATTCAGAAAGAGCTGTACGAGGGTTCGTTAGAGCTGCCCAAAATTTGAGAAATTTTCAACAATCGGAATTTCTATCGTCGGAACAAAAAGTGTTCCTAAACCAACCGATTGTTAAATTTACACATCTTTCGTTGTTTCCTTATTGTTCAATCAACCGATTATTTGATTTTCTTAGAGCATACAATCAATTAAAACAAGCTGGATTGAGCAAATTAGATCTCACTTCGTGCAATGTGTATTATCGAATGGAAGGGGAATTGCTGAAGATTTGGTCTTTGCTCTTTTTTATTCATCGATTGCTGGGAGTTCCACTTTTTAGATTCGTAAAATACAAGATTTAATATGATTCTCGATAAATATAAATACAGGAATTGGAAGGCCAATCATCCAACAAACTTGATAGAATATTTTTTGTCGCCTGCAGCATGGGGTTTGCGAATTGTAAATTTCATTTATCAAAAAATATTTCGCATTAATGCGGAAGTTCCCTTTATGGTTCATTATACCTCCATTGTGAGTAGGACAGTCTATTTAGGTAAGAATGTTGCACCCTATTTGGCAAATTCGGGAGGGTGCTATATCCAAGGAATCAATACAATATACATTGGAGACCATACCATGATTGCTCCAGGGGTGAAAATTATATCTGCAAATCATGATTTATCAGACTTTAGCAAACATGACAAAAGTGTGTCTCCTATTCGTATAGGAGAAAATTGTTGGATTGGGAGCAATGCTGTAATTTTGCCTGGAGTTGAATTGGGGAATAATGTGATTGTTGGTGCTGGAAGCGTTGTAACCAAATCTTTTGACAGTAACCTGGTTATTGGAGGTAATCCTGCAAAAGTAATAAAGAGTTTTTGATTGCCTTGTTTTAAATTATCCATATGAAATTTTACTCCCTTCAGATATTACGAGGATTATCAGCGATGATTGTCGTTGTTTTTCATGTGTTTGAATATGCAGATGTTAGGCCGTTTGGTTACATGTTTGCAGCACAACCCGCCGTTGATGTTTTTTTTCTTTTAAGTGGCTTTATTATACTTTATACACTTAACCAAAAAGATGGAGGGCTTCAATTTTTTATACGTCGGTTTTTTAGGATTTATCCACTATATTTTATTATACTGGTCATTCATCTTTTTATAATTTATCCTTTTGATAATTCTCAACAATATTGGAATAAATTGGCTTTCAATTTGTTTTTTATCCCTTTTGGTGAAAACCTTTATAATAGTTTTATAGTCGGTGTTGCGTGGTCAACATCATTCGAATGGTATTTTTATATTCTCATCACAATTTTTTTGATGTTTAAACTTCAGAAAAGAAGGCTTTCGATTTTCTTGATTTTTATTCTCTTCACGGTTTATTTTGTTAATAGATATTTGATGCCATATATTGTCTCAAATCCTGAACCAAATAAAAGTATAAGCATGATACCTGGTTCATACCATATATTTATGTTCCTTTTAGGAGTTGTAATCTTTTTATTTTATGACAGAATAAAGAAATTTGGTTCAAGAAACTTAATTTTATTAAGTTTTCTGATTTCAAATATTTTGTTCATGACTCTTGCTCTTATGCCTTACCATCCATTGTTTGCATTGTTTGTGGTTCCATTGGTATTTATTTCATGGTTAAAAGTGGAGATAAATGGATTATTCCAGTTTGAGCGTTTTGTTTCTCGTGCACTAATCTATCTTGGTGAAATTTCGTTTTCCATCTTTCTTAGTCACATGATATTTGTGAAGATTTTTATGCCAATTGCAAAAGAGAGTGTATACTTATACGCTTTATTAGTATTAATTTTAACGATTCTTTTTTCTTCCATTAGCTTCAAATATATTGAGACCTATTTTATTAGAATAGGCAAAGTTTTAAATGAAAAACTGAGTTGAATTATGCGTATAACTTTAATAGCAGGAGCTCGTCCTAACTTTATGAAGATTGCTCCAATAATACATGCCATTCTTTCGGTAAACGATGTAACAAAATTGTCTTTTCGATTGGTTCATACTGGTCAGCATTATGACCAGAAGATGAGTGAGACATTTTTCACTGAACTGAGTATACCCCATCCGGATGCTAATTTGGGTTGCGGAGGTGGGAGTCAAGCGGAGCAGACGGCTGCTATTATGGTGGCATTTGAAAAAGAGTTGTTAGCTCATCCTGTTGATTTGGTGATGGTAGTAGGCGATGTAACATCTACAATGGCTTGTTCGATTGTAGCCAAAAAAATGAACACAAAGGTTGCTCATGTAGAAGCAGGTATTCGTTCGTTTGATTTGTCGATGCCAGAAGAGATTAATAGGATGGTGACAGATAGCTTGGCAGATTACTTTTTTACTACATCTGAAATCGCTAATCAAAATTTGAGAAAAGCTGGAGTCGATGAAGAACGGATATTTTTTGTAGGAAATGTAATGATTGATACTCTATTGAAAAATATTCCCCGTTTTGAGAAACCTTCTTTCTTCGACTCACTAACATTGATTGAAAATAATTATATCATCATGACGCTGCATCGACCTGCTAATGTGGATGAAGCTGATCAGCTTAAAACATTAATTGATGAGATTATAACTCATTCCAAAGGATTGCCAATTATTTTCCCGATTCATCCAAGAACTGCTAAGATTTTCAATGAACTAGGTATCTCTGCATCAAGTTTGCATATTGTTGAACCATTGGGCTATTTACATTTTAATTACCTTGTTCAGCATGCAAAAGCGGTGATTACAGATTCAGGTGGAATTACAGAAGAGACTACTGTTATGGGAGTTCCTTGTTTAACTTTGCGTGACAATACAGAACGTCCAGAAACCATCACAGTAGGAACGAATGAATTAATTGGGACCAATCCTGCGAACATTGCACCTGCTTTGGCTCGCTTGTTTGCAGGAAACTGGAAAAAAGGGGGAATTCCTGAACTTTGGGATGGGAAAGCCGCTGAACGAATTGTGTCAATTTTGAAGAATTTATAAATGACGGAAAAGAAAAAAATACTTCTAATTTCGAATGGGTTTTATCCTGAGATTTCCCCACGAAGTTTCAGGGCTACAGAATTGGCAAAAGAATTTGTAAAACTTGGGCATGATGTTACTGTTTATTCAAAATTCAGAGACAATGATTATGTGGACTTTTTAAATGAGCATCCTTTAAAGTTTAAGATGTGGGGCAAATCTCATTTTACTACAGTACCTGATTCTAAGAATATTATAGGAAGTTTGTTCTCGCGAATTGTGAACAGAACAATGTTGATGCTGTTCGAATATCCAACTATTGAAGATTTTTTTCATGTAAGAAAAATTTTAAAGGCTGAACAAGGTTATGATATCATGATTTCATTTTCTGTTCCGTATCCCGTACATTGGGGAACAGCATTTGCGAGAACGAAGAAGCATCAGATAGCCAAAACTTGGGTGGCTGATTGTGGTGATCCTTATATGGGCGATGTTTTAGACTCGTTCCGAAAACCTTTTTATTTCAAATATGTGGAAAAATGGTTTATGCGAAAGGCAGACTATGTTACAATTCCCATAGAAAATGCACGAAAAGCCTATTATCCTGAATTTGAATCAAAAATTAGAGTTATCCCCCAAGGATTTAGTTTTGATATGAGTTTTGGGAAAGTACAATTTAAAGAAAATGAGATTGTTACTTTTGGCTATGCTGGTAGCTTGGCGCCCTCTATCAGGGACCCACGTCCTTTTCTCGATTATTTGAAAACAACAACCACTAATTTTCGCTTTATTGTCTTTACCCGACAAGTCGAGCTGTTTGCTGATTATGTTGATTTCTTTGACGAAAAATTAGTATTGCGTGATTATATTCCACGTAGCGAATTGATGAACGAACTTTCAAAGATGGATTTCTTAGTAAATTTTGATAATAATACTGAAATTCAATCTCCAAGTAAATTGATTGACTATTTTCTTACAGATAGACCTGTTTTGAATATTAAGATGAACTTTGACACAAATTGGGTGGATGCTTTCTTGAAAAGAAATTACACTCACCAATTGGAATTTGGTGATCTTACGCAATATGATATTCGAAATGTTGCTCAAAACTTCCTTAAATTAGCTTCTATAGAATGAGACAACACGCAGAAAATAGCAAATATATTTTTTTAATCTTTTTGGTTTGGCCATTTGTTGCCTTAATTCAGGCGATTTACCATTTTAAGGCAAGTTGGGCAAAAAATGTAATTTGGTTTTTTGTTGTTTTTTATGGTTATACAATGGTCGTTGTTGGAGATTCTAATGATTCGACTAGGGAAAGGGATGCTCTTATTTCTTTAAATCATCAAGTAGGTTCATTTGATAATACCAATCTAGAATTTTATTCACAGGAAGAAGGCGATCTTGATATAGTGAATCCTATAATTATCTTTGTCGTTTCTCGATTTACAGACAATTACCACTTCCTTTTTGCTGCGTACGCTTTCGTATTTGGGTTCTTTTATTCCCGCAATATATGGTTTTTCTTGAATCGCTCCACAAATTTAGCGAGTTGGTTTGCAGTATTAGTTGTTTTTGCTTTGGCATTTGTTATTGGCTTTTGGAATATCAATGGATTTAGGTTCTGGACTGCAAGCCATGTGTTTATATATGGTGTTCTTTTATATCTTTTTGAACGTAGTTTCTTCGGATTAATAGTTGTTCTAAGTTCTTTTTTAGTACATTTCTCCTTCATGTTGCCAATTTCTGTTTTTATAGGATACCTGATTTTAGGTAATAGAATTCCATTTTATTTTGGGCTTTATGTACTTACTTTTTTTGTTAAAGAATTGAATATTGATTCTTTAGGCGCTGTTCTGAAAACTTATTTACCTTCAATTTTTCATAATAGAGTTGAGATTTATACAAATGAGGAAAATGCTGAAGCAAAAATTGTAGATATAGGGGAAGTAGCTTGGCATGTTACTTATTCTACGTTTTTTTTGCGTTGGACTATTGTTGCTTTTGTTGGATTGTTTTATTCAAAATCGAAGAAACTGATAAATGGGAATTTTGAGCTTACACGGTTATTTAGTTTTACTTTGCTTTTTGCTAGCGTAGCTAATGTGGCAGCATTAGTGCCGTCGGGAGGTCGTTATCTTTTTATTGCCAATTTCTTGTTTCTCGGTTTTATTTTTTTATTTATACAGATTGTTGAGATAAAATCTTATTGGTTGTTGTGGAGAAATATTTCTTTTGTTACATTTATCTTTTTCGATATTGTTGGTTTCCGTTATTCAACTGAGCTTATGGGGATAATGGGCTTGTTTGGGAACTTTATTTTTGCCTCTATTTCCCAAATAGATTTGACGGTAATTGATTTTATAAAAAGTATCTTCTAAAAGTTGTATAGAATGTTATTTTTAAAAGATACTGTAAAGCTGATTCTTAATTTCTCTGGGTTTCACACCAGTCGTAAGATTGTTGTTATCGAGTCTGACGACTGGGGGAGCATTAGGATGCCTTCATTAGGTAATTATCAAAATTTGAAAAAGAGAGGAGTCGATATTGAAACAGGTGATAATCTGATTTATAACCAAAATGATACTTTGGAACGTAGTGTCGATCTAGAGTTCTTATTTGAAGTACTCGATTCGGTAAGAGATTGTCATCGTAATCCAGCCAAGATGACTGCAATTGCTGTTGTTGCAAATCCAGATTTTGACAAAATAAATGAGAATCATTTTAGGGAATATGTATATGAACCCATCACAGAAACTTTTAGTCGCTATAGTGGTTGTGAACACTCATTTGATTTGTGGAAAGAAGGAGTTAAGCGAGGAATATTTAGACCTCAATTTCATGCACGTGAGCATTTGAATGTAAATGAGTGGATGAGAGCACTTCAAGCAAAAGATGAGATGGCTCATTTTGCGTTTAATAATGGGTTTTGGGGGTATAATAATGCAAAACAAGGTGGAGTCTCTTTTCAGGCTGCATTTGATTTTGTAAATCCTGGCGATTTGATGAGTCAGGCCGAATCGATTGACAGTGGATTGAAATTGTTCGAACAACTGATGGGCTATCAAGCGACTTACTTTGTTCCTACAAACGGTCCATTTAACAATTCGTTAGAGCAAGTTGCAGCCAATGGAGGTATCTCTTTGATGTATGGTTCCCGATTTCAATCTATGCCTATTGGACATGGGGAAAGCAAGACTGTTTATCACTACTTTGGGCAACGAAACCAGTGGAACCAGCGCTATATTATGAGGAATGTGATGTTTGAACCTTTTAAAGGCGGACAAGATTGGATTGATACTTGCTTACATGATATCTCTTTTGCTTTTAAATGTAAACAACCGGCAGTAATCTGTTCGCACAGGGTGAATTACATGGGTGGTCTTAGGTTTGAGAATAGAGATCAGGGATTGTCTCAATTGAAACAGTTGTTAAAAGCGATTGTGAGGAAATGGTCTGATGTAGAATTTATGACGACTGACCAACTACAGGAAATTATGTAATATAATGAAAATATGAATCTTAAGTACTATAAAAATTTAGATGGGTTAAGAGGTATTGCATCATTGATGGTTCTCGTTTTCCATTTTTTTATAACACCAAACTCATCATATCTGACGAATCGCTCTGTTTATCAGTCTCTCACCTTATTTGGTCAGCATGGGGTCTCCTTATTTTTTGTTTTATCCGGGTTCGTTATTACAAGAATTTTGATTAATTCGAAGGAAGATGAAAATTACTTTGTTCGGTTTTATTGGAAAAGGGCTCTTCGTATATTACCTCTTTATTATATATTTTTATTCGCATTTTATTTCGCATTGGATTTGCTGAAGTGGAGTAATATCTCCCACCAGCTTCCATATCTATTATACTATCAAAATTTTGACACGATATTTAATTTTGTCGCACTTGGGCCGTCTCATTATTGGTCATTGGCTATTGAAGAACATTTTTATTTGATTTGGCCGCTTGTAGTCTATTTTGTCCCAACTCGAAATTTACTAAAAGTGATATTTATTCTCTTTGTAGCTGTATTTTTAGTTAAGTATGTGATGCTCTTTCATGGTATCGGAATTAGCAAATTTACTTTTGCCCGTATAGATCAACTATTGTTTGGAGCTATTCTATCCATTATGGAGTTGAAGAATATGTTTAAAAATGACAAAACACGGATATACTTATTCTTGATACTCATTGGAACATTGCTTATAAATGCTATTCTTTTTTTACAAGCGAACAATTATCCATTTTGGACAGAATTATTAAAATACACAACATTAGGTCTTTTGTTCTTTACATTTCTAGGGTGGTTAATTACATTAAATGGAGATCATCCTCTAAATGTTTTATTATCTAGTAAAGTGCTACAATATTTAGGTAAAATTAGTTATGGGATTTACATATGGCATATTTTAGTTCTGTTTATCTTGAATAAGTACTTCTTGACAAAAAATTTGATTCTTGACTTTAGTTTATCAATTGCATTATCTATTTTGGTTGCGCATATAAGCTTTTATTATTATGAAAGACAATTTTTGAAATTGAAAAACAAGTATGCCTAAAAGACATTAATGAGAAATAGTCTTTATGATGATTAAAAACATTACTCGAATTATACTTCGCGATTTTCATCAGATATTTGGATGGAAAACAGACCGTAAAATCATCGTCTTTGAATCTGATGATTGGGGTAGTATTCGGCTTCCTTCAAAAGAGGTCTATAATCGGTTTAAGCAACGAGGATTTTCCGTTGAAAAAAGTGATTATAATAGATTAGACACACTTGAGTCGAAAAACGATTTGAATTTTCTGTTCGAAGTTCTCACTGGGTTTAAAAACCGGGAGGGAGTTCACCCTGTTTTTACCCCAAATATGATTGTGGCAAATCCTGATTTTAAGAAAATTGAGGAATCGGGCTTTTCTACCTATTTCTACGAACCGCTTCCCGAGACTTTACAACGCTATTATCCAAAAGAGGATGTTTTTGCTGTTTATCGACAAGGAATGGATCAAAACTTGTTTCATCCACAATTTCATGGGCGTGAGCACCTGAATATTCATCGTTGGATGAAGAGGTTGCAGGAAAGGGATGAAGATACCTTGTTCTCTTTTCAACACCGATCAACGTATTCAGGCAAGAGTGATTATAGTTTCATGGAGGCATTTGATTTTGACTCTGCAGACGAAATTGATTTTCAGAAAGAGGTAATTCGTGACGGTCTTAATCTCTTTGAACAGTTGTTCGGCTATCGATCAAAGTCCTTTATTCCTCCATGTTATGTATGGGATTCAAAGATTGAAAATGCTTTGAAGGAATATGGTGTTGAAACTATTCAAGGAGGTCGTTACCAATATCAGCCTACAGGAGTGAATGAAGTTTATAGTAAGCGTTACCATTATATGGGTGAAATGAACAACTACGGTCAAAGATTCTTGATACGTAATGCCATTTTTGAACCTTCGTTGTTTAAGAAATCGGATTGGGTGGATTATTCACTGTCGACAATAAGTTCTGCATTTCGTTGGGAAAAACCCGCTATAATTTCTACCCATAGAATTAACTATATGGGTTCACTTGACGATAAAAATCGAGATGCAACTCTCAAACTTTTATCCCAACTATTAAAACGAATTGTCTCCAAATGGCCGGATGTAGAATTTATGACTTCCGATCAATTGGGTGATTTTATGTCGAATCGTCGATAAAATGGGCAAAAACGCTCAATAAATTTTAATAAAAGAGCAGAAAGCGTTATATTCGAAGCATGAATTGAAACGAATGTATATGTCTGATTCTATTAATGTGTTGATTACAGGAGATTTTTGTCCTATAAACCGAGTTGAAAAATTGGCTCTTGATGGACAATACGATGCTGTTTTTAATGATTTCATAACAGTTTTTGATGGGAATGATTTGAATGTGACAGATTTGGAATGTCCATTGTCAGAGAGTACTTATCGACTAAATAAGACTGGGCCTCATCAATTTGCACATCCCGATACAATCAATTTGCTTTCATATGCAAAGTTTAATCTCGTTGTTTTAGCAAACAATCACATCATCGACCTTGGTAAAGAGGGTGTAGATGATACGCTGAAATTGTGTGAAAGTATTGGAATTGAAACAATTGGACTTGGTTACAATGAAATAGCGGCGAGAAAGTACTTTGTCAAAAAAATAAAAGGCAAAAAGCTAGCAATTCTGAATTTTAGTGACAATGAATTTCTATCAACACCTGATAAAACAGTACAAGCAAATCCGTTGCATTTGATTCATAATTTCCACGATATTAAAGAAGCTAAGGCAACGTGTGATTTTGTAATTGTAGTAGCTCATGCTGGTAATGAGTTTTATCATTTACCTTCTCCTCGGACTAAAGAACTGTATCGATTCTTGGTAGATGCCGGAGCTGATGCCGTAGTTGCTCATCATACCCATTGCTTCAGTGGATACGAAGTTTATAAAGAGAAACCTATTTTTTATGGATTAGGTAATTTTTTATACGATAATCCGAATAAGTATCAAGGTGATTGGAACGAAGGATTTGTTGTTCGATTTTCGCTGAAAGAAACTATAGATTTTGAAATCATTCCGCTTAAACAAGGAAATGAAGTGCCTGGTGTTTTTCAGCTTACAGAAACTGAAAAGAGTACTTTCTTTAAAAAATTAGAACAGCACAGTGGCATTATTCAAGATGACGATGCGCTAGAGCTCTCTTTTCAAGCGTATTGCCAAAGTGTGAGCAATATGTACGATGCATTTCTCGAACCTTACTGGGGTAAATATATTCATAAATTGAAAAGTCTTGGGTTGTTTCCTCGATTATTAAATAGACGAAAAAGACTTTTGTATCTGAATTTGATCAGATGTGAATCTCACCGCGATGTTTTGATGCGGTTACTCTATCGATTTACCAACTAATAATTGGTATGTAAATATTACGATTACAATATTATGTGTGGAATTTCAGGATATATAAATATAAATGGCAAGTCGATTGAATCTAATTCGATCAATCGAAAGATGCTGTTAACTCAGAAGCACAGAGGTCCTGATGATTCAGGTATCAGAGCCTTTAGCTTAAAAAATAGTGTGTCTAAGGAGTTGTCTGTCGATTCCGATGTGTTGGTTGATAATCAGTTCGATGCTATTCTGGGATTTAACAGGTTGAGTATATTAGACCTCTCGCCTAATGGTCATCAACCAATGATTAGTCCAAACGAAGAGGTTATAATTGCGTTAAACGGTGAAGTTTATAATGTTTTTGATTATAAACCGGAATTGGATTATCCATTCAAAGGGACAAGCGACACAGAGGTGGTATTGGCATTGTACCTCGAGTATGGTATAGACGGAATGTTAGCTCGTCTGAATGGAATGTTTGCAATCGTGATTGTCGATTTCAGAAGTTCGACAACATACATTGTTCGTGATCGTTTGGGTATCAAACCAATGTATTATATCCACAATGCCGACTTGTTGGCTTTCTCTTCCGAGTTTAAAAGTTTCAAACATCTTGATAATTTTAATTTTGAATTGGATGAAACCCAACTGCATGAATATATGCTTTTTAGAAGCAATATTTCTGGGACCTTGCTCAAAGGTATTCATTCTTTGGAACCAGGACATTACTTGACTTATACATTGGACAAAGAGTTGATAAACACAACCTATTTTGATGTTAACCAGTTGAATAGAAGTCAGTCGGCTCAACAAGATATTGAGTTTTATAAAAAACAGTTGTCGAATGCTTTGACCAAAAGTGTTGAACGTCAATTGATGAGTGATGTGAAACTGGGTTGTCAATTGTCTGGAGGTGTTGATTCGTCTATAGTGACCTACCTAGCGAATAAAACGAAACAAAACGATCTATTTGAAAGTGTTTCGATAGTTTTTGAAGATGAACATTTTAGTGAAGAAAAATACATTGACCAGGTGACTTCGCAGTTAGGTATTGAATCTCATAAGTTTATACTAGATGACGAATATTACCTTGATAATTTCCGGAAAGCGACTTGGCATTTTGAGTCCCCAATAAATCATCCTAATACTATCGGTATTTTCCTTTTGGCACAGCGTTCGCAGGAGTTCGTAACGGTTTTGCTTAGTGGGGAAGGAGCCGATGAGGTTTTTGGGGGTTATGGTCGCTTCAAAGATGTCTGCTTCCCTTGGAATCCTAAATTGCTTTTGGGTCACATTAAAGATTCGTTGTTTCACTCTTCAAAATGGAGCAATTACTTTAACCGAGATTATCAGGCAATTATGTCTTCTTCGTTTATGAAGATAAGCATGGCAAAAGAGCTTTTTCAGGAATTTGACTTAGATAAAGCGCTCAAAACAAGACGTTCAGTTTATTCTTCTCAGGCAGGTTCAGTCTTTGATAAACAGGTGAAATATGAAATAAAAACCTATCTTCCCGATTTATTGATTCGTCAGGATAAAATGTCGATGGCTCACTCTATTGAGAATCGAGTGCCATTTCTCGATAATGAGGTGCTTGAGGCTTCGTTTCAATTACCTGAAGAGTTGTTGAAACCGAGAAAAGAGAAGAAAAACAGCGAAAAATACCTGTTAAAATTATTGACAGCAGATGTTTTGGGGGATGAGTTTGCTTTCAGAGACAAAATGGGTTTTGGAATACCACTTCGACAGTTTTTTACTCATTCGAAAATGAAAGCTTTCTTGACCGACGAAATTCTCCCTTCTGTGAAAGAGCGAGGTGTGATGAAATACGATACAGTTGCTTCATGGATTCAAAATATTGATAAACTGAAATACCGAGAAATCGAATCGTTGTGGATAGTTGTTGCATTTGAAATCTGGGCACAAACCTATTTAGATGGAAAAAATGAAAATTGGGATACATCATTGCGAAGGTAGCTTTAGTGGCCGTTGGATTGACTATTGTGTCAAGAAAAATATCCCTTACAAGATTGTAGACTGCTATCAATCGGATATTATTGATCAACTTAGTGATTGTGATGCACTGATGTGGCATTTTCACCATGCGAGTTCACGTGATGTGTTGTTTGCAAAGCAGTTGCTTTATTCTGTGAAAGCATCTGAGCGTAAAATCTTCCCCGACTTTGATACCGTTTGGCATTTCGACGATAAAGTTGGACAAAAGTATTTGCTCGAAGCCGTTGATGAACCTTTGGTTCCTTCTTATGTATTCTATTCGAAATCTGATGCTTTGAAATGGATTAATGAAACTTCGTTTCCAAAAGTGTTCAAGTTAAGAGGTGGAGCAGGTTCTTCGAACGTTCGAATTGTGAACACAAAAACAGACGCAAAACGCTTAGTTAATATTGCGTTTGGTAGAGGATTTAGCCAATACAACAAATGGGAAAGTTTAAAAGACCGAATTAAAAAGTACCGTAAAGGTAAAACAACTTTGTTTGATGTAATTAAGGGATTTATCCGATTGGGTTATACAACTAAATTCGCTAGAATAGCTGGTCGTGAAAAAGGATATGTCTATTTTCAAGACTTTATTCCAAACAATGATCACGATATTCGTGTTGTGGTGATAGGAGATAAGGCTTTTGCCATTAAACGGATGGTGCGCAAGAATGATTTTCGGGCATCAGGAAGTGGTACGCTTGTTTATGAGAAAAAGCATTTCGACGATCAAACCATTCAACTTTCATTTGATATTGCCTCAAAACTCAAAACACAATGCCTAGCTTTTGATTTTGTTTATCAGAATGGTAAGCCGTTGATTGTTGAAATTAGTTATGGTTTTGCTTTAAATGGATACGATCCTTGTGTTGGGTATTGGACTTCGGACATGAATTGGCATGAAGGTAGTTTCAATCCACAAGAGTGGATGATTGATTTGGTTTTGAAAGAATAGAAACTATGTCGAAAACAAAAATATGCTTAGTCATACCATCTTTATTGCCTGGTGGAATGGAGCGCGTGATGAGTGAGTTGGCAACCTATTTTTCTCAAACAGGCTCTGAAGTTCATTTGGTTTTATATGGATTGAAACCATCTGTTTTTTATTTTATTTCTTCAAATATTGAGGTTCATATTCCAAATTGGGCATTTGATAATGCTAAGCGAACCTGGCATACGATAAAACGCATGGCTTATCTTCGTAAAGAAGTGAAAACTATTCACCCTGATGTAGTTCTAAGCTTTGGTGAATATTGGAACAATTTTGGGCTTCTGTCGTTGTGGGGTTTGAATACCCCAATTTTTGTTTCAGACCGTTGTCAGCCTGATAAAAGTTTAGGTAAATTGCATGACTCGATGCGTAAGTATCTCTATCCAACTGCTAAAGGAGTGGTTGCTCAAACCTCTATTGCCAAGGAAATTTATTATAAACAATCACTAAATAAAAATATACGAGTGATTGGAAACCCAATTCGTTCGATTGATTCAACTTCTTGCATTAATTCAAGAGAAAAAATTGTTTTATCTGTAGGACGACTCATCGAGTCGAAGCATCACGATATGTTGATTGATATTTTTCTGCAGATCAATCTTCCAGAATGGAAGTTGGTTATAGTAGGAGGTGATGCTCTAAAAGAAAATGGCTATTCAAGACTAATGCGAAAAATTGTTGAGAGTGGAGCGGAGGATCGAGTGGTTTTAACGGGAAATATTTCAAATGTAGATGAATATTATTTGAAAAGTTCTATTTTTGCTTTCACGTCGAGTTCCGAAGGTTTTCCAAATGCAATAGGAGAGGCTATGTCTGCCGAATTGTCTGTTGTAGCGTTTGATTGTATTGCCGGACCTTCAGATATGATTGAAGATGGGAAGAATGGATTTCTCGTACCGCTATTTGAAAAAGAGCTTTTTGCTCAAAGGCTGAAGTTTTTAATGGAAAATGGTGACATGAGAATGGAAATGGGAAAATATGCACAATCTTCAATGTCTCGTTTTACTGTTGAAAAGATTGGGCGAGAGTTTTATCAATTTATGACTAATGGTTTATGAAAATCATCAATATTGTATCCTCTGTTAGTAAGATAAATTTTGGCGTTTGGAATGCAGCGATTTTTGGAACCGACTATTTGAAAAGTGTTAGAAATGTCGATTCTGAGCTGTGGATTTGTTCGAAATCGGCAACTGATTACGAGGATATTGCGGTTCCACATTTCTATTTCGAAGAAAATCGAAAGACCAAAAGTGGATTCGTAGATTGGCTCAAAGGTTATGATTCAAACGAGACTGTAGTAGTGACGCATGGAGCTTGGCTCGAGCCTACCAAAATGGGCTACTGGGCAAAACAGAAAGGTTTTAAATGGATTCACCTTCCGCAGGGAATGCTTGAACCTCACGCTTTTAAAACGAGTACCTGGAAGAAGAAGATTTATTTGGCACTTTTCGAAGGACGATATTTGAAAAGAGTTGATATTATTCGAGCTGTTTCAGATCCAGAGCATCAGAATTTAAAATGCATGTTTCCTCGAATAATTCGAATCTTCAACGGTGTGAAAACATCGGGTGAATCTGTCGAAAAAGATTCGAAACAAACAATATATCTTTTTCTGGCTCGACTTCATAAGAAAAAAGGAATTATTCATTTAGTAGATGCGTGGGCGAATGAAATGTATTCGCGTCCGAATTCTAAACTTATTATTGCTGGTCCAGATGAGGGAGAATTGGAGAAAATCCAATCGCTTATTCATCACAATATCGAATATGTAGGCCCTGTCTTTGGAGAGGATAAAACAAAATTGTTGGAACGTGTACACTATTATGTATTACCATCTTACAGCGAAGGTTTTCCTTCTAGTGTTATTGAGGCGATGAGTTATGGCGCTATTCCAATTATTTCTGAAGGGTGTAACTTCCCTCAGGTTTTTGAAGAGAAATTGGGTTATGAAGTTACAACGGATCATCGCTCAATACAGAATATTTTCACTGAATTGAAAAATCTTGAGTTTGATAAGCAAAAATCCCAGCGAAACATAGATTATGTGAAAAATAACCTTTCTGAAGAGGTCATTGGAGAGCAACTATATCAATTGTACAAAACTATTTTAAACTAAATGAGCATCTATTATTCCAAGAAAGAGTTGATTCTACGTGTAGTTTGGGGAGTAATTTACCCACTCTTCTTCCGCTTGTCACCACGTTTGTGTTACAGCTGGCGCAATCAGATTCTTCGTTTAATGGGGGCAAAAATAGGTGCAAATGTGAGGATTTTTCCCTCTGCAAAAATTACATTCCCGTGGTTATTGGATATTGGAGATGGTGTGGTCGTTTCGTGGAATGTTAGAATATACAATTTGGGAATGACTACTATTGGTGAGAAGACAACTATTTCGCAGCACGCCCATTTGTGTGGGGGAACTCATGATTTTGAAAACAAAGGCTTTGTTCTTCAACGTACCGGACTTACAATTGGAAAACGGGTTTGGATTGCAGCTGATGCATTTATTGGACCACGGGTTGTTGTGGGGGACGATTCTGTAGTTGCTGCCAGAGCAGTTGTAGTGAAGAATGTTGATCCAAATACATTAGTAGGTGGAAATCCAGCAAAAGTTATTCGGAGCATTCGTGGTGCTTTTTCTGTAGAAAAGTAATGAAGAGCGAACAAAAGAAAAATGTAGTTATAATTAATCAGGATTCAGGTTATCTGATGATTGATTTAGCTAATGCATATATTGAAGCGGGTTTTGAGGTATGCCTCGTAACAGGTAGAATTTCAGAGCGAAATAAGTCTTTGCATCAAAAAGTACAAGTTTACAACATAAAAAAATATAATCGGAGGACATTTGGTACCCGACTAGCGAGTTGGGTCGTTGCATCATTCCAAATTTCAGTGAGAGTGTTGTTCCAGTTTCGGAAATCACATATATTGTTTGTCTCAAATCCTCCGATTGGCGCGTGGATAAATGCATTTGTAAAGCGCGATTTTTCTCTTTTGGTGTACGATGTTTACCCGGATGCATTAGAGGAAATTGGATATGCCAATAAGAGCTCATTTATTTATCGCATTTGGGGCAGATTTAATAAAATTACCTATAGAAAAGCTAAACGGATTATTACTATAAGTGATAGTATGGCTGAAACGATGCAGCAATATGCAGGGGTAAAGAAGATTGAGATAATTCCGATTTGGACGGATAATAATTACCTGAAACCAGTTGATGAAAGTAATAATGTTTTTATAAAGAATCATCAACTCGAAGGTAAGTTTATTGTGCTTTATTCTGGCAATATTGGGGAAACAGCTAATGCTGAAGTGATGGTTGATTTTGCAATCAAACTTCGCGATAAGTTGAATATCCAATTTGTAATTATTGGGGAGGGATCACAAAAGAAACAGATTTCCCAACGAATAAATGATACAGGTTTAACAAATTGTCTGCTTTTACCGAAACAGTCGGCAGAAATGTTCCCTTTTTCTCTTGCTTCTGCAAATCTAGCATTGGTAAGTTTGAATAAATCTGCTGGACGAATTGCATTACCAAGTAAGTTGTATAGTCTTCTTTCGGTGGGAGTTCCAATTCTTGCACTGTGTGATAGGGAATCGGCGCTGGAAAAGATTGTTGATAAATATAATATTGGAAAATGCTTCGACTTTGATTGTCTTGATGCTGCTAATGAATTCATTTTATCTATCTCGAAAGACGAAAAGCTTCAAGCAGAATATAAGACTAATGTTTTGTCAACTTCAAAGAGATATGATGAATCAAATGTTTTAAAATTTATTGTTTAATTCGGTTTTAAATAATATGTATTGTAGAATTATTAAACCTCTTTTTGACTTTATAGTTGCATTTATTGCGCTTATTATTTTGTCTCCAGTCCTTGTTATTGTTTCTGTAGCAATTAAATTGGATTCTCCGGGTCCAGTGTTTTTCTTGCAAGAGCGATTAGGTCGGAATGGCAAAGTTTTTCGAATCTTCAAATTCCGTTCGATGGTTAATCGAAAAGATAACTTTGTAAAAGGCGAAGCACTGAAAGAGAACGACCCCAAAATTACGAAAGTTGGTCGCTTTATTAGAAAAACTAGTCTCGATGAGATACCACAGCTAATCAATATTGTGAAAGGCGATATGAGTTTTATTGGACCACGTCCACCAATGGTGCATTATCCAAAGGTTTATAATGCCTACAATGATTTCGAACGTCAACGATTCTTTGTAAAGCCTGGAATTAGTGGTCTTGCTGCTGTTAAGGCTCGTGAAGTTCACGATTGGGCATTGAATATTCCAATGGATGTAGAATATGTTCAGAATCAGTCTTTGAAAATGGATTTCAACCTTTTTGCAGCTTCGTTGTTTATGTTTTTTAAAACGAGTAATATTTATTCAAAGTAAATTAGGAAATTTCATAATGGAAATTGGTAGTTTTATAGAACTTGACACACATAGAACTGGTGAATTTTTTCATTCAATGGAGATTGCACGGCTGAATGCTGGACGATATGGGATTTTTCATGCACTCAGAGTTTATGGTGTAAAAAAGCTCTTTATGCCGTTTTACCAATGTCCGTCTGTTGCAAAATACATTATAAATGAGGGAATTGAGGTTATTAAATATTCTCTGACGACTGATTTTGAACCTCAGGTTTCTTCTATTCCATCAGATTCTGCTATACTTATTGTGAACTATTTTGGAATTTTAGGCGAAAAAAGACTTACGCAGATTTCCTCCCGATTTAAACGTGTAATAATTGATAACTCGCAGGCTTTTTTTACACAGCCAATTGGCAATTGTTTGAACGTCTATTCTCCTCGAAAATTCTTTGGAGTTCCCGATGGCTGTTATGTGATCGGCTCAGGTGCAAGCCAATTTGTTGACGATTATGAGCAAGACTTTTCGTCAGATACTGCTTCTTTCTTATTCAAACGAATTGAACTTGGATGTAGTAGCGTGTATGCTGAACGTCAAAAGAACGAGATGCGAATTGATACATCCGGAATAAGGAAAATGTCGCTTTTGACGGAAACTCTTTTGTTGGGAATTGACTATGAAGCTATTTATTGTCAGCGACGATTAAATTTCGAGGCTGCACATAATTTGTGGAAAGATATCAATGAAATTAATCCAAATAGCATTGTCGATGAACCTTTAGCACCAATGGTCTATCCGTTAGTAATCAAAAATAGAGAAATTGTTTCTGTCTTGAAAGAGAAACTCGTTTATACAGGACGATGGTGGAATCACGTATTGTCTGAGGTTGAATCTAATTCTTTTGAGTCTTTCCTATCTCAATATATGATTCCAATTCCAATAGATCAACGATATACTGCTTCGACAATGATGCTAATTAACGAAATTATTCTAGATACAATCAGCAAGTAATGAAAATTGTCTCAATACATCAACCGAACTATTTGCCTTGGTTGGGCTATTTTTATAAAATTGATCAATCGGATGTGTTTGTATTTCTCGACGATGTGCAATATTCTACTCAAGGAATGCATAATTTTCACTACATTAAGTTGGCTCAAGGTCCATTCAGACTGAAAATTCCGGTTGAACAAAAAATGGGCGATTTAATTAATCAAGTGCGCACGAGGGATGAGTTGGGGTGGAAAAATAATCACCTCAAAACGATTGAACATACCTATAAAAAAACACCATTTTTCGAAGAAATTTATACCGACTTCTCGCAGTTATTACAAGTTGATTATCCGAATATTGCGGAGATGAATCAAGCAATTATTGAATTCACTTGTCGAAAATTTGGAATTACGACTGAATTTGTTAAATCATCGGAGCTCAAAATCAACACAACACGAGAGGAAAAGGTGCTTGATATTTGTAATGCTTTAGATGCAACGGTTTATTATTCTGGAACAGGTGCAAAAGCCTATCAAGTTGAAGAAAATTTCACCAATAGAGGCTTAGAATTGCGATATTCGCACTACAATCCGTTCGAATACCCTCAGTTTTTCGAGGGGTTTCAGTCAAATATAACAGTATTAGATTTTCTAATGCATTGTGGTTACGATTGGGTCAGAGTGAATAATTCACAAATATTAAAATATGAATAATGTTAGTATTACGCAGGTTTCACTTTTAAATTTAGATGTTGAAGAATGGGAGAATTTGCTAATATATTCTAATGAGGCGACTTTCTTTTGTTCAACTGATTTTTTGAAATTATTTTCTAAAACATCATTTGTTCTGGTAAGAAAAAATGGTTTATTAATTGGAGGTATCGCTTTTAGGCTCGATTCTCGCTTACCTTTAATAGGATCTTATTTCAAAACTGCTAGGATAGATTCTTCAGTCATTGTTATTGATTCTATTGGTGTTGCAGAACGACTATTGGTTAAAGAACGAGTAGTTGAGTATTTAATATCATCATTGAAAAACGAATCTGTAATTTATCTTTTTATTTCACCTTTAATAAGATCTAATGATGCTGATTTATTTAGCAAGTATCAGTTCAATAATGAAATTGCATCAACATTTGTTTTGAGTTTAAAGAGAGAGGTTTCTGAAATTTATAAAGGCTTTTCAAAAGGAAAAAAATCTGCAATAGTCAAGGCATCAAAAGGAAACTTGATATTTAGTATTAATACTGGACCATTGGCTGTGGATTTGATTGATGATTATATGAAATTGCAGAATAAACTTTTTGACCAAAAGAAAGATTTTTATTCAAGATTGTATTATAAAACTTCAGGTTTTTTTAATGACCTTTTAACTTCAAGGTTTTACAAAACATATTTAGCGATTGTTTATTACAATAATCAACCAGCCTCGGCTGCAATTCTTATATCTTATAGAAATGTTATTTACTATTATCAAGGAGCTAGTGATTATAATTTAGCCAAAGAAATCCCAGCGTCTGATTTCTTACATTTCGAGATTATTAAGTTTGCAAAGAACAATGGCTTTTTTGAGTATGATTTAGGTGGAATTCCTAATTATAATGGTCCTGAACTCTCGACTTATGGAGTTTATAAATTTAAGAAAAGCTTTGGTGGAGAACGGATGTCATATGATGCAGGATCTCTAATTATTCATCCTGTGAAATTTAAGTTTATTAGTCTTTTATTGAAGTACCAAAATAGCTTAATTATAAAATGGCTATATAAAACCCTGAAATAATTATGAAGAATATTCTCGTTGTAGCTCCTCATCCTGATGATGAAGTGTTGGGTTGTGGAGGCGTGATAAGAAAACACGTGAATGTAGGTGACACAGTCTATGTTTTAGTTGTTACTCGAGGAAACCCGAAATTCTATTCTGATGAAAAGATTGAAAATGTGCGATCAGAAGCTAGATCTGCACACCAGTTTCTGGGTGTGAAAGAAACTGGTTTCTTGGATTTTCTTGCACCGAATTTGGATACAACCTCTCAGGCAGAATTGTCTCAATCAATCGTTTCATACATCAAAGAGAAACAAATCAATACACTCTATTTACCTCATCGAGGCGATATTCATCACGATCATCGAGCTGTATTTAATGCAGGACTTGTGGCTGCACGTCCTGTCAATAATAACACAGTTACCCGAATTTATGCCTATGAAACTCTTTCGGAAACAGAATGGGCGGCCCCCTTTGGAGATGATGTATTTATTCCAACACATTTTGTGAATGTAGAGTCTGAATTTGAGGCCAAAATCAAAGCGATGTCTTTCTTTAAATCGCAGGTTCGGCAATTCCCTAGTACCCGTTCTTTGGAAACCATTGAAGCATTGGCTAAATTCAGAGGAGCGACTGTCGGATTTAAGCGAGCTGAGGCATTTATGACGATTCGCACAATTGAAGGTTAAACTTATTCCGCGTAACCATGAAGATATCGGTTGTCATAAGCAGCGAATTGAATGACAATGATTGGGCTCAGATTACTTCAGGGTTTAACGAATCATTTCTGCTCAATAAAGAGCCGTTTGAACTATCCAATTACTATTCGTCGAATGAGTTGGGCTATTCATATCATGCGATTTGCCGGACTGACATTGGCGAAATTGTTGCACATTCTTCTATCTTCCCCTATATTTATTTGGTGAATCAAGAGCGTATGCTCTTTGGCTTGAGTGGTGGTACATTTGTATTAAAAGCCTATCGAAAAGAGGCTTTTCTTTATATAGATTTACTCGAAGAGTTGAAATCGGTTGTTTCTCAAAGAGGGATTGTGCTCACTTATGGCGTTTCGAATGAAAATTCTTTTGAAATGGCAGTCAAGCTATTGGGTTCTGTTCATCTCAAAGATTTGAAATATTATACAACTCCTGTAGCATTTTCGAAGCTCATTCTGAAAAAGAAAATTATCTTTGTAGATAGAATCTTTCAATTTTTCTTGGTTTTTGGGTGTTTTCTTCTTAGATTGTACTCTCAAAATTTTGATGTTGTTGAAAAACTGAAACCTCTTCGATTAGATTGGACAGAAAAATTCTGTTCTTTTCGATTTGGGAAGAAATACAAACAGATTCATTCAGAGATGTTTACGGCCATTTATCGAATCGTAGATGAAGAAGGAATTAAGGTCGCATACATCATGGATTTTAGACGAAAAGGATTGCGATCCTTGTATGCTTTATCTTCATCGATAAGCCATATTCTTCTGAATGATGAGATTGATTTGATTATTTTTGTTGGAGAATTGAGTTTTCGGCAACCACTTTTATGGAGAGTGCCGCGAAGATTTGAACCGCAACGTCTACCTTTAACGTACGATTTGCTGTTGAATGAGAATCAAGAATTAAGAGATCTTATTTCGAACCCGAAAAATTGGGATTTTAGTTTAATGAATTTTGATGCAAGATAAATAGGAATAATGATGGAAATAGGAGATTTTGTTGCAAAAATGGCGGTACAGTTTGATGATACCGATGCGTCAATTTTTACCCCTCAAACTAAATTTAAAGAGCTTGATGAGTGGTCATCTTTGATTGCTTTATCGGTAATTGCTATGGTTGACGAAGCTTATAAAGTGCGTTTGAAAGGTGCAGATGTTCGTCAGTCGACGACGATAGAAGATTTGTTTAATGTGGTGAAAGAGAGAGTTTAAGAATGGCCTTTTTTGAAGTTAAAAACGTTAAACTTTCTGGTATATCGGGCTGTGTCCCGAAAAATATCGAAGAAAATAGTGATTTGTCGTTGTTTCAAAACGATGAGGCTGAAAAGTTTATGACTTCAACTGGAGTTCGCCGTCGTAGAGTTGCAGATGCTAATACGACAGCCTCTGATTTATGTTATCATGCGGCAGAACAACTGATAGCTGATTTGGCTTGGGCAAAAGACGAAATTGATTGCTTGGTTTTTGTCACGCAGACTCCAGATTATATTCTGCCAGCTACCTCTTGCATTTTGCAACATCGGTTGAAGTTGTCGCAAGAGTGTCATGCCATGGATGTATCGTTGGGTTGCTCAGGATGGATTTATGGTGTGAGTGTGGTTACTTCGTTTTTGCAATCAGGCAGTTTTCGTAAAGCTTTGTTATTGGTTGGAGATACCTCATTACGATCTTGTTCAACAACAGATAAAAGCACTTGGCCTCTTTTCGGCGATGCTGGTACAGCTGTCGCATTCGAATATATAGAAAACAGTGACTCTCGCTTCTTATTTCATACCTCAACTGATGGTAGCGGATACGATGCAATAATCATTCCCGAAGGTGGTTATCGTGCTCCTTTTACGGCAAATTCATTGGAATTAGAGCAAGTAGAAGATGGTATTGAGCGGAACAAACTTCACACGGTTTTGAATGGAATGGACGTGTTCTCATTTGGTATAGCCAATGCGCCGGATACAATAGAAAAGCTGACAACACATTTTCATATTGATAAAGAAGAGGTTGATTTGTTTGTGTTTCACCAAGCAAATCTCTTTATGAATGAAAAAATCAGGAAGAAACTGAAGATTCCGGTTGAAAAAGTACCATATTCGTTAGAGAATTTTGGGAACACGAGTTCTGCTACAATTCCTTTAACACTTGCAACGCAAAATGTCGAGCAGTTGGCGAATGGTAAGAATAAAATTGTGGCATGTGGCTTTGGCGTGGGTCTTTCATGGGGTAGTGTCTATTTTGAAACAGAAAATATTGTTTGTTCTAAACTTGTTGAAATATAATCGATGTATAATCCATATTCGCTCATAAATAAGACTGTTTTAGTGACAGGAGCCTCTTCCGGTATAGGAAAAGCTCTTGCGATAGAATGCTCTCGTTTAGGTGCTGAGGTAATTATTTGTGGAAGAAATGAACAACGTTTAGAAGAAACATTGAGCGAACTCGAAGGGAATAATCATTCGTTCCGAAAAGCCGATTTTTCGAATAATGACCAGATAACCTCATTGGTTGAGTTGTTGCCAACTTTAGACGGAGTTGTACATTGTGCCGGTTTCACACATACATTGCCTTTCCAGTTTGTAAATGAGGCTGATTTAATGGCCATCATGCAAGTAAATTTTGTTTCGGCAACCTTGCTTTCACAAGGTCTGGTTAAGACAAAGAAAATTGGTAAAGGCTCGTCTGTCGTTTTTGTTTCATCCATTTCTGGGGTCAATGTATCGGTACTTGGTAATGCGATGTACTCAGCTTCTAAAGGAGCTATTAATGGAATGGCGAAAAGCATGGCACTTGATTTGGCTTCGAAAGGCATCCGTGTGAATTGTGTTACGCCGGGTATGATTAATACAAACTTGCTTCATCGTGAGGTTGTGACTGAAGAACAACTCGCAGAGGATATGAAAAAATATCCGCTTAAGCGATATGGCGAGCCCATTGAAGTGGCTCACGCAGTGATTTATCTGTTGTCGGATGCTGCAAAATGGGTTACGGGCTCTAATCTCCTGATAGACGGAGGATATACACTTTTATAATTAGATTTGCTCTCAATTTTGATAGAGAATATTAAAAATAGCATGAACATTTTGTCATTCGATATTGAAGAGTGGCATTTGTATGATCTTTATCCAAAAGGGGGGAGAGGCTATTTTTTACCTATAATCAATAGCTATCTCGATAGAGTATTGGATTTATTAGAAGAGAAGAACTATAAGGCCACTTTTTATTGTTTGGGAATGATTGCAAAAGAATATCCTGAAGTGATAAGAAAAATTGCTCAAAATGGACACGAAATTGGGTGCCATTCAAATAAACACTTGTTGATTCAGAATATGACTGAAGAGTCTTTCAGACGAGATACACGAATTGCCATTGATGAGATCGAACAGGTCATTGGATCGAAGATTGAGCTTTATAGAGCGCCTTCGAATTCAATGAATAAAAGTTGGCACTGGTCTTTAGATGTTCTGATGGAAGAGGGTATAACCTGCGATAGTTCAATTTTTTCAGCTGGTTCAATATTTAAAGATAAGAAACTTGACCAAAAGTTTCCGTATATCGTTAAATCAAAGAGCGGGACAATCAAAGAATTGCCAATTGGATATGCGTCGTTTTTAGGCCAGAAGTTAATTTTTAGTGGTGGAGGATATTTTAGATTCTTTCCTTATTCGCTGATTGAAACTTGGATGCACAAAAGCGACTACAATATGACCTACTTTCATATTAGAGATTTTGATAAAGAGCAAAAACGAGTGATTTCGAAGCGATATTTTTTATCATATTATGGCGTTAATTCGGCTTATGAGAAATTCGAAAAAATTGTTTCGGATTTCGAATTTATAACTGTTGGAGAGGCTATTCGGAGTATTGATTGGGAGCAAACCAAGGTAGTGCAAATAATTTAGTATGAAAGATTTATTCATATATGGAGCTGGTGGATTTGGCCGAGAAATCGCCTGTCTTATTGGTAAACTAAATGAACAAGAACTGAAGTGGAATTTTCTAGGGTTTATTGATGATGGTTTGCCCGTTGGTTCTCAAAATAGATTTGGAGATGTATTAGGTGATATTTCTTATCTAAACGAGTATCATACTCCCATTGACGTAGTAATTGCTATCGCCAATCCGATGTTGAGAAAGTTGATTCATAGTAGGGTTACGAATCCGAATGTTGAATGGCCAAATATCATTGCACCAGATGTTCTTTTATTTGATAATAAACCATTATTGATAGGGAAGGGGAACATCTTATTTTACAGTTGCAGAGTCAGTATTGACGTGCGTATTGGCGACTTTAATCTTTGCAACAGTTTAGTGTCGTTTGGTCATGACGTTCAGGTTGGAGATTACAATGTAATGATGCCAAATACTAGAATATCTGGAGATTCATGGATTGGTTCGGAAAACTTTTTTGGGGTAAATTCACTTGTTCTCCAAGGAAAAAAAATTGGAAATAATACACGAATTGGGACAAATTCTGTTGTGATGCGTGATACAAAAGATGGATTTCTCTATTTTGGAAATCCTGCTAAAAAGATGAATTTATAAAAACGCAAGAATATGGCGATACTACATACTAAAAATGTTAAGATTCAGGGGTTATCTGCTTGTGTACCATCTCATATAGAAGACAATAAGAAACTCGCTTTATTGGGTAGCGTTGAAGATGCTCAACGATTTGTAGATGTCACTGGAATTGAGTATCGCCGAATGGTAAAAGATACGGGACTCTGCACTTCCGATTTGTGTTATCATGCTGCCGAGAAACTGATTACAGAATTAAATTGGGCAAAAGAGGAAATCGATTGCCTGATTTTTGTGACTCAAACTCCAGATTACATTCTCCCTGCTACTTCTTGTATTTTGCAACATCGTTTGGGCTTGCCTATCGATTGCTATGCAATGGATATATCGTTAGGCTGCTCTGGCTGGGTTTATGGACTATCAACTATTTCGTCGCTACTCTCATCGGGTACCATGAAAAAAGGACTTTTGTTGGTGGGCGACACCACAACAGTTACTAAATCAGATCGAGACAAAAGTACCTATCCACTTTTTGGGGATGCCGGAACAGCAACTGCATTGGAATTCGTAGAAGGAGAAGAGGGTCTCAAATTTCAGCTGGGAACCGATGGGAAAGGGTTTGAAGCGATTATGATTCCGGATGGCGGATTCCGTAATTTCCCTTCCCCTTCATCATTCGAATTTGCTGAAATTGAACTAGGTCAGTTCCGAAATCGGTTACAAAGTATACTGGATGGGCCATCTGTATTTACATTTGGTATCACCAAAGCTCCTCGCAGTGTAAATGCACTGCTCGAGGCATTTGAAATAAATAAGGACGATGTTGATTATTTTGTCTTTCATCAGGCAAATAAAATGATGAACGAAAAAATAAGAACTAAGCTGAAAGTTGAACCAGAAAAAGTCCCATATTCGTTAGGTCTGTATGGTAACACATCCTCTGCTTCCATTCCGCTGACGATTATTTCAGAGCTTAAGAATCAGCTTGAAGGAGATACAAAAAAGATTGTTGCATGTGCTTTCGGGGTAGGCTTGTCGTGGGCTTCTGCGTCGTTTAACCTAGATCACATTAAATGCCCGACAATTGTTGAAGTTTAAAAATTAAAGTTACAATCTAAAAATTAAAGAATAAAAATTATGGAAACTAGATTTATTGAATTATTCAAAGAAACGTTAGAAATTGAAGAAGATACATTGCATCTCGATACTGTTTTTCGTGAATTGGAACAATGGGATTCATTGGCATTTTTGTCTGTAATTGCAATGATTGACGAAGAATATGATGTGGTCATTGAAGGAAACGATTTCAAAAAACTCATCACAATTTCAGACTTAATCGAAGAGGTGAAGAAAAGACATGCTTAATTAAAAGGTGTCTACTAAAGAAATGACTTCGCACTTTGTGAGGTTGAAAATATTTTAAAAGAATATGTATGGCTCAATTGAGTTTTACTAACGTGGGGATTTCAGGATTAGCTGCTGCTGTTCCTAAGAATGTAATCAAAAACTACGAATACACGGAGCATTTTCCAGAAGAGGACGTGAAGGCAGTGGTGGATAAGATTGGCATATTCGAACGTCGATTTGCAGAGCCAGGAGTTTGCTCTTCTGATTTGTGCTTTGCTGCAGCCGAAAAGTTAATTGCCGATTTGTCGATTGAGCGCGAAGAGATTGATCTGCTGGTTTTCGTTTCGCAAACGCCAGATTATCGAATGCCAGCAACATCCGTTATTTTGCAAAACAGATTAGGATTGTCGCACAATACGATAGCTTTTGATTTGAATTTGGGCTGTTCGGGATTTATCTACGGCATGTCTGTTATCTATTCGATGATGGAGCGAAGCAATTTGCGTAAAGCGTTGCTGCTTGATGGAGAAACTCGCTCGCGCATCTACTCACCTAAAGACAGAAAAACTGCCTTTATCTTTGGTGATGCTGGAGTTGCAGCCTTAATTGAACGCAAAGAGCATTTTGGCAAGAGCTACTTTTCTATGAACTCTGATGGTTCGAAAGAAGATTTAATCAAAATGAATGCTGGAGGTTACCGAAATCCAACCACAGTAGAGACACTTCAAGAAAAAGTTGTGGATGAATATGGTAACATCCGAAGCGAAGAACACGGCTATATGAATGGTGGTGATGTTTTTAATTTTGTTATTCGCGAAATCCCTGCCGACATAAAAAAAATATTTTCTTATGCCGAAAAGCAAACAACTGATATCGACTACTTTGTATTTCATCAAGCTAATGATTTTATTAACAGCTATCTAGCAAAGAAATTAAAGTTAGACGGGGATAAAGTACCAGCTACCATAGCCAAATTTGGAAATACATCGTCTGTCTCTATTCCATTGACCATTGTCTCTGAATTGCAGGGAAAGTTAGACGCAGAAAAACAGTTGTTTTTATCTGGATTTGGCGTTGGAATGACTTGGGCTTCGGCTATTATCAATACAAAAGATTGTTATCTGAGTGAATTAGTGGAGATTTAATGATGGAAAAATTCAATCCGTTTTCGCTTAAAGGAAAAGTTATTCTTGTTACGGGAGCATCTTCTGGTATTGGTAAGTCTATCGCTATCGAGTGCTCCAAGATGGAGGCAATATTAATAATTGTTGGTCGCGACGAACTGCGATTGAATGAAACTTATTCTCAATTGTTTGGCGAAGGACATCAGCAATATTTGGTAGATTTAACTAACGATGATGATTGTTTGACTTTAGTTAGTCAGTTGCCCATTTTAGATGGAATTGTACACTGTGCAGGAGTGCTAAAGAAACTACCATTTAAGTTTTTGAATAGAGCTGAATTGAATCGCATAATGGATTTAAACTTTTATTCTCCTACGTTACTATCTCAGGCTATCGTTAGACAAAAAAAGCTAAACCAAAGTGCTTCTGTTGTCTTTATATCGTCTATAGCATCACATGTTGCATCTTATGGCAGTAGCGCATATATGGCTTCTAAGGGAGCAATTAATTCTATATATAGAGGTATGGCGTTGGAATTATCTGAAAAACGTATTCGAGTGAACTGTGTTGAGCCGGGTTTGGTGAAAACTCAATTGACAATTGGCTCACTAACAGATGAAGACTTGGAAAATTATGAGAAGCGTTATCCCTTGGGTAGATTTGGAGAGCCTGAAGAGATTGCTTATGCAGTTATTTATTTGCTTTCTGATGCTACGAAGTGGATAACTGGATCAGTTTTAACTATAGATGGAGGAATCACACTTCGATAATATGCCAGTTTACTTTATATGAAAAAAATAACCATATTGGTACCCTGTTGTAATGAAGAGCAGGTTTTGCCTCTTCTTATTCAACATTTACTTGAGATAATTGACTCTCAGAATCAATATCGATGGGAGATTCTTTTTGTTAATGATGGAAGCACAGATGGTACATTGCCACTCATCAAATCCTATCAAAAAGAGCATAATCTGATTCATTTTATTGACCTTTCTCGAAACTTTGGTAAAGAGATTGCAATGATGGCTGGTCTTGATAACATAGACTCAGATGCTGTAATCATCATGGATGCCGATTTACAACACCCACCGCAGGTGATTCCAGAATTACTTCACTTTTGGGAGGAAGGATTTGATGATGTTGCAGCTCAGCGTCGTTCTTTGGCTGAAGCTTCCCTTTCTAAGAATATTTCGTCAAAAGTTTTTCATTTTATCCTTTCGCGAGTAGCACGAACACCTATACAAGAGCACGTTGGAGATTTTAGGTTGTTAGACCGTATTTGCATCGATGCAATGTGTCAAATACGTGATGCTCAACGATACGCAAAAGGCCTCTATAGTTGGATTGGCTTTAGAAAAAAAATAGTGATGTACGACGAACCTCGTCGCTCAATCGGTAAAGGAAAATTCGGATTTTCACAACTCTTAAATCTTGCCATTGAAGGCATCACTTCGTTTACGTTTGCTCCTTTACGTATAGCCTTCTTCATTGGGCTTGCTTTTATTGTAGGTTCTGTGTCTTTTATTCTATTCAAATTGTTTAATGAATCAGGCATTGAACTCTCTAGTCAAGCATTAATTCTATTTTCACTGTTTTTTATTGGTGGAATTCAATTGTTGACAATTGGTATTCTTGGGGAATACATTGGTCGAATGTTTTTTGAATCGAAACCTCGTCCTCCCTATTTGATTAGGGAACAAGTTTAGCACCCACGATGATGAAATTTAAAATAAATGAAGAAGCTCTCAAACTTTTAATTTTTGTCTCATCGTTAGTAGGCTTTTTTGTAATCAGTTTCCTTTCCAATTTTGCCTACGATGACTTTAATTACAAGTTTATTTACAGCGAGACCTCTATTTCTCATACCCGAGTTAAGTCATTGTTAGATATTATTGTTTCACAGTATCACCACTACTTCGTGCATAGTGGTAGGGTATTGATTCATTCCATTGTACAGTTTTTTTTGATGTTCGACAGCAAAATTTGGTTCGACATTTCTAATGCTGTTGTTTTTGCATTGTTTCAATTAATTATTTCAAAAATTGCCTTTAAAAAGTCGCTTTTTGATTTATCATTAACGCTCTATTTGTTTTTGATTTTAGCATTGTGGTTTGTACTTCCGGGACTTAATTATTGTATGTTTTGGTTGTCAGGAAGTGTTAATTATCTATGGTCCACGACAGCCGGCTTGTTTTTGCTTTACATTCATTCGCGTACTATTCAACTCGATAATTCGACTCGTTTTCAATTGGGAATTCTTTTTATTTACGGATTGTTTTTGAACGCGACCCACGAAGTCTTGTCTATCGCAATCTCGGTGGCTCTTTTCTCATATCTTCTTATCAATTACCAAAAACTAAATAGAGGAGTTGTTGCTCTAAGTTTAGGGGCTTTCGTGAGCACTTTGATAACTGCGTCTTCTCCTGCAAACTTCAAATTTGCACTTGTTTCAACGGCAATTAACCATCCTCAATTGAAGGAAGTTGTTGCTTCTAATGAGAATCATTTGATGATTCTCATAATTGCTATTTCAGGTTTTTTTGTTCTGTTTGGTTTGTTTCTTCTCCTTTATATTTTTCGTAGAGCGCAATTCTTATATACAATTAGAGAAAATTACGTTATGTTGATTGTTATTTGTGTATCAGTAATTTTCGCATATTTAGTAAATGCGTTTAATCAACGTGCTATTTTTTCGGCAGCAACCATTTCGATTGTTATTGCTTTAAAAATGATAGCCGAATTTGAATTTGTTATTAGGCATAAGTTGATGAAATTTTTTCTGGGAGTAGCATTTCTTCTATTGGTATTTGAATTTGTTAAAGTTATACCTGAGCTTGAAGCAAACAAGGAGTCATATAAACACCTCGAAACTGAAATTTTAAACAGTGATAAATCTGTGACACTATATGGTCTGCCGCAGCTTCGAAAAAACAGGTTTATGTGCTATACGGGATTGGGAAATAATAATAGATTTTGGATTTCAAACGAAGGTATGAGTCGTTTGTTTGGAAGAGAATATTTAGTTTTTTTACCGAATAAAGTTGTCGATAAAGTTAAGTCTTATGAAAATAAAAAGTCCTCCAACCAAATTATTTGGTTTCCTAAAAATAGACTTCTTTTTGTAAACATAGATAAGTTTGTTGCGAAAAAAATTATTGATTCAAAATTGGAATTAAATTGCGTATCCAATGATGACAATGCAAATAAATCTTTTGTTTATCCAAATTTTTGTGCAACTGGCGGTAAATATTACCTTTTTCTTACGATTCCAAAAGATTTTTCGCTTAATTTGTCTCGAAAATCTCAACTAATCGTAGGTTCAGTTGTTTTAAGATTGAATATTTATACTAATTGAAATCAATTAATGTCACAGGATACAAAGATATGGCTCTCTTTGGCTCACATGGGCGGTAAGGAACAGGATTTTATCAAGGAAGCATTTGACACAAATTGGGTTGTTCCAATGGGACCTAATGTTGATGGTTTTGAAAAAGAGTTATCAAATTATTTAGGAAATAATGTCTCAGTTGCTGCATTAAGTGCTGGGACTGCAGCTTTGCATTTAGCATTAGTCATGCTTGGCGTTTCTGCAGGAGATGAGGTGATTTGTCAAAGTTTTACATTTGCAGCATCTGCAAATCCGATTACCTATTTGGGTGCAATCCCAGTGTTTGTTGATAGTGAATTTGATACTTGGAATATGTGTCCAGTTCAACTTGAAAAAGCCATCCACGACAGGATTTCAAAAGGGAAAAAGGTAAAAGCGATCATTCCGGTACATCTCTATGGAATGCCTGCGAAAATGAATGAAATTAATGCAATTGCAGATAAATATCAAATACCAGTTATTGAAGATGCTGCAGAGGCATTAGGTTCTTCTTTAGAAGGGAGGATGTGTGGAACGCTTTCTACGCAAGCAATTTTATCATTTAATGGAAACAAAATTATCACGACATCGGGTGGAGGTGCTTTAATTTCGAACGATGATTCAATTGTTCAGAATGCTCGATTTTTAGCGACACAAGCAAGAGATGCAGCTCCGCATTACCAACATTCACAAATTGGATATAACTATCGTATGAGCAATGTGGTTGCTGGAATTGGCCGTGGACAGATGTTGGTTCTGAAAGATAGAGTAAAAAAACGAAGAGAAAACAATCAGTTTTACCGTGAAAAATTCAAAAATATCTCAGCGATATCTTTTCAAAATGAACCCGATGAAACTTTTTACTCTAATTTTTGGCTAACATCAATTTTGATTAATCCAACGTTGGCTTATGGTAAAACACGCGAAGACTTGCGTATTGAATTGGAAAAGCACAATATTGAGACACGACCTTTGTGGAAACCGATGCATCTTCAGCCAGTATTTAAGAATTCTCCATTTTATGGTAATGGAACGTCTGAATCTTTATTCGAAATGGGGCTTTGTTTACCTTCTGGTTCAATTCTCTCAGAAGAAGAGTTAAATAAGGTTGCTGATCGTGTTATTTATTTTTTTAGTTGAATCTCGTAGGTTAATGTCATTTTATTAGATTTTGTTATCATTTAATGTAATCTTTCTTCAGAAACTTGTAATAAATAGCTGTTAAATAGTTATATTTGTATATTAGATAAGTTAAATTTTCTTACATATTACCATAGAGCATGCTTTGAATTGTTAATTGAGTGTGCATGATAAATTTTACAATGGCAGTCCTTTTACATATACGTAATTTACTTGATTTTCTTTTACGGAAAATGATTCGGTCTAGTTTTACTAGTCGTTGGATTATTTTGACTTTAGATTCGATTATAGCAACGTTCGCTATTGTTATTAGCTATGGGGTGTGTATTTCGATATATCCTCAAATGAAAGGGCAATTGCCTGAATTTTTTGACTTAACATTTGTAAACTTAGGTGTTATTATTTTTTCATTCCTGGTTTTCAAAACTCATACTGGGATTATTCGGTACACATCGTCCTACGAGATCTGGCGTATATTTGTTGCCGTTAGTTTCGCAAATATATTATTGGCTCTTTGTGTATTCTATTTTCATTTCAACTTTCCAATTTCTTTTACAGGCCTTCTTTTGAATTATACAATTCTGTTAATCGTTCTTATAGCATTTAGATACACAATTGTGAAATTGCATTCTAGATTAATTGTCGATTCAGGAGAGAAGTTGCAAAGAGCAGTTGTTTTTGGAACTTCACCTGATAGCGTTTCTTTAGCAAGAAGCATCATGTCAATGCGAAATCGGACTTTTCGGTTAGTTGGATTTATGAGTTATGATTATCAGATACAACAGAAAAGAATAATGGATTTACCTGTCATTATTCTGAATGGTGATTTAAGTCGTTTGCTTATTGGATATGAGATTGATACTTTGATTTTCCCTGATAGTAAATATATTAGTCGAAATTACGATGAATTGATTCGTCGTTGCCTCGCAATGAAAATTAAGGTTCTAATATCTCAGTCTCCCCAAGACATAAGTGACTTTAATCCTAATTCAACAAAAATCCGTAATATACAAATTGAAGATTTATTAGGTCGTGATGAAATTAAGATTAATAATAGCGAAATTTCTGCTCAAACTCGTGGTAAAGTTGTTCTTGTAACAGGCGCTGCTGGCTCGATAGGTAGTGAACTCGTTCGTCAATTATGCAAATTTAGTCCAAAACTTTTACTTCTTCTTGATTCCGCTGAAACTCCATTGCATGATATGCAATTAGAACTTGAGGATAAGTTCAAAAATATTCGATTTAAAGTTATTTTGGGCGATGTAAGAGATTGTGCTCGTGTGACCTATGTTTTTAAAAAGTATAAGCCACAGATTATTTATCATGCTGCCGCTTATAAACATGTCCCCTTAATGGAAGAAAATCCATGTGAAGCTATTAGCGCAAATGTGTTAGGGACAAAAAATATAGCAAATCATGCCGTTCGCTATAGAGCTGAAAAGTTTGTTATGATTTCCACCGATAAAGCAGTGAATCCCAGTAATGTAATGGGAGCTTCGAAGCGTATCGCAGAAATATATGTACAATCTTTGGCTAAATATCTAAAAAATAAAGATTGTGATATTCAATTTATTACAACTAGATTTGGCAATGTATTGGGATCGAATGGTTCGGTAATTCCTAGATTTAAACAGCAAATCGAACAAGGAGGGCCTATTACTGTCACCCATCCTGATATTACTCGTTATTTTATGACAATTCCAGAAGCCTGTCGGTTGGTGCTTGAGGCCGGATCAATGGGCGAAAATGCTGAAATATATGTATTTGATATGGGCGATCCCGTGAAAATTGATGATATGGCTCGCCGAATGGTTCAATTAGCTGGCTTTAACCCTGACAAAGATTTTGAGATTGTCTATTCTGGATTAAGACCGGGTGAAAAGTTATATGAAGAACTGCTCAGTGATAGTGAACTTACGAAGCCTACTAAACATGAGAAAATTATGGTTGCTGCAGTTCGGGAATACGATTTTCGATTAGTAAATCATAAAATCGTTTCGATGATCGAAAGTGCACGAAATATTAACGTTTCTGATACTGTGCATCAAATGAAAGATTTAGTACCTGAGTTTATTAGTAATAATTCAGAATTCGAAGATTTTGATAAAGGCTAATTCAAAACATATCTACATAGTTAATAATTATTAATTTATTATATAGAATAGTTCCAAATAGAATCAATTTAATATAAAATACCTAGATTTGCAATTAAACTTACACAAAGATAATATACGATTCAACACCGATTAATATGAAAAATTCTAAATTTTCTCAACAAGTTGCCATTTCAGCATTGTTGGTAATTGCTCTTTTTGGAAATTCATGTAAAAATGACATTTCTAATGAAATTCAGGAACCTGTAAAGGGTGTCGCTTTTAGTTATGAGAATAAATTTGATATGAAATTGGATTTAACTTTTAGAGATAGCTACGGTAAGCCAAATGGAAGTGGTGTTTTGGTGAAGATTTATCCTGAAAACCCTTACGATGGTATTACTTACCGTAAAGATTTGCTCCCTAACTTTACTTGTCGGGCTGATATCAATGGAAAATTTTCTACAATCGTTCCGCTACCTGGTCACCTTAACAGTTTTTATGTTGTTGTTGATAATATGTTGTATCAGCGATTAATGGTGATTAAAAAGGCTTCTTCTTATACTACAAATGTATATCCAGCTGGTTACGGTGTTATTCAAAAATCACCATCTACGCGAGCGTCTGTTTCAGCAGCTATTGCTTACACACGCGTTGTAGCTAATGGGCTTCCTATTAGTAACAAAAACTTTGTGTTAGACACATATAATTCTTCCACAGGTAAACCTAATGTTTTAGAAACTAATGATCCTGCTTCTGGTGCTTTAATTACAAGAATATCTACCGTACTGCCTGAAAGTAATCCTGGCGTTTACAATAACAGAGCTACTAATCACTACTTCGATAACCCGAATCAAACAAATATCTCGGTGGTGGATAATGCAAATGTTTGGGTAACATTTGTCTCAGAAGGTGCTGGAGTTAGTAATACTATGGGTTATTTTTATTATCCGACAAATTCTCCTCCTTCTGACACATCTCATATTACTAAGAGATTAATTATTTTCCCGAATGCTTCTACTTCCGTTGCTGATGGTGGTACTGGAACATTGACAAACGGGAATAAAGTGAAACTCAAATACCAAGACCCAAATACTGGTGACTGGAGTGATGTTTTCCCAGGTGGTACAACTATAAGTTGGTTTTTAGTAGAAAGTGGCTGGGGTGGTGCTACATATGATTATCTTTTTGCGAATAGTAAGAAACATCATTTTTCTTTACCTAGTTTGAATAATAATAGTAATCCTCAAATGATTTTATTATATGATGGCTCTACGCAAAAGATTGTTTTGGGATTTGAAGATACTGATTTGTCAAATGACGGAAGTTCTGGTAAATACACATCGGATAAAGATTTTAATGATGTTGTGTTTGCAGTTTCAGCTAATCCAATTACCGCAATTAACACTGATCCATTCCCACGCATTCCAGATCCAAATGATCGAGATGGTGATGGTGAACCTGATGGTACTGATGATTATCCAGATGATCCAGATCGTGCACACAACAACTATTACCCAAGTGCATCAACTTTTGGTTCGTTATCGTTTGAAGATAATTGGCCAAGACAGGGAGATTATGACTTGAACGACTTAGTCTTAGATTATCGTGTCATGTATATTACAAATCATGTTGGAACAGTTAAAGATGTCGAATTCCAAACGCGTGTAAAAGCCATTGGAGCAACATTCAGAAATGGATTTGCTTGGGAGATGAATACTAATCAATCAAATATTGCTTCTGTTTCTACAACTTATAGTGGTCCTGGTCCAGGATCTTTACTGCCAGGTACTGTATTCTCATTAGATGCAAAAGGGTTTGAAAATGGTATCACCCCTGCTTCAACTAAGGCAGTTATTCCTTTCTTCGACAATGCCTTTACTCTTTTTGGCGCTCCATTTATTTCAGGATATGTGAATACAGTTGAAGGTGGGACATATTATGCCCCAGTCAATTTATATAAAAGAGTTACTTTTACTTCACCAGTTGCAGTTGGTTCTTTAGGCACTTTGCCATATAATCCTTTTCTTGTAGTTGATGGTATTAGAGCTAGAGAGGTTCATAAAACGAGTAATGCTCCGACATCAAAGGCATCTGGCTATTTCAATACGTATGATGATAAATCAGGTACACTTGGTTATTATACTGGTACAGCAAATTATCCTTGGGCACTAGATGTTCCTGTTTCAACAGAGTATTCTACAGAAAGCGTTGTGATTTCTACAGGTTTCCAAAAATTTAATTCATGGGTTACTTCTGCTGGAAATACATATACAGATTGGTATTCAAATAAAGGTGCTGGATATAGAGGTGGCTCTATCTACTCAAAGCATTAATTGATATAAATAATACAAAAAGGGGAAGTAGATTAGCTGCTTCCCCTTTTTGTATTATAGATTAGTTCTATTCCCAGTTTTGTTACCACTAAAATTTCAGGAATAATAAAAAGCCACTAGTTATATTTTCTAGTGGCTCATTGTTTTTTATCTTCTGCTTTGAATTATTATATTCTTCATCTTCTCATTAAAGTCGTATTGCAGCAGTAATTCTTCTAATGAAATATGCATTCTATACCGCCAATAATGTCTTGAATTTGATGGTATGTTGATTCGTTCATCGTTAGGCTGTGCTCTTCGAATAGTACCATCCATTGCTAACCAATCTTGAAAAGGAAGAATTACAAGCATCGATGGAGACCAAAGATGGTTACGAACGATATTTTCACAAATATCAGGTTCGCAAAAAAGAGGGGCACTGCCTTGTCGACCAAGCATTTGGTTATAGTATCGTTGTGTCTTATCACGGTTCTCTTCCCACCAACCTCTAAGTGTGCTCATGTCGTGAGTGGATGATGTAGAAACAGATAGATATGGGTAATAATCTGTTTGACCAAATTCTACCCGCTCATCTTTAGGCATTCGTTGGATCTCTAAACTCAATATTTGTAATTGATCCATAACAGCAGGAACACATTTGGGTATCATACCCAAATCTTCAGCACAAACTAACATTGAAGTTGAAGAAATGAGTCTTGGTAATTTCTTCATAGACTGTTGATACCAAAAATCATTGTGTCTATTGTAATAAAAATCGTTGTAAAGTCTATTAAAAGATTCCTTCTCATAATCACTTAATGCTTGAAAGCTAAATGAATGTTGAGCCGAAATCCGTGGATGATACTTTCCTAACTCAATAGGATCTGAAACAAAAAGAACGTCACTAACTAAGCTATAAAGACCTTCTTTGATTAATTCGCTTTTGGAATCAGTTTTGCCTTCGAAGCAGATTTTAATTTTCTGTTGAGTATCATATTCCTTTTTAAGCTCATATTCAAAATTCCCTTTTGATAAAAGATACTGACCAACAACTTCCGTAAAATATCCTCCAAAAATCTGATGAAGGGTGTGATCGTAAATGTATGGTCGCGTATGACGGTATTCGTTGAAGTTGAACCCATAGCTTTCAATTTCACTAATAGGCATTGGTAAAGCTGGGGTGAAATGGCCTAAAAGTCCATGAACAGCATCAGTTGGTACTTCCCAAATTCTAAAGAATCCTAAAACGTGATCGATACGATACGCGTCGAAATAATCTGCCATTTTTCTAAATCGGCGTTTCCACCATTCATAATCGTCTTTCTCCATTTCCGACCAATTATAGGTTGGAAAACCCCAATTTTGTCCGTTTACTGAGAAATCATCTGGGGGAGCCCCCGCTTGCCCATTCATATTGAAATAATGTGGCTCAGTCCAAGCTTCAACGCTTGTCGGACTAATCCCAATTGGTATATCACCTTTTAAAATAACTTGTTTGCTATGTGCGTAAGCTATAGATTCACGTAATTGCTTATCTAAATGGTATTGAAGAAAAATATGAATTGAGACTTCACCGAAAGATTCTGATTTTGGATTTAACAACTCTTCAACAATTTCATATCTGTAGGTTGAATGAGTTGGCCATAGTCTGTAGTCGGGGGTATTGTGTTTATCGCGTAAATAACAGAATGCTGCATAGGGTAGTAACCAATCTTTGTTGGCTTCCACAAAAGCTTTGAAATCAGTGTTTTTTGCAGTTTTTAAACCATCTTGTTTGAATATTTCTCTGAAATAACTCCACTTTAGTTTTGTGACTGCTTCGTAGTCAATCTCGGTAAGAGCATTTAAAATTTTGGATTCTATAATGAATTCATTCATCACCTTATTGTCTTTGAGTTGTCCAATTTTAAATGGATTCAGATAGACAGGATGCAAGGCAAATATTGAATTTGAGTTATATGGATACGAATCTTGCCATGTGTGATTCATCGTTGTATCATTAATCGGTAGAATCTGTATAATTCGCTGTCCTGTGGCAACTGTCCAATCAACTAGTTTCTTAATGTCAGCAAAATCTCCGATTCCAAAACTTTCATTAGATTTTAGAGAGAAAACTGGAATAGCAACTCCAGCACCCTTCCAATTCTGAAGTGGGTTATTGAAGTGAAGTCCACTTACAATTACAGATTCGTTTTTCTTTAGTTTGCCGACTCTCAATGTTCGGTTTTCACTCCACTCCCATCCAATTATTTTGTTTGATTCAGTTTCTATCAAAACGAATTTGTACTCTACTACAGGAGGGAGTTTATTCCCATTTATACTAATTTGCCACTCAGGAAAATTGGCTGAAGTTAATTTTAAGGCTTTATCTTGACTCCAATTACCAAGTTCAGGGCAATTTCCTATTACACCTAACGTAAGGTGTGGCGGAACAGTTGGGGCATAAACTTTTATTGTGAAACTTTGCTTATAGTTCTTTACTGCAATGGTTTTATTGAGGTCTCTATTGAAGATACAATCTGTAAAAGCAGAAGAGAAAAAAGGATTGTTTGGTGGTAAGGATTGCCATTGATCGTAAAGCATGAATGACTCTTGTTCTGTCGATGTGAAAACTCTAGGTTTACCCCATTCGTGAGAGATAAGTGATTCGTTTTCTTTAACAAAGTATGAGTAAGCGAAGTCCGTTGGAAGCTTTTCGAGTTGAATGGATGCATTCCAATTTCCATTTCCACTGTGTTTCATCGAAACCGCCTGTTTGACGTCGTTGTTGCCTAATTCAGGAATACTTCCGATAAGATAAATCTCTTCACCCCACTTGGTTTGATAATTGATGTTGAATTCTATGTGTGTCATGGATTTAAATTTTGTTCTAAAATAGCATTTTTATACTATATTAAGAAATAAAATAGTGATGAAATGTAGAAATTCGCAGACCAAAAGCGTATCAATATACGAAAGCGATCTCAGCATTGATACCGAGACCGCTTTTTTTAGAGCTTTGGATATTTATAAAAATGAAATCATCCACATTTTGAGTTGCCACAAGAGGTGCATATTAGGCATCCTTCTTGGTAAATGAGTGTCTCATTTCCACAGCTAGGACATGCCTGGCCCTTAGCTTCGGCGCCATTCGGCATATATTTCTTGAGTGCACGTTCAACTCCATTTTTCCAGGTATTAATAGATTCGCTATCCAATTCAAGTCCCGAAACCAATTTCATTACCTGATCGATAGGCATACCATACCTTAATACACCAGATATTAATTTTGCATAGTTCCAAAATTCAGGATTGAATTTTCCGTCAAGACCTTCAATTGTTGTCTTGTATCCTCGACGATTTGAGTATTGGAAATCATAGCTTTTATTGCCATCTTCATCAAAATTTTTGATGATTTTTCCGCTCAGTACATTTTTTGGTAATAGAATTCCATCCTCGTCATCCGCCAAACCAGTGAAAATTTCATATGGTTTGTTGTTCAAAAGACCAACGAATGCAATCCATTTCTCTTTGTTGTTCTGGAACTTTACGACGTCAGCTACTAACTCTTTTGGTCTGCTCGTGACAGTTTGTGGTTTTTCTTGATCTTCTTCTTTTTCTTTCGTCGAAACTAAAACGCCAGAACGTGATCCATCACGATAAACCGTACATCCTTTGCATCCGCATTTCCAAGCTTCAATATAGAGCTTACCTACTAATTCTTCGTCCACATCAGCAGGAAGATTAATGGTTACACTTATGGAGTGATCAACCCATTTTTGGATTCTTCCTTGCATTTTCACTTTCTGCATCCAGTCTACATCATTTGAAGTTGCTTTGTGGTATGGCGATTTTTCAACTAATTCGTCGATTTCTGCAGAAGTGTATTTTTTTGTGGTTGGTATTCCGTTCGCTTCCATCCAAGTCACAAATTTATGGTGGAAAACAATGAATTCTTCCCAAGTATCACCAGATTCGTCAGTGAAATCGACACGAACCTGTGGATCATTTGGGTTCACTTTGCGGCGGCGTTTGTAAACTGGAAGAAATACTGGCTCAATACCCGAGGTCGTTTGGGTCATCAAACTTGTTGTGCCAGTAGGAGCAATGGTGAGACAAGCGATGTTGCGACGCCCATATTTTTTCATCTCTTTATATAAATCAGCATCTGCGTCTTTCAATCGATTAATGAAGGGGTTGTTCTCTTCGCGTTTTGAATCGTAGATTTCAAAAGCGCCACGCTCTTTTGCCATGATTACAGATGATCGGTATGCTTCGATTGCAAGAACTTTGTGAATATTTTCAGAGAAGTCGGTAGCTTCCTCAGTGCCATAACGAAGTCCTAAAGCCGCTAACATATCACCTTCTGCTGTGGTGCCAACCCCGGTACGACGTCCACGCACAGTTTTGTTTCTAATTTTAAGCCACAAATTACGTTCAGCAAGCTTAACCTCTTCACTTTCTGGATCAGAATCAATTTTATCAAGAATTTTGTCTATTTTCTCCATTTCAAGATCAATAATGTCGTCCATTATGCGTTGCGCCAATTGAACGTGTTTCTTGAAAAGTTCGTAATCAAATGTGGCTTCTTTCGTAAAAGGATTTACAACATAAGAATACAAATTAATAGCCAACAAGCGACAACTGTCGTAAGGGCAAAGAGGGATTTCACCGCAAGGGTTTGTTGAAACGGTTTGATAGCCCAAGTCTGCATAACAATCTGGCACAGATTCACGAATGATTGTATCCCAGAATAGCACGCCTGGCTCTGCAGAGCGCCATGCATTATGCACGATTTTTTTCCACAACGAGTTTGCGTCAATCTCTTTTATTGTTGTAGGGTTATCTGAGTAAACTGGGTATTTTTGTAGATAAGGCGTACCTGTTGTGACTGCTTTCATAAAGTCGTCGTCAATTTTTACCGATACGTTAGCGCCTGTTACTTTCCCTTCAGTCATTTTGGCATCGATAAAATTCTCAGAATCGGGGTGTTGTATCGATACGCTTAGCATCAATGCTCCACGACGGCCGTCTTGAGCAACTTCACGAGTTGAGTTTGAGTAACGCTCCATAAATGGAACAATACCTGTGGATGTAAGGGCTGAGTTTTTCACTGGTGAACCTTTTGGCCGAATGTGTGATAAATCGTGCCCAACTCCTCCACGACGTTTCATCAATTGAACTTGTTCTTCGTCGATGCGGATAACTGCTCCATAAGAGTCAGCTTTGCCATCCATTCCAATCACAAAACAGTTCGAAAGTGATGCGATTTGAAAATTATTTCCAATTCCAGTCATCGGACTTCCTTGTGGAACAATGTATTTGAAGTCGATGAAAAGATCTAAAAGATCATTTTTGCTCAGCGGGTTTTCGTATTTTGCTTCTACTCGAGCTACCTCACTAGCGAGACGGTCGTGCATATCTTGCGGCGACTGTTCGTAGATTTTTCCATACGAATCTTTAAGGGCATATTTATTTACCCATACTCTTGCAGCTAATTCATCTCCTTTGAAATATTCGAGTGAGGCTTTGTTTGCTTCATCAAATGTGTAAGTCTTTTGTTCCACGGCGGATGCTATTTTTGTTAAAAATGTTAATTGAATTTTCTTTGAAAGTTGTCTCGTTGAATTGCTTTGCAAGATTAGTTATTATTTTTCAGTTGACAAAATTTGTACGCTATAATTTTTACTTTTGATTTAAAGTTTTCCAAAAATATTTTTAACTATCATACAATCAGTGGATTAAAATTTATTATAATTACAAATGTTTTCCAAAACGAAATTTATTGTTTTAAAATTGGAATTTATGATTACATACATAATTTTCATTTAAAATATTAATGATTCGTATTTTCATTATTTGTTAACTGTCAAAATGATATATAATTTAAAAATATTCATCTATATTAATAAAAATTACAAATATTTTTTTGCTACTTTTGAACACAAATTTGAATTATAAAAGTATGAATATTGACTTTCTGAAAAATCGTTCTACAGTAAGGAGCTATAGTTCAGCTCAAATCAGTGAAAATTTACTTGAAGAATTATTAGAGATTGCTTGTCGAACATCGACAACAGGCAATATGCAATTGTATAGTATTGTTGTCACAAGAGAAGAACTTGGTAAGTCGAGACTTGCAACTTTTCACTTCAATCAACCAATGGTTTCAAAAGCACCAGTTGTCATTACTTTTTGCGCTGACTACAATCGATTTACAAAATGGTGTGAGTTGAATGATACGGATTCGGGGTGTGATAATTTTCAGGCATTTATTACTGCTGCAATTGACGCATTGCTTGTTGCACAAACTTTCTGTGTAGCAGCGGAGGCGAAAGGTTTGGGGATTTGTTATTTGGGAACAACGACTTACAATGCAAAAGAGATTGCAGAAGTGCTTGAGTTACCAAAGTTTGTGATGCCAATCACGACTATTACATTAGGCTATCCTGCGGGTTATGCTCAAAAAACTGACCGATTGTCGTTGCGAGCAGTTGTTCATAACGAAAAATACACTGATTATAGCACTGAAGAGATAAAAGCGTTATATAAACCAAAAGAAAATATAGAGAATAATAAGAAATTTGTAGCCGAAAATGGCAAGAATAATTTGGCGCAGGTTTATGCCGAAGTGCGTTATCCAAGAGAAAATTTTGAGATTTTCTCTACTAAACTAATAGAAGCTATTAGGGAACAAGGATTTGAATTTTAAATAAATTAAGAGTGAAAATCAGTTGTTTGATTTTTGCTCTTTTTTATCTTCATATGAGATGATAATCGAATTGTAAAGCAATAGAAAAGCTGAAATGGAGAGGGCTATAATCCATTCGCTTCGATGTTTAAACATCAAATATGAGGTTGCGACAAGTAGAATAGAGGCAATAATCTCGTATCTTCTTAGACGTTTTATTCGAAAGTTAGTTCCAGTATATGGCGTTGATAGGTAGTAAGATGCTATGCCTGCAGAGCCAAATGCAAAAAGGTAAGACGCATATTCCCATTTGGTGATGAAAAGTGCAGTTGAAACAAGAACTAGTATTGCTGAAATGTAGAATAGTGTAACTTTAATTGGTTGTTTCATCTGTTTATATTTTTATTTTAATGGTCACATGGAACTCGCACATAAACATTGCCTTGTGTGTTAGTTTTTATTTGTCGTGCTCGTTTCATCTTTTTTGGGTTCTTCTACGATAAATATATCTTCGTCTTTTTTCTTCATTAAATAGTTTTCACGAGCGAAACGTTCCAGTTTCTCGCCATCGTTTCTCAACTGATCCAACTGTTGGGAACTCTCTTTTACGATTCCGTTATAGTGCTCTATATCACCTCTTAATTGATGGATTCGGTTGTCAAGCTTAAACCGGTATATCAAGTTGTTGTCGTCCCAGTATATCATTAAAAAACCAAACAAGAGCGTTGCGATAATGTATTTCGCAAATCTCTTAGAAAAACGGATGAAAGCCCATTCTTTGAATTTCATATCAATAGTTTTTGCAAAGTTAACGAATTTACTATACGAATGTACAAGAATTATAGGTCTAATTTACTATTTTTGCATTTCATTGAGAAAAATATTTATGGAAGATTTTATCGTTTCGGCCCTCAAATATCGTCCCGCTACCTTTCGTTCGGTGGTGGGTCAGCATTCTTTAACAACAACATTGAAAAATGCAGTTGTCACCAAAAAACTGGCACATGCCTATCTTTTTTGCGGTCCACGAGGTGTGGGAAAAACTACTTGTGCAAGGATTTTTGGTAAAACGATCAACTGTTTTCATCCTACAGCTGAAGGTGAGGCGTGTAACGAGTGTGAATCGTGCGTTTCGTTTGACAATCACCGCTCCTATAATATTCACGAGTTGGATGCTGCATCGAACAACTCTGTAGACGATATCCGTACGTTGATCGAACAAGTTCGCATTCCGCCTCAAATTGGACAGTATAAGGTTTATATCATCGATGAGGTTCACATGCTGTCGGCGCAGGCGTTTAATGCTTTCTTGAAAACACTTGAAGAGCCGCCCCGCCACGCAATTTTTGTACTTGCAACGACTGAAAAACATAAAATTCTACCAACCATTCTTTCTCGTTGTCAAATTTATGATTTTCAGAGAATTGGTGTGAATGATACGGTCGAACATTTGCACTATGTGGCACAGCAAGAGGGTGTTGCTGCCGAAGCCGAAGCATTGAATATCATTGCTCAGAAAGCTGATGGTGGAATGCGCGATGCACTTTCCATTTTCGATCAAGTTGTCAGCTTCACGGGTGGAAACATCACCTACAAATCGGTGATTGATAACCTGAATGTGCTCGATTACGACTATTATTTTAGATTAATCACGTCGTTTCTGACTGGTGATGTTCGTTCGGCACTGTTGGTGTTTGACGAAATTCTGAATCACGGATTTGAGGGACATAATTTTATTTCTGGTTTGAGTTCACATTTTCGGGATTTACTGGTTTCAAAAGATCCACTGACGGTAAAACTATTGGAAGTAGGAGAGGCTATTGGTGCAAAATATGTTGCTCAGTCTCAACAATGCGATGTTGCCTTTTTGTATCGGGCACTTGAGTTGAGTAACGAGTGTGATTTGAATTATCGTGTTAGCAAAAATAAGCGTTTGTTGATTGAATTGACATTGATTAGACTTTGTCAGATTCTTCGGCCGATTGCAACACCGACTACCTCTCAACCTCCAATTCAGCCTGTTGCTCCCACGAATACACCACCAACCAACCCTGCACCTTCGCCTACGGTATCATCTCAAACTCAAGCGGCGACACAACCTGCGGCAGTAGCAACAGTCAACATCGCAATTCAAAGCAGACCGATGGTAACTTCGGTGACTGATGAAACACCAAAATATGCTAAGCCATCTTTGAAGCCAGGGATTTCTATTAAACCGTCAATAGCTAATACACATGATGTTAAGTCAGTTGTTGTCGCAGTAGAGGAGAATATAGACAATGAATTTTCCGAAGATGATTTAAAATCAGTCTGGAACGATTTTGAAACAACAATTGCTTCAGAGAAGCTTCTATTGAAAAAAGCATTGGTGACCGCAAACCTTGTTTTAAAAGAGAACAATTTGTTTGAAGTTTGGGTGGATAGTCCTTCGCAGGTTGCAATTTTAGAAGGAGAGTCAGCTCAGATTATTTCATTCTTAAAACAACGACTGAGAAATTCCTTAATTCAAATGTCTTATAAACTCTATGAAAAGCAAGAAAATGAGAAGGTTTTCAGCAAACACGAGCAATTCTTAGCTATGGCAAAAGATAATCCGAATTTATATAAATTAAAAGAGGTATTTTCGTTAGAAATTATTTAAATAAACCACAAGCAAACAATCATATGAAAAAAATAGTCTATTTTGGAGTTCTAGCAATATTGTTTAGTGCTTGCAGTAGTGTTCCTTTGACCGGAAGGAAACAGATCCTTTTGGTAAGTGAGCAAGAGGTTTTATCGCTTAGTAGTCAGTCTTTTACGGACTATATGAAAACAGCAGTGCCTTCTACTAATAAAACGAATACGGCTTTGGTCGTTAAAGTTGGTAAGAAAATGGCAGCAGTTGTCGAGGCCTATCTCAAAAGTAATGGAATGGAAGCCGAAGTTGCAAATTTTGCGTGGGAATTCCATTTGGTAAAAGATTCCACTGCTAATGCATTTTGTATGCCAGGTGGAAAGATTGTTGTAAACGAAGGCATTTTGCCAATTACTAAAAATGAAACGGGACTTGCCGTCGTTTTAGGCCACGAAATTGCGCATGCAATAGCAAAACACAGCAATGAGCGGATGAGCCAGCAGATGTTGGCACAATATGGAGGTGCCGTGCTAGGTGCTGCAATGTCGGGAAGCACACAACAAAAGCAACAAATGGCACAAACAGTTTATGGACTTGGTGCTCAGTTTGGTGTAATGCTACCATTCTCGCGGAAACAAGAATCAGAAGCTGATAAGATGGGTCTGATTTTCTTGGCTATGGCGCAATATGATCCAAATGAGGCGATTAAATTTTGGGAACGTATGTCGGAGATGAGTGGTGGTCAAAAACCGTTGGAGTTTATGAGCACACACCCTTCGGATGAAACTCGAATTGCGAACATCAAAAAAAGTATTCCTGAAGCGCAGAAATATCTGAAGAAATAATATCACATTGAATTTAGAATGACAATCCAAGAGATTTATAACATCTATTTGAAACATCCTGTAGTAACCACAGACAGCCGAAATTGTCCTGACGGTTCGATTTTTATTGCATTAAAAGGGGATAGTTTTAATGGAAACTTATTTGCAAAGCAGGCAATTGAAAAAGGATGTGCCTACGCTTTTGTGGACGAACAGGTTTATGCCGATGGGAATCGAATTTTGTATGTTGACGATTGCCTAACGATGCTTCAAAAGCTTGCTAATTGGCATAGACGACAACTAACTATCCCGATTATTGGAATAACTGGCACCAATGGAAAAACGACGACTAAAGAGTTGACTTCCGCTGTGCTGGCAAGTAAATTTAATGTGCTCTTTACACAAGGAAACTTGAATAATCACATCGGCGTTCCACTCACACTGCTGAAAATAAATAAGCAACACGAAATTGCAGTTATTGAAATGGGTGCAAATCATCAGGGTGAAATAAAATTTCTATCTGAAATTGCAGAACCCAATTTTGGATTGATTACAAATGTGGGGAAGGCACACCTAGAGGGATTTGGATCTTTCGAAGGAGTGATTAAAACCAAAACTGAACTGTATGAATTCGTGAAAAGAACAAATAGCACGCTTTTCATTCACAACGAAAACCCATATTTGATGCCAAAAGCCAAAGGCATTTCGCAAATATTGTATGGAGAGACCGACGGATTGTTTGTGTCAGGAAAAATGGTGGCAAATAACCCATATCTTTCGTTTGAATGGAGCCACGATGGAAATCAACATTTCGTCCAGACTCAACTTATTGGCGGTTATAATTTGATGAACGCACTGGCTGCTACAGCAATTGGTTTGAATTTTGGAGTCACACCCAAAGACGTTTGTGCTGCTATCGAAGAATACACTCCTCAAAACAACCGTTCGCAATTGACTAAGACAGAGCGAAACAGTCTTGTCGTTGACGCTTATAATGCCAATCCATCGAGTATGCTGGTAGCGATTACCAATTTTGGAGAGATGCAAGTCGAGTCAAAAGTGATGATTTTAGGCGATATGCGCGAATTGGGTGAAAGTAGCGAAATGGAGCATCAAAAAGTGGTAGATCTGATTTCTACATTTACTTTTGATGACGTTTTGCTTTGTGGAGAGCATTTTGGTAAAACAAAGCACAATTTCAAATCATTTGCAAATACCGATTTATTGATAGAATTTTTACAAAAGCAACAAATAGAAAATAGTTGTGTGTTAATAAAGGGATCACGCGGAATGCGACTCGAAAAGTGTATTCCACTTTTTTAAGCCATTGATATTTAGGCTTCTGCGCCGAATTTTTTCTTAGAACGAAACTACTCTTGGTCCATTCTCTATTTCTTTGATTGAAACAGAAATGCAGTCTCCAGGTAGCAAATCGGTAATCTTTTCTGGCCATTCGATAAAGCAGATTGCACCGCTGTAGAAATAGTCTTCATACCCAAAATCGTAGGCCTCTTCTATTTTATTTATTCGATAGAAATCGAAGTGATAGATTAATTCACCGCTATTTGACCTGTATTCATTGACAATCGCAAATGTTGGTGAATTAATTACATCTTCTACTCCAAGTTCTTCACAGATTGCTTTAATAAATGTTGTCTTGCCAGCACCCATTTCTCCATAAAAGGCAAAAACAGTGTTGTCGCCCATTGCGTTAATGAATGTTCTTGCGGCTTCTCTTATGTTTGTTAAATCAGTAATTTCAATATTCATTTTATTTTGGCTCTAACGTGATAAATGGGATAAGCATCTCTTCCATCGAAATACCACCATGTTGGAACGTGTTCTTAAAATATCCAGCGTAATAGTTGTAATTATTTGGGTAGGCAAAGAAATCGTCATTCATCGCGAAAATATAAGATGAACTCAGATTTGGAGCCGGCAGCCCATATTTCTCAGGATTTTTGATTTCAAATACTTGCTTGGGATTGTAGTTTAGATTCTTCCCAACCTTGTAGCGTAAATTAGTATTTGTATTTCTGTCCCCAACTACCTTTATCGGGTTTTCTACTCTTATTGTGCCATGATCGGTGGTTAGCACCACCTTATATTCCCTTTCTGCCAAAAGTCGGAATAGATCTGCAGTTGATGAGTGCTTGAACCACGATTCGGTTAATGAACGATAGGCAGCTTCTGACGAAGCCAGTTCGCGAATCATCTTCGATTCGGTACGTGCATGCGAAAGCATATCGATGAAGTTGAGAACAACAACATTCAATTGGCTTTTCTCAAATTCAGCAAAATTCTGAATCATCTTTTCGCCAAATTGAGAATCATTCACTTTATGGTAAGAAAATGAGTAGTTTTTGCGATATCTATCGAGTTGAGTTTGAATAAGTGGAGCTTCGTTTAGGTTTTTCCCTTCCTCTTCTTCCTCGTCTACCCAAAGTTGTGGAAACATTTTCTGAATTTGAAGTGGCATCAACCCTGAAAAAATGGCATTTCGAGCGTATTGAGTAGCCGTTGGCAAAATTCCGTAATAAAGCTCTTCGTCGAAGTTGAAATATTCAGAAAGCATCTTTTTAACGACATACCATTGATCCAATCTGAAGTTGTCAATCAAGATGAAAAAAACCTTTTCTCCATCTTCAAGAATAGGGAATACCCGTCTTTTGAATAGGTCGGGACTCATCATCGGACGGCTGTCGGGATTGAGGATCCAGTTTTCGTAGTGATTCTTGATGAATTTTGCAAAAGTGGTGTTTGCCTCTTTCTTTTGCATTTTTAGCAAGTCATCCATTTTGTTTGTGGTCTCTTCTAGCTCAAGTTCCCAATAAACAAGTTTTTTGTAGACCATCATCCAGTCGAAATAGGTAGTCGATTCGTTTATTTGAACGCCAATTTTATTGAATTCTTGCTGATAATTCGTTGTCGTTGTTTCTGAGACGATCTCTTTTTTATGAACATACTTCTTTATGCTCATCAATATTTGATTTGGATTGACTGGTTTTATCAAGTAGTCGGCAATTTTGCTGCCAATTGCTTGATTCATAATGTTTTCCTCTTCGCTTTTTGTTATCATAACCACTGGAACCGAGGGATTTATACCTTTAATGAGAGTTAGTGTTTCGAGTCCGCTAAGTCCCGGCATATTCTCATCTAAAAAGATCATATCGAAATTCTGGTCGCGACATAAATCTATAGCATCTCTACCATTAGAGACAGCGCTCACATCATACCCTTTTTCTTCCAGAAAGAAGATGTAAGGCTTGAGTAGTTCAATTTCGTCGTCAACCCAAAGTAAACGATCTTTTTTTGCCATAATTTTAATTTGTTTGTTGATGATTCTATTTTTTTGGAAAGTTCTTATCAAAGAATGTAAAATACTCTTCAAATGTTCTCCCTTTTAACAGACTTTCGAAATTTTTCTGCGAGATAAGCACTGTTTTTAGATTTTTTGGAAGTCTGTTCGCAATTCCTTTTTCTCCAAATAGTCGAGTTCGGTAAATATCAACCTCTTCATACGAGGCAAATCCACTGACCTTTAGCAAGCCAATACCTTGAAGTGGAAGCATATTGAAATCGAAATCGCGAATTGCAAAATTTGTAAAGTTAAACCCAGCCACTTCATACAACAGCTGATTGTTGTACGTCGAATCCTCGGGAAAAACAAATAGCATAAAATGTGGAGAGAGCTTGTCCACCGTAAATTCAGCAACTTTATCTACAGGTTTTCCTGTGTCGATGCCTTTGCTTGATATTTTCGAATTCCAAATGTTGTTGTCTACAGATTGGCCACTTAATTGTTTCCCTTGAGCTAAATTTTGCATCATTGAGCCAGCAAGGGTTGATACATCTGCATTCGGATATTTATCAAGGATTTCTGCTAATGCTTTCTTGAATTCATCGGTTTTTTTATCAGATAATAGGCAAAGAGCATCTAAAAATGCAAATTTTGGAAGCAGTTTTGAAAGCGGATGTTTCTCTTTTACGAAAGTGTAATTTTCAGCGACGTTTTTTAAATTATTATTCAGAAAATCAGAATACGTTTTTTGATAAAGGATTTCAATCTCACTTTTTTTATTCAGATAGTTTTGAATGAAGTTTGGGTCGGATAAAGCGATTGCATATTTGTTTTCAGGGAATTCTGAAATTAATTTTGCCTTATACTTGTCAGAAAGTGATGTGTTATTTGTTTGTTGTCCAATTAGATAGGTGTTGTAATAGACGTCTACTTTGTTTTTCGATTTTGGATAACGTTGCAGCAGCTCATCGAAAGTTGAGATGGCTAATGGGAAATCTTCCAATCTGTTTTTATAGACTAAGGCCATATTATACAACCCGTCGTTGATAATTTCATTTGCATTCGCGATATCTTCATCAGTCGATGGCAGTTGTTGCAAATAGAATTGAGGTTGTTTTGGGTCTGAGACTTTATTCGTTACCGTAGTGTCTTTTTTTGTAGCGTCATTTTTAGCGTCATTACCTGCTTTCTCGGTATTTGAGTCGAAATTAAACGAATTCTTATTTCTTCTTCTCCAATTGTCCTCCAATTTGCGGCTACCCCATTTACCTAAAAAGTCGGTCTTGCCCTTAGTAACACTCGCCGTATTGTAAAAATACCATGATTTATCACCATTCAAATTTGGCATTGAAGGAGATTTTATGGCTGAATTATTGAAGTCTTCAGGGCGCTCACTGTTGCGGGCAGCTTGTTCCATCATCAATCGTTCTTTTTCAGCTTCTTTTTTCTCTTCAGCTTCTTTTTTCTCTATTTGAGCAATGATTTTCTTAACAGCCTCTAGTTTCTCTTTTTCAGGCAGTGCGCTTAAATAAAGAAGGCTATCTTGCAAGTGAACGTTTTGATATTGAGTAATCAATTCGTCAAGTGCGTCCGAACGTTTAGAGAGACGAGTGTAATCGGGATTTTCTTTACCAATAACCGATATTGCTTCGCTATAACAAGGTTGAGCTTCTTGGTATTTGCGAATTTTAAAGTATAAATCTCCAAGTTTAATCTGTGTTAACGCCTTTTGATTGATGTTTTTATCCGATTTCTTGATAGAAATTATGTAGTTTTTGATGGCTTCGGTTGTATCTTTTTTATTCAAATAGATGTTGCCAATTGCGTAGTGTAATTGATCAAGGTACTCCTTGTTTTTTGCTTTTTTCGTCAAACTAATTAATTTCCGAAGCACATTTGATGTGTTTTCATTGTTGACACATTCTGTCTGTTTGATGCGTGCTGTAAACTCCGTCTCATAGGGCGGTGAAAATTTTATGACCTTGTCGTAAGCTTTGTATGCTTCGTCTAAATTTCCGGCTTGTTGATAAATTTGACCAAGAAGAAAGTTATGCCTATATTTTTGAACTTTGTTGTTTTCGCTCAAAATGGATTGTTGTAAAAATGGGATTGCTTGTTCGGCTTGTCCTTGTTTCAATAAAATATCGGCATTCGCTTGATTCCACAACGCTTTATTGGCACTGTTTAAATCCGCTAATTTTACTTTGTGAAGAGCATCTTCAGCTTCGTAAAGCCAATTGAGTTCAGCTAAGCATCTTGCACCCCAGATTTGTGCTTCGAGAACTACTTGAGGTAGGTTTCTGAAATGGCGAACAATATACCCAAAAGTCGAAGAAGCTGCCATGAAATCTCCTTTGTAAAATTGAGCTTGTGCAAGCAAACGCCACGCATTATGTAAATATGGGTTGTATTCCTCTGTTTGAATCCATTTTTGGTATTGCAAAGAGCCTTTTGTTCCGTTGAATTCTGGTTTTGTTTTAATAGAATGGAGTCTGATTGCTTTTTGGCATTTCTCGATAGTTCGATCAAACTCGCTATTCATCTGACCTTTCGCTTTGCTAATAGGATGAATTGGAAGCAGTTGTGTGAAGTTTTCTGAATAATTCTGAAGTTGAGTATTCGCTGCTTTGTCAAAACTTCTGTCGCCATTAAAATAGACATTGAATCTCGTAGTTAATCCTTGATAGAACCTCGATGCTGAGTTATTCTTTTGTGTAGAGCAACTCATTAAAAGTGCAATAAAGATAAGGTAAGCTATTGGATTATGTAGTCTAAATTTCTTCAAAGGAACCGGGTTTTATTATTAAACATTAATCTGGTACAAATATTGTAGCTTAATTGTGCAAACTTACACAAATTTGAGCAAATTATGATTTGTTTCAATAAAAGTTGAGTGGTGTGCTTTGTGAAATTTGTATAATTCACTTCGATGCTTTTGTCCTTAACATTCAAATGACTATTATTGCATAGTAAAAAATTCCCTAAAGTCGACTGAATCAAGATTTTCGGATTTTTTACGAATTTAAGGAAAGTGATTATTGCCTGAAATCGTTATCTTTGCGCAAAACTGACTTATGAGAGGTTCTTCTTTCAATCAAATAAAATCATTTACAACCCTTTTTTGTCTAATTTCACTAGTTTTTGTTAGTGTTAATGCACAGACTTTCAAAGTGATCATTGATGCAGGGCATGGAGGCAAAGACCCCGGTGCTATCGGTGCTATTACGAAAGAAAAAGACATCAACTTGGGGGTTGCGTTAGCTTTGGGTGAAATGATTTCGGAGAAGCAACCAGACGTGAAAGTGATTTATACGCGCGACGCCGATTTTTTTGTTGAGCTACAAGAACGTGCAAATATAGCTAACCGTTCTAAAGCTCAACTGTTTATCTCTATTCATACAAACTCTGCAAAAAGTCACGAAGCTCGTGGAACAGAGACTTACACCATGGGATTGCGTCGCTCTAACGAAAATCTTGAAGTTGCAAAAAGAGAAAACTCGGTAATTTTGCTAGAAGATAACTACAAAGTGAAATACGAAGGTTTTGATCCTACTTCTTCCGAATCATACATCATGTTTGAATTGTTGCACGACAGATTTATTGAACAAAGTATATCGATGGCTTCCGCTGTACAAAAGGAATTTAGAGACGCTAGTTGTTTGGATAGGGGAGTCCGTCAAGATGTTTTCTTGGTTTTACGAAATACAGGGATGCCAAGTGTTTTGGTCGAAGTTGGTTACATTTCTAACCCTACCGAAGAGGTATTTCTGCACTCGAAAGCAGGACAGCAAAAACTTGCAAGTTGTGTCTATTCTGCCTTTTGTCAGTTTAAACGTAATTTCGATAATAGACAAGGTCGTCAGGTTTCTGCTCCAGCAATAAAACCTGTAACAGTTACAGAAAAGAGAGATACGGTTGAAATACCCAAAACGGTAACGGTGAAAAACCAAACCACTTCTGCTGAAATAGTCTATAAAATTCAAATTTTGGCGAGTCCAACAACATTATCCACTAAATCGGCACAATTTAAAGGTCTCAGTCCTGTTGAAGTGTTTGAAGAGAAGGGAATGCATAAATATACTTATGGATCGACGACAGATTTGAAAGAGGCTAAAGCCATTCAAAAAGAAATTTCAACAAAATTCAAAGGCTGCTTTATCGTTGGTTTTAAAGATGGAGTAAAGGTTTTAACTCAATTTTGAAAAGAAATAATTTACAAATATGAAAAAGTTTACAAAAGAGGTAAAGATTGCGTTAGTTTCTATTTTTAGTTTGTTTTTACTCTATTATGGGATTAACTATTTGAAGGGAGTAAATTTGCTTAAACCAGCAAACTACTACTATCTTGTTTTGCACAATATATCAGGTCTAACAGTTTCTAGTCCAGTGTATGTAGATGGATTTAAGGCTGGATTAGTTCGATCATTCGAATACGAATACGAACATCCAGGAAATATCATCGTAGAGATTTCAATGGATAAAAAAATGAAAATTGCAGAAGGCTCAACGGCGCTCTACAAAGGCGATTTATTAGGAACTGCAGCTATCGAATTGCATCTGAATTTGGAGGGAACTCAATTTCATCAACCAGGTGATACATTGCCTACAACACAAACGAGGAATCTTATGAATACGTTCGAATACGAGCTGATGCCTAAGTTGACCCAGGTGATGTCGCGATTAGATACAGTGTTGACTGGTTTGCAAAAAGTTGTTGCCAATCCTGCGTTGAATCAGTCCATTGAAAATATTGCTTTTACGACGAATGAGCTAAATAAATCTTCACAAAACTTAAGTAAAATTATGAATAGTGATGTGCCAGTCATTGTAACCAATCTGAAGCAAGTTAGTGGAGACTTTTCAACTGTAAGCAGTAACTTGAAAAAAGTAGATTATGCCGCCGTTATGTCCTCTGCTGATAGTACTTTGAGCAATTTGAAATCTCTAACTAGACAATTGAATCAACCTGACAATACTATGGGATTACTCCTTCGAGACAGGGTGTTATACGACAGTTTATCGGCATCAGCATCAAGCGCAAATCGTCTCTTGATTGATTTAAAAGCACATCCAAAACGATATGTCCATTTTTCTATTTTTGGTAAAAAATAATTTATCTATTTAGAATTATTCTATATTACTGATTCTGTCACAGATTTGTAATTATTTTGTAATAAACAGCCTAATAATAGGGCTTTTTAATGAATTTTTTAAATTATGTTGTAAAACACAATTTTTTAAAATATAGCCTAATCCTTTGGTTTATAGGTAGATAATAATTTCAATGCTGGCCTTCTAAGTCTTTAGAAGGCTATTTTGTAACTGCCTGAATTTAAAATAGATATTTCCTTTTTCAAAAAAACAAGTGATTATATCATTTTTTTTTCTAAAAGTTTTAGATGAAATTTGTATTTGAAAGTTGAAAAGAAAATTGCACGTATAATTATGAGTTTAAATCATTCTGTAATCTGGAATCAGTGCCTTCAGATTATAAAGGATAATGTTCCAGGCACTGCTTACGAAACTTGGTTTGCACCTATAGAGCCGCTTCAATATGTGAATAACGAGCTGCTGATTGGTGTACCTAGTATTTTCTTTTTCGAATATCTTGAAGAGAAATACATTCAATTGTTGCATACTACTATTCAACGTGTCGTAGGTCCTGATACCAAGCTTATGTATCGTATTCTGGTGGAGAATGAAACCAAGAGCACGACTGATTGGCAAGGTGCGCAGTCAATTCCTGAGAAGAAAAAGACCGCCATATCCAAAGACTTGAAGAAAGTGCCGGATCCATTTTCTCAAAGAGTATATGAAGATTTAGATCCACAATTGAACTATAACTATACGTTTGAAAATTTCGTTGCTGGAATTAGTAATAAGCTTACTCGTACAGCTGGTGAAACCATTGCCAATAACCCCGGTAAGACTGCGTTTAATCCACTTTTTATCCATGGAGAGTCAGGTGTTGGTAAAACTCACTTGATGAACGCTATCGGCGCTAAAACAAAGGAACTGAACCCAGAGAAACGTGTGCTCTATGTCTCGACTCATCTTTTTCAGATTCAGTACACAGATGCAGTGATAAACAATAGCGTAAATGACTTTATCAATTTCTATCAAAGTATCGATGTATTGTTGATAGATGATATTCAAGAGCTATCTGGTAAAACACAGACTCAAAATACATTTTTCCATATCTTCAATCACCTGCATCAGAACAATAAACAGTTGGTGATGACTGCAGATCGTCCACCAGTTTCGTTAATTGGCATGGAGCAGCGATTGCTTACTCGTTTTAAGTGGGGATTGACTGCAGAGTTGGAGAAACCCGACTACGAATTGCGTAAAGTAATTCTTCAAAACAAAGTACGCCACGATGGATTGACTATCACAGAAGATGTTTTAGACTACATTGCCAACAATGTGACAGAAAATGTTCGTGATATGGAAGGTGTTATTGTTTCGCTGATGGCACATTCGATGGTTTACAATCGCGAGATTGATCTTGAGTTATCTGAGCGTGTATTGAGTAAATGCGTTAAGTTTGAGAAAAAAGAGGTAACTGTAGAAAAGATATTGGATACCGTTTGTCAATTTTTCAATGTTGATCAACGAATGGTTAGTTCTTTATCGAGGAAAAGAGAGTTTGCTCAGGCACGCCAAATCTCAATGTTCTTGTCTAAAAAGTTGACAGATCAATCGTTTACTCGTATTGGACAAGTCATCGGCAAAAAGGATCATGCAACCGTTTTACACGCTTGTAAAACCATAAAAGGTTTGATTGAGATTGACAAAAATCTTCGTAATCAAGTTGATGAAATTGAAAAGCTGCTAAAAAAATAATATTATTAGATAACACAAGCAGTTTCTATAACGAAAGAAGCATATCAAAACGAACTTTGATATGCTTCTTTTTTTTGTGTAATTTGTTTCGGCTGATTATTCAGGTTTGATAATCTGTTTGTTCGAGTTATCAATTGTAGCAGGAGTTTGACCTTGGTTTTTAGGTGAATCTTCTGTAGGCATACTACTTTCTTTTTTATTTACAGATTCTCTAACTTTCATTGTAGTTGAATCGATGCGAGTCACACCCATAGAATCGGTAGCGATGCTATCAACTTGTGGTTTAAATACAATTGTATCGTTTTTTGCTGGAACTGCTAAAAGTATTGGTTTAGAGACAATTGTGTCGTTCAACAATCCATTACCGTTTTCAATTGTTTTCAGATTCTCAATAGGAGCATTATTTAACGTAATTTTTGGCGCTTTTTTCTCTAATTTGCGTGCCGATAATGGGAAAGTAACACCAACTTGGTAATTGACCTGAGAACCCTTAATTGGCAGATAGTCTGTCGTGTAACTACTATAAATGTAGTCCGTTGCAAAGAAGAAATTAAAGAACCAACTTGGAACCCAGTTTATTGCAACACCATAAGCTCCAACTCCATTGCTACAGTTGGTGTACGAAAATGCGGTGTTGAAAGCACGTATCGGTTTCATATTTGCTGAAAATGTTAGTTCAGAAGATTTGTAATCTCCTGTTTGATTGGTCGATAGCATACCAAAGCTCATTTTGTCGTCCCATAAAGAAAATTCAATACCCGCATTATAAGATGTTGGTAATTTGGTAGAAAAAGCTTCTGGTGAAACATTAACTAATGTTGGATCAGGTAAATCTTTCATTTGGTCATTGATATTTTTCTTTGGATCGAGCAGCACCTGATTATATGTAATATCACTCAATGTATTACTCTCTTTTGACCAGTTTATTGTGCCTAAATCTACAACAGCCAATGAAACAGAGATGTTTTTGATTGGTTTAATAACGATACCCAAATCGAGTCCGTAGCCTGTTCCTGCTGGAGAAATTAGCCCGTCTTTAATGCCTTTTCCATACATGTCGAAGTCGAATTTTCCATTTACTGGACCTTGATAACCAGACATAGAAGAGCGCATTGTGCCTTTCATATCAATTGCCCAAGTGGATTGATTCATCGACAAATCGAGTTTGTCGTAGGCCAAATCGAGGTATTGTATTCCTTTGATGTATTTGAATGTAGTCCCGAAAGTCACATATTCTGTAATCGGGAATGAAACCCCAAAATCAGCATCAAGGTAGTTAATGTTTGAATATTTCATTTCGTTCATCGAATAGATGTCCTGCGTTGAGCATTTCACAAACGCTTCGAAAAAAGAACGAGGCATTTGCATCAACAATCTGTCCTTTAACCCTAAATTGAACCGCCAGAAAATTTTTCCGGTGTAAAAACCTAAACCAAAGGGTTGTAGATTAACATCAGCTTGAATTTTATTGAGAGGATCGAGTCCATCTATCAATTCTTTTCTTTTTGCAGCATCGTTAAATGCAAAATCAGGGTTTCCAGCTTCGTTGAGGAAAACAAGTTTGTCAACAGATAATTTCCCTAAATTGAAATTGACCATCGTATTGCCAATTCCCATAATGTTGAGGTAACCTCGGTCAGGCTGCAAAGCTGGATTAAGCTCACTTCTGAATATAGAGTTGTTAAGAAAATAGCTGGTCTTCGTTGCATTTGATTGAGAATGCAAAGCTGTAGTAGAAATCCACAGAGCGAGCACGATTGCGAATGTATTTATATATCGAATTGCCTTCATAATTATATCTTTTTCTAACGTTCTACTTTAAGTTTAATTGGATTCCACCATTTTTCACCACCCTTAGATTTTTCACGAAAACAAAATCGGTCGATTTAAGCGGAATGCCTTCGAGCTTTTTCCCATTGATGTCTGTACCTGCTCTTAGATCCACAAAAATGCCCAAATGGCGTGGGTTAGTCATCGCTTTCATCTCTTCTGCTGTAAGCGTGAAGACAAACGGTGTATCAATCTTTTTTCGGGTTGGATCTGCTAAAATCTTAACCTGCGTTTTTATTACTATTGGCTTTTCGCTATAATTTGTAGAGTAAACCGCTCCTGTGAGAGTCGCATTCAACGGTATTGTTGAGGTGAATGTTCCCGCAATTTGGACACTGCCGGTAGAGAAGAGATAATCTTTTACCTTTTCTTCTTTGAACACATCGAGAATGGTGTCGTTGTAGTTTAATAGAAAGTCGCTACTGAAAGCTAATGGTAATTCGAAACGATATTTGACTTTGGCTTTTGAGGTTGACGACATGAAATGAGGATTGCCCACTGTGCCGGTACCAGGCATAGTAGTAAATGTCAAATCAGCACCCAAAAAGTCGGGTTTGAGTTTTAAATAACCACTTAAATCGAGCGATTTCCAAGTTGTAGCTGGTTTCTTATCCGATGGGAGAAAATTGCTCAGAACAAAACTATTGATTTTGTTTTCGTTAATCACAGATGGCGATTGAATATCAATTTCGGTGTTATCTTGTTTCAGGATTCCTACACCATTTTTTGTGGCTTTCGAAATAATATTCACCTTCAATGGAACTCCGAAATCAGTTTCTGAATCTATAAAAAGCATGGGATTGTAGAGACTAACTATATCGTTTGAATTTTTAAACAGCGAGTAAATACCTTTGATATCAGCTTGTATGCCAGGTTTGCTACCCGAATAATTAATTTCACCTTTTAAAAAGTCTGCATAGAGATTGGATGTGGACATTGCAATATCTATACCAGGATCGCTACCGGTATAAGTGATTTGAGCTCCTTGTTTGAAAATGATTGAGCTTGTGTAACCAAAAGTAATTGGAGCGCCGACCACTTGAGTTAAACTTTTCAACTTAAAAGTCTTGCTAATAGGAAAATCGCTCAGGTTTGTAATGTGAATAATGAAATCGTTATTCGAGTTTACAGTTCCATTACCTGGCTCGGGAACAAGCACCATTCCAGTAGGAATGTGCATATTGAACGTGATGTCGCAAGGGCCTGAAGCAATGGTTTGGCGTAAGCCAACATTTAAGGTTACCAAACCTTTCACACCAGTATTGTTAAGTTCTACGTAGTCAAGCCGTTTAATTGATGAACTTGTGATCAGTGGCAAAACTTTTGATGAGCTGTTATTTCCCAAATTCTTATCAATAGGAACAACAAACGGAATATTAATGATCGAAGGAATGTCATTTATCTTCGCACTTTGGGAGGTTGTAATTGATGAATTATCAATTCTCAATTCTTCACCAGATGGAAGTGATAACATGATCGAATCGCGATGAACCAGAAAATAGACACTATCGCGCTTTTCTATAGAATTGATATTTTTATCATCAATAAAACTTCGTAGATAAGCGGTGTCGGCGCTACCTAAGGGCAAAATCAAAGAATCACCAGCGATAAGTATACTGGATGGAAGTTTCGAGAGGTCGTATCGATCATCGACGCAACTTTGAGATACTAAAATTCCTAGAAACAGGTTTAGTATTAGAATTTTGCTAATTTGTTTCATCGCCTATTTTGTTTGGTGTTTATGAGAAAAAACTGAGAGTCAAGAGTGTTCCTAAAGTGTAAGTGAGTATTAAACAAACTACAATAGCATTTGGTTTGGTGTGTTGAGTAGAAAAACTTTTTCGGTCGCTCTAGTAAGTGATGTGTACAACCAGCGGTAGAAGTCCGATCCAAGATATTCTGTACGAATATTTCCTAAATCGAGTATAACGTATTTCCATTGCCCACCCTGAGCCTTATGGCAGGTAGTTGCATAAGCAAACTTGGCTTGAAATGAATTAAAATACGGATCCACTTTCAACTTCTTGAATTTTTCGCTTTTTGTGGGAATGTCAACGTAATCCTCCATAACAGATAGAAATAGCTTCTCTTGTTGGTCTTTAGGCAGCGATGGAGCATCGGAATGTAGAGAGTCGAGCAATAATTTGGCATCAACTTCAATATCTAAATCGAGAAATCGTAATGTGACATCAGCAAACCGAAAGTTGTACATTTCCACCTCATTTCTAACACGCACAACTTCTGCAATTTCTCCATTGGCAATGAACGGAATCTCTTCGTAATCTTTGCTCCAGAAATAGTTGTTTTTCGTTATCATCAATAAATCACCGTTCGAAAGCTCTTCTTCCCTATAAAGGACTCGACCTCTGACACCTTGATTGAAGATGTTTGCGCGTTTATTGCTTCGAGTTATTAGTATGGTCTCTTCCATTCCTACATTTCCATAGCTATTGGAAATAATATCTGGCAATTCGTTCCCATCGATACAAATCAAATCGGGGAAATCCACCGCATCGAGTTGTGGTAAATCGTTTAGATTTAGGTTGTTTTCTATTTGATTGCGCAGTTTTGTAGCATTATGGAGAATGCCCGACTCCTGACTTTGTCGCGCCACTTCTCGCAAAGTGTGTTCGATTACACGTAAGCCATAAGATTCAAGATTCGTTTTTTTCAACGCTGGAGAGTCAGTTTGACCAACTGGTGGAAGCTGTGCTGAGTCGCCAATCAGAATCATGTTGCACGATTCTTGCGAATAGACGTATTCGATTAAGTCATCGAGCAATCTTCCCGTTCCAAACATCGAGTTATCGAAGCTTTCGTTGTTGATCAGTGATGCTTCGTCCACGATAAAAAGAGTCTCCTTATGCAGGTTTGGCATAATACCAAAGCCAGATTCGAAAGCGGCACTTTTTTGGCGGTAAATTTTCTTATGAATCGTAAATGCAGGTTGGTTGGAGTAGGAGGTGAATACTTTAGCAGCTCGACCTGTTGGTGCAAGTAGCGCAATAGGCATTTTAAGCTGAACAAGGCACTTAACTAAGCTTCCAATAAGAGAAGTCTTTCCCGTTCCAGCGTAACCTTTGAGCAAAAAGAGCGTTTCGGGTGTGCGGTGCGTGATAAATGCTGAAAGTAATTGAATCAAAATCTCCTGCCCTTCGTTGGGAACGTAAGGTAGTTGTGCTTTGATTCTATTATTGAGGTGATTCGAAATCATTTTTGCAATTATTTACTTCAAATAAAAAAGTCAATGGATTTTCTTGACTATATTTGTAGTTGAAACAGTCGTTCAAAGATACTCTTTTTGCGAGATAGATTAACCAGTAAATGCAAACAACCATCGATTTCTCGAAGACAGAACAATATAATCTATCCATTCGCCTGACACCGGATGGATTTTCTTTTTACATCGTCGATCCGTTTGGTGGTGGAAAATCGATTTTTCATACGTTTTCTTTTTCTACACTCAAAAGTCAACTGACCCAAATAGAAGAAATTGTTTATAAACACGAACAGTTGCTATTGCCTTACCGTCGCACTGATCTAATTGTGGTTTCGCCACACTATACCTTGGTGCCAAATGAGCTTTTGCTCGATGATAAAAAAGAGGAGTTGCTGTCGTTTCAATTTCACAAAACGGACGATAAGTTGTTGACAAATACACTGCAACGCATTCCTGCGACCAATCTTTTTGCGATGGACGAGAAAATTTACAGTTTTTTGATCCGAACATTCTCCATCAATCGCGTTTTGCACTATGCAACAACGCTTGCAGAATATTTTGCTGAACGAAGCCGTTTTGGCAACTATTCTAAAATGTATTTGCACATTGATACAACTCAAATCGATATTTTTTGCTTCGAACGAAATCGGTTGAAGTTGAATAATTCGCTGAAATACAATCAAATAAACGATGCTGCCTATTTTGTGCTCAACGCTTGGGAGAAAGCGGGATTGCATCAGACTGACGACGAATTGCATGTATGCGGAATCAGCGAACTTAGAACAGAGATTTCGCCCTTGTTGAAGAAATATCTTCAGCGCGTTTCGCCACTTAGTCCACCAACCGATTGGTACGTCGCGCCATCAAATTGCGAACATTTACCGTTAGACTTAATGACTCTTGTGCTATGCGTATAATTGGAGGAGAATTCAAAAGAAGGCGATTCGATGTACCAAAAAACATTACGGCTCGCCCCACAACCGATTTTGCGCGCGAAAACCTCTTTAACGTACTCGAAAATCAACTTGATTTCGAAGAGGTGAGAGCTTTAGACCTTTTTGCGGGAACAGGTGCTATCAGTTTCGAATTGGTTTCACGTGGTTGTACGCAGGTGATTTCGGTGGAACAACACAATATTCAATATACTTTTCTGTGTAAAGTGATGCACGAACTGAAGACCGATCGGATTTTGCCAGTTCGTGGCGATGTATTCAAATATATTGGGAATACCAAAGAGCAGTTCGACTTCATTTTTGCCGATCCACCCTACGATTTAAAGGAATTGGCAACAATTCCAGAACTGATTTTCAAGAATAATTTACTCAAAGAGGATGGTCTTTTTGTGCTTGAACATTCGCGAAATAACGATTTTTCGGGTATGCCTGAGTTTCGCAGTAAACGGGTGTATGGAAGTGTTAATTTTAGCTTTTTTTCAAAGCAAGGGGCTGAATAATCTTACGACCGATTCGGTAAAGCGCTCTCTCAGGGGTCTTTTCATCCATTTACTTAGATTTACTTTTAGCGAATCGTTCTGATCACGCAAGAAAATCTCTCTCATTTTCACTGCAAAACTAGTATCGTATACAAAAGCGTTTATTTCGAAATTGTGTTCGAAACTTCTGAAATCTAGGTTAGTAGATCCAATAGATGCGATATAATCGTCGGCAACAAGCATCTTCGAATGAAGAAATCCTGGTTGGTATAGATAAACCTTCACACCTGCTTTCATAACAGATTTAAGGTAAGAGTGTGTGGCTAGCTGAGCCATTGTAGTGTCTGATTTCTCAGGTAACATTAGTCGAACATCGACACCGCTGAGTGCAGCCGCTTGAAGTGCTGAGAGCAGGCTTTCTCCAGGAAGAAAATAGGGTGTTTGTAGATAGACGTAGTTTTTGGCAGTGTGTATCAATTTAAGGTAAGCATCGAGGATTTCGCGCCACTCGCCAAACGGTCCACCTGTTACGATTTGCATATTAATGTTTCCTTTTACTAAATCGCGTCCTTCGGGAATGTAGTTTTTGAGTGGGAGTAGCTCTCGTTTAACGAAATACCAATCAATCAGGAATGCAGATTCCAACGCTTCAATCCCATTGCCTTCAATGCGAAAATGTAGGTCTTTCCATGTTCCCCAACTCAACCCTTTTACATATCGATCTGCAATATTCATACCACCTGTATAACCAACGTGACCATCGATTACCACAATTTTTCGGTGATTTCGGAAGTTGATTCTACTGGTTAGTCTATGGAAACGAACTTCTAAGAAAATAGCTGTTTGAATACCAGCTTGGCGCATCTCTTCGAAGAATGATTTTGGTATTTTCCAGCATCCTACATCGTCTATAATCAATCGAATTTCTACACCTTCATGTGCTTTTTGAATGAGTAGTTCTTTCAACTTGTTACCTATTTCATCCGCTTCGATAATGTAGTATTCGATGTGAATATATTTCTTGGCACGTTCAATGTCTGCAAAAAGTCGTTCAAATTTTGCTTCTCCCGATTCGAAAACCTCAATATCGTTGTTCGAAAATAGTGGAAATTGCCCTTGATGGTTGAGATAACTCGACAGTCGTCTATACGATTCAGGCAAATCTTTCAGACTCTTTTTTTCGTGAGGATAGGAATAGCGAGCAACGACTTTCCGCTTTTTTTTTCTCGAGATCAAACGTTGACGCGTATAGTCCATCCCAAAGAAAACATAGAAGATGATGCCTATGAACGGAAGTAGGAAGAAGAGTAAAATCCAAGCCAATGTCTTTACCGGATTTCGATTTCCGGCAATAACCACAATGACACCCGCAATGGAAGTGACAAGATAGAGTATCTCGAGAGTAACGGTTAGCCAATAGTTTGAAAACGTAAATAACATTTGCAGTAAGATTTTGGCTTGTGTTCTAAAAATGCGAATATAGTCAAAAAACGCTTAGTTCAGTGTATTTAGCTTTATCTTTACCGAAAATTGGAAAGAATGGATACTTTTAAACTAGAAGGGAAAGAGTTTATCGAACTCAATAAATTGATGAAAATCTTACGATGGGTTGGTACTGGCGGAGAAGCCAATGTGCATATTATCCAAGAGGAAGTGAAGGTAAATAGTGTTATTGAGATTCAGAAACGAAAGAAACTTCGTACTGGCGATGTCGTTGTATTCGACCGCTACCGTGTGGAGGTAGTATAGGTTTCGATTATGAATTAAAAATTACGAATTACTAACGCCAACGAACAACTTACGACTTTTTCCTCAATAATACCTTTGATAAATATCTCTGAATTTTTTTGAGCGTTTGATTTCGCTTAGCCAAAGATTGATGCTATCGACCAGTGCTTTTGAGTCTTTGCGCACTACCCAAGCCTGAAACTGGGTGAAACTGATGTCTGTTTCAATATCTATTTCGGGATGAAATGCTTGCAGTTTGCGTGCCAACGATTCGTCGCATACAGCGTAGTCGATTACACCCTTTGCCACCCAAGTGATGAGTTGTTCATCACTATATTTCTCCTCCTCTTTGACGTATATGGTATCGCCAATTTCGCTTGCTAGATTTCGAAGTCGAATCAAAGCCTGTGAGTTTTTCGAAACATAAATGGTGCGTTTGATCAAATTCACCTGATTGCGCAGCAAGACTGACGGTTTGCCCATCCCTTTTTTGCGTTGTACCAAAACTTGTTTGTTGTACATAATAGGCGAGGTGAGTAGGTAATGCTTTTTTAGTTCAGAGGTTACTGGTATTGGGCGTGCAATTATATCGAATCGTTTTTGCGAAAGCCCTTGCATACTCTCCTTCAATCCCATCACTGGGTAAGTTTCTATTTTGATTTTGAAACGTTTTTCGAGCAGTTTCACCAAATCGCTTTGAAATCCAGCAATGGTATCTCCCGAAACAAAAAATCCAATGGAGTTGTATTCCGTTGCAATGCGTAATACACCCGACGATTTGATGTCGTCGAAGTCGCGCGAAGAGTATTTTTGGTAGAACGAAAACCCTATGATAAAAAGAATAACAGTTGCAACTCCAATGCTTAGGTATATTTTACGGCTTTTCTTCATGGTTATTTTTTTTTGCACACAGATTACACAGATTTGAATCGATTTACACAGAAAAATTCAGCGTGTATCTGTTGCATCAGTATTATCCGTGTTCCAATCTTTGTTCTTTACTCTATATTTCTCAATTATTAAAATTCCACGAAATGCCCATTTTCAAGAATCTTGGATTGATGGGGTAGTGTGGAGTTGAAAAATAGTTTGGTGTCACAAAATCCTGATCGGCATGGTAATACATCACATAAAACCGAGTGCGCTTGAGATGCATATTGGCGTAGGCACAAATCAGCGGATAGTTGCCGATTTTCGTTTCGCTTTGGGTATGAAACTGATTGATGGCGGGTTGATACGCCAATCCGTAGTAAGAAGTGAAATAGCGCACATCCACTCCGATTTGAAAAGTCAGCACTTTTGCCAATTTGGTGATGGCATAGAGGTTGTGGTAGAGCGAAACAGCCGGAAGCGGAATTACTTTTTGATTCGACGAGGCTTGTGTGTAAATCTGATTGTCGAGGTGAAAAACACCCCACTTGAAGTTTTTAGAAAGGCAACCCGATAGAATTTGGATGTTGCTGCTCTCTTGCGTCGGTAATGCCTTGTCGTTGAAGTAGATGTAGTTTTGTACGTTTTCTACGCCTGCTTTGAGCGAGAAATGCTCTTCTGGAACAGCGATTTCGCCTTCGGCACGTTCTTTCCGGATTTTTGCAAATGAATTGTCCCACCAGAAATGATTGGAGTGATAGGTGTTGAGGTAAAATTCTGGGTTCAGATTTTTGATAAAACCGTTTGCTTTAAATTGTACCTCTCTTTTGAAAATCCGAATGCGAGTTTCGAGTTCTCCGCTGAGGGTCATTTGGCCTAGTTTTTCACCTAAAATACAGAGTTCTCCATCGGCTTTGTAGTTGATGGTTTTTCCCATCCGACGGCTCAGTTCTCCGCCCACAAATGTCGATTGTTGATTGATTGTTTTATTCCCAATCGTGTCCATCACGGTGTAGCGATTGATTTCATTTTGTAAGTATGCCGACACTCCAAATAGTGCAAATTTATTGAATCCTTCGCGTAACGAAAGCGCTACTGTGTTGCGAATTGAACGGTATGAAGAGGTGTCGTTTGTTCCCGTTTTGTGTAAATAGTTGTGTTCGAAAAGCCCGACAGGATTCGATTTTGAGATGTATCTGTGGTCGATGTCGTTGAGTTCGAACGAATGGATAATACTCGAAACTGGCACAAAAGTTTTGATTTCTGAAGTGTCTTTCATCTCTTTTTTGTAAAATCCGAGGTTATAGCGATGTGTTAGAAAGAAAACTCCGCTATTTACCCGATTCCAAGCTTCGTCGAGCACCACAGGAATGTTGTCGGGCGTGGTGCTTTTGCCATCGCTGCTCACCGATGTTGGGTGTGTGATGTAGTTGTCGTCGCTGATGCCGCCATTCTCCTGATTCGAATGGTTGCTATTCCCTACGAACGTGTGTAGCGCGTAGCGATCAGCAATGTAGCTTGCAAACAGACGATACGAAACGCTTTTCACACCTTGCGATGCGTACTGACCGCGTGCGTTGATGTTGTCGAAATCGGCTCCAATATTGAGTCGTTTGCCCGAATTGGCAGTAAATTGAGCCTTGAATCGTTCTTCGGCAACTTTCTTCGAACCGCCAAACAGGTAAGTGAGGTTGGTGAGTGGAATGGTTGTATTGTAGAATTGCGCTTTGCTGGTAGTGAGCAAAAATGGCTCGTAAACTTGTGCAAAAATAAATGGTGCAATATCTTTTTGCTCAAAATAGACCCTAGAATAGGATGGTGAACCTAAATTTCCCAAATATCCACGAGGTGAACGGTAACCTTCTCCTGTGTCGTAGTGCTGAAAATCGAGCGGAATGGTATCCACATTCGTTGGAGTAATTTCACCCAACTTAGGCGAAACGGTCCACGAACGAATGGCAAGCGAGCCTTTTTTTTGTTGTGCAAAAGCAACGAAGCTCAGCACGGAAAGTAGTATGGCTGTCAGTTTTAGTCTCATAGATAGCGCAAAAGTACAAAAAAAGTGATTCTTTGCCGCAACTGAGCTTCGTTTTAGCTTTTTTAGGGGATTAGGAAACTAAATTTTCACTCAAACTCGCCAATGCACTTCCGAATAATAGCGACACACTCCATTAATTGTGCTTCTGTGATGACCAATGGGGGTGCGAAACGGATGATGTTTTTGTGTGTCGGTTTGGCAAGCAATCCATTGTCGGCAAGGCGGAGGCAGATGTCCCACGCAAGGTCGGCGTGCCCTTCGTTGTTGATGATTAATGCATTGAGCAATCCTTTACCACGAACGGAAGTGGCCACTCGAGATTCATTGCAAAGCAGTTGCATTTCGTTACGGAATAGTTTGCCCAGTCGTTGTGCATTGTCGGCCAATTTTTCGTCGCGAATCACTTCCAACGCAGAGATGGCTACTGCAGCTGCTATCGGATTTCCACCAAATGTGGATCCGTGTTGTCCGGGATGAATCACCTCCATAACGTCGTTGCTCGAGAGCACTGCCGAAACAGGATAAACACCTCCTGACAACGCTTTCCCAAGAATCAAAATGTCGGGATGAACGCCTTCGTGATCGCATGCCAGCAACTTTCCTGTGCGGGCGATGCCTGTCTGCACTTCGTCGGCAATAAAAAGTACATTGTGCTTTTTGCAGAGGTCGAAGCACTGCTTGAGGTAGCCTTCGTCGGGCACATAAGCACCTGCTTCGCCTTGAATTGGTTCTACTAAAAATCCGGCAATATTTGGATTTTCGTTGAGTGTCTGCTCAAGCGCTTCGACATCGTTGTAGGGAATTATCGTAAAACCGGGTGTGAATGGACCGTAGTTAGTATAGGCATCAGCATCTACCGAGAAGGATACAATAGTGGTGGTTCGTCCGTGGAAGTTGTTTTTGCAAACCACAATTTGAGCTGAGTTTTCGGGTAAACCTCGTTTTTCGTACGCCCATTTACGGCAGAGTTTGATAGCAGTCTCCACGGCTTCGGCACCGGTGTTCATCGGGAGCACTTTGTCGTAGCCGAAGTAGTTGGTCACAAAATCTTCGTAAATGCCCAATTGGCTGTTGTAGAACGCACGTGAAGTGAGCGTGAGTTTTTGAGCCTGCTCTATCATTGTGCCAATGATTTTTGGGTGGCAATGTCCTTGGTTGACTGCCGAGTATGCCGAGAGGAAGTCGAAGTATTTTTTGCCATCTACATCCCACACATAGACGCCTTCACCTTTGTCGAGAACAACAGGTATTGGGTGATAATTGTGTGCTCCGTATTGATTTTCGAGCTCCATAAGCTCATTGGCAGTTCTTTTTTGATTTTTCATCTAGTTGAAAATTATGAGTATAAATATTTCTATTGATCTATTCCTTATGTGCTAGTTTTTCCGCCTTCAGTGGACTAAAGTAAAAGGACTGAAATAGTGTCGCAATTGCACTTTCTAGACGCATTATCTTTTTGGCAGAAATAGTTCAGCCATCATGCAACGGACGCTACCGCCACCCAGTTGTTCGATGGTTGGAATGTTAAACGCTATAATTTCGCTGAATGAGTTAAGTCTTTCGACTTGATGTATTGCGAGCGAATCGTATGCTGTTTTCGACATTACTAAAAGAGGTTTTCCATTCCCGTTTTCTATTTGCAACATGTTCCCAGCAAAATGGTGCATCTGCTCCTCGGTGATGTCTATTAATTCTTTCCCGCAGTCGACTAACGATTTGGCAACCAATGTTCGCTCTTTGTGATCGTCGATGCAGTCGAGACAAACCACCGCAAAGCGGTCGCCTAGGCACATCATCACGTTGGTGTGGTAGATTGCTAGACGTTTGCCGTTTACACTTTGATACGAATGGAATGGAATCGCTTTGTATCCAAAATCAGCACAAAATTGCTCGAAAAGTTTTTCGTCTGTTCGTTCCGAAATAGCGGCGTAAGCGATTTTGTGTTCTCTGTCGAGAATGATGCTCCCAGTGCCTTCCAAAAAACGGTTTTCGCGTTCCGATGCGGTGTAATCCATCACAGATTCTACATTAAAACCTTTTTCTTTCAACGTTTCCAGAATGTCGAGGCGTCGCTCTTGGCGTCGGTTTTCGGCATACATGGGGTAGATGGCCACCCGGCCGTCTTCGTGAAACGAGATCCAGTTGTTCGGAAAAATTGAATCAGGTGTGTGTGGCATCGGAGTGTCGGGCACAACGACTACATTTACCCCTTTTTCGGTCAGTTTATCGACCATTTCTCTAAACTCGGCTAAAGCCAACGATTGCGAGTCGGCTGTCGAAGCCTCTTTGCGTTGAAAATAGTTGTTTACAGCGGTCTGCTCGTTGTATCCGAAGGCGACCGGTTCAATCATCAAAACGGTGTTTGTGCGTGGTTTCATAGTGTGTTTATTGTGTGTGTTTCAGTTTTTTACTTCATTCCCTCAACCCCTCATTCCCTAATAAGCGGTAGCGTTGAGCAGCGCAACAATCCTCCCATTTTCGAGATTTCGTGATATGGAATGCGCTCTACAGTCATTCCCCATTGCTGTTCGAGGTGGTTGTTTAGTCGAGTGAAGTTTTGCTCCGATACCACTACATTTGGGGAAATGGAGAAGATATTCGAGTTCATCAAATACATCTCTTCCTGCGTGATTTCAAAAATATTCTCTTTGCCAAATAGCTCTACAATTAGGCGATAATCTTTTTCGAAGAGAAAGCCATCTTTATAGACAATCGCTTTGTTGTGCGAAACGGGCATAAAGGTGCAATCGAGGTGAAGTACGCCCAATCGTGGGTCCGTGTCGTGCTTTTTTAGTTCCAACGGAATGAAGTTTTTCTCTGGGAAAAGCTCTTTGAGAAAGTTGAATGCGTAGAGATTGGTACGAGCGGTTTTATAAGATGGGTAGTCGTCACCACTATATAAGCCAACGAAAACAGTGTCGTTGAAGAGCACCACATCGCCACCTTCAACGTGTGCTTCCTCGGGTAAATTGTATATTTTGTTGTACGCTATTTGATCGTAAATCACCTCGTAGGCCTCTTTTTCGTCTTCGCGGTCGGGGATGATGTTCGAGTTGATAATTTTATCGTCAATCACAAAGCCTACATCGCGTGCAAACACTTGATTGCAATGCTCCAAAGTCCACGGACGAAAGACCTGAACGCCATATTTCAGCAATACGTTTTCGAAAGCCGACATCTCTTTGTAGATGGCCTCTTCGGTAGGGTATGCGCCTTTGGTGACTGTCTCAAACGACTTCGCATCGTAGGTTTTATCGATGGTTGGGACAGAACCTATTGACCCAGGTTGCCCTAAAACAACAGCTTTTAATGTGGAAGTTTCGTTTGATATGTTGAGCTTCATGCTATTTATTATTAGCCCCCCAACCCCCAAAGGGGGAGTAAAGAGGTTCGAATATGTTTAATCATTCACTTGTCAGACAACTTCTAAAGAAAAATCGTGTTTAATTTGCCTTTTATGCCTCTTCTGTGTGTGTTTAACTTTGTACAAATATAGTCAGCAATTGCAAAAGGCTGTTGGGCTAATTGTTTTTCTCTTCGTGCAAAGTTGTTTTGTGATTAAAGTAGGAAATTTAGACCGATACAGTTTCGATTTGGTGGCAAAGCTACTGAGTTATGAACAATTTGATGTTGATAATTAGCATCGGGAAAATAGGAAAATATCTGCTACATTTGCAAAAGTAAAAAAAGCGCCGAAAAGATATGATGGAGCCAAAACGAAATACGACAACAAAGCGAAACTCAAATTCGCAGGTTTTACCCGGTATGGGACGATTGCAACCCCAAGCACCCGAACTCGAAGAGGTAGTGCTCGGCGCATTGATGCTCGAAAAAGATGCCTATTCGCAAGTGAGCGACATCTTGAAGCCGGAGTGTTTCTACGATCCTGTTCACCGAACCATCTACACTGCGGTGGTCGATTTGGCAATGAATCAGAAGCCGGTAGATATGCTCACCGTTACCGAACAGCTTCGCAAAAAAGGCGAACTCGAAGAGGTGGGCGGTGCTTTCTACATCAGTCAACTTACCACCAAGGTGCTCTCGGCAGCACACATCGACTACCACGCCCGCATTATTGCTCAGAAATACCTCGCTCGCGAGTTGATAACTTTCTCTTCGGATGTGCAATCGAAAGCCTACGAAGATGCTATGGATGTGGACGACTTGATGCAAGAGGCGGAGGGGAAACTGTTTGAAATCTCGCAGCGTAACCTCAAAAAAGATGTTGTACAGGTAAAGACCCTCATCGACGAGGCGCTTCAAAATATACAAACTGCAGCCAATCAAAAAGACGGTTTGAGTGGTTTGCCTTCTGGATTCAACGGATTAGACCACATGACGTCGGGTTGGCAAAAATCGGATTTGGTGGTTATTGCGGCTCGTCCGGCGATGGGTAAAACGGCTTTTGTGCTGTCGATGGCAAAGAATATGGGTGTCGATCGTGGAGAAGCTGTGGCTGTATTCTCGCTTGAGATGTCGAACGTGCAGTTGGTGAATCGTCTGATTTCGAACGTATGTGAACTTGAAGCTTCCAAAATCAAAAACGGACAGTTGAACGACTTGGAGTGGGAGCGACTTTTCTATAAGATAAAGGCGCTAAACGATGCTCCGATTTTTGTGGACGATACACCTAGTCTATCGGTGTTTGAATTGCGTACTAAAGCCCGTCGATTAGTTCGCGTGCACAATGTGAAGTGTATCATCATCGACTACCTTCAGTTGATGAACGCCAGTGGAATGACCTATGGTAGCCGCGAGCAGGAGGTGAGTATTATCTCACGTTCGCTCAAAGGATTAGCTAAGGAGTTGAACATCCCGATTATCGCCTTGTCGCAGTTGAATCGTGGGGTAGAAAATCGAACTGGCGTTGGAGCCGATGGCAAACGTCCGCAGTTGAGTGACCTTCGTGAGTCGGGTGCGATTGAGCAAGATGCCGATATGGTGTGCTTCATTCACCGTCCGGAGTATTACAAAATCTATATAGATGACGAAGGAAACGACCTCCACGGTATGGCTGAAATAATCATTGCCAAGCACCGTAACGGACCTGTAGGTGATGTGCGTCTCCGCTTCAAAGGGGAGTTTGCGAAGTTTATGAACCCAGAAGACGACCGCATTCCGATGCCTCCCGAGTTTGGCGGACCTACCCTGAGTTCGAAAATGAACACTCAACCGATGGATTCCGTAGTGCCTCCACCAACTGCGGAGCACGATTTTCTGAATCACAAAGATGATGTGGTGCCGTTTTAGATTTTAGTATAATTGATTTAAAAACAAAGACAAAATGAAAAATTTCATAGAATTATCGAATTCTGGCAAAAAGTTTTTAGTAAATATTGATCAAATAGCTATAGTTAGGAAAAAAGAAACATATAATGATTTTGATGAATCTATTCAAATTGAAATATGTTTGAAAACAAGCAGTTATGAGACTTCTAAGAATCTCATCGCTGATCAGAATTATGAAACAATAAAAAACTTAATTATCGAAGCTCAAAAATGAATATTTAATTATTTGTTCTTTTATTCCTAACTCCCAATGTTCCAATCCCATATAGGCGAATTTGCCGCACTCATCACTGCATTTTGTTGGACTATCTCAGCCCTTTCGTTTGAGTCGGCAGGACATCGAGTGGGGTCTGTGCCAGTCAACATCATCCGATTGTGGATGGCGATGCTCTTTCTCTCGCTCTTTTCGTACCTCTCACGAGGCATGTGGCTACCCACCGATGCCACGCCCAAAGCATGGCTCTGGCTCTCACTGTCGGGGTTGATTGGGTTTGTCATGGGCGACTTGTTTCTGTTCAAATCCTACACCATTGTAGGGTCGCGCATTTCGATGCTGATGATGACCCTCGTGCCACCGATGACTGCCCTTATCGATTGGGTGATGTTGGGCGAAACACTTTCGCTTTTTAGCATTCTGGGCATGGCGCTGACTGTTGGCGGCATTGCGTTGGTGATACTCAACAAGCAAGAGGGCGAAAAACGATTCTCCGTATCGCACTCCATTCGCGGACTCTTCTATGCCTTTATGGGAGCGGTCGGTCAGTCGTTTGGTCTTATACTTAGCAAGGTGGGAATGGGTAACTACAATGCAGTAGCTGCCACACAGATACGCATCTTGACCGGCATTGTCGGTTTTGTGATTCTGATTACCATCCTTCGCAAATGGTCGGGCGTATTCGCCGGTATGCGCGATATTTCGGCAATGAAACGCATCACCATCGGTTCGCTCTTTGGTCCATTTCTTGGCGTTGCACTCTCGCTCTATGCCCTGCAACACACCGGAGCCGGCATTGCCTCTACCATTATGTCCATCACCCCGATTTTGATTATCCCTCCTTCGCTTATCTTGTTGAAGCAACGCATCACCACCAAAGAGGTGGTTGGCGCAATTATCAGCGTGATAGGTGTTGCCTTGTTTTTTGTGTAAAAAAAAGCTCCAAAATAGCATAAATCGTTTGTTTGTCTAAGAAAATCTTTTTAGATTTGCAACTGCTTACAGATATGGTGAGGTATTCATTGCCTGCCAATCTTCCTCTCAATTTAAACTTACATCAGTTATCTTTTTTCTCCGAAAATCAGCCAACGGCGGTTGGCAAACCTTCGGAGAGTTCCGAAACCCTGCCAACGGGTTTGGGAGGCGTTCGGGAGTTCCCGAAACCCTGCCAACGATCGTAGGCACACTTTCGGAAGTTCCCGACACCTTCCCACGGAGCGTAGGCATGCTTTCGGAGGTTCCCGACACCTTGCCAACGGCGGTTGGCTCATTTTCGGGAAATCCCGACCACCTGAATTTTGCTGTTGGCTCTTCGGAAGCCTTTGTCAATAGCCGATACAGGATTTTAAGGGACACTGATGCTGGAAAATTTTATCCCCTCACGGGGCTATTTAATAACCTAAATAAGTAAATTGAAATGAAGATTAAAAAGTTAGATTACGAAAAACTTCGTAACGAAGAGCATTTTCAGTTTCATACCGATTTGGTGAAACTGATTGAGAATGAAACCCCAGCCAAGCTGAAAGTGGTGAAGCAATTTGCAGAGTATCGCTCGTTGTACGACGATGAAAACACCGCCCTCAATGTGATTCTGAGAAGCGAACACACGAAGGAGATGGCCGAACGTGACTTTGTGCGCGACAGTCGCCTGCGCGGTTTTCGTCTGGCAGTCACCAGTTTCACCACCCATTTTCAAGAGAGCAAACGCAAAGCAGCGGATCGCATCCTGATTGTGCTCGACAAATACAACGGCATCGAACTCAAGCCTTATGACCAAGAGACGGCTTCGGTCAATCAACTGCTGGCTGAGCTAACAGGCACATTGGCAGCCGACATCGCTTTCCTCGGATTGAGCGATTGGCCGATAGAAATCAAAACCACCAACGATGCCTTCGCCGACCTGATGACAAGCCGCTTCACCGAAGGGGCAAGCAAGACCGACCTGCAAATGAAAGTGGTGCGCACCGCCATCGACCGCGCCTGCCGCACGATGCTCGACCGCATCGATGCCGTGATTCTGATCGAAGAAGATACCGACTTCTCTTCCTTCGTCAACGAACTGAATGCCCGCATAGATCGCGCTTCGCTGGTGTTGGCTCAACGTCAAGGTCGAAGTTCGAAAAAGGATAATAAGGATGCGCCGACAGCGTAGGTTGAAGATAAGTTTTGTCAGAGGCTGTCTTTACATGGCAGCCTCTAAGTTTTGAGATATTGATATATGTGTGCTAACAGTAATAAAATATAATATGAAAGCAAGCTTTAGATTTATAACTGGCTTCTTATTTTTAGTTTATATAATAAGTGGACAGGAAGCTTACACACAAAAAAAGATTTGTGCGAAAGGTGATTATACACATAGTCAAACGATGACTGTTTTTCCTGTAATTATTGATTCATTTCAAAGGAAAGATATTTATTCTTTTGATAAAAAGAAAACAAATATTGGAGTAGTTTACGAGAATCAACAAAATGAAACAATAATTTCAATTTATGTTTATCCAGCTGGTGACGGATATGAGGGAAGATTAAGAAAAGAATATCTAAAATCACTACAATCAATTTCAAATTTTACACATAAAGGAATACATGTAACTCAATTTGCAGTTAAATATGAGGGAGAAAAATACATTTGTAATGGTTTTAAAGCGATTTTCAAAAACGATAAAAGCAAATTTAATTCATTAACGATTTACGAAAAAACAATTCTCACAAATGAGGAATTTAAATATAATTCATTAGCGGTTTACGAATGTGGTAAATGGTTTTTGAAAGTGAGAATTACATCAAATGACCTTGATTCAACTAAAATAGGAACACTTGAACAGAAAATTTATAATCAATTTGATCCAACAAGGTTGACAGCGTTAAATCCACTTGATTCGTTAGCAGATGTGTATTTCTTCAAAACTGCATTCCGAGATTCTGTTTTGCTGGGTTCAGCAATGGGAAGTGCATACAAAAAAATTGACTGGGCTTTGGCAAATATAAAAGAAAATGAAAGAGCCTCAGGTTTCCCCGACCTATATTTAGATTTACAAGTTGAGTCACTTAAAGAATTTCTGCAATACCAATATCGTTTTAATGAGAAAAAAAGCGAATTTACGACGCAATATTTAAAAGAATTACAATTGATTTCAGACGCAGGATTTCTTCCAGAATTTGTAATGGAACAATTTGGGATGATTATGATAGTTCCCGAGAATAGACTTCTAAAATACAAAGCCTACGATGCATGGAAACAACATAATAAAATAACAATAGATTTAAATCAAGAATTTTGTGTGGTTTCATATGGGCAAAAGAAATAAAGAACTTGACTACGAAAGTCTGGATTGTAATCATTCAATATGAAAAATCATATTAAAACGAAATATTAATTTAAAAATAAGAAAATGACTAAATTTGTTTTGAGGATTTTTACTGTACTTGTGTTTTTTTCAAGTTGTAATAAAGTTGGTGGGACATGGAAAGATAACAACATTGATCCCAAAATTAAGGCTGAAATTTATGAATTAAACAATCAAATAATTGATGGATTTACAGAGGGAAATCAAGAGAAAATCTTTTCTATTTGTAGTGAAAAATGTTTAGAACAAAGCAAAAACGGATTAGTTGTTTTGATTCAACAATCCAAAAATAAATTTTCGAAAAACAAATTCACTTTACTGAATGAATTTTATCAAATAAATTCGTCGGCAAATATGCATACAAATGTTATATCTGGTATTTCAGGTGAGCATGATTATGTTATTGGATTTAATGCGTTGAATTCTGAGTCTTATATTTCAGTAGGATATTTTAAGGACGACTTATGGGAATCAAGCGTTGTTTTTATCTATGGCAAATATGGCAACAAATGGAAACTAAACATTATGCAACTTGGAGTTATGAGAATAATGAATAAAGATGCTTATGACTGGTATAGTTTGTCAAAAAATGATTATGAGAAAGGCTACTTTATTGATGCGATAAATGATTTAACTCTTGCTAATCAAATAATGAAACCAGCAAATCAAATATGGCAATATCAGAAAGAAAAGGAAATAAAAGATTTTGAACAAAAAGTCATGAAGGAAATTAATTCTAAATATCCCCTTCCAATGACTGTCGCTTATGTGAAATCTAAACCACAAATATTTGGAATATTTCCTCAAGGAATGGAAGAAGGCTATTTCCCAACAATTCAATATACGACTATTCTTAACATAAATGATTCTATAGAACTTTCAAAAGAATGTGATGAAATCCATAATAAGATAGGTGAACTTTTTAAAGGGATTGATAAGAATAAAAAAATGATTTTTTACAGAGCATTTAAATCTATTCCGAATGGAACAACTCCAATTGAGAATTTTGGTTTTATACGACGTTACAAATAAAAAGCCCCGTCCCTCAGGATTTGTAATCCCGAGTCAAACTTAACAAAAAACCTGCCTGCGGCATGTAGGTTTTTAATCTTTACCAAACAAAGAAAACGTCGGATTACAAATCCTTATAATAACAAAATAACGGGATTTAAAATCCCGTTAAACAGAAAAAGATAAGCTAGAGAAAGGCGGATGAATATTCATTCGCCTTTTTTATTTCCTTCCTTTCTGCCACGCTGTTAGTCGTTTCCGCAGAGGTTCGTCGTAGATTTTCAGCGAAAGGTATGCAATTAGTAGGGCAACAGAGAAGCACAGCAGCGCAACTGGCCATCCTTTCCCAATCGAAATCTGATGATCGATTACCCACACATTAAATACATAGACCAGTGGATAGTGGGTGATGTAGAGCGGGTAGGAGATTACGCCAAGGAATCGGCAGATTTTGGCAGGTAGGGCACGTTTCACCACTCCATTTGCACCGATGTAAACAATCGCCGGAAAGATAAATACGACCGCCACAGCTTCGAACAAGCCGTTAGCCAATCCAAAACCAGCAAGTTGTATGCGTGGAAATGCGAAGATGATGAGCAACAATAGACTGCTCCAAAAGAAGGCATTGTTTATCTTCGTTGGCTTCTGAATGCGCACCAACAGCAGCCCAGCAAAAAACGGAAATATCAGACGTGTGAACCCAAACTGCAAATGAACGGGGTCGAGCGACCAACCGCCGTTGAGGTCGTTGGTTTTACTGGTCAGTGCCAGATAGAATACAGCTATGGCAGCGATAAACACAAACAGCGCAAGTGTTCGCTGTTTCCATTTTCTGATCCAAAAGGCGTAGAGTATGTTGGCGATGTATTCGTAGAGCAGCGACCACTGCGGTCCGTTCAGCGGGTGCATTTCGCCCCATCCTCTGATGTCGAGCGACTTGCCAACAGGCAGCAGTGTGAAACCAATCAGCATCACCAGAATGAGTTTCCACACGGGTGTTTCACTAATCAGCGGGAAAACGTCGGGCGAGGCTCCGAAATAGAATCCGACAGCACCAAGGAGTGTGCCGACTATAATCATTGGATGTAGCCGAATCAGCCGTCTGAGAAAGAAGTCACCAATAGACATTCGATCCCATCGGTCGTCGTAAGCATGACCTATCACAAACCCAGAAAGTAAAAAGAAGAAATCGACCGCGAGGTAGCCGTGGTTGAAGTATTGGAGATAGTCTAAATCGTAGCTGAACGGTGCAAGCAGGTGCATCACAACGACTGAAATAGCCGCTACACCTCGCAATCCGTCTAAGATTTCGAAGTGATTTTTCGGTTCAAGAGTTGCTGTTTGCACAAAGCATTGATTTTGATGAGTACAAAAAAGCCGGACAAGTGCTTTATCCGGCTAATCTATTTATTTCCCTTTTTCGATGATCTCTTTACACTCTTCGAATGTCAGTTCTACCGGTGTTTTATCTTTCGGGATCTTGAAATTCTTCTTTTTGTAGGCGATGTAGGGGCCATATCGTCCGTTGAGGATTTGGATATCGGCATCTTCGTCGAACTGTTTAATCAGTTTTTCGCTCTCTTTCTTGCGTTTTTCTTCGATTAACACAATGGCTTCATCCAACAAAATAGCCATCGGATCTACTCCTTTTGGCAGTGAGGTGAAGGTGTTGTTGTGCTTCACGTAAGGACCAAATCGTCCAACGGCCACTGTCACTGTTTTCTCTTCGAAGTCACCCAAAGTGCGTGGCAGTTCGAAGTGTTTCAGCGCCTCTTCGAGCGTGATGGTCTCCATCGAATATTTCTTGTTGAGCGATGCAAATAGCGGTTTCTCCTCCTCTTCGGCAGTTCCGATTTGAACCACAGGGCCGAAACGGCTGATTTTAACTGCCACCTGACGACCTGTCTTCGGATCGGTTCCGATGATTCGCTCACCCACCTTGCGTTCGGTCTTGACCGCCGCAGTGGCTTCCACCACCGGATGAAACGATTTGTAGAAGTTGTCGAGAGCGACAGTCCACTCAATCTCACCATCGGCAATGTTGTCGAACTCTTTCTCCACGTTCGCCGTGAAGTTAAAGTCAAGAATATCTGGAAAATATTCGGTTAGGAAGTCGTTGACCACCACACCGATATTGGTTGGGAATAGTTTGCTTTTGTCGTTACCGGCTATTTCGGTCTTCGTAACGTCGCTTATTTTGTTGCTTTTAAGCGTCAAGGCGTTAAACGAACGCTCTTCGCCTGCTTTGTCGCCTTTCTCCACGTATTCGCGGTTTTGAATGGTCGAGATAGTTGGTGCGTATGTCGATGGACGACCGATGCCCAACTCTTCGAGTTTGCGTACCAAGCTTGCTTCGGAGTAGCGCGCAGGGCGTTGGGTGAATCGTTCTGTAGCTGCAATTTCGTTAAAAGTCAGCACATCGCCGACACTCATCGGTGGCAACAGTTTAGAATCGCTGTCGTTTTCGCTCTCTTCGTCTGTCGATTCGAGGTAAACACGCAAGAATCCGTCGAACTTAATCACTTCACCAACAGCCACGAAACGTGCTTTAGCTGCACCAAATTCGATGGTGGCAGTGGTCTTTTCGAGTTCCGCATCGCTCATTTGCGAAGCGATGGTACGTTTCCAGATTAGTTCATAGAGTCTTTTCTCTTGCGCTGTACCATCCACTTGATGTTTGTCGATATAAGATGGGCGAATGGCCTCGTGAGCCTCTTGTGCACCTTTCGATTTGGTGTGATATTTGCGAATTTTGACGTACTTTTCACCCATCGTACTTGTGATCTCAGCTTTGGTTGTATTGATTGCCAAATCCGAAAGATTCATCGAGTCGGTACGCATATAGGTAATGTGTCCTGCTTCGTAGAGCTTCTGAGCCACCATCATGGTTTGCGAAACGGAGAAACTGAGCTTGCGCGCTGCCTCTTGTTGCATTGTTGAGGTGGTAAAAGGCGCTGCAGGTGATTTTTTCAGCGGACGTGTGGTGATGTCTTCGATGTTAAATTGAGCAGATTTGCACGATTCGAGTAGCGTTAAAGCCTCTTCTTTTGTCTGAAGACGTTGGTTAAGCTCTGCTTTCATCTCGGTGATGTTGCCGTTGTCGTCTTTTACATTGAAAAGGGCAATCACACGGTAAGCTGCTTCGGAAGTGAAATTCTGAATTTCGCGCTCGCGCTCAACAATTAATCGTACAGCAACTGATTGCACACGACCAGCAGAGAGCGAAGGTTTTACTTTACGCCAAAGGATAGGCGAAAGCTCAAATCCAACGATGCGGTCGAGTATGCGTCTTGCTTGTTGTGCATTTACGAGGTTGAAGTCGATGCCACGAGGATTTTCGATGGCGTGCTGTATGGCAGTTTTGGTAATTTCGTGAAATACAATGCGTTTCGTCTTTTCAGGCGACAGCTTCAATACTTCGTAAAGGTGCCAAGCAATGGCTTCTCCTTCGCGGTCCTCATCGGAAGCGAGCCATACGATTTCTGCATCCTTCGAAAGTTTGGTTAATTCATCGACCAACTTCTTTTTGTCGGCAGAAACCTCGTATTTGGGTTTGAATTTATTCTTGATGTCGATACCAAAATCTTTCTTCTTAAGGTCGCGGATGTGTCCGTAGCTCGATTTTACAACAAAATCTTTCCCTAAGAATTTTTCAATGGTTTTCGCTTTGGCAGGAGACTCTACTATGACTAAGTTTTTGAGCATATCTGAGTTTTATTTCTCAAAAGATGAAACTGTATTCGGTTAGATTTTCTAAACCGTACGTAATGTTATGGGATTGTTAACCCTTTAACGGGCACAAAATTAATTAAAAATCAGTACGAAAAGCCTGCACCTACTACAAAATTGAAATTTTGTGCTGGCATCCCATACCAAAGGTCGTAACTTTGGAACAAGATATTGTTCATTTGAGCAAAAGCCGACCACCTTTTGTTGATGCGGTATCGACCACCCAAATCGAGTTGATTGATAGGCTTCATAGTGACCGTTTCGTTATTGTATAGCGCATATCTGCCTGATGCCAATTGATAATCTAAGTGCGCAGTAATTTTCTCGTTTATCTTCAGGTTTGTAGTTAGATTCATCTCAAAATCTGGTTTTCCCCATGCAATATTCTGATCATTTACATTTTGATAGAATTCTGCCAATCTATATTGGTGTTTTTGCAACGAAAGTTGAACATCACCCAAATCTTTGATGTCGTATTTAGCCGAAATTCCAATGCTGTATCGTTTGGTATTGGTTTTTGAAATAGGAAAAAGGTGTGCAACATAGTATTGAGAAATGAAATAATATTCGCTACTCGACTTAAATCCAGTCGATAGCTCGACCTCTAATCGAGGGAATATATTTGTTTTCAGTTTTAACACTCCATCTATCGGCGCAAAAGTATCTTTAAGTCGGATGGCAGGGTGGAGGTAACGGTAGTTTAAATCTGATTGGGCAAATGAGTTGATTGTGGTTCCACCACCGATGTTTGCGATGGCGAAGAATTTGGGTGAAAACTCCCACGTAGCATCAATCGCTGGGGCAATCTTCAAATCAACGCCTTTTTTGAAGCCAAATTCAGTTCGGATTCCTGCGTTGAACTCAAAATTTGTCTCTGTTAAGTTATAGTGTGGAGTCATAGTCAAACGACCATAATTTTCGGCTTTGAATTCAGTTATTGGATCTTCGGCATTGGTGTTGTAAACAAAGTTGATTAGTGAAAAGTCGAGAGCGACTGATTTTTTCTCGTCATTTTGTTTCTTCACCGAACCTTCGATGGTTATACAATGCTCTTTTGGTCCCGAAATAGAAGTGAAAGTTCCGTTCTTTTTCTCAAAATAGCTGTATGCAATGCTTCCTTTATAACTAATGTCGCCATCAGCAGTCGAAATCACTTCAGTTTTGAGCGATAGTTGATTATTTCTCTGGTTGCTGGTTGAGTTATCAATCGTCGTGTTCAATGGTAAAAAAGGCATTGGACCGATTGTCTGATTCTGCAAAAAGTAATTGAATTCGGAATGAGCATAAGAAATGGTACTATTAAGAGCGAAAAATTCAAAAGGTCGGCTATAATTTAGGCCTATTTTCGTATTGGCATTGTAGATATTTTGCTTGGCATCGCTCAAACTCGACTTGCGGTTTCCGCTGATTGCTCGGTGGTCGATACTCAACTCAAGTTGATTTGCTTCGTCGTTCAGCAATTCCAATCCACCATAAATCAAGCTATTCGTTGGCAGTCCCACACCGATATTGAGAAATCCAGTTTGAGAAGAGTAGTTGTATCTGTCCATTTTTTTCTCAGGAGCTACAATTTTCCATTGCAAAGGAATGGCAGCATCGAGTCTCGAAAACTGATATTGAATAGGTTGTTTTTCACGCTTCGGTTCGTTGATGGTTGGTAGTGCTTCGATGCGTGAAGCGTCTTTGAACACAGGGCTAAACTCTCGCTCCAATACCACTTTTTGATTGTATGTTGTGTCTTGTTTCGCTTTTCTTTGTCCAACACAAAGTTGTGAAGCAAGTAATAAACTTAGACAGATTATGATAGTTCGTTGCATGATTTTGTATAAATTTTGTCGATTAATTACCTAGTTCCGAACGATTTATTGAACTTTTGGCATACGCTCTTCAATCATTTTTTCAATCTCCTCATCTTTTTCTTTGTAGTTGTTTTTCAGACTGATAAGGTACTGTTTTGCCTGAAAATTATCTCCGTTTTTGAGGTAAATATCGGTTAGCAATATAAAGCTTCGTGCCAACCAATGTTGGTGAGGCGTTCCTTTTTCGATGTAATCGAAGATTTCGCTTTCCGCTTTTTTGAGATTGTCGGTTTTGAAATAATAATCAGCCAACAGGAATTTGGCTTCAGCTCCAATCTGTGTCCGAGTTTCGGCAGAAAGAAGCGTTAAATCGCTTGCCAGATTGTCTGTTTTTTGCAGTTGGATGGTCGATTTTGCTCGGTAGTAACGTGCATCAGATTTCTGCTCCACGCTGCTTTTTGGTTCATCGATGATTCGACTACACAAGTCAACTGATTCGTTGAATTTCTGCAATTGGAAGTTACAAAGAGCCAGTTTCGACCAAATTTGGAGTCGGGTTTTACTCGATTCAGTTTTCTTTTCGAGAGCACCGTATTGTTCCAACGCTTTGTCGAATTTTCCCTTCGCAAATGCAATGTCAGCCGAGTAGGAGAGTGCTGTTTCGGTGTATTTGTTTTCGGGACGAGCAAGTATAGCATCTAAGTAGCCCGAAGCAACTTCGTCTTTCTTCTGATCGATGTTAATCATTGCCAGATAATAGTTGGCCGATGGCGAGAATACGCCGTTGGGAAACTCTTTCAGATAGTCGATAAAGCTGCGTTCAGCTACCGCTTTTTGACCTTTCATGTAGCTTTTTTCTGCTCCGAGATAAACCAACGAGTCCTGTTCCGAAGCTGTGAATTGCACTTTTCCATCCAATGTCTTGATGTATTGAACGTACTCACCAATCCGATTTTGGTCTTTGTATATTCGTTTCAAATCTTCGTTAGCAACAGTCGATTCATCGCTCTCAGGGTAATTTGAAATGGCATATTTATACCATTCAATGGACTTTTCTACGTTCGATTGTCCGAGATATAGCACGCCAAGTTGAACTGCTGAAGCTTTTGCCAATGAGCTTTTCGGAAAGGTCTCAATCAATTGCGAAAAGGCTTCGATTGCCAGCTCGCGCTTCTCCATGTTTTGGTACGTGTGCCCTTTTTCGAATAGCGCATCGTCTTGATAATCAGAGTTAGGGAAATCGGCACCGATTTTGTCCAACAGCTTGATTTCTGCATTGTATTGCTTTTGGAGACTCAATATTTGTGCTTGTTGGAATAGCGAATAATCTGCGCTAATGTCCGACGCCTGAGCAGCCCGAGCGTAGTAGTTTTGAGCCACATTATAATCTTTCAAGAAATAGCGACAGTCACCAATGCGATTGAGTAAATCGGCAGTCATTGCTGGATTCTTTTTGCAATTGACACCCAATGCTTTTTCAAAGGCATTTTGAGCTTTTTGAAGCAATTGATTTTTGAAAAAAGAATATCCAAGGTTGTAGTATGCCAAAGTAAGCATCTCTTTGTTGTTTCCAGCTGTGTTGTTGATGTAGCTTTGGAAATAGCTGGTCGATTCGTCGAATCTGCCCTTGCGAAATGCAATTTCTCCACACCAGTAGTGCGATTCAGCATACGTTTCTCCTTCACGATCGCCTAGCGCAATGGCGTGTTCGAGGCTCTCCTTTGCTTTGGTGTTATTTCCATTGATTAATTCTTGTGTTCCAATTTCGAACAAAATCCGCTGTTTTGCACCTAAAATCCGCGAGTTGGGATATTTGATTTTCTCAATGGAAGCTAAGGTAGTCTGATAATCTTTCGAGGTCATGTAGACTTCGGTGAGTGAGCTGCTCACTTTATCGGCGTAGTTCGATTTGGGGAATGAATTCAGAAACTGTTCGAAAATGGTAACAGCCTCATTGAAGCCTGTGTAGGCCGTTTCGAAAATCAGCATCGCATAGTTGTAGAGCGACAACTCTTTCGTTTTTAGATTGAAATCGGCTGTGGAGGCAATTTCGAAAGCGAGTCGAGCATTCTTTTTATCGTTCACCTTCAGATAAGAGCATCCAAGATAGTAGTAGGCGCTTTGCCCCAATTCATCGTTTTTTGCAGTGGCAAATTTCAAGTATTGGATGGCTTTGGCGTAGTCCTGCTTGATAAACCACGATGTGCCCAGCTGATACATTGCGCCTGGTAGCGGTGAATTGTCGTTTTCGGCATAATAAGTCAGAAATTCAATGGCTTTGGTTGTTTCCTCTTTTTGGTTGAAGCTCTCGCCCAAAATGCGTGCCAGTTCAGCCTTGTGTTGCTTGTTTTTTAGTTTCGGGAAAATCGCCTCACCCGACTGAATGACTCCATCGTATTGCTTACGAATAAACTGGATTTGAGTCAGATAGAAGTTTGCATTTTCGCTAAATTCGGGATTTCTCCGGATTGATTCGAAACCATCCGCCGCTTTGTCAAACACTTCGTCTTTGTAGTTGTACCAAGCTGTGTAATAGGTCGCAGCATCGCTGTATTTGGGGCTGCTGTGCGTCAGCTCGATGAACATGGGTTGAGCAGAATTCACCGAATCAACCGCCATTAATGAATAAGCTAGACGGTAAATATAATCTTGCTGCTCGTCCGACGAAAGAGTTGTTTGGTCGGTAGAGCGAAATTGACGAATGGCTTCTGCGTGTTGATTTCGAATAAACGCAATTGTGCCAAGAAGAAATTTTACGCGATCAACTTTATTTGAAAAAGGGTATTTGTTTAAGAACGACTGCAAAATCTCTTTACATTCAATATTCTCCGTTTCGAAAGCCGATGCGGCAATCATATAATCAATCTCCTCCGATTTTGGATTGTTTGCGTCAATAGTCTGTTTTAATTTATCGAGTTGCGAAATGCACCCACCAAAATTACCAGCAGCGAAAAGCTCTTTGCCTTGGCGAAAAAGGGCATCATTTCCAGCGAAATCAGAAGGTTGGATTTGTTGAGCAGAGAGTATTGAACTGGAGAGTACAAAAAGCGAAAAGAGGAGTTTTCGTAACATAAATGTAGGTTCTCTTGGTTTTTTGAATGAAGAGTTAACTAATGAACGACCAAATTACGGATTTATGAGCAGATAGTCGAAAAATTTACGATTCATTGGTTAGATTTCAGATAATTTAGGTGTTCCGCTTTGAATCGACGAATGACCACCTTGATGGAGCTCAGCCCAAAATCAGCGGGATTCAGCGACGAAATGGGTACAAAACTAGCCTCTTCCACATCGTCGTTGGCCGAAACAACTGTGCCGTCATCGACACGAGCGGTGTAAATCATATCTAACGTCTGTACTTCGAAATCAGAGTAAACATAGTTGTTTGGGAGTGAAAAAAGGTAAGTCAATTGCTTGATTTCCAAACCAGTCTCCTCTTTTACTTCACGTTTGGCAGCCTCTTCGCCACTTTCGCGCATATCCACAAAACCACCTGGTAAATCGAGTGTTCCTTTGGCTGGGTCGTGAGCTCGTCGGCAAACAAGCAGTTCGTTTTTGCTATTTACAATCAACACCGCTACTGCAGCCGATATGTTGAAGTAGAAAATAAATCCGCATTGTCCGCATTTGTTCGATTTCTCGTTGTTTTCGGCAAACGTATTTGAACCACACTTTGGGCAGAAACTGAATTGATGAAGAGGATGAAGCATATTCGGCCTGTTTTTTTGTTTGAATTCTAAAGATAGAGAAAATTTTTGTTTTGCAACCGAAGGGTACAAAAAAAGAGGCTATTCCGAAGAATAACCTCTTTTAGTGCGGATGAAGGGACTCGAACCCCCACGCCTCACGGCACCAGATCCTAAGTCTGGCGCGGCTACCAATTACGCCACATCCGCTTGATATTTGCGTCGGCAAAGATAGTGCTATTTTTCAGAATGACAAATAGTTTTCTTTCGGATTGCGAAAATGATCCTTTTTTCGCAAAAAAAATCCCGAACAGATAAACTGAACGGGATACTTTGAATACTATTCGTAGTTAGTGGTTCTTATGCCAACTTAACATTCACAGCATTTGGGCCTTTTTTGCCTTGCTGGATATCGAATACCACAACATCGTTTTCGCGGATTTTTTCGTTAAGACCAGATACGTGTACAAACACTTCTTCGCCCGAACCATCAACTTTGATAAATCCGAAACCTTTTGTCTCATTGAAAAATTTTACAACACCTTTTTCCATTTTGTTTTTTAATTATTGATTTTCCCCTTTTGTAAGCTACTTGTAGTCAAGAAAAAGGGAGTGACTTGACTACATAATTTATTTGTATCGTTTACTAAAGAAACTTCTTTTTCAAAGATTCAACAAAGATTGTGAATTTTTTTGAATTTCAAAGGATTTGTGAAGAAAAAGTGCATTTTTTTGCGATTTATCCTGTTTTTGGCTCTTTTTTCGCATTTCTATACTTATCTATTTGAATTTCAAGCGATAATTTTTTTTCAACAATGTATAATCTATTCTTTTTTTCTTATGGTTATAGTTTCCAATGCTTTCAAACTGTCTAAGTAATTTTTTTCTACTTCGCTAAGCGTTTTTTGTTGATACTTCTTGTATTCTGATGTAGCTTTTTCAATTGCAACTTCGTGGCTGATTGAAACTCCATCCAGCAACAGTTTTTCATCGCTCAGTTTTCGTTCGACCGATCTGTAGCAAAAATCCGAAATTGCGTACCACGTTGCGATTTTACTCGATAGCCGACTGAAATAATAACATTAAGGTTGTAGAAATTATGGCCTTTCTGCTGAAATTCGGAAATTCCGAATTTCTGTGTGCAAGAAGCTTCTTCAAGTTCGCGTTCTTTAAAAATATTCTGTATATGCTCGTTAATAGTTGATTTTGCCTTACCAAATAGCAATGCCATTTGGTCTTGCGTAAGCCACACAGTATCTTCCTCGAAACGAACATCTACCGATATTTTTTCGTCTTCGGTCTTGAATAATATAAAATCTGATTGGTTTTCTTTCATGCGAATTCTCGTTTGCTTGTACCTGAACGCTCACGAATACCCTAGTAGCGCGTCTGCCTGAGCTTAGAAATATATGAAATACGGCTCAATTTCCAGCCTAAATGGACTTTAATTTCTTGCAATGTAGGCTGTCAAAGTTTAGAAAATATAAGCAAAGACGACGTAGCGAGGACGCTACGCCGAACGGGGGATTGCAACTCCCACCGACGGAACATCATCTTTCTACGGCTTTATATCTGGTGCGAGAGGGGAATTCACGTCAGCCAGCCAATGCAAATAGGCGTGTGTTATGGGCTAGGTGTTTCGTTGTCATAATATGTTTTTTTCGCTGTTTTTATTGTTTCATGAATAACAACAATGTCTGAAGAAAATTCGCTTTTTATTTTACATCTCAAGAATTAAGATGGCAAATTATTGGACAAACACCACCCGAAACCCCAAAAAGTTGTGTTCATAATTAGGGTAGTCGTACACGCGATAAGCTGTACGACAATTATATGCATAGAAATACCAACAACCACCACGATACACACGATACAAACCACTATTAGGTCCTGTTGGGTCTGTTTGAGGGGTGGTTGGATAAACGCTTGCGTACCAGTCATAACACCACTCACATGCATTGCCGTGCATATCATATAAGCCCCATGCATTTGGCGGATAAAGACCTACCGTCTGAGTTTTGTTTGGGTATGCCGTGTCAGTGTTCGTGCCATTATTGTAAGGGTATCTCCAATCATAATTAGCTTGAAGATTCGTCAAAAAATTACCTGTGTTAAACGGTGTAGTTGTTCCTGCACGACAAGCATATTCCCATTGTGCCTCGGTAGGCAAAGTGCCACCCACGAAAGTTGCATACTCAACTGCACCATACCATGTCACATCAATTACTGGAGCATTTTCGTAACCCATTGCCGACACCCATTGCGAACCATTGTAGGTCAACCCCCACAGACTATTAGCCGTTATCAACCCTTGAGTTTTATAGACTGGAGCTGTTGCCCATATACCACTACTCCCAATGCCTTTTTCATTCAAAAAAGTGGCGAACTGCGTATTCGTTATTTCGTATTTGCTTATGCGAAAAGCTGATAAAGTTACTTGGTGTTGAGTTTCATTCGTATATCTATGTACTTCATCTGCCGGACTGCCCATAGAATAGGTGCCTGCGGGTAAAGCAGAAGTAGCCAGGGTTGCAAATTTAAAGTTGATCGTTTTGCTATCGGTAGGCACATCGGGCACAGAGGATACGTAAGTACTAGAAGTGGCTGTGTAAAGTAACTGATCACCACTGGCATAATTCATAATAATGGATGTCATTGGTTCGGCTTTGCTTTTCTGTGAAGAAGTTACTGTAGTTATTTGGTTAGGCAGAAATTTAATGTATGAGTGAGTAGTAGTTCGTATTTTGTTTTGCAACTTTGCAGAATAGGAATATGCTGGACCTGACACTCGAACAATATACATACCCGTAGGCAAGGTTAATTCCAACGAATGATTACCAACATTTAAATTAGAAATTAGACCAATTACCTTTATTCCATTAAGCGCATAGGTCGTTATTTGGGCAATACCAGCATGGCTGGCACAAAAAGTAAGGAGAAATACTCCAGGACTGTCTGTTTGCGAAACTCGCATTCTTTCGTCGTTGGCATTTAGCATATCATCTGCAGTTATTTGATCTGTCAAAGTCAGCGTGTTACCTTCTGGTACAATAACTGATGTTCCTTTTGTTAGGTTTTGTACCTGCACATTCCCTACTGAAGTAGTAACACCACCCACAGCTGTAAAGTTAATGCTGTAATTAATTGCAACACTTTGTAAAGTTGCTGCTGATATTAGCATTATTGGCGTAATAGCGTATGCAATAAAAGTTGTTTTCAATTTCATAAAATGTAAAATTTATTATGTCATGTTTTTATTTGTTGGAAATTAGTTTCGTAACTTTAATGTTTCTATATAGTTAATTTTCCAAGTAATCCACGAAGTGTTTCAACCTTACTAATTATTTCTCGTCGGGGCGGAATTGCATTCCGTCCCCTTGCAGTATTATAAGGAACTGTGTTCATCTCCTGTTTGGAGTTTCAACTTTAATCTTTTCAATCGAAATAGGTATTTGTACTCGTGCCATATTATCTATATTTTTAATTTTATAAAGCTTGCCCCACCACCAGTATACGCTCAATTGAAATTCCGCTAAGCTCAACTCAGTTGCGTATATATCCGCCTTAGTAGTTGTTTCTTGAATTATTAATGTGTTAATTATCAATATTATATAATAATTTGCAATATTTGAGGCGTTGAGATTATCTGATTTTGTATTTGATCAAAACCCTTTGTTATCAGCCTATAAATATCTTTCTTTCACAAATGTATTTAAAAGAATTTATAATTCAAATTGTTGTTGCGTGAACTTTTGAAATTTTGCACACAAAAAAGCCACAACCCCGATGTGGAGTTGTGGCTTTATAGTTATTGTATTGGTTATCAGCAGATTTTTCGAGATCCGTCGCCAATCACTACATCGTAGATTTTGGGTTGGATGCCGTATTTTGCTGAGTACTCTTTCTTTACTTTTGCAATAAAGGTGTCGTAGATGTCTTCCTTCACCACGTTGATGGTGCAACCACCAAAACCGCCACCCATGATGCGGCTACCGGTCACGCCAGCCTCTTCGGCTACTGTTGCCAAGAAGTCGAGCTCATCACAGCTTACTTCGTAGAGTTTGCTCATTCCCCAGTGTGTGCCATACATCATTTTGCCTACTGTTTCGTAGTCGTCTTTGGTCATGGCTGCACAAGCGGTGCGTAGGCGTTCTGCTTCTCCCACAGCATATTCAGCGCGGTTGAAATCTTCGGCACTCACTTCTGCTTTCACTTCGTTGAGTTGATCGAAGTTTGCTTGACACATATACTCTACATCAGCGTGGTTTTTGTTGATGGCTTTCGCAACACGTTCGCACGACAAGCGGCGCTCGTTGTAAGGTGAGCCTACCAAGGCGTGTTTCACAACAGAGTCCACCAGCACCACTTTGTAGCCTTTTGGGTTGAATGGCACATATTCGTATTCCATGTTGCTGCAATCGAGCTTAATCAAGTGACCCGCTTTGCCGAAAATGGAGGCGAACTGATCCATAATGCCGCATTTTACTCCCACGTAATTGTGCTCGGTCATCTGACCTACTTTTACAAGCTCTTTTTTATCGAAGCCTAAGTTGAGCATTTCGTTGAGTGCGAAGGCATACGTGCTCTCTAAAGCGGCAGAAGACGACATCCCAGCTCCCAAAGGCACATCACCTGTGAAAACGGTATCGAATCCTACTACTTTTCCGCCACGTTTGATGAGTTCGCGCGCTACACCAAAGATGTATTTTGCCCAACCTTGTGCTGGCAGATCTTCTTCGTTTAAGCCGAATTCTGCGCTTTCGTTTAAGTCAATAGAATAGACGCGGATTTTATCTGTTCCGTTTAGTTTAATTTCGGCTAACATGCCTTTGTCTACTGCCCCGGGCAATACGAAGCCTCCGTTGTAGTCGGTATGTTCTCCAATCAGATTGATTCTACCGGGTGAGAAATAGACCGATCCTTCTGTTTTGAAGTGCGTTTTGAAAGAAGAACGCACGATTTCTAAGTTTTTCATAAGTTTTATGTGTTGGATTTTAAATGAAAATTGCGTTGAATAGAAGTTAATCTATCCAACACAAATGTTTTATTATTATTCTACAGGAATATCTTTGTTTACATTTTTGCAACCAATCAACGCATACCAAAGCATGTAAGCGACGCAGATAAACATCACCCAATAGCTGCTGATGTAACCAAAGTGGTCGGATACAGAACCTTGGATAAGTGGCACGATACCGCCACCGCACACCATCACCATAAAGATACCGGCGCCTGCAGCTGTATATTTACCTAGGCCTTCAACAGCCAAGTTAAACACACCTCCCCACATGATGGATGTACACAATCCGCACAACACGAGATAGAGAATACTGATTGGAACTTCAACACCGAAATGAGGCATCGAGACGGTAGTCGTTATCGGACTGATAATAGCTAAAAGAATTAAAACCAAACCTAATGAAGAAACGCCAATAATCATCGCTTTGCTGGAAACTTTTGCACCGATAGAGGCGCCAATCAGACGACCCACGAGCATAAGCAACCAATAAACACCCACGATACTACCTGCAGTAGTTGCTTCGATTCCCAATCCCGGATTTGAAGCCGATTTAGAAGCTGTCATAAAGAGATTAGCTGTACTTGGAATACCAATTTCGATACCTACATAAATGAAAATGGCAATTGCTCCAAATATAAAGTGACGGAAAGAGAGTGGACTGTGTGAGTGTTTTACTTTACGCTCGGCAGCAGTTTCCATGTGTGGTTCAGGTATGTTCACAAAAGAAAGTACCACGAATGCAAGAGCAAATATACCTAATGCAAGAAATAATGCTGGATTTGCTTTCTCAATAGTGCGACCAGCCTCTGCACCCATCAAAAATCCAACGAGCATTGGGGTAATTGTAGCACCAATCGAGTTGATTGAACCGCCAAATTGCAACAAACGGTTACCAGAGTTTCCTCCACCGCCTAATGTATTCAACATCGGGTTTACAACGGTATTCAACATACACATAGAGAACCCAGAAATAAATGTTCCTACCAAGTAAACGCTGAAAAGACCAACTTGGCCTGAAAGAAACTGAACACCAACGCCCACAAATCCAACTGCAATAGCAGAAAGAGCGGTCACTTTATATCCGAATTTTTTAAGCATGATTCCAGCAGGAATTCCCATAAAGGCGTATGCCATGAAGTTACCTAGAAATCCTAACTGAGATTGAAAGTTGGTTGCACCGAATTGTTTTGCCACAATAACGCCCATCGGACTCGGTAGTCCTGTAACGAAAGCAATCATAAAAAACAGAGCAAACATCATTGCAATAGGCAATGCATAGCTTTTTTGAGTTGTTGTCATTTTGATTTAAGTTTTAAGTTTAGTTTATTGTTTGTGTTTTATTTTTTTACCGAAAATTTGTAGATGCAGGTCTGAGTGTATAATTCCCCAGGTTTTAGGACACAAGAAGGGAAGTGAGGTTTGTTTGGAGTATCGGGGAAGTGTTGAGTTTCTAAGCAGAAAGCGCTGCGTTTTGGATAGGTTTTGCCGTTCTTTCCTTCAAATCCATCAAGCCAGTTGCCAGTATATAGTTGCACGCCAGGTTCGGTGGTGAATGTCTCTAATATTATGCCCGTTTTAGGTGAATAGGCTGTAGCCGCGAGAGTTAACTGACCTGGATATTGTTTGTCGATTACATAATTGTGGTCGTAGCCAACGCCAGAAATTAATTGGTCGAAATCAGCTTCAATGCGTTCTCCAATCAATGTTGGAAATGTGAAATCCATTGGTGTGCCTGCTACTTTCACGATTTCGCCACTTGGAATCATCACATCGCTACCTGGAGTGTAAAACTCAGCATTGATTTGCAAAGTGTGATCGCAAATAGACTCATCCCCAGCCCCAGATAGGTTGAAGAATGAGTGATTTGTGAGGTTACAAAGTGTCGTTTTGTCGGTAGTAGCTTCGTAGCGAATGTCAAAAGCGTTATCGTCAGTTAGTTTGTAAGTCATTTTCACAGACAATGTACCTGGGAAACCTTCCTCACCGTCTGGTGAGATCAAGCTTAACTCAAGCGTTTGAGTATCAATTTGTTTAGCATCCCACACTTTTGAGTCGAAACCCTCTTTCCCACCGTGAAGATTGTTTGGTCCATTATTAACGGCCAATGTGTATTCTTTACCTTCGAGAGTAAATTTTCCGTTTGCTATGCGGTTGCCGTATCGTCCAATAGCTGCACCGAGATAGGTGGGTTTCAAATCAACATATCTTTTCAATGTTTGATGACCAAGCACTACATCTACTAATTTTCCATTTATATCTGGAACCATTATTGAAACTGGAAATGCTCCAAAATTTGTTACACAGATTTCACATCCGTTTTTGTTTGTTAATACAAATAAATCAACTTGTTTCTCTTCTACTACTGCTTGAAAATCAGTTCTATTTAGACCTGACAGTGTTGTTTGTGCTCTCATGATTTATACGATAAAATTATAAAAATTGGGTTTTTAATGCGAAGGGTAAAATTAGGTAGCATTATTTTATTTCAGTAGCATTCTATTATGTTTTACAGCATAAATTATGTTGAATTTAAGTTTTAATACGCCTTATCGAGGCGCTTTAGTATATAAATAGACTGCCAATATTGAAAAAACTATATTTGGAATCCAAACAGCTACTGATGCTGAAGTATAACCACTAACAGCAAAAGACGATGAAACGGTCATAAACAAAATATAGGTAAAACTCAATCCAAGACCAATACCAATGTTGAGGCCCATTCCTCCTTTTATTTTGCGCGAAGAGATTGAGATTCCAATGGTTGTGAGAATAAATGAAGCAAAAGCCATGGCATAGCGACGATAATATTCAATTTCGAAGTCCTTGATGTTGGCAAATCCTCGCTCTTTTTGTTGAGCAATGTGTTTCTGTAGTTGCGGAGACGTCATTTGCTCTTGATCGCCTCGCGAAATCAAGAAATCGGAAGGTTCAATATTGATTGTGGTGTCTAACGACGCTCCTCTAATCAGTTGTTCACGTTTGCCGTGGAGATTGCGAATTAGGTAGCTTTTAACGGTCCAACGGTGGAGTGTATCGTATTGTATAGAAGTGGCTGTGAGTCTTGATTTGAGGGATTTGCCAATGAATTTTTCTAATGAGAAACTACTCCCAGTTTTTGATTGATTGTCGTAGCTGTCGAAGTGAGCAACTACACCCGAATCTACGAAAAGTTGAATATTGTGAGCATATTCAATTTTCTTATTTCTGAAGTAAGTATTCTGAAAATTTATACGTATTACATTAGAAGGTGGTATTACAAAGGCACTAATTGTAACATTTGTAAGTGCAATAATTAATGCTGAAATCAGATAGGGTCGCATTAGCCGTTGGAGGCTTATACCACTAGAAAGCATAGCGATAATTTCGGAATTATCAGCCAATTTTGAAGTGAAAAAAATGACTGCAATGAAAGTGAAAAGCGGACTAAAAAGATTCGAGAAATAGGGGATAAAGTTGAGGTAATAATCGAAAACAATCTTCTTAATTGGAGCATCGTGATTCATGAAATTATCGAGGTTTTCGTTAATGTCAAACACCACAGCAATCGATATGATGAGGAGAATGGAGAAGAAATAGGTTCCTAGGAACTTCTTAATGATATAGATGTCAATTCGATTAAATAATTTCATTTCTTTTATAAACGTGTTGTTACTTTTTCAATCATCACTCGTTTCCAATCCATGAAACTGCCAGCTATAATTTGACCGCGAGCCTCTTGCGTGAGCCAAACGTAAAATGCAAGGTTGTGAATCGAAGCGATTTGCAAAGCTAATAATTCGTTGCTGATAAACAAGTGTCGGAGATAAGCCTTGCTGTAGAGTCGATCCACTTCGGAAGCCCCATCGGCTTCGATAGGAGAGAAGTCGTCTGCCCAACGCTTGTTTTTCATATTCATAATGCCCTCTTTGGTGAACAGCATTCCGTTGCGACCATTTCGGGTAGGCATTACGCAGTCGAACATATCCACCCCGCGCTCAATCCCTTCGAGAATGTTGGCCGGAGTGCCCACACCCATCAGATAACGAGGTTTGGCTTTGGGGAGAATTTCGTTGACCACCTCAATCATCTCGTACATCTTTTCGACAGGTTCGCCTACGGCCAATCCGCCAATGGCATTGCCATCACACCCTTTTTCAACGATGTATTCTGCCGCTTGTCTTCGTAAATCGGGATAAACACAACCTTGTACAATGGGGAAGAATGTTTGACGATAACCGTATTTCCCCTCCGTTTCGCTAAAGCGTTTCAATCCGCGATCGAGCCACCGCTGCGTCAGTTCGAGCGATTTTTTTGCATAATTGAAATCTGAAGTTCCTGGAGGACATTCGTCGAAAGCCATCGTGATATCAGCACCGATAATACGCTGAATGTCAACTACTCGTTCTGGTGTGAAAATATGCTTCGACCCGTCGATGTGCGATCGGAATTCAGCACCTTCTTCTCTCAATTTGCGGATTCCTGCCAGCGAAAATACCTGAAAACCACCGCTATCTGTCAGAATCGGACGATCCCAGCCGTTGAATTTATGCAATCCACCGGCTCGTTCCATAATGTCCAACCCTGGACGTAGGTAGAGGTGATAGGTATTCCCCAAAATAATTTGTGCTTTGATATCGTTCTTCAACTCCTGCTGATGAACCGCTTTCACCGAAGCGACTGTTCCCACCGGCATGAATATCGGTGTCAGAATTTTGCCGTGGTCGGTGGTGATTTCACCTGCTCGTGCATTGCTATTGGGGTCGGTATGTTGTAATTTGAAATCCATTTGTTTATCCCGCAGATTTTGCAAATCCCGCAGATTCTTAATCTTGCATAAAGCGGAATAGTTGCGTATTCTTTTAACTCCTTAGCGAAGCGATAACTTCTACTAACTTCCTTTTACTTCTTGATATTCTATTCCATCAATTTGCGGTAGCGAACACGTTTTGGTTCGACGTTGCCCATCCGCATTTTTTTGTTCTCTTCGTAATCGCTGTATCCGCCTTCGAAATAGAAAACTTCCGAATTGCCTTCGAATGCTAGAATGTGAGTGCAGATACGGTCTAAGAACCAACGGTCATGCGAAATCACAACGGCACAACCTGCGAAGTTTTCTAGACCTTCTTCCAATGCACGAAGCGTATTTACATCAATATCGTTGGTCGGCTCATCGAGCAGAAGCACGTTGCCTTCTTCTTTTAGTGCCATCGCGAGGTGCAGACGGTTTCGTTCACCACCTGATAAGATGCTGGCTAATTTTTCTTGGTCGCCGCCCGCAAAGTTGAAGCGCGACAGATAAGCACGTGCATTCAATTCGCGACCACCTAGTTTGATGGTTTCCACGCCACCAGAAATGATTTGGTAAACTGTTTTGTTTGGGTCAATGTCTTTGTGTGATTGGTCAACATACGAAACTTTGACAGTCTCGCCAACTTCAAAAGTCCCTTTATCTGCTTTTTCCATCTCCATAATGAGGCGGAATAGTGTGGTTTTACCTGCACCGTTAGGTCCAATAATTCCCACAATACCATTTGGAGGAAGCATAAAGTTGAGATTGTCGAACAACAGTTTTTCACCATAAGCTTTCGTCACGCCTTGTGCTTCGATTACTTTGTTTCCTAAACGTGGTCCATTCGGGATGTATATTTCGAGCTTTTCTTCGCGCTCTTTTTGGTCTTCGTTCAGCAATTTGTCATAAGCTCCGAGACGTGCTTTCCCTTTTGCTTGACGTGCTTTCGGAGCCATGCGCACCCAATCCAACTCGCGCTCAAGTGTTTTGCGGCGTTTGCTGGCGGTTTTCTCCTCTTGCTCCATGCGTTTGGTCTTTTGCTCCAACCACGAGGTGTAGTTTCCTTTCCAAGGAATGCCTTCGCCGCGGTCGAGTTCGAGAATCCAGCCTGCCACGTGATCGAGGAAGTAGCGGTCGTGGGTAATTGCAATCACTGTGCCGGCATATTGTTGCAAGTGTTGTTCCAACCAGTCGATAGATTCTGCATCCAAGTGGTTGGTTGGCTCATCGAGGAGCAAAATGTCGGGTTGTTGAAGCAATAAACGGCAAAGTGCCACTCGACGACGCTCACCACCAGATAGGTGCTTCACCGATTGATCTTCGGGCGGACAACGCAATGCATCCATCGCACGCTCTAGTTTGTTGTCGAGGTTCCACGCATCGGTGGCATCGATTATATCTTGTAATTCCGCTTGACGAGCAAACAGTTGATCCATCTTGTCGCCATCCTCGTAATATTCTGGCAATCCGAATTTTTCGTTAATCTCTTCGTACTCTTTGAGGGTATCGACAATGGGTTGAACACCTTCCATCACAATTTCTTTCACCGTTTTGGCTTCGTCGAGATGCGGCTCTTGCTCCAAATATCCGACAGAATAGCCGGGTGAAAAGACCACTTCGCCTTGGTAAGATTTCTCCAATCCGGCAATGATTTTCAATAAGGTCGATTTTCCGGATCCGTTGAGACCGATGATACCGATTTTGGCACCGTAGAAAAATGAGAGGTAAATGTCTTTAAGAACTTGTTTTTGAGGGGGATATATTTTACTGACACCCACCATCGAGAAGATTACTTTTTTATCGTCTGCCATAAACTGATATGAATAGATATTTTGTGAATTTAGTTTTGATTTTGTGATTGCAAAGATAGAGATTTTCGGCGACTTTAATAACTCGGTGCAGCAGTTAGCTGAGCTGAATCGTTCTCCAGCAAATGGGCGCGTATTATTTAAAGAATACTTAGAGAATAGTGGAAACTTATTATTTGAATAGATTGTATTTTAATATGCAATAAATCGCTCTCACACCATCTTTCCAGCTGATTTTTTTTCCTTCGGCAAAAGTTCTGCCATAATAAGAGATTCCCACTTCGTAGATGCGTACATTGGGAATACGGGAAATTTTGGTTGTCACCTCTGGCTCAAACCCAAAACGGTTTTCATTGAGAGTGATGCCTTTAATCATCGAAGAGTCAAAGAGTTTATAACATGTCTCCATATCCGTAAGGTTCAAATTAGTGAACATATTGGATAGAAATGTTAAGCACTTATTGCCAATTGAGTGCCAAAAGAAGAGGATTCGGTGTGGGTTATTTCCCATAAATCGAGACCCATACACCACATCGGCAAACCCATTGACAATTGGTTTCAAAAGATCGTTGTATTCCATCGGGTCATATTCCAAATCGGCGTCTTGAATTATCAGATATTCTCCCGTTGCTACCTTGATGCCCGTGTGTAAGGCCGCACCCTTGCCCTGGTTTATCGCATGTTTGAAGTATTGAATGTTAAGCTGACTGTTTTGAGCCATATAGTTTTGGATTGCTTTTTCGGTATTGTCTTTGGAGCAATCATTCACAATGATAACCTCCTTTTCGATGCCGTTAATAAGTGTCACCGATTTAATTTTGTTTAAAACAAAGTGAATAGTTTTTTCTTCGTTATACGCTGGTATAATGATGGATAATTTACTAATCGTTTTCTCAGTCATTTGTTCTTATTTTAATTCAATTATATAATCATTTGTCACACACAACTCCCTTGTTTTATTGTAAAGGAATTTCAATTTCAGATGCGTCACTTTGTATGCTGGCAAACGTTTGATCATTTTGTACTCAATGTGTTTCTCATCAAGCATCTTCAAACTCGGCTCATCTAAATAGATCCACGTCTGAGGTTTCAACTGATTCACTTTATCAATGGTAACTTCGGGTGTAATTCTTTTTCCATAAAAATCAAGAGAATAGCCAAACTTGTTGAGACGATAAAATTTATCTTTTGGAATCTTATTTTCGAATGCCAATTTACCCGCTTGCGACTCCGATTGATAGGTCAATAAGTTGGGGTATAAACTAAGGCTCAACAACAGGTTTAGCGCAATAGCGGTTACCATCGTTGGGATGAAAATTCGTTCGGTCTGCCCTTTGTAATGTTTGAAAATCAACCAGTTCACAACAAAAAGCAGCGCAATGATCAATGGCAATACGAAATTATTCGAAGGGAAGAAGATGGTGAAATAGACCGCCATCAAAACCCAAAATGCATGCATCAACCCAAACTGAATGTTGCCGACTCGGCTTCTCCATTTATCGTTTAGCTCATAAATAAAATCGGCTGTAATGATTGCGGCAAAAGGAAACAATACAAAAATATAATGGGGCAATTTGTAAGCCGACATCGATAAGGCAATGAATACAAGCACAAATCCACCAAGTGTAATGTATTCTTCGTTCGTTTTGCTCTTGAATTTCTGAATCACTAGTCTTCTTATTTTCAAAAACAACGCAGGAATAAACATCAATATCCATGGCTGAAAATCCCACAAAATGGTATGCATGAAATAGAAGTGGCTCGTGTCGTTTTTCCAATAATTCTCACCCGTTATTCTTCCAAAACTTTGTGTCCAATAGAAAAAACGAAGACCGGAAGGCCCTTTCAATCCATACACCGTTTTCTCCGGATGAAGATCAAATTGCGTATAAAGGCCATAGCTCATCGGAATTAAAAGAATTGCTACGATACCCAGCAAAATAAACCATTGCGGTTTGAAAATCTTTTTCCATTCTCTCTTCAGCATCAAATCTGTACCAAATGCAGCCGCTGGAATAATCAACGCAATAGGCCCTTTTGCCATCATCGCAAAGCCAAAACCAATTGACGCCAAAATCAAATTTTTCCATGACGGATTTTTCAAATAAAGAGCAAGTTGCCAAATCGAAAACATGGTCAATCCCAACAGATTGGTGTCTGTTCTTACATCATTTGTTATCAAAAACAGAGCCTGACAACAGGCAATAATTAATGCCGAAAGTCTCGCCTTTTCTTCGCTATACCACAGTTTTGCAAAACGATAAGTGCTGTAAATGCCCAACAACCCAATCAATACCGACGGCAGTTTGTAGGTGAAATTGGATGCCCCAAAAAGCATAAATGAGAGGGAAGATAACCAAAAAAGCAAAGGCGGTTTATCCAAATAATCCTGTCCTTGCTGATAAACATGCAAGAAACTCTTTGTCCAACTCATCTCAAGCGAAATCAATGAATATTGAGCAGCATCAATCTCCATTATGTCTATAAACATGTTGAAAAAATAGATCAATAGGATAGCCGCAAAAAGAATAAGGTATTTATTCTCTTCAATTTTTATCGTAAATCGCTTCATAAAAGTATGAATCAGGTTGAATTTTTTTAATGTTGGTCGCAAAAGTAAATATTTATTATGAATAGAGAGGCAATCTTAATGGAATATGTCGCTATATGTATTGGTTTTCATCTTTCAATTATTTCTTAAATGAATCCCTTTCTTATTTTGAATGGTATTAATGGCATTAGAAATTCTAATAATACTGAGAAAGGGAAGAGCGCATTCCGCTAGCAATCTGGATGCCAACGGAACATTATCTTACTGTTGTTCAAATCTGGGGGGACGGGGTTGGCTTTTGCAAAAGTAGAGAAATTAATTTTGCTTCTTAAATTTATTACACAATGCAAACTTAAGAGTTTATGTTAGTGTTTTGTAGCTTTCTTGTCAAGTTTTGTCATGAATTGTTTTTCTCTTTCTCTGATAAATCCAATTCTTCGGGAATATTCCCAAACTTTATTTTTATCTCTAAATATTGATATATCTTCGTTGTTTCTGGAATCTTTGTCGTCATAATGAAATGTAAATGGGTCTGCATCTTTTACCTTTTCTCCATCCACATAAACATGTTGTTTGTCAACACCAAAATAGATATTGTTTCCTCCTTTGATAATTTTAAATGTTTTACTGTCAGCTTTCTCAATGATATACCCTTTTAAAAATACGTTTTTGTCATCTGTGCCATAATTGTTCCCTAAGTATTGAAAGTATTTAGGGTTTGCCTTGTATACAATTAATTCAGAATAAAAACTTGCGTTACAGTCTATATCTTCAATTATGTCAATTACTTGTGGGTAAAATAAGTGATTTTTATCTTTCGCATAGTTAGTTCCTGCTAAAACTTTGAATGTCTTTACGTCTATTCCTTTTAAAGGTTTTACATTACATCCAATTTTTCCACCGTAAATTGAATTTCCAATTCTTGTGTATCCATCAACACTTTCATTGTTATTTAATAGAATCCAGCCAACATGGTTCTTTATATATTCTTCAGTTTTGTCAACAATTCCTGTGGGTTGAAAATACTTTGTCTGACCATAACACCAACTATATGTCATTATGAATAAAATAAAAATTCGTGTTTTCGTATTCATTTGTTTATTTCTAATTGGGTGTAAATATTTGTTTGTAATTTAATTATAACTTGCTCTGTAAGTAGTGAATTTTGTACAGTACAAAATTTAAAAGTCCTTTCTTGTCTTATCCCAAATTTACAGAACTGTTTTTTTTTCTATAACTGCTAACATCTCAATATGCGAACTCCACTTCCTGTATTCGAACTCGTTGTTCGCATATATCAGCCTTTAGATAAATCGTTTGGTCGATTTTAGTATCGACTAAGTCTCAATTAAAGGTCTCCAAGAGTATGAATAAAATTTAAATAATAAACTTTGGAACACAAAACAAAGCCCTGAATTTAAGTTTTCACTTAAAAACAGGGCATTTGCATATTCTTGGTTACGATGATTAGTCAATCACCACCAACGTGTCATTTTTAGAGACTTTATCTCCAGCTTTCACACGAACTTCAATCACTTTTCCACTAATTGGAGCAGCAACTTTGTTTTGCATTTTCATCGCTTCGTGAATCAGTAGGATTTGTCCTTTTTTTACCGATTGTCCTTTTTTGACATCGAGCGAAAGGATTGTTCCAGGTAGAAAAGCTCTTATTTCGCCCTCTGGCACTTTTTCCCAAACGGGGCGGTTGATGAATTTCTTCGTCAGTGTCGTTTTGTATTTGCGAGCAGTGACAGCAAAATCTACCAATTCTAACTCTTTATTTTCTTGTTCCATTCTGGTTTTGTATTAGAAACAACTTATTTCAAAATAATCTCAGTTCAAACGAGTTGTTTGAAATCAGAACGGAGGAATTCCGTGTTTTTTAGCAGGACGAATTTCGTCTTTCGTGCGTGAAACATCAAGCGTGTGGAGCAATAATTCGCGAGTCTCTTTTGGCTCAATCACAGCATCGATGAATCCGTTAGCTGCAGCTACATAAGGGTTTGCAAATTTCTCAACATACTCTTTTACTTTCAACTGACGCATTTCGTCTGGGTTTTCAGCTTCCATAATCTCTTTACGGAAGATGATGTTTGCTGCACCTTCTGGTCCCATTACGGCGATTTCGGCACTTGGTAAAGCAAATACGAAGTCAGCACCTAAGTGACGAGAGTTCATCGCGATGTAACCACCACCGTAAGCTTTACGCAAGATAACTGTGATTTTTGCAACAGTCGCCTCAGAATAAGCATAAAGCACTTTAGCACCGTGGCGAATCACACCTGCGTGCTCTTGATCAACTCCTGGCAAGTAACCTGGCATATCTTCGAGGGTTACGATTGGAATGTTGAACGCATCGCAATAACGAATAAAGCGTGCTGCTTTATCTGAGCTATCGCAATCCAATACACCAGCCAATACCATTGGTTGATTTGCTACAAAACCAACTGTATCTCCATTCATGCGCGCAAAACCGATGACGATGTTTGCAGCAAAAAGTTCTTGAATCTCGAAAAATTCAGAATCATCAACAATCGCTCTCAATACGTCGCGAACGTCGTATGGTTGTTTTGGATCTGATGGAATGATGTCTTCGATGTTCTTTTTGATAGCTGGTTTTTTCGCTGAAACTGATTTTGCTTTGGTTGTATTATTCCAAGGAATAAAAGTGATCAATTTTTTAATTTGGTCGAAACACTCTTGTTCGCTTTGCGCAAAGAAGTGTGCATTACCCGTAATTTCAGCGTGAACACGAGCACCACCAAGGTCTTCCATCGAAATCTCTTCACCAATAACGGTTTTGATAACGCTTGGACCAGTGATAAACATATTTGAAATGCCATCAACCACAAAAACAAAGTCGGTCAATGCTGGTGAGTAAACTGCTCCACCGGCGCAAGGACCAAGAATAACCGAAAGCTGAGGAATTACGCCTGATGCGATGGTGTTGCGGTAGAAAATTTCACCGTAACCTGCTAATGCACCCACACCTTCTTGAATACGAGCACCACCCGAATCGTTGATACCGATAATGGGCACCTTCATTTTCAGTGCGTGATCCATGATTTTAGTAATCTTGCGAGCATGTTTTAGACCCAACGAACCCCCTTCAACGGTAAAGTCCTGAGCATAAATACAAATTGGAGCACCGTAGATTGTACCTGTTCCGGTGATTACTCCGTCTCCCGCCAACTCTTTTTTGTCCATTCCGAAGTCACGAACTTCGTGTTTGACAAACAAGTCGTACTCTTTGAAAGAATTCTTGTCCATCAACGCAAGGATGCGCTGACGAGCCGTCATTTTACCTTTGGCCTCTTGTTTTGCAATAGCAGCTTCGCCACCACCCATCTCAATTTTGGCCTTCTTCTCGCGAAGAGTTTGGATGTTCTTCTTTAAACTTGTCATAATTTATCTATTTACAAAAATTGAAGTCATCGTTTCATAGGTGCAACCCTATAGTCTGTATCCGCTTTTCCCTGAAGAATAGCGTTTAATTTCCCTTTAATCAGCTGTTTGCGTATCAACGATATGTGGTCGATAAACATTTTTCCTTCGATGTGGTCGTATTCGTGTTGAATTACGCGAGCTGCATATCCGTCGAATGTTTCGTCGTGTTCCACAAAATTTTCGTCCTGGTATTTAATTCTAATTCTTTTTTTGCGTGTCACATTTTCGTGAATGTTAGGCAAGCTAAGGCAGCCTTCTTCTAAGCTCTCGTCGTCTCCATCTCGTTCGAGGATTTGAGCATTGATCATTGTATAGCGTTTATCTTTGTATTCCGGGAATTTTTTGCTGAAAGCCGTCAAATCCAAGACGAAAAGACGAATACTTAGTCCGACTTGCGGTGCCGCGAGCCCTACTCCGTCGGCGTAATACATAGTTTCCCACATGTTAGTGAGCAATTTGTCGAAATCGGGGTAGTCAGGTGTGATGTTTTCAGCTATTTTCCTTAAAACAGGCTGACCATATAGATATACAGGAAGTTTCAAATCTCTAAAATTTGGACGTAATTGTTATCGTTTATATCTCTCTGTTTCCAAATAGCTCTGAAGAATGATGACTGCACTGATTTCATCGACCAATGCTTTATTTTGTCTGTCTTTTTTCTTCAATCCTCCGTCAATCATTGCTTGATGCGCCAACACCGAAGTGAATCGCTCGTCAACCATTTCGATTGGAATGTTTGGAAAACTCTTTTTAAGCAAATTCTTGAATGGTTCGATGTACTTCATATTCTCCGACGGCTGGTTGTTCATCTGCTTCGGTAGTCCGATAATGAACTTGTCAACAGGCTCATTTTCAGTATATTTCTTTAGAAAAGAAATTACTTCGCCACTGGGTACTGTACACAATCCATTTGCAATCATTTGCAGGATGTCGGTGGCAGCTAAGCCTGTTCTTTTTTTGCCGTAATCAATAGAAACTATTCGACCCATAATTAAGACTGCAAAGATAGTAAATAATTGTAAAATATTCGAATAAGGGTATTAATAAAGAAAATTTTCCATAATTAAATTAGGAAAACAGATCTAAATTCAACTAAAAAACCGACAATAGATGTAACTCTATCGTCGGTTTTTTTACTTCTTAATGGTCATTATCAATGGCAACCACATCCTGAACCACAACCACCACCCATGTGCTCATGTTCATGTTCATGTTCGTGCTCATGATCATCGTGTGAGCCACATCCGCCGCTTCCACAGCTTCCGCACCCACCCGAGCCACAACCACCGCCTGAGCTAAGTGCAGCTAATTCCAATTCTGTTGCGTCGCGCACTTCCAATACTTCACCTACAAAATGAAGAGTTTCGCCAGCCAATGGGTGGTTGAAGTCTAATACCACAATATCACCTTTAACCTCTACAACACTTGCATTCATACGGTTACCCATATTGTCCATCATCGGAATAACGTTTCCAGCAAAAATTACTTTGTCGTCGAATACGCCTTCAACTTCGAACATGTTGCGTGGAAGTTCCATCACGTGCTCGTCGTCATATTCTCCGTAAGCCTGATCTGCAGGAATAACGAAATCGAATTTACTTCCTGCATTTAATCCAGCAAGATTATCTTCGAATGCTTCAAGCATCTGACCTGTTCCAGAGATAAATGTTAGAGGTGCTTCTGTAGTTGCTTTTTCCATCAACTCAGGAGTTTCACCTTCACCACCTACGAACAAATCATACGTGGCAGATACAAATTTTCCTACTTTAATTTCCATATTGTTTACTTAGTATTTCCTTTTCAGGAGATTATTAATTGAGATTATTATTTATAAATTGTTGTTTTACTTCCACTTAATCTAAATAACAAAGTTTGTTCCGTTTTGTTTCGAAAAAAGTGTTCAGAAAATAAGTTATAATTTGTGAAAGCCTTTATTTATCGTTTGTTTGAGCCAATTTCTCTTTTAAAAATTGACCTGTAAATGAGCTTTTACATTTCGCTACTTCCTCTGGTGTGCCGCAACAAACGAGGTGACCACCTTTGTTTCCGCCTTCGGGACCTAAGTCGATGATGTAATCCGCACATTTTATGACGTCGAGATTGTGTTCGATAATCATCACTGTATGTCCTTTTTCTATTAGGGCATTGAATGCTTTAAGCAGTGTTTTGATGTCGTGAAAATGCAAGCCAGTAGTCGGTTCGTCGAAAACAAAAATCGTTGGATCGGTTTTCTCACCGCTAAGAAAGAGTGCCAGTTTCACTCGTTGATTTTCACCACCTGAAAGGGTGGACGACGATTGACCAAGTTTGATGTAACCCAAACCCACATCGAGCAGCGGTTGCAGTCTTTTGACGATTTTCTTTTCGGTTGATCCGCTGTGACTTGTGAAAAACTCCACTGCTTCGAGTACCGTTAGTTCGAGTATGTCGAAGATGTTTTTGCCATGAAACTCTACTTCGAGTGTATCTTGTTTGAATCGTTTGCCGTGGCACGCGTCGCATTCAAGCACCAAATCTGCCATAAACTGCATCTCTACGGTAATCGTTCCTTCGCCTTTACACTCTTCGCAGCGACCACCTTCGACATTGAAAGAAAAATGTGCGGGCGTAAACCCAAGTTGCTTCGAAAGTGGTTGGTCGGAGTATAGTTTCCGTATTTCGTCATATGCCTTAAGGTAAGTAGCCGGATTCGATCGCGAGGACTTTCCAATAGGGTTTTGATCCACAAACTCAATGCCATTCACAAGGTGCAAATCTCCGCTGATTCCGCCAAAAATACCTGTTTTTTCGGCATTTGCTTCGAAATGTTTGCGAACGGCTTGATAGAATACATCACGAATAAGCGAAGATTTACCTGAACCACTTACACCAGTAATCAGTGTCAATGCATTGAGTGGGAATTTCACGTCGATGCCTTTGAGATTATTTTGTGCAACACCTTTTAGCTCGATGTAATTACGCCATTTTCGTCTGAATTTAGGAATGTCAATCACCTCTTCACCAGTCAAATAGCGAACAGTGTGGCTTTTCGATGAATGCTGTAAATTGGTAGCATCGCCTTGATAGACGACCTCACCGCCAAGTCGACCTGCATCGGGACCAATGTCGATGATGTAGTCTGCTGCGCGAATAATCTCTTCGTCGTGTTCCACTACTACGACCGTATTTCCCATGTTCTGAAGCTTGCGCAACACATTGATGAGTAAATCGGTATCGCGACTGTGTAGTCCGATGCTCGGTTCGTCGAGAATATAGAGCGAACCGACCAATCCACTGCCGAGTGAAGTAGAAAGATTGATGCGTTGACTTTCACCGCCCGAAAGCGATGCTGATAGGCGGTTCAGTGATAAATATCCTAACCCCACGTCGAGTAGAAATTGAATGCGGTTGTTTATTTCGATCAAAAGACGTTTGGCTACCACTTTATCGTGATCATCGAGTTCCAGTGTATTGAAAAACTCTTTGAGTTCGTTGATGGGTAGTACAACTAAGTCAGAAATTACTTTACCAGCAATTTTTACGTAGAGTGCCTCTTTTTTTAGTCGGCTTCCTTTGCAATCGGGACATACCGTTTTTCCTCGGTAGCGAGCCAGCATCACTCGGTATTGAATCTTATATTGATTCTCCTCCAACATCTTGAAAAATTGATCGATGCCTCCAAAAAATGATGTTCCATGCCAAAGCATCTCTTTTTCTTCTCCTGTCAATTGGTAGTAAGGGCGATGAATCGGAAAGTTTACACGTTGAGCACTACGAATCAAATCAATTTTCCACTCGCTCATTTTTTCGCCTTTCCAGCAAACCACAGCATCTTCATATACCGATAATGCTTTGTTGGGAACAACCAAATCTTCGTCGATTCCCATCACGCGGCCAAATCCTTCGCAACGTGGACAAGCTCCTGCTGGGCTGTTGAAGCTAAACATCAGGTCGTTTGGTTCCTGAAAAACGAGACCATCTGCTTCGAATCGTTTCGAAAAACGAATAGCTTCTTCTGTTTCACCGTAGAATTTGACCAAACAACTGCCTCGACCTTCGAAAAATGCTGTCTCTACCGAGTCTGTCAAACGGCTGATTGTATCGTTGTCGTTTCCTGCAGCCAATCGGTCAATAAGGAGCAGCATATCTTCGTGTTGAAGAAGCTTTTTGTCTTTTAGCACCTCTTCGATGCGGTAGAAATTTCCTTCAATTTCAATTCTGGTAAAGCCTTGCTTCATCAATACGTCAAGGTGAGCCGCCATTTCGCGCTCTTCTGGTAGATGAATTTCGCAGAAAATAGCGAGACGAGTTCCTACTTCGTATGTTAGCATCTTCTCGACCACATCTTCTGCCGAGTGTTTTTTGACCATCTCACCTGTAACAGGGGAAATGGTTTTACCAATTCTGGAAAAAAGAAGCCGCAAGTAGTCGTATATTTCGGTTGATGTACCCACCGTAGAGCGAGGGTTGCGGGTGTTTACCTTTTGTTGAATAGCGATTGCAGGAGGAATGCCCTTTATGTAGTCGCATTCGGGCTTGCTCATACGACCTAAGAACTGTCGAGCGTAGGAGGAAAGACTCTCTACATATCGGCGTTGACCCTCGGCGTATAACGTGTCGAAAGCGAGTGAAGATTTTCCTGAACCGGATAATCCTGTGATTACGATGAATTTATTGCGAGGAATCTCTACGTCAATGTTTTTGAGGTTATTGACGCGGGCTCCTTTTATGGATATTGCTCTCTTTTCGGACATGTATAGTCGTTCAAAAAATGAATTTGCAAAGGTACGCTATAATTTTCATTCAACGAATAGAACGCTATCTTTAAATTAAAATTGGAAAGAGTTTCCTCCAAAAAAAATGTTCAGATAAATCCTTTTGGACTTTTCTGAACATTCTGTATATTTGGTCATTTACATGAATTACAATGGAATAGTTCGTACAATTCGACCTTTGATCCTTTGCTCAATAATGATAGGTACTTTCTCTTCAATCACGGCACTGGTGTCGAGATTTAGTGCTTTTACATCATTAATACTCAAACCTTGCAATGAGTTGTGAATACTCATAATAAAGTTTTCGTTTGGAGGCAGTTTATAGTCGTTTGTAAGCACACGGTCGAGGTTTACGAACAAGAAATCGGCTGGAATTTCATGTCTTTTTAAGCATTCGTATGGGCTCAACAAATTAATTTCTCCACTTTTTACCAAATCTTCAAGCACTTCGTGAAAGTAGAGATTGATGCGTCTCTCCATTTTAAATCCAAGACGGAAATCAATCTTAATCAAAACCCCAGGAATTATGTGGTGCACTTGATATTCGAATGTGTCGGGGGTGTCGAGACTATCAATATGAAGAAACCAATAAATGTCGGCTCGTTTGGGTTGTTTGTTGAAAATAGAGTAAATAATTTTCGATTCAATCTGTTTTAATCTGTTAGCTTTAGTGATGTAAACTAGATTTGAGCTGATTTTTGGAATAGAAGTGTCTTTTGCTAAATCGCTGAACATCTCCTTATATTTATTCAGATTTACATAAGTGATGTATCTGTTTTTGATTCTTCGACCAAAATACCAACCATACATGACTGTGAAGAAAAGCATTGCAAGCATCAAACTAAACCAACCTCCATTTGAAAATTTATGCATATTTGCAATGAGAAAAAAAGACTCTACAACCAAGAATAGCGCAATTACAAAAACATGAATTATTTTGTGCAGTTTAATCGATTTTAGATAACTATTCAACAACAGTGTAGTCATTATCATAGTCAGCGAAATAGAAAGACCATAAGCAGCCTCCATATTCTCCGATTTTTGGAAGAAAATAACTGCTACAGAACAAGCAATCCATAAAAACCAGTTGACAAAAGGAATATATACTTGACCTTTTACTTCAGTTGGATAAGAAATCTTGATTTTAGGCCAAAAGTTCAGCGAAGAGGCTTCTCCAATCAACGTGTATGAACCGCTAATAAGTGCCTGACTGGCTATCACCGCAGCTGCAGTCGATAGAATTACTCCTGGAAGAAGAAACCATGGAGGCATAATGGAGAAAAATGGATTTTCTGTCTTTGCAATATCAACATGGTTCATAATCCATGCACCCTGACCAAAGTAGTTCAGAATCAACATTATTTTAACGAAAATCCACGAAATACGAATATTTTTGATCCCACAATGACCTAAATCGGAGTAGAGCGCTTCGGCACCAGTAGTTGCTAGGAAAACAGCTCCTAAAAGCAGAATTCCACCTGGGTAAGTCGACAGCAGTTCAATAGCGTATCTTGGATTTAGAGCATATAGAATTTGAGGATGAGTCATGATTTGATTGGCACCCAAAACGCCAAGTGTAACAAACCAAAAGAACATCACTGGTCCAAAAGATTTACCAACAAAGTTTGTTCCGAATTGTTGAACAAAAAACAGCGAGGATAGAATAACAAGAACTAAAGGTACGACTGGAACATCAGTATTGAATAGCTTTAGCCCCTCTACGGCAGAAGTGACGGTAATGGCAGGGGTTATTACCCCATCGGCTAATAATGCACTACCGCCTATCATTGTGAGTATAGAGAGTGGTACCGATTTCTTTTTGATTAATGCGAAAAGTGCAAAAATACCACCTTCACCGTGGTTGTCAGCCCGTAAAGTGATAACAACGTATTTGAACGAAGTTTGAAGTGTAAGTGTCCAAAAAACACACGAAATAGCACCGTATACCAAAAGTTGATTAACGTTGTGAGATCCGGCTAAGATGGCTTTGATTACGTAGAGTGGACTGGTTCCGATATCGCCATAAACGATACCCAAGGTGACGATTAGGCCAGCAAATGTAATTTTATTAATTGCTGCCGATTTGTTAGTTGTACTCATTTTTTTTACTTCAGGAGAAAAAATCTTAAAAAATGCGTGCAAATATAGTGGTAACTTTCTATTAATTGCTCTTCAATTTGCAATTAAATTTTAAGGATTTACAAAAAATAACCATTAATTATTATGAAACAATTCAAATGACTAACTCTATAAACAGAAACGACCCAAATTTGCAAAATTTGCAAGAGTGAGTCGTTTGTATATGAATGGTTAAACGTCTGATTACAAAACTGCCAAAGCTGCTTCGTAGTTAGGCTCTTCTACTGTTTCAGAAACCAATTCGTTGTAGATTACTTTACCTTCTTCGTTAAGAACCACAACCGAACGGGCGAATAGACCTGCTAATGGACCGTCAACGATTTGTACGCCGTAGTCAGCACCAAATTTTGCGTCGCGGAATGCAGATGCAGTTACCACGTTTTCGATACCTTCTGTAGTGCAAAAACGACCGCTTGCGAATGGAAGGTCTTTAGAGATACCCAAAACCACCGTGTTTGATTTTTTTGCTGCTTCTACGTTGAATTTACGTACAGATGCTGCACAAACTGCTGTGTCTAAGCTTGGGAAGATGTTCAAAACAACTTTTTTGCCTTTCAAGTCAGCCAAAGTTTGGTTGCTTAGGTCATTTTTTACTAATTCGAATGCTGGAGCTGCGCTACCTACTGCTGGTAATTCACCTGCTGTGTTGAAAGGATTTCCTTTTAATGTTACTGTTGCCATAATTGCAATTAAAATTATTGATTGATTTTTTAGATATAATATGTTTTATAACCTAAATAACAGAACGATTTTGAAATTGTTCGGATTGTAACATAATTTTAATAAGAATTTTGTGAATCGAAGATAGGCACAGAAAACTCAAGATCAATCTAAGTCTTATTTCTTTAGTTTGAAACTAATTCCAATTTTTATTTCTATTGATGCATTAATTGAGTTGGAATTTAGCCCATAGTAGTTCGATGCTTTGATTAATACTTTCTTTGTGGGTCCAAAATATACCGTTTCAGAATAATTGTTGTTAAACATCGCATCCAGTTTTCGAAGTCCGATATTCATTACTAACGCTGTAGTTAGTCTGTATTTGTCTGAAAGGAATTTTGAATATCCACCTCCAAGGGAAACTCCATAATCAAACTTATTCGTATATTTCATTTGGTCGAAATTAAAACCATCTAAACTCCAATGAGAATTGTAAATTACTTGATTATTGTCTGTAACTGTTTTTGAACTTGAATGAGAAATAGTTGACTGCCTTAGATATCCTAAATACAAGCCACCTTCTATGAAAATGTTTTGCTCTTTTTTAAAATAGTTGCGGACGCAAAGTGGAATAATAAGGTAGTTGTTACTTATATTAGTTTTGTAATTCTGATTGACTAAACCTGTGGCTACATTATATGGAGGCGAGGTATTTGGATAATAAAGTGAGCCATAATAGGTGTTATTATATGATAGATTTAACCCTTTTGTTTCGATGCTTAAGCCGCTATAAATCGAGAGTCTATCTGTAAAAAAATACTCAAAGTCAATACCCGGAATGAAATTGATTATTGCATCGCTAACCAAATTAGTTTTATAGTTGTCCTCAATGCTCGATTTGGCTTCTTCGACAGAATTAAAGGAAACACCTCTATTATTGTCGTCAAAGAAAATGTTCATTTTATGAGGAGCTTCACTGTTTAATAAATTTGATGCACTTATTCCACCTGATAAACCAATGTAAAAGTCCCCTTTTTTATGACTTGCTCCAAACAATTTTGAAACGACCATTATACCTACTAAAAGAAAGAGTATTTTTCTGCTCATGGTATTTGTTCTTTGTTAAATTATACTTTTTACAAATCTAGATATTTAATTAAAATCATCAAAAGTTTTTTGAAATAAAAAAGCCGAATCTTTAGACTCGGCTTTCAATTACTCAGTTAATTGTAATTATTTCACCCCAGTTCTTTTCAATAACGCATCAATTGTTGGTTCTTGACCGCGGAAACGCTTGTAGAGCACCATTGGATCTTCAGTGCCACCGTTTTGTAACACATTCTCGCGGAATGATTTGGCAACTTCTTTGTTGAAAATTCCTTTCTCTTTGAAAACAGAGAACGCATCGGCATCGAGTACTTCTGCCCATTTGTAGCTGTAGTAACCCGCAGCATAACCGCCTGCGAAGATGTGATTAAATGCCGGACTGATGCCCACGCCTTCAACCGCAGGCATAATGCGTGTTTTGTCGCATGCCGATGTTTCGAATGCCATTGCATCGCCAGAGTAAGGCGTTTTGATGGTGTGCCAAGCCATATCGAGGAATCCGAAGTTAAGCTGACGTAATGAGATGTAGGCCACATTGAAGTTTTCGGTCTCTTTAATCTTTTTAATTAATTCGGCAGGGATTTTCTCGCCAGTTTGGTAGTGTACAGCAAATCGGTCGAGAAACTCTTTTTCGCTCAACCAATTTTCCATCACTTGAGACGGCAGTTCTACGAAATCGCGGTAAACGTTTGTGCCCGATAGCGATTCGTAGGTGCAATTACTCAACATTCCGTGTAGCGAGTGACCAAACTCGTGCAGAAATGTATTTACTTCGTCGTAGGTGAGTAACACTGGCTTGGTAGCCGTCGCGCGTGTGAAGTTCATTACCAACGAAATGTGTGGACGTTCATCGACGCCATTAATTTTGCGTTGACCTTTGTATTCTGTCATCCACGCGCCGTTGCGTTTTCCTTCGCGTGGGTGGAAGTCGGTATAGAGCACAGCAATAAATTTTTTGTTGGCATCATACACTTCGAATGCCTCTACTTCGGGATGATAGACCGGAATCTTAGTGTTTTTCTTGAACGTTAAACCATAAAGTTCAGTGGCCAATCCGAATACGCCTTTCTTCACGTGTTCTAGTTCGAAGTAGGGGCGAAGCATCTCGTCGTTCAAGTCGTATTGTGCATCTTTTAGTTTATCACTGTAGAACGACCAATCCCAAGGCATCAGCACGATGTTTTTCTTTTCGTAACCAATCGCAAAGCCCTGCACGGCTTTGTATTCTTGCAAAGCCACTGGTTTGTAGGCATCAAGCAATTTGTTGAGCAAATTATAAACGTTCTCTTCGTTCTTGGCCATCCGGTTTTTTAGTGCATAAGTGGCGTAGTCGGGATAACCCATCAGTTGAGCTATTTGCATACGCAACGTCGCAATTTGTTTGATAATTTCGCGGTTGTCGAATTCACTACTACTCATACATTTGCTGTTGTAGGCGTGAAACAGCTTCTCACGCAAATCGCGGCGTTCGCTGTATTTCATAAAAGCAATGTAGCTTGGTGCCGAAAGGTCGAAAACCCAACCAGTTTGTTTCTTTTTTTTGGCTTTCAGCGCAGCAGCATCCACCACATCGGTTGGCAAGCCTACCAATTCGTTCTTGTCTGTGAGCAACATTTGGTAATTGTTTGTCTCTTTCAGTACGTTTTGCCCGAAATCGACTGTCGCTTTTGATAAGTCAGCACTCAGTTTGCGGAAAGTTACTTTGTCTTTATCCGAAAGATTTGCTCCGTTCTTTTCAAAACCGTCGAATGTGTTTTCGAGCAATTTCTTCTGCTCAACACTCAAATTCAGCTTGTCGCGTTGGTCGTAAACCGTTTTTACACGAGCAAAAAGCTTTTCGTTGAGGTTGATGTTGTTGCCATGTTCGGTTAGTTTTGGCGACATTCTTTGCGAAATTGCCATCATTTCATCATTGCTCTCCGCACTGTTGAGGTTGAAGAAGATGGTGCTCACGTGCGAAAGCAACTCACCCGAGTGCTCCAATGCCTCGATGGTGTTGGCAAACGTTGGAGCAGCCAGATTATTTACAATAGCATTCACTTCGCGGGTATGTGTTTTCATTCCCTCTTCGAATGCTGGTTCGTAGTCTTTGTTGGTGATTTTGTCAAACGGTGCTGTGTTGAAAGGCGTGTTCACCTTCGACAAAAACGGATTTGTTGCTTGTGTCATAGTTGCGCTAAATAACAATAATGCTGTGATTACTAAATCTCTCTTTCTCATACTCTTCTCTTTTCAAAATGTTTAAACAACAAAAATAGGGAAAATGTCGACGCTGATTGCCCTTTTTATGTTTTTTTCAGTTTGACTAAAAACAAAAAACCTAACAAAGATTGTAAAATCCAGTTAGGTTTTTGAAAGCCTAGGGTTGATTTAATCTAAAATGCCCAACCAAATTTAAGCATTTCTACATCGAATATCATAGGAGAATCGTCGTCGAGTGAGAAGTAGCTGCCTACAAAACGGTCGTTTTTCCCGATAATGTATCGTCCGAGGCTGACACTTGTTCCCCAGTATAGCCCTTTTTTTGAGAAAATTCTATAACCGAGTCCAATACCGATACCCAGTTTCGTTTCATTGCCATTTCCTAAGTTTTGATTGTTATAACCATAGATGAGTTCGTTGTCGCCCAATCTTCCCGACAGATTGACCAAACGTGTAAATCCACTCAGGTAAAAGCCTTTCTGCATTTCACCAAGGAAATATCGGTAGTGACAATCGATGCTAAACTCAGAAAATTCCTGAGAGTTTGTAGCAAACTGTGCATACACTGGAAAGGCTATTTCGGCGTGTCTGTCAACTCCAAACAAAGAGAACCCACCGCTGATGGAACTTACTTTGTCAGCCATCAACAATCGGGCAATATTGAGTTCCACCCCGAACTTTTTGCCGGACAAAGGTCCCGTTTTACTCTCCACATACATCTTTTTTTGAAGGTTGTATATTGAGTCAATTTTAGCATTGCTCGACGTGTTTTCTTTGGCTTGCGACATCAATAGAGTCGGGCAGCACAGAGCTGCGAGCAGTAGAATGTAGATAGTTTTTTTCATTTTTGTTTTTATTTAATTGTAAAGGTACAAATTATTCATAGACTTAACCACTCAGTGCTCAAAGTAACCCAAAAGGCATGTTCAGAGATTCTCATTTCAGTTTTCTAATTTTAAGCAAGTTGTGTGACCAATATTTTCACTCCAAAATCGGCTTCGTAACAACTCCAATTCCTTTTTTACCATCAATTTTTATCGAAATAGCCTTTGGTAATCGTACGTGTCGCAATGAATCAGACTCATACACAGCCGTAAAACCATCAAGTATTCCTTCATCAAACGTCCCACTATCCAAAAACGTATTTATCGTGAAATAGCCTACGCCAAACGAAGTCAGATTCTGAAAGAAATGCGTTCCTTGGCTCGGTTCTATTCGATAATGTTCCAAAACAGTCTCCACAATCAGTCGGGCGTTCGATATATCTGTCCACTTCACGGGAATCCCGAGCGCACTGTCTGCCGATCCCCAGCGACCTGGTCCAACCAATACATAGCCTTCGTTTCTATCTGTAAATTGTCGGTTCAAATTTTCAATTTCTAAAGCCGTTTGGTTGTTTTTCGAGGCATCGAAGTTGTGACTCTTCACATAGACAATGTCTCGAACATCCGAAATCAATGCGTGTCCTAATGCATTTGACGAATATATTAGGCAATTGGCTGCATTTACTTTGCTTAAATCTTCTGTCACGACTTTGACGATGTTTACAATAGGTCGGATTTGCAGCCAGTAAAACACACCTTTAGGCGTTTCAGGTTCGTACAGATTCACCGCAAACTCAATCTCTACGGGACAGCCCATCTCTTCCTCGCCAATGCGAAGAATTTCCTGCAATACTGCTGCCAATGGGAATAAGTTGTGCCGAAGAATATGACTAAATGTCACTATCTTTCGACCGCCGTCGTATATTCCATCGAGCAATTCCTGACTTTGTAGGTCGTAGGTCGAAGCAATGCTTTGCAATGCCCCATCACCATCTGCCCGTTTTATGGGTAAATGTAGCAAGTTGAAACCATCATCTACGGTGAACAAAACCTTATCGGCATCCGTGTCTAAGGCATAAAACTGCTTTTGAGTTTCGCGCAACGCCATTTCGGTGGTGCTCAACTGAAGAACATGCTGCGGATGTGCAGGCGAAAAGCGCAACGAAATACCGCCATCGACGATGTATTTGCCCAATCCGACTGCAATTTGAGCCACTCCCTCTTCAGCTTTTTCGTTGTTGATGGGGTAGAAGTTCAACGAGCGCGCAACGCCAGAAAAAGATGGATAATAGCGCTCTTCGTACGATTTTCCCACAACTTCTTGCAGGATAATCGACATCTTCTCTTCGTCCACCATATTTTGCGTGGCTTGCAGGTAGGCTTTGCTCTCTTTGAAAAACACAGAAGCATAAACCGATTTGATGGCCGAACTCAACATGACCAACATCCTATCATCTTCCGATTTTGGAATCATATAGGTCGAATAAACGCCAGCAAATGGTTGATAATGAGAGTCTTCTAATGTGCTCGAAGAGCGAATGGCGATGGGCGAATCTACCACATCGATAAATCGCTGGCAATCTTCGCGTAGCGAGTCGGGCAACTCTGATTTTAAAAAGCCTGCAAGAATCTCTTCGTCAGTGATATTCGATAACGCAAGTGGATAGAGTTGGTTTTGCTCCATAAACTCGTCGAACAGGTCACTGCACAAAATCAATGTTTTTGGAATTCGAATCGATACAGGATCGAAACTATCTAACTCCTGCCTTCGTTTCAATATACTATCGATAAACGCCAAGCCGCGACCTTTGCCACCTAATGAACCGTTGCCAATTCGTGCAAAGTGGCTGTATTTGTCGAAACGTTCTTTTTGAAAAATTGCCACCACACCGCGATTTTTCATTTTCCGATACTCCACTATGGCATTGAAAACGGCTTGTCTCCCATGTCCAAAGGATTCGTAATTGGAAAAACGGTGTTGCTGTATGTATGCAGCCAGTGGAAACATCGCTCGGGAATACAACCACCGCGAAATGTGGTTGTGAGAAGCATGATATAGAAGTGACTCTTCGGGTACATCAAATAATTTTCGTTGAAGTTCGTTCAAATTTTCAACACTGAATATCACCTCCTGAGTCGAAGGGTCTTTAAATTCAAAATTGTCGAAGCCAAAGTTGCGAATAACGGTATTGCGTAAATCAATCGGAAGTTTCTCGGAATTTTTATCGATAAATGAGGCACTCAAGCGTGTCGCTTCGTCTCTGTTGGCCGACTCAGACGACTGCATAATGATTGGTGCGAATGGGTCTTTTTTACGAATGTACTCACAAAAATGGATGCCAGCTTTTTTATCTTTCACACTTTCGCGCATAAAACTCACATCGGAGATAATCCCTAGAATGTTATGCTTGTATTTGTCATAAATTTCTGTCGCCTCTTCGTAAGAGCGTGCGAGCTGTATTTTGGGACGACCCCGCATCCGCAACATCTTCTCGTGTTCGTTGAGCGCCTCTTTCGAAAACGACTCCGACTGTTTCAGAATCACCTTGTATAACTGTGGTAGCATCGATGAGTAGAAGCGAATACTGTCTTCCACCACCAAGATTGTCTGAACGCCGACCGATTGTGTGTCGTTCTCTACGTTCATCTTATCCTCGATCAGTTTGATAATCGCCAACAGCAGATCAGCATTGCCTAACCACGAAAAGACGTAATCTATAGCACTTAAGTCTTCGTTTGCTAAGCGCAGAGCCACCTCGCGATAGAATGGTGTGAGCACCACAATGGGTATTTTCGGAAATTCAGATTTTATTTGCTTAGCACCATCGAATACATCGAAATTGTCGGCACTTGGCATCACAATCACCAATTCGTAGTTGCGCGATCGTAGCTCATTGGCGGCTTCGGTCACGTTGGCCACTTCAGTAAAGCGAGGAGGATAACGCAAATTGAGCGATACGTATTCGAAAAAGATCTTTTCGTCGATACGCCCATCGTCTTCGAGCATAAAAGCGTCGTATTTGCGCGCAATCAGCAGGACGTTGTAGATTCTGTTTTGCATTAAATTTGCAAAAGAGGTGTCCCGCAGGAAAAATTGTTTAATATCTTTGGGTTTCATCCTGCTCGTTTAGATTCAAGGTCTGAAACTCAAAGATAAACAATATTCTGAGAAATTGTTTCGATAAATTAGAATTCAGGAGTTTTCACTTTCATTCCCTCATTCCCTTATTCAATAGTGTACTTCACCGCCAAAGTTGGATAAACATACACACGCCCTTCAGTTTCGGGGTAGGGATAGAAATTTCTAGTAATCTCAATTTCCGATCCAATGCTGAATTTCTTCGGAACAAGGTTATACCAAATTTGCGGTTCAGTCATCAGAATGATTTTCTTGCCACCTAATTTTTCCGTTTTGTCGAAATTCATTTTATTTTCGCTCCAAACATCGATAAAACCGCTCAAGGTTACTTTATTGTCGAGAATGTTTCCATCCCAAACTCCTGTCCATTGCACATCGTGGCTTGTTTTGGCAAAGCTGTTGTATTTGTAGGCAAGATAAGTTGTGATGTTGAATCCCTTCAATTGAAACGGGTATTCTGCACCAACTAAGTAAGCATTCTCGATGGAGTTGCCAAAGTTGTCTGGCGTTCTAAATAAACCGCCATTAAACTCAATATGTGCTTGTACTGGACACTTGCCAAGACTAAACGAGCGCGAAATTTCAGTGTAAATTGCTCCAATATTGTTTTTCTTTTGGTTGAAATCTGCATCGATAAACATAAACCACGAACCTAGTTTGTCGAATTTCAACATTTCATAGGTTGCAGTCACGAAGTTTCTATCCTCATTTCCAGCATTCATGGTGTGACGCATATCGTAATGCAATTGGATATTTTGAGCAGATATGGTGAGGCTCGCCATTGCGATAATGGCAATAAATAGTTGTTTCATAATTGGTTATGAATTAAAATTGTAAATGAATAAATTGTAAATAAATTACCGAAGTTCTTTGTTGAGAAGTCTGTGATAAGCCATCTCTTCGAACTTGGTGTTTGGTTGTCCCCAGTTGGCAAACGGATGAATGCTGATGCCGCCTCGTGCTGTGAAAATACCTGTCACTTCGATGTACTTTGGTTGCATCAGAGCAATAAGGTCTTTCATAATCATGTTGATACAATCTTCGTGAAAACCACCGTGGTTTCGGAAACTGAACAGGTAGATTTTGAGACTTTTGCTTTCGACCATTCGTTGTGCCGGAATGTAATCAATCAGAATAGTTGCAAAATCGGGTTGTCCAGTGATTGGGCACAAACTCGTGAATTCGGGACATTCAAACCTTACCCAATAGTCGTTTTCGGGGTGTTTGTTATCGAATGCTTCGAGAAAGTGAGGAGCATATTCAGTTGGGTATTCGGTTTTGTTACCCAGCAGATTCAAATCGAGACTCATCCTTGCTTTTTGAGTAATTTGTCGCGTTTCTTCAAGTATTTTTCCAAACCTGCGTTTCGCAATAAACAAGCTGGACATTTGCTGCAACCACTTGCCATAATGCCGTTGTAACAAGTCAGTGTATTGTTTCTAATTAACTCAAAAACACCTAACTCGTCAGACAATTGCCAAATCACCTCTTTCGATTTAAACATCAGTGGTGTGTGAATTTCAATATCGGTTTCCAACGCTAGATTAATCGTTTTCTGAGCAGACTTCACAAACTTCTCGCGACAGTCTGGATACCCACTGAAATCTGTCTGAGAAATACCTGTCACGATATGTTTTATACCGTAGTTGCGTGCAAGGATTGATGCATATGTCAATAGAATGAGGTTACGACCCGGTACAAACGTGTTTGGTAAGGCATTTTCGGGTTTTGGCTCAACAGCTATCGATGGGTTGGTCAGCGAGTTGTCAATCGTTTTGCTTAAAATATCGATGGTGATCAACTCAAACGGAACATCTGCTATTTTTGCAATTGTTTTAGCCACTTCCACCTCGTAGTTGTGACGTTGACCGTAGTTAAATCCTACGGTTCTTACCTCTTTAAACTCTTTTTTTGCCCAAAAAAGACAAGTAGTGGAGTCTTGTCCACCAGAAAAAAGTACTAATGCAGATTCTTCGCTGTTCATTCTAATTGTCCGATATTTAAAGGGTTGTAGGAAATGTTCTCATCAAAAACGTCTTCGTTTTCAACTCTTTTTACCCATCTAACCACGGCATTGGTAAGTGGAAGAGCCACGATTTCGTATCCAGTTTTCATCGCAGTTTGAGTGCCAATCAATATCAGCAATTCGCTGTTTGGTAAAACTCCGAAGAAGGCAATCGTGAAAAAAACCAGTGAATCGCAACTTTCGCCAAAAAGGGTAGAAACCACTGCTCGAACCGAAAACCCTCGACCTTGTGTCATCACTTTCATCTTACTCATAATGAAAGCATTGAGGAACGAACCACACAAAAATGCAATAAAACTTGCTGCTGCAATTCGCTGGGTATTACCCAAAATAGTTTCAAAAGCGTGTTGATTCTCGAAAAATGGTGAAGCAGGTAGTGCAATACTGATTTTGAAAACTGTTACTGCTAGAAAATTCATTGCAAATCCAATCCAAATAATCAGTCGGGCTTTGCGGTATCCCCAAACCTCAGCAATCACATCGTTTAAGATGTATGAGACTGGAAAAATAATTAACCCTGCAGTGGCAGTAATTCCAAACACGTTGATCAGCTTCGACTCAACGATGTTTGCAACAATGAGGCATACCGTAAAAAGTATGCCAGTCAACATAAAGATGACGGAGATTTTTTTGTTCATAACTTCTTGTTTTTTACGTGGTTTATCAAGTACACGACAACGGTTTACGCCTAAAACATTGTTGAAATATGGGTACAAAAGTAAGAATTCTTTTTAAATAAAAGAATATTTTAACATTTTTAGTGATATTTTTTGTGGGGAGTAATGATTCTATTTAGCCAATCTAATTGCTTAATAATAAGCAAATTTGCTTTTTGCTATAGAATTACTTGCACTGTAGTTTTGCTGTTAAAAAAGATTGTAGGTTGTCTTCAAAACGCGAAACTCTGTGCGGCGATTAATCTGATTTGCAATATCTTGTTGCTGTGGCGTTAGTTTCGAGATAAACTCCTCATTCAGCTCGTCTCCCTCTTTTAAGAACGGATATTGCGTCGCCAAAGCAGCATTAACCACTTTTGGTGATGATTTTCCGTAGCCTTTTGGTGTAAGTCTATCTTTCTCAATCCCATTGCTGATAAGGAAAGTAACAACAGCTGTCGCCCGATCTTCAGAGAGTTTTTTGTTGTATTCGTCACTACCAAACATATCGGTGTGAGCACTCAATTCGATAGTGATGTGCGAATTTTCGTTCAGCAATTTTACGAGTTTGTTGAGCGATTCGGTCGATTCTGGTCGAAGAGTGGCTTTATCCACATCGAAGAAGATGTTTGAAATCTGAATCGGTTTTGCTATCGGTATCAAGTCAAAATCTGCGGTGTAGGTTTTGTCATTCTCAATGTTTGCAATATCGATGGTTTTATAAGCATTCAGGTAACCTTTGCTCGATGCAAGAAGCTGGTATTTGTGCCCTTTTTCTACCTTCAATTTGTAGGTGCCATCTTTCTTGGTGGTCATTTTACTGTTCACACCATAGTTGCTCACAATGTGCAATCCTGATTCGGGTAGAATCTCTTTGCCCGATTTGATTGAACCTTCGAGAAATAGCTTTAAACTAGGCAATTCGAACGAGTAGATGTGGTCGTATCCTTTTCCGTCACCCCGATTCGAGCTGAAATAGCCGTTCTCATCCAATCCTGCAAAGGTAATACCGAAGTCTTCGCTGCTTGAGTTAATCGGAGAACCCATATTTTCTACTTTCCACACGCCATCAGACGTTTCGGTGGCTCTGAAAATATCCAATCCACCCATCCCCGGCAAACCGTTTGAAGCAAAATAGAGTTCACCATTTTCGCGAACGTATGGAAACATCTCGTCGCCTGGCGTATTGATTTGTTTCCCAAGATTCTCAATGGCTGTCATTTTACCACCGCTGTAGCTCGCGCGCCAGATGTCTTTCCCTCCAAAACCGCCTTTGCGATCCGACACAAAGTAAATTTGGTCTCCTTTGGGCGACAACGCTATGTGTGCTGCTAGCTCTGACGAGTCGCGAGCAATCTTTAGCTTTTGCAGTTCGCCCCACGTTGCATCGCTACGTTTGGCTTGAAACAGATCGACTGGAGCCGATGAGTTGTTGATATTCCCTCGCGAAAGGTAGATTACGCTGCAATCGTTGTTAAACGAAACTGCACCTTCATCGCCTTCGCTATTGATTGCGCCTTCTACTGCTTTTGGGGCATCCCATTGACCCGTATTGCCTCTTTTAGCAAAGAAAATGTCGCTGTTTTTTAATCCAGTAATATCGCTTTTTCGTTTTCCGGTAGCTTTGTCACGATTAGATGCAAAATAGATTTGGTCGAACTCTTTACCAAAAAGCATTGGACAATAATCTGCCTGCTTCGAGTTGAGCTTCGATTCTATTTTGACATTGTATCTGTTTGGATTTTTCTTAATCGAGTCAGCAATCTGACAACCTTTTATGCCGTTGATTGCAAGCTGATTCGCGGAATCTTTTGCCAGATAGAGTTTGTATTGTTTGATTGCCTCGGCATATCGACCTTGTGTGTGGTATAGTTGCCCCAACGAAAGTCGAAGCTGTGGATCTTGAGATTTTAGGCGAAGTGCATTGCTGAGGTTTGTTTCGGCAGGTTTTATGCGTTGTATCTCGGCGGCACAAATCCCCATTTTAAGATAGACTTCTGCCTTCAACGACGGATTGTTGTAGGGAATAGAGAGAACACCTTTTTGATATGTGTTTAAAGCTGCATCGTAGAAGCCTGATTCGAATTGGGTATTTCCTTTCTTAATCGAGGCAGTTTTGCAACCTGATAATGCAAATAACAAAGCAAATAGCAGTAGGGTGTATTTAAAATTCATTGGTCGAATGCGTGGACTAAAGTACAGTGAATGAAACGATGTCGTAATAGTTAGAAAAAAAGGAGATAAATAGAACGCTGATTACAGCCGATGTAGCGGATTTAAACTGATTTTAATTCAACGTAGTTGAATTGATTTACCCAAATAATCTCTATTATGTGATTCTTGCAACACAAAATCCGTTCGATTCATATCCGTGCTTATCCGCTTAAACCGGAAAATCCGCGTTCTATTTCTTAATGAATGAATATCACTAACAATAAACAGCAAATATACCTTATTTATTGCATCTGCAAATTGTTTACTCCTCCGAATCGTATGAATTTTCAGACGATTGTTCGTTTTGTATCTCGAGCAATCCTTCGGGAATATCCATCAAAATAGTTTTGTCTACATCGTCGATTTCGCACACATATTCGTCGCTTGCAGGAATAAAAAACTCCTCCTTTTTGCGTTTAACCACAAATAGTACATTCATCGTTGAGTTTTCAATCTCTTTGATTACGCCAATTTCGCCACTGTTTTTGTCGATAATCGTGTACCCAATAAAGTAGTCGCTGGCTGTGATTGGCTCTTCGTCAGCAGGAATCAAATTCTTTGGAAAAAATATCTCTTTTTTGATGAATTGCTTCGCTTGATCTTCGGAAGTGATGTTGCGTAGTTTGACTAATGCACCGTTTTCGGAGCGAAAGCGGTATTCATCGATGAAAAATGGAACGAAAATACCATCCATCTCGCATACAAAATAGGGTGAATCGGCTCGTTCAAACACATCGTCGGTGAACGTAAAAGAGAGTTCTCCGTTAATTCCGTGAGGTTTGTTGAATTGACCGATTGAAATCAGCTCATCGCGTTTTATCATCTTATATCAAATTTTTTGCAAAAGTACGCTCTTTTTTTGAAATGTCATTCCAATTGTGTTAATTTGTTGTTTATCTTACTATTAAATAGGTTTAAAAAAATCGTTACACGAAAATTGAAATAATTTTATTCTTTTTGCAACCAAACTCAACCGTTATTGCGTCTAACAGACAAATAACCAATTAAACCCCTTTAATTATGAAAAAGTTAGTTTTAGTTTTAATGATGGCATTGGCATTAGTCAGTGCGAATGCGACGAAAGCGACAGTGAAAGTGGTGACCAAAGTTGACACCTTAACGGTTGATTCTGTAGGGCCAAATGGAGCAGAAAAAAATGATGTAGAAGAGTTTAAACAAGTGATGAAGGCTTTAGGCGAATCGGGAATAATCGATAAAGCTGGGCTAGAAAGTGGTGAGAATCACTGGGATGTTGTTGGATTTGCAGCCATTACTTCTCCTTTTATTGCTGGTTTCTTGATTGTTTTGATTATTCTCATTTTCAATCATCGAAACAAAAAAGCAAAATACGAATTAATGGCAAAAGCCATTGAATCGGGAAAAGAGCTACCATCATCTTTCTTTGATGAGCCTAAGTCGAAAAAAGCAAATAAATCTCCGCTGCAAAGTGCATTTGCTTTAATGGGTGCAGGTTTAGGTCTATTTCTAATGTTCTGGTTTTTGAAAGGTGAGTTGACTCTCTCATTTATTGGTGCAATTCCTTTTTTGCTTGGATTAGGTAAATTTATTGCTTATCGTTTGGAACAAAAAGAGAAAGAGCCAAAGGCTAAAGAAGATGATCAGCAAATCGGATGATATATTGTTGGTTTCGCAAATGGTCTTGTTTGGTAGCCACAAGGCTTTCGAACAGCTGGTGCAGAAATATCAAAGTCCCATACGTAGGTTTTTCCTTAATCTGACTTTCGGTAACGATGCCCTGAGCGACGACTTAGCACAAGAGACCTTCATCAAAGTCTATATGAATTTACAATCCTTCAAAGGAACAGCTGGGTTTTCAACCTGGCTGTTCAGGGTTGCATACAATGTATATTATGACTATATTCGCAGCAGTAAATCAAATCGAGAAGCTGGTTACGAGGAGATCGGAATGCACTTGGAAAGTGAGCGCCCAAACAGCGATTGCAAAATCGATGTGTACGAATCGATGAAGGTGTTGAAACCCGAGGAACGAACGGCGATCATGCTCTTTTACATGGAAGATCATCCGGTAGAGAAAATTTCGAAGATAATGGATTGCCCTACAGGAACAGTAAAATCGCACTTATCGAGAGGAAGAGAAAAATTAGCAGAATACTTTAAAAATACAGGATATGAGCACAATTTCGGATAAAGAGATCAAGCATTTCTTTGAAGCGGCTAAACAGCCAGTTGCCGATAATGGATTTTCGAAACGGGTTATGAAACAGATCCCTAAGAAAAGCCGTGATTTGAAGCCATTTATCGTTTGGGGATTCGGTGTTGCTGGATTTATAATTGCGCTTTTTTCAGGAGCTTTGCTTAAACTAATTGGCTCCATCGCAATTTTTGGACGTGAACTTTCTCATGCCAAATTACCAGAGCTATCACCAAGTGCAGTCTATCTGTTTGTTTTGATTTCAATGATAGGCTTTACGGTCAATTTTTTCAAGAAGAGCTGGTCTTAACTAAGATTAGGCACAATTATAGACCCTTGGCTATGGCTGAGGGTTCTTTGTTTCGATTAACAAAATACTTCAAACCATGGCACTCACACTCCGCTCAATCTTTGCACCAACCTTGCAAATAGTTTTGCTGCTTTGCTTCGCTCAAAGTTGTAAAAGTGAAACACCTGTTGTTGCACCTCTTTTCATCACAACCACAGCGGTTGCAAACATCAAAGCCGACTCTGCACTGTCGGGTGGCACAATCACCGCCGATGGAGGTTCGGCTGTTACAGCAAGAGGAGTTTGCTGGGGTACATCTCATAATCCGACTACAGCAAATAGTAAAACCGTTGATGGAGTAGGTATTGGCAAGTTCAATTCACAATTGATGGGATTAAGTGTTGGAACGACCTACTACGCACGTGCCTATGCCACCACAGATAAAGCAACAGCCTACGGAAACGAAGTGAGTTTCACCACGCAACAGAATTTTGCAAAAGGCGCTGATATTAGCTGGTTACCACAAATGGAAGCTACTGGTTATAAGTTCTACAACGACAACGGAGTGCAGGAAGACTGCTTCAAGATATTGAAAGATCACGGTATCAACTCCATTCGTTTACGAACTTGGGTAAATCCCTCGAACGATAAAGCAAGTGGACATTGCAGCAAAGCTGAAACCGTAGCGATGGCGGTGCGTGCCAAACAGTGGGGGATGCGTGTGATGATCGATTTTCATTATTCCGATTCGTGGGCCGACCCCTCGAAACAGGTAAAACCAGCTGCGTGGGTGGGGCATTCGTTTTCGCAACTGCTCACCGATGTGTACGATTACACTAACGATGTGATGACGGCTTTGAAAACCGCTGGAGTCACTCCCGAATGGGTGCAGGTGGGCAACGAGACTCCAAGTGGAATGATTCTACCTGAGGGAAGCACCAACAACTGGTCACAATTGGCACAACTGATTAATAAAGGCTACGATGCCATAAAAGCGGTTAGCCCAACATCGAAAGTGATATTGCATTTGGATAGGGGTAACGACAATGCGTTATACCTCTGGTGGTTTAATTCAGCCAAGGCGAACGGTGCAAAATACGATGTGATTGGGATGTCTTATTACCCATATTGGCTAGCTAGTAGTCCAGATTATACCTTGTCAATCGGCAGTTTAGCCACGAATCTCAACGATATGGCATCGCGATATGGCAAAGAGGTGATGGTGGTTGAAGTCGGTGGGGAAGATACGAAAGTGCAAAATACGTACGATATGCTCGTTGCTGTTCAGCAAAAAGTGAAGGCAGTGCCGAACAATAAAGGTTTGGGTGTTTTCTATTGGGAACCAGAAGGAGCTCGTAGCTGGAGTGGTTACGCACTCAGCGCATGGGGATCCGATGGGAAGCCAACGACTGCAATGGATGCTTTTTTGACAAAGTAGAACGTGTTTAGGCGGAAACTTGATCTTTAATCAGCTTTGAAGTTGTATTTCCGTTTGATGACCGAAACAGTCATTTTGTCTTTTGATGACGAAATCAGTTTATAAACGTACTCTGCGTCACCGCCCCAATGACCAACTTGTATATTCAAAACGGAATCTCTTATAGACCAATTGCCTTCATAGTTCATTAACGTGACCGGTGGAGTGGCGCACCAACCATTGATTTTTCTCTCAACAAATTTTCCAGATTTCAGGAACGAAAAACCAACTTCGTACTCTTTCAAAGAGTCTACTTTGGTATACGTCTCGATAGAATCACCGCTTTGTTTAGTCCAACTCCCTAACAAAAGCATCTCTTCGTTAGACATGGGAGCATCGGTTGTCTTATTGCAAGACAATGTGAATATGAGTATTACTCCAAGGATTATAAGCGGTGCTTTCATCATTTTAGCTGTTTTATCAGTATTGATGCAGATAATCACAAAACCGCTGTATAGGTGTCGATTATTTCGACTTTTTTCTGATAGTTTTTTCTGATTTCACCAAATTCTCGGCGACTCGATATGCCACGATTCGCTTCACCAAATCGATAGGAAGTGGTTTGTCGAACGGAAATTGCACCGAACCTTTGCCACCTACATATCCAAATAATTCTTCTTCAAATACCTCGATGCCTGATGAAGTGGGGTAGAACCCAATGTGCTTCGAAAAGGCTGCGTAATAGACCAACATTCCATTTTGTTTGAATGCAGGCATTCCGTAACTGATTACCTCTTCTGCGTTGGGTGCAGCTTGTTGAATCGCGGTGCGCATTTGATTGAGCAATTTTTGTATCTCTGCCGGAAATGCAGCGATGTATTCTTCGGTCGATTGAGGTTTGTTCATCAAGTGTAATTTTTAGGAATGCAAATAGGTGTTATTTTGCAATATTTCGCAACATTCCACCGAAAATAAATGCGTGAAAAGGCAACACAGAATACCAATACAATCTGCCATACAATCCTAATGGACGGAAGGTGGCGGTTTGTGTCAGTACGTTTTTATCATCTATCTTAAATTCGAGCCAAGCCTCGCCAGGGAGTTTCATTTCGGCATAGAGAAGCAATCGTTGCTCTTCTTTGTTGGCAATCAGCACACGCCAAAAATCGAGCGCATCTCCAATTTGAATATCGGTGTCGCTTCTCCGTCCTCTGCGTAACCCCACGCCACCCATCATTTGATCCATAATGCCTCTGATTTCCCATAGCCAATCGCCATAATACCAACCCGTTTTTCCGCCAATTGCCCATATTTTTGCTAACGTTTTTTCTGCATTTTCGATGTGTAATTTGCGTACGTCTTTGAAACAACCATTCACTGGGACTTCGATGTAGTGTGAGATACCATTTTTGATGATGTTGCTGGTTTGAGCATCTTTCCAACTCGATAAAACTTGGTTTTGTTCTATCTTGTCGAAAGCCAATCGTATAGAGGTATCGTACTCAATCAACGAAATGCCGAGAGAGTTCGCCAGATTGTTTGGTTGACAAATCACGTCTACTTTCATACTATTCACCAGATTTTTTGCTAACGCATACGATGTGGCTGTCACGAAATAGAGCCAGTATGATGAAATCTTTGGTGTCATCACCGGCACAATCACGATGTGGCGTTTCAGTCCTCTAATTTTGGCAAAACGAAGCAACATATCTTTGTAAGTCAGAATATCAGGACCACCGATGTCGTAGCTTTTATTGAATGTTTCGGGATTGTTGATCACGCCATTCAGAAACTCCACCACATTGCGAATAGCTATAGGCTGACAACGTGTCATCAACCATTTAGGTGTAATCATTGCTGGAAGTTTTTCCACCAAATCGCGAATGATTTCGAACGATGCACTACCTGAACCCACGATAATACCAGCTCGCAGCGTGGTCAGTGCTACCTTGGAATCAGCTAGAATATCCTCCACGTTTTTGCGCGAAGTGAGGTGCTTCGACAGTCCGCTTTCGTTTACAATACCGCTTAGGTAGATCACCTGTTTGGCATTGGTTTGTTCGATGCGTTCTTTGAAGTTGACAGCACAAAGGTGCTCCATTTCGGAGAAGTTGCCACTCAGGGTGGACATGGAGTGAATGAGGTAATACGCCACATCAATATCGTTGGGAATCGCTATCAGACTCTCTTTGTGTAGGAAGTCTGCTTCGATAATCGTTACGTTTTTGGTCGAATAGTTGAGGTTGAAACGGTTGCGGTCTCTCACACAGCAGACTACCTGATGTCCGTTTTCGAGCAACACAGGCAGCAATCGTTGAGCAATGTATCCGGTGACGCCGGTGAGTAAGATTTTCAAAATCAGTAGAGGTTAGGTTTGTTGATAAAACCATTTATATGAGCTACATGTTCAATTAATCTGAAAACTGACGCTGATATATAACAAAACCGCTCACACAAATCAATATGCAAGCGGTTGGGTTATATGATATTGGTGATTTTATTTCCGGGTAATCTTAGCTCCGAGTGCATTCAATCGCTCATCGATGCTTTCGTAACCTCGGTCAATCTGGTTGATGTTGTCTATGGTGCTTGTACCTTCAGCGGCCAAGGCTGCAATCAGCAAGGCTATACCTGCGCGAATATCTGGTGACGACATATTGGAAGCACGCAACGGATATAATCCGCCATTGCCAATCACAGTGGCACGGTGCGGATCACAAAGGATGATTTGTGCACCCATATCAATTAATTTATCGACGAAGAAAAGACGACTTTCGAACATTTTTTGGTGAATCAACACACTGCCTTTGGCTTTGGTAGCCACTACGAGAAAAACGCTCAGTAAGTCAGGCGTTAAGCCTGGCCAAATGGCATCGGCGATGGTCATAATCGATCCATCGATAAAGGTGTCGATGGTGTAGGAGTCTTGTTGCGGAATGTAAATATCGTCGCCACGTAGTTCGAGTTGAATACCCAAGCGGCGGAAGCTGTCTGGGATAATCCCAAGATTGGGATACGACACATTTTTGATAGTCAGCTCTGAACCAGTCATAGCAGCCATGCCGATGAAGCTACCGATTTCAATCATATCTGGCAGCACTTTGTGGGTGCATCCGTGCATCGCTTTTACACCTTCAATGTGAAGAAGGTTTGAACCAACGCCAGTGATTTTTGCTCCCATCGCGTTTAGCATTTTGCAAAGCTGTTGCAAATAAGGTTCACAAGCTGCGTTGTAGATGGTGGTAGTGCCTTCCGCAAAGACGGAAGCCATTACTATATTGGCTGTTCCCGTTACCGATGCTTCGTCGAGCAACATGTAGGTGCCAGTGAGTTTGTCGGCCTTTATTTCGTAGAGTTGTTCGGCTTCGTTGTAGTTGAAGTCGGCACCCAGTTTTTGTATTCCAATGAAGTGTGTGTCGAGGCGGCGACGACCGATTTTATCACCACCCGGTTTGGGAATCACGGCATAGCCAAAGCGAGCCACCAACGGACCGACAATCATCACCGAACCGCGCAACGACGCACTGCGACTCAGGAAATCAGGTGATTTCAAGTAATCGAGATTCACCGCATCGGCTTTGAAACTATAGCTGTTTGCACTTAGCTTTAGTACTTTAACGCCCATATCAGCCAAAAGCTGAATTAAGTTGTTGATGTCGAGAATATTGGGGATGTTGTGTATAATTACTTTTTCGGCTGTGAGCAAAGTTGCACAAATAATTTGTAACGCCTCATTCTTCGCGCCTTGAGGGGTAATTTCTCCGCTGAGGCGATGTCCGCCTTCGATAATGAATGATCCCATATTATAAATAGTCGTAAGTTGTAAGTTGTAAGTCATCGGTTTGGAATCTTCGACTTCAACTGCGAGGATTATTGTGTTTAATTTGCAAATTACGAAATTAGCACATTGGTATATTAAACAATTGGCTAATTAATTTTTGCCTTGTTTCTTCATGTTGTTGTTATTCAACTTCGGCTTAATTCGAGGCTGATTGTCTTTGATTTCGAATAATTTGATAGAACCAGGAGCAATGGTCAGTTTTCCTTTGGTGTATTCTGCCAAATCTTGAAAAATCTTTGCATCGTCCACACCCTCTTTATTCCACGAAATATAGCTTTTTTTCATGTGATTGGCTACTAACAGAATCAATTGTTCGCGTTCGGGTGAGCCTTCGGGATATTCAAACACCTTTTGAATCATGTTTTCAATTACCATTCCATAATGGCGATACTTGATGCGTCCAGATTTGTAAGGCGCTGTGTCGGGACGAGTGTAGAGATTCTCTTTCTTTACAATTTCGTAGGGATAATCAATATCGAGTTGGAAATCGGCCATAATAGCCAAATGATCCCACAATTTGTATTTGAAATCTTCGACGTTGCGGAGGTGTGGAAACATATTTCCCATCAGATTGATGATGGTTTTGGCACAGCGAGTGCGCTCTGCACGGTCTTCGATGGTCAGTGCATGATCTACCATGTTTTGGATGTTTCGTCCATATTCTGGTAAAACAAGGTTCTTTAATCCGGTGAAGTATTCCATAGTTTTTGATTTGAAGCCCCTCCCCATCCCTCCCCAAAAGGGAGGGGTTTTGAGACTTAATTCTATTATTAAAATTTATTATTTCCTCATCTTTCTCCCCTCCATTTGGAGGGGTTGGGGGAGGCTTATTGTTTTAATACTTTATCTTTAGGCGTTGTTGCCACAAACTCTTTCAAGTAGAATGGTTCGAAGTAGGCCACATCTACGAATTGTTCGGCGTTGAAGGCTTTTTCGGCCAATGCAATCATGTAGTCTGCCAACGGATGTTTGTCTGCCACGAACGTTGCATTCGGGTGCGAAAGTGACACTTTGCATTTCTCTGCTCCATTGCCAAAAAAGATGATTTTATGATTTTCGAGCAGTTCGCGATACGATGTTTCGTCGATAATGTCTGCCGAAACGGGTTTCAAAGCATTCAGCGAACGGTCGTAAATCGCCGCATAAACCTCCATCCGTCGCGCATCAATCATCGGACAGAGCAAAGCTTCTTCGTCTATGTTGAAGTCGAACAGAAGTTCGCACGCCAATACTTCAAGCGTATTGATGGCAATCAACGGAATGTCTTTGGCAAAACATAGCCCTTTCGCTGTCGAAACTCCGATTCTTAATCCAGTATATGAACCCGGTCCGCAACTAATGGCCACGGCTTCGAGTGTTAAATCGTTAGTTTGTGCATATTCTAATGCCTCTTGCATGAAGACGCCGAGATGCGTTGCGTGCGACTGTCCATCGAAGTTGTGGCGGTTGAAAACAACCATGCCATCTTTGGATAAAGCAACAGAGCATACAGACGTAGAGGTCTCAATATTGAGTATTACCGCCATTAAATTGGTGAGTGAATTTTATAAAATAATTTGCTGAAAAGATGTAATCATACCCCGATGCCTGTCTCTAATTTGTGGGGTTGAAGTGCAAAGTTATATTTTTTACAAACACAAACCGATTTTTAAAGGATAAAAAGCTAATTTTGCAGGAGAAAACAATTCTTTACTTCTTAACTCCTGATAACTCCTTAACTTCTCAAACATAAAAGAATATGATTCTATCCATGACCGGTTTCGGTAAAGCTGTTGCAGAACTTTCCTCTAAAAAAGTGACTGTTGAAATTAAATCAGTAAATAGCAAACAACTCGATCTTTCGACGCGTATTTCGAGCATCTATCGCGAAAAAGAGATGGAGATTCGCAACGAATTGTCGCAACAGCTCGAACGGGGTAAGATTGATCTCTCCATCTATGTGGAGAGCATTGGCAAAGAGGTTTCGACTCAAATCAATCAGTCGGTGGTGGAGGCTTATATTCGTCAAATAACTGAAATAGCTGAAAATACTGGCATCGCATTGCCCGAAGATTGGTTTTCGGTGGTGCTGCGTATGCCCGAAGTGCTCAAGGCTGAAGTTCAGACTTTGGACGAAGAGGAGTGGAGTGTGGTTCATGCTACATTGATGGAAGCGGTGGCACAGTTCAACGAATTTCGTCAACAAGAAGGAGCAGGTCTTCAACGCATGTTTATGCAGAAAATCGAGTCGATTGCATCATTGTTGAAAGAGGTTGAGCCTTATGACGCTGAACGCATCGAAAAAGTGAAATCTCGCCTACAGGAAGCCATTTCGAAACTCGAAAACGTAGATTACGACCGCAACCGCTTCGAGCAAGAGTTGATTTTCTACATCGAAAAACTGGATGTAAACGAAGAGAAACACCGACTGAGTCATCACTTGAACTATTTTATCGAAACAATCGAGACTGGCAAAGGGCAAGGCAAAAAGCTGGGCTTTATCACGCAAGAGATTGGTCGCGAAATAAACACGTTAGGTTCTAAATCGAACCATGCCGAAATGCAAAAGATTGTCGTTAAGATGAAAGACGAACTGGAGCAAATAAAGGAGCAGGTGTTGAATGTGTTGTAGGCCTCCCCAACCCCTCCAAAGGAGGGGCTTAAAAATGTTTATTAAGATTACATAGAATTAAAATTTGCCTTAATACTCCCTCCCTTTTGGGGAGGGTTGGGGAGGGGCTTCTGTATTATGAAAATTATCATCTTTTCAGCTCCGTCGGGTTCGGGGAAATCGACCATCATCAACTATTTATTGAAACAAAATCTTGGACTTTCGTTCTCGATTTCGGCAACCAGTCGTGCGCCACGAGGAACGGAAAAGCACGGTGTGGAATACTATTTCCTTACGCCGGATGAATTCCGTACGAAGATTGCCAACGACGAATTTCTGGAGTACGAAGAGGTTTACAAAGACCGCTACTACGGCACGTTGAAGTCGGAAGTAGAGCGCATTCTCGAGAGTGGGCATCATGCGATTTTCGACCTCGATGTGGTGGGTGGTGTGAATATGAAAAAATACTACGGTGATCGCGCTTTGGCAGTTTTTATTCAGCCTCCAGGCATCGAAGAGCTACGCAAACGCCTTCACTTTCGCCAAACCGATTCACCCGAAGTCATCGAGTCGCGCATTGCCAAAGCTGAGTTTGAACTTGGTTTCGCGCCTCAATTCGACGTAGTGATTGTGAACGACGACCTCCACAAAGCTCAAGCCGAAACATTGGCAGTGTTAATGGAATTTTTCAAAAGCCCCTCCTTGGGAGGGGTTGGGGAGGTCTCCCAATGAAAGCCCTCATATTTGCTGCCGGACTCGGCACGCGCCTCAAGCCCTACACCGAATCGATGCCCAAAGCATTGGTTCCCGTTGCCGGTAAATCGTTGTTGCAAATCACGATCGAAAAGCTGATTGCAGCGGGATTCGACGAAATCATCGTCAATGTGCATCACTTTGCCGATCAGGTCATTCAGTTTCTCGACGACAACAACCGTTTTGGCATTCGCATCGAAATCTCCGACGAGCGTGGTCTCCTGCTCGAAACAGGAGGCGGCATCAAAAAAGCCTCCTCGTTTTTCGACGACGGACAGCCGTTTTTGGTGCACAATGTCGATATTCTTACCGATATTGATTTATCTGCGATGTATCGCCAACATTTGCAAAACAAATCTGATGCGACGCTTTTGGTGAAACAAGTCGATGCTGACCGCTCGCTGCTCTTCGACGACGAAGGCTGCATGCGAGGTTGGACAAACAGCGTGACAGGCGAAGTGAAATCGCCAATCGCAAACTTTAAACCTGCTGATTATCATAAATATTCGTTTGGCGGCGTGCATATTCTTTCTCCATCCGTTCTCTCTGATATGGGTAAATGGGAGGGGAATTTCTCCATCATCGACTACTACCTCTCTGTGGCTTTGACCAAAGACCTACGTGCCTACCTTATCAACGACTGCTATCTGGTGGATGTTGGCAAACCCGAATCGCTGAAAGAGGCGGAAGAGCGATTAAGAGGGGAATGATTGGTTTAAAATCTTTCACTTGCTCGCTCAGGTCTGTGAATTGTGTTATATTAGATTAGGTTGAATATGTATTTGTCACAAATTGAAAATCTGCGCCTGCTAGCAGTTATTCATTAAAGAAATTAATTTTTTGAGAGTTTGTCTATTTTTTGATTTAATTGTTCTATCTCGTATTCTTTTCCCTTTATCATATTGATAAGTAAGTATTTATAAGTAGTATTTTCTAAGTCTTTTCTTTTGTTGAGTTCAGATTCAAGCATTTCAATAGCCTGTTTATGACAAGTAAGATTTTCAATTGTTAATTCACCAGTGTTAATTGCAAGTTCAAAGTGATATTCTATAAATTGTAGCATTTCTTTGATTCTTTTTGTTTCACTATTGCTTATATCAAAGGATTCGCGTGTTATTGTATTGCTTTTTTCTGTTATTGTAAACATCTTTTCTCTATATACTTTAATGGTATTATTACTACTATAAATACTGTCAACGCAAATATGATTGTCAATCGCAATTGCTCTCATCTCTGAGTCATATGCATTATTTACAATAGGCCCTTTTATTTCTTTTTCCATAATCATATATTATTTTCTAATTCATCTAACGGCAAAGACTATTGTTATTGGCGAGTACAAGCGAATTTAATATTTGTACTGTGACAAAGTGAATGCGTTGATATAGTAGATATAATGTTAAAAAGTCTTACTATATTCACTATGCATAGGATATATTATCATGCTTTTATTGTTTGACTATTATTAAAATTCAGCTATTTTATCGGTTTCCAAATGCTAGAATCAGGTTTTTTGCCATAAGCCATTTCAAATAACGAAAAAATGAATTTATTTTCTTCTTGACCACTTTCCTTTGCTGATTTTTTTAGTGCATTTTCAAACATAGAAAATAGACTTGTTAAATCTACTTTCCAAGTTCCAGCTTCCTTAGAAAAATGGAGGAAAATAGATGTCTTCTTACCGTTTGAAATAAGCTGCCCTTTCGCAACGCCATCTTCAATAATTACTTCGCCAATTGAATTGTTAACAAAACTATTTTTTTCGACCATACCACTCTTTATACCATAAACTAAAAGAGATTTTCCATCAAATTTCAAAATATCTTCTTTTGAAATTGTTTGTCTAATAGTTAGTATCATAACCTTATCAAAAATAGATAATATTTCTATATTTGTGGAATCTAATTTTTTTGTAAAATTTAAAATATCAGTGTAATATTTGATAGTATTACTGTCAACATATTTTATAGCTTCATCACCTTTATCATTTAGTAATGCAGCTTTGTAGTTCTCGTATGATTCTTTTACTAATTGTTCTTCACTCTTCCCACTACATCCTACTTGTACAATTGTGAATGTAATAAATAATACTAAAAATTTTATTGTTCTTTTCATATAGTTTTCTTATTTAATGCCAGACATTGATCTTTTAATCTAAGTACTAATTGGATAATTACTTATTATTTATGAAGTTAAACGTAGAAAATTTACTGAATATCTATTCAATATACCAAGTTTTCAAATTAATAAGCTATTTATAATTTCTTTAAAATATGGATAATAAATTCGACCCCAGATAGGATTTTTTTCAAAGTAATAAATCGTTTTAGTTTTAGAGTCTATAACTACAGGGATTGCAAATCCAGCCCATTTCTTTTCAGATTCTAATTTTCGACAATATTCCTTTGACTCTTCAGTTATTTCAGAAGAAATTAATATAGAAATAACACCTAACCCCGATAGAAAACCACGAGGCAATCCATTATAATTATTTTGCGCGTAATTAAAAGATTCTTTTAAATGATTTTCAATTAATGTATTATTAATTGTATCATTATCAAAGTCTGAGACTATTATGAATGTATTTAATTGTGTCGCCATCCATTTCCATTTAAATTTTTTTTCATATCCAATGATCGATGGTTTATCAAGAATATTGGCTTTAGAATGGTAAATAGATTTTAATTGCAATTTACTCTTAATCGAATCTATATTCATGTAATTATTTGTTAATTATCTTTTTATATTGGATTTTAGAACTTTACTATTTATTATATTAGTTAGCATCTAGGTATGCTTGATTTTGTTAAAAGTGCGGCGGTGTTTTTTTGATTTTTTTTTATCACATGTGTTTGACAATTTGTACTAAATTATTTTTCGTAAAATTACAAAAATTTTATTCCCAAGCAATATTTAACAAAAAAAATTCTGCTCGCTCGTGCAAATTTGTGATTGGGCGAGTTGGAAAAAGGGTTACTTGAGATAATTGTGATCCGGTATTACAACTCTTTGATGGCTGTTTGAGGGAGGATGGCTTCTATCACTACAATATCTTGAAAAATGGTGTAGATAATTGCCATTTTTTTGAAATTGATTCTGCGGGCATTGATTCCGAACTTATCTGTGATTGTTTTTTGTTTGCAAAACTGAATAGATTCGGCACAGACTTTGAGTCTGTCTATTTCATTGATTAAATCAGCAATATATTTCACCGAAGTAAGTGGTGATTTGTATTTGTTGATGATAATGTAGGTTAAATTGTAAATATCATCTGTGGCGATGTCTGAATAACTGATTTTGAATTTCTTCATAGTTTACGCACATCAACGCCATAATGCTCGCTCATCATATCCCAAACTTTTTCATAAACTTCCTCAGCGGGGATTAGTATGCGAGGATTTCCATTGGCATCAAGTGGCTGTGGATATTCGAGTTTGACTATTTTTTTATGTTTTTCCAAATCGCGCACAATTCGGCGACCAGTAGGAGTGGACGTGTCGATGATGGCAGTTACAGTCATAGCTTGGCTTTTTGTTGGATGAAACAATATTATTGAAATGCACTACAAATATAATCTAAATATTGAATGACTCTGTTTGGTGAATCTAATTTTATTTTTGGTTTAGTTGTGTTTCAGTGATAGCTTCACTTTGGAATGAAAGGTTAGTTGTGAGAATAGACTCCTTATTTTGCATCGTTCAAAATAAGGATTTCGGCGAGTGAAAAAGAGGATAACTTGCTTATTTTTAGAAATAATCGGTTAAATTTGTGTTTCTAATTGAAAACACAAATTTATGATTTTTGATGTCGCAATTATTGGAGGTGGACCTGCCGGATACACTGCCGCAGAAAAAGCTGCCGCCAATGGATTAAAGACCATTTTATTCGAAAAAAGTAGTGTTGGCGGGGTCTGTCTCAACGTCGGTTGTATTCCTACAAAGACGTTGCTCTACTCAGCCAAGCTCATCGATACCATCAAAAACTCTTCCAAATACGGCATTATCTCCGCCGAACCTACTTTCGATTTACCCAAGATTATTCAACGTAAAACCAAGGTCGTGAAAAAACTCACGGCAGGCATTCGTGCCAAATTGGCTGCTCACGAAGTCGTGACTGTGATTGGCGAGGCAACCGTTGTGTCTAATATTGCAGATATTGTTTTAGTTGCTGTTGGTGAAGAGAAATACGAAGCTCGCAAATTGATTCTCTGCACCGGTAGCGAAACGGTGATTCCTCCCATTCCCGGGCTTTCTGATACGAACTACTGGACAAGCACCGAAGCCCTCGAAGCGAAAGAACTGCCAACTTCGCTCGTTATTATTGGTGGTGGCGTTATTGGCATTGAGTTTGCCTCTTTCTACACCAGCATGGGCGTGCCTGTCACTGTGGTGGAGATGATGGACGAAATTCTCCCCGGAATGGATCGCGAGATTTCAGCGTTACTGCGTGCAGAATACACTAAAAAAGGCGTGAAGTTTATGCTTTCAACCAAAGTGGTTGCAGTCTCCGATTCTGTTGTGGAAGTGGAGGTTGACGGTGAAAAATCATTATTAGAAGCTAGCCAAATTTTACTAAGCGTTGGTCGTCGTGCGGTGCTCACTGGTTTTGGCCTCGAGAATATTCAACTAAAGCGCAATAAAAGTGGTCTTGCAGTGAACGAACAAATGCAAACGTCGCATCCCAATATTTATGCGTGTGGCGATGTGACTGGTTTTTCTTTACTCGCTCATACTGCAGTTCGTGAAGCTGAAGTGGCGGTTAATCATATTTTGGGTAAAACCGATAGGATGAGCTACAACGCAGTCCCTGCTGTTGTTTATACTAATCCCGAAGTTGCGGGTATCGGCGAAACAGAAGAGAGTGCGAAATCAAAACTCATAGCGTGTACGGTAAAAAAGAATCCAATGACTTTCTCAGGACGTTTTGTCGCCGAAAACGAGCTGTTTAATGGTTTGTTTAAAGTTGTACTTGATGCAACCGACAGAGTGATTGGAGTCCATATTTTAGGAAATCCAGCATCTGAATTGATTGCGCTCGCAGCTATGGCTATTAGTGCTCGATTAACACTGACGCAATGGCAGCGCACCGTTTTCCCTCACCCAACCGTGAGCGAAATTTTTAAAGAGATATAAGCCCTATAATGTTAGATAGATTTTAAAAAGAACAAGAATCAATTTTTGACAATCTATAATCGCAAGTCCCAGCGGGGACAAACACAAATACCAAACGTCGAAATCTTGTAGAGTGAGAGAGTCCAGCTGCAACTGTAAATTTTATGTAATAGGCTGTATGGACGATTGAGCGAGTTATTTCGACAATGTTTTTTTTGTTTACTTTTTTTTGCGCCAAAAAAAAGTAAAACCCGCGGTAGCGAAACAGTTGATATAATGACAAATCTATCACCAGTTTACTTCCACGCTTTTGTGTTAAAAATCGAAATATGGAGACCAGTCAATTCCGAAAAAGAAAAATGGAAATCAGGCTGGGAACAAATACAAAATCAACGAACTCTTAGCCACTCCTTTGGAGGGGTTGGGGAGGTATTTTATAACCTAAATTTAATCATCAATGAGTCTAAAAATCATTGTTTTAGCAAAACAAGTTCCTGACACAAGAAATGTAGGGAAAGACGCGATGAAAGCCGATGGAACGGTGAATCGCGCTGCGCTGCCGGCAATCTTCAATCCAGAAGATTTGAATGCGTTAGAGCAGGCTTTACAACTTAAAGAGAAAAATCCAGGATCAACCATCCATCTACTCACGATGGGCCCTGGTCGTGCTGCAGAGATTATCCGCGAAGGTTTGTACCGTGGAGCCGATGGTGGTGTGTTACTCACCGACCGCGCCTTTGCAGGTGCCGATACATTAGCAACTTCGTATGCTTTGGCGTGTGCCATTCGCAAAATGGGTGCTTTTGATGTCATCGTTTGTGGCCGTCAAGCAATCGATGGCGATACGGCTCAGGTTGGACCACAAGTAGCTGAAAAACTTGGTATTCCACAAATCACGTATGCAGAAGAGATTGATACTGTAAAAGGTGGCAAACTTCGCGTAAAACGTCGCCTAGAGAGTGGAGTAGAAGTGGTAGTAGGAAAAATGCCATTGTTGCTCACAGTTAATGGAACAGCAGCGGATTGCCGACCACGCAATGCAAAGCGTGTAATGAAATACAAATACGCGAAAACCATTACCGAAAAGCAGAATGCAAATGTTGACTATACCGATATGTTCGATAGCCGCCCATACCTCAATTTGGTAGAGTGGGGAGTGGCAGATGTAAATGCTGATTTGGTACAAGTTGGTCTTTCGGGTTCACCAACAAAGGTGAAGAAAGTCGAAAACGTGGTATTTCAGGCAAAAGAAAACCTGATCCTTTCGTCTTCCGATTTAGATATCGACCATTTGATGTTCGAATTGATTGAGAATCACACGATTGGGTGAGAAAAGAGGAATTAAGAAGTTAATGCTTCGTTTGAAGTTAAGAAGTTGAGAAGTTATCGGAAGTTAAGGGAGTTCAAGAAGTTAAGAATATGAATACTACTAGTTTTACAGATTTGATTATGTGGCAAAGGGCGCATTCTTTTGTGCTTGAAGTTTATAAAGTGACAAAATCATTTCCTAAAGATGAGGTTTTCGGTTTAACTTCTCAATTCAGAAGAGCTGCTGTTTCCATAGCTGCAAATCAGGCGGAGGGCTACAAAAGACGTTCGTCTCTCGAAAAACTTAGATTCTTCAATATTTCCCAAGGTAGTTTGGAGGAGTGTAGATATTATATCATCCTATCAAATGACCTAGGATACATAAATGGTGAGCAGAATAATGTTTTGAAATTTAAACTTGAAGATGCGAGTAAACTTCTGAATTCCTATTGTACTACAATCATTCAACGACAAAAAAAAAGTAAAAAATAATTTTAATATGGAAGAGTGAAGTGCGGCAATTATTCCGATAACTCCCGATAACTCCCGAAAACTTCTTACCTTCCGATTAATTCTAAAATTAAATGAACAATCTATTTGTATATTGCGAAATTGAAGACGGCATCGTAAGCGATGTGAGTCTTGAGTTGCTGACCAAAGGTCGCAGCCTCGCCAATCAACTAAAGTGCAAGTTAGAGGCACTGGTGGTTGGCTCAAATCTGGACGGAATAGAGAGCCAGATTATTCCTTATGGAGCTGATACTGTGTTTGTTGCAGACGATGCTCGCCTCTATCCATTCTCTACATTGCCGCATTCATCGGTGATGATTAATTTGTTTAAGGAACAAAAACCACAGGCATGTCTATTGGGCGCTACCAGTATTGGACGCGATTTGGGTCCTCGTGTTTCGTCTGCGTTGCACAGTGGCTTGACTGCCGATTGTACAGCCCTCGAGATTGGTGATCACGAAGAGAAAAAAGAGAATAAGACGTACAAAGATCTTCTGTTGCAAATCCGTCCTGCATTTGGGGGGAACATTGTGGCTACGATTGTCAATCCAGACTGTCGTCCGCAAATGGCTACGGTGCGCGAAGGCGTGATGAAAAAAGAACTCTACAAACCAAACCACAAGGGTGAAGTGGTGAAACTCGATGTGAGTAAATACGTTTCGAAAACAGATTTCGTGATTGACATTATCGAACGTCACATAGAGAAATCGAAAGTTAACCTCAAAGCATCGCCAATTATTGTTGCAGGTGGTTATGGTGTTGGCTCGAAAGAGAACTTTAAATTACTCGATGATTTAGCTGCTACAATCGGCGGTGAAGTTGGAGCTTCACGTGCAGCGGTTGATGCTGGATATTCGGATCACGAACGTCAAATTGGTCAAACTGGAGTCACTGTACGTCCGAAACTCTACATTGCTTGTGGTATTTCAGGGCAAATTCAGCACATTGCAGGTATGCAAGAGAGTGCCATTATCATCTCCATCAATAACGATGAGCAGGCGCCAATCAACCAAATTGCTGATTATGTGATCAACGGAACGGTTGAAGATGTGATTCCAAAGATGATTAAATATTACAAAAAGAACAGTAAATAAGGATTGGGGAGTTAAGGAAGTCAGAAGAAGTTATCGCTTCGCTAAGAAGTTAGAGAATTGATAACTGAAAACTGCTCTTTAAACTCAATCATTCAAAAACTGAATATTAATCACGGGAAAATAAGAAAATTGGAACTCAAAACTTCCATAGGTCTTTTAACTCCCGATAACTTCTAAAAAAAATGGCAAATTACTATTTTGATAATACCGACCTAAAACACCATTTGACTCACCCACTGATGAGTCGGATTGTGGAGTTGCGCGAACGCGGCTATAGCGATGCGCAAAAGTTTGATTATGCACCGATTGACTTCGAAGATGCAATGGACAGCTACGAGAAAGTGCTCGAAATTGTAGGCGAAATCTGTGCTGATATTGTGGCTCCAAATGCCGAAAGTATCGACCACGAAGGCCCTCACGTTGTGGATGGCCACGTTGTTTATGCAAAAGGAACACAAGTGAACCTCGATGCGCTGATTAAAGCAGGATTGATGGGAATCTCGTTGCCTCGCCGCTACAATGGAATGAACTTCTCGCTTGTTCCATACATTATGGCAGCCGATATGGTTAGCCGTGCCGATGCTGGTTTTGTAAATATTTGGGGTTTGCAGGATTGCGCCGAAACCATTTACGAGTTTGCAAACGAAGATCAACGCAAAAAATACCTTCCACGCGTTTGTGCTGGTGAGACGATGGCGATGGACTTGACAGAACCTGATGCAGGTTCCGATTTACAAGCCGTAATGTTGCGCGCAAGCTACAATAACGAAGATGGAAATTGGTATTTGAATGGCGTTAAACGCTTCATAACCAATGGAGATGGACACATTTCGCTCGTTTTAGCACGTTCTGAAGATGGAACCAAAGATGGTCGTGGATTGTCTATGTTTTTGTATGACAAAAACGATGGCGGTGTGACCGTGCGTCGTATCGAGAATAAAATGGGTATCAAAGGTTCACCAACGTGTGAATTGGTTTTCCGCAACGCAAAAGCAGAATTGTGTGGCGACCGTAAAATGGGTTTGATCAAATACGTTATGGCGTTGATGAACAGTGCTCGTTTGGGTATCACAGCACAATCTGTCGGACTTTGTGAAGCAGCTTACCGCGAAGCTTTGGCTTATGCTCGTGATCGCTCTCAATTCGGCAAACCGATTATTGAGTTTCCTGCAGTTTACGAGATGTTGTCTATTATGAAAGCAAAACTCGATGCATCGCGCACCTTGCTGTATGAAACAACCCGTTTTGTGGATATTTACAAAGTGATGGAGGATATTTCGAAAGAGCGTAAACTGACGCCGGAAGAACGCACCGAAATGAAGAGATATCAGAAAATGGCCGATGCTTGCACACCTCTTGGTAAAGGAATGGCGAGTGAATTCTCAAATCAAAATGCTTACGATGCGATTCAGATTCACGGTGGTTCTGGTTTTATGAAAGATTATGCTTGCGAACGAATCTATCGCGATGCACGTATCACTTCTATTTACGAAGGAACGACTCAATTGCAGGTTGTCGCAGCTATTCGCCACGTCACCACTGGGAATTACGTGTCGATGATTCGCGAATACGAGGCTTCTGATTTCTCTCCCGAATTACTTAGTTTTCGCAATCGTTTGATTGAGATGACTTCTATTTTCGAAGAGACAACTGAAAAAGTAAAAGCAGCAAATGATAACGAGTACATCGATTTCCATGCACGTCGTTTAGTCGAAATGGCTGGACACATCATTATGAGCTATTTGTTGTTGCTCGACGCTTCACGCAACGAGTCTTTCCGTCGCTCGGCAGAAGTTTATATCAATTACGGCGAAGCACAGTTAGTTGGTCATGCCGACTTTATTCACCATTTTGCTGTGGATAATCTCGATACTTACCGTCAACAATAATCGATTTTAATTGGATCAGATGCGCTTAGCGCATTTCAAAAAGAAAGGGCAGAACTTATTAGTTTTGCCCTTTTTTTGGCTCAAGATGAAATTATGGTTGTTGTTAATCTCTAATGGAAAAGTATTTTTTGAAATATTAAATAGAAAGCAACTACAATTTATTGAAGCGTATTCCCTTTACTTTTTTTCTGCAGCAAAAAAAAGTAAACAAAAAATGCCGCCGCTGTGGATAAAAAGCTAAAAATGGCATCACTTCGCTAAAACCACCCAAACTCAACTTGACGAAATAAGTCAAGTCTCAAACAAGGGTGATTTTTACGCTCCGTTTCTTCCATTTTTTATACGCTTTTTCTCCAAGGCGGATGGAGAGTCTGCTGACTTTCAAGTTTTATTCAAGATGAAGAGATAAAAACAAAAAATCTCAATCGCAAGTCCCGGTGGGGACAAACACAAATACCAAACGTCGAAATCCTGTAGAGTGAGTGAGTCCAACTGCAAATGGTATTACAAAGAAAAATGTTGTATGGACGATTGAGCGAGTTATTTCGACAATGTTTTTTGGCTTACTTTTTTTGCGCCAAAAAAACGTAAGACCCGCGGTAGCGATAAATGGTCATATAGATGCAATTGTTTCAAAAATTATTTAATCTCATTTGATTTCCCACCATAATTTCATCTTGAGCCCTTTTTTATGCCAAAAAAAGTGCCACTCCGTAGAGCAGCACTTTCAATATCAAGGTCTGAATGAATTAGATCCAACGCACGTAGCAGAAATCCTGACGGTGTGGAAGATCTTCATTTTTTGGGAAAATACGGAATGCATATTTGTATTCGCCTGAATTCTGAATCTTGTTAACTAATTGATAATGATATAGATTACCATCAACTTTAGCTAATTTGAACTCATTCACGCTGATTACTTTTTGCTTGCCATCTTCGAGTCCGATTACTACTGCTTCAACACTAATTTTGTTTTGAAGTCCTTTCGGATCAATTACAATATCCATGGTGTATTCTTCGTTTACAGCTGCCAGTTTCGCCAACTCCTCTTGCGAAGTGATTGAAACAACTTCAACGCCGTCCCATTTAGAAACAAAATCCTCTTTCCACTCAGCGATAGCACGAGCTTTTTCGCAATTGTTTGCTTTCAACGAAGCCGAGCGTTTTTGAAGTTTGCTGTAGAAACGGCTGATGTAGTCGTCCAACATACGTTTTGTGGTGTAGTCAGGCGCGATTTCAACGAACGATTTCTTGATATATTGAATCCACTCAGGAGAGAATCCTTTGCTGTTTTTAGCGTAGTAAAGTGGAATAATATCATTTTCGAGCATAGCGTAGATTGTCGCAGCATCGAGTTGATCTTGGTGATTTTGATCTTGGTAAGTTCTGTGTTCTGTCAATGCCCAACCAGCTCCCTCACGGTAGCCTTCATACCACCAACCATCTTTAACTGAGAGGTTTAGCACACCGTTCATCTCAGCTTTTTCGCCTGATGTACCCGATGCTTCAAGCGGACGGGTAGGAGTGTTTAACCAAATATCAACTCCCGAAACAAGGCGTTTTGCCAACAACATATCGTAGTTTTCGAGGAAAATGATTTTGCCTAAGAATTCAGGACGACGAGAGATTTCGACAATGTGTTTGATTAATGCTTGACCACCTCCATCTGCAGGGTGAGCTTTGCCTGTGAAGAAAAACAACACTGGGAATTTTTCGTTGTTCACGATTTTTGAAAGACGCTCTAAGTCGGTAAACAATAAGTGCGCGCGTTTGTAGGTTGCAAAACGACGACCAAACCCGATAATCAAAGCATTCGGATTGATGTTGTCCATAATCGATACCACTTTCGATGGATCACCCTGGTTTTTCAACCATTGATCTTTGAATTGGTTTCTGATGTACGAAATCAACTTATTTTTTAGTGTGGTTCTTACGTTCCAAATTTTTTCATCACCAACTTTGTAGATTGGTTCCCACAATTTTTGATTCGATTGATCTTTCCAAAGTTCAGTAGGCATCTCTTGTTTAAAGAATTTTTGCCAATCGGCAGCAGCCCATGTAGGCATGTGAACACCATTGGTCACGTATCCAACGTGCAATTCTTCAGGGAAATAGCCTTTCCAAATTGGGTTGAACATCTCTTGAGAAACACGTCCATGAAGTTCACTAACGCCATTTACTTCTTGACAAGTGTTGCAAGCAAAAGCACTCATCGAGAATTTCTCGTTAGTTCCTGGATGCTCACGACCCATGTCCACGAAATCTTGCCACGAGATACCTAATTTTTCAGGGAAATGACCCATGTATTTTCCAAACAATCCCTCTTCGAAACTGTCATGTCCAGCAGGAACTGGTGTGTGAACAGTGTAAAGTGACGAAGAACGAACCAATTCAAGAGCAACTGGGAACGACAATCCATCGTTTTGGATAAAGTCTGCCAAACGTTGAGCATTAATCAATGCTGCATGACCTTCGTTGCAGTGGTAAACTTCTTTTTTGATACCTAATTTGTTGAGTAACAAGATACCACCCACTCCGAGCAAGTACTCTTGTTTCATACGGTTTTCCCAATCTCCACCATATAGCTGGTGAGTGATTGATTTATCCCATTCACTGTTTTGAGCCACGTCAGTATCAAGAAGATAAAGACTAATACGCCCAACATTTACACGCCAAATATTTGAATATACAATACGATCGGGGAAAGGTACTTCGAGGATCATTGGAGCACCGTTTGCTTCAAACATTTGCTCAACAGGTTGATGGGCAAAGTTTTGTACATCGTATTGCGCTACTTGCTGTCCTTCCATTGAAAGAGCTTGTGTGAAGTAACCATAACGATACATAAATCCTACAGCTGTAAGATTAATGTTACAATCGCTTGCCTCTTTTAAATAGTCACCTGCTAATACACCCAAACCACCAGAGTAAATCTTCAATACGTTTGTCAAACCATATTCCATACTGAAATAGGCAATAGATGGTTTTTTCTTGTCAGGTTTTACATCAACATATGTTCTGAATTCATTGTACACTTCATCCATGCGGGCTATGAAAGACTTATCTATGCGAAGTTCATTCAATCTTTCGTATCCCACTTTTTCGAGAAGCAATACAGGATTGTGCTCTGTTTTTGTCCAAAGTTTTGGATCAATAGAGGCGAAAAGCCCTTTTGCATCGTAATTCCAAACCCACCAAATGTTTTTAGCAATTTCTGATAATTTTGACAATTCGCTTGGCAAATTTGATTTAACGGTAATGTCTCTCCATACAGGAGTATTTGCACTACTAACTTTTACTTTCATACACTGAGAGTTTTAATTTTATACTAATATTTTTGAATTCTAAACGATGAATTTATTTTTCAAAGCAATGTGATAAGCTTCGGTGTAAAATTTGATAAAGTGGTCCCAATCAGCCTCGGTTGCAAGTGCAAATGCACTTTCACGAATGGCATTCATCTCCTTATCTGACAATTTTGTTAATTTCAATAAATCATTTTTTATCTTTTCCGAAACCTCTATTTGATTATAATCTGTGCGTTCAATCACTGAAACGCCACTTTCAATAGCTATTGAGCCAGTTTTCTTTTGAGCCCATGCCCCAAAACCCGATAAAGAAGTTGTGATGGTTGGAATAGAAAACGCAATACTTTCGAGTGGAGTATAACCCCAAGGCTCATAATATGAAGGGAAAACAGTTGCATCCATCCCAATCAATAAATCGTAATACGACTCCTTGAAAATGGCATCGTTTCCAGTAAGGTAAATTGGAACAAAGACAACTTTCACTTTGTCACCCTTCTCGTTATTGAAATTCAACCATTTTAGTTGATTGCAAACGTTGTCTTGTTCAATATTATGCAACCAGTGAGTGATAATTGGCTGATCCAGCGCTTTTTTCTTTTTGTCGTGTCCAATGCAACGGTCTAACAGGTCTTTCCGAGCCTCTTTGACGTGAGCTGGCACTAGAATAAATGCATAAACCTCTTTCTTTAATTCTCCCGATTCTTTCAGACGGTGTAAAGCATCAATAAACAGATCAATGCCTTTATTCTTGTATTCGTATCTGCCACCAGTTGCTACAAAGAGAGCATCTTCTTTTGGTTTCGTTCCAGTTAACTTTTCAACTACGCTTGAGAGCAGATGTCTAGCATGATCGCGTTTCAGTCCAAAATGTCCTTTTTTAGGAACAAAATCGCGCTCAAAACCATTTGGTGTAACTACATCCACTTTCCTGTCGAGTAGCTTTTCGCACTCAACTGCTGTGATGTCGCTTACAGTAGTGAAACAATCGACATAATGTGCTGTTTGCTTCTCAATCGAATGTTTGGCCACCATATTGAGTTGGTGCGACATTTGATCACCATTGTAATGAGCAAGTTTATCGTAAAGGGGTAGGTTATTTCCAGCAATAGAACGCCCTATGGATGTGGCGTGTGTAGTGAAGAGAGTCCCAATTTTAGGACATTTCTTTTGAACGTGAAGTGCTCCCATTCCAGTAGTCCATTCATTGAAGTGTGCTACTGTCTTTTGTGCTTCTCCTCCGATGAATTTGTAAAGACTTTCAATTACTAGAGCTGATGCATAGGCAAATACGCATGCTTCGTCGTAGTCACCATATCCATAGAGCGATTCCACTTGGTACCACTCCCACATTTTGCCATAAAGATCATCTTTTTGCTCAAAGAAGGGTTGAAAATCGACCAAAATAGCGATTGGCTTTCCGGGGATGTCCCAACGACCAACTCTTACATTAATTCCCTCTTTTTCTACAATCTTTTTCCACGCTTGAAGTGGGGTTTTCGATTCGATAAAGAATGGATTTGAACCTTCTGGCCAAACATCAGGGCCTATGAATATGATTTTATCTTTGTGGCTTTTTTGTAATGTTTTCGCTCTAGTGGATAAAACGGTGTAAATTCCACCAATTTTATTGCAAACCTCCCAACTTACCTCGAAAATATAGTCGGGTGAAATATATTCCATTATTAAATTGATTTATTGATAGCTAACTCGTTAAATTTTCCACAAAAGTACGAAACTTTGACGAGAAAAAATTGATTTTAAGCAAATTCAACTTTCTAAATTAGATATTATAGCTGCTGAACTTTGATTTTATGCAATAAAAAGCCTAATTTATTTTTCATTTGTCTAATAAATAGGCTATTTTGTGAACATTTTGATTAACGTATGACAAAGTTCCGAATTATTTGCCTCAACCTATAATATTTTCAGATGAAATGAAGAATCAGTTGGATGAAGTGATTTTCATACAGACGTTAAATAAAAAGTTTTGCCAACGTCTTGATTTATGCATTATATTTGTAAATAATAAAACCAAAATAAAGTATTATGGCAAACAAAAGAGAGCTTAAAAAGGCAATACACACTGTCACAGCATCGCTGTTTACGGAGTGTTTAATGTTTAAAGAGTTAATACCCAATACAAATGTGGATGATGCAGAGAAACTGTTAGACGACATTTTGGAATTTCAAAGCGAATTTCTGAGTCGAGTTCATGGCTGTGGGGCTAAGGACGATAAAAAGCTTGTAAAGGCGTATTATACTAAACTATCAAAAGATGTAGTTTCAGAAGCTCATACGCTATTTGATAGAATGAATGCATTGAATAAATGAAAAGGGTTATCAGTCAATTGTTGTTGAAGTGCGCAGGTTGGAAATCAGTTGTAACTGTTGATTTTCCTGAAAAATGCATCATTTGTGTTGCGCCGCATACCAGCAATTGGGATTTTGTGATTGGAAAACTTTTTTATACTTCAATCGGGAAAACTGCTTCTTTTTTGATCAAAAACAGTTGGTTTTTTTTTCCATTCAATTTGTTTTTTACTTCAATTGGCGGTGTACCTGTCGATCGGAGTAAAAGTGGAGAACTAACCGATATACTGGCAAATGAGTTTTTGGTTAGAGATCGGTTTCAACTGGCAATTACGCCCGAAGGCACCCGTAAACTGATTCCCAATTGGAAAAAAGGGTTCTACTTTATTGCACTGAAAGCACAAGTGCCAATTGTGTTGGTTACATTCGATTATGGATCGAAAACGGTTGGTGTGAATCGTGTTTTTGTACCAACTGGTGATGAAGAAAAAGATTTGCGTGAAATAAGATTACATTATCAAAATGTAGTGGCATGCCATCCCGAGAAATTTAGTATTGGCGAAATTTAATCCTGAAATTATGGAATCTTTGAGAGTCACTCTTTTACAGTACGACATATCGTGGGAGAATGTTAAAGCAAATTTGGACTGTTTGTTTTTCAAATTCGCTGATTTAGCTGGCAAAACAGATTTAGTTGTTTTACCTGAAATGTTTTCGACAGGTTTTACAATGAATCCCGAAGCCTTTGCTGAAACAAATGATGGAAGAACTATCTCTTTTCTGCTTGATGCTTCAAAAGCGTATAACTTTGCCATAACAGGAAGTTTTGTAGCAAAGGTAGATAACACCTTTTTTAATCGTGGCTTCTTTATTACACCTCAGGGTGAAACTACTTTTTACGACAAACGACACCTATTCAGAATGGGTGATGAACCCAAGCATTACACTGGTGGCAGCAAAAGAACAATTGTCAATTATTTAGGCTGGAATATATGTTTGTTGATTTGTTACGATTTGCGCTTCCCCGTTTGGGCTCGGAATCGAAATAACGAGTACGATTTGTTGATTTATGTGGCTAACTGGCCAGCACCACGGGTTAAGGTTTGGGATGTCCTACTTAAAGCTCGTGCAATCGAAAATATGGCGTACGTTTGTGGCGTTAATCGGATTGGCTTAGATGGAATGGGCTTGAAATATGTTGGTCAATCTGTAGTTATCAATCCACGAGGGGAAGAGCTTGTTAAATTTGGAGGCGAAGAGCAATTAGAGACTGTTTCACTTTCTTATTCAGCAATGGAGAAATTAAGAGCTTCTTTTGCAGTTTGGAAAGATGCAGATGAATTTGATATAAAATAGAAAAGGAGCATTTGCTCCTTTTTTTATTGATTGCTTTCGCTGACTAGGTCAATAATTTCCATGCCTTTCAGAATTGCTTTTTCATTCATTGACAGTAACTTATGGTGTCGTTCTGGAAGTGATTTTTTTAATCCAAGAAGTACGTTTTCTAGTGTGACTATAGGTTTTATTTTCAGATAACCACCCAATACAATCATATTGAACGATTTGGTATTTTGCATCGCCATAGACGCATCCATTGCTTCTATTTTATAGATAATGATGTCTTTGCGAGTCGGTGGTTGATGGATTCCGTAGCTATCGTAAATCAAAATTCCGCCAGGTTTTACCTGCTTTTCGAATTTCTCCATAGAGGGCTGATTCAGAATAATCGCAGTGTCAAAGCTGTTTAAAACTGGAGAGCTTACTCTTTTGTCGCTAATGATCACCGATACATTGGCTGTTCCACCACGTTGCTCTGGCCCGTATGATGGCATCCAGCTAACCTCTTTATCTTCCATTAAACCAGAGTAGGCCAGAATTTTACCCATCGAAAGAACACCTTGTCCTCCAAATCCAGCTATAATTAGTTCTTCTGTCATTTCTTTAGTAGTCGTAAGTTAAAAGTCGTAAGTCGTAAGTGAATAACTTTGACTAAGAGTTTATTGTTTATCTTTCAAATCGCCAAGTGGATAGTGAAGAAACATATTATCTCTCATCCAGTCGTTGGCTTCTTGAGGGGTCATTTTCCAACCAGCACTGCAACTAGACACCACTTCTACCATCGATGTGCCTTTGTTTTGAAGTGAATATTCAAAAGCTTTACGGATGGCTTTTTTTGTCTTCAATACTGCGGGCATTGTGTGCACTGCTTGTCTTGTGACGTAGCAAACACCGTCAAGCTGAGCGACCAAATCGGCCATTTTTAGCGGGAAACCAGCTCTAGCCATATCACGTCCGTCTGGGGATGTTGATGATTTCATTCCCAGTAACGTTGTAGGTGCCATTTGTCCACCAGTCATTCCATAAATCCCATTGTTAATTGAAATGATGGCTATGTTTTCGCCTCTATTACATGCGTGGATAGTTTCTGCAGTACCAATAGCAGCTAAGTCTCCATCACCTTGATAGGTGAAGACCATTTTATTCGGATTAAGACGTTTTATTGCTGTTGCAACCGCTGGAGCTCGTCCATGAGCAGCTTCTTGCCAATCAATATCAAGATATTCGTAGATGAAAACCGCACATCCTACAGGTGCAACACCGATGGTTATGTTTTCAAGCCCCATCTCTTCAATCACCTCTGCAACTATTTTGTGTACTGTGCCATGGCTGCAGCCCGGACAGTAGTGCATATCATTGTCGTTAAGTAGTTTTGGCTTTTTGTAAACCAAATTTTCTACTTTTATCATTTCTATTGCCATTGTCAGGAGTCGTTATAATTAAAAATTTACACTAAAGTCTTAGTCTTAAGTGCCTCTAATACGTCATCAGGTGTAGGGACAATTCCGCCCAATCGACCATAATGTTCAACTTTTACTTTACCATTTACTGATAGTCTCACATCTTCAACCATTTGCCCGGCGTTCATTTCCACAGTCAGCATCCCTTTTACGTGGTCAGCATATTTATTCAATACTTCGGAAGGAAATGGCCACAAAGTAATCGGACGTAGAATGCCAACCTTAATGCCTTCTGCACGAGCTAATTCCAATGTTTTTTGACAAATACGTGCGCAAGATCCAAACGCAACGAGCAGATATTCGGCATCTTCGCATTCAATCTCTTCGTAGCGTACTTCAGTAGCTTCTATATTTCTGTATTTTTTTTGCAAATGAAGATTGTGGTTCTCCATAATGCTAGCGTCAAGCTCTAATGTCGTGATTACACGAGGTTTACCACCAACTGGCTTTCCTAAAGTAGCCCAAGGAGTCTGTTTTTCTATCTCTTCGTCCGTTAGTCTTTTTTGTTGTGCAGGGAGAATAACCTTTTCCATCATTTGTCCAATAATTCCATCAGTCAAAATCATCGACGGAGTTTGATGTTTGAATGCTAAATCGAACCCTAACGCAACAAAATCTGCCATCTCTTGAACCGATGCTGGTGCTAAAGTGATGAGTTTGTAGTCGCCGTGTCCACCGCCTTTTACAGTTTGGAAGTAATCTGATTGACTAGGTTGAATTGTCCCTAATCCAGGTCCCCCTCTCATAACATTTATCATTAAACATGGCATTTCGGCTGCTGCGATATAAGATATACCTTCCTGTTTTAGGCTCATGCCAGGGCTAGACGAAGAGGTCATTACTCGCTTCCCACAACCAGCTCCACCATACACCATATTTATGGCAGCTACTTCGCTTTCTGCTTGTAATACTACCATTCCAGTAGTATCCCAAGGGTGCAAATCCATTAAGGTTTCGAGAATTTCAGATTGGGGTGTTATTGGGTAGCCAAAGTAGCCATCTACGCCATAAAGAATTGCAGCGTGTGCAATGGCTTCATTTCCTTTTAATAATTGTATATTATCATTCATAAAATAGCTTTTCAATTGACTGATACTTATAAACAAATTTTGTAAGTATAAGTTCGATTTTCGGGTTAATCTTTACTTCTATAGACATCGATACATCCATCGGGACAGACGCTTCCGCAGGCTGCGCAACCAATGCAATCTTCTTCTTGAATCATATAAGCAAAATGGTAACCTTTATTGTTGACTTCTTTGCCTTGTAAATCCAAAACATTGGTCGGACATGCTACTACACATAAGTTACAACCCTTGCATCGTTCTGTATTTACAACAACAGTTCCTCTCTTTTTTGCCATAAATTTCACATTTGAATAGTTTGCAAATTTACTGTTTTTCGTTTGCAAATGATTAGATTTTCTAAATAATTCACCTCCTCATGCTCGAAAAATAAGAATTAGAATCGGAAAAAACTTGAAAACTTCGTAAAAAAAGGTTATTTTAATTCTATATGTGCAAAACGTAATTCTGTGTAACTATATATAAAAGAAAACCCGAAAACGGATTTGATTAGTAAATCAAAAATCTTATTTTCGAGTGATTCACTGAAGTAATATTTCCGGTTTTTAGAATATCTCTTTGTAAATTAATCTAGGTAAAACTGAAATGAATCGCATGTAACGAGGGATATTCTTTTTTGGTTCTTCGAAAGCTCTATAAAGCCACTCTAATCTATATTCTCTCATTATAGAAGGAGCTCTCTTTACATTTCCAACATTAGAGTTAAAGTTAAATATGGCACCAAATCCAAACATTACTCCCTGATTCAAATATGGAAGTAGATTAGCCATAAACTGTTCTTGTTTTGGCGCACCAAGCGAAACCCAAATGATATCTGGCTTATAATTGTTAATGTCGTTTGCAATTGAGTGATAATCAAATTCTTCAACTTTTCTGAATGGAAGTTCTACAAATGGCATATCAGAGATTCGAGGGTCGATATTTGACAGGTTTTGTTTTAATCCATCAAGTACTTCTTTTGTATTTCCAAGAAAATATTGATTGTATTTACATTTATTTATGTAATCGATGAAAAGGTCAGCTCCAATGTACGAATCGAATGTTTGTCGATGAATTAACCCCAGTATTTTTGCTAAAACAGACCCGTCACAAATATTGACTAAAGCTCCATTTAATACGCTATTAAATTGTGGGTTTTGATTTGCAATAGTGAGATTATTGCTCTCAACTGAACAGACGTAACCTTTACCTTTGTTTTTTATTGTAGATTCTATAGTGTTGTCAACAATTTCTCTGTTGAATTCAAGTTTTACATTGAAATATTTGTTCATTTTTTGTTGTTTAAATGCTTATACCCCAATATAAAAACTCCAAATCAGAAATGGCTTCAATTGAATGATCGCAATTGGCAGGTACTCTAATGATATCGTTCTGAGAAACAGATAGTGACTTGCTTTCCAGTATGAAAAGACCGTTTCCGGAAAGAATAAAGAAAAACTCTTCCATGGTTGGATGTTTGTGGTTTTCTATGGTCGTATTTTTCTCAATAAAACCCAACGCAACCTGAGTAAGATTAGTATTTGACTGTTCTTTATTTAGTAGAACTCTTTTTTTTCCTGATTGATGGTTCGTTTTAACCCAAGATGATTTGTCAGACTCCATAATAAATTTTATGATTTGATGAAGTAATTATTCTATATAATTCGTTGTTGCGCTTTTCAGTTGTAAAATTATTTAAATAGATTTGATTAAAACTGCTTTCATTTTTTGAATCTGACCACAATTGTATTATCGTTTTTTTCATTGACTCAACATTATTACTTTCAAAAGGAAATCCAATATTGAAACTGCTAAAATAGTAATTTATTGTCGAAAAATTAGTGTAAGCTACATTCTTATTGTAAAATAGTGCAGCTACGGATAACATTTGACCCGAAGATCCTACATCATCTTTTAATGGAATAATTACTCCTGCAGAATGGGCTAGTAGATTATGAAATTCATCTTTGTGAAGCTCTTTAAGTAGTGTCAAGTTCTCAGGAATTTGGGTGTTATCAATGTCAGAAGTAATATCAGAAATCACAGCTACAAAATCTATAAAGGGTAGTTCCTTAACACATTGTACAAAAGTCTTGTAATCTCTGTTCGTGTATCCCCCCGTAAAAAGATATTTCTTTTTCTGAGAGAAGGTGTCATTGACTAATGGGCTGAAATCAGCGCAATAAGGTACAAAAATTGGCTTGTTTTTCACCAAATTTGAATAGTAGTTTATCTCATTTGGGGATTGTACGATAAGTGTAACACTTTTTGAACTCAAAAGCCAGCGAAGTATGGTTTTTATTAATGTATATCTACCAAGCTTATGAAGGTAGAAGTTGTAAATGAATAAATGGTAGTCTTTTGATAAAAAAAATGGGAATACTTTAGTAAAAAAAAGAAAGGCATAATGCCCACCAAGACAAATATTTTTTTTATTTCGGAATTTGTGGAAATGAAAACTCAAAATAAAAAGACACCCTAGTTCTTGAACTATAATTTCAATCTTATTCTTGAATTTTTTTTTTGGAACATTGTAGAAAGAAAAAAGGGTATGCTTGCACCCTTTTTTCTCTAAAACACGATAAAGACCAGTTTCTTTATGATAGGTCTTATATAATTCAATAAGGCTTATTTCTATCATTCAAATTGACAACTTATTTGCAATTTCAACTTGTTTCTCAACCCACTTGTATTGATCTTGAATTCCTTTCTTTAATGATACTTTTGGTTCCCAACCCAAGATGCGTTTAGCTTTACTGTAGTCCGCGCTTCTTGCCTTATCACCCTCGGGTTTAGAGGTGTCGAACATAATATGAATATTCTTTCCAGAAACCTTAACAACAACTTCAGCTATCTCTTTGATGGAAGTGCAAACCGATGGTCCGATTTGAATCATTCCTTTGCCTAATCCTTTTTCAAGTGAGAGAACAATGGCATCAACTACATCATTCACATGTATGAATGCACGCCCTTGAAGTCCACTGCCCCATACGATAAATGGGCTTGCAGGATAGTCAATCGCTTTTTTAATTAAGGCTGGAATTACTTGGCTTCGTGGTCCAATATCGCATGGAGTGCCATATACGTTGTGGAACATAAGAACAGAACAAGGAATGCCAGTCTCTTTTTCCATTAATTCAGTTTCATAATTGCCCATCAATTTGCTCCATCCATAAGCCGATTCAGGAAGTGCAGGGTAAAGCTCTTCTTCTCGAAGTGGAGTTGGATTTAGTGAGTTTTGGCGAGTAAGCGGGAAGCTACAAACAGTCCCTACATACAAATATCCTTTAATTGAATCTTTGCATTTGCGAACGGAATTGATAGTATTTGAATTAATGAGGATGTTTTGTCTAAATAGTTCGCCTTGATGCGAAAATACATAGTCGATGCCAGCAACAATATCAGCTAGATGTACTACGTATTCAACTAGTTGAACCAAGTCGTCGCAGCTTTCTGGGATTGTTAAGTCTCGATTGTAGAAATGTGTGTCTAAAGGTATTACAGGTTTCCCTGATTCATCGTTAAGGTATTCAAGTTTGCCTCGCCATAGATTGTCGACTACCAATACTTCATTACCCTCTTTCACTAGGCGTTTTACTAAGTTGGACCCAATCATTCCGGCTCCGCCCGTTACGAGAATTTTACTCATATTAATTTGTTGATTTTATAGTAGTGTAAAAGTGTGTTTCTGGTTTTATATTAGATCTGTTTCCTTTGTTAGAATGAGAAAACTTCGTCAATATTCAAATTTTTTATAACAAAGATACAAATTCTATAATATTGAATATGTAAAATACTCTATTTTTAATTAAAATATTAGAAATTTTATAACTACAAAGTTGTTATTATCCTTTCTCTTTAACGAATATTTATTTGTTTTATTGTTTAATGTTTGATGTTTTTGTTTTTGTAATTTAAATCAAAAAAATACTTATTTCTTTTGCACCAGAACTTCAAAAAAAATACCGTCATTTGAAAGATTTGGATATCTGATAACTGGAGTTATTCCAATAATTTAAATAACCTTTTTTATTGAATTGTAATTGGCCTCTAAATTAGCAATAAATTTTTCTAAATTGTATTTTTCTGTAATGCTTTCGCGCGCATTTTTTGAAATATTTTCGTAAAAAGAAGATGGAAGTGTTATGACTTTTAATAGCTTATGCTCTAAGTCATAAGAATTTTTTTTCTCGACAAAGAATCCATTTACCCCATCTTTAATTATAAATTTCATTGAAGCATCATCCGTAGTAATAGGAATTAAGCCACATGACATTGCTTCAAGTAAGGATATTGGTAAACCCTCACCATATCTCGATGGTAAAACAAAAATATCTGCATTTTGTATAATATTTCTTTTTTGATCTCCAGAAACAACACCTTTATATTCGAAATCATCGCCCATAAATGACGATAGTGTATTAACAATATTTGCTTTTAAATTTCCCTCTCCACAAAGAATAAAACGGAAAGGCTTCTTTGGATAAAGCATCTTAAAAGCTGCCAGTAAGTCTTCCAAACCTTTGCTTTCATGCAATCTTCCAATAAAAATAATAGTTTTTTTTTCTCCTTCCTCTCTGCTTCGTAAAGGTTTGTAGAAGTTAGTGTCAACAGCATTGTACAGAACTTCTGAATCTACATTATACAGATTCTTTATTGAAAGTTTCTCTATTTCGCTTAGAACAATTACTTTTTTGACAGAAGAAAAAATAAAGCGAATAATAAACAATAATATTGGATTTGAACATTTCTTCATTAAATATTCACCACCATGCACATGTAAAAGGATAGGAACACTGAGCAAACGACTCCAAAGAATAATGATGGCCTCTCGAACCATCCCTTTGGGATTAAATGGTAGATTGTCGTGAACCAAATCTATCCTGTTTCTTTTTAAGAATATAGGGAATAGAAGTAGTGATTTGATCGTATTAAAGATACGTTTTATTTTAGAACTAGCATTATCAGCTTTCCCTAATGTATAATGAAAATACTCTTGTTTGGAATTCTGAATAATGCTAAGTACAACTGATGAAATACCACTAACATTACGTTTGGGGTCAAGGCTCGGAGCCGTGATAAGAATTTTCATGCGTTACTTATTTTTTTTTCTTTAAAGTAATGGAGAGCATGTTTGCCAAAAATTAATAAGAAAAAGCAACAAGACAATAAGGCTATACCTGATAGCACAAATACATTCGAGATTTCTATATTAATAATCCAGCCAATTATAATCAAAATTGTTGCAAATAGTGACTCTTTCTGAAGTTTTATAGGGATAATAGATTGAGAATCAATGAAGCGGAAGATGGTAAGAAAAAGATAAGAAATAATAAGGGCATATGTTATTCCCATCATGCCATAGGGCTTAATAAATAAAAAATTAAGAATTACAGACAAAATTGCAGTAGAAATTATGGATGGTAGGGCCCTTTTCGATTCTTTTGAACATTGGTAAGACATATCCAAAAAAAACGCTAAGGCATAAAATACAACAGACACAAGAAGAGGGTAAATGTAAACAATACCTTCGTGATAATTTTTATCAACGATGAATGGATAAATCGATTTTGTTCCAAATCCAATTATCATTACCGCAAGAGAAAGTCCAAGATAATATTTGTTAAAAACCTTAGTGAAAAAGTAGTTTCTGTCTTCAGAATTATAATATTTGATTGATAATTCTTGCCAAGTCTGATAGAAAATATATGAGAAAGTGAGTAGAATACTAGAAAATTTAATGACTATAGCGTACAATCCATTTTGCTCGATACCAAGGTATTTGTTAATGAATATTCTGCTCTGATTGTCTATTAACCAAAACATAATAAAATTAGGGAGTAGTGGTAGTGCGTATTTTAGCATGCTCTTGTCAATGCTCGACTTAATTCCTTTTGTTCTGAATACACTATTAATAAAATGAATTCGATAATCTATAATCAAAATGCAAATAATCCTAGAAATAATATTAGCCAAAAATACGGCACGAATATCAAATTTGAAAAAAACAACGAGGAGTATGCTTATTGAAGCAATAAAGAACGTGTTCATTATGCCTGAGGCAACAAATAATTTTGTTTGACCTATTCCTCTGGCAATCTGTACAACAATTTCGTAGATAAGAATAGATATAAATGTTACGAAAACCCACCAAAAGTATTGCATAGGATGGATAAGCTCAATAATTACGATAATGATAGAAGAGTAGAAGATGCCATTAATGACATTTTTTATCGTGTATTTTATTACAGAATCGCGTTCATTAATGTAGTTTGGGTCAAGAAGAAAGCGAATTGCACTTTCTCTCGTATTCATTGTAAACACAGGGATCAATAGATATATGAGAACAATACTAAGGTCATAAATGCCCATTTGATTAGGCAAAATGTAAAAACTAAAAATAGGGAAAAGAATTGTGTTAATAAACTTGGATCCCAAATTTCCAACTGTGTAAATGAGGAATCCTTGAAAGAATGATTTTTCTCTATGTTGCATAATATTCGTTTTATACATCAATTTTCTTGATATTTTTACTTAATGATTGAAATCTCATCTCATTTAGGAGTAAAGCCATTAACATCATCACAAAAAAACCTCTGTTGTATGTAAACGTGGCATCTGCTACTAGCTCAATACCAAGAAAGATAATGATTAGAAGAATCAAGATATAATTTTTTTGATTTAATGTCTTACTTTTAAGAAAATTTGTTTGTTTAACTATTCTAATCCAAAATGCAAAGAAAAGAATAATTCCAATAACTCCAAATTGGGCTAATGATGGATAATGTGTGTCTGAAACAAACATTGGATCATCCTTGGATAGTCCCCACATTTGATCTATATTATATTTCTGATAAATGTCAGAGTAATATGCTCCTGAGGATGAAGTAGCGAAGCTTGCAAAACCACTCCCAAATGGGAAATAATCCAATAAAATAAGGAATGACACATAGTAAAGCATAGGCCTAGCTAAAGAATCTTCGTCTTGGATGCTAAAGTTTACAAAATAGAATAGAATTTTGTCTCTCGCAGCCCAACCTACAATCAATAGTAATGCGAGAATCGTTGATATTGTTTTTAAATTAAATTTTAGATTAATCTCTTTATTCATAAAAATCATAATCATGACTGAGGCTGCATAGAATCCAAAAAATTTGCCTTTTGCCGAAAGCAACCCTAATGTAAGCATGCAGATAAAAATTAGAATATGTCTTTTTGATAAATCAGTACAATACATGTACAATAAAGCCAGCACAACAAGCCCCGTAGAGAACCTCGACTCATGTGCGAAATACTTCATAAATGTGTGCTGAAAATCACCTTTGATTGCTCCTTCTAATACGGTGTATAATGAGAAGAGAAACAGTAAATAAACTGTCCATTTTAGCTTTATCTTTTGCTCTGCATTGAATTGTATTTTAGCATAATAAAAGCAGAAAAAAGCAGTAAATGGTTTTATTTGTATAATTATGTCACTCAGAATTCCTTTTGTGACATTAGAATGGATATAGAAAGAGTAAAATGAGTAGAAAAATAATGCAAAAATAAATATGATTATATCTCGTCCCAGTTTTTCAGTTTTACCAAGTAGAAAGCTTATTGAAAAAATCACTAAAAGTATGGCCTCAAGAAGTTCATCCACAAACTTAAGACCAATAAATTCATAGAAATAGACTCCGAATAACAAGGTTATCCAAAAATAGGTAAAGTAGATGCTATGTTTAATTGTGTGTGCGTGTTGATCCATAGTATGGAATTATCTGAATTCGCTAAAACTATTCAGATTTGTACGAGATATTAGGATAAGTGTCAACCTTTAGCTTTCTAACTTATCCATAGCCAATTTAATTTTACGGATGTAAAAAGAAAAGGTAAAGTAGAGAATTGTTAAGAGCCCACCAAAAAATCCACCAACTCCTAAACCTATAAATTTCCCAATCCTGATTTTTTTGAGAGGGTAAATAGGTTGGTCGATAATCTCAATTAGAGGCGTTTGCCTAATTAAACTCATCTTTAGAATTTCGAGATTTTTTTTCATCTCACTATATGCCACCATCGACACTTGAATATCGGTCTGTTTCTTTATTATGTTGATGTTGCTGGATTGCCTCACAGTATTAAGATTCATATCAGACAGGTATGCTTTCTGCGTTATTGCCCTATCATACTCGCTCTTAATTGAATCAGTTTGTCTTTTTAAAGCGTCGTAGTTTATTTTTGTCACTTTGGTATTTGATTCTATATAATATTTTGATGCAACAGTCATTAAATTTTCTGTAAATAGTTTAGATAATTGCTCATTTTTTGAGATAAAAATGACATCGCCAATGCTCAACTTCTTATCTCTTTTCGTTACTTCTAATTGATCGTCAATAATCATTTTGTACACTTTGAGTACGATGCTATCTTGAGTGCGGCTGAAATCTAACCGCTTCTGATCAACAGGGAACTTTAGATTGCGTATTTTTTCTTTTTCAGACTCTGCCCAATCTTTGTTTATACGATAAGTATTCAAATATAGATTTAGAAGATTGCTTCGCTTGCCATCGATAACCGTTGGAGCTAATAGGGCTTCTTCAATCATTTTTCTAGAAATCAAAATTTCGTAGATATTATCTCCACCAAAAATACCACCACCACCAGCACCAAGTGAAATGCCAAATTGACTTGCTAAACTAGATAGACCTCCAACTTTATCGTTTTCTTGTACAGCAAAGGATAAAGTTGCTTTGTATTTAGGTTGGTATACAAAAGAAGAAACAAAGCCAAGAACGCCAAACATTAGGCCAAAAATGGCAATTATTGAGCGTTTGCTCCAAATAAATTCAGTATATACGCGCAGTTTTTCAAGAAGGTCTTTTATAACGATTATTTCTTTATTGCTAATCTGATTCATGATTTTTTTAGGGTTATTATCTAAATAGTGTAACTATTATTGCAGCAACCGAAACAATACTAGTGGTTATACTAATTGTTTCAGCGGTTGTCATTCCTTTTTTCTCTGCTTCTTCTGGAATTACAATTTTCGATCCAGGTGTTACTTTTGGGTAGCGCTTTATACCTAAGAAACTTTTCACAGTTTTTACTGAACCATTTGCTTGAATTATATAACCTTTTTTTATTAAAGCATTTGAACCATAACCTCCAGATGCATCCACATAATCATTGAAGGATAAACCTTTATCGTATCGAACAGTGTTTGGCCTAAGCACTTCACCTGTTACTTTTACCGTCTCTAAGTATTTTGGAATGTAAAGTTCATCGCCAGCTTCTAATTTTAAATCGTACACAGAACCAGGCTGTTTTAATATTTTTTCCAAATTTATCCCGACAATATCAGATTCAGCTAATAGCTCTTTTTTGACTTTTGCAGAGTCTGCCGATTCTGATTGTTTTTTAAGTTTTGTGGTCAAATTATTTGCTACTTGGGTAAGGAGTTTTTTCTCAGAATCTTTCTTTTCAAGTTGACGAATTAGAAATGCGCCAGAAAGATAGGCGTAAGATGTAACTCCACCGGCTTTGTAAATTAAATCTGAAATACGTTGGTTTTTAGAAGTTAGAATGTAAATGCCTGGTCCACGAACCTCTCCTTCAATTTTCACTTCTTTAGGCTCTTCAAAACCAAAAATAGATCTTACGATTACTCTGTCCTCTCTTTTAAGTCTAAAGGCTGACAGTTTGTCGTTTGTAGAAAGATCTTTATTTATCTCGATTTTAAATGATTCGGCTTTTACTACGTTTTCATTCAGAACTTTCTCGTCGGAGATTTGACGAAATACTTCTACTTCACTTGTATTTGCTTTTGTGTTAAATCCACTGCCTAAGAGAATGAGGTCTTTTAAAGTCATGCCTTCTGCATAGGCGTATTTATCAGGATTAACCACTTCCCCAGAAAGATAAACAAAATCCTTCTCTTTCATGTCTACTGTCGATGATATAACAATGCTGTCTTCTTTACGAAGCAATATTGTCTCGTAGCCAATTAAACTGTTTTTTGGAGAAAATGCACTCATTTCGGGCAAGCCAATTGAATTCTTTCTGAAGATAATAGCTCTGGATGTGTATGCTTCTTCTTTTAATCCTTCTGCTTTTTTTATAAGATCAGCAGCAGTCATTCCAAGTGTTAATGCGTACGCGCCAGGGCGATAAATTGCACCTGTTATTTGCACACGATTATCAAAGCGATTCATTAACTTACCTACACTGTATTCGTCCCCAGGTTCAGTTGTGAATTTTGAATATTCTGTATAAGCAATATCCAACACTGATTTCTCTTTCAATGTGTTTCTATTAGCAGTTATTCGCTCTCTGTAGGCTTTTTCTGAGAATCCGCCTGCAAACGTCAACAGATCTTGAAGCGTTTCTCCTTTTTTCATCTCAAAAATGGCAGGCGTTTTAACTTCTCCGGTTAGAGTTACTCTGTTTTGGTAGGGGAGTACTTTAATTGCATCTTGATCTTGAAGACGAAGATTGTTTTGCTTACCTGAAACAAGGAAATCGTATAAATCTATGTTTGCAATAACCTTACTGTTGCGAATTATCTGAATAGCACGGAATGAGCCACTCTCTTTAGGGCCACCGCATTGATATAATGCATTAAAAACTGAAGCTAAAGAAGGTATTGTATATGAACCGGGATAAACAACCTCTCCAATCACATTCACCGTAATACTGCGAATGTCACCGAGAGCAATGCTCACGAATGTAATTTTCGATTTTATGCCGCCATAGATAGTGGATAGGCGAGCAGTTATTATTTTTTTTGCTTCATTGATGGTTAGTCCACCAACTGTAATGATGCCAATATTTGGAATTCTAATGTTCCCTTCAGGAGAAACAAAAACTTTGTGGCTAATTTCCGACATTCCATAAACATCAACTACCAATTCATCATCAGGCCCTAGAACGTAATCTGTCGGTGTTGCTAATCTTAAATTTGGTTCGAAATTAAGTGTGACATCTTTGAATATGTCACTACCAAATACTTTTGGTTTCGCTTTGTTTAAGGAGTCCTGTTTTGCAAAATAGATATCGTAATATCGCTGCATTTCAGGAGTTAAATCAAACTCTTTATTGTTTACATCTAAAGCTTTGGAGGTCGAGTTTAAGTCACTACTGCTTCCTTTTTTCCGTTTTACGACTCCATTTTTATCATTATTATAGTGCACAATTCTCTTTTTTAACTTAGCAATATCCTCGCTCTTCATTCCTTGAGCAGAAGCGTATTTGTCAATTTGGTTCATTGATACACCTTCAGATTGCATTTTACTCATAAGCTGTTCAATCTGAGAATCGTCAATATTGTCAATATTCATGCTTTTAAGTAAACTGAGAGATTGGCCATATGTAGAAAGAGTGGAAATAAAAATGCAAATGGTTATAACGATTCTTTTCATAGAATTAAAACTAGTTAAGTAGAAGCTTTAGTGAAAAATGTGTTGTAAAATATTTAATGCTCAAAGGTAAACAAAAAGTTACGAATATAATTGTCTATTTGTAAAGTATTGTTAATTGTTTTTGGCACTAACTAACAAAAGATAACGTAAATGAACTTTGATTTCGTATATATTTTCATAAAAAAAGCCTCTACAAAGAGGCTTTTTTTATGAAAATATTAGAAAATTTTTAGAATTCAACTATAAATTCAACTCTTCGATTTAGAGTTCTACCAGCTGGTGTTGCATTATCAGCAACAGGTGTAGTGTCTCCTAAACCAACAGCAGTCATTCTTTCAGCAGCTACACCATTGGCAATCATGTAATTTTTAACTGCATCAGCACGTTTTTGAGAAAGAACAAGATTAGATTCTGGTTTTCCTACGTTATCAGTATGACCATTAATCGTAATCTTATAAGCTGGATTCGTCTTCATAATACCAACAATATTGTCCAAAATTGCATTTGAAGTTTTACGAATCACATCTTTTCCAGTTTCGAACTGAATTCCTTGAAGCGCTTTTTTGAAGACTTCTTTTACCTCTTTTTTGATTTCAGGACAGCCTTTGTTCTCTTTAGTTCCTTTCACAGTTGGACATTTATCAAGATTGTCTGGAATTCCATCGCCATCTGTGTCTGGACAACCATTAAATTCTTTAGTTCCTTTCACAGTTGGACATTTATCGAGGTAATCAGCTATGCCATCGCCATCTGTATCGATTGGGCAACCTTTTGAGTCAACTTTTACGTTTGCAGGTGTATTTGGGCAAGCATCATTTTTATCTGCAACGCCGTCTTTGTCTGCATCAGGGCAGCCTCCTAAGCTTGCTAAACCTTTTTCATTTGGACATTTATCTTTAGAATCTTCAATTCCATCTCCGTCACTGTCTACTGGACATCCAGCTTCAGTTACTTTTACGCCTGTAGCAGTATTAGGGCATTTATCTAAGTAATCAGCAACTCCATCACCATCTGAATCTATAGGACAACCTGTTGGTGTTACCGAAACCATTGCCGGTGTTCCAGGGCAGAGGTCTAAACGGTCAATTACACCATCTTTGTCAGTATCTTTAGGGGTTCCAAAAGAGAAAACAATCGAAAGCGTATGTCTTAAGAAATTGTCATTCTTTCCATCCATTTTCAAAATATTATCTCTTCTATCAGATAAGTTGAAGTTGTGTGTTAGTAAATACTGTAGTGCAATACTTTTTGTTAAATTGTACTTTAAACCAGCACCTATAGGGATAATAATATTTGAACCAGCCTCTGGATTCGTGTTTTTGTTATCCTTATAATTGCTGAAATTTGCATACCCAATACCTGCTGTAATGAAAGGAGCAAGTTTAGCGTTTTCTTTTAAGAAATATCCATTATTAAGTTTGAGTTTCAAATTTAATGAACCATCTAGTAATATCCCAGAAAATCTAGTATTGTAGTTAGAGCTAGGAATTGTTCCAGCCCAACGACCGTAGGTTCCAGCGAGACCTAAATCAAATGATTTGTTAAGATAATGATTTAATGCAATACCTCCCAAATAATGGTAATCTTTGACTTTGTCTTTGAATAACCATTGATTTTGTAAATCACCATAGTATTCATTTTTTCCAAGTTGGAGTTCTAAAGACCATTTTTGGTCTACATTCTGTGCCGATCCTATTATGAAGGAACTGAACAGGAGCATTAATGCGAGACATTTTTTCATAGTTGTTTTTTTTTGGTGTAAATAATTTGATTGATAATAAAACATAAAATTAGAACTATTTTCTTTAAAAACAAATAAATGGCTATAAATATATATATATTTAGAAGAAAAAAGGTGTTGCAACATAATTGTTGAACACCTTCTAAATAGCGATTAACTATTTATTCTTATTTTATAATTCCAAGTTGTTTGAAGCATTTTTCAATTTTCTCAAAAGCAAAATCAAGTTGATCTTTTGTGTGGGTTGCCATTAAAGAGAATCGGATAAGTGTGTCACTAGGTGCAACACCTGGAGAAACAACAGGATTAACAAAAATACCTTCATCGAAAAGCATGCGAGTTACCATAAATGTTTTGTCGTTATCTCGAACATATAGTGGAATAATAGGAGTTGTTGTGTGCCCAATTTCACATCCAATTCTTCGAAATCCATCTAAAGCATAATGAGTGAGTTCCCAAAGTTTAGCGATTCTTTCAGGTTCGGCTTCCATAATGTCTAATGCTGCCATTGCTGCAGCTGTCGAGGCCGGAGTGATGCTCGCACTGAATATATAAGAACGTGAATTATGGCGAAGGTAATTAGCTGTCACTTTATCAGTAGCAATAAATCCGCCAATTGAAGCAAATGATTTACTAAATGTCCCCATAATCAAGTCTACGTCTTCTGTCACGCCATCAGCATTGCAAAGTCCTTGACCATTTTTCCCAAAAACTCCCAAACTATGAGCTTCATCTACCATGACGGCTGCATTGTATTTTTTTGCTAAAGCTACAATCTCTTTTAGAGGAGCTTGATCGCCTTCCATACTGAAAACGCCATCAACTACAATTAGTTTTATTTTGTCTTCCTCGCATCGTTTTAGAGTTTTCTCCAACGAATGCATATCGTTATGTCTGAATTTTAATTGATTAGAAAACGATAGACGTTTCCCTTCGATAATAGAAGCATGGTCGCATTCGTCCCAAATAATGTAGTCTTGACGTCCTGTTAAGCACGACACTACTCCAGCATTTACCTGAAATCCAGTAGAATAAACAATTGCTTCTTCCTTTCCAACAAATTTAGCTAAACGATTTTCAAGTTCAATGTGCAAATCGAGTGTGCCATTTAAGAAACGAGAGCCAGCACATCCAGTACCATATTTATTTGTTGCAGCAATAGCTGCTTCTTTAATTTTAGGGTGATTGGTTAATCCAAGATAGCTGTTTGAACCAAACATCAGCACTTTTTTCCCATTCATCAATACAGTTGTATCTTGATCGCTTTCGATAGTCCGAAAATAAGGATAAACGCCTAATGCTTTAGCTCTTTGTGGTGCGTCGTATTCAGCTAACTTTTGTTGAAGTAATTTCATGCTATACTTATGGAGTAGTTAAATGTTTGTCGAAATTTGATGCAATTTTTCGATTTTTGTTCTTAAAGGAGTGGCAAAAATAGTCAAAAAAATGATAAAACAGTTTTTTGAGCATATTTTATTCAAATTTAGGAAGGTTATCTACCTCCATGAATTATTTTAATTCCGCACCAAATTTGGCTTTAATATGCTAATATTCAATAAATTGAAATTGAAATTATTCGAATTAAAACTTAAGGTTAACGACACAATATAGAATGTGATAGAAAAGTCCGATTTAATTAGGAGATTATATATCAGGCACTGCTTTACTTTTTGATAATCTGGTAGAATATAAGAAAGATACAAAGTTTCATTGAAATTCGCAATTTTATATACTAAACTAAAATATGTCTCGTTATATACTCAAATAAAACATTATAATTGCCTATGAAAAAACGGTTTACACTAGAAGAAAAATTAAAACACCGAGTAATTTACACAACAAAAAAAGAGAATCCAAACAAAACAACAGTTGATTTTATTAAGCAATTTGCTCGAGTGTATTCGGTCGAAAAAGGAAAAAACGGTTCGATGATTGAACTAATTTTAAATTAAGAGCAGCTTTTAGCTGCTCTTTTTTGTTGCCCTAAAGCGAATTAAACCATGCTTTTGATTTAATTTTGTACATTTACCGAAAATATTGATATACTTATGATTTCAAAGATTATTGCAGAAGAAAAAATACAACAAGCCAAGAAATTGGTGGAAAATCACGATAAAATTGTTATTGTTACGCATACTTCTCCCGATGGTGATGCTATTGGTTCGTCGTTGGGATTGTTCCATTTCTTGAGTGAAATAGACAAGCAGGTTTCCCTTATTGTTCCAAATGAATTTCCTGATTTCTTGATGTGGATGGAAGGGGCTCGAGATGTTGTTGTTTATGATAAATACACCGACTTTGCGAAGCAGTTAATCGAAGAAGCCGAGGTTATTTTTTGCCTCGATTTTAATGGTAAGAAGCGTATCAGTACGATGGAGGCAGCAGTTGTTAACGCTACTGCAAAAAAGATTATGGTCGACCATCATCCATATCCCGAAGATTTCTGCGATGTAACGATATCTTATCCCCAACTCTGTTCTACAGGGGAATTGGTGTTTCGATTAATTTGCCGTTTCGGAATGTTTGAGTCGATTAATTTGGCTTGCGCAGAAGCAATTTACGTTGCAATGATGACCGATACTGGTGCATTTACATATAATTCGGATAATCCCGAAATTTACGTGATTATATCTGAACTGATGAAATTGGGTGTAAAGAAAGATCTACTTTATCAAAAAGTTTATCATAATTATTCGGCCGATCGGATGAAATTGATGGGGTATTCGTTGTCGGATAAACTGAAAATCTATCCAGAATTACAAACTGCACTTATTTCTCTTTCGAAAGCTGAACTTCAAAAATACAATGCAAAACGTGGCGATACAGAAGGATTTGTAAATATTCCATTTTCGATTTCAGGAATTAATTGTTCCGTTTTCTTTCGTGAAGATGAGGAGAAAATCAAGATTTCATTTCGAAGTAAAGGCAATCTGGCAGTGAATAGAGTGGCTTCTGAATATTTTGGTGGAGGTGGACATATGAATGCAGCCGGAGGTGAGTTTTATGGGACCATTGACGAGGCTATTGCTCTTTTTGAAAAAGTGATACCTCATTATATTTCCCTAACGACAGCCTAAAACGATAAACCTTTAACATTTTTAAAGTTGAAAACTCTTTCGCTTTGTATAACTTTGGCAGCTCAATAATAAAAATATGAAAAAAATAATTCTCCTATTAAATCTTTTAGTTTTTGTTTCCATTATTTTTACTTCGTGCAACAATGAGAAATCCTATGCTGAGCGTTTGGCAGAAGAGAAAGATCATATTTCTAAACTGTTGTCTGATAGCTTTGTAGTGATTCCGTTCAACAAAGATTCGCTTTACACAAAAGCAAATAGGCACATTATGCAACTGTCAAATGGTTCATATTTAGCCATTATCAGCAAGGGAAATATGGGTGATACTGCTGTTGCAGGAACTGTTGTTACCTACCGTTTTCGAAAAAGTTTGTTGTTGAATGATTACACATACATTGACAACATACAATCTATTGATCCATGCAAGTTTGTTTATAGTAAATTGAATCCGGCACGGACTAGTTTTAGTGGTTCTGGGCTATCTTCTTGCCCTGGTTTGCAGGCGCCCATGGAATTTTTGGGTAATGGAGCTGTCGTAAAATTGATTATTCCTTCAAAAATAAGCTATAGTGATATGGAGGATATTTCGGTTGTAAATACAGTTTTTTTCAACGAGCTGACTTACAAGTTTTCTCTACAAAATTGATATTTTCTTACAGATATAAATGAATAGCGGTGCAATCATAATAGTTTGTACCGCTCTTTTTTAAGTGGTTTATTAATCAAAAATTAGAACAGAATGACACTTATTAAATCAATTTCAGGTATTCGAGGTACCATTGGTGGTGTAGCAGGAGAAGGTTTGAACCCTCTTGATATTGTGAAATTTACGGCGGCTTATGCCACACTGATTCGTCAGATGAAAACAGGTAAAAACACGATTGTGGTTGGTCGCGATGCACGCATTTCGGGCGAAATGGTAAATGCTGTTGTGGTTGGAACTCTCTCGGGAATGGGATTCGATGTATTGAATATCGGATTGGCAACAACACCAACAACCGAATTGGCTGTGACGATGGCGGGTGCTGCAGGTGGAATTATTTTGACAGCTAGCCACAATCCAAAACAGTGGAATGCATTGAAATTGCTCAATCAAAAAGGTGAATTTTTAAATGCATCGGAAGGGGAAGCCATTCTTAAAATTGCTGAAGACGAATCATTCTCATTTGCACCAGTAGATGAGTTGGGAAAAATTTCTGAAGATTTATCGTTTACAGAAAAACATATAGAAAGTGTGTTGGCACTCGAATTGGTAGATGTGGATGCGATTCGTAAAGCTAATTTCAGTGTTGCGATTGACTGTGTGAATTCAGTGGGGGGCACTGCTATTCCAGCATTGTTGGCAGCATTAGGCGTGAAGCGTGTCGAAAAACTGTTTTGCGAACCCAACGGTCAGTTTCCACACAATCCAGAGCCACTGCCAGAACACTTGACCGAAATTGCTGCTGTTTTGAAGCAAGGAAAAGCCGATGTCGGTTTTGTTGTAGATCCTGATGTAGATCGTTTAGCCATTATTTGCGAGAACGGAGATATGTTTGGCGAAGAATACACGTTGGTTGCGATTTCTGATTATGTTTTGTCGAAAACGCCAGGAAATACGGTTTCTAACCTTAGCTCAACTCGGGCACTTCGCGATGTCACTCAATCGCACGGACAAACTTACCAAGCAGCCGCCGTTGGTGAGGTCAATGTTGTTGCAAAAATGAAAGAGATAGGTGCTGTGATTGGTGGTGAAGGCAATGGTGGTGTAATTTACCCTGCGAGCCATTATGGACGTGATGCGCTGGTTGGTATTGCGCTTTTCCTTACTCAATTAGCTAAATCGGGCAAGAAAGTGAGTGAGTTACGTGCCACATATCCACCCTATTTTATTGCTAAACAGAAGGTAGAATTGACGCCAGATATTAATGTAGATGCAGTTTTAGAGCAAGTGAAACGTCAGTTTGCACAATACGATGTGAACACGATTGATGGAGTTAAGATTGATTTCCCTGAAAAGTGGGTTCACCTTCGCAAGTCGAATACCGAGCCGATTGTTCGTGTGTATGCTGAGGCTGCTACTATGGAATTGGCCGAAGAGTTGGCTGCCGAAATAATGAAAGTGATTCGCGATTTGGCGAAATAGTCGCGATTTCCCTTAAAAGAAAGGCGCAGAGATTAATTTCTTTGCGCCTTTCTTTTGTTATTTTACCGCTTTTACCTGAAAGAATTTCAGTGCTTCCATTTTCTTTTTGTAGATTATGTCGTTTGGTTTGATGTTGCCTGCTTTCATGTAGTTTTCGCGTGCATTTTTCAAGTCGTTCAGGTTGCTATATACATCGCCTAAAAGCAAATATTCTTCGTAATTGAGTGGGTTTATGGCGATGCAATTATTCAGCAATATAACCTTTGCATCTTCGTTTTTACCAGTCAACTGAAGCAATTGCGCCTTCATATAGTAGAAGTACCAATACGGACTCGTTGTCAAAGCCTCGTTGGTGAAATTGAGTGCTGTTTCGTAATCTTTGTCCTCGGTCAAAAAATCAATTTGATACAGTTTCGACAGAATGAATTTTGGATTGATTGTATTCGCACGCTTAAAGTAGATTTCGGCACCGTAGCGATCACCCAGTTTGAGGTTTGTTTGAGCCATCAGCAAATAGAGCACTTCGTTTGTGTTTGAGAGCTTTTCTGCTTTTTCGTAGTAGCCTTTTGCTTCTTGTAGAGTGCCGTTGCTTTGCGATTCAAATCCTTTCTGAATAAAGCCCCAAAACTCCTCATTTTTTGTCGTGTTACCGTTCATCAGCGAAGTCAAAAGATCTAGATTGAGAAGTAATTCCTTGTCGGTGATGGTTGCCATACTCTGACTGACATAGTCTGCAAAAGCATTCTTGTCTTTTTTAATCAGGCTGTTAAATCCTTTAAAAAGAAGCGAATAGGGCTGAGGCTCGGTCGATTTGAGGTTGGCGAAATTGGCTAGAGCAGCTTCGCTAAACAGGGTCTTGTTTTTCTTGATGTTGGCATTGAGCAGTTGCACTACAATCTTGAAATTCCGATCCCAACTCATATCGGCAATCTCTTTGTAGATGGATTTGTAGCTCTTTATTTGTGCCAATGGAATGCTGTCGAATCCATTAATCACCGAAATTTTCTCAATCGAAGTCATCAATTTAGCCAATAAATCGGAGTAGACTGTGAATCGGTAGTCTTGGTAATTGCTCGTTTCGAAGATCGATAAGTTCTTTTTGACATAGTAGTCATCGGCTTTCTTCAAATCCACAGATATAGATTGGCTAATGCTTGTCAACAATTCGCTTTTTGATTTGGCATCGAATTCGGTGCTGTGAGCCACGAAAAATGAGTCGATACCGCGTAGGTCGTTGAGGTATTTGTTGCCCAACGCGTGAATGGTGTTGATCTCCAATTCGCTACAATCAACTTGCAGTGCATTGTAATGCTCGGTAATGTTTCTCGAAAACGAGTTTGCTGCCAAAATAGCATATTGATTGATACTGTCGGATGCCGATTTGTAGAACGAAAACGCCGATAAATAGGTCGAAATATTCTCTTTGCTCCAAAGATTGCGAAGGTTGAAAAACGACTGAGCGTAGTCGTGAGCGGCATAAGCCGTCTGCGATTTACGAATCAATGCACTGTAGATGGCGAAATTTGGCCACAGTTTTTCGGGAATCACAATGTCATCCGAATTCAATTCTTTGATTCTTATTTTGAACGGTTTAGTGATATCCACGTCCATCTTCGCAAAAGAGATAATGGCTCCACCTACGTCCACCCCATTCATAATAGCTGTCGATTGCAGCGTCGATACAATTTTGTCGCCCTGAATTAGTTTCAACTCCTTTATTTTGACATCGACATCTTTCGTGCTCAACGTCCACGTTTGCTCCTCGCTCGGTTTAACCGTGAAGAACAGTTTGCCACTCTGTAGAAAGGCATTTGCGGTAGGTGTATTCGATCCCAACGAATCGCAAAACTCAACTTGAATGGTTTTGGGTTTGCCAAATCCCTTCGAAAAAATGAGTTCAATTTTTTGGGAAAATAGAGAAATAGTACTAATCATGGCTAATGACAGGGTCAATAGCCGTAATGTGGGCTTTCGATTACAAAGCTGGGCGAGCAAATCGACGCGAAATTTCATACGAGTTAAATATATAGAGTAACGTACTAACAACCTTAAACTTCTGATAAGGAAATGATTCAATAACGCAAATATAGTCAACTGCAACAACTAAAACAATAAAAATGTAAATATTTCTAAATTAAACTAGTAGGAATCGAAGTCAGATATTATTTCCCCATCAAATCTTTGAAGGTGCGGCGTAGCACAGCAATCTCTGTTTCGAGTTCTTTGATGCGCGCTTGGAGGGCGACTTTGTCGGTATCGATGGGTTCGGGGTAGTTGAACTGTGTGGCAAGTTCAGCAAAAAAGTTGTATTCGCACAGTTTTGTGAAGCGCTCCATTTCGTACAACGTGTAATATTTGCGCTGCATCATGCTATAAGCGGTCTGATATTTTATGCCGAGGCGAGCCGCCACTTCGAGTGCACCCATCTGTTTGCGCTTTAGCTCGCGGTGCACCATGTCGTGTTCGTTGATTGTTGCCATGTCGTTATTCCGATTCTAGGGTTTATACCGCTCAAAATTAATAAATAATTTTCCTTCAGCTACAAATTATATGAGGAATAATTATGATAATGTCATAAATTGTATGACGGTGTTAGTTCCGAAAGTTTCAATAAAATTTATGGCAATGATACATGTAAATCCGAAAGGTCGATAATCAGTAGTAACAATGATTTATGTAAATATGAAAGTCTGCCAATCAGACGTGACAATGAAATATGTAAATCCGAAAGTCTGCTAATCAGTGTTGACAATGATTCAGTTAAAAATGAATATATGCCAATCAGTAGTGGCAATTATTTAGGTAAATTATTATCGATAATTATCAGAATCTGAAGGCTTTCGGCACGTTGGGCAGATACCTATAGCTAATAGGTTTTGGAAACCTGTTTTGGTGTGGCGGTTAAAAACCTTATTTTTCTTCCTCCGAACCTTAGTAGCTAAGGTTGGAGGTAAGATAATTTTTGACTTCCCAATCAAGCCCGCGCGGTCGGAGTAATGATAAAGAGAAAAAACCTTATTTTTCTTCCAATTAACCTTAGTAGCACGATACAGCCCACAGCCCCAAACCTTATAACCTTATCACGAGTTGCAAACTCGCTAT
>JBMOKJ010000032.1:0-1646 GCA_049315325.1 Bacteroidales bacterium
GCAATCCTTCATATACCGGAACCATTGACTTCCGAAGCTAACGTGGGAGGTATTTACAATACAGTTGTACATTTGTAGAACTCTTTGCAAGGCCGATTTTAAAACTGTTGCTAATAAGCACGAGCGCAATCCTGGTTGAGATGTTTGTGATGACTTAAGTGGTGGTCTCATTCCAAAGACGAGAACCCCGTTCAGAATATTTTCTTATGCCGAAAGCACATCTCCAAGGAGTTTTTTGTTAAAGTAGATTATATTATGGAGGAAAAAGAAATTACGATGGAAATTATCAACCCAAAAGCAGCCGGGGTTGATATTGGCAGTCGGTCGCATTGGGTGGCCATTGGACAAGGAGCGAATGAATACCGTGAATTTGGCGTTTTCAATGAAGATTTGTACCAGATTGTTGAGTGGTTTAAATTAAGTGGTATTCAAACAGTAGCCATGGAGAGTACAGGCACATATTGGCAAGCGCTATATGCAGTCTTGATTTCAGAAGATTTTCAGGTAATCTTGTGCAATGGAAAATTCACCAAAAACATCAAGGGTAAAAAGACTGATATTCAGGATTGTCAATGGATTCAGAAACTACACAGCATGGGGATGCTGTCGGGTAGTTTTTTGCCTGATGAAACTACTGAACAGTTGCGAACATTTTGTCGTCACAGAGCCGGTTTACTAGATTCATCCGCATCAGCATCAAAAAAGATGCAGAAATACCTCAGGTTGCTAAATCTTCGGTTGGATGTAGTGGTAAATGATATTTGTGGTTTAACAGGATTGAGTATCATAAAAGCCATCTGCCAAGGCGAGACAGATGCTTCAAAACTAGCTTCACTGCGACATGGTAATTGCCATAAGTCGGAACAGGAAATAGCGAAAGCATTGCATTCGAATGGTAGAAAAGACTATTTATTCGCATTGAATCAGGAACTGGAGATGTATGCAGTTTTTCAATCAAAAATAATGCAATGCGATGATGAAATCGAAAAAATGCTTTCCAAAATAATCGATAATAATGACGACAAAAAGCAGCATCATTTAGAGGCAAAACCGTACAAAAAAGTCAACAAAAACACGCCCAAGAACATTGATCTAAACTTAAAATCCTATCAATACTTCGAAGGTGTTGATTTGATGGCCATTGAAGGCATGAGTTACTCCACTGTATTAGCGATCATGAGTGAAGTAGGACTGGGAGGAATTAAGAAATTTCCGACTGCAAAGCATTTTTCAAGCTGGCTCAGAATAGCGCCAAACAATAAAATCAGTGGTGGAAAAGTGCTTTCAAGCAAAGTGCCACGTGGAAGCAACCGACTTAAAATTGCCCTTAGAAATGCAGCCAATGCCATCGGCAATTTGAAAGACTCAACCCCTCTACGCGACTTTTTTCAACGGATTAATTTTCGCAAAGGAAGGGTATCAGCAATCAGTGCCACTGCACGAAAACTCGCTGTAATCATTTGGAATATGGTAGTAAAAGGAATCCCATATCATAATCCAACAGAATATCTTTTCCTCGATCAAAAAAGAAAACAGGGAATTGTGAAAAGAATCCAAAAACAAATCAGTAAATTTGAACTAAAACCAACAGACTTTGGTTTCGTAACTGATTGATTATGAAATGCAAAATTTAACGTTAGTCAGAA
>JBMOKJ010000033.1:0-1605 GCA_049315325.1 Bacteroidales bacterium
TGAGGTCGGGCTCTTGCAGCAATAATCTATTCTCGCGAATGGCATTAATCTCAGCAATAAGCAATTCCATATCGTCGGTAGAAGTACTGAAATTGGATAATTCACGCAATAAATTCCATTGCGGTTCTCGGGCTTTTACCATGTTGGCTTTTTCAGTCCAGTCGGCATATTTTGCTTGCAAGTCGGCTTTTTGCTCCAAAATGGCTAGTAATCTTTCGTTTCCTTCTTTGTTTTCAATTTCCTTTAAGAAACTGATATTAATAGGTTCGGGACGAGGCGCATCACCACTAATTTGATCAGCTAATTTTTTTAGCTTATCCAAAAAAGTATTAGAGAGTGAGAAAATTTCTTGGGTAGCAGGGCATGAAATTTCGGCACTTTGAAACAATTGTTTAATGGCAATTTTATCTTTAGCACCCAAGGTGTGAATTTCTTTTTTGAAAGTAGCATTGTTTATTTTAGCTACTATCAAACTTGTTTCGTTGCACGAAATGTATTGGCTGTTTTTGAGTAGCACAATTATGGTATCAACAGCATCCTGACTCCACCCATAAGGCGATTTATCGAAGTTGTTACGAATTTCTTTACCTTGTTTGCTGGCGTTACCCATAAATCGCAAAATCTCTGTAGCCACAGGGTGTGCAAAAATTTCACCTGCAAAACCAATTGCATTCAAGGCATCCGGTTGTCCTGCAAGTGCTTTGTTAAGTGCTTGTCCCCAACCAATGGCATCGGCTTTGCTTTTAAATTCAGGAAATTGTCTGTCGGCTATACTGTGTAATGCCGATTCAATATTTTCTTTTACCGCTCCTATATCTACAGTGCTACCACCACCCAAATATACTGTTGCCTGATTACAAATACGTTCAATAAGGTCTTCGATTGAAACTTTAGCATTACGCAAGCGAGTTTCCATACTCTTCTTGGCTTGTTCACCTTCGGGCGTGTTTTGTACACCCATGGCGTTTATAGTCAGTTCGGCAGCCAAATGTTTCACAATATCCTCTTTCAGCTCAGCGTCACGGAGTTTTTTTACATAAACATAAGCCAATGGCGCATCGTTTCCAGCTGCACGTATTTCATTCAAAATAGTTACATCATTTTCGTCCCAACCATCGCGCATCCAAAGGTTCAATTTATGATCGGTATTGGGGAAAGTAGTTTTATCCCAAAGTTCAAAAGCTCTCACTTCTTTTGAGTTACCCTGTTTCACCAGAATGGTTTTGGTTTTTTCTTTAAAGAACCCCACCATTTTTTCTTTGCGAAAACCTTGGATTAGGTCATCGCCATTATCTTTAATTTTTACGACTTGCTTTATATATTCTTTTTCCCATTCGGCACTAACTTTGGTTTGAAGTTTCACCTCGTCGTTGATTTGAATAAGAACATTTTCTCCCACCAATTTTTTGATTAAAGCTTTTATTTTATTGCGAAACTCATCTGAATTTACATTCAAATTATCTATCAATAAATCGGCGATTGTACTTTCATTGGATTTGAGATTTTTATCAACTTTTTTGATTTGCAACTCGTCAATCAGAAAAACAATACTTAAAATACGTCCTTCCAATGCATCATCTCCACCATTTGCCTTTCTACTTTGAA
>JBMOKJ010000034.1:0-1586 GCA_049315325.1 Bacteroidales bacterium
GCTTTCCCCAAGGGTTTGCTTTACTGTAAACCAAAAAGCGTGGCATGTATTTCAACGCAAATCGGGCAGCATTTCCTGAAAACCTATAAATAGTTGGAGACGCAAAAACGAATCCCATTCCTTTCATAATGGTTTTCTTTACACTTCCGGTATTGTTCGATTCTGTAATATCTTGTCTCCAATTGTATAACTGTTGATGAATATCAATCTTCACTGGACAAACATCTGTACACGAACCACACAAAGTAGAAGCAAAAGTCATTGAAGCATGTTTCTTTGCATCTACACCCGGTGCAAGTATTGACCCAATTGGTCCAGGAATACCATAGCTGTAACTATAACCTCCGCTTCGACGATAAACAGGACATGTGTTCATGCAAGCTCCACAACGAATACAATACAAGGATTTCCGATAATCCTCACGACCCAATTGCTTGCTTCTTCCATTATCCACAATAATTACATGCATTTCCTGTCCCGGTTGGGGAGAAATAAAATGTGAAGTATAAGTGGTAGCCGGTTGTCCTGTTGCATTGCGGGCTAACAAGCGTGTGAAAACTCCTAAATCCTCAATTCGTGGAATCAACTTTTCAATTCCCATACTTGCAATATGAAGTTTGCTTAAATGCGCCCCCATATCGGCATTTCCCTCGTTGGTACAAACTACAAATCCACCAGTTTGAGCAATCGCAAAATTGACGCCTGTCATGGCAGCATCAGCAGTCAGAAACTTTTCTCTTAAATGTTTACGAGCCACTTCAACCAAAACTTTGGGGTCTGTAATACCTTTTTTTATGCCCAAATGCTCGTGAAATGTTTCTCCTACTTCTTCTTTTGTAAGATGAATTGCTGGCAAAACTATATGACTTGGCGGCTCGTTTCTCATCTGAATGATTCGTTCACCTAAATCGGTATCGACAACTGTTATTCCGTTTTTCTCTAAAAATGGATTCAAATGACATTCTTCAGTAAGCATCGACTTACTTTTTACCATCATTTTTGCCCCTTTATTTTTCAATATGTTTAGCACAATTTGATTGTGCTCCAGTGCATCTTTTGCCCAATGAACCTTCATGCCATTTTTTATCGCATTTTCCTCAAATTGAACCAAAAGTTCATCCAGATTGGAGATTACATGCGCCTTTATCTGAGAAGCCAATGTACGAAGTTCTTCCCATTCAGCTACTTGTTTGATGGCATTATCCCGCTTGGCTCTCACAAACCAAAGTGCTTTATCGTGCCAATTGGTACGAGCCTCATTTGCAATGAATTTTTGAGCTGCTGTAGCGTGATTCATAGTTCCTGTTTACAATACTGTGTTTAATATCTCTGCTAAATGCATTACTTTGATTGGATATTTCTCCCGTTTAATCATGCCTTCTAAGTGCATTAAACAGGATTGATCACCGGCTGTAATTACTTCTGCACCATTTCTCATAAAATCTGCCACTTTGTCTCTTCCCATCTTTGCCGAAACAGCTTCCTCGGTAACACAGAATGTACCACCAAAACCGCAACATTCATCAGGTCTGTCAATGGTTATTATTTCTAATCCTTTCACCGAAGAAAGTAATTGTTTCTGCTTT
>JBMOKJ010000035.1:0-1511 GCA_049315325.1 Bacteroidales bacterium
CACGCATCAACGAAGCACCGGCTGTAACCAAGATTGTGTTATATGCTTTCGTGGCAGGTTGCTCATATATGGGAAACGATGGAAATGGAATATTCACTTTACAACTGTCGTGATTTACTGTTTTATCAATTTCAACACCTCTCCAGTTATCATCTGTAACATCTTTAAATCCAAAGATATAATTTTTCTCAATAAAATACTTACCATATCCGGGCGGACAGCTATCCGGTTTGCTATCAATATCTACGTTGGTTATTCTATTGCGAACAGAAGTTTTAGTTGCCGGACCGGCTTTGAAATAGTTGGCTACGATATTGTATTTTCCACTTTCGCCACCATACGAACTGTGCGTTCCCCAGTTGTAGATTATATTATTCCGAAAATCAACACGGTCTTCGTCAACTGAACTATTGTAACTTAATCCCGAACGTCGAAGTCCATTGAAACGTGGATTGCGACTATCGTGATGAGCAATTAGATTGTGATGAAACGATGCATTTTTGCCACCCCAAATGCCACCATAGCCATGTGTTCCTTTTTTGTGAACTGAGTTTCGCAGACTTTCGGAAACGATACAATATTGCATGCTAAAGTTTTCGTTACTGTAAAACGATGCACATTCGTCGGTACTCCAACTCATGGAACAATGATCAATTATCAGATTCTTACAATGATTTCCTTTGAATGCATCGTCCTGCACTGCATTCAGATCGCCCATTCGAAAACGCAAAAATCGTACAATAACATTTTCGGCTTCAATTATTACGGGATAACCTTTAAAGCAAATTCCATCGCCCGGAGCTGTTTGTCCGGCAATGGTTAAGTCGCCTTTATTTATTTTAAGTTCGGATTTTAAATCAATAATGCCACTCACTTTGAACATTATGGTGCGTGGTCCTTTTTGCGAAACAGCCCAGCGAAAGGTACCTGGTATTTTTTCATCAGCAACAGTTGTAACATAAATCACCCTTCCACCCCGACCACCGCTTGCATACATTCCACCACCACCTGCACCGGGAAAAGCAGGAACCTGGGCTTGCAGGGTAACAATAACAGAAAATGCAATAATGAAAAAAGAGATTAAACGATTGGATATTGACATCTTTATTTTAGTGTTATATTTTTCTTAATGTTGCATTATATTTCATGTAAATCATTACTAAACTGCATTTTCAAATTTTCAAATTAGCATATTTTCAAATTTTCTTCACATTAATATAAGTTCTATTTGATAACCTTTATTGTTTTTAGATATATATTTTTACTGTAAACTGAAATCAAATAAACAGATGATGTTAAACCGGCAACATCAATAGTATTAATCTGATCTGAATTAGAAATCACTTTCAAAGTTCTACCTGTTAAATCACTTACAATTACTTTATTGATAATAGGGTCTGATTTCAATATAATTTTTTGATTTTCAAAATTATAGATAGCATAAATGTCGGATTTCTCTGATGTTATTTTGTTTTCAATTCCGGAAATTACTGCATCCGCATTTTGATTTA
>JBMOKJ010000020.1:0-5869 GCA_049315325.1 Bacteroidales bacterium
GGGCAATGGTAAGTTTTACGACAATCAAACAGACAACTATACGCAAAATCATTACCAATTGATTCTCACCCACGTTTTCAATCCGAACTGGAATTTGAATGCTGCGTTGCACTATACCAAAGGATTTGGGTATTACGAAGAGTACAAAGATTCTACATCCGAAGCCAACAATGGAAAAGCATTGGAGAATTATGGATTAAAATCATTCGATTATAATGGGAATACTATTTCTATAAGAGACCGAATTCAACAAAAATGGTTGGACAATGATTTTGGAGGAATTGTATTTTCACTAAATTTCAAAAACGATCACTTGTCTGCGACCGTTGGTGGTGGGGCGAATCGTTATGTAGGAAACAGTTTTGGAAAAAATATGTGGGTGAAAGACTATTTTGTAGTAGATCCAAATTATACGTATGGAAAAGAATTCTACCGCAGCAAAGGTGACAAATCTGATGCCAATATTTATACGAAAGTCAACTATCAAATTATAGAAGGTTTGAGTGTGTATGCCGATTTGCAGTACCGCTACATCGACTATACAATCAAAGGGTTAAATGATAAATTTGATTGGAATACAATGAGTATGCAGACGTTGGATATTCATAAAACATTCAATTTTTTCAATCCCAAAGCTGGTCTTTTTTATCAGATAAACAAAAACAGTCAGGCGTATGCTTCTGTAGCAGTCGGTCATCGCGAACCTACTCGTTCGAATTATACTGATGCAGTAAATAGCCAAACTCCGACTTCGGAGCAGTTGGTCGATTATGAAGTCGGTTATACATTCGCCAATGAGTCGTTCACCGTTGGTGCAAATCTCTATTTTATGGATTACAAGAACCAATTGATTCTAACAGGTAAAATCAACGATGTAGGTGAAGCATTAACCACTAATATTGCTGAGAGCTACCGCTCTGGTGTAGAATTGATGGCGGGTGTGAAGTTTTCTCCTAATTTCAAATGGAATGGAAATGCCACATTTAGCAAAAATGAAATCAAAAATTTCACAGAATTTGTGGATGATTGGACCAACTGGCCTGCGCAAATTTCCACTCAATTGGGTACAACCCCCATCGCTTTTTCACCAAAAGTAGTGGCGAATAGTAATTTTTCGGCAAATTATCAAAAATTAGATGTTGCTTTGCAATCCAATTTTGTAGGCAAACAATACATTGATAATAGTGGAAACGAAAGCCGTACTTTGAACCAATATTTCGTGAATAACCTTCGATTGGGTTATACTTTCAATCCAAAAGGGTTCAAATCGATAGGTCTGAGTATATTGGTAAATAATATTTTGAATTCGAAATTCGAAAGCAATGCATGGGCATATTCTTATTACGAAGGCGGTGTACGCAAGTTGAAGAATGGATACTTCCCTCAAGCTGGTACAAATGTATTAGCTAGTCTTTCGTTAAGATTTTAAGAAGCCCCACCCAACCCTCCCCGAAGGGGAGGGCTTTAAAGAATGTAGTTTATGCTAATTGAAGTTTGTATAACGATAATTTCTAAAGCCCCTCTTTGGGAGGGGTTGGGGAGGTCATTGTGTTAGAGTGGTTCGGAGTCATCTCCGGACTGCTCTACCTTTTTCTCGAAATTCGCCAAAAATCATCGATGTGGGTGGTTGGGTTTTTTACATCACTGGTTTATGTTTTTGTATTCTTCGAGTCTAAATTTTATGCCGATATGTCGCTGAGCGTATATTACACGGCTGTCAGTGTGTATGGTTTTTGGGAATGGCGCTTTGGTACAGAAAAGAATGAGCAGGAGTCGATTGACGAAATTCATTATCACAAAACAAGTGCCCAATTAATCACGATTCTTTCAATCATAACCGTATTGCTTTTTGCCGTGATTTCGCAAGTGTTGATTCGGTTCACCGATTCACCCGTGCCGTATGGCGATGCACTGATGTCGTCGTTGAGCGTGGTTGCCACCTGGATGGTTGCCCGCAAATACATCGATCATTGGTTGGTCTGGATTTTTGTTAACTTTGTTTCGGTTTACTTGTTTGCCACGCGACAGCTTTACCCAACCGTTGTGCTGTATCTGTTTTACGGACTGCTTTCGGTATATGGCTATTGGAAATGGAAACACTCCGGCATCGAAAAACCAGTTAGCGCCAATTAATCAGTGAATCAATTACTCAATTATTGTCATCTATGACCTACGATGTTCTGATACTTGCCGATGGGCTTTTCCCCGAAAAGGAAGAGGTGAGGAGACTTATATCCGAAAGTCCGTTTGTGATTTGTTGCGATGGAGCAGCTCAGAAACTGATTGATTTCGGACGAATGCCTGATTTTGTGGTAGGTGATTTAGACAGTCTACCAACCTCAATTCAAAAGACATTGGGTGAAAGACTGATTCATATTCCCGATCAGAATACGAATGACCTCACTAAAGCCGTCCAACTAGCCATTTCCAAAGGATGGAAAAAGATACTTATCACCGGAGCAACTGGTTTGCGCGAAGATCATACATTGGGGAACATCTCACTTTTGCATAAGTATTTGGAGTGGGTAGATTCGGTCGAAATCATCTCCGATTTTGGACGATTTACACCTATTATATATTGCAGCACTTTTTCGTCGTTTGTGGGGCAGCAAATTTCCCTCTTTACACTCACTCCCGATTGTCCAATTTCGGTAGAGAACTTGCGCTATCCCATCGAAAACCGCACCCTCGATTCGTGGTGGATGGGCACGCTGAACGAAGCTTTGGGAGAATCATTTACCGTTAAATTACACGGTGCTGGAAAGTTTATTGTTTATCAAGCGTTTTGAGCGAATTCTTGTTTTACATTGCAAGAATATACGCTCCCATTTCACTCATATCGTAGTAATTCGTCAGTTCTGAGCGCAATTTTTCGCGATAATATGGACTCATCGAAGCATCCAAAACCACCAATTTGGATTGAATCATTCGCTCGATGTCTTCTTTAGTTCCCTTAAATCCTTTTGCTAAAACCAGGATATCGCAAAGAAGCGGTTGTTTGCTTGTTGTATGTTTAATGTCTTTGTCGAGAACGAAAATCCGTTTCCCTTCAAAAACAAAGGCTTTTTGCTTGACGTCAAGAATCTCCCGCTTCCCTTTAAATACGTATTCAATGCGATTTTTACCAAACTCGTTGTAAATCAATAGTTTGTTTTGATTTCGCTCTTCCACCTTGTAATATGTCAATACAACAAGCATTGACAAAGTTATGCCTAGAGAATAAATTGCGAGTCTGAACCTTTTCTGATAAACAAAAAGTAAGAGTAAAGTTAAAAGGACGTAAAATAGTACAATAGTGATGGTTGGTGGATTTAATTCTTTGATTTGCGCATATGGTATCGCCGAAAGCCAATCCGTTGTTTTATCTAAAGCCGACAACATGGTTTGCAAAACGACATCGAACCAAGCATGAGGCAAATTTATTGCGGCAAGAAATGTGCAAAGACAAGCCAAATAGACTAAAATGCCATTGAAGGGCAAGATTATTAGGTTTGCAAACAAAAACAAAAGGGGAAATTGGTGAAAATAATAGATGCTCAAAGGAGAAGTGCCAAGTTGAGCCGCCAACGTCATCGAAATCAGTTCCGCGAAGTAGCGCGGTATGGTTTTCATTCGATCCAATCGGTCACGGAGCAAATCTTGCGAAAACATAATGGCAATTACTGCCATAAAACTCAACTGAAACCCAATGTCATAAAGCGCAAACGGATTGTAAAACAAAATACAGAGGGCTGCAAACATCATCGAATTGAGCGTAATGGCTTGCCGTTTAAACAGCCCGCCCACCATCATTACCGACAACATAATACTTGCCCTTACTACTGATGCAGAAAGCCCTGTCACAAAGGTGAAAATCCAGAGAATCAAAATCACAGTCGCATATTTCACTCGATAATAGCGCGAGTTTTTGGGAATAAACCCAAGCAAAAACCACAGCATGGCATAAATCATTGCCGTCTGCATCCCACTTACCGCCATCAAATGTGACAATCCCACTGCGCTAAAATTACTTTTTTGCTCTGTTGTCAGTGCATCCTGATACCCTATCGTAATACCACTTAACAGAGCAAATTCATTTTCACGAAAACCAAACGAGCGGAATATCTCCAGAATCTTCTCCCGCAAATCCATTGCTAGATAGGTTAAATTAAAGGAGCGCACTTGAGATGTTTTCTTCCAAAACGCCGAGTCCACATAAATCGTAGCCGCAAATCCTTGCCTTTTCATGTAAGTGGTGAAATCAAATCCGCTTGGTCTGTTGGCGTTTTTCAACTCTCGAGCTTCACTATATATATAAAGGTGATCACCCTGTTTCAACGAAAGACTTCGCAAATCTTTGTGCAAATAGGCAATTATTTTCTTGTTTGACGAAGTTTCGAGTTGGCAATAAATGCTTCGATCTTTCTCTTGTGGAACCGATTTTACCTCAACAGAATAAACCGCTTTCTCTTTCGGAAAATCAAACTCACTCTGTTTACTTTGAAGATAGGTCAGCCCAACTCCAATACCGACAAATGCAAAAGCAACACCGACACCAAACAGATGGCGAGTTCGAAACGCATGCTTACCTTTGTTATATAGGAAGAAAATTGAGAAAAATAACAGCGATAGAATAAGGCTTACACCACCAATCCACAACGAAGGGAAACTATTAAACACAACAATGCCCACTATCAATGGCAGAAGAAACCTTAGAAAGGGCATCTGATGGATAGTGGGCAAATTCATTTTAAACTAAATCAAAGTTTTGACAATGCAGAAATGGTTTCTGTTGGGTTTGCGGAATTAAAAACAAAACTTCCGGCTACTAATATGTCTGCACCTGCTTCTACAAGTAGTTTCCCAGTCTCTAGATTCACACCACCATCTACTTCGATTACCGTTTTTGCTCCTTTTCTGTCAATCAGTTCGCGTAAAGCTCTCACTTTATCCAGTGCATATGGAATGAATTTCTGATTACCATAGCCTGGATTTACCGACATAATCAGTACTAAGTCTATGTCATTGATGATATTTTCCAATAAATCAACAGGGGTGTGTGGGTTCAAACTTACACCGGCTTTCATTCCCGCCTCCTTAATTTGATGAATGGTTCTATCTAAATGTGTACAGGCTTCGTAATGCACGGTCATTATTTCTGCCCCAATTTTCTTCACTTCGTTTACGAATTTTCCCGGATCAACAACCATCAAATGTGCATCGAGTGGTTTTTTACTCAGTCTATTCACATACTCCAATACAGGAAATCCGAATGAAATGTTTGGAACAAATACACCATCCATTATATCAAGGTGAATAAAATCTGCCTCACTTTGGTTTAACATTTCAATATCTTTCTCTAGATTTCCAAAGTTTGCTGAAAGCAAAGATGGCGCAACTTGTGTTTTTTTTGAGTTAATCATATATAATTTGGTGATTCGTTTATGTTCTGGATTGTGAATAATAACATGAATAGACGCCTTACAACGTATAATTGTCAATGCAATATTACGAATTATTGTAGAAAGCTCATCTGTTTTTTCGAATAAAAATTACAAAACAATATGGATTCTGCCGCTGAAGCTATCTTTGTCAAAAATAAATACGATGGTTTGAGGTTGCAATTCAATAGATTATGTTTTTTAACATAAAATTAGGGTAAAATGATTTGGAGTGAAAGAATAAACCGACTACTTTTGCACTCGCTTTTCAGGGGAACGGCAGAACAACAAAAATGGTGAGAAATATTTTTTCAAAATAAATCTGAAAAGATTTGGTTGGTAAAATAAAAAAGCATTATCTTTGCAGCCGTTTCGCTCTAAAAATGCGGAACAAAACGATAGATCCTTGACATAATTTTATAGAGAACAAGTAGTACAATAGACTCTTA
>JBMOKJ010000016.1:0-24667 GCA_049315325.1 Bacteroidales bacterium
GAGCATTAGCCTTCCAAGCTGAGGGTCGCGGGTTTGAGTCCCGTCTCCCGCTCTATTTTCCCCGCCTTTGTAGCTCAGTGGTAGAGCACTTCCTTGGTAAGGAAGAGGTCACGAGTTCAAATCTCGTCAAAGGCTCAGCAGGTTTAAAAATAATGAACAATCATTAATCATTTTATAATAGAATAAATCATGGCAAAAGAAGTATTTAAACGCGACAAACCGCACGTTAACATCGGAACCATTGGTCACGTTGACCATGGTAAAACTACTTTGACTGCAGCTATTACTATGGTATTGGCTCGTAAAGGTCTTTGTGAAATCAAATCTTTCGATCAGATCGACAACGCTCCTGAAGAAAAAGAACGTGGTATTACTATCAATACAGCACACGTTGAGTACGCAACAGAAGCTCGTCACTATGCTCACGTTGACTGTCCAGGTCACGCTGACTACGTTAAAAACATGGTAACTGGTGCTGCTCAAATGGACGGTGCTATCATCGTAGTTGCTGCAACTGACGGTCCTATGCCACAAACTCGCGAGCACATCCTTTTGGCTCGTCAGGTAAACGTTCCTAAACTTGTTGTATTTATGAACAAATGCGACATGGTTGATGACGAAGAAATGTTAGAGTTAGTAGAAATGGAAATGCGCGAATTGCTTTCATTCTACCAATTCGACGGAGATAACACTCCAATCATCCGTGGATCTGCATTAGGTGGATTGAACGGTGTTGCTGAGTGGGAAGAAAAAATCATGGAATTGATGAATGCTGTTGATACTTGGATTCCACTGCCTCCACGTGAAATCGACAAACCATTCTTGATGCCAGTTGAGGACGTGTTCTCTATCACTGGTCGTGGTACTGTAGCTACAGGTCGTATCGAAACTGGTGTTATCAAAACAGGTGAAGAAATCCAAATCATCGGTCTTGGTGCTGAAGGTAAAAAATCAGTAGTAACAGGTGTTGAGATGTTCCGTAAGATTCTTGACCGTGGTGAAGCTGGTGACAACGTAGGTTTATTGCTTCGTGGTGTTGATAAAAACGATATCAAACGTGGTATGGTTATTACTCACCCAGGTAAAGTGAAACCTCACACTAAAGTGAAAGCTGAAGTGTATATCTTGAAAAAAGAAGAAGGTGGACGTCACACTCCATTCCACAACAAATACCGTCCACAGTTCTACATCCGTACATTGGATGTTACTGGTGAGATTACTCTTCCAGAAGGAACTGAAATGGTAATGCCAGGTGATAACTTGACAATTTCAGTTGAGCTTATCTACCCAGTAGCTTGCGACTTAGGTTTGCGTTTCGCTATCCGCGAAGGTGGACGTACAGTAGGTGCAGGTCAGATTACAGAAATCGTCGAGTAATACTATTTATTACTTGAAATAATATCGAAGCCGGTCTCGTTTCGGGATCGGCTTCTCATACGGGTCTAGCTCAGTTGGTAGAGCATCGGTCTCCAAAACCGAGTGTCGGGAGTTCGAGTCTCTCGACCCGTGCTAAAGTCCTTAGGCAAAATGAAAAAATTAATTGAAAAAATAAAAGAATCTTATACCGAACTGGTTTATAAGGTCTCTTGGCCAACCAAAGCTGAGCTCAGTAATAGCGCTGTTGTTGTTATGTTTGCTTCCCTAATAATAGCGTTGCTCATATTTGGTATTGACTTTAGTTTTGAGAAGGTTATGCAGTTTTTTTACTCAAAAGTTTTCTAAAGGAGGAAATAGATGTCTGAACTTAGAAAAGAGTGGTACGTTCTTCGTGCCATTAGCGGTAAAGAAGGTAAAGTCAGAGAGTATCTTGAGGCAGAAATCAAGAATACTAACATGAAAGACTTTGTTTTTCAAGTGCTTATCCCAACCGAAAAAGTGATGCATGTACGCAACGGAAAGAAAGTGACTTCCGAAAGAAGTCTTTTTCCAGGTTATGTATTGATAGAAGCTCTTTTAGTTGGTGAAATTGCACACAGATTGCGTAATATTCCCAATGTTATCGGCTTCCTAGGCGGTAATATTGCTCCAGTACCTTTGAGACAATCAGAAGTTAACCGGATTTTAGGAGCTGTTGATGAACTTCAGGAAACTGAAGCAGATATGAACATCTCTTATATCGTAGGCGAGGCTGTTAAGGTCAACGCTGGTCCGTTTAGCGGTTTCTCTGGTGTAATCGAAGAGGTAAATACGGAGAAGAAGAAGTTGAAAGTTATGGTCAAGATTTTCGGACGTAAAACGCCGCTTGAATTAGGCTTTTTACAAGTAGAAAAAGAGTAGGAAGTGGTTACGCATAGAATCCTATTCTAAATGTGAACATCAAAAATGAATAAAAATGGCTAAAGAAATTGCTGGACAAATCAAGCTACAGATTAAAGGAGGCGCCGCAAATCCATCACCTCCCGTAGGACCTGCTTTAGGTTCTAAAGGGATAAATATTATGGAGTTTTGCAAGCAATTCAATGCCAGAACCCAAGACAAAGCAGGTAAGATATTACCTGTGGTAATCACCTATTTTTCTGACAAGTCTTTTGAGTTTATCGTAAAAACTCCTCCTGTACCCGTACAGTTGTTGGAGGTTTCGAAACAAAAAAGTGGTTCTGCGGAACCAAACCGTAAGAAAATTGCTGAAATTACTTGGGATCAGGTAAAACAAATTGCAGAAGACAAGATGACTGACCTTAACTGCTTCACGCTGGATTCAGCTATGAAGATGGTTGCCGGTACAGCCAGAAGTATGGGTATCACCGTAAAAGGGGAATTCCCAGTTAATAATTAATAAACTTCAATTGAGATGGGTAAACTTACAAAAAATCAAAAGTTAGCTGTTGCCAAGATTGAAGCTGGGAAGTCCTATTCGTTAAAAGAAGCAGCTGCATTGGTAAAAGAGGTAACTCTTGTGAAATTCGATGCTTCGGTTGACGTAGATGTACGTTTAGGTGTAGATCCTCGTAAAGCTAACCAAATGATTCGTGGTGTAGTATCACTGCCACACGGAACTGGTAAGCAAGTGAAAGTTCTTGCCTTGTGTACTCCCGATCAAGAAGCCGATGCTAAAGAGGCAGGTGCTGATTATGTAGGATTGGACGAGTATATCGAGAAAATCAAAGGTGGCTGGACAGATATCGATGTGATTATCACTCAACCTGCTATTATGGGTAAAATTGGTGCATTAGGACGTGTTTTAGGTCCTCGTGGATTGATGCCTAACCCAAAAAGTGGAACTGTGACTAATGAAGTTGGTAAAGCGGTGAAAGAGGTAAAACAAGGTAAAATTGACTTTAAAGTTGATAAAACTGGTATTGTTCATACTTCAATTGGTAAAGTATCTTTTAGCGAAGACAAAATTATTGACAACGCGAAGGAATTTATCAATACATTGATCAAACTGAAACCTTCGGCAGCTAAGGGAACTTATGTGAAAAGTATTTTTCTTTCAAGTACGATGAGTCCGGGTATCAAAATTGATCCCAAATCAGTAGACGAACACAATTAAAAGATGAGTTATGAGAAAGGAAGATAAACAAACAAATATCGAACAAATCGTAGCTACTATCAAGGAGTACGGACATTTCTACCTTACTAACACAGCAACATTAGATGCTGCAAAGACTAGTGAGTTGAGAAGAGAGTGCTTCAAACAGGATATCAAGCTACTGGTTGTTAAAAATACCTTGCTACAAAAAGCTCTTGAAAGCTTAGATACAGATTATTCTCCATTGTACGGATCACTCAAAGGTTCTACTTCTGTGATGTTTTCGAATGTTGCTAACGCACCAGCGAAATTAATCAAAGATTTCAGAAAGAAAGAGGAAATCCCTGCATTGAAAGCAGCTTATGCAGAACAAAGTTTCTACATTGGTGCTGATCAGTTGGAGGCATTAATCCACATCAAAAGCAAAAACGAGCTTATTGGCGAAGTTATTGGATTGTTGCAATCCCCAGCGAAGAACGTTATTTCGGCTCTTCAAACAGGAGGAAGCACTATCCACGGCGTGTTGAAAACGCTATCAGAAAGATAAAAAATAAAAAATTAATAGTAACAAACATTTAAATTATACTACAATGGCAGATTTGAAAGCTTTTGCTGAACAATTAGTAAACTTGACCGTAAAAGAAGTAAATGAACTTGCTGGAATCTTGAAAAGCGAATATGGTATCGAACCAGCTGCTGCAGCTGTTGCTGTATCTGCTGCTCCTGCTGCTGCTGCAGCTGAAGAAGCTCAAACAGCATTCGATGTAATTCTTAAATCAGCTGGTGCCAATAAATTGGCTATCGTTAAATTAGTTAAAGAATTGACAGGTCTTGGCTTGAAAGAAGCAAAAGATTTAGTAGATTCAGCACCTGCGAAGTTGAAAGAAGGTATTTCTAAAGACGAAGCAGACGCATTGAAAAAACAATTGGAAGAAGGCGGAGCTGAAGTTGAACTTAAGTAATTTTTCCAAGTTTTTGGAATGATGGTTAAGAATCCTCTGCTGGAGGATTCTTAACCTTTTTGTGCTTATAATTTTTATTAGGTTCATTAATCTACTTACGATGTCTTCAAACAATATCAAACCCAGGGTAAATTTTGCTTCCATTAAGAATCCGATGGCCTATCCGGATTTCTTAGAAGTGCAATTGAAGTCATTTCAAGACTTTCTACAAATCGATACTCCTCTTGATAAACACAAGAATGAGGGTTTGTACAGAGTTTTTGCTGAAAACTTCCCCATCGCAGATACGCGAAACAATTTCGTCCTCGAGTTTTTAGATTATTTTATCGACCCTCCACGTTACACCATCGACGAGTGTATTGAGCGTGGACTGACTTACAGTGTGCCGTTGAAAGCTAAACTGAAGTTGTATTGTACAGATCCTGATCACGAAGATTTTGATACAGTGATACAGGACGTGTATTTGGGTCCTATTCCATACATGACCGCAAAAGGTACTTTTGTGATTAATGGTGCTGAGCGTGTAATCGTGTCGCAGCTTCACCGTTCACCTGGTGTATTCTTTGGGCAAAGTGTCCATGCTAACGGTACGAAACTTTATTCTGCACGTATTATTCCATTTAGAGGTTCGTGGATCGAATTTGCTACTGACATCAACAATGTGATGTATGCTTACATCGACCGAAAAAAGAAATTGCCAGTAACTACCTTGTTGCGTGCAATCGGTTTTGAGAATGATAAAGACATTCTTGAAATTTTCGGTTTGGCTGAAGAGGTGAAAACCACCAAAGCCAACTTGAAAAAAGCTGTTGGTCGTAAGTTAGCTGCGCGTGTTTTGAAAACATGGGTTGAAGATTTCGTAGATGAAGATACCGGTGAAGTAGTTTCAATAGAACGTAACGAGGTAATTATTGACCGCGAAACTGTTTTAGAAGTAGATCACGTAGATGAAATTCTTGAGTCAGGTGTTCAGAATATTCTTCTGCACAAAGAGGAGATGAACTTGTCGGATTATGCAATTATCTACAATACATTGCAGAAAGACCCAAGTAACTCTGAAAAAGAGGCAGTTCTCTATATTTATCGTCAACTTCGTAATGCGGAACCTGCTGATGATGCAAGTGCGCGTGAGGTTATCTCAAACTTGTTCTTCTCTGAGAAGAGATACGATTTGGGCGAAGTAGGTCGTTACAGAATTAACAAAAAGCTAAATCTTGATATCGATGTTGATACGAAAGTATTGACGCGTGAAGATATCATTAACATAATCAAATATCTGATTGAGTTGATTAACTCGAAAACTGATATTGATGATATTGACCACTTGAGCAATCGTCGTGTGCGTACAGTTGGCGAGCAACTTTACAACCAATTTGGTGTAGGTTTGGCTCGTATGGCTCGTACTATTCGTGAGCGAATGAATGTTCGTGATAACGAAGTATTCACGCCGATTGATTTGATCAATGCAAAAACAATTTCGTCTGTTATCAATTCATTCTTTGGAACGAATGCATTGTCGCAATTTATGGATCAAACCAATCCTTTGGCAGAGATGACGCACAAACGTCGTATGTCTGCTCTTGGACCTGGTGGTCTTTCACGCGAACGTGCTGGTTTCGAGGTTCGTGACGTTCACTTTACGCACTACGGTCGTCTTTGTCCGATTGAAACACCTGAGGGTCCAAATATCGGTTTGATTTCGTCGCTTTGTGTGTATGCTAAAATTAACGAACTTGGATTTATTGAAACACCATATCGTCAAGTTGACAATGGTCTTGTGAATTTGGATGACAAAGGTGTTATCTATTTAACAGCAGAAGAGGAAGAAGGAAAAGTAATTGCGCAGGGTAATGCTCCTTTGGACGATAAAGGAAAATTCATCAAAACACGTGTAAAAGCACGTATGGAAGGTGATTTCCCTGTTGTTGCTCCAGGTGAAGTTCATTTGATGGACGTTTCGCCAACCCAGATTGCTTCTATTGCGGCTTCTTTGATTCCGTTCCTTGAGCATGATGATGCGAACCGTGCGTTGATGGGATCGAATATGATGCGTCAGGCAGTGCCATTGCTTAGAGCAGAAGCTCCAGTTGTAGGTACAGGTCTGGAAGGTCAAATTATTCGTGATTCAAGAACTCAAATCACTGCTGAAAGAGATGGTGTTATTGAGTTTGTTGATGCAACTTGTATTAGAATTAAATACGATAGATCTGAAGAGGAAGAGTTCTTGAGCTTCGATACTTCGGTTAAAGAATACAACATTCCTAAATTCAGAAAAACCAACCAAAGTACAACTCTCGACTTACGCCCTATTTGCCGTGTAGGTCAACGTGTGACTGGGGGTGAGATTCTGACTGAAGGTTACTCTACACAAAACGGAGAATTAGCATTGGGTAAAAACCTGAAGGTGGCATTTATGCCTTGGAAAGGTTATAACTTCGAGGATGCGATCGTAATCAACGATCGTATTGTTCGAGAAGATGTCTTTACTTCGGTTCACGTAGATGAATATTCGCTTGAGGTTCGCGAAACCAAACGTGGTATGGAAGAGTTAACTTCTGACATTCCAAACGTTAGTGAAGAAGCAACCAAAGATCTTGATGAGAGAGGTATTGTTCGCGTTGGTGCTCATATCACTCCGGGCGATATCATGATTGGTAAGATTACACCTAAGGGTGAGTCTGATCCTTCTCCTGAAGAGAAATTGCTTCGTGCAATCTTTGGCGACAAAGCAGGTGATGTGAAAGATGCTTCTTTGAAAGCTTCTCCTTCTTTGAAAGGTGTTGTAATTGGCACTAACCTCTTCTCTCGCGCTGTGAAAAAACGCAAATCGCGTTTGAGCGATAAAGCGTTGCTTCCAAAGTTGGATGAAGAGTATGAAGTGAAACTGAATGAATTGAAAGATATTTTGGTTGACAAACTTCTAATTCTTACTAACGGAAAAGTTTCGCAAGGAGTGAAAGATTATTTGGGTGCTGAAATTATCGCTAAAGGTGCTAAATTCACTCAGAAAAATCTTGTAGAACTTGATTATTTTTCTATTCAGGTAGGAAAATGGACTGCTGATGCTCCGAAAAATGAGCAGATTAAGGTGGTTATTATGAACTACTTGCGTAAATATAAAGAGATTGATGCTGAATTGAAACGTAAGAAATTCGATATTACTATCGGAGATGAACTACCATCTGGCATTATCCAATTAGCAAAAGTTTACGTGGCTAAGAAACGTAAAATTTGTGTGGGTGATAAAATGGCGGGTCGTCACGGTAACAAAGGTATCGTGTCGAAAATTGTACGTAAAGAAGATATGCCATTCCTCGAAGATGGAACTCCTGTAGATATCGTGTTGAACCCACTAGGTGTGCCTTCACGTATGAACTTGGGTCAGATTTTCGAGACTGTTCTTGGATGGGCTGGTGTAACTTTGGATGAGAAATTCGCTACACCTATCTTCGATGGTGCTAAGATCGAACAATTGAATGAGTGGACAGACAAAGCTGGCGTTCCTCGTAACGGTAAAACTTACCTTTACGATGGTGGTACTGGTGAGCGTTTTGACCAGCCTGCAACAGTAGGTATCATTTACATGTTGAAACTCGGTCACATGGTTGAAGATAAAATGCACGCACGTTCAATCGGACCTTACTCATTGATTACGCAACAACCATTGGGTGGTAAAGCTCAATTCGGGGGTCAACGTTTTGGTGAGATGGAGGTTTGGGCACTCGAGGCATTCGGTGCAGCTCACATTCTTCAAGAGATTCTTACCATCAAATCTGATGACGTGGTTGGTCGTTCGAAAGCGTACGAAGCCATCGTTAAAGGCGATCCACTACCAACACCAGGAATTCCTGAGTCGTTGAACGTGTTGTTGCACGAATTGAGAGGATTAGGTCTCAGCGTTACATTGGATTAATACTATTTTTACTGATTTCTGAAACTTCGGTTTCGGAAGTCAGTATTTTATACAGAATTAAACAACTCTTTATAAAAACAAAAATATGGCATTTAGAAAAGAAAATAAGATAAAGAGTAATTTCAGCAAAATCTCTATCGGATTGGCTTCTCCAGAAGAAATTTTGGAAGGATCAAGCGGCGAGGTGCTGAAACCGGAAACAATCAACTACCGTACTTACAAACCAGAACGTGACGGTTTGTTTTGCGAGCGTATCTTTGGCCCAGTTAAAGATTACGAATGCCACTGCGGTAAATACAAACGTATTCGTTACAAAGGAATCGTGTGCGACCGATGTGGAGTAGAGGTGACTGAGAAGAAAGTGCGTCGCGAAAGAATGGGGCACATTCAATTGGTTGTACCTGTTGCGCACATTTGGTATTTCCGTTCTTTGCCGAATAAAATTGGTTATTTGCTCGGTATCCCAACTAAAAAACTTGACTCAATTGTTTACTACGAAAGATACATCGTAGTTCAAGCAGGTGTTAAAGCCGAAGATGGAATTGAATATCAACAACTTTTGTCAGAAGAAGAGTACCTCGACATCCTCGAGGCACTTCCAAGAGAAAATCAGTTGATGGACGATTCTGATCCAAATAAATTTATTGCCAAAATGGGTGCTGAAGCTATCATCGATATGCTTGCACGTTTAGATTTGGACACGTTGTCATTCGATTTACGTCACAAAGCTAGCACAGATGGTTCGCAACAACGTAAAACTGAAGCGTTGAAACGACTTCAGGTAGTTGAGTCTTTCCGTGCTTCTAAACTCAGAAACAAACCTGAGTGGATGGTACTTCGAGTCGTTCCGGTGATTCCACCAGAATTGCGTCCGTTGGTGCCACTAGATGGCGGTCGTTTTGCAACATCAGATTTAAATGACTTGTATCGTCGTGTGATTATTCGTAACAACCGTTTGAAACGATTGATCGAAATCAAAGCACCGGAAGTGATTCTCCGTAACGAAAAACGTATGCTTCAAGAAGCTGTTGACTCGTTGTTGGATAACTCACGCAAATCAAGCGCAGTGAAAACTGATGCTAACCGTCCATTGAAATCGTTGTCTGACAGTTTAAAAGGTAAACAAGGTCGTTTCCGTCAAAACTTGTTGGGTAAACGTGTGGATTATTCGGCTCGTTCGGTAATCGTCGTTGGACCAGAATTGAAAATGCACGAGTGCGGTTTGCCAAAAGATATGGCAGCTGAGCTCTTCAAACCATTTGTCATTCGTAAACTGATTGAGCGCGGAATCGTTAAAACCGTGAAATCAGCGAAGAAAATCGTGGATCGTAAAGATTCAGTGGTTTGGGACATCTTGGAACACGTGATGAAAGGTCATCCGGTGTTACTCAACCGTGCTCCGACGCTTCACCGTTTAGGTATTCAGTCTTTCCAGCCAAAGATGATTGAAGGAAAAGCGATTCAGTTGCACCCACTTTCGTGTACGGCGTTCAATGCCGACTTCGACGGTGACCAGATGGCGGTTCACTTACCATTGAGCAATGAAGCTGTGCTCGAAGCACAAATGTTGATGCTTGCATCTCACAACATCCTTAACCCTGCCAACGGAGCTCCTATTACGGTGCCTTCTCAGGATATGGTTTTGGGTCTTTACTATATTTCGAAATTGCGTACTGGTGACAAAGGAGAAGGTTTGACTTTTTTCGGCCCTGAGGAAGCAGTAATTGCCTACAACGAAGGCAAAGTGACTATTCACGCTAAAGTGAAAGTCGTTGTTGACGATTTAGATGAAAATGGAAACATCGTAAAAATGATTCGCGAAACTTCGGTTGGACGAGTTATGGTAAACGAATTCGTTCCAAAAGAAGTTGGTTATATCAACGAAATTCTTTCTAAAAAATCGTTGCGTGACATCATCGGTAAGGTTATTAAAGTGTGTGGAGTTTCTCGCACAGCGAATTTCCTCGATGATATCAAAGATTTAGGTTATAAAATGGCGTTCAAGGGAGGATTGTCGTTCAATCTTGCAGACGTTATCATTCCACCTGAAAAAGAGGTTTTGGTACAAGAAGGTTATGATGAAGTTGAACAAATTATGGGCAACTACAACATGGGATTCATTACCAACAACGAGCGTTACAATCAGATTATTGATACATGGACGCACGTTAACTCTAAGTTGTCGAACATCTTGATGAAACAATTAGCATCTGACAACCAGGGATTCAACTCTGTATATATGATGCTTGACTCAGGTGCTCGTGGATCGAAAGAGCAGATTCGTCAGCTCTCAGGTATGCGGGGTTTGATGGCGAAACCACAAAAATCGGGTGCATCAGGTGGTCAGATTATTGAGAATCCTATCTTGTCGAACTTTAAAGAAGGTTTGTCGGTATTGGAGTACTTTATCTCTACCCACGGTGCTCGTAAAGGTTTGGCGGATACGGCATTGAAAACAGCCGATGCGGGTTATTTGACTCGTCGTTTGGTCGACGTTTCTCAAGACGTGATTATCCAAGAAGAAGATTGCGGTACTTTACGTGGGCTGACTTGTATGGAGCTTAAAAACAATGAAGAAGTAATTGCATCGTTGTTTGAGAGAATTCTTGGTCGTGTCTCTGTTCACGATATTCAACATCCACTTACGGGAGAAGTCTTGGTTGAAGCTGGAGAAGAAATCACAGAAGATGTCGCTAAAAAAGTAGAAGATTCGCCAATCGAACGTGTAGAAATTCGTTCGGTGTTGACTTGTGAGTCGAAAAAAGGGGTTTGTTCGAAATGTTACGGACGTAACCTTGCAACTGGAAAAATGGTTCAGAAAGGTGAAGCTGTTGGTGTTATTGCAGCACAGTCAATCGGAGAGCCGGGTACACAGCTTACGCTTCGTACGTTCCACGTTGGGGGTATCGCTTCGAACATTGCAGCCGTATCTAGCGTAAAATCTCGATACGATGGTATCCTCGAAATCGATGAACTTCGTACAGTAGCAGCGGTAGATGAGTCGGGCAAAGATATTATGGTTGTGGTTGGTCGTTTAGCAGAAATGCGTGTGGTTGACCCTAATACCAAAATTGTCTTGAACTCTCAAAATATTCCTTATGGTTCGAAACTCTATTTTAATCATGGAGATTCAATTAAGAAAGGTGAGATGATTTGTGAATGGGATCCATTCAACGCGGTCATTGTATCTGAGGTTACTGGTAAAATTCAATTAGATAGCGTTATTGAAAACGTGACCTACAAAGTCGAATCTGATGAACAAACTGGTCTTCGTGAAAAAATCATCATCGAATCTAAAGAGAAAACTAAAGTTCCGGCAGCGCTTATCGTTGACGAGAATGGAGATATCATTCGTACGTATAACTTACCTGTAGGAGCCCACTTGATGAAAGATGAAGGCGATATGATTAAATCGGGTGAGTTGTTTGTGAAGATTCCTCGCGCTGTTGGTAAAACAGGTGATATTACGGGAGGTCTCCCACGTGTAACTGAATTGTTTGAAGCTCGTAACCCATCTAATCCTGCAGTTGTTGCTGAGATTGATGGTGAAGTAAACTTTGGAAAAGTGAAACGTGGTAACAGAGAACTTTCAATTACATCTAAAACTGGTGAATTGAAAAAATATTTGGTGTCGCTGTCAAAACAAATTTTGGTGCAAGAGAACGATTATGTACGCTCTGGTACTCCGCTCTCTGATGGAGCAATTACACCTTCTGATATTTTGGCGATTAAAGGTCCTACTGCTGTTCAAGAATATATTGTAAACGAAGTTCAAGACGTTTATCGCTTGCAAGGTGTGAAAATAAACGACAAGCATTTTGAAGTTATCGTTCGTCAAATGATGCGAAAAGTTGAAATTGTTGATCCAGGTGATACTCGTTTCTTGGAACAACAGATTGTGGATAAACACGACTTTATGGATGAAAATGACCGTATCTGGGGTAAAAAAGTAATCCTTGAAGCTGGTGATTCTCAAACATTGAAACCAGGTCAAATTATCACCCCACGTAAACTTCGTGACGAAAACAGCTTGTTGAAACGTCGAGATTTGAAGGTTGTTGAAGTGCGCGATGCAGTTCCTGCTACATCTAATCAGATTTTGCAAGGTATCACACGTGCAGCTCTTCAAACACAAAGCTTCATGTCGGCAGCATCGTTCCAGGAAACTACAAAAGTACTGAATGAAGCAGCAATCAACGGCAAAATAGACCGTCTAGAAGGTTTGAAGGAAAATGTTATTTGTGGACACTTAATTCCGGCTGGAACTGGACAGCGTGAGTTCGAAAAGCTTATCGTAGGCTCGAAAGATGAGTTTGAGAAAGTTTTTGCAGCACGTAAATCTGTTTTAGATTTCGAATAATAAACTATTAACAAAGGGAGGCTGCTGTTTGGTAGCCTCCCTTTTCTTGTTAAATATTGTTTTCTATTCGTGTTTTTACTAATTTATTCGTTTTTTTGCAACAATATTAGGGTAATTCCGGTTTTATAAAATCATCTATGCCTCATCACCTAACCAAGTCTTGTCCAATCTGTGATCATAATGAATTCTCTGAATTCCTTACGTGCACAGATTTTTTTACGACAGGTGAAACCTTCGACTTGAAACGTTGTAAGAACTGTGGATTTTTGTTTACTCAAAACTTTCCGTCAGAAGCGATAATCGGAAAGTATTACGAAGTTCCAGATTATGTGTCGCATAGCGATACCAAAACTGGAATTGTGAACTATCTTTACCATTCTGCCCGAAAATTGATGCTCAAACTAAAAGCGAATAGAGTCATTAAGTCGAGTGGAGTGCAAACAGGAACTGTTCTCGACTACGGTTGTGGTACAGGGTATTTCGTTCGCGAAATGGAGTCTCGAAGTTGGAATAGCATCGGCATAGAGAAGAGTTATGCCGCACGTGAATTTGCTCAATCAGCTTTCAATTCAACCTTTTATGAACCAGAATATCTCATGTCCGTTGCCGACGAGAGTTGTGATGTGGTGACTTTATGGCATGTTTTAGAGCATGTAGAGCATCTGGATTTACTTATAGAACAACTTAAACGGGTACTTAAGCCGAATGGAGTGTTGGTTTTGGCACTTCCTAACGCCGAATCTTTTGATGCGAAATACTACCGCGAATATTGGGCTGCATACGATGTGCCTCGGCATTTGTGGCATTTTTCTGCCAAGACTGTGTCGCTTTTGTGTGATAAACATACACTAAAACTAGTTGATTCTAAAGGGATGCCTTTAGATGCATTTTACATTTCGATGTTGAGTGAAAAAAATAGAGGTGCACGATTCTCTTTCTTAAAAGGAATGTGGGTTGGAGCACACGCATTTGTTTCGTCTTTAAGTGATAAGTCGAAATATAGTTCAATGATTTACATTATTAAGAAATAGCGTAATGGCGAATAAACAAAAACAATATTCTTCATCATTTATTGGTTCAAGATTAACTTCAATTATCAGCAGTTCTTTAGTTCTTTTTTTGATTGGTGTATTGGTTGCCATGAGTTTGTTTACCAAAGAACTGTCGTCGTACGTAAAAGAGAATATCGGATTTTCAGTCATTCTAACCGATAAGGCTACCGAGGCAGAATTGAAGTCGGTAGAGCAACAATTGCGGGCAGCTCGTTATGTGAAATCGATTGATGTGTTCACAAAACAGCGTGCGCTCAAAGAGTTGGCCGAAGAGTTGGGTGAGAATCCGCGTAAGTTCTTAGGCTCAGTTCCTCTGATGGCGTCTGTGGATGTGAAATTAAAATCAGATTATGCCAACAACGACAGTATTCTTGTAATCGAAAATGAATTGAAGTCGAACGAGTCTGTTCGCGAAATACTGTATCGTAAAGATTTGATTCAGACAGTAAATGACAATATGAATAGCATTGGGTTCGTGTTGCTCGCAGTTGCATTACTCTTTACAATGATTTCTTTTGTAGTGATGAGCAATACCATTCGTTTACACATCTATTCGCAGCGCTTTGCATTGCAAACAATGAAACTTGTGGGAGCGTCTAACGGATTTATTCGTCGCCCATTTATCATAAGTAACATATACAACGGAGTGATGGCTTCTTTCCTCGCTATCGGGCTTTTGAGTGCTACACTCTACTTTCTCGCTATTCAAATTCAGGGATTGACTATGCTTATTACAAGTGAGTCGCTACTTGTAACGTTTGGCTCAGTTCTCGGATTGGGAGTGTTGCTGTCTATTCTTTTTACCTATATTTCGCTCAACCGTTTCTTAAGAATGAAACGTGAAAAGCTTTATGCGATTTAAATTTTAATAAATATAAAAATGGAAGAACGTAATTTGGCCTTTGGAAAAACGAATTATATCCTTATCGGTGTAGCTCTTTTGCTCATTGTTATGGGATTTGCATTGATGACTGGTAGTGGTACCACCGAGCAAACAGGCTTTAATCCCGATATTTTTAGCAAAACGCGTATTGAAGTTGCTCCGTTTGTTGCTTTTGTAGGTTTTCTGTTAGTAATCGTGGGTATAATCTACAAAAAAAAGGAGAACTAATAGATGGATTTATTGCAAACAATCCTGATTGCAATTGTGGAAGGATTGACCGAATTTTTACCAGTTTCGTCAACTGGTCACATGATTATTGCAGAAAAAGTATTGAATGTGCCGAGTTCTGAATTTGTGAAAGCATTTACTGTCATCATCCAATTTGGGGCTATTTTGTCGGTCATTGTGCTTTACTGGAAACGGTTTTTTCAAAGTCTTGATTTTTATAAAACTCTATTGATTGCGGTATTGCCTGCGTTAGTCTTGGGTAAATTATTCAATGATAAAATCGATTTGTTGCTCGAGAATGTGAATGTGGTAGCTGTAATGTTGATTATCGGTGGAGTTTTGATGTTGTTTGTCGATAAGTGGTTTAGTAAAACCGAAGAAGACCAAACTGTCACACCAAAAAAAGCCATCATCATTGGATTTGCTCAGTGTATTGCGATGATACCTGGTGTCTCGCGCTCTATGGCTACTATTGTTGGCGGAATGAGTCAAAAACTGAATCGTAAAACGGCTGCCGAATTTTCATTTTTCTTGGCTGTACCCACGATGTTTGCTGCGTCGGGCTATAAGCTAATGAAACTGATAATGAATTCAGAGAGTCGTGTGATTTTAGAAGATAATCTTGATATACTGTTGATTGGTAATATTGTAGCCTTTTTTGTTGCGATGTTAGCGATTAAGTTCTTTATTGGGTTTGTGTCTAAATATGGATTTAAAGCATTTGGCTATTATCGTATCATTATAGGTGGAGCTATTTTAATCTTATCGTTTTTTGGTTACGAACTTAATGTCTTGTAATTGAATGGATTTTCAACAAGGCGAAGTGTTGTACTTCAATAAACCGCTTGAATGGACTTCTTTTGATTTAGTCAATAAAATCAGATACAGATTGTCGAAGGCGATTGGGGTTAAGAAACTTAAGGTGGGTCATGCCGGAACTTTAGATCCGTTGGCTACTGGAGTCATGATAATTTGCACTGGAAAATCGACAAAACTGATTGAGAGTTTTCAGTATCAAACAAAAGAGTACATTGCCGAAATTCGCTTAGGTGCAACAACACCGTCATTCGATTTGGAGACTGAGATTGATCAGATTTATCCATACGAACATATAACAAAAGCAGTTACTGAAACAGCATTGCAGTCTTTTGTTGGTTCGATTATTCAAACACCGCCAGCATATTCGGCAAATAAAGTAAATGGCGTACGGGCCTACGAAATGGCTCGAAAGGGAGAAACCGTAGAGTTAAAAGCCAAAGAATTGGTGATTGATGAAATCGAACTACTCGATTTCGCACTACCGATTGTGAAGATTAGAGTCGTTTGCAGTAAAGGAACCTATATAAGGGCTTTGGCACGCGATATCGCATTGACTTTGCAAAGTGGTGGTCATCTAGTCTCGCTCGTGCGAACACGAATAGGAGAGGTCTCTCTCGAGCACTGTATGGAGATTCAGAATTTAGATACATTGTGTGAACAAGTTAGTAAACAGAATTGAAAACAGCATTGAACATATGAAACGAGTCTTCTCAAATGTGGATGAGTTTCATACGACAATAATGTAAAAATAAAAAAGAACGTATGAAATTATCACAATTCAAATTTAAGCTGCCAGAAGAGTTAATCGCTCACCATCCTGCCGAAAATCGTGACGAATCGCGCTTGTTGATTTTAGATAGAAAAACAGGCGAAATCAAACACGATGTTTTTAAGTCAATTCTTAATTACTACGACGATAAAGACGTTTTCATCTTCAACAATACGCGCGTTTTTCCTGCTCGATTGTATGGAAACAAAGAGAAAACTGGTGCTAAAATTGAGGTTTTCTTGCTTCGCGAACTAAATGCAGATTTGCGCCTTTGGGACGTATTGGTAGATCCCGCACGTAAAATTAGAATTGGAAATAAGCTCTATTTTGGTGAAGATGATTCGATGGTGGCTGAAGTTATTGATAATACCACTTCTCGTGGTCGTACTTTGCGCTTTCTCTACGATGGACCGCACGATGAATTCAAAAAAGCGCTGTACGATTTAGGTGAGACGCCGCTGCCGCGTTATATCGAGAGAGATGTTGTTGAAGCAGATGCCGCACGTTACCAAACAATTTTTGCGCAACACGAAGGAGCAGTTGTGGCTCCGGCTGCAGGATTGCATTTTAGTCGTGAGTTGCTCAAAAGAATGGAGATCAAAGGGATTGAGATCGGCTATGTAACAGTTCACTCAGGCCTTGGAAACTACCGCGACATTGATGTGGAAGATTTGACCAAACATAAAATGGATTCAGAACAAATGATGGTGGACGACACGATTGTTTCGATGGTGAATCAAGCGAAAGATACGCAACGTCAAGTCTGCGCTGTTGGTACATCGGTGATGCGTGCAATCGAAACTGCGGTTAGCACTGATGGCCATTTGAAACCGTTCGATGGTTGGACGAATAAATTTATTTTCCCATCTTACGACTTCACAGTTGCCACATCGATGGTAACAAACTTGCATATGCCACTCTCAACATTGCTGATGATGACGAGTGCATTTGGCGGTTATGACCTGATAATGGATACTTACAATGTTGCGATTAGTGAAAAATATCGTTTTGGGGCGTATGGCGATGCAATGTTGATTATATAATCAAAGACTAATGTCTAAAGTATTTTTGGCGTTAGGTTCAAATATCGGTGATTGCTCGAACAATCTTCGGGTTGCAATTGCTCATATTGAAAAGCGGATAGGCGGAGTGATTTCCCTATCCGCTTTTTATGAAACTGCACCTTGGGGTTTCGATAGTGCAAAAGTTTTTCAGAATGCGGTGGTAGAAGTTGAATCGTCCCTTTCAGCTAAAGTCATACTCGAAAATGTAAAAAGCATTGAAAGTGAAATGGGTCGAAATATTTCAGAAAGAAATGGAAATTATGCCGATAGAGTTATTGATATTGATCTGCTTTTTTTCGACGATTGTATTATTTCGACCGACAAATTGACCATTCCGCATCAGTTGTTACATAAACGCGATTTCGTGTTGAGGCCGATGATGGACATAGCACCTGACTTTATACATCCTGTTCTGAATAAAACAATTCAGGAATTATGGCAGGAGTTAAATTCGGAATCGTAAAAAATCTAAACAAGAGGATAATTTGTAGAAAATTGTCTACTTTTGTATCGAGATTTCGAACTGTGGATAAATTTGGCTGCTTGCAACCACGATAAAAAATGCTAAAATCGCGATACTTCGCGTTTTATTTGACCTGCATTTTCCGCACCTTCTTTGTCTCGAATAAAATTTAATCCGTTTAAATTATTGATAAAGATGAACTACCTTTTTACTTCAGAATCGGTCTCGGAAGGACATCCCGATAAAGTAGCCGATCAGATTTCAGATGCAATTTTAGATGAGTTTATTGCGCAGGATTCGACGTCGAAAGTGGCGTGCGAAACATTGGTAACTACAGGTCAAGTGATTTTGGCTGGAGAGGTTAAATCTCAAGCATACATCGATCTACCAGAGGTTGCTCGTGGTGTAATAAACCGCATTGGGTATACCAAAAGTGAATATAAATTTGATGGTGATTCGTGTGGGGTATTTTCAGCCATTCACGAGCAATCACAAGATATCAACCGTGGTGTTGAACGAGTGGATCCAATGAATCAAGGAGCTGGCGACCAAGGTATGATGTTTGGTTATGCATGCAATGAAACCGATAATTATATGCCCTTGTCGCTCGACTTGTCGCATTTGTTGTTAGAAGAATTGGCGAAAATTCGTCGCGAAGGAAAAGTGATGGTCTATTTGCGTCCAGATTCTAAATCGCAGGTTACAGTTGAATATTCTCAAGATGGAGTTCCTGTTCGTGTGCATACCGTTGTAGTTTCTACCCAACACGATGATTTTATTCAGCCAGGCAATTTTTCTTCTGAGGCATTAGATATTGCCGATCAAACGATGCTGACGATGATTCACGATGATGTGAAGAATATCCTTATTCCTCGTGTTTTGGAGCAATTGCCACACCGTGTACGTGTGTTGTTTGATGGCGATTTGATCCTCCACGTAAACCCGACTGGAAAGTTTGTGATTGGTGGCCCTCATGGTGATACTGGATTGACAGGTCGTAAGATTATTGTCGATACGTACGGTGGAAAAGGAGCTCATGGCGGTGGTGCATTTTCTGGAAAAGACCCTTCGAAAGTAGACCGCTCGGCAGCTTATGCTGCTCGTCATATTGCGAAAAATGCTGTTGCTGCTGGTGTATCGGACGAAATATTGGTGCAAGTTTCTTACGCTATCGGTGTTGCCAAGCCAGTAAGCATCTTTGTAGATACGTATGGCAAATCGAAAGTGAATCTGTCAGATGCTGAAATTGCTGTTAAAATAGGTGAGTTATTCGATCTAAGACCAAAAGCGATTGAAGACCGATTGAAACTCCGCAATCCGATATACCAAGAAACTGCATCTTATGGTCACATGGGTCGCACTCCTAAAACTGTTGTTAAGACCTTTAAATCCCGTTATTTGAATGACCCAATTGTAAAAGAAGTTGAACTTTTCACTTGGGAAAAGCTTGATTATGTGGATAAGATAAAAGAAGTGTTTAAACTATAAAACGTTGATTGCATAAGTGTCGCCAAATCGGTCAAACGAATTGGCGACATTTTTATTTTTACAGTTTAAATCGCTACATTTGTAATCTTAAATCTGTTGTTATGGATAAAAAGTCAGTCTGTGTATATTGTGCGTCGAGTTCTAAAGTGGATGCCGCTTATTTTGATGCTGCCGAGCGATTAGGCAAAGTCTTAGCCGAAAACAATTACCTCTGTGTTTACGGCGGAGGCAACAGAGGCTTGATGTGTGCACTTGCCGACTCCGTACTTGCTAATGGTGGTGAGGTAAAGGGTATTATCCCAGAATTTATGCACAAAGAGGGTTGGAGCCATCTTGAACTGACACAGCTCGATTTAGTAAACTCGATGCACGAAAGAAAACATCAGATGTCTTATGGCGTTGCCGCTGCAATTGCTTTGCCCGGCGGCTGTGGTACAATTGAAGAGTTGCTTGAGATTATCACCTGGAAACAGTTGGGTCTGTATCGAAATCCGATAATTATAGTGAATACGAAAGGTTATTACGATCCCTTGTTGTTGATGTTCGAGAAGGCTCTAGAGGGGAGCTTCATCCGCGAAGAGCACGCTAAAATATGGACAGTAGTGAATGAGCCAGAGGAAGTAGTAGCTATTATTCGTCAGGCTGATAAATGGATTGACAATCCGCGTTCGATTGCAGCTATTTGAAGAAAATGCCGGATATTTTTCCCCAACATATCGTTACAGATCAGCTGCAGACTGATTCAGCGCAAGCGATTTCCGATTCAATTGCTGCTGTAGAGTCATCGTCTGTTTATTTAAGAAAAGCCGATTCGACCTATACTTTGTACAACTTTCAAGTAAATTCAGATTCGCTTTTTTCTCAAAACTATCGACTTTCCACTCCCGATTCACTTCATAATTCTTTACAAAGCCAGTATGGGTTTGATGGAATTCCATTACAGATATCAACAGAAAAAACTATGACCGTACAATCGGTTTTGTTGATTTCTGTGTTGCTTTCTACTACTGCGTTTGGCTTAGGTTATCGCTATTTTAAACAGATGATATTGAATATATACAAAGTCAATAAGCGCCTTGATTTTTCGTTCGATAATTCATTTGTTGGCTTCGAGTTGAAAGCGATTCTTACGCTTCAGGCTCTTTTGTTAGAATCGATGGTCGGATTGGTGTTGGTACAAGGTATATTTTATCCTGAAAGTCAGAAAATGCATCTATTGACTGGTATTGGCTATTTTGCCATTGTGTTTGGGGTTTATCATCTTTTTCGGCTTTTTATTATTTCGATATTTGGCTCTGTTTTCGGCGATTCTCGATCGTTAAGAACCTATGTTTCAGAGTATTTTTCGTTTGTTAGTCTTTGGGGCGCTTTGCTTCTTCCAGTCACAATATTGTTGTTGTTTTTCCATTTGCCTCCACTTTTTGTCGCAATCTTTCTAACATTACCGGCTGTTGTTGGGCGATTACTCTACATTGGTAAGGGTGTTAAGATTTTTTTGGTTCCAAAACGAAGTATATTTTATATAATTTTGTACCTTTGCGCCCTAGAAATAGTGCCTTTGATTGCATTGTTTCAGGTGTTAATTTTCGCCTATTCTGTTACATAAATAAAATTTTTGAGTCTTGAATATTAGAAAGATACTTGTTTCGCAGCCACTGCCTGCAAACGGAAAATCGCCTTACTATGATATTGCCGAAAAGTATGGTGTAGAGGTTGTATTTAGACCTTTTATTCGTGTAGAATCGATTTCTTCAAAAGATTTCCGACAACAACGTGTTCCTTTGGCGGAGTTCACAGCCGTGATTTTCACGGCCAAAACGGCGATAGATCATTTCTTTCAGATTTGCGAAGAAATGCGCGTAACAATCCCTGAAACAATGAAGTACTTCTGCACCACTGAGGCCATCGCACTCTATTTACAGAAATACATTATCTACAGAAAACGTAAAATTTTCTTTGGTAAATCGGGAAAAATCGATGATTTGATTCCTTTTTTGAACAAGCATTACACAGAAAAATATATCGTACCAACGTCGGATGCGCACGTAGATGAATCGACACAGATATTGGACACCACAAAAATTCAATATACCAAGGCTGCGATGTATCGCACAGTGAGCAATGACTTTACTCCTGAAGAATCATTCGACTACGATATGTTGATTTTCTTCAGTCCGAACGGTATTAACTCGTTGTTGAAGAATTTCCCGAATTTCACACAAGGAGATATTTGCATTGGAGCGTTAGGTGCGAGCACAGCGAAGTCTGTTAAAGAGGCTGGTTTGCGTCTCGATATAGAGGCGCCACGCCCTGAGGCACCATCGATGACAGCTGCATTGGAACTTTTTTTGAAAGAAAAACTGAAAGGCAGTAAAAAGTAAAGACTGTTTTTTGAATCATATTTCCCCGAAAGTTTGTTCAGATGGATTCGTTAAACAGACTTTTGGGGATTTTTATTACAAGGCAAATCGAGGATGAATCAAACGGATTTCACACTTTCTAAATCGGAACGTATATCGCGAAAACTTATAATTGATAAGTTGTTTTCAGAAGGGAAGTCATTCGTGGCATATCCATTGCGTGTGGTTTATTTGGTGAATGTTGATCTGCAAGAAGCTCCAGTGGCAATGCTGGTAAGTGTATCCAAAAAGCGCTTTAAGCGAGCGGTCAAACGGAATTTGATAAAGAGACGAGTGCGAGAGGCATTTCGGCTTAATAAGCATCAGTTGCAGATACCTGACAGCGTGAATAACGTGGCAGTTGCCTTTCTCTATTTAAGTACAGATTTGAGTGATTTTTCGCTACTGAATCGGAAGATGGAGGAGATAAATAATCAATTAAACAAACGATTATGCTCAGAAAACTCCTGACATACCTGCTATTGATTCCGGTCTATTTTTATAAATATGCCATTTCGCCACTCAAGCCACAGACTTGTCGTTACACACCGACATGTTCGCATTATGCTGTCGATGCCTTGAAGAAACATGGCCCTTTTAAGGGAATTGTTCTGGCGATAAAACGAGTTTTAAGTTGCCATCCGTGGGGTGGAAGCGGCTATGATCCTGTTCCATAAAATGAAGCTATTTGATTTACACACACATCGAATCGATGCGGATGATAGCTTTTCGATTTATAATGCTAAGCAAGATGAGGATATCGCTCTTCTAAGTCGATTCTGTTCCGTAGGCATTCATCCTTGGTTTGTAGAAAAAACGGATTTAGAGAAAAGAATTGCTGAAATTAAAGAACAATCGTTTTTGACGAATGTGGTAGCCATTGGTGAGTGTGGATTAGATAAAATCAGCTCAACCGATTTCGAATTGCAGATACAAGCTTTCGAGTCGATGGTTGAAATTGCTGAAACGTGCTGCAAACCCTTAATTCTGCATTGCGTGAAAGCTTTTGATGAGTTGATTTTGATTAGGAATAGAGTGAAGCCAATACAACCATGGGTGATTCATGGATTTAGAGGAAATGCAACACAATTAAAACAGTTGTTGGCGAAAGGTTTTTGCTTCTCAATTGGTGAAAAATTCAACGTCGAAGCAATAAAAGTTTTACCTTTGAACGCTATTTTTGTTGAAACAGACGATTCAGAATTGCCGATAGAGTCAATTTATCGATTAATTGCTGTTACAAAACAGATGTCTGTCGAAGAGTTAAGTGCTCAAATTGAACATAATGTAAGAAATATATTGAAGATAAATTTATGAATTTTGTAGAAGAGTTGAAGTGGAGAGGCATGATTCACGATATGATGCCGGGAACAGAAGAGCAATTGAAAAAGGAGTTGACCTCAGCTTATGTGGGCATTGACCCAACCGCTGATTCGTTGCATATTGGTCATTTGGTTGGTGTGATGATGTTGAAACATTTTCAGCGAGCAGGCCACCGCCCAATTGCTTTAGTTGGAGGTGCAACAGGCATGATTGGCGACCCATCAGGGAAATCACAGGAGCGAAATCTGCTCACAGAAGAGGCTCTTCGCCACAATCAGGAGTCAATTAAGAATCAGTTAGCGAAGTTTCTCGATTTTACATCTGACGCACCGAATGCGGCACTTTTGGTGAATAATTACGATTGGATGAAGAGTTTTACGTTTCTCGATTTTATTCGCGACATTGGCAAACACATCACAGTAAATTATATGATGTCGAAAGACTCCGTGAAAAAGCGTCTGAGTTCGGAATCATCTACAGGAATGTCTTTTACAGAATTCACCTATCAGTTGGTGCAAGGTTTCGACTTTTTATACCTTTATCAAAACTACAATTGCCGCTTGCAGATGGGCGGCTCCGATCAATGGGGGAATATCACTACAGGAACGGAGTTGATTCGCCGTAAAACTTCAGGTGAAGCTTTTGCATTGACTTGTCCATTGATAACCAAAGCTGATGGCGGTAAATTTGGTAAAACAGAAACTGGAAATGTGTGGCTCGATAGACGATACACTAGCCCCTACAAGTTTTACCAATTTTGGTTGAATGTAAGTGATGCTGACGCAGAGAAATACATCAAGATTTTCACAGCATTACCCAAATCTGAAATAGAAGCATTGGTTGCAGAGCAAATTGCTGCACCTCACATGCGTCCTTTGCAAAAATGCCTTGCCAAAGAGGTGACAACCATGGTCCATTCTGAAGAGGACTATTTGGCTGCTGTTGAGGCATCGAGTATTCTTTTCGGAAATTCTACTTCAGACGCACTTAAACGACTCGATGAAGAGACTTTTCTGCAAGTATTTGATGGCGTTCCTCAATTTGAGATTTCACGCTTTGAATTGTCTGAAGGCATAAAGGCTGTTGACCTATTGGCAGAGAAAAGTAGTGTTTTCCCTTCGAAAGGGGAAATGCGAAAGACTGCTCAAGGTGGAGGTGTTTCAATAAACAAAGAGAAACTTTCCGCCTTTAATCTAACCGTTGATTTGTCTTACTTGTTGAATGACAAATATATATTGGTTCAGAAAGGAAAGAAAAACTATTTTTTGCTACTAGTTAAGTAAATTTTCGAAATAAAGCTCTTGCAAAATAGAAAAAAAGGCTCTATCTTTGCATCGCTTTTGAGAGATAAAGCAACGGAATTGTTCCATGGTGTAATGGTAGCACAGAAGTTTTTGGTACTTTTAGTCTGGGTTCGAGTCCTGGTGGAACAACCACTTAATAAATTAACCTCCTTATAATCAGTAGATTAT
>JBMOKJ010000012.1:0-73009 GCA_049315325.1 Bacteroidales bacterium
CCGCGACCCTCAGCTTGGAAGGCTAATGCTCTATCAACTGAGCTACTCCCGCAATAAAATAATTATTCAAACTTTCGTTCTTCAAATCATTCCCGTCAATGTGGGCGATGATGGATTCGAACCACCGAAGGTACTACCAGCAGATTTACAGTCTGCCCCATTTGGCCACTCTGGTAATCGCCCCTATGTTTCAATTCCCCTATTGTAAGTCGCTAATTACTAGCAAAATGAGCCTTCAGAGGGATTCGAACCCACGACCCCGAGATTACAAATCACGTGCTCTGACCAACTGAGCTATGAAGGCAAAATATACACCCGCTTCAGCTCATTTCAGAGCGAAACGGGTGCAAATTTAGGTATATTTTCCGAATTACAAAAATTATTATTCTTTTTTTTCCTACTATCGTGTTTTTTCCTTCAGCTTATGTAGCTGTTTTGAAATGGCATCAACACAAACATCGACAGCCTCTTCGAAAGAGTCACAGATTTTTTCACTAAATAAAAGCTCGGTATTTGGAACTTTAACCCTGATATTAACCTCTTTATTGTTAGCTGCCTCGGGCTTCACCACCTTAAGTGTGACCTCTGCAGAAAGAATGCCGTCAAAGAATTGATCTAGCTTGGATAACTTCTTCTCAATAAACTCCACTAGATGATCTGACACATCGAAATGAACTGCTTGAATTCTCGTCTTCATATTAACCTCCTTTTTTAATTGTTTGCCCAGCGCGTGGATGAGCGGAATTGTATGTTCGTTTTAACTCTTCGAAAGTCGTGTGCGTATAAACTTCAGTGGATGCTAATGAGCTATGTCCCAACAACTCTTTCACAGCATTCAGTTGCGCACCATGATTGAGCATCGCCGTCGCAAAAGTATGTCGCAACACGTGCGGACTTCTTTTCGACAAATTTGCTCCCTCAAGCCGTTTAGATACAACCCTTTGCACAAGCATTGGATACATTTTTTCGCCATCTGTCTTTAAAAACAGGTGGCCATCGCCACATCCAATTCGCACATCACGTTCCTCTTGATATGCCTGCAACAGCCCCTTCAATTCTCCCCCAATTGGGATAAGCCGCTGCTTATTCCGTTTACCAGTCACCTTGATTACATCAGAAAAGTAATCAACATCAGAATCCATCAAACCAAGCAGTTCTGCACGCCGAATGCCAGTGGCATAAAAAAGGTGCATTATCGCCTGATTTCGTAGCGAAACAAATGAAGAATCCTCCTCTTCATCGAGAAGAATATCCATTTCAACCTCTTTCACGAAATTAGGGAGCTTTTTGGAAGACTTTGGAGCAGAGATATTTAGCAAAGGATTCACCTTGACCACACCTCTCTTCAATAGAAAACGATAGAATGATTTGAGTGCGCTGAGCTTGCGTTTTACGGTAGATGAGGCAGATTTAGCCTCCATCATCTCCACAATCCACATACGCACAATATCGCTATCAATATCTGAGATTTGAAACTCACCACGTACACGAACAACGAAGTCGTTGAATTGAACTAAATCCTTTTTATATGACAAAACAGTATGAGTGGAATAATTCCTCTCATACTGCAAATATTCTAAGAATTGGTTTATCATCATCTAATTTCGTTGCGTCTCTTTCGATTCAACGAAAATACGGAATAAAAAACCAAAAAACAAGTAAAAACCGAAATTTATTCTTCGTTTAATTGAAGACCTTGTACGTAAACCGCACGCAATCTATTTTGTCTGTTTACAACAGATGGTTTTTCGAAGGCCTGACGTCTTCTCAACTCTTTCACAACACCTGTTTTCTCGAATTTACGTTTGAATTTCTTCAAGGCTTTCTCGATGTTTTCGCCTTCTTTTACGGGTACTACAATCATAATATGTTATTTATTTTTGTTCTTTTAAAGAGGCGCAAAATTAGGTATTTTTTTTTAATCCCAAACTTTTGAGCCAATATTATTTTTGTTATTTTTTTTAAATTAAGAAATTAGCCTACAAAACGCCCATTTAAGATGAACAAATGTGGACAAATCTATTTACTTCACACAAGTAGCTGATGGTTTTATTTGCTCAAAAAAGTCGTTTCCTTTGTTGTCTACCAAAATAAATGCCGGGAAATCGGTCACTTCTATTTTCCAAATTGCCTCCATTCCTAACTCAGGATATTCGAGACATTCCACTTTTTTGATGTTGTTTTGAGCCAAAATAGCGGCAGGGCCTCCGATGCTTCCGAGGTAGAATCCACCCCACTTTTGACAGGCATCGGTCACTTGTTTGGTGCGGTTGCCTTTTGCAATCATAATCATGCTACCACCGTGCGACTGAAGCAAATCGACGTATGAATCCATGCGACCTGCAGTAGTTGGACCAAACGAACCAGACGGCATTCCTTCAGGAGTTTTGGCAGGACCAGCATAGTATATTGGGTGATTCTTTAGGTATTCGGGAATTCCTTGACCGGCATCTATACGTTCTTTCAACTTAGCATGAGCAATGTCACGACCAACTATGATTGTTCCGTCAAGCGAAAGTCGTGTCGCAACGGGATATTTCGACAATTCAGCCAAAATATCACTCATCGGACGATTGAGGTCGATTTTCACGGCATTGCCTTCGCCAGCTTGACGAAGTTCTTCGGGGATGAAACGCCCTGGATTGTCTTCCATTTTTTCGATCCAAAGTCCGTCTTTATTAATTTTTGCCTTAATATTTCGGTCAGCTGAACAAGAAACACCCATCCCCACAGGGCAAGATGCACCGTGACGTGGCAAGCGAACGATACGAATGTCGTGCGCGAAATATTTACCGCCAAACTGAGCACCTAAACCTAAATCTTGTGCAGCTTTCAACACGACTTTCTCGAGTTCAACATCACGAAATGCTTGTCCACCTTCATTTCCTTCTGTTGGCAAGTTGTCGTAATATTTAGCAGAGGCAAGTTTAACAGTTTTGAGGCAGGTTTCGGCCGATGTGCCACCAATCACAAACGCAATGTGGTATGGAGGACAAGCAGCTGTACCCAACGACTTCATCTTCTCAACCATAAATTTGACCAACGAATCGGGGTTCAGCAACGCTTTCGTCTCTTGATAGAGGTATGTTTTGTTGGCTGAGCCACCACCTTTTGCCATAAACAGGAATTTGTATTCTGATCCTTGTGTGGCGTATAAATCGATTTGCGCTGGAAGATTGCAACCGGTGTTCACCTCTTTATACATATCGAGAGCGGCATTTTGCGAATAGCGCAAATTTTCCTCGGTGTAGGTTTTGTAAACACCGTGCGAAAGAGCTTCTTCGTCGATGCCTTCGGTGAAGACTTGTTGCCCTTTTTTTCCGACAATGATTGCGGTGCCGGTGTCCTGACAAAAAGGAAGTACACCTTTCGCAGCTACTTCTGCGTTGCGAAGCATGGTTAATGCAACGAATTTATCGTTTTCGCTAGCTTCAGGGTCTGCGAGGATGTTTGCGACTTGCTGTTGATGCTCAACACGTAATAAAAATGAAACATCGCGCATTGCAGCATTTGCCAACTTAGTCAAGCCTTCGGCTTCAATCTTCAAAATCTCTTTATTCTCGAATTTCGAAGCCGACACATGGTCTTTGGTCAGCAAATAGTACTCAGTTTTGTCTTTTCCCATCGGGAAAGGCTCTTGATAATTAAATGGTTTTGCCATAATTAGGTGATAAGTTTTACGTTATATGTTGTACGTTACAAAAAATCTACTCCTGCCAGATCTCCCACGAAGCAAAAGCTTGCAACAAGAGCATTTCGAGTCCATTCAGCACGATTGCTCCTTGTTCTTTACTTAGTTTCATAAACTTAGTTTCGTTTGGATTGTAAAGCAAATCGTATATCAAATGTTGGTCAGTAATGTATTGATAAGGAATTTCGGGACAAGCATCAATCTTGGGATACATTCCGAGTGGTGTGGTGTTGACAATTACCGTATACTCACGAAGAACAGCTTTGTTTATATCTGTGTAATTTAACTGCCCCCAAATTGCTGTACGCGCTACAAATTTGTATTCCAATCCAAGTTTCTTCAACGAATAGGCAACCGCCTTCGATGCACCACCAGTACCGAGAATAAGAGCTTTTTTGTGATGCGGCAAAATATACTCAGCAATAGAACGTGAAAACCCAATAACATCTGAGTTGTAGCCTTTCAACTTCAACCCCTGACGCGTGCGAAAAAACTTAACCACATTAACAGCGCCAACTTCGCTTGCAGTTTCATCAAGTTCGTCGAGGTATGGAATAATCTGCTCCTTGTAAGGAATAGTCACATTCAATCCATTGAGTTCTGGATTTGAAGCAATGATCGCGTGAAAAAGATTTATGGAAGGGATTTCGAAATTTTGATACGTCGCATCGATGTTCTCGGAAGAGAATTTCTCGTTGAAAAAACCTTTCGAAAATGAGTGAGATAGTGGATAACCTATGAGACCGTATTTTTGCATAAAAAAAGTCGTAAGTGATAAGTCGTAAGCAATTTGTCGAAAGTCAGTTAGTTTTTGACTTATGACTTCTGACTATTATTTTGTAAGATAGCCAACTACATTGTTTTCGATGCGTGAAGCAACATCTTCGATATCGGCCTTCACAAATTTCTCGCCAACAATATTTTCGTACAATTCGATGTAGCGCTCGCTGATACCGGCGACGATTTCGGGTGTCATTTCTGGAACAACTTGCCCCTCTTTGCCTTGAAAACCATTCTCCATCAGCCATTCGCGAACGAATTCTTTTGAAAGTTGTTTCTGCGGCTCTCCTTTTTCGAAACGCTCTTGATAGACATCGGCATAGAAGTAACGCGACGAATCGGGAGTGTGAATCTCGTCAATAAGGTAGATTTTACCGTCGCGTTTTCCGAATTCGTATTTGGTATCAACGAGGATTAATCCGCGTTGAGCAGCCATTTCGGTGCCACGTTGGAAAACTGCCATCGTATATTTTTCGAGTAAAGCGTAATCTTCGGGAGAGACAAGTCCTTGACGGAGAATTTCTTCTTTCGAAATATCTTCGTCGTGGAAGCCGTGCTCTGCTTTGGTCGTGGGGGTGATGATTGGTTGCGGGAAACGTTCGTTTTCGCGCATTCCGTCGGGAATTTTCACGCCGCATATTTCACGAACGCCGCTTTTGTATGTTCTCCACGCACTACCGCAAAGGTAACCGCGGACAATCATCTCCACAGGAAATGATTTACATGCAACGCCAACGGTGACCATCGGGTCGGGCGTGGCTTGTTTCCAGTTTGGTACAATATCGGTGGTGGCATCGAGGAATTTTGCTGCTATTTGATTGAGCATTTGCCCTTTGTAGGGAATGCCTTCGGGCAACACCACATCGAATGCAGAGATGCGATCGGAGACAATCATGACCAATTGTTCGTCGTTTATATTGTAAACATCACGTACTTTTCCGTGATAGACCGATTTTTGACCGGGGAAATGAAAATCTGTTTTAACTAAAGCACTTTTCATCTATTTGGAGTTTTTGGGTTTAAATTAATGCCGCAAAATTACAAAAAATTGCACGACTGACGAAATTTTTGCAGTCAATTCCTCCATTCATTGTTCCAGATTTATTCAAATAATTGAATCATCTCGATGGCATAAACAAATAGTGTGAAGCGCGCGATTTTGGGTGATATACCTGAAATTTAAGTATAAACTCGAGGAAAAGCATGTGCGAATAGTGAAAATTCAACTTCTTGTCTTCCATGTTTATGAAAGAAGGATAGTAATTGAGGCCTATCTGAAATGCATCGCTAACCCGATAATGAGCAGACAAAGCCAAACCTGCTGAGCGTTGAACTGTTTTATGAATGAGAGTATCTCTGTTCAGATAAAGACTAGACGTATCGGAGGGACTGCGGTCAATGCCGTGCCATTTGCGGTAGAGGGTGCTATGCAACTGCAAACCCGCTTCGAGGTGAAAACGGCGATAGTCTCGACCTACCTGCAACGCACCATACTCTGCCACCACGCTTTCGTAGTCGCCATCCCACAACTCTATTGGAACCGGAATAGGTACCATAAAATCAAGCATCCCTCCAACGGTGAGACTTACATTGTATTTTTCAGAAAAATAATACTCCAATCCGGCTGAAATGCCTAAAAATCCGAAGCGGTTTCCATATCCATCGCTCTTCGAAAGATAAAAAGCATTGCCCTCGGGAAAGGATACTTTGACATTGAGCTCATGCTTTTGGTGTAAAGGATGAGTTTTATACTTTTGAAATCCATATCTGTGGGTGGAGTCGTAGCAAAGCGTGATGTTTTCGGGATAATCGAAACGCTTATCGTTGAGCAAATCGATGCCGTAGCCTATCAATCCACCCGAAAAAAGATTACCATAGATAAATGCCGGCGACAACTTGCTCGGAACCAAATAGAACTGTTGCTTATTGCGGTTTCGAGCGGTAATTAGCAGGCTGCGAGCGGAACGAGGCATTTGCACTTCCACAGGAGTCTGCGCCCAACGAGTGGTGTCGTTATTAATGCAAATGCGGGTGGAATCTAACTCTGATGCAATGTGTAGCTCTGTGTACGAACTATTGACAATGGTTGCACAAGAACACAACAAAAGCAAGCACAAAGATAGCGGAATCTTCAAATTGGCGTTCATTCACACAAGTGATTTACGGTTTCACATCGAGCAGCGCTTTACCAGACTGCGATAACAGACCGATAGACCACTTGACGATAACGAATGAACTGACGATGGCACACAGCGCATCAATCCAGACCAAACCCCAAATCATGGCTGCTGTGAGACCGACAATGGCTGCCACGCTGGTGAGGGCATCGGCCAAGACGTGAATGTATGCGGCTTTGATGTTGTGATCAGACTCTTCGTGGTCGTGGTGCAAGAGAAATGCGCTACCAATGTTGACCGCTAAACCGATGCACGCCACCAAAATGGCTTCTTGATAGTGAATGACAGACGGAGAAAAGATTCGCCCGACTGCTTCAATCAGAATAAAAACGGCAAAAATAAGCAACAACAATCCGCTGCTGTAGCCAGACAAGGATAGAATTTTGCGGCTATCGCCACTAAAGTGCGCTCCGTTGGAGATTTTGCGTACAAAGACATAAGCCAGCCAGCTCATGCCGATAGCGAGCACGTGTGAACCCATGTGGATACCATCGGCCAACAGCGCCATAGAGCGCGAAGTGATGCCAAAGAAAATCTCGGCAACCATCGTCACAGCGGTGAGGATGACTACCCATTTGGTCTTGTGTTCGTGGTGTGTATGTGAATGTCCCATTGCTTTTTCTATTTTGATTTTTGCAAATGTAGGGAATTTGAGAAAACTTCTGACTATTGAGTTGAGGAATTCACCTCATAGGCACGGTAGGGCACATAGATTGTTATCTCTTCAATGTAAACATTATCGGCAGAGTGTACCAAATGGCAACCGAACGACCTCCTTGTTTTGCCGGTATCCAAAGCGGCATTTTCTGAATCAACCGAATTGCTTCTTCGTCGCAGCCTGAGCCAATTCCTCGTAGCACGCTAATCTGACTCGTCTGTCCCTTCTCATCTACCAAAAAGCGAACAATTACTCGACCCCTTATTCTATTTTCGAGGGCAATTTTGGGATAAATAAGACTATCTTTAAGATATTTCATCAACGCCTTATCACCACCTTTGTATTCAGGCATTGATTCTACACAATCGACTATCTCATCTTCATTGTCTCCAATAATAATCTGTCTCGAAACTTTCGCAGTGTCTTTTTTTGGCAGAATTGTTTGTGCATTTTTGGCTAAAACATGACCATTTTCATCGTAAAAAATATTTCTTCCATCAATTTTCCCATTCGTAAAGTTTGTCAATCTTTTCAGTCGACCATTAGGAAACCACTCTCGCGACAATCCGTCAAGAACTTTAGTTTTATCGGGACGTAAAAAAAAGCGTATTTGACTTTGGACAATCCCAGATTTTAGAAATGTATATTGCACCGTTCTATCCGCCTTTTCCCAATCTGATATATCCACAGTATAATAATGCGAAAATTCAACCGATTTTACTTTTACGCCTTTATTATTGTAATAAGTTGTGTCTTGCGCTTTTACACTAATAGCAGCTATTGCAAATAGTGCGATGAATAAGATTTGTTTCATTGGTTGGGATTACTTATAGAACAAGAATTTTCTTAAATATTATTCAACTAATCAATCACAATATTCTTAAATCAAAAAAACATTTTGAGACAATTGATTAAAAATCTAGCTTGAAAAATATTGGTAAAACTTTAATCGAATTTACCTCTTCGCCATTTTTCAATGCCGGAATCCATTTAGGCATCAACTTCACAAATTCGACTGCTGCTCTGACAATATATTCATCCGGTTTGTTTAGACATTCAATATTCGAGATATGACCATCTTTGTTGATAACAAACTGAACGACCGCCAAACCTTCTTCCATAGAAAGAGGGTACCCCAAGTTTCTTCTCATAAATATTTCATATTCTATTTCACCACCAGGAAAAGAAGCCTGAGAATCGAGGCTATCTAACGCGACAATATTTTTGCTCTTCAAATCTAAAGAGCACTTATAATCAAACGCTCCATTTTTGTACTTTATCACCCCAATCCGTTTGTTATTAGTAGAATAAATTATTCTGTCTCCGTGAAGTTTTCCGTTTTTGTAATTCGTAATTTCAATATGATTGCCTGATTTATCAAATTCCTCATATAGTCCTTCATACACCATTTCAATATTCTTCAATCGGTAGCTCATGTTACGATTCACTTGCCCGCGAATCCACCGTACAGATGCATGATACAACGTCGAATCTGACGTATCTCGGTCGACAAGCATCATAAAAGCGGCATTTTGGGCAGACTCTAATAACTGACCCTGAAAATCATAAAACGTAATATCGCTGGCTTTTAGGTTAACAACGACAAAAAGAAATAATATAAACGCAATTTTTCTCATATCTATTTATTTTATAGAAATCACCTTTTTCAACTCCTTATCGTAGAGCTTTTTATCGCGTGGCAACTTAAATCGGCGGGTGATGCTTCGTGGTGATTGTTGTAGCATGGTATAAAGGAAGTCGGTTCCCAATTCTGACTTCACGACGAAAAACTCAAATTGCTCCGAATCTTTGTAGAGCGAAAAGTGATTGTTGCAAAACACAAAAAAGAGCTCGGGAGCTACCTCTCTGTAATAAAGTACCGCTCCTCGGTTGAAATTACCGATAAAGTCGCGTGTCTTGGTAAAATGATTAGCGGAAAAAAACGATTCGAGCTCCATAGAAAATAGATTAAACGCAAATATAAATATTAATCCGTAATTAATAAAGGTTAGAAACTCAATTTTTAATGATTTATTTTTATTCTGAATACCAATATATTGAAAACACTTTCCGACCTTTGGCGTTTTAGATAATGTAGTTTGAAACTAACACTATGACCCAAAAAGAACGCTATACTCGTGTAATCGCCTGGTTTTCAGAAAATATGCCGGTGGCAGAAACTGAACTTCACTACCAAAACCCGTATCAACTGCTCATTGCGGTGATTCTTTCTGCTCAATGCACCGATAAGCGGGTGAATATGATAACGCCAAAACTATTCGAGGCTTTTCCCGAGCCAGAAGTGCTGGCAGTGAGTTCGCCAGAGGTGGTATTCGAATACATCCGAAGCGTGTCGTACCCGAGCAGCAAGTCGAAGTACTTGGTGGGGATGGCAAAACTGTTGGTTGAAAAGCACAACAGCGAAGTGCCATCGACGCTCGAAGAGTTGGTGAAACTGCCCGGTGTGGGACGGAAAACTGCAAACGTGATTCAATCGGTCATCTTCGATAAACCAGCCATGGCAGTCGATACGCATGTGTTCAGAGTGAGCAACCGCCTCGGTTTGACCAAAAACTCTAAGACGCCTTACGAAACGGAAAAGACGTTGGTGAACAACTTCCCCGACAAACTGCTGCCTATTGCTCATCATTGGCTCATTCTGCATGGTCGGTATGTTTGTCTTGCCCGCACACCGAAATGTTTGGAGTGTGGTTTGACGGATGTGTGTGCTTTTTATCAGAAAGGGTTGAAATAAGATTATGTGATGCAAAAATCCACTCCATTTTTATTATCGCTACCTTTACGCCGTTTTTAAACAAAATAGAAAATGATTGAGCTTGGCAAGTATGCAAATTTGATGGTGATGCGTAGAACGACTGTTGGAATATTCTTAGGAGATGTCCACGGCGATGAAGTGCTACTACCTAATAAATTTATCAGTGATAAAAGTATCTCCGTTGGGGATAAAATGGAGGTTTTCATCTACAAAGACAGCGAAGATCGGCTAATTGCTTCTACTGACAAGCCCAAAATTACGGTAAATGAATTTGCTTACCTCTACGTGAAAGAGGTGAATCAGAACGGTGCTTTTCTCGATTGGGGAATGGAGCGCGATCTCTTTGTGCCTTTCCGCGAACAGGGCAAAAAGATGGAGGAAGATCGGTCGTATATGGTCTATATGTACCACGACAAAGAGTCTGACCGATTGGTTGCTTCGAGCAAAATCAATAAGTTTATAAACAATGCCAACCACGAATTTGAGGAGGGCAACGAGGTGGAGATTCAAGTATGGGACGTGACGATGTTAGGCGTAAGCGTCATTATCAACGGACAATACAAAGGCTTGATTTTTCACAGCGACATTTTCACTCATCTCTCCATTGGTGAGAAACGAACTGCTTACATTAAAACGGTGCGCGAGGATAACCATTTGGATGTGGCGCTTCAGAAACCAGGTTACGATGCGGTGGAGCCTAATGCTCAACTGATTCTCGAATTACTGAAAGAATCGAATGGATTCCTTGCACTTACGGATAAAAGCGAACCAAATCTGATTTATCAGAAACTAGAAATGAGCAAAAAACTGTTCAAAAAAGCAATTGGTACGCTCTACAGGAGGAAACTCATTTTGCTTGAAGAAGAAGGGATACGACTGATTAAAAAATAAAAGGGTTTCCTAACAAACTATCGTTTGAAATGAGCATATTCTGACAAAGTTTATGCTCATTTTTTTAGTCCAATAAAAATATGAAAGGTAAACCAAAATGTGATTCATTTGTCATAATAATAAGCTTTTCGCTACCGCGGGTTTATTTTTTTTAGCGCAAAAAAAGGTAACAAACCTGCCAGCCGGCAGGCTGGAAAACATTGTCGAAATAACTCGCTCAATCGTCCATAGAACTACCCGCCATTGTATTTAATAATAGCAACTGGACTCACTCACTCTACAAGATTTTGACGTTTGGTATTTGTATTTGTCCTCACTGGGACTTGCGATTATTCTAAAAAAAATACTTTCAAGGGTCGTTAAAAGGTAAATGTTCATTTCTATCATTTTTTCATATTTCTAAACCGTTACAAATCACGTATTTATTGTAGTGATAACTTAATAGCAATGTTTTAAGGCTGCAATATCGCACCTGTTACTTTGCATAAAAAAGTAACAGAAAATGAATAATCAAAAATTCTACCCAACAATCGTGATATCCGACGTTCACCTCGGAACTGAACATTCGAAGACACGCGAACTGACCGATTTCTTGAGCACGGTCAATTGCAAAACCTTGATTATGAACGGCGATATCATCGATGGATGGCATCTGCAAAAAGGTGGCAAAGGCAAATGGAAAAAGGAACACACCGATTTTTTCAAAGTCATTATGAAAATGATGGAGAAACACAATACTCAAATTATCTACGTTCGTGGAAACCACGACGATTTTATCGATCACCTCGCTCCATTCTCGTTTTCGAATCTGTCGATTGTTAAAGATTACGTTCACGTAAAGAACGGAAAAACCTACTACGTAACGCACGGTGATGTTTTCGACAACATTACTTCAAATATGGTTTGGTTGGCTAAATTGGGTGACATTGGATACACGTTTCTCCTTTGGGTAAACAGAATCTACAACCTTTATCGTTCGAAAAAGGGTTTGCCATACTTTTCACTTTCGCAAGCCATCAAGCAAAAGGTTAAATCGGCCGTTTCTTACATCGGCAATTACGAACAAGAGTTGGTAGCATTAGCACGTGCTCGCCACGCCGACGGTATCATCTGCGGACACATACACCAACCTGCTGATCGTATGATTGATGGAATCCATTACCTCAACTCAGGAGATTGGGTGGAAACGATGTCAGCTTTGCTCGAACATCCAGACGGCACTTGGGAAGTCTATATGCACGGACAAACAAAGATTGAACCAACTTTCCTAAGAAAACAAGAATCACTCATTTTAGATTCAGTGCTGACTTTGGCTCAGCCTTCGAAACGGGGACTTAGAGCTGCATTTACTCACAGTCTGAACGGTTTTACATTCTAATTATATGAAATATCTGTTTGTAGTACAAGGCGAAGGCAGAGGGCATTTTACTCAAGCATTGAGTCTGAAACAGACGCTTGAGAGCGAAGGTCACGAAGTGGTGGCGGTGATGGCTGGCACAAGTGCTAAGCGCGTTCTCCCTTCATTTTTCACAGAAAAGATTGGTACTGATATCATTCAGTTTCAAAGTCCAAACTTTATGCCTACATCAAAAGGAAAGAAATCGCCTCTTTTGATCAGCATCCTCTATAATTTGATTTATCTGCCTATTTATTTCAGGAGTATACTTACCATCCGTAAAACAATCCGCGAAAAGCAACCTGATGTGGTGATTAACTTCTACGAATTGATGTGCGGATTTACCTACGGTCTATTCAATCCAACGCCTCCAATGGTGAATGTAGCTCACCAATACTACTTTCAAACTCCGGGGTTTACGTATACAGGAAAAGATCGTTTTCAATTCGAATTACTCAACTTCTACTCGAAACTGACTTCACTTCGTGCGACAAAAATATTGGCGCTTTCATTTCGTTCGGATGAAGAGTGGCAAATCGGAAATATCATCGTTGTACCACCGCTTCTTCGTCGAGAAGTGCTGCATCAAACTCCTCGCAATGGAAACTACATCCACGGATATATGCTCAATAGCGGTTTTGCAAATGAACTAGCGGCATGGAGCGAAAACAATATGGATCAACCGCTTCACTTCTTTTGGGACAAAAAAAATGTTGCAAAAACCGAGATGCTAACACCCATGCTGGCAATGCACCAACTGAGCGACTCGCTTTTTCTGCACTACATGTCAGGCAGCAAAGCATACGCAACCACAGGTGGTTTCGAATCGGTTTGCGAGGCCATGTATCTTCAAAAGCCAGTATTGATGGTGCCTACACACATCGAACAAGAGTGCAACGTGATTGATGCCATGAATTCGAAAGCTGGTGTTGGTGCATCAGAATTTGATTTAGATAAACTATTAGATTTCATTCCCACATACAAAAAATCGATGGACTTCAGGTATTGGGCACGCTCAGCCGAGTCAATATTTGCAGAAGAACTCACGTCGTTCGACACAAAACAATCGGCTGTTCTAGCCATGTCATAAATTTTCTTATTAGCTATCAATTCCGGGAAGTCGTCTTAGTGATAAGGCGGCTTCTTTTATTTGTAAGATTCCATGGGAATCTAATATTTATAGACAATTATGTTATCAGAACGCATACGACTCTTTCGGGGTCGTATTTTTTTTGGAAAACATTTTCTATAAATATATAAATTCTTTCGGATTCAAAGAAATCTCTCCATTGAGTACAATCACCGATGAACTAATTAAATCAAGATAATTAATAACCATAGCTTCGTGAACTCAATTCACAACAAATCGAACAAAGTATAATATCGAGAGGAATAGACAAAGGATTGGATTCCTTCGGAATCCAATAGTTATAGCTAAAGTTATGTTCGACTCCTTGGGAGTCGTATAATTTGTGGTGAAACTAATTGCTATAAATAGATGAATCCATTCGGATTCAAAATATTTCTCGGTTAAGGGCAATCATCGATGAACGTACTAAACCGAGATATAAATCCATTAGAGAGGGAGCGACTAACACACCCACTATCAACCACAACCATCACCGTGATAAAGAATTTGTCGCAAGAAACAAAAATGGCTGTCGCAAATCAAATGCAACAGCCATTTTCTATTTGGATAAAGGGATTTTACTTCTTCTTTGTCTTAGCCGACTCGCGAGCTAATTGTTGTTGTTTCTTTTGAGCCTCTTCGAGACGAGCCATAAAGCCTGATTTCTTTTTAGCAGGGCGTTTTTGGTTCTCCTTGAGTTTTGCCAACAGCTTATCTTCGTTCACGATGTAACGGAATGCCAACGTTTGCAAAATAGTAATCAGCGTAGAGATAAAGTAGTAGTAGCTCAAGCCCGATGCAAACTCATTCAAGAAAAAGAGGAACATCAGCGGCATCAGGTACATCATCGTTTTCATCCCTGGTAATTGCTGTTGGCCGGTGTTGGTGGCATCCATATTGAACTTGGTGTAGACAATATTTGTGGCAGTCATCAACAATACGAAAAGACTAATGTGATTACCATAATAGTCGCTCAGGAATGGTATATACTGACTCCAACTGTAGATAGAATCATACGACGACAAGTCGGTTGCCCATAGGAAACTCTCGTGACGCAACTCGAACGAAGTTGGGAAAAACATATACATCGCAATCAAGAAAGGCATCTGAACCAACATCGGCAAACATCCGCTTAACGGGTTCACACCTGCTCGCTTATACAAATCCATCGTCGCCTTTTGTTTCTCCATCGCCTGATCTTTGGTGTATTTTTCCGTGATCTCTTCGATTTGAGGGCGAAGTACACGCATTTTGGCAGACGACAAATACGATTTATAGGTCAATGGGAAGAGTGCAGTCTTGATAATCAAGGTGAGAATAAAGATAATCAAACCATAACTACCAATGAAACCTTCTAACCAGTTGAATATATTAATTACGATATACTGGTTAATCCAACGCAAAAGACTGAATCCTAGTGGGACAAGTTTATCGAGATTGAGTTTCTTCTCTTCAGCCACTCCTGCATCCACTTTGCGCAGCGTTGGGAAGTGATTAGGTCCAAAATAGAACCTGAACGAAAGATCTTTATTCGATTTAGGATTAAATTTAATTTTAGCTTGAGTGCTGTATTGTTTTAAGTAAGATCCTTCCTTGATAACTTTAGAATCAAGCTTAGTCCCTATAAAATCCTGCTCAGGAATAAGAACAGTGGAGAAAAACTGATCTTTATATGCAACCCATTTTACAGGTTTAGGCAACGAAATTGTATCATCTTTCGTCTCGCTCAAATATTTCACATCATCTGCCGCAAATTTGTAGTAAAGCTGCGCATATCGAGTTTCGCTCTTACGGCTTTTCTCTTGTTGTCGCAGTTTTTGCATCCAGTTCAATTCAAGACTATTGGCATTGGCTGCCATCACACTTTCCAAGCCCGAAGTTTTGACATCGAATTTCACCATGTTGTTGTTCGCTCGAATGGTGTAGACGAAATCGATTTTAGCTCCATTATCAGCCACAGCACTCATCGTGAGTACACTGTCTTTGAGTGTTGGAACAAAATAGAAATCGGCTGTGTTTACGATGCGATTGTTGCTGGTGAGCAACGACAAACCAAACGAGCTCTCTTCACCTTGAAACAAAATCAAAGGCAACGAGTCATGTGTTTCGTATTTCTTCAGTCGAACCGAAACGATGCGTCCGCCTTTGTTCGAAATTTTAATATCGAGAAGTTCATTTTCAAGCGTTTCGAGTTTCTCGTCGCCCTTTACTGCAGACGCAAATGCTCCAAATTGAGTAACTTTTGCCGAATCGCTTAAGGCTGCTGGCGCAACTTCTGTTTTTGTTTTAATAATTGCAGCAGCTTCATCGCGCGCCTTTTCGACTTGTGCGATTGAGTCTTTCTGATGTTGAAGAGCGAGCTCTTGTTTCGACGGCTGATTCATCCAGCTAAAGCCGAAAAGAATCACTCCAATCAACAAAAACCCGACAATGGTATTTCTATCCATAATGTTTTATTTGTTTATTCGTTAAATCGTTTATTCATTTATTCTTAATCGCGGCATTTACAAAAGCAAGGAACAACGGATTTGGTCGGAGCACTGTGCTGTTGTATTCGGGGTGATATTGTACGCCAACATACCATTTCAGTGTTGGAATTTCGACTACCTCAACTAAGCCTGTGTCGGGATTGTGCCCCACACACTGCATTCCTGCTTTTTCGAAATTGTCTTTGTATTTGTTGTTGAACTCGAACCGGTGGCGGTGACGCTCCTGAATATGAATCGAACCATACGCTTTAGCCGCTGTTGAATTCTCCTCCAAAGTGCAGTCGTAAGCTCCAAGACGCATAGTGCCTCCGAGATTGATAATACCTTTTTGTTCTTCCATCAAGTCAATCACGTTGTATGGCGTTTTGGTATCCATTTCGGTCGAATTTGCATTTTCAAAACCAAGAATATTTCGCGCAAATTCAATAACCATACACTGCATTCCGAGGCAGATACCCAATGTTGGGATGTCGTTTTCACGTGCATATTTCAAAGCCGAAAATTTGCCATCAATACCTCGTTGACCAAATCCTGGCGCAATGAGCAATCCATCCATTCCTTCGAGAAGTTCTTTGGCGTTTCCGTCGTTCAGTTTTTCGGAATGGAAATAGGTGATTTTCAATTTATGATCGTTGTATGTAGCAGCCTGCAAGAGCGATTCGTTAATCGATTTGTAAGCATCGGGCAACTCCACATATTTGCCGACTAATCCGATTTTTACCACTTCAGTAGCTGACGACATACGCGCCAAGAACTCTTTCCATGGACCTAGCGACACTTCGTCGTTCACCGGAATGCCCATTTTGTTGAGTGCTACCACATCCAACCCTTGCTCCTGCATTTTCACAGGCACTTCGTAGATGGATGGTACATCAATCGATTGGATAACAGCATTTGGTTCCACGTTGCAAAACAGAGCCACTTTGCGACGCACTTCTGCGCTCAATTCGTGCTCCGTACGCAAAACCAAAATATCGGGTTGAATACCCAACTCTTGCAATTGCTTCACAGAGTGTTGAGTTGGTTTTGTTTTAAGTTCTTTGGTTGCCGCAAGGTAAGGTACATAAGTCAAGTGGATGCAGAGGCAATTTTTGCCCAACTCCCAACGCAACTGACGCACACTCTCGATGTAAGGAAGCGACTCTATATCGCCCACCGTTCCACCAATTTCGGTGATTACGAAGTCGTATTTGTGTTTTGAACCTAAAAGCTTAACATTACGTTTAATTTCGTCGGTAATGTGAGGAACTACTTGCACCGTTTTGCCCAAAAAATCGCCTCGACGTTCTTTGTCAATAACGCTTTGATAGATACGTCCGGTGGTGATGTTGTTTGCTCTGGTTGTTTGCTCGTTGATAAAGCGTTCGTAGTGACCAAGGTCGAGATCTGCCTCGTGCCCATCTACTGTGACGTAACATTCACCGTGCTCGTATGGATTTAGTGTTCCGGGGTCGATGTTAATGTATGGGTCAAATTTCTGAATCGTCACTTTGTAGCCCCTTGCCTGAAGCAATTTGGCCATCGATGCTGAAATAATACCTTTACCCAATGAAGAGGCTACGCCTCCTGTCACGAAAATATACTTAGTATTGCTCACGATGAATGAAAAATTATTGGGTTATAAGAAAGTGCAAAAGTAGATAATTTTTCGTAAACAAAGACCATATATATCTTCTTGGTTTTCGGAAAACAGCAATTTATGTTATTTTTGCACCTTAATCTGACAAAGTGTTATTTTTTGTTGATTATTCCTCAAAAAACAAGTCGAACGAATGAAATATATCTTCTATTCTATTGTGATTTTATTCTCCCTCCTTTCTACTAATGCAGAAGCATCTACATTGGTCGTGGTGGACTCTGTGTCGACAGAGATGGAATCGAATCTGATAAAATTAATCGACACATCAACTATAACCAAACCTATTGACTCACTCTCGATTCAGCGAAAAGACACGATTGAAGAGCACCTGATCTACAACAGACTGTTGATGCCTCTTCAGTTTTCGGGAGCTTACCCCGAAGAGGTAACGCACATCAATTACAACTCAATTTTTGCAGAAACGCAACCCAAATTCGACGCATTAACAATCGATCGAGACACCACTTTCGACACCTATTTCGCCCTCGACTCCATACGTCTTAAAATTCACCACGCCATCATTTTCCACAATCCAGAATGGGTAGAATCGCTTCTGAGTGAGATTCATGACGATGTGGTAACAAAACAAAGTAATGGACTTGAAACGTTGCAGAACTTTTTCACGACAGAATTCACTCTCCCTGCAAGAACGCTGCCCAAAAGTGTTCTGAGAAGAATCAATGAGCGCGGATATTGGATAACCGGGAACAAAGCTGCCATACAATTCTCGCAAACCTACATTTCGTCGAATTGGCAACAAGGCGGTGAGAGCAACCTTTCGACCAATAGCACCCTCAACATGAAAGCGAACTACATCGACCCCAAAGGGTGGGCTTTCTACAACGAACTCGACTGGCGCGCGAGTTTCTTCACCACGCAGTCAGACACTGTGCGCTCGTGGCGTGTGAACGACGACCTCTTTCGCATATCGTCGAATCTGGCGCTGAAAGCAGTCGAAAAATGGAATTATTCGATTTCAACTGAGTTTAAAACACGCCTCTTCAACTCGTTTAAGACAAATACCAACACCAAGTTGGGTTCATTTCTTTCCCCGACGGAGTTCTCGTTTGGTTTGGGTATGAGCTACGAAGATAATTTCGAGAAGATTCGCATCAAAAACTTCTCGCTCCTGCTCTCACCTTATTCACTCAACTGGAAATATGTGCTGAGCGACAAAGTGGATGTCACCCGCTTTGGTATCGATGCTGGAAGCAAGAGTTTATCTCAAATTGGGTCGCGGTTAGACCTTCGTCTTTCGTGGGAAATTCAACCGAACATCAATTGGGCAACGCGCTTTTACTACTTTACCACCTACGAAAACGTGGAAACAGAGTGGGAAAACACGTTTAACTTCGTAATCAACAGATATTTCTCGACACGAATCTTTTTTCACCTCAAATTCGACGACAAACGCTCGCTACCAGTCGGCGAGACATCCTACTTCCAATTCAAAGAGCTTCTTAGTTTTGGATTAAACTATTCGTGGAAATAAAACCGAAATCAAAGCAGTTATTTCATCATTCTTCTACGGCTTCATATCTGGTAGGACGCGAGCTTCAAAAATAGAAAATGGCAGACTTACATCCACCATCTTCTTTTCTATAATTGTAATGACCTTCAGATTTTCAGGGTTTTATACGACTAACATCAAATCTGACACATTACCACGACCAACAGGGGATTATTTATTTTTTCATTTTATATTTCTTAAGTTCTACTTGTCGTACAGAGTCAATATACAACTTCAAATCCCGACTATTGTAGAAATCTAAACATCTCATCAAATATAAATTATTGTTCTCAGAATAGGATAAATACTTTTTTACAACCCATTTGTCGATTATTTTCTTGAGATGAGAATCGTTACAATATGATGCTACCAACCCAGAAATTTGAACATACGACGAACCATCTGGAGGTGATATTTTTGCATGAGCAATTTTCGTTGCCTTGTAATAGCAATCACAAAAGGCTTCATTTTTTAGATTTAATAGCTCTTTTTCCAATGAATCCTTAAATAAATTCTGGTTTTTATCTATGCTAGATTGAGAATAGCCATACTCTAACAAAACAAACAATAGGAACAAAATAAACTGCGATTTTATCATAATTATATATATTTAATGCCAATACTTGACCGTTCCACATTCTTGGTGATATTGCGAACCAGCTTGTCCACGATAAATAATATCCATATGCCCAGTTGCATCAGACCAGCCACAATCACTCTGCCAAATTATTGCATTTTTTATCGTTTGATTTGACTTCAAGGTCGTTGGATCCCCAAAGGCATTTGTTAGGTAGCCTGCTATATCTTCTACTCGAAGAAAATAATTCAGATCGTTTGCACCTTTAAAAGTGGCTCCATCGATTTGAGGAATCATATAACCAGCTTTATTGAATGCGTAACTTAATCTAATTGCACATGTGTTTGTTAATTGGTCTGGCGATGCATTATTCCAATCTTCGAGAGGCCCACCTATTAATTCATATAATTCGTCTTTAGAGTACCCTTCGCCAATAAAAGACTCAGGTTTAGGATAAGCATCAAATATTTTCTTAAGTTGCTTATCTATAAAATGTTGAGCCATTTTCTTTTGGTGAGCATTGTGCCCATGATTCAACAATCCAACAATAGCTCCAGTAGCTGCACCTTTTAAGAAATCCCCTCCAGATAGCTCCGCACCGACACCACCAGACAATGCAGAAAAACCAACGGTACCCCATAACGATGAAGCTGCGGCTTCACCAGCTATGCTTTGAAATGCAGATCCACCCAAAGAACCCAAACTACCAGATAAGAAACCTTGCATAAAATCGCCACCAGATGCAAATGACATTACGCCTTGAGCATAGCCATGTACTAACGCTCGTCCCACTTCTTTATAAATAGAGCCAGTCGCACCAAAGGCTTTTCCTATGCCCATAGTCACTACTCCTGATATGGCTCCCATACCTACAGCACCCCAGAAGCTTCTACTATCCCATACCTGCTGATTGACTACACAACTAAGTGTATATCCTGCACCGCCTATCAATGCGCCCCAACAGGCCGCATCTATTATAGTTCCAAGTCCAGGTATTAAGGCTGAGAAGAAAAACTCTCCACTCGGATCGGTATATTTAAATGGATTCCCGTAGCAGTACCCATACCGATTGTAATTGAGCCAATTATCCGGTGCTTGCACATACGGGTCGGGGCTCATAAACATCGCTGTCAGCGGGTCGTAAACCCTGCCGTTCATATTGATGATGCCAAACGCATCGAGGTGTTCGTGGCCGGTATATCCTCTGTTTGTCAGCCAAGATGTCCGATTGTCCTTTTGCGACCAATCGGCTGGATTACGGCGTGCACCCCACGGGTCATAGGCATACTTCTCAACCACTGCACCTGCCGCATCCGTCAGTGCTATTAATGATCCTTGAAAATCGGAGTAAGCATAATAGAGTGTCTCTACACCATTATTATCCACGAGCATTGCTCCGCCGCTAAGGTAGTGAATTTTGCGCACATTACCAGTAGTGGCATCTGTTTCTTCTTCGTAGTCACCCACGTAGTAGCGTGTTTGTTTAAGCGAACCGCCAACTGTATAGACTGACATTCTACGTTGGTCATCCACACCATAGTCGAGTGTATAGTATTTGTCACCTTCACTCAAAGAGGCTATCTTCTTGAAGTCGGTGTAGGTGACATCGAGATCGGCAAGCGGTGGAGTTGTAACCACATTTATAATTTTAGTAACGGCGTGAGGCCCATAAGTATCTTCTCCTCTATCTGGTCTTTTGCCACCGTAGCTCATTTCTGCTGTTGCCCCCAAGTCGCTCTTCTTCCAGATATTGCTTCCCGATTCTTTGTCGTATTCCATCGAAAACTTCGTAACAACTCCTGACCGAGTCACCTTCCAATTCGTTAATCGATTCAATCCATCATAGACAAACTCCTCGCGTTGACCTTTCCCACCATTTGAAAACTCTTATAACAAAGAATGGCGAGTACATTACCCACCACTCTTCAATTATCGTTTGCTGATTATTGCTGATTACCAACTATTTGAATCATCATCACCAAATCTGACACATAACCATCCTACCAATGAATGTCACTGATTTGATAGGTATTATTATTTTTAATTATTGTTAAATACACAATAAACTTTGTGTTACTGTAAATATCGACATAAGAAACGATGTATTGATTCTTGATTTTTGGATGTCTTTTAATAGATAGTGTTTTTAGACAATCTTGATTGCTATCTTGGGCTGAAAGAAATGGATCTGCATCAATTTTATTTGCCAAAACAGGAATCCTTCTTAACAGTTGCTTAGTACAATATTTTCTTTGTAAAGCATTTGTTTTTTTTACAGAAATTATAGGCTCATCTTCGGAAACAGACGTTATATATTCAGAATAAAATTGTTTTAAAAACATAACGACCTCTTTATCATTTAAGTCATTCTGGTCGTAACTATAAGACTTAAAAACAACTAATATTGCAAATACTGAGAAACATAAAAACTTTTTCATACTCTTACTATTTATTTGGTTTACAATTCATTAACGGCCACCCCATCTATATATCCTATAAGAATTTGCCTTGCTATATCCTGACCCTGCCCAAAAGCTATTTTGCTTATAATCTGACACCCATTGAGTACCATTATACATCTCAATATGCCCGTACGGATGCCCCTTTATTCTATCAAAGACAGCTACATCTCCAGCCGTATTGTTATAATCAAAATTTGAGATATCAACAAACCCCCATTTTAATAGATATTGGTCATAATCAGCAGCAGGTACAGGGTGTGGGTTTGTATTTATTCCTCCCGCATCCAATGCCTTTCTTACAAATGCAGCACATCTATGAATTGATTTTGGCTGCGCATTTGAATTTAAGGCAAAAACAGCCTTTCCTATATTAAAGCCAGTAGATTTCAGTGAACTTTTATAGCCCATTGCAATAGCATCCTCAGAATTTAATACAATCACATTCCCTTTTGCATCACGCATTGCATTCCCATTTGCATCATACACAATATCCCCCGTATGATTCAACTCACCAATACTATACCCACTCATAAAGCCACCATATAATGACATCGGATCTCCACCAGTCAAAGCTGCACCAGTAGCACCGCCCAATCCCGATGCAAATCTTATCATTTCATCTCCGGCTTTTGCTCCACCAGCTATCGAACCACCCAGCGATCCTAAGGCACCAACAGCAAAACCTTCCCCAAAATCACCACCATCAAAAGAGTTTAATAATCCTTTCCCCAGACCATGGATACCAGCACGCATAATCTCATGACCAACAGAACCTACTTTATGTTTAAAAAGGTCTCCAACTCCTGATGGAATCATTTGTTGCGCACCATAAGAAATCGCTGACTTCACAAATCCACTGAATGCGTTACCCCACGCATTTCCTGAGTTACCTTGCACATAGGCACTTGCAGCTCCCATTGCTACAGCTATAGCACCATTTAAAATTATAGACAAAGTTATTGGATCAAAGAGCTCTCCGCTCGGATCGGTATATTTAAATGGATTGCCAAAAGCATAACTGTACCGATTGTAGTTCAACCAATTATCCGGTGCTTGCACATACGGGTCAGGCGAGAGGAACATCGCTGTCAACGGATCATACACCCGACCGTTCATATTGATAATACCGAAAGCATCGAGGTGTTCGTGACCAGTATAACCTCTGTTATTCAGCCAGCTTGTGCGAGTGTCTTTCTGAGTCCAATCATCTGGGTTGCGTCTTTTGCCCCACGGATCGTAAGCGTATTTTTCTACTACTATTCCATTTGCATCTGTCAGCGCGAGCAGCGATCCCTGATAATCGTAATACCCGTAATACAGTGTCTCTACACCGTTACTATTCACAAGCATTGCTCCGCCGCTAAGGTAATGAATTTTGCGAACATGGCCTGTGGGTGTCTATTTCTATTTCTTCATAGTCGCCGAGGTAGTAGCGGATTACAAATTAGCTTCGCTGATCGTTGATTCCTTGCAGTACAGAAAAGGCGGATTAACAAAAATCCGCCTTGACCAGTACATCATCTTTCTACGGCTTCATATCCGGCAGGACGGGGCATTACCCCTATCTCACGTCATTTATTCTATATTTATCTTTGACTTTGATAACAGAAATAAACAAAAAGACCTTTTGTTTAACAGGATTTCTATTTGCATCATAATTAATTGTATAATAATTTACTATAAATTTATTATTTTTATGAACATCAACCTTTATTGAAAGTGATTTTAGTGATTCACTTATAATTCCATAATCATTGGTGTATAAATCATGACCATCTGCAAAATATTCTTTCGCTTCATTTCGTATTCTTTTTGTGCAATATTTTTGCGCTAAAGAATCTATTCTTTCATACAGTAAATTGGCAGGTAAAAATCGGGGCCTATTTTCCAAGATACGACAATAGCCAGTATAAAATTCCTCTATAGCCACTTTCGCTCCGCTATTTTGCGCTAAACACTGTAACTTTCCGCAACTACATATAATTAAATATGCGAATACTAAAATAATTTTTTTCATTTTTTATAATATTATGTATTAGTGATTCCATCTATAAATTTGAAACCGTGGTTTATACAATTCATAGTTATTACCAGGCCAGAATGGTTTATTCTGATAATAATTTGACACTCCCGTCCCTTCGGATATACCGCACAATGGTGTTGTTCGTTAGCGAGATTTGCAATCTCGCTTTTTCAATATTATAAGGAACTGTGTTCCGACAACAAATATATTTCTTATTGCTGGAATTACAAATTTCTATTGTAGAGAAAAGTCTAATTATTAAAAATCCACCATAATCATACATCATCTTTCTACGGTATCGTATTCGTGTTGATGTTGAAATAATTTCACTTAAACGCTCATTTTCTCAAATAAAATGCCTATATTTGATGCATTATTTATAAAATATATGTTAATTTATATTTAGAAATGAAATATTTATTCTTCATAATACTCACCATTCTAAGCGTAGAGTTAACGGCTCAAACAAGCCTAAACATACCCCAAATACAAGGAACATCAAGCATAAGCCCATACAATACTCAGAAGGTAAAAACCTCTGGAATTGTGACAGCAAAATTCATTGGCACTGGTAAAATCAACGGTTTCTTTCTACAAGACCCCACAGGCGATGGCAACACACTGACTTCTGATGGAATTTTTGTAGCAACAACGACTGACAACATTGCGATTGGCGATAAAATAGAGGTGACAGGAACAGTTTCAGAAGTTGGCACTCGAACCCAAATTGGCACATTAACCGCACAAACTAAAATCAGTGGCGGCAATCCTCTGCCCATCACCAAAGTAAAATACAATGCAGACAATTGGAATTGGGAGATTTACGAAGGGATGTTACTTGAATTTGACCAAACGCTTTTCGTCACCTCGAACTACAACCTGAAACAATATGGGCAACTTTCGCTCAACCCAACACGAGTCTACACGCCTACCAATCAGGTTTTGCCAGGCTCTGCAGATTACACCTTGATGGTGCAAAACAACAACAAAGCACAAATAACTCTTGACGACGCCATTTCCACGACCAATTACGCTCCAATTCAATTTGCAGATGCAAACGGCACTCGCCGCACTGGCGAACGTGTTACCAACTTTCGCACAGTGGTGGATTATGTGTCGCAATATGTAATTTACGCTGCTGAAACGCCGAAGTTCTACGGCAATCCCCGACCAACTGCACCTACTGAATTAGGAGATTACAACGCCAAGGTATGTGCTGCCAATCTTGAAAACTTTTTGGTGGAGAGTTTCGATCCCACCTATGGAGGACCTAAAGATGCCACAGAATCGGCTCGGCAATTAGGAAAAATATCTGCTGCAATGGTGGCTATTGATGCCGATGTATATGGGTTAATCGAAGTGCAACAGGGGCAAACAGCACTAACTGCACTTGCAAATGCCATGAATAATGCAACAGTCGCTGGAAGGTATTCTTATATTGACGATGGCACTAAAGTTAATACCACTTACAACAAAGTGGCATACCTCTATCGTACGGACAAAGTCGCACCCTATCTTGCACTGAAAAACAACAATGTATCGCCAACCAATAGAAAAAAACTTCAAGCGTTTACTTTGAAAAGCAATAACGAAAAATTTATCTTTGGAATCAACCACTTCAAAGCGAAAAGCGGATGCAGTTCTGCTTCTGGCTCTGATGCCGACATGGGAGATGGGCAAAGCTGCTACAATTACACACGTGTTCAAGAAGCCTCTTCCGTTATCACACAAGTCAATACGAACAAGACTTACTATGGAGACGAAGATGTTTTGATTATGGGCGACTTAAATGCGTATGGAAAAGAGGATCCGATTCAAACGTTGGTTAAAGCTGGTTACACCGATCTTCATCGGAGTTTTCATGCCGATTCGGCTTACAGCTACGTCTACAACGATGAAGCGGGTTACCTCGACAATGCTTTAGCATCACCTTCCCTACTCCCTCAAATCACTGGAATTACTGTTTTTCACGTCAATGCTGACGAACCGACTATGTTTGGCTATGCTGCGACCAACTATCAACCAGATATGTATCGTTACTCCGATCACGACCCTGTTGTAGTAGGATTGGCTTTAGGCAAATCGGCCATTCCACAACCACAAGCCAAAGACAGTCTGAAGATTTCGCCAACGTTGGTGGCGGATCATTTTACAGTCTCCAATGCAAACTCAGAGGAGATGAGCCTACTTTCAATCAATGGGAAAGCTATCAAAACCTATTTGATACATTCCAATTCTCAGAGAATAGAGATTGGAAACCTCAACTTGCCGTCAGGAGTCTATTTGGTGCGGTTTTCGGAAAGTGGTACAATCAGAAGATTGATTATAAGAAAGTAGGAATTACCTTTTTGAGCCACGACTATTGACTCTTCCTCGGGTCGGAAAAGAGGACTTTGTTTCCTTCTTTTTGCCGCCATGTCTCAACTCTTTAGACTTTGGATTGACAGCAAACTCTTTTTTGGAAGAATATTTCAGCTTCGACTTTGGCGTTGACTCCGTTTTAGCGCGCTCAACACTTTGCTTCGTCACTTTTACGCCCCGCGATGCTTCTTCGGTTGAAGATGAGTTTTCGATGGCTTTGTAGATATTCGCCATCTCTTCGGCAGATAACTCTCGCCACTCTCCCAACGGAATGCCTTTCAGCGTGATATCCATAATGCGAACTCGTTCGAGTTTTACCACTTCGTACTCAAAATATTCGCACATACGACGTATCTGACGATTCAAGCCTTGAATCAGTGTAATTCTGAAAACGTAGGGAGACACTTTCACCACCTGGCATCGCTTGGTCATTTCACCTAAAATAGGCACACCACTGCCCATTCGTTCGATAAATCGATCATCGATGGGTTTATTCACAGTGACCAAATATTCCTTTTCGTGACCATTACCGGCGCGCAGAATTTTGTTGACAATATCTCCGTTATTGGTTAAGAAAATCAAACCTTGCGACTCTTTATCAAGTCGACCAATCGGAAAAATGCGTTCGTGAAACCCTACAAAATCGATAATACTGTCTTTCACGCCAATCTCTGTGGTAGAAGTTACTCCAACCGGCTTATTGAAAGCCAGAAACACGAAATCTTCGGCTTTCTTTGGTTCAACCAAGAGTCCATTAACAATCACTTTATCGCGCAACGACACTTGGTCACCAATTTTGGCCTTCCGACCATTAATCAGCACCTGTCCCATTTCGATGTATTTATCGGCTTCTCGACGTGAACAAACACCGCTTTCGCTGATAAACTTATTTAATCTGACACTTTCCATCGCTTTGCTTTAAAAACAAAACACCCCGCCTACACTCTATAGGCAGGGCATTTCCCATTTATTTTATTTTTAGTTTGCCAATTCTGACAAAAACTTAATTCTGACCAATCGAATTTCCTCTTCTGGATAATCTGATCCTAATTCGTTGATGGCATCTTCCAAATCATCTGATTCGGCCTCTTTGAAATAGTCGAAAATATCGTCTACGTGATCTTCGTCCATAATTTCATCGAGAAAATAGTCGATGTTGATTTTGGTGCCTGAATAGACAATTGCCTCCACTTCGTCGAGCAAGTCGGTAAATTCAAGGCCTTTAGAAACCGCAATGTCGTCTAATGCTATTTTGCGGTCGATGCTTTGGATAATCGACACCTTCAATTTCGATTTGTTGGCAACGGTGCGCACACGTAAATCTTCGGGGCGGTCAATCTCATTTTCGACCACATGAGTTTTAATCAACTTAATAAACTCTTCTCCGTATCGTTTTGCTTTGCCTGCACCTACGCCTGGGATATTTTGCAATTCATCGATGGTCACCGGATAAGTGGTTGCCATGGCTTCAAGCGAAGGGTCTTGAAAAATCACATACGGAGGAAGCTCGAGTTTTTTGGCAATTTTCTTGCGCAAATCTTTGAGCATGGCAAACAGCACCGTGTCTGCTGCACTCGACGATCCACCTTGAGTCATTTTCTCATCTTCACCTTCCTCAAACTCATTATCGGTCGTGATTTTGAAAGAAACCGGCTTATCAAGAAACTTGCGACCTGCTGGCAACACTTTCAGTAAGCCATAATTCTCAATGTCTTTGTCTAAATATCCGCCAATCAATGCCTGACGGATAACAGCATGCCAAGTTTTTTCATCTTCGTCGACACCACAGCCATACGTTTCTAGCTCATCGTGGTTGTACGACAATATTTCGTTCGATTTTTTCCCTTTAATAACATCTACAACGTGGTCTGCCTTGAATTTCTCTTTCAACGCAATGACCGTCTCAATAACAGCACACAATAAATCTTTAGCCTCCACCTGTTTCTTTGGATTTAAACAGTTATCACAATTTCCACAATTCTCCTGTTTGTATTCTTCACCAAAATAGTGAAGCAACAACTTGCGTCGGCAAACGGACGATTCAGTATAAGCTGCAGTCTCCAAGAGTAACTGCTTGCCTATCTCCTGCTCAGCCAATGGTTTGCCTTGCATAAATTTCTCTAATTTCTGCAAATCTTTGTGCGTATAGAAGGCGATGCATTGACCTTCTCCGCCATCGCGACCGCCACGACCTGTCTCTTGGTAATATCCCTCCAGACTTTTGGGCACATCGTAGTGAATCACATAGCGCACATCGGGTTTATCAATTCCCATTCCGAAAGCGATTGTAGCCACAATCACCTGCGCATTTTCCATCAAAAAAGCATCTTGATTTGCCGAACGAGCCGCCGATTCCATTCCAGCATGGTAAGCCAACGCATTGACTCCGTTTGCCTGCAACACTTCGGTTAACTCTTCAACTTTTTTTCGACTCAAGCAGTAAATAATTCCTGCTTTACCCTCTTGTTGTTTGATGTATTTGATAATTTCTTTCTCAATGCTTTTGTTCTTCGAACGCACCTCGTAATACAAATTCTCTCTGTTAAAAGAAGACTTGAACACTTGGGCATCCATCATGCCGAGGTTTTTCTGAATGTCGTGTTGTACCTTTGGCGTAGCAGTAGCGGTAAGCGCAATCAAAGGGCGCGTACCTATTTCATTGATAATGGGGCGAATTCGACGATATTCTGGGCGGAAATCGTGCCCCCACTCCGAAATACAGTGTGCTTCGTCAACCGCGTAAAACGACACATTGATCTGCTTTAAAAATTCGATATTTTCTTCCTTTGTTAGCGATTCGGGTGCAACATAGAGCAATTTTGTTTTGCCCGACATAATATCTTCTTTCACCTGATCTATTGCCGATTTGTTCAGCGACGAATTCAGAAAGTGCGCAATACCATCTTCTTCACTAAAATTTCGCATCGCATCGACCTGATTTTTCATCAAGGCAATCAAAGGCGAAATAACAATGGCTGTGCCTTCTAGCAACAACGACGGCAACTGATAACAGAGCGATTTACCACCGCCTGTTGGCATCAGCACAAACGCATCGTTGCCAGACATCACCTCGCGGATCACAGCTTCCTGATTCCCCTTGAAGTGATCGAAACCAAAATGCTTTTTTAGTTCTTCACTTAAATTCGCTTGTTTCGACATAATTACAAATCGATTAAAATTCAGTTTTTATCCTTTGCTAACAAAGTTATAGAGAATAAGATGAATTTTACAACTTTTTAGATAGATTTTTTTATTAAAATCGAATCATTCGGTAATTTGGAAACGACTCAAGTTCGATTTAACCAACTTCTTTTGTGCGTAATCCAAATCGATATCCATCTCTTTCACATCGGAAGATGGAATATCAAACATCGCATCAATCATGATCGTTTCGGTGATTGCACGCAATCCTCGAGCTCCAAGTTTGAACTCAATGGCCTTATCTACAATGTAATCCAACGCTTCATTGGTAAAGGTCAGTTTCACATCGTCCATCGTAAACAGTTTTTCGAACTGCTTGATGATGGAGTTCTTCGGTTCGGTCAGAATGCGGCGTAAAGCGCTTCGATCCAACGGATTGAGGTATGTAAGAATTGGCAGACGACCGATAATCTCGGGAATCAAACCAAACGATTTCAAATCCTGCGGTGCAACGTATTGCATCAGGTTGTTGCGGTCGATGCCTTCTGCCTCTTTTGCAGCGGCATATCCAACAGTCCGTGTATTGAGTCGCGATGCAATTTTCTTTTCAATACCATCGAAAGCACCACCACAGATAAAGAGAATATTCTTGGTATCGACCTGAATAAACTTCTGCTCTGGGTGCTTGCGTCCACCTTGGGGCGGCACATTCACTATCGAACCTTCGAGCAATTTGAGCAATCCTTGTTGAACCCCTTCGCCACTCACATCGCGGGTGATGGATGGGTTGTCACCTTTGCGGGCAATTTTATCAATTTCGTCAATAAAAACAATGCCTCGCTGTGCAGCATTCACATCGTAATCAGCCACTTGGAGCAACCGCGTAAGTAAACTTTCGATATCTTCACCCACGTAACCCGCTTCGGTCAACACGGTAGCATCGACAATCGTAAAGGGCACGTGTAGCATTTTAGCGATGGTGCGAGCAAGCATCGTTTTGCCTGTTCCCGTAGGGCCTACCATAATGATGTTCGACTTCTCAATCTCCACATCATCCTCTTGCTTTGGTTGAAGAATGCGTTTGTAATGATTATAGACCGAAACCGACAGATAACGCTTTGCATCGTCTTGACCAATAATATAAAGATCGAGAAACGTTTTTATCTCTATCGGTTTGGGCAGTTTATTGCCATCGAGCGTAAATCCTGACGCAGGGTTCGAATCCTTCGATTCATTCACAATGATGTGTGCCTGCTCGGCGCAATCGTTGCAAATGTGAGCAGACATTCCTGCTATAAGCATACTTACATCTTTGGCGTTTCTTCCACAGAAACTGCATTTATCGGTTGATTTTCCTGCCATAATTACTCTTTCGTGCGGGTCAGGACTTTATCGATCATACCATATTCCAAAGCCTCAGCCGAAGTCATCCAATAGTCGCGATCCGAATCTTTTTGAATGCGGTCGAACTCGTTACCCGAATGATCTGCAATGATGGTGTAAAGTTCTTTTTTAAGTTTTTGAATTTCGCGTGCAGTGATTTCGATATCAGAAGCCTGACCTTGCGCACCACCCATTGGTTGGTGAATCATCACACGCGAGTGAGTCAATGCAAGGCGTTTGCCTTTTTGACCAGCCACAAGCAGAACAGCTGCCATAGAAGCCGCCATGCCAGTACAAATGGTCGAAACATCGCTACTGATGTATTGCATCGTATCGTAAATGCCCAGTCCGGCATACACCGAACCACCAGGTGAGTTCAAGTAGATAGAAATATCCTTGCCTGGATCGGCAGAATCGAGGTAAAGCAACTGAGCCTGAATGACATTCGCCGTATAATCATCGACTTGTGTGCCCAAAAAGATAATACGGTCCATCATCAAACGAGAGAATACATCCATCTGAGCCACGTTGAGCTGACGCTCTTCGATAATGGTTGGAGAGATGTAACTGCTCACGATATCGCTGTATTTATCAAGTGCCAACCCATTCATTCCCAAATGTTTGGTGGCGTATTTTCTAAAATCGTTTTGCATAATATGGTCTGTTTAGTTTTTCAATAGATAGTCTCAAAATATGTTTTACAGCAGATTATTCCGCTAAAAAACCAAAACAAAGGTATAAATAAATTCACAAATCCACCACAGTCGCTCTATTTGTTTAGGTAAAAATGGTTAATTCGTAGTAGATAAATGAAATGGCAGGAAATGAAATCCAATGATTAGCATACTATTGAGCTAATAATGATTGTTGAAGTGTTGCATTTAGTATTTCGAGAGGACTATATAATCTCAAAAAAGCATATTAGATTGTTGCCATCATTAATTAAATATGTTATTTAGAATAAAATGCAGATATAATTAACAAATTAAGACTGTAATAAATTGATAATCTTTTGATTATCAATGGACTATTGTGTCTTTTTTCATAAAAATAATTCATATTTTTGCAAAATATATTAACGTACCTATTTTGGTTCAATCTCAACTACCGTTTTATCGTAGAAGATTACACACATTCAAAACCATTTAATTCGGGTCTATTTTGGTTCTATATATCACTACACTGGGGCTCCTAACCTCAGTTATACTGCTCATTTATAGTACGCGTTTTTTTAAGGGAAGCGTGTACTTATCGTTGTTTTTCTTTGTGAACTCACTTTGTGGAGTGATGTATTACTCCATGAGTCATCCACACGATATTGTTTTAAGAGCGATTATTTATGGTCATTTTAGTCCATTTTACTATTTATCAGGTCCATTTATATATTTGTATGTGCGAAGTATCATCACCGATGATGCACGACTTAAGTGGAAAGATATTGTCCATTTCATCCCCATGCTGCTACTGCTTGTCGGCATCTTTCCCTATTATTTTCAAGATTTTAATTCGAAGATTGCCCTGATGCGCACCATAGAAGATGACATGGCATCGGTGCATACCAATGTCAATTGGTTGTTCTCGCAATCCTTTGTCGTTATATCTCGTGCGCTACTGATCTGTGGCTATGTGGTTGCTTCCTATATTTATTTTTCGAATAGTGAGAAGATCATACTCGAAAATAAACTCTTCAATGCACATTATTATAGAAAACTAAAAATCTGGTTGTATACGTTATTGGGCATAGCCATCACCATGTGGTTTAGCTATTTAATTGTGATGTTAACTTGCACATTCTTTGTGACTAACATACAAAGTGGAACTCCGGCATTTTTCATCAATGCATTTACCGTAGGTTTCTATTTCATATTCAGTGTCAGTCTCTTTTTCATTCCCGAAATACTATACGGATTGCCCAAGCATCAGCAGCTGTCGTATCAGCAGTTGTACTATAACCAAAGTGAATTGCCACCTACAGTTGTGCATGTAAGACCTGAGTTGAAGGCTTTGTCCCCAATGATTACAATGGAAAATGATAACAATAATGAGAATGATGCCGATAAGTTATCTCCCAATCTAAAGTTATTTACCGACGAATACATTCGTGAGATTGGGTTAAAAGTGAATCAAGTTGTTCAAGATAAAGACTATCTAAATCCCAATTTCAGCAAGGCAATGCTATCGTCTCAAATCGTAATCCCAGTGCATCACATCTCTTATTATTTTACCGATATTTTGGATGAGAAATTTACTTTCTGGCGCAACAATCTAAGGGTAAATTACGCAAAACACCTTTTGGAAAATGGCATTACTACCACCCATTCCATTGAGTCGATTTACGAAATGTGTGGTTTTTCTTCCGCATCCTCTTTCTTTAGTGTATTCAAACAACATACAGGATTCTCGCCAAAAGCATATCTGATGAATATTGAAAAACATCAATAGCCAGATTCTTCAGCTTTAGGAAAAACGGCACTTTTAAAAGCAGGGGTTGAATCGAATCCTGATTATACCAAAACGCTACAAATTGCTCCAGTTTTTTGAAAAACTGCAATGATTATATTCGTTTAAATGGTTTTTAATCGACTGTTGGGGTTAATTTTGTGCTTTTTAGACATTATAAGAATTGGGTTCATTGTCATCCAACAAACAATTTCACTTATGAACAAGAAGAATTTTACGTTATTATTCGCTCTGCTTATTGGGCTACACAGTGCTTGGTCTCAAACCGCTACAAACAGTGAATCTATTTCAAATAGCGTACCCTCATCCTCCCAAAGCATCGTTTCGCGAGTGAGCGCAGCCGTTGCGGCACTGCCAGCTGCACCTACGGCACTGGTGGCTACCCCATCGGATGTAAGTGTTTCCATCGCTTTCACCCCACCAACAGGTACGATTACCAACTACCAATATTCCATCGACAATGGAGCAACCTTCACCGCTTTTTCACCCGTTGACAATGCCAGTCCTGTCGTTATCACGGGTTTAGCATGTGGCACTGTTTACCAGATCAAGTTGAAAGCCGTCAATTCATCTGGTGCGGGAACAGCCTCAGCCGTAGTGTCTGCCACAACCACCATTGCTGCTCCTACATCTTTAGTGGCTACACCCACCACCACAAGTGCTTCAATTGCGTTTACTGCGCCATCGGGCACAATGACCAATTATCAATACTCTACCAATGGTGGCACTTCTTATACTGCTTGTTCACCAGCAGTAACGGGTAGCCCCATTACCATCTCTGGATTAACCGCCAACACCGCTTACCAAGTGATGCTCAAAGCCCAAAACGCCACGGGTGTGGGAGCTGCTTCAACAGCATTAACGGTTACTACACTTCCAGTAGCCCCTACGGCGTTAGTGGCTACGCCCTCCATCAACTCGGTTTCGATTGCCTTCACCAAGCCAGCTGGCACGATCACCAACTACCAGTATTCGATTGACAATGGCGCCACCTTCACCGCTTTTTTGCCCGTTGATAACGCCACACCAGTTGTTATTAATGGATTGACAGGAGGAACAACCTATCAGGTACAGCTCAGAGCCGTGAACGCATCAGGCGCAGGCACGGCGTCGGCCACAGTTAGTTTTACTACTCTACTTGCTGCACCAACAAATGTGGTTGCTACTCCCTCATTCAACACCATTTCCCTTGCGTTTACTCCTCCTGCAGGCACCATCACCGATTATTATTATTCACTTGACAATGGTGCAAATTACAAGTCTGCGGCAAGCCCAGTAACCTCGAGTCCATTTTTAATCGTGGCATTGTTAACCAATACGACTTATCAGGTTTTGCTAAAAGCCGTAAATTCAGCAGGGGTAGCAGGTACAGCGACAACGATGATTACCATAAAAACATTGCCATCTGCGCCTACAATCCTTACTTCCACACCGGGAGATGGAAGTGCTTCTATTGCATTTACTCCTCCTACGGGCACAGCTGCCATCACCAACTACCAATATTCGATTGATAATGGCGCTACTTTTACCGCTTTGTCGCCAGCTGACAACACCAGCCCTGTGGTGATTCCCGGATTGTCCAGTGGTGCAACTTATCCTGTGCAACTGAAAGCCGTTAACTCTTCGGGTGCGGGTGTTGCATCGGCAACAGTATATGCAACGTATTTTGCTGCAGGCTGTTCGGAATTAGCATTCAATGGAAGCAGCAGCTATGTGAACCTTGCAACTGCACCTCCTGTATCCAATACGTTCAGCGTAGAGGCTTGGATTAGAATTTTAAATAATAATTTATTAGGTTCTATATTTTCGTGGAGCACATCTGCCACGGCTAACACCAATATGCAATTAATCAATTATTATGGAAGTCTGGGCATATCATACACCCCTGTATCTGGAAGCGCAAAATATTACTACGGAGCATCAGTTTATACTGAGAGATGGTATCATGTAGCCTATACACAAAACGCTACAACCAGTCACTTATACCTCAACGGAGTTCTTGCTTTCACAGGTGTTTCTTGTCCAGTACCTAGTAATTACAACTTTGCCGCCATTGGTGCTACTATCCTTCAAGACGGGACAAGAACTTCCAATTTTAGTGGCGTAATACAAGATGTGCGGGTGTGGAATGTAGAACGCTCTGCAGCAGATATTTTGGGGTACAAAGATGCTATTTTATCCGGCTCAGAAACAGGACTCGTGGCTTACTATAAGATGAAAGGTAGCACAACTATCACCAACAGCGCCACAGGAGGAGCTTACCCTGGAACTAACAATAATTGCACATGGAACAACGCACTAGCTCCTTCATTTAGCTATTTTAATGATTTATCAGATGGAACAACTGGTCAATCGGTACGTGTCAATGATCCAATTACACCCATTGTGGCATATTTCGTTGGTCGTGATTTAGCATATCAGTGGTATAGCAATACAACGGCAAGCAATGTGGGTGGAACATCGCTAGGATCAGCGAATGGCGCACAAACAAACACCTACACCCCCCAATCTACCACTCCCGGCACCACGTATTATTATTGTGTGGCAGGAAGTTGTTTTACTGCAACTAGCGATGTAACGCAAGCCTATTGGGTAGATTCGAAAATTCTGGCGCCCACTGCCTTGGTGGCGACTTCTGGTAATGGAAGCGTCTCAGTTGATTTTAAAGAACCGCCCTCACACATTATCAAAAATTACGAATACACCCTTGACAATGGAGCACATTGGATAAATACAGGTTTTGCTAAAAGCCCAATATCAATTACAGGGCTACAAAACTGCACAAACTATTCCATAAAACTGAGGGCTTCGAACGATGCCGGCAAAGGCTACGAATCGGAAGCAGTGATTGGAACTCCGATAAACGGATTAGCTGCTGGAACCAAATGGACGGCGTATAGCATAGCATCTCACAATTGGTGTTGTCTTACCTATGGCAACGGGTTATACGTGGCATTAGCCATAGATGGTTCGGCAATGACAAGCCCCGATGCTATTACGTGGACAAACCAGACAGTTCCCCAAGCGAATAATTGGACTTCAATAACCTATGGCAATGGATTATTTGTGGGGGTAGCTTCACTTGGTGGCGATCATAGGGTAATCACCAGTCCTGATGGAGTAAACTGGACAGCCCCATCTATAGCATCATCTATAATTAATTGGCGTTCAATAACGTATGGCAATGGGCTTTATGTAGCAGTTTCCTCAAGTGGCTATGGCAATGGAAGAGTATTGACAAGCCGCGATGGAATTACTTGGGCGTTAAGAAATGCAGCACAAGCAAACAGCTGGCAATCGGTAGCCTATGGCAATGGATTATTTGTGGCGATATCGAATAGCGGCAACAAGAGGGTAATGACCAGTTCCGACGGAATTACATGGACTGCGCGTAGCAGTGCAGACGAATCAGTTTCGTGGCAGTCAGTCACGTATGGCAATGGTCAGTTTGTAGCGGTTTCTTATGATGGCTCATTGGCTATGACAAGTCCTAATGGGATTAACTGGACAGCCCGTGATTTGTATGGACAATTCAATAGTATTACTTATGGAAATGGACAATTTGTGGTTTTAGGTAGTTCAATTAATTCAAGTGCCGATGGTATCAATTGGACACAAAGATATGCAGATTTGAACCAATGGCAATGCGTTACATATGGCAAGGATAGGTTTGTGGCAGTATCATCCTCTGGGGATAACAGAGCGATAAGTTCTACATTCGCCGCGCCATACAGTTCTCCAATACTGAATTCAATAACTACAGGAGATGCATCCGCTTCGGTTGCTTTTACAGAGGGTGCTAGCAACGGAGGCTCAGCTGTCAGCCATTATCAATACTCTATTGATAATGGAACAAACTGGATAACGCCATCACCGGCTGCAATCACAAGCCCATTGCTTATTACAGGATTAACCAACGGTGCTGTCTATCCAATAGCTCTTCGGGCGGTAAACAATGAAGGCACTTCGTGCGCATCGAATGTCGTTAGCGCAACTCCTGCTACACTTCCGTCGGCACCTAGCGCGTTGGTAGCTACAGCAGGTATCAGTGAGGTAAGTGTAGCATTCACGGCAGGAGATAATGGCGGTTCGGATATTATTGATTACACAGTCACGTCAAATCCAGATAACTTAACCCAAATAGGAGCAACTAGTCCATTGGTTGTCACAGGACTAACACCTGGCACATACTACACTTTTACCGTTACTGCTCGAAATAGTATAGGAAATAGTTTGGCTAGTGAAGTTTCAAATTCTGTAACTCCATCTCAAGACATTGTGACAGGATCGACCAACATCAGCAGTGGAAATTTATCAATTACAACGAATGGAAATAGGCAGATTGTGATAAATGGATTGCTAAAAGGCGAATCAACAATAACAGTTTACAATCAACTCGGTCAGTCACTCATTTGTAAAAACCTGACTTCCACAACGAAAGTTTTGGATAACAAATTACCAATCGGCTTGTATATTATCACTGTAACCAATGCTGGCAAAAGTGTGAAAACTAAATTGATAATCAAATAGAGCACGATTTATTTTTATGGTTTAATAAAATAGCCCCGACGTCCAAAGGATGTTGGGGCTATTTTATTATTTATTTTGATCTGTTCTTTACCATGATTTCGTCCATACGGAACTATAGCCATTAGCTGCAAAGCATCGGTATTATGACAATCTACCAGTTACAAGTTGTATCAAAATCCCATCGGAGTGACATTATTATGAGGTGTTATTTTACCAGACATCAATGACAATCAATGCCGCATTAAAGTATTCCCAACCAGTCAGGTCACTCGTGTTTGCAATAGGTGATTGAGTGTATCGCCAAGTCCTAACGCCAGATGTTTCATCAGGCAAAATAAGACTTCCCATTAGTTTTCGCTCTGGTTTGATTGCGTTTTCCCGTTCACAGTATGCAATCAATCCATTGTGTTTGTTGTGTGCTTCGGGGTCGCTCATTCTGGTTTTGGTATCGAACAAAGCCAATACACCAGTTTTAAATTTCACAATAAAGTCAACATAAAACAAAGAATCTGCTCCATTGGCATCTACATACGGTATAGCAAAATGTTCTTTTCCTTTGTCGCCATTTTTGTACCACCATTCAATGTATTCTGCCTTATATTCTAGTTCTGATGCAAATGTTTTCTCAGGATTTGAAGCGTTCTTTGCTTCATAAAAAGGTAGTAAGGCATGGTATTCTACAACTTCTTTTTTAGTGAAAATCTCAGGATAATCACGTTCTTCGGGCACTTCCCAACTGCTTTCTTCCACGCGAGTGTGCTTGTTGCCTCTTTCTTTTTGCCAAATATCGTAATTCTCCAGCGACGAATTGATAAGTTCTATCAGTTGCACTTGGTTGCCAGTATAAAGCAATAGTTTTCGGGTTTTAAATTCATCGAAGCCCAAATAATACTCCATAAAATGAATCAACGTCGAACGCATTGTTTTCCAACTCTTCGACTTATTCAATTGTGTTATCACATTGTAGCAAAAGCGGTCAAACATATCGCTGAGCTCAGACTGTGTTTTGGCAAAGCGCTTCAAATGGTCGCCATCGACAGTGATAGAATTCACTTCGTACACATCTATCAACAAGTCAGAAACTATTGAAATTTCAATGTCCTGCACATTCAGATTCCACGACTTTGATTCAAAAATAGCCCTGTTTGTTCTCTTTTGTTGTTGTATTTCTGCCTCTTCGTGTTGATTAAATAGCGTTTGTTCGGCAATTTGCGCTACACCGTATCGTTTTTCAACCTGATGGAAGAATATCCGCTCAAAGTTGGGCAGCAAATACCCCGGTGTGGCGCGGTCATTCACCTTGAAAGAGCTGACCAACGGCTCATACACGAAACAATCTTTCCTTCGGGCAAGTTGCATACTGAAATAGTCCAAATCGTCGGCAACAATCTGTATCACTTTGTTTTGAAGATTGGTATAGACATACCCAAAGTTCAGCAATTCATTGTCGTAATGCTTTTGCTGTGGCATTCGGAGTATGCGCCCCACGGTTTGAATCCCAAATGTGGGATTGCCTATTTCCCTAAATATGATTAACACTGCTGCCCGTGGACAATCCCATCCCTGCGAGATAGCCTGCTTGAAAATCAACACCTTTTGCATGGCATTGGGTCGTTCAATATCGTCAAGATTTATTTTATCCTTGCTGTCTGACAGCCATACGGATAGTAAATTGTTTTGCGTAGTAATGCCAAATTCCGTGTCCAAAAACGCCTCCATGTAATCGCGTTTGGTGCAGTCATCTTCGGTCAATGTAGCTTTGTCCGATGGCAACTGAATGAGCAACAGCGGATTAATATCAACGCCCGCATCCTGATACGCTTTGGCAATTTCATCACGTTTGCGCATGGCTTTGCGCAGCAGGTGGAGTTCGAGAGCCTGACCACGTTGTTCGTCTTCCGACAAATCAATGTTCAGCCGCACCCCTTTTTTTATCATTTGGGCAGCTACCACTTTCTGACGTGAGATAACTACGTTCATATCCGGCTGATTGTTGGGCGTAGCCGTCACCGAGATTTCAATTTTTGCATCAATAAGCTTCAAAACCTTTTTGGCTTGTTCGCCAGTAAATGCCGATAGATGCGCTTCATCGATAATCACCACTATTTCTGTGCCTGACGTTGCTGTGCGCTGTATCAGTGTGTCGAGGTTGTAGTTTTGTTCATTCTCTTTGCGAAAAGTGTTTTTCTCTTTATCCACACTGCTCCAATTGATGAAAAGCAAATCTTTGGCTTGCAATTCTGTCTCGCCCGAAAGGTCGTCAATCTGCAAGGTTTTCAAATCGTTCAATTCGCTGTAGAAACCTTTCAGCGCAGCATAGCTCTGCAAGTGAAGTGTGTTTGGAGCCAACCAGATAAACGCCACATCGCGCGGCAAGTTGGGACGCAAGGTCAACTCTTGCACCAATTGCGAAAGATAAGCCGCCATCGTAACCGTTTTGCCTGCTCCTGTTGGGGCTTTCAGCAACATCTGAATCCTGAGGTTGGGCATTTGCAACGCATCGCAAGTATATTCTATCAACCGCTCAACGGCTTTTTCTTGGTACTCTTTTAGAATGTGCATTTGTTTTATTCCATTTTATCAATTGCCGTCCCATTTATGGGACGGATAAATTGGTTATTCAGATTGGCTTTAGCCAAATAGTTTTTTTTAATCAGATTTGGCTAAAGCCATGAGGATGATTAACCTTGAATCCACCCCATAAATGGGGTGACAATTCAAAGGGTGACAATTGAAATCACTCATTTTCATTCTCGACTAATGCTTGAGACTCGAAAAAACTAACTGGTGGTTTTTTGTCCAATTTCAAGGTGCGGAATGTGGCGCGATAGGCATTGTATAGGGCATCTGGCAACGGCACTGCATCTATCCTGTCGGCAACAGCGTAGAAATCATCTACTATAATTTCTGTTTCGTGCCCAAAGGCGTAAATCTTCACCTTATCAGTCAAATCGGTGCGAGCTGCTATCCAATTGCTCAACAATTCGGTGTTTTCTATTTGGGTGCGACTGTGGTAAATCACCACCATATATTTGCCTCGCTCGTTGCTATGGATGCTACATTTGGCGCAGTCGAAACCTTCTGTTTCGGTAATGTCGAGGTAACACGCTTCTTTTATTTGTAGCAGATTGGTGGACAATACGGTTAGTTTTCGGCGGTTGACTTCCGTCTTTGCGCTATCCACAAAATCGACCTGATAGTAGCGTAGGTTGTTGTTTTTCAATCCTTCCACCCATGTCCCTTTGGCATTGGTGTAGCCTTGTATCACTCGGCGATTACGCTCATAAGTTACCTCTTCGCAGATATTGTTTTCATTGTTCGTGACCAAAATACATTGGCGATTGCCACCGTCTTCTGCATTCAGTTGCATCGTGGCGTGAAGTGTTGTGCCTGATCCTGCGAAGAAGTCGAGGATAGTGGAGTTTTTATTTGTTGACAATGAAAATATTTTCTTAATTAGCCTTACCACTTTAGGCGTTTGAAATAAGTTTTCTGGTAAAATCTGTATTAATTCTTGTTTACCTTCTTGATTGTCACCTACATCTTTTCTAAACCAAATGGTCATAGGTGTAACACCTTGTTTTACCTCTGTCAAAAAACGTTTTAATGCTGGAATGTTATCTCCGTTTGGTCCAAACCAAATTCGATTATCATCAATAAATTCTTGCATTCTCACTTTATTAGTCATCCAACAGCGTCCAGCAGGAAGTTTAGCAATTCTACCCGAAGGAGTTGTGATTGGATAGTCATAATCCGCGGAATATGTTTTTACAGACAAATCACTCATTTTCCAAACTCCACGAGGATCATTATCTGGATTTTTATATCTTGCATTTTGCTCATCGGTTCTTAAAAGAAGATTTGGTCTCCAGTTTTCTTTGTTTTTTGCATAAACTAGAATGTAATCATGATTTGCACTAAACCATTTAGCATCGTTTTGTGGTGAGTATTTTTTTTCCCAAATTACATCTGCTACAAAATTATCAATACCTAAAATTTCATCACACAACATCTTCAACTGTGCCTGTTCATTATCATCAATCGAAATAAAAATCACCCCTTTGTCGCTCAATAAGCGTTTTGCAATTTTCAATCGTTTGTGCATAAACGAAAGCCATTTGCTGTGGCGGTAGCTATCTTCTTTATCGACAAACGTATCGTTGTATTTAAAATCCTTATTTCCAGTATTATATGGCGGATCTATATAAATGACATCTATCCGTCCTTCGTGTGTAAAACTCAATGCAGTAAGTGCGTGGAGGTTATCGCCTTCAATTAGAATGTGGTTGGGAGTCCCACCCGACCGCCCCAAGGGAGAGGAGTAAGAAACATCCTCCATCTGCCCATCCAAAGGAGTGGAGACAGACGCAGTTTCTATTTCATTGGGTTCTTCTTCAAAAAGTAAAGTTTGGGCATTAGCCATTTCGTGCGTCAGCTCTTGCCCCCTCCCCTTGGGGGAGGGTTGGGGTGGGGTCTCGTTTATTATTCTCCGCTCCACCACTTCGCGCAATACCGGCAATTTGGTGCGCAACAATTCTTCCGCCGCTTCGGGTTTATCTTCCCAAATCAAGCCGTATCTCTTGGTTTCGTTGAGCAGTTTCACCAGTTCGGCTCGCTCGGCATCGGTCAGTCCGTCGAGCTGTTTTATTTTGGCAAGTAGCTCTTTTTTGAATTTCTTTGGGGTGATATCAGGTTGAGGAGCGAGAGAAGAAAGGTCAGCCATTGGTGTGGATTTTGAATTTATGGTTTTTATGATATTCCACAAATTGCTCAAGGACTTATCCACAAAAAAAGCGTGAGCAGAATCCTTATTTACACCCGAGGCCTCGCATGCCTACACAGAATTAATAAGTCAAAAGCCCACGCCGTTTGGCGTGAGCATTTTGCTCATTGAATCTAATTCTGTGTTCGTTTAAGGAAGTTGCGAGTTTCGGGTGTACGAACAATAGCAGAATGCTATATTAATATGTTGAAAATTTGATTACTGTCTGTTTTTGTTGTTAGTTTTTGATTGAATTGCAAATATACAAAATTTATTTAGCATTTGAATAAATTCAAAATCAAGCAAATCGGACGTGGCGATACCACTACTTCGCACCCTACAAGTCGCGTAGCGACGACCGTCTATGGAGCGAAGGGTTTTTCACCCTATGCGATATTGGGGAGGTTTAGTGGCCTACGTTTGTTCGGTGTTGTATACTGGTAAAGTATGGGCATAGTATATATCAATCTATATATATCCCTATGATATCCCTTATTTATGCCTACTATATTACTTATTAATTATAAAAAGAAATAGAATAGATATAATTGATAAATAGAACAAAAATATTTAATTTTGTACCCATACTATGCCCATACTCAACTATGAATGAGCACCGAATGAACATCAATTTAAGAACAACTTAATACGCAACAATTTATGGCACGGATGAAAAGTTTTATGCAGATGACCGGCTCGATGGCTATGGTCAGTATGTACACCATGCAGGGGCACGACGAAGTGATCATCCGCACCAAAGGCGGGCCTACTAAGCAGCAAATAAAAACCAAGCCGCAGTTTGAAAAGGTGCGACGAAACAATAGCGAATGGACGGGCTGTACCCGAATGGGCAGTCAGATACGCACGTCGTTTATGTTAATGAATCGCATGGAGGATTATCCAGTAACCGGTGCGCTCAACTCTATTTGCAAACAGCTACAAAAGCTGGACACTGAAGGGGAGCATGGCAAGCGCGGAATTTACCTGAGTCGGAACAAAGAAGCGTTGCTCGGGTTTTCGTTTAGCCGTAAGCAGGTGTTGGAGAGCGTTTTGCGTGTGCCTATCGATACCACATTGAATAGAGCTACTGGCGTGGCGCATATCGATATACCGGCTGTTAATACAGATTTGTATCTCTATAATTTCCGCAAACTGCCCTATTATCGCATAGTGGCTAACCTTGGCGGGGTGTGCGATATGTCGATAGCCGAAGATGGGAAAAACTACCAACATGCACCATACAATTACTGCGATAGGGAGTTGGGAAAATTTGAAAGTGAATGGCTACCCACGATGGGTATGCAGCCAGCCATGCAGATTAAATTGCTCTATCCGCTTGATCCTGCTCCTATACCAGAAGATGTAACCATTCTACTCAGTATTGGCATCGAGTTTGGCAAGAAAGGCTACGGCGACATCACCGAACCGGTGAAATATGCCGGAACGGGTAAAATTGTGAAGGTGGGTTGAAAATCTATTCTTGCCACTAAGACCCAAAGAATGAAAGTTTCACAAATTTCTTTGTTAGCTTTTATTCCGATGTGCCTAAACGACAAAGGTAATCAAGACTCCTTTGTGAATTTCTTCGTGGCTTGGTGTCTTTGTGCCGAAACTTTTCAAGCTAGAGGGTTAGCTCGAAATACGCCACTCGAATCTATGAATCTACTTTCGCACAATCTTACGGGTCAAAACGCCTTTTTCGGTTTTCACTCGAAGTACGTACACGCCTTTGGGGAAGTTTTTCAACGAAACGGTTGCACTATTACCTGATGGGTAAAGTTGAGAAACCACCACCCCACGAATATCAGTAACAGTTAATTCTTCAATATAATCTCGAGATAGAACTTCAAAGCCGCCTTGGGAAGAATCTATATTTTTGACAATCAAAGGAATAGCAATTTTGGAATTTTCAATTCCCGAAATAATCCCACAACGATTAAAATTTGGATTGATATAGACTAATACCCCATTTTGGTGAAAACACAACAGCGTTGAACCACTGTCCATAAGTAGCTCCGTACTATACAAAATGCCATCATCACTACCTATTCCCTCTATCCAATAATGCAAAAAATAGTCAGTGCCAGAATATGGATTATGCTGTCCCATTTGCAATCTTTTGCGCCATTGTCCATTTAGTAAAAGCGAATCCACCTTCATCACTTTTAAAGTTGCATTAAATCCACTCCAAGATGTGATGATTGTATCGCCTTCTTGTAGATTAAAATCATACAACAGAACCTCTTTCGATAAAGAGCTATTGTAGTAAAACCACTTTCCTTTATCTTCCCTAATATTAAAAGCAAAGCGAGACTGTGCTGAGTTATAGATTGAATCGGCGGTGACTACTACATTTTTGTAGAGAAAACCATTAATCAATTTTTCACCTACAATCGTATAATTTTCATTATTTCCACCCCCATACCAGCTTCCATTTGATCCGACAACACTCCACGAATCACCTTCTTTTAAATAACTCACATTCTTGCTTGGGGTCAGACTACAACTGTTGTATTTAGGATTTAGATAAACCAAATCATTGTTGTGATGGTAGCAAATCAATTCATAATCATCTAAATCAATAATTCCTGGTGGATTGTAAAATAATCCTTGCTCACTTCCAACACCTTCAATCCAACTATTTGAAACGTAAGGTAGTGAAAACTGATTATACTCTCCGACAGCAATTCTTTTTCGGAACATTCCATTGAGATATACAGAGTCAACTTTCACTACTTGAAATGTCACACGACCAGCATCAAATGGGTGATCCAAATTTACGGAAATCGTGTCTCCAACATTTAGGGAGAAATCATACAACAAAGACTCTTTTGTTTTGCCTACCGGCAGAAAAAACCATTTTCTATTTTCTTCACGGAGTCCTCCTAAATAGTTTGCTGAAGGTGAATCAACTGCATATATTTTCTTATAGCGTTTAAGGCTTATTACACTATCTGCTTTAAGAACATAGTTCAATTCTTTAAATTTTCCGCCCCATGCTGAAAATGAAGAAATTAACCACGAATCAGTCTCGCCTAAATAAGTTTTTGGCAAAGCTCCAAATGAGGAAATGACTAATAAACCAAAAACCGAAAGAATCAATAATCTTGTTTTCATAATTCTAAATGCATGACGGTTGAAAAATTCACCTCCAAAAATACAAAAAGATATTCATTATACAAGCACTTGATAGTTTTTTTATTTTTAACAATAAAGCACAAAAAAACCCCGACAAACTGAATTGTCGAGGCTCGAAATATAGTATTGCTTGTTTGTATTAAGCTTGGGGTTCGAAGAGTTTGTAGAAATCTTCTTGAGAAATTGCTTTGTCTTTCAACGTGATTTTCTCTTTCACTGCGTCGCGAATTTTATCTTCTACCGCACGATCGACTAAGCTACGTTGTGTTTTTTCGTCTTTCAACATATCTTTCGAGTAGTTTTCGAGCATGTCAGCAGGCACGTCGAGCATTCCGTATTGCGCAAATTGAGCTTTAGTAGCTGCTTTGGCCACTTCCAACAAATCTGCTTGCTCCACTTTCACTTCGAAATCTTTCGCCAATTTCTCTTTGATCAAGTGCCAAGTCAATTCGCTCTTCATGGTTGGGAACTCTTCTTCGATAGATTCCGGAGTACGTTTTTCGCCAGAAGCCAACAACCAACGTTTGAGGAATGCCTCTGGGAATGCAACATCTCCCGCTTTTTTCTCCAACACTGGACGAAGGTCTAACCAAAAGCGGTAGTCGCTCTCTGGTTTCAACTGAGCTTCGATAGATTCACGGATTTTTGCGAAATATTCTGCTTCAGAATTCACATTGCCTGCACCAAATGCTGTGTCAAATAACTCTTGGTTCAACTCTGCTGGTACGTGACGCGTGATTTCGTTGATGGTGAAACCGAAGTTTGAGGTAATATCTTTTGCTCCCGCTTTGTCGATTTTCAACACGTGAGAGATTTCGTATTCGTTGCCACCACAAGCTTCGTTCACGTTGTAAACAACGGTTGAGCCTTTAGCAGCACCCATGAATTTTGCTTTCTCGGCATCGCTTTTGAAGTAATCAGGGATAGTCACTGTGTCTTCAGCTACAATTCCACCTTCTTTGGCAGCACCGTTTTCGTCCAATTCCACCACTGTTCCTTTCACCATATCTTTGCCTTCAACCACATCTACTTGAACGTGTTTGCCAGCGCGATCGGTGAATGCACCCGATTGTTTTTGAACCATCTCTTCAGTCACCTCTACGTTGTAGTAAACAACTGTATCTTTTTTGGTCAGCTTAACATCAATTTCGGGAGCTAAACCAAGATCGAACAAAAATTCGAATTCTGCATCGTTGTCAAAATCAATCGGTTTTTGATCGGTTTCGTTCGGAAGGGGTTCGCCAAGAATGTTTACTTTATTTTCGCGGATGTAGCCATACAAAGCTTCACCTACCGTTTTGTTGATTTCTTCTGCCAAAACAGATTTTTCGTACATCTTTTTGATCATTCCCATAGGTGCCATACCTTTACGGAAACCGGGGATATTGGCTTTCTGACGGAAATTGCGTAAAGATTTCTCTACTTTCTCTTGAAAATCTGCTTTTTGTACTTTTACCGATACCACAGCATTGGTGCTATCGATGTTGTTGAGTGTAACGTTCATTCTGACGTATTTTAGTTTAGATAAGAATTCGCTTAAATCGGGGTGCAAAATTAGTGCTATTCTTTTTATTATCAAACTACTTCGCCTCTTTTCTGCAAAATAAATATTTATTCCGGCGAAAATTATTTTCCAAAATATTGTAAATCGGAAAAATATGCTTTTCTTTGCGCCCGATAGATAGAAACTACAGATTTTCGATTCAATGTTCATTTTCTACGCTTTTGCCCGATTAAGTCTCTGATTTATGTTAGTCTTGTCAAGAATGCTATTTATCACCAATCAATTTCTTATTTTTTAATTATTTTACTCTTATGAACATTTACATTGGAAACTTGAACTATCGTGTTCAAGAAGAAGACTTGAAACAAGTATTGGCTGAGTACGGAGCCGTAGAAAACGTTAAAGTGATCAAAGACCGCGAAACAGGTCGCTCAAAAGGATTCGCATTTGCTGAAATGGCAAACGACGGAGAAGGTAAAGCTGCTATCGAACAATTGAACGGCGCAGAATATGCTGGCCGCACAATGGTTGTGAAAGAAGCTCGTCCGAGAGAGTAGTCCTACGCTACTACAATATTAGAAAGACCTTTTAGCTACGGCTGAAAGGTCTTTTTTTGTGCCAAATATTGAAAAGAATAACTAATTTTACAAAAATTGCTATCTTTATGCGCTGAAACACACACTATTTATTTCATTATTCGACCTTAAGCTATGACGAAAACCATTTCTTCGCTCGGAAAGGCGCACATTACCATTCACAGTTTTGCTGTGGCACACGCCATTACTGCAGCAATCATTATCGCGCGAGGCAGCGACCCTGGCACAATCTTGACCATACTGACCATCGCTATGGTTGTGGTGCTCACTCGCCTCAACGATTACCCACTCGATGTCACTGCCGCATTGGCTTTGATCAGTTGCTTCGCAGGATTCTTCCTTGGAACGGCAGGAGCTGATTTCCTGAGCAACATCCTCAGCGAATCGAAAGCTCTGGCTCAAATATTAACAACCGTATTGGTCACCGAAATTCTGGGGTGGCTTACATTTATTATTGTTGAACGAAGCACAAAATAGTAGAGAAACAGCAATAAGATGAATAAATCATCACAAAATAAATGGAGAGAGGTTCTGCTCTTAGCAATTATCGTTCTTCTTTTTAGGATTTTCTATGTCGAAATCCTCAACTACCTCAAAGCCGACTACCAATACAACTTCACCGACCTTTTACATACAATTTTCAAGGAGTATCCTGCCACTTTAGTGATGGCAGTAGCCGGATTTTTCAGTATGCACTACATCAACAAGCTCTACTCGTGGGGCGAAAACCCTTTGCGCAGACTGATTGTTACAGCTATTGCTCTCCTTTCGATATCAATCATTATCACCTTGATGCTCTGCATGCCAAAACTTGGGCAATACAGTTGGGTAGAGTTGGTTCGTAGTGGACACCTTGAGGCTGTTTTTGTGGTATCGCTTATGGCAAACGCTGTGATAATGGGTGTCACAGATGTAACACTCTATTACCGCAAATCGCACAAGAAAGCCCTCGATGCCGAAATCATCAAAAAGAACAAAGCGCGGTTTCAATACGATCAATTGAAGCGTCAATTAAATCCTCACTTTTTGTTCAATAGCCTCAATGTACTCGATTATTTGGTACACACCGACGCTAACCGAGCCAGTGATTTTATCAAAAAATTGGCTGGTGTTTACCGTTACCTTTTGAGTAAAGAGAGTGACCCAACGGTGCATCTCGACGAAGAGATTGTGTTCGCCAATATGTATGCCGAGTTGCTGAAAGAACGGTTTGAGAAAGGGCTCTACATCGATATCGATATTGCCGAGAAATACATGAAATCGCACGTCATACCGTGCAGTCTCCAACTCCTGATTGAGAATGCTACAAAACACAATATTATCAGTGCAAAAATGCCGTTGAATATTCGTATTTTTATGGAATTGGATTACATTTGCGTTGAGAACAACCGTCAACTGCGCATCAAAGCTGACGAATCGACCGGACTTGGACTGAAAAGCATTGAAGCACAATACCAGACACTTTTCAACAAAAGCATTATTATCGACCAAAACGAAGCTCACTATTGTGTGAAAATACCGTTAATTGAAAATGCCTGATTTTATTTGATAAAACACAGATTACCATGAGAATACTGATTATTGAAGACGAAATTCCTGCGCAAATCCAACTTATTAGAATGATTAGCGGAACTTATCCTTCGTTTGAAGTGGTGGGGAAAATCGACTCGGTGAAAGGCGCTGTCGAATGGTTGGAATCCAATAACGTTGATCTGATTTTTATGGATGTAGAGCTCTCAGACGGACAGTGTTTTGAAATTTTTAAGCAAGTAAAAGTAGAGTCGCCAGTCATCATCACCACGGCTTACAATGATTATGCCATAAAAGCATTTAAAGTAAATAGCATCGACTACCTCCTCAAACCCATCGACAAAGCTGAATTTATAGAAGCCGTTGAGAAATCGAAGAAATTCACTCAACAACCAAAGCAAGACTTCCGTCAAATAGAAGAACTGCTGACCAAAAGCCTCCCTAAAGAGTATAAAAAACGGTTTACGGTAAAACTTGGAGACAAAATATTGATTCTCAACACCAACGAAATTGCCTATTTTTACTCCGAAGAAAAAGCGACATTCATCGTCACAAGCGAAGGAAAACGATACATTTCGGATCTCACACTCGATGCCCTCGAAGAGCAACTAAATCCAAAAGACTTCTTCAGAATTTCGAGAGGCTGTATCACCAACATCTCCTCCATCAAATCGGTGTCGCGCTACTTCAACAGCCGATTGAAAGTGATTTTAACACCACCCGTTGCCGAAGATGTGCTGGTCAGTCGCATCCGAATTCCACAGTTTTTGAAGTGGCTCGAGGGCGAGTGAATCTCGTCAAAATTTAGCTCCAAAATTCATTCTTCAAAACAATCGTTATTATTTCCTAAAACAAACCGCATTTCATCCCTGCTTTACTGCACTTCATCGGATTTATTTTTGAATAAAGGTTAAAAAATTTCATATTTGCCTCAAATCTGAGACCACCATTTCACATCGATGAAACAACCCATGAGAATCAGCACGATACTGCTTGTCTGTCTTATTTTTGCGTCAATGAAAGCATACGCAGGAAATTCACAACCTAATTTCGACAACTATCCAGTCAATCTATCGATGACTGACGAAGTCACATTATCCCCAACCAACACAAAATTTCAACTTTGGGCTCCTTCTGCAGAAGCAGTAGAGCTAACCATTTACAATGCTGGCGAAAACGGAAAAGCGTTAAGCAAAACCAGTATGACCAAAGCCGATAAAGGGACTTGGAAAGCTGCTTTTGATAAGAATCTGAAAGGTAAATTCTACACATTTAGAATAAAACAAAACGAAAAATGGCTCAAAGAAACACCCGGCATTTGGGCGAAAGCTGTAGGAGTGAATGGAAACAGAGCCGCGATAATTGAATTGAAGGAGACAAACCCGAAAGGTTGGAATGAAGACAATCGACCACCTCTCAAAAACTTCACAGACATTATCATATACGAAATGCATCACCGCGATTTCTCGGTATCAGAAAATTCGGGAATGGTCAACAAAGGCAAATTTATTGCGCTGACTGAAAAAGGCACAAAAAACTGCTTTGCTCAATGCACTGGTATCGACCACTTGAAATCGCTGGGAGTGACACACCTACATATCCTTCCATCGTACGACTACGGCTCGGTGGACGAAACAAAACTCGATAAAAAACAGTATAACTGGGGCTACGACCCGAAGAATTACAATGTACCAGAGGGTTCGTACTCCACCAATCCTTACGAGCCAACTTGTAGAGTCAAGGAATTCAAACAAATGGTGCAATCGGCTCACAACAACGGGTTACGCATCATTATGGATGTGGTTTACAATCACACATTTGCTAACGATGACTCTAATTTTTCGCTGACCGTTCCAGGCTATTTCTATCGTCACAATGCCGATGGAAGCTACTCAAACGCATCAGGTTGTCTCAACGAAACAGCTTCGGAACGTGCGATGATGCGCCACTACATGATTGAATCGGTTAAATATTGGGCAACAGAGTATCACGTCGATGGTTTCCGCTTCGACCTAATGGGAATACACGACATCGAGACGATGAACCAAATCAGAAAAGCATTAGACAAAATAGACCCAACCATTTATATCTATGGGGAAGGATGGATGGCAGGCAGCTCTCCACTTCCAGAAAACCAACAAGCAATCAAGCGAAACGGCAAACAACTGCCGCGCATTGCTGTTTTCAGCGACGACATTCGCGATGCGGCCAAAGGGAGTTGGAACGATGCCAAATCGGCCGGTTTTGTTGCAGGAAAAAGCGGATTGGAAGAGAGTTTGAAATTCGGCATCGTAGGTGCAACGCAACATTCGCAAGTCGATTATTCGAAGGTGAACTATTCGAAAGCACCCTATGCAAACAATCCTGACGAAGTGATTAATTATGTATCGTGCCACGACGATATGTGCCTCAACGACAAACTCAAAGAGTCCGCCGACAAAGGCGACTCAACCGAGGTTTTGAAACGCAGAAATAAATTGGCGCAAACGATCATTTTCACGTCACAAGGAGTGCCTTTTATGCTTTCAGGAGAAGAACTATATCGCAATAAAAAAGGGGTGCACAACTCGTTTTCGTCGCCAGATTCGATTAACGAACTCGACTGGAATAACAAATCTGCTCATGCCGATATTTTCGATTACTACAAAAATTTGATTCAACTTCGAAAATCTCATCCTGCGTTTCGTATGACGAAAACAGAAGATGTGGAGAAGAATTTAAGATTTTTAGAAACAACCCAACCCAATATTGTAGGATATACCATCTCAAATCATGCAAATGGCGATAGCTGGGAAAAGATTTTAGTTGTGTTCAATGGCAACAATCGCCCGATGGTGGTAAACGTTCCGAAAGGTGAATGGACTGCTGTAGGATTTGATGGAAAGATTGAGATGAAGGGATTGATGAAAAGCGATGGTGGGGCGATTACAATACCTGCAACATCGGCATTCATTGCTCATCAATAACACCTCATTCGAACAAAAGATATTTAAAGTCAGTTTAATTTTAGAGATAGTATGTTGTTGGTTTTCGGTAACCCTAAACCGATGTTCAAAAATTCAGTAACTGTGTAAATTTATTTAAGTATGAAAGCTAAACCACGTCTCTCTTTTTGGCAAATTTGGAATCTAAGTTTTGGGTTTCTTGGAGTTCAGTTTGGATTTGCGTTGCAAAACGGAAATGTGAGTCGGATTTTGGCCAACTTAGGTGCAGATTTACATTCGTTGCCGCTTTTTTGGCTAGCTGCACCACTGATGGGTCTGATTATTCAGCCCATCGTAGGTGGAGCTTCAGACCGCACTTGGAATCGACTAGGACGTCGCTTGCCATACATTCTTGGCGGAGCAATTGTCTCAGTTTCCGCAATGCTGTGGATGCCTAACTCGGCAATAGTAGCCTCATTGATGCCTCCCATTATTTTTGGGGCGATTATGCTGGCTGTGATGGATGGCTCATTTAATGTAACTTTTCAGCCATTCAGAGCGTTGGTTGCAGATATGCTTCCAGAAGATCAACGTACTATGGGTTATTCCATCCAAAGTTTCTTGATTAACACAGGAGCCGTTTTGGGCTCGGTATTGCCATACGTCTTAACATGGGTAGGTGTGTCGAATGTTGCACCAAAAGGTCAAGTGCCCGATTCAGTAATTTGGTCATTCTACATTGGGGGTACAGCTCTTATTATTACTGTACTCACGACTATCTTTATGACCAAAGAGTACAACCCCACAGAATTTGCCGAATACAATCCAAATGCGACAGCAAAAAGCGAAGCAAAAGAGGGATTTCTGTCGCTCATTGGCAATGCTCCGAAAGTGATGTGGCAATTAGCTGTTGTGCAACTTTTCTCTTGGTTTGCACTTTACTTGATGTGGGTATATTCTACACCTGCTATCGCACGTCATTTCTGGGGAGTAACCGATTCTGTTTCTGCTGGATTTAACACTGCTGCCAATTGGGTTGGCGTATTGTTTGGCACATACAGTTTAGCTGCCGCAATCTACTCTGTATTTATGCCAAAATTCGCAAAAGCAACTAGTCGAAAAACAGTTTATGCAACATCTCTTATCGCTGGTGGCATTGGTTATATCTCAATATTCTTTTTTGGAGGAACCGTCGGCGGTGAAAATTCGATGATGCTCTTCATCTCCATGATTGGGGTTGGTATGGCTTGGGCTGCAATATTGTCGATGCCTTATGCAATTCTTTCAAGTTCGCTCCCACAATCGAAAATGGGAGTTTATATGGGAATATTTAACTTCACCATTGCAGGACCACAGATTCTTAGCGGGCTATTGGGCGGATTCATCGTGAAACTTGTACCAGAGGGTAATCCTGTTTATATTTTAGTTATTGCAGGCATCAGCATGTTGTTAGCAGCAATTTCTCTGGTTTTTGTAGAAGACAAACAAACACAACATACAAAATAATTAAACCTTATCTATTAATCAAACCTTTATTCTAACATGAAAAAAATCAAATTTACACTATTGGTTCTCACCCTGTTGAGCTTTGGAATAGGCGCAATGGCACAGACCAAGACAACCTTGAAGGGTGAAGTGGTTGACAAAGATAACATTCCAGTTATCGGTGCATCCATAATTGAAAAAGGGACAACAAACGGTACCGTAACCAACATCGACGGTAAATTTTCGTTGAATGTCTCGAATGCGAAAGGAACTTTACGCATCACTTGCGTGGGTTATGAGAAGCTTGAAATAGCAGTACCTTCTGCTTCGCAAACAGTCAAAATCAAACTCCAAGAATCATCTGTTGCTCTTAACGAAGTCGTAGCGATTGGCTATGGTGTCGTGAAGAAAAACGATGCGACTGGTTCGGTGAATGCAATTAAACCCGATAAACTCAACAAAGGTCTTGTGCTGAATGCTCAAGACATGTTGATTGGGAAAGTTGCTGGGGTTCAAGTGACTACAGGTGGAGGTACTCCGGGTGGTAGTGCACAAATCCGTATTCGTGGAGGGTCTTCAATTTCAGCATCAAATGACCCTCTAATTGTCATAGACGGCTTAATGTTGGACAATAGTGGAATAAAAGGTGCGCCCAATGCCTTAAGTACAATCAATCCTAACGATATTGAAACTTTCACTGTTCTTAAAGATGCTTCGGCAACAGCAATCTACGGTAGTCGCGGTTCGAATGGAGTAATCATTATCACAACCAAAAAAGGGGAAAAAGGAGGAAAAGTTCGTGTGGCGTATGACGGAAATGCTTCTTTAGGAACAATTGCTAAAACTTATGATGTGTTAACTGGAGATCAGTTTAGAAATTTTGTCACAAATCTTTATGCAACTAATCCTGACGTAACAGCTTTAGCAAGTTTGGGAACTGAAAATACCGATTGGCAAAAACAAATTTACCAAGATGCAGTGAGTCATGACCACAATATCAGTGTGATGGGTTCTACTAAAACAATGCCTTACCGCATTTCTGCTGGATATACCAATCAAAATGGTATTATCAAAACCTCCAATTTCGAGCGCTTCATCGCATCTGCAAATCTTAATCCTTCTTTCTTCCAAGATCATTTAAAATTGACTTTAAATGCTAAAGGAATGTATACCAAAAACCGTTATGCTGATGGTGGTGTTGTTGGTGGAGCTGCTTCATTCGATCCGACTCAACCAATCATGTCAACTGATCCAAAATTCTCCAAATATGGTGGTTATTTCCAATGGAGGGGCGTTACTGGAAATACGCTTGCAGGGGGCAACCCAGTAGCTGCTCTCTATCAAAAAAATGACAGAGCAACTTCACGCGATTTCATTGGAAATCTTGAATCGGATTATAAAGTACATTTTTTACCCGACTTGCATTTGCATTTAACATTGGGTATGGAATCATCTTATGGAATTCAACGTTTAAATATTGACACTATGTCGATTATGAATGATGGTTATGGGCGCACAGGATGGGATGAAGAGTATAAAAACAACACCTCCGCAGCATTCTATGCACAATATTCTAAACAAATTGACAAACACAAGTTTGACTTTATGGTGGGTACTGAAGAACAACACTATCACCGTAAAGGCAGTAATGAATATTATGGAAAACCTTGGGATGTAAATAAAAATGGAACTGTAGAGACAGGCGAATATTACGATCATATTATACCATCGGCTACTGCTTGGGCTACTGAGAACTTTGTTGTTTCGTACTTTGGCCGAGCAAACTACTCTTATGCTAATCGTTACCTCTTAACAGCTACATTCCGTAATGATAACTCTTCACGCTTTAGCAAAGAGAATAGAAGTGCATACTTCCCATCTTGTGCTTTTGCTTGGAAAGCCAGCGAGGAACCTATGATTAAAGAGATGGATATATTCTCTGAATTAAAGGTTAGATTGGGTTATGGAATTACTGGACAACAAGATATTGGTGTAGGAGACTATTCTTATATGCCTGTTTATACTGGGAATAGACAAGGTGGATACTACCAATTTGGAGACTCCCTCTATAACACTTCACGACCTGAAGCTTACAATACCAAATTGAAATGGGAGAGCACAACTACCTACAATGCAGGTATCGATTTTGGTGTAGCAAACTCAAGATTTACGGCCTCAGTTGATTACTATTTCAGACGAACTAATGATTTATTATTTGTTGCTCCTATCCCTGCAGGAACAAATTTGAGAAATAAAATCATTCAGAATATTGGTTCACTTGAAAACAGAGGTATTGAGGTTACTTTGAATGGAAAAGTTATTTCTACCAAAGATTTGACATGGGAGTTGACTTACAACTTCACTAAAAACATAAATAAAGTTACAAAACTTGATGGTGCAGCAGCATTTGTTCCTGCAGGTGGAACATTCCAAGGTTATACAAAAGTTAATGCTGTTGGTATGCCAGCAAATTCGTTTTACGTATACCAACAGTTATATGATGCAAATGGAAAAATGATCGAAACAGGTGCACCAACATTGGCTGATCCTAGTAAAAAATATAGTGATACAGATGCATTCCTTGATAAAAAAGACAAAAAAATATATTTTACAAACACCGCTGGAAATAAAGACTCTACATTTGTAGGAGATGGTGTAATTAATGAAAATGATAGAGTCTTTGTTCATAGTGAGAATCCAGATTTCACGATGGGACTTTCATCGAAATTGACTTATAAAGGTTTTGACTTTGGTGTATCTATGCGTGCCGTAGTAGGTAACTATTTATATAATGCTGTTGAATCTGGTTATTCTAATGTTTCTGCAACAGGCATTTGGAATTCTTATTTCGTGAACAAAACATCCAAAGCAATTGAAGATGGCTTGACAGGTCAACCAAAAACATACTTATCAGACCACTACGTTCAAGATGCATCATTTATCCGTATTGACAACATCACTTTGGGCTATAGTTTCAAAAAATTATTTAATGCCAAAGCAAGTGGTCGAATCTATACAGCTGTTCAAAATCCATTCGTGTATACAAAATACAAAGGATTAGACCCAGAAGTTCAAGGTGGAATTGACAACAATATTTATCCACGTCCTAGAACTACATTAATCGGATTAAGCCTAAACTTCTAACATAAAACAATTTAGCATTATGAAAAATATAAAATTTAAAGCAATATATCTCATCGGCGCTGTATCGTTCTTAGTTGGAACTACAGCTTGTATGAGCGATTTGGATGTAAAGCCAATCAGCCCACAATCTTCTCAAACCTTTGATAAAGACGCTGTGTTTGCAAAAACGTATGCATCACTTTCACTCACTGGTCAAGAGGGACCCGCTGGTAATAACGATATAGATATTACTGATGAAGGTCGTTTCTCTCTTTACCGTACTTTGTGGAACTGCAACGAACTTTCGACAGACGAGGCCGCTTGTAGCTGGGGTGATGCAGAAGTTGTAGAGTTGAACACGAATAACTGGTCTGCTTTGAATCAAGCTGCAGAGGGTCTTTATGCTCGTCTTTACTTTGTAGTTTCGATTACAAACCATTTCTTGGAGCAAACAACGGGAATGAGTGACGCAGCAACAGTTAAACAACGTGCGGAAGTTCGCTTCATTAGAGCATTAGCTTACTACTATTTGCTTGATAATTTTGGCAATGTTCCATTTACAGAAAAACTTTCAACTGTACCTCCTCCTCAAATACAAAGAGCCGATCTTTTCAAATATATTGAAAAAGAGCTATCTGAGTGCGAAGCGGATATGTCTGACCCTCAACAAGGTCTGTATTACCGAGTTGATAAAGTTGCAAACTGGTTACTTCGTTCAAGACTCTATTTGAATGCCGAAGTGTACACTGGAACGGCTCGTTGGGTTGATGCTGCAACGTATTCAAAGAAAGTGATGGATTCAAATTACAAATTATGCCCTACATTCAAACAGTTGTTTATGGGAGATAATGCAGGGACAATTGACAAATCATCAGTCAATAAAGCTGCGCAAGAGATTATTTTCCCAATTGCTGCAGATGGTGTGAATACAAAAAGTTGGGGTTCTTCTCTATTCTTGATTGCTTCCACTCATAAAACTGGAATGAAAGCTTGGGGAACAACTGAGGCTTGGAGTGGTAACAGAGCCCGTGCCACTTTAGTTAAGAAGTTCTTTCCAACTGGTATTGGTTCAGCATTTATTTCTGACAAAACGGATTTAACAACAAGTGCACTACCAAGTTATAAAGACGACAGAGCCATGTTCTTTGCAACTACAGACCGCACGCTCAACATTACTGCTATAGGCAAATTTGACGAAGGGTATTCTGTGAATAAATTCAGCAATGTTCGTGCTGATGGAGGTGCGTCTCACGACACCAAATTCCCAGACACTGATATTGCTTTAATGCGGGCTGCAGAAGCTTATCTAAACTATGCTGAAGCAATCTTTCGCACAGACTCTACAGCACACGTTGCAGAAGCTATTTCAGTTGTTAATACAGTCAGAGCACGTTCAAAAGCAAAAGCATTAACTACTCTAAGTAAAGCGACTTTATTGGATGAACGGGCTAGAGAATTCTTCTTCGAAGGATATCGTCGTACTGATTTAATTCGTTTCAACTGCTATGGCGGTGGAACATATAACTGGGACTGGAAAGGTGGAGTCGTAAACGGTCAACCATTTGATGCAAAATACAATTTATTCCCAATTCCAGCTGGAGATTTGAACACAAATCCGAACCTGAAACAAAACACTGGTTATTGAAAACTGCTTAATCTATCAACAAATTAAGTTTTTAAATCACTTTACTCCCACTTTCTGCTGAAAGTGGGAGTTTTTGTTATAATTTGGTCGATATTATTCTTAACTTCATCGGAAATTGATTCTTAATGTAAGAAATTCTAAGAATCTTTGCTTTGTAACACGCATATACAAAAAGATTACAAATTCAGTGGTAATCAAATTATTAACTTGAAGAATCTGTTTATTAAAATAAAATAAATCTTACTATGAAAAAACAACTTTTCAAATTCGTATTTCTATTCAGTCTGCTTTGCTCGGCTTCAGCTCAAGTAGTAACCACTACACCGCAATTTGTGACACAAGACGGTGCATTAGATGTAATTTTTGACGCCTCGCAAGGGAATGCGGCGCTGAAAGGTTATACTGGTAGTGATGTGTATGCACACACTGGAGTAATCACTTCTGCAAGCACTAGCTCCACCGATTGGAAACATGCACCAACGTGGCTCGACAATTCACCGAAATACAAATTGGTTTCATTGGGTAGCAACAAATGGAAATTGACTATTGCCCCTTCAATCAGCAACTACTACGGTCTAACAAGTGGTGAAGTTGTGAAAAAGATGGCGTTTGTATTCCGAAATGGAACAGGAACATTACAGGGCAAGGGTACTGGCAATACGGATATCTTGGTCGACGTTTTTCAATCTGGTTTGAATGTTGCTTTCAGCAATCCAGCTACCGATCAGAGTGTGACTGTTAGTACGAACATGAACATCCAATTTGGTTCATCTGTTGCGGCTGATCTTAACCTCAAAATCAATGGAACAAGTGTGCAAACTGCCACAGCAGCTACTTCGCTCAGCTATTCATACACTTTCGCTTCTGCACTCGATTACACACTCATTGCTGAGGCTACCGCAGGTGGTGTAACTGTGCGCGATACTGCTTTGATATGTGTACCTGCTCCGGTAACTCTACAAGCTCGTCCAGCTGGTGTAAAAGATGGAATCAACTACATCGACAACTCGACTGTAACACTTGTATTGAATGCTCCCAATAAAACGAATGTTTTCTTGATTGGCGATATGAACAATTGGACTCAACAAAATGCCTATCAACTCAAAAAAGATGGCAACTACTGGTGGATTACTCTGACTGGTTTAACCCCAAGTAAAATATACGGGTTCCAATATTTAGTGGATGGTACCATTAAATCGAGTGACCCATACACAGAATTGGTTTTAGATCCATGGAACGACAAATGGATCAATCAATATTACTCTATTTTCCCAAATATACCAGCATATCCAGTAGGAAAAACAGATGGACTTGTCGCTACTTTCCAGACTGCTAAAACGGCTTATAACTGGACAAACACCAGCTTTGCAATGCCAAATCGCGACAACATGGTGATTTATGAACTTTTGCTTCGTGACTTCACACCACAAAAATCGCTTGATGCAGCCATTGCAAAACTCGATTACTTAAAGACCTTGGGTGTTTCTGCTATTGAGCTGATGCCCATCCAAGAATTTGATGGCAACAACAGTTGGGGTTACAATCCAAATCACTACTTTGCGCCTGACAAAGCGTATGGTACACCAGATAAATACAAACAGTTCATAGACGAGTGCCACTCTCGAGGGATTGCAGTCATTCTCGACGTAGTTTTGAATCATGCCTCGGGAATCAATCCATTTGCTTTACTTTATTGGGATGGTACGAACAACAGACCTACAGCTGATAATCCTTGGATGAACCCAACGGCACCTCATCCTTACAGTGTGTTGAACGACTTCAACCATTCATCGACAGGTACCAAAGAATACTTCAAGCGCTTTTTCCCTTATTGGATAAACGAATACAAAGTAGATGGTTTTCGTTTAGACCTAACAAAAGGTTTGACACAGAACTCGAGTTCTGAATCAACAGCAAGCAACTACGATCAATCTCGTATCGACAACATATCTACCTATTACAATGCTGCAAAATCTGCAAAAAGCGACGTCATGTTCATCCTTGAGCATTTCTGCAATAGTGAAGAAGAGACCGCTTTAGCAAACAAAGGAATGTATTTGTGGAGAAAAGTTATTACCGAATTTTCGCAATCTGCAATGGGTTATCAATCTAACAGTTCATTCGATGCGATGAACTCATTTCCACGCCATTGGGTAGGTTACGCTGAAAGTCACGACGAAGAGCGTAATTTCTTTCAAGCCAAAACGTATGGAGCAGGAAGTTTGAAAACAGACTCTATAGCACGTATTAAAAGAGTGCCTTTGAATGTCGCTTTCGCCACTTTGATGCCTGGTCCTAAAATGATTTGGGAATTCGAAGAGATGGGTTACGAAAACTCGATTAACTCAAACGGAGGTCGTACAAACGAAAAACCATCTGTTTGGAACTGGCTTTCTTTAGCACATCGAAAAGCAGCTTACGACGCTTGTGCAAAAGTGATTTCATTGAAGAAGAGTTTCCCAACTGCATTTACACTAGGCAGCTATGAACTAAATGTAGGAGCAAACGATTGGAGTGCTGGTCGCAGAATTGCGTTGAAACATGGTGAGTTGAACTTTGTACTTCTTGGTAATTTTGATGTATCAAATGCGGCAGCTACAAATCCAAATTTCCCTTCTACAGGTACATGGTACAACGTAGTTACCGAACAATCTTATTACGTTGGAAATACAACTACAACAATTGTACTTCAGCCAGGAGAGTTTGTGCTCTACGCGGACAGACTACCAACTGCAATCAATGAGGTAAAACGAAATGTTGTTTCAGTATATCCAAATCCGGTAAAGGACGTACTACAAATCACTGGCGATAATGCCTCATCAATCGAATTAAGTTCAATCAATGGATCTAAAGTGATTAGCAAACAGTTAGAATCAAATTCAGTCTCAGTTGCTGGTTTAGCATCGGGAATGTATATCGCCAAAATAAAGCTTACCAATGGCGCAACTCAGGTTGTGAAAATTTACAAAAAATAGACACACACTACCTGCTTCTCCGGATAGAGCCACACTATTCGGAGAATGCTTTTTCTTTACACACTTTATAAAAACACACTACTATGAAAAATCAACTATTACGATTCATTATGTGGACAATTATGGCAACCATTGCGATTCCGGCATTTGCGGGAGGAGGATGGGCAACATCTGCCATATCGCTAACCACCGACAACGGTGCCCCTTACAACTACAAATTAAACGATGAAGGTTGGACAGATGGAAGCTGGGGCTCAAACAATGCCCTACAAGACCATAATTTTGGAATTCCTTCCTCTTTTATTCTGAATGGCGGATCTGGAAATGGATGGACAGACGATTCACCTGGCTACAATTCCACTTCTTTCAAGCTTTTCTACCGTGCCTACTTAACAAGTGGTACTCCAGGTGCGTGGAACTCTTTAGATTTAGATTTCTCAGCTTATAGCGTTGGGAACAATAAAATCTGGGACAAATCCAATGCAAACATTGATATTTTGGCTTTAGTTGGAAATCAAGCTGGAATTTATACTTTGGAGGCAGTGATGTCCAAAAATCAATTTTATACAGGTGGTAATTGGAACAGTATGATTCCAACTGGACAAGGCACTGCTTACAATGCTGAAAGTGCAGGTTATAAAGCCACTTTTCAGATAGTTGCTACAGATATTCGAGCAAAGAACAACGAAACAAAAGTTTATGCATCAAATGGAACTCTGATAGTTAACTGTCCAACTAATGCGGTGATTGAAATATATTCTTTGAATGGTCAAACACAACAAAGAATAGTTACATCAAACACCTTTACAAAACCATTAACTAAAGGCAATTACATTGTCAAAGTGAATGGCAAAGCAACAAAAATCGCTAATATGTAAATTTATTAAGGCGTAGGAATATGTGGCTCTAATTCCTATGCCTTTTTTTCACTTGAATTGAAAAACACACAACACATTCCATGAAAAAGACATTTCTACTCTCTGTTTTTGCAGTCTTTGCTATTACGCTGTTTTCTCAAAAGATGCAAACATCCTATTTGTGGCACATGGATCAGCCTGTCTATTGGGCTGATAAGAGTAAAGACAAGCCCGAATCGAAACAATTTGCAGAGGAGTCGCAACGGCTAAAAAACAATGGTGGCAACATGTACGTTGGTAGTCCCGCTGCACACCCTACAAATAATCTGGAAGAGATTTTCTCAAAAGCCGACCGTATACAAGCCTACCAAAACTCACCACGCAACGCCGTGAGTGCAATCAAAGACTTAGCCAATGCTGGTGCTCAACTGAGCATTTCTGCCGGATTGATGGAAAACATACAATCACTTGGAGCAAAAAATCAATGGGGATATGGCTCAGGATGGATGAATGGCTACAAAGAGGCCATTGGTTGGAAAACATCTGGTAATTTTCCGCGTTTAGACGTGGTTTGTTTCACATACGACCACGCACTTTCACCTTTAGTTAGCGACCGAACGTTGGTAAAACAGATCAAAGCCCACCAATATGCTTCGAATAAATATTATGGATACGTATCGAAAGGCTATTGGCCTGCAGAATGTGCATTTTCGGAACGAATCATCAAAAGTTTGGCAACCTGCGGCATCGAATGGTCTGTAGTTGCAAACAGTCACTTGGCTCGTACACTTTCAGATTACGTTCACCCCTACAACATCAACGGAAACATTGAAGCACCAAACAAAGCCGACATCATTGCAGCAAAAGGCACGAATTGGTATGATGGAACCATCGACGGACGTGGTAGCCGATTAGCTGCCCCCTATTGTTACCAAGCACACAAAGCCCAATACATCGACCCGGCAACTGGAACGGCATACAAAATAGATGTTGTGCCGATGTGTAACTACATCAGCTACGTGGATGGTTACAGCGGAGCAAATGTGGGTGACATTTCTTCGAAAATAGAGCCGTTTAGCGATGCATCGCATCCAAGTATCGTATTGCTTGCTCACGATGGCGACAATGCGTGGGGCGGTGGAAGCAGCTACTACAACGAAGCGGTAACAAGTTTCACGCACGCTGCAGCAAATGCTGGTTACAAACCAACTACAATTCAACAATTCTTGAAAGACAATCCTGTCCCCGCGAATGATATTGCGCATGTTGAAGATGGAGCATGGGTGAATGCCGATAGCGACTGGGGGCATCCGCAATACATCAATTGGCTGTGGCCACTTTACGACAAATCTACTTACCGTTTTGACCCGAATGGTTGGACGGAAGATGCCCGAAATTGGGCTGTGATTACTGCCACCGAAAACTATGTAACGATGGCAGAAGACCTCGAAGGAGGAAATCTACGAATCGATAAAATTGCAGATGGCGGCACAACGGCAACCAATGCTGAAAAAGCGTGGCATTTTTATTTTGGTGGGTTGAATAGTGGATTTATGTATTATGGCAAAGCCGAAGACATGGAAGTAAAAGCTTCTATGACTGGAAATATAGCCATTGATTATGCCAAAAATGTCATTACTTCAAAACAAGGAGTTGACAACACTGCTCCTTCGGTTTTTATCCCTCAACGTTTTCCATACAACCCAGGTAGTACAGGATTTGGACCAACAACTGGGTACAAAAAGATCAACTATTCGAGCAACTTTGATGTCTGGACATTCGCTTACGACGTAAGTGGATTAGCTTCTGTAACATTGAAATATCGCACCGACAAAGATGGCGTAAATTCTGAAGCAAGCACACAAAACGAAACGTATGTAGGTGGCTCTGAAGTAGATTCGTGGCAAGACATTGCGATGACGCGTAAGCCATTAGCAGCCGACCCAACGACGGATGCTGAGCTGAACTTCTTTATTCAACCGCAAGCTAAAGCGGATTTGTGTTACGCTGAAATCAAAAATCTGAAAGACACATTAGTCGATTATTATGTGGAAGCAATCGACACCAAAGGGAATGTGTTCCGCTCCCCAATTCAACATGTTTTTGTAGGAAATGGCGACGGAAACAACGGTGGGACGACAGGCAATGTGACGTGGACACCCACTGCTCCAACATCGGCAAACACGATTACCATTGTATCGAAAGATGCCACCGCAAACTCGAAACTCCATTGGGGCGTAAATGGCTGGACAACGGCAAACGCTGTCTATCAACCCACGGGAACTATTCCTTCTACTGGAGGAGCGGTCGAAACGCCATTTACACAAGTGAATGGAGTTTGGCAAGTGACGTTAGGTCCGTTCAACAATCCAGTTCAAGCTGTAACTAGCCTCAAGTTCGTCATCAATCACGGATCGAGTTGGGATAACAACGGCGGTAGCGATTATTCAATTGCCATTTCTCCTGTACAAACTGACAACCCTACGGGTTTAAATTTCAACAAGACACTTGATCCTAATCTCAGTTACACTTTCAGCGCAGCAGATTTTGGATTTAACAGTCCAAAAGGGAACAGTTTCAAAGGCATTAAAATCATTAGTTTACCAGCTATTGGAGCGCTCAAAGTTGGCGTAAATGCAGCAAGTATCGATCAATTCGTGACAGACGTTGCTCAATTAACCTATACAGCCGCTTCTGGCTCTGCATCATTCACGTATAAAATTGTTGATAGCGCCGATTTACTAAGCGATGCAGCATATACAGCATCGTTTACTGTCGGAACAATTACGCCTCCATCGGGCATTACCGTTTCGTTTAAAAAACCAACAGATTGGGGAACAACCGGTGTTTCAATATGGGCGTGGACTGGCACAAACACAAATTTATTCGCATCGTGGCCAGGGTCTCTTATGGCTGATATCGGCAACAACTGGTATTCATACACATTTGCTGAGTCTGTTACCAATGTGAATGTAATTTTTAGCAAAAACGGTTCACCTCAAACTGTTGACATTACAGGTATTACAACATCTACATGCTACGAACAGAGCGGACTGAGTGGCACAAAACTAACTGTTAAAACTGTAGATTGTACTACGCCTATTCACACTCCTCAAGGTCTGCTGAAAGCGATTGTATATCCCCAACCTGCCGTTGCGCATTTTGCAATTCAACTTCCTAATATTTCGGGTGATGAACAATTTACATTAACCATTTGCGATGTCAATGGAAAAGCTGTTCGTAAAGAGATTTTTACAGGCACTCAGTCAGTTTTCGAACGAGGAAACCTTAAATCTGGAATCTATATTTTACGCATTGAAGGCAGCAATTCGGGACAGACTTTCAATTGTAAATTGTCTTTAAAATAATCTCAACTTTAATTTTTCAGAAAAACCAAAACCATGAAAAAACAATTTGTAGCATTTATTTTTGTTTGCTCTACCTTATTGGTAAATGCGAATCCACCAATATACATTGCGTTTCAATGGCACATGCACCAGCCTATTTACCAACCCGGTCAGAATGTCGTGGAATCACAAAATTCAGGAACATTTTCTTACAATCTCTACGATATTTTCAATAGTAGAAGCGGTCCATACACCTCTTGGCCAGGTAATGCTGTCAATAAAATGCTTGCCATAAGTCATGCTGGTGCTCAAGTCAGTTTTTCAGGATCATTAGTCGAGAATCTTAACGTAATGCAATCTGCTGGAATGGGATTTGCAGCTTGGAAAAACAGTTGGAATTATCTTGTTCCGAAAAAAACCTCTTTAGGAAATCAACGAATGGATATGGTCGCTTTTGGATACTATCACCCACTGATGCCATTAATAGACAACATGGATATTCAGAAGCAAATAGAAAAGCATAAGAATGTGTTTGCTGCCAATTTTCCAGGAATGCCTTACTCAAAAGGAATTTTTCCACCAGAAAATGCGTTTCAAGAACAAATAATACCTGCACTCAAAGCATCTGGCCTCGAATGGGCAATGATCGACAATCAGCATTTCGACCGTGCATGTGTGGGACAACCTTGGGCAAAAGGAAGTAGTGTGGTTGAGCCTAACAAAGCGGATCAAATTAATCCGAATCCGAATGATTGGAAGCAACTGAATGGACTTTGGGCACCAATACCTATATCTGCAGGCTGGGGACACCGACCACATTGGATGAAATATGTAGACCCCTCAAGTGGGGTTGAATATAAGATGATAGCAGTGCCTACCTCTACATTCTTTGGCAACGAAGACGCGCGTGGTGGGTTTGGCGCTCTCAATTACGAAAACTGCATCAGCCAATTAGAAAGCTACAACACCGACCCAAATCACCCAATATTGGTTGTTCTTCATCACGACGGAGACAATTATGGTGGAGGAACTGACAGCTATTATGGCAGTAATTTCGATGGTTTTGTCAGTTGGCTCAACTCTAATCCAAGCCGTTTTGTTTGCACCACGATTCAAGATTATGTTTCTCAATTTCCTCCTGCTGCAGATGATTTTATCCACGTAGAAGCTGGCAGTTGGTCGGGAGCAGGCTCAGATCCTGAGTTTCTGAAATGGAATGGTGACCCAACAAATGGGTACAGCCCCGATCGAAACAGTTGGAGTGTAATTACAGCAGCTTCAAATATTGTGAAAACTGCCGAACAGATTAATCCAACTTCAACAGAGACTAAAACTGCATGGGATAACTTGATGACAGGTGAAACAAGTTGCTATTGGTATTGGGACGGAACAGAAGATTGGGATGTTAAACCAACACGCGCAGCCAATATGGCAACGACAAAAGCAATGAGTGTTGTCAATGGTGGTAGCGATTTGACTCCTCCTTCTATTTACCACCCTCAACGTGAGCCATACAATCCGGGTGGAACTGAGTGGGGAACAACTATGGCTTCCGATTTTACGGTTTGGTCGTATGTATTCGATGTTAGTGGTTTGTCTTCTGTCAAACTGAAATACAGAACTGACAAAGATGGAATAAATCCTCTTTCCAGCAATCAAAATGAAACGTATGCAGGTGGCGATGAAGTCAACGCTTGGCAAGAACTCGCAATGACAAACAAAACCATTGCTAGCACTACCACAACAAAACCAACTTACAAAGCTGATGAATTTTCAGCATTAGTTACAGGATTGAAAGATGCTTTAGTGGACTACTACATAGAAACAACTGATACAAAAGGTAACGTTGCTCGATCTTTTATATCTCATGTCTATGTTGGTAGCAGTAATACTGGTGGAAGCACAGGAGGAAATATATCGTGGGCACCTACTTCACCTACAACGGCAACAGCAATCACCATTACTTGTAAAAATGCAACTGCTGCATCGAAACTCCATTGGGGTGTAAACGCCACAGGTGGAAGCTGGATCGTGCCAAATACTGCATATTATCCAACTGGAACAATACCATCAACTGGTGGGGCAGTTGAAACGCCTTTTACATTGGTAAATGGAAATTGGGAAGTCACCATCGGACCGTTCAACAATCCTGCACAGACTGTTTCGTCTGTAAACTTCGTAATAAATCATGGTTCGAACAACTGGGACAACAATGGGGGAAGCAATTATCTGATTAATGTATCACCAGTGGCCTCAGACAATCCGGTAGGTCAGAACTTCAATAAAACTTTAATGACCAACGAAGCGTATACTTTTAATACGGCAGATTTCAAATTCAACAGTCCGAAAGGAAACAGTTTCAAAGGAATCAAGGTTTTAACGCTGCCAACAACAGGTACTTTGAAAGCTGCAAATGTATGGGTCAGTGTCAATCAAATCGTGACAGATGTTACTCAGTTAGTCTATACCGCAGAAAATGCATCAGCTTCCTTTACATACAAATTGATTGACAGTGCCGATTTAATGAGTGATGCCACCTACACAGCGACATTCACCGTAGGATCTATTGCACCACCCACAAGCATCACTGTTTCTTTCAAGAAACCTACAGATTGGGAAACAGCAGGTGTAAATATTTGGGCTTGGACTGGCACAAGTTCTAATCTCTTTGCTGCTTGGCCAGGAGCGGCAATGACCGATAATGGCAATGGATTTTATTCTTACACGTTTGCAGAGGCAGTCACCAATGTCAATGTTATATTCAGTAAAAATGGTTCGCCACAAACGGTTGATATCACAGGAGTAACAGCTTCTACTTGTTATGAACAAAATGGATTGAATGGGAATAAACTAACCGTTAAAACTGTAGATTGTACAACTGCAATCAATTCATTGAATGCGCCATTGCGCGCCATAATTTTTCCATTACCCGCTAAAGACAGATTCACTGTTGCACTTCCTAATAAATCGGACAACGAAACTATCGTAATTAGCATTTCTGACTTGAATGGAAAAGAGCTTCGTCGAATAAGTGTAAATGATAAGCAGATTTCTATTGAAAAAGGAAATTTGAAAGCAGGATTATACATCGTGCGCATCATAGACGAAAATGGAATCAACCAATATTGCACAAAATTATCCATCAAATAAATTTCATTTTTCAACACAGAAATAACCATGAATTGGACAATGAAAAAGTGGGGAATAATCTCTTCTTTTCTACTACTCTTCATCTCTTGCAACATAAAAGCGCCACTCGAAGAGATCCTGATGGAAGGCAATACGAAAGTTGCGCCTTATGTTACACTTACGGGTAGTAATGACACCCTTTTGATACGGAATTATCTTCCACAAATTGGCAAAATCGACTCAATCACATCAGGAACAGTCGAGATAAAACCAATCGTAGATAAATCAGATTGTGTGCAATTACTTGCTAAAAAGGGAAATGTGACGATTCATGAAATTCAAATCTGGAAACAAGGTAAAAAATCATCCTTAATTGCCATTAATAAAATCCGATTAGATTCAAATATTAGAAGGGTTGAGTTGGCAATGAAAAGTTTCTTGAACAATGTCATCTTTATAACCAGTAACGACCAACCTTCTAAGGTTGTTGTGGTATGGCAAAACACGGTTCTACCTGACATTTTTGTCACAAATGACGCAAAAGGAATATCCATATTTATACCGAAAGAGGCAAAAGCTATACATCACTCAACTCTGCGGCTATTCACTCAAAACAAAAATACAACAGGCATTCTTTCCATAAATCTGATTGATGGTGAGCCACTTGCCCAAAACAAAATATCTAACAACTAAATCTAACCTCAAATGAGACGATTTTCATTAACAATCTTAGCTCTGTCTCTCTTTTTGAGCACATTTGCATCAATAGAGATCACTCAACTCGAACCTGCGTTTTGGTGGACTGGAATGAAAAACAGTGAGTTGCAAATCATGGTGTACGGCAAAGATTTGTCAGCTACACAAGCCACCATTGCCACTCCTGGTGTAACACTCAAAAAAGTGGTAAAAGGAGACAGTCCAAATTACCTCTTTCTTTACTTAGATTTAAGTAAAGCAAAACCGGGCAATATCAACATCAACTTTGCCAAAGGATACGAGAAAAAAGCGGTTAGTTACCAATTGAAGAAGCGAACCGTTGATCCACTTTCGCGTAAAGGGTTCACGACTTCAGATGTGCTCTATTTGGTTATGCCAGATCGTTTTGCGAATGGGAATGTAGGTAACGACAACCTCCAGATGAAAAATGCAACCGTTCAAGTTGATAGACAAAACCCGAATGGTCGTCATGGCGGAGACTTGGCTGGTATTGAGCAACACCTCGACTACATTGCCGACTTGGGCGTGACGGCGGTATGGCTTAATCCTGTACTCGAAAACGACATGCCCGGTGGGTCTTACCACGGATATGCCATCACCGATTATTACAAAATTGATCCAAGATACGGTTCAAATACCGATTACTTAGGCTTTATCGATAAAACTCATCAAAAGGGAATGAAAGTGGTGATGGATATGATTTTCAACCACTGCGGTAGCGAGCACATCTGGATGAAAGATCGTCCGTTTGCCGATTGGTTCAATTTCCCTAAAGGATTTGTGGCAACCAATCACTCCAAATATGTCTATTTCGACCCTTATGCATCGAAATACGATACAAAAAAATGTGTCGATGGCTGGTTCGTAGAAGCTATGCCCGATTTGAATCAACGCAACCCTCATTTAGCTAAATACCTTATTCAGAACAGTATTTGGTGGGTCGAATATGCCGGTATAGATGCTATACGTCAAGACACACATCCGTATGCCGACTTCAATATGATGTCGAATTGGTGTAAATCGGTAATGACCGAATATCCAAATTTCAACATCGTGGGCGAAGCCTGGATGAACGAAGCTCCTGGTGCTGCTTATTGGCAAGCCAACAGTCGCCTCAATAAAACAGGTAACTCGAACCTCAAAAGCGTTATGGATTTCCAACTGATGGGATTTGCTCACGGTGCATTTCACGACGAAACAGACTGGGGAAGCGGATTGACTAAAATCTACGAATCGTTATCGTATGACTTTCTGTATCCAGATATCAACAATCTGCTTGTGTTTCTCGAAAACCACGATACCGACCGTTTCTTGCGCGAAATGCCTTCAGATTTGAATATATTCAAACAAGCCTATTCGTTCCAACTCACTTCACGAGGCATACCTCAACTCTATTATGGCGCCGAGATTTTGATGAATGGAGACAAACGCATTTCAGACGGCAATGTACGTAAAGATTTCCCTGGTGGTTGGGCTTCAGATAGCCGAAATGCATTCTTAGCATCGGGTAGAACAGACCTCGAAAACCAAGCGCACGACTTTATGCGAAAATTACTCAACTGGCGCAAAGGAAACGATGTGATTGCCAAAGGCTCACTGAAACATTTTGTACCACGAAACGGCGCTTACGTCTATGCCCGATCATACAAAGGCAAAACAGTGTTGGTGATTTTGAACGGGGTTTCACGCACAAATACCATTCAACTAGACGAGTATGCCGAAGTAGTAGGAAATGCTACTCTAGGCAAAGATGTGATTACAGGCAAAACGGTGCAGCTAGGCAAAGATCTCACTCTTGCTCCACGCGAGTCACTGATATTAGAACTCTAAAACTTCAAGTTGTTGGGTTACTTGAAGCGAAAGCGCGAAGTAGTGTTCATTCACTGCTTTGCGCTTTTTAATTGCGAAGAATCTAAGAAAAACAATATATTTGTCTTTCATTAAAAATACGACCTATGATTCGACAAACAATTGCTTTATTATGCTCAGTTTTTACACTGCTGGGTGCATCTGCTCAGAATAATTCTAAAACGCTTCTTTTTGTAGGGTCATACACCAACGACCAACCAGCAAATGGAATCACCGTTTTCAGTTTCGATACAAATTCAGGAACACTGACCAAACTGAATCAAGCAGAAAATATCACCAATCCATCTTTTCTGACAATATCACCTAACGGAAAGTTTCTTTATTCTTGTAGCGATACTAAGATGCCAAAACCAGGCTCAATTACGGCTTTTGGGATTGATGCTACAAACGGCAAATTGACATATTTGAATAAACATCCGAGTGGTGGAGAAAATCCAGTGTATGTAGCTGTCGATAAGTCAAACCGTTTCCTTGTAACGGGAAACTACTCTTCTGGCACTGTATCGCTATTGTCCATCAATAAAAATGGGAGCTTGAGCCCTGATGTCGAAACGATTGCATTTAAAGATAGTAGCATCAGCAAATCACGGCAAGAGAAGTCGCACATTCATTCTACATTTTTCGACCCAACATTCAACTTTATATTTGCGCCAGATTTGGGAGCAGATAAAATAAGGGCATTTGCATTCAATAGAAATCAAAAACCTCACCTCATCAGTCGCGAAGATTTAACTGTAAAGACTACACCGGGGAGCGGTCCACGTCATTTTGCATTTCATCCAAACAAACGCTTCGGCTACCTGATTGAAGAATTGACAGGTACAATTTCTACTTATGGCTATTCAAATGGGCACCTTGCACCCATTCAATCCATATTTTCCTATTCAAAGAAGCGCGACTCTTACGGAACAGCAGATATACACATATCGCCCGACGGCAAATTCCTGTACGCATCAAATCGCTTTGTGGGGGAGAATACAATCGCCATTTTTGCAATTAACCCGTTATCGGGAAAATTGAGTTTGGTTGGTCACCAATCAACCGACGGCGACCATCCTCGAAATTTCACTATCGACCCAAGTGGAAAATTTCTACTTGTAGCTAATATGCTGACGAACAACATTGTAGTTTTTAAAAGAGACATAAAAACAGGTCTTCTGACAAAAGTAGGAGAAGAAAAGTCGGTATCGAAACCATCTTGCCTGCAAATGAGAGTCTACAGATAATCTCAACGATAAAAAACAAAAAGAACACCAGTAAATAAATACTGATGCTCTCAAGTAGCCCATAGGAGAGTCGAACTCCTCTTTCCAGGATGAAAACCTGGCGTCCTAA
>JBMOKJ010000013.1:0-71387 GCA_049315325.1 Bacteroidales bacterium
TAAAGTGAATGTCTAACTAAATTATGGAGGAATCGTTATGTTACTCAAAGTTGATTTATACAGTAAAGCGTGGGCGGATGTCGTTTTTGAAAACCGTAATCACAAGTATGGTGCTTACGAACTGCGCACCACAACTCCTAGCCGCGAGTGGTTATCGCTACTGATTGCCATTTCATTGTTTCTTGCCTTGTTTTCCGTTCCATTGTTGTTTCGCCATCAGGCTGTCCCCCCAAAGTTGATCGACAATCGAGTTCGCGTTGTGTCTTCCATTGTGATTGAACAACCCAAACCGGAGGAGATTTTTATTCCCAAGAGCTCGAAAGCCGCTGATTTCCGCGCTTCTGAAAAGTTTGTCAATCCGCTGATTGTGAGGAACGAACAGGTACCTATCGACGAAAAGATGCCGACTCAACTTGAGCTCAACAAAGACAATATCGCTATTGGTACTGTCACCCACCAAGGGCCCGACAATGCGGGATTGAACCTTGCGAAGACTGAAGAGGCATCAAACGGTGGAAACTCGAATGAGATTCAGAATTTTGTGGAAGAGATGCCCCAGTTCCCAGGTGGAGAACGAGCTCTGGCGCGCTATCTGAATGGGACTATCCACTATCCTTTCTCGGCACAAGAACAAGGTATTTCGGGGCTTGTGGTTTGCGAGTTTGTGATTAATCAAGACGGTCGGGTGTGCAATATACGTGTGCTGAAAGGCGTTTGTGAAGCCATCGACGAAGAGGCTATGCGAGTCATTAGCCGAATGCCAGCTTGGAAACCAGGCATACAGCAAGGTCGTGCGGTGCGGGTCAGGTACACACTGCCTATCACTTTTGCGATGAGTCAGAGTGACAATTAACGATAACCGATTGCAACGCACTTTTGCCGACTGGTGGAAGTGCGTTGTTTTTCAAAAATTGTAGGCTTGAAACCGCTTTCTCCCTCATTTTTCGTAGCTTTGCAACATAAATCCAATTACGAAGCGATGTTTCAATTCCTCAAATCATATATGCTACCGATAGCGATGTTGCTCGGGGCGCTTTTCTCGACTTTTTTCTCGCAATTTTCGGGCATTATTCCCTATTTGCTCTTTTCGATGCTATTTGTCACCTATTGCAAAATTCCGTTCGATCAAATTCGATTCACACGTTTTCACTTCTATTTGGTTGCTATTCAGTTATTTGGTAGTTTGTTGGTGTATGCTGCGTTGGTGCAGTTCAATCCCATTGTGGCACAGGGCACGATGATTTGTGTGTTGGCTCCCACTGCCACAGCTGCGGTTGTCATCACGGGAATGTTAGGTGGAAATTTGGCAAGTTTGACGGCTTTTACGCTCTTGAGCAATATCGTAGTCGCCGTATTCGCTCCAATTATTTTTTCACTCATTGGCGGTCATCACGAGGTTTCGTTTTTCCACACCTTGTTTAGCATTCTTCGTGAAGTATTTCCGATGCTGGCATTGCCTATTTTAGTGGCTTTTTTGGTGAAGAAATTTGCGCCGCGCATCCACAATAAGATTGAATCATTTCGTCATCTGTCGTTCTACCTCTGGTCGGTGGCGTTGGTGATTGTACTTGCCAAAACGGTTTTGTTTATCAAAGCGCAACTGCAAACGAACCTCGATACCGAGATTTACATCGCTGTTGGGGCATTGGTGGTCTGTATTGCACAGTTTTTGATTGGTCGCAGAGTAGGGTCGCAGTTCGAAAACACGATAGCCGGCGGTCAAGGATTGGGTCAGAAAAATACCGTGCTCGCTATTTGGATGGCGCAATCGTATCTCGACCCCATTACCTCCATCGGACCGGGTGCCTACATCGTGTGGCAAAATAGCGTCAATTCTTTTCAGATTTGGTTGAAACACCGAAAAGAACGAGAAAATCAAGTTTGATACTGATTGATACGGGTTGCTTAAATGCCCAATTTGTAGCCTATAGCTAATACGAATGGTAAGCCATCTGTCCCGCGGTATTTTGATAAGTATTGATCGTAATCGATTGTTCTGAATGGAATAGTTATCCCAATTGACCAATGAGATTTGTATCTGCTTGGATTTGGTCTTAAGTCAAATCCCAAACCAAGGGATGGTCCGAAAAATGCGCGGTCATAAGATGTGCTGTTTTTCACCGAAATAACGCCATTTGTTCCGAACATACCCGAAATGTAGAAGAACATTTTTTGATTGGTGTTCTTCGGAACCGACCTAATTTTAAATCCAGCATTTGCTCCCATAAAAGAAACATCGCTGTTGTTTCCTAATGCAGCAAATACACCGAAATTTTTTGATAGAAAAACGGATAGATTGGCTCCGATTCCACCTATACCTCCATATTCTTGTCCGAAACCAACGCCCAATGATAGTCTGTCTATTTTCGGTGTTTTTATTTCTGTCTCCTGACTGTTGACATTAAGAATAAATAGTTGAAAAACAAATAAAACAATAAGCGTAAATTTTTGCATGATTCAATTCTGAGATTAGGTTTCTGATGTTTTTTTGCAAAAGTAACAATATGTTTTTTTTATTTAAAATAAATTCGAAGTATTTTGATGTTGATTGTTGATTTTGCCGCTTGTGATATTTGTTACATATTTCCTTAATGATAGTCTCTATTTTTGCAAACAAAATAGTGAAAAACTGAAATTATGGAATTCAAAATGTATGTTGGTCCGAAGAAATTTGGAGTAAAAGAGAGTATTGCATATGCCGATGGGGCAGTTGTGAGCAAACAATCGATTAAAAATAAAGGTGGAAATGTAACTTTTTTTGCTTTCGATAAAGGTGAAGGATTAAGTGAGCACACAGCGCCATTCGATGCCATGGTGGTTGTGCTCGACGGAACTGCGAGAATTACCATTGGTGGCGATCCTTTTCTTCTAACCGAAGGAGAGGCCATCACGATGCCAGCGAATGTTCTGCACGCTCTTTTTGCAACCGAGAGATTCAAGATGATGCTCGTGATGGTTAAAGGCGAAGCAGTCGAAAAAAAGTAGAAAAGAGTACCGTTTATCGCTATTAACGCACTACTTTTGTGCGAAATATCGATGTATGAGTCATTCCCTTTATCTCTTCAATCCCGACCACGACTTGGCTTTGGCAAACGGCGACGAAAATTTCAACGCGCCGCTTTCTGCCAAACAATTTGCCAAAGACTTAGCCTGTCTTCCCATGTGGTATGCCGCGGCGGGTGATATTGTGTTCGGTACAATGCCTTATAACGATTGGATGACCGAGCTCAAGTCGCTTTTCCCTCGATTGGCATCCCTTACGGTTACTTCTAAGCCTGATTTGTCGCAAGTCTTTACAATTCGACCGTGGGGATGGAATGCCGCCGTCTCTAAATCGCTTCTGGTACAAGGGCTTTCACCCGAGCTTATGCCATCCACTGAGCAAATGGCGCACTTTCGGAGTCTTTCGCATCGTGAGACTGCGATTCGGGCCATGAACTTTTTGCAAACGATTCCTTCGTTAAAAACCTCAATTCCACCACCTGCACAACTGATTTCTTCTGAAAAGGTGAAAGCTTTTATTGACCGTTATCCAAAAGCTATCTTCAAAGCACCTTGGTCGGGAAGTGGTAAAGGTCTTTGTTGGGCAAATGGCACTGCTACCGAAAATATCGTAGGGTGGTGTCGCAATATTGTAGAAAAACAGGGTGCAGTGGTTGCCGAAGAGGCTTACGACAAGTTGCAGGATTTTGCAATGGAATTTCTTTGCGAAAACGGAAAAGTGGCCTTTGTCGGCTATTCGCTCTTTTCCACCGAGCGTGGAGTCTATCGAAGCAACGAGTTGATGAGCGATCAAGCCATCGAAAATCAGTTGATTCAAAAGCAAATTTCTTTAGAGCTGCTCCGTGAGGTTCAACGTGAGTTGTGTCGCTTCCTCACGAGCGAAATAGCGCCCGTGTACAGCGGTTATCTCGGTGTCGATATGTTTATTTATCAACAAAATGATTGCTATCTGCTCCATCCCTGTGTCGAAATCAACCTCAGAATGACGATGGGAATGGTCGCCCGTATTTTTTACGACCGATTCGTCTCTGCCGCTCACAGCGGAAAGTTCTACATTGATTACTTCCCTTCGGTGGGAGCATTGTTTACCGATCATGAGCAACGAATTACCAATCAGCCTTTGAGAATAGAGGAGGGACGTATAAATCATGGCTACATGTCGCTATCGCCTATTGGCAAGAATAGCCACTACCGCGCTCGAGTGGAGATAGAATAGAAAAATGTATAATTCTTTTTCGCTAGACTCAGTGGGGACAAACACGAATACCAAACGTTTAAATCTTGTAGATCGCAGATTCCGAGCAGCGGAAGTGAGACATATATAAACTTACTTTTCTCCTTACTTTTTTTCTGCAGCAAAAAAAAGTAACAAAAAATGCCGCCGCGGTGGATAAAAAGCTAAAAATGGATTTCATTCCGCTAAAACCACCCAAACTCAACTTGACGAAATACGTCAAGTCTCAAACAAGGGTGATTTTTACGCTCCATTTCTTCCATTTTATTCGTGTCTTGCATGTATTAATGGAACTCATGAATACGCTTTGCTATTTCTTCACGCTTTTTCTCCAAGGCGGATTTAGATTCTAAAGGTTAATATGCTTTTAAATAAAAGAACATGTAAAACTACTTTTTTTTTCGCTAGTCCCAGCGGGGACAAACACAAGATACCAAACGTCGAAATCCTGTAGATCGTAGATTTCGAGCAGCGGAAGTGAGAGAGTTCAACTTCTAATCTTCAAACAAGGTAGAATGATGTATGGACGATTGAGCGAGTTATTTCGACAAAAAAGCAATTTTGCTTACTTTTTTTGCTAAAAAGTAAGACCCGCGGTAGCGATAAAATTGTAAACCTACTGCTATGAAGAATTTCAACAAAACTCATTTCTGTGTTTAGAGTTGAGATTATTTGCATTTATTGATGTCTGAAAATGATTTGAAGCCAAATATATAAAAAAGCGGGAGCACTCCTTGATTGGAGCGCTCCCGTCATATTTAATTGAAAAAAGGTTTCTGATTAGTTTTTCGCAACGTACTCAGCAATCCACTGACCAACTTCTGTTGTTTTATACGCTTTTCCTTCTGTTCCAGCGATATCCTCTGTTACAATTCCTGCTTCCATAGAAGCTGTCACTGCATCGCGAATGGCTTTTCCCTCTTCCATCAATCCGAATGCATATTCGAACATCAAAGCTGCTGAAAGAATTGTTGCTACAGGATTGGCGATGTTTTTACCGGCTGCTTGCGGGTAAGAACCGTGGATAGGCTCGAACACCGAAGTGTGGATACCAATTGAAGCAGATGGCAACAAACCGAGTGAACCGGTAATCACCGATGCCTCGTCAGTCAAGATATCTCCAAACATATTTTCGGTAACCATCACGTCGAAGCTTTTTGGCCATTGGATGATGCGCATCGCAGCGTTGTCCACAAACATATATTCAGTCTCCACTTCAGGATATTGCACTTGAATTTCTTGACCAATCTGACGCCACATGCGCGAGGTGCACAACACGTTGGCTTTGTCGACGATGGTCACTTTTTTATTGCGTTGAAGAGCATATTTATAAGCCAAATGTATGATGCGTTCAATCTCTTCGCGGGTGTAAACGCAAGTATCGTAAGCTGTGTTGCCATCTTCTGAGCGACCTTGTGGGCGACCGAAGTAGATACCACCTGTCAATTCGCGGATACACATAAAGTCTGCACCTTCTACTAAATCAGCGCGCAATGGTGATTTGTGCAACAGTGATGGGAAAGTCGTTACAGGACGAATATTTGCATACAAGCCCAGTTTTTTACGCATTGCCAGTAAACCTTGCTCTGGGCGAACTTTAGCCGATGGATCGTTGTCGAAACGTGGGTGACCGATCGCTCCGAATAGTACCGCATCAGATTTCATACACAATTCATGAGTCGATTCTGGGTAAGGATCGCCCACTGCATCAATCGCGCAAGCACCTGTTAGTGCGGTTTCGTAGCTGAGTTCGTGACCAAATTTTTTGCAAATCTCTTTCGTTACGTTCAATGCTTGTTCAACGATTTCTGGCCCGATTCCGTCGCCGGGCAATACGGCAATGTTAAGTTTCATATTTTAGTTTTTAAGTCGTAGGTCGTAAGTTATAAGTCAAATGTATTATAATTAGGACTTTGATGAGTTCTATTTTTCAGAGCGCAAAATTAGCATAAAATTTCCAATTTGCCGAAAATAGAACTGCTAATCCGTTAAATTATAAGCAAATTCACTTAGATAATATGAGATTGCATTTGTCTGAGTCTATTTTCCACTTAAAATGACAAACGTAACCTTTATTTCTTCGTTGAATTGCTGTTCGTTGATTGATAAATAACTTGCTGCTGAAGGAGCCGATTCTCCCACAGCATCCATTGCCATAGTTTTCGTTCTATACATCGGCATTGGTTGCACATCGGCAGTGTAGTTGTAGCTGATGTTGTTGATACCACCGATGGTGGCATTTGCAGCTGATGTAATTACATTTGCCTTGTGTCTGGCATCGCTCATTGCAGATGCAATTAGTTCGTCTTTTACTTTCGCAATCAATTCGTCTGAGCATTCAGTTCCGAAATTCACTTGAACACCTTGCACGCTGTCTTTCAATAGTTTGTTGTAGACATTAAACAATCGCTCTTTGTCCAGTGGAAACTTCACGCTGAGGTTCTGCGACGATTGATAGTATGGCTTTTTCTTTGCGTCCCAATTCACGTAATTCAACGAGAAATCGGTCAGCTTGATTTGGCTTTCTGTGAAACCCTCTGATTTTAGACGTTTCAGTATAATCATCGACATTTCGTTCAGCTTTTTGAAACTCTCCGATTCGGTACTTTTCTGAGCTGAAATGGTGATGTTGAGCGTCGCTTTGTCTGGCAATACCATTTTTTTTGACTCGCCAGTAAGGTTAAGCGTTCCTGTGGTTTGAGCAGATAATTGGATGGCAAATACAACCATCATTAGAGTCATCAGTTTAGTTTTCATAAATAAGTTGTTTTATTGAAATTAGTGTATAAATATAGTAAATGATTAAACAGAATTAGATTTCGATTGTTTAGAGGTTTGATTTAAGATACAGACGATAAAAAGGCCTCTTCTGTTGCATTCTACCGAAAAGTACCACATCTTTTCATAATATTGTAACACTTCTATGGGACAATCGTCCGAACTTTGTACCATAATTAATAACGAATAAAATTAGAGTCTTATGAAAAAAACATTAGTGATTGCATCACATACCTATTTTGATCAATCCACAGCGACTGCTGCTATTTTAGATAAGTTGAGTGAAGTTTCTGACGTAACTGTTCGCAATTTGGACGCCACCTACACCGACTATAACATCAATTCTGAAACAGAGCAACAACTTTTGCTCGAGTCGGATGTGGTTGTGTTTCAATTCCCACTCTTCTGGTATAGCGTACCTTCGCTGATGAAAAGATGGTTCGACGATGTATTTGCCTACGGTTTTGCTTTTGGTAGCACCGGCGACAAACTGAAAGGCAAAAAAGTGATTCTGTCTGTCACCACAGGCGGTCCTGAAGAGGGTTATTCAGCCACTGGCTACAATGGTCATAGCGTTTACGAATTATTACTGCCACTGCGCCAAACATTCAATTTAGCTCAAATGGAATATGCTGGGTTGCACGTTTCTTATTCGATGGGTGCGATGACAAAAGGCGAAGAGACGGTTCTGAAAAAAGCTGAAGCGCATGCCAACGAGCTGATTGCTTCATTGAAATCACTTTAATTAAAATTTAGTTGACTTTTAAACAGGCTATTCCATCGGGGTAGCCTGTTTTTTATTCCTTGATTCGATTTACTAAGTAAATGCCGCAGAGGACAACCACAGCACCTATTATCTCGTTTGCAGTTAGCATTTCGTCTAACACTGGAACCGAGAATAGAGCCGTGAAAACCGATTGACTGAGTAGCGATACAGAAGCGGTTGTGGTCTTGATATGTCCTAAAGCGTAGTTGATGGCCAGCCATCCGCACAATTGTGAAATCAAACCTAATCCTCCCAATACAAACCATGTTTTTGCCTCAAAACCCCACAACGGTGCATCCAAAACAAGACAGACGATAAGTGTAAATACCGTGCTGGTCCACATCGAAATAGCAGTAAACGAAAGTGTATCAATGGATAGTCTGCCTTTTTGTGTCGAAATCATATAAGCGGCATAAAAAACACTTGCGCCAATTGCCAATAGATTACCCAAGTGGCTTGCCGATGAGAAAATTCCCTCGAATCCAACTATCACGGCGACACCTGAAATAGCTATAAGTGTTCCAATCCAGAAAGTGGGCTTTAGTTTGATTTTCCAAAATAAGAGGTAGGCGAAACCAACCCATACTGGAGCCAAGTTTGCCAAAAGGGTAGAAATGCTAGCTTTAGATATGACAATCGAGGTATTCCAAAGAACAATATCGCAGCCAAATAAAATGCCACTTAAAATAGCGAAACCAATGCCGCGGAAATTGTAGTTTGGTTTTTTGTAAAGTAGCCATATTGGTATAATGCCCAAAGACCCAATCAACATACGGTAAAAAGCAGTTGTAATACCCTCTACACCAGACAGCTTTACGAAAATGGCAGACCACGAAATACAGAGAACACCTACAAAAAGTAAGATATAGCGAAGCCAAGAAGGTCTATATATAGGTACGCGCATGAATTTGATTGAGAATTCTGCACAAAAGTACATCTTTATTCCGAAACACCATTTTTTGTTTTAAGCTTGATTTTAAATAAAAAAGCCATTCAGAACGAAACTGAATGGCTTTTGTGAGTTTATGGAAGGAAAGAATATCCTTTTTTCATTTTCCATAAAAAATATTTTTCCAATATAACTTTCATCAAATCATAAATTACATTTGGAACCATAATCGCAAAATTTCGGGGTTTGAACAAGTGGTCTGAGATAATCCAAACCTCTTTCTTCCCAGCGTCCAAAATGCAAAGTCCTGGTATTTTACCCCATGCTTTCTCTTTTAGGTCTTTGCGTCCGTTTGATACGCGAATAATATTTTCCGCAGCTATTTTACCAGTTTCATCCGAAGGGAATCCCGTTTTGGGTGATCCAAATGGAACTTTCGCAGGAGTAAATGGTAAATCTACTTGCACGGCAATACCTGCAGCCCAAACGTTTGGAATTTCTTTGTGGCGATAGTTGTCCCCTACAGGGATGTAACCCGCAGGTGTTGCTTTCAACTCTGGTGAATTGCTTACAAAATCTACTCCAATAAATGGTGGCATCAACATCGTGAATTTGCTCTCTAGCACCTCGTCGGTAGAAAGAATCACTTTGTCTTTTGTCACCTCTTTCACACCTACAGCTGTGCGATAATTGATGTTAAACATCGACATAAACGCCTTTAACATGGCTTCGCCCAGCGGCATACCGTCAATTCCAAAGTGACCAAGGTAATCTTCAGGAGTAATCCACGTTAAGTCAACTTTTTTGCGGATGTTTTGTTCGCGTAACCATTTCTCTACATTAAATAAGAATTCATAAGCAGCACCCATACAACCAGCACTTTGTGTAGCACCTATCACAATCGGACCTGGATTTAGCTTAAACTCTTCAAGTGCCTTACGTGTTTTCATCGCTCCGTTAGGCGTGCCAATGTAGTGTGTAAATTCCTCTACACCTGGTGCAACGTCGTATTTTACTTTTGGTCCAGTGCAAATAACAAGGTGGTCATATTTGACCTCTCCTTTATCGGTGTGCACAATTTGTCCTTTCGTATCGACATTCAGTGCTTCGGCAAGCATGAAGTCAACTCCTTTTTCCTTAACAATACCATCTTTACGAAACGAGATATCAGTGATTTCTCTTCTTCCGAATGGAACCCAAATAAGCGATGGTACAAAAAGAAAGAGAGGAGACTTGTCTATTAAGATAACCTTGTGAGCATCTTTTCCTTTTCTCTTGATTTCGAGGGCTGCAGTCATCCCTGCAAAATTCCCACCAATTACTACTGTTGTTGTCATAGTTTTTCTAGGTTTTATGTGTTTCACCCTATCCCGTGAAACACTTTGTTACTAAATTAAAATGCTATTTGCCTATTTTTAAGCGGTTTGTGGCTAAAACTTTGCAAATATAAAAAATATATACATATATTGATATATTATTTGTAATAATATTTCAATGGAATAAACTTGAACTATTAAGATGAAGTTTCGCTACGAAAAATGAGATTTTTTGACTTGTCTGGGACTAAAATTTGATTCAATTTATATCATAATATTAATGCGTAGATTTAGGCATCATATATATGATGAATTGAAGTGAATTGCGTTTGAAAAGTTTTAATTTGAAATATTGATCATGAATGAATCCTTTCGAATTGGATGAATTTAATGGCTAATTATTTCTCTAATTAGTAAAAATTATGTGAATTATAAAGTTATTATGTGGGTATTGAAGAAATATTTCTATATATAGAAATTTATATTATTCATTTAAAGTGCTTATTATTAAATATTTGAATAAGTATGTTGTTTAGAATGGAAATAAATTAATGCTATTAGTGCTATAAAAGTTATAGTATTAATATTTTATTTTTACATTTGCATCGAAACAATAACGCGAATGAAAGTAAACACTAAAATAAGATATGGCTTGCGTGCGATGATGGAGATTGCAACGACGAGTGATGAAAATGGTGTTTTACAGAAAGATATTGCAGCGAATCAAGGTATTTCTATTAAATATTTGGATAGTATAATTGGATCTTTAAAATTAAAAGGATTAATTATAAACTCCAAAGTTAGAGGTGGAGGATATAGATTAACTCGAGCAGCAGAACAAATAACAATGTGGGATATTTATACAGCTTTCGAAACCATAGATGTTGTTGATTGTATTAAAAACGAAGGTTATTGCGATAAATCATGTACGTGTATGACCCGTTATTATTGGGATGAATTTAGATCTGATTTTGAAACAATGTTGAAGAAGAAGACTCTAAAACAGATTGTTAACAATAAACACAAAGACGTTATATTTTAAAACTAAACCAAATTAAATATTGAATTATGAAAAGCATGAAATTTATTATCGCAGCTCTTTTAATGTTCTCAATTGGTTCTTTAAGTGCACAATTGAAAATCGTTCCTGCTAAATCGAATATTGTAATCAGTGGTACTTCTACTCTGCATGCATGGGATATGAAGATTGCTCAAGTGAATGGAGAAGTTGCTGGATCAGCTGGTAAACTTACTTCTTTGGTTATGCACATTCCTGTTAAGTCGATGAAAAGTGCTGAAGGTTCTATTATGGATGGAAAAGCGTATGACGCATTTGATTCAAAGAAAAATCCAACAATCACATTCACAATGAGTGAAACTACTCCAGTAAAAGTGACTGACGGAAATGTTGAGGTTACGCTCACTGGTATGCTTTCAATGGCAGGAGTTGCTAAAAAAGTTTCTTTTAAATCAACAGGAAAAGTTACTGGAAACACTTTCCAAATGAAAGGTGCTGTACCAGTGAAAATGACTGAGTATGGTATGAAACCGCCAACTGCTATTTTTGGAACAATCAAATGTGGTGATGCAATTGTCGTGAAATTTGATGTAACCGTTGAAGGTACATTGTAATATGTCTCTAATTATAAACTAAATATTCTATTTATTAATTAAAACTAAACAAAAATGAAAAAGTCAATTATTTTAGTGGCTGCTGCTATTTTAGCAAGTAGCGTTGCGATGGCACAATTTCGTGCACAAAGTCAAGATGGACTCACAGTTTTTGAGGCTCCAAAATCAGATGTAAAATTTGACGGTGTTAAAGTTAATGTAGGTGGTGCCTTTACTCAAGGATGGCAATCTCTTAACCACTCAAACCAAACGATTGTAAATTCAAAAGTTATTCCAAGTTTGACAAACACTGATGCAGCAGGAATTGGCAAATATGATGCTAATCTTCTTGTCCCAATGAAACCAGGTTTCAACAATGCAACTGCAAATCTTAACTTTGATGTAGCTTTAGCAGAAGGCGTTGATTTGAAAATGGAATTGTATCTTTCTGCACGTCACCACCAAGAAACTTGGGTGAAAGGTGGATACATCCAATTCAACAAAATGCCATTCTTGAAATGTGATTTAGTTGACAACATCATGAAATATGCAACTGTGAAAGTTGGTCACATGGAAGTTAACTATGGTGATGCACACTACCGTCGTACAGACAATGGTAACTCAATTCACAATCCATTTATCGAAAACTACATCATGGATGCATTTGCAACTGAGATTGGTGCAGAAGTTGATGTTCAAGCTAACGGTTTTGTTGGTGTATTGGGTATGACAACTGGTCAAATCAAGGGTGATGTATCTGCTCCAACAGTTGGTGCTGGAACAAATATAGCTGGTGTAAAAGATACTTTAACTGACGGATCAAGAAGACCTGCATTCATAGGTAAATTTGGTTGGGATGGTAAAGTAATGGAAGATTTACGCGTTCGTGCTACTGTTTCTGCTTACTATACTGCTGGTTCTACAGGTGTTACTCTTTATGGTGGCGATAGAGGTGGTTCTCATTACTATGGCGCAATGGATAACACTTTATCTGGAGCTACTTTTACTAAAGATAATATTGCATTCACTACAGGTCGTTACAATCCTAGCTACGGTGATAAAATCACCTCAATGGTTGGTAACTTGTTGTTGGATTACAAAGTTTCTAATGATTTGAGCGTTGAGTCTTTCTCTACTTTTGAAACTTCAAAAGGTCGTGGAAAAACTGAAGCTACAGGTGAGCGTAAAGCTACTCAAATTGCTACTGATTTAATCGTGCGTTATGGTGATTTCTATGTAGGTGCACGTTATAACAAAGTTACATCTCAACAATACCAAGCAACTGACTTAGCAGCTGTAACTCCTGCTACAGCTGGTTCGAATGGTAATGCATTTGATGCTGTAACTAAAGGTATGTATGATGTAACTATTGATCGTACTGCTATCAGCGCTGGTTGGTTTATGACTAAAAACGTATTGGCTAAAGTTGAATACGTAAAACAAAACTACGGTGGTTTCTTGTATAACGATATCAGACACAATGGTAAATTTGATGGTTTAGTAATTGAAGCAGCTATCGCATTCTAATTAGATCAATCATAAGTATACAAAACCGGTGAGGCATTGTCTCGCCGGTTTTTTTTGTAATTTAAACTTTTTTTGTTCGTTGTTTGTTGCTTTCTTTACATCCAAATAACTATCCTTTTGCAATTGAAATATATTCTTATACATATTTGCATTCTTTTTTCCTTCTTCGCTACAGTGTCTTCTCAGAATAGAGTGGCTGTAGAGTTAGAAAAACAAAGTGAACTTGTCATCCATGGTTCATCAAATGTCATTCCGTTTTCGTTAATTCAAAGTGGGGATAAGCTGAGTCGAAAAGAGATGGTAATTGATGTGGTGAAGAGTTCAAACAAGTTATTGTTGAGCCAAAATACACTATTAATCAATGTTTTAGATTTTCGTTCAGACAACAAAATGGCTCAACGCGATTTCAGAACTTTGATGAAATCTGATAAATATCCACAACTACACCTGCAGGTATTGTCACTCGAACTTCAGCAAACTCAAGAGAATGGCTACTACTTTTCTGGCAATGCACAGGTTACAGTTACAATTACCAATGTGTCACGTCAATACACCATTCCTTTTACCACTGTATGCGACAAAGATCATTATATTATAGATGGGAAAAAGCGTATTTCGATATGCGATTTTGGATTGGAGCCTCCTGTAAAGATGATGGGATTAGTCAAGGTAAGCGAGTGGATAGAGGTAAATTTCCACTTGATTTGTAAATTTACCGAGCAAAAATTGAACTTTAGTCTCATCTATCACAATCCTATTTCTGAGACTTATATCTAATAGTCCGTATTCTGAACTACTTTTTACAAATAATTTCTCCGCTAATTTTATTATTATAATTGTTGAAATAGGTAGAATCTTTGTATTCAACATAATTATAAGGTTTGATTGCAATAATGTTTCGGTAGTTGCAACGAATTGACTATTTTTGCAAAAACTAAAAATCAGAAACTGTGCAGCGATTTTTTAAGATAGAGTCCATTTCGAGGTTATTTGCTTTCCTCTTTTTATTCGTGTCCTTAAGCTTTGTGAGTGCCAAAAGCAATATTCAATCTCTTGAAAAACGAGAATTATCTGCTATTGAAATTGTGCAAAAAGCTATTGCACACAAAGAGCTGAACCGTTTGACGTATAAAGATTATTATCGATGCGAAAAATACGAGAAATTAAATCTAGGTTGGATAAACCTTACTCAAAAGGAGAAAGATGCGCTACTTCTCAAATATTTTAGATTACTGTTTGCAAATACCGATACAACTGATGTCAGCGGCAAACCTATAGATTTTGTTTTGTCGAAAGAGACGCTGAGTGATGAGTTTTATCGAAAAAAAACGGATTCGAAGCGTACCATTATTAAAGCAGTAAATCGTGAGTGGGTGAATAGCTTGTTGCACGAACAGGGTATGCACACAGTGATTACTGAACTTTTAGACGAATATTCGCTTTACGACAACCAGATGACTTTTTTGATGCAAAAATTTGTTAGTCCACTTTCGTCATCTTTTGCCCAAACAATCTACAACTATTCTCTTGCAGGAACATATAATATCGATGGTGTAACGTGTTATAAAATCGATTTTATACCAGTTAATGACCAATTTATGGCATTCAAAGGTTCAGTCTACATTTCGAACGACACGAGCTATTCAATAACAAAAGCAAATTATGCAATCAACAGCAATGCGAATGTCAATTTCGTTGACTACATCAACTTCAAAGAAGAGTATAAGCGTGCTGATAATGGATTGTGGACCCCAACACGAAATGAGGTGAGCTTCGAAATGAGTCTGTTTAAGATTTTTGCTCGTCGCATCAATTCATTCAAATACTTTTCGTTTGATTCTATTCCTGATATAGCCTTTAGTAAAGCAGAATCTGTGAATTATGCCCTCGATGCCAAGAATAAATCGGATATGTTTTGGTTGAATAATCGCCATTTTCAATATACAAACCAAGAAGACCAGGCTCATCAGGTCTTGTCGAGTTACGTGAATTCTAGCTCAAGTGGAATGACCGGTTTCCTCTTGAAAACTGTTGTGAACAACTATATTCCTTTCCACTATTTCTCAATTGGTCCAATTACTTCGTTTGTGAGTTCTAATAATATTGAAGGAATGCGTTACCGATTTGGAGGCACCACTACTGCGAAACTCAATCCTTATCTGTTTTTTAATGGATATGGAGCGTATGGAACTAAAGATAAAAAGCTGAAATACAGCGGGCAATTCACTTATTCGTTCAATAAATGCGAAAGTCATCCAAATGAATTTCCTTCGCATTCTGTCAGTTTACTTTATCGATACGATGTAAAAATGCCTGGGCAAGAGTTGCTGACAATTGACAAAGACAATGTGTTGCTTTCCTTTCGTCGCGCCGAAGTCGATAGAATGATTTTGGAGAAGAAAGCCGAAATCAATTACAAGCAGGAGTATCAAAATGGCCTCTCTTTCAGCTTTTTTGGAAATCATAAAAATTGGATGCCAGTTGGAGTTATGACTTTCTTCGAAAGAAATCAAGATGGAACAACAAAGCAGCTCTATGATATGCGATTAACTGAAGTTGGGGCAAAATTTAGACTGGCTGTAGGTGAACGGTTCTATCAAAACAGAGATTCACGCATTCGTGTTTCTCGATTTTTTAGCGTTTTCACTTTGTCTCACTCGGTGGGTTTAAAAGGGTTTTTGAATGGTGATTACACGTATCAACAAACCGAATTTTCATTGCAGCACGCTCATCCACTTGCTATTTTTGGTTATGCCGATTTGATGTTTAAAGCAGGCAAGCAATGGTCGAAGGTGCCATATCCGTTGTTGATTATTCCACAGGCCAATCCTTCGTATCTCAATGTGGCGGAAACTTACAATTTGATGAATGTGTTCGAATTTATGAACGATCAATATGCTTCGTTGGATGTCGATTATCACATGAATGGCTTATTACTCAATTGGATTCCACTGAATCAACATCTGAAATTGCGCGAAGTGGCAACCTTTAAAGCATTGGTTGGTTCGCTGAACGAGTACAACGATCCTTCGAAAACAAAAACGACTCAGTGGAAGTTGCCCGAATATTCTTCTGGTTTAAGTGCCACGCCTTACATGGAAGCAGGTGTTGGCGTGGAGAATATTTTCAGTCTTATCAGACTCGATTATATTTGGCGTTTGACATATCTTGACAGACCAAATATCGATAAATCTGGAATTCGCATAGGACTTAAACTTCAATTTTAACAAAAACAAAAATCCCAATCAATCAAATCGTATTCAACTTTGATTAGCGAAGAAGAATGAGTTGCTATTGAAAAATAATATTCAGCACCCAATTGCTGTTAGACAAAAGAGGCTGAGTTCACATTGAACTCAGCCTCTTTGCTTTTATTTGAAAATGAAGCGATTACAATCTATCAGCAATCATTTTCTCCAGCTTAATCAAGTCTTTCGAGAAGTTGCGTATCCCTTCTGCAAGTTTTTCAGTCGCCATTGCATCTTCGTTCATCATCCAGCGAAACTGCTTCTCGTCCAATTCTATTTTGGCAATTTCGAGTTTTTGAGCAGCTTCTACGGTCAATTTTCGTGGAAGTGATGCCTGACTATCCTCAAGCTCCTGCAATAATGAAGGCGAGATGGTGAGATAGTCGCATCCTGCTAGCTCGGTAATTTCACCAATATTGCGGAAACTAGCGCCCATCACAATGGTTTGGTAGCCGAACTTTTTGTAATAATTGTAGATGCTGGTCACAGACAATACGCCCGGATCTTTATCCGCATCATAACCAGCTACACCTTCCGCTTTTTTGTACCAATCGAAAATGCGTCCCACGAAAGGTGATATCAGCGTTATGCCAGCATCGGCACAGGCTACCGCTTGCGCCATAGAGAATAGTAAGGTCAGATTGCAATGAATTCCCTCTTTTTCAAGAATTTCGGCCGCTTTGATTCCTTCCCAAGTGGAAGCAATTTTAATCAGAATACGATTAGAATCAACACCTTGCGCTTTATACATGGCGATTAATTCGCGTGCTTTAGTCAGTGTCGCTTCTGTATCGAACGATAATCGTGCATCAACTTCGGTGGAAACACGACCCGGAACGATTTTCAGAATTTCGGTGCCAAAATTTACGGCTACCCGATCCATCGCCAAATCCACTTGTGCCTTTTTGGTCGTGCCATTGGCCTTTGCATAAGCGATAGCTTCGTCAACCAACGCACTATACTGCGGAATGGTTGATGCCGAATAAATTAACGAAGGATTGGTGGTTGCATCCACGGGTTTATATCGAATCATTGACGCAAAATCACCGGTATCAGCTACCACTTTGGTTTGTGTTTTGAGTTGTTCTAAAAGATTCATCTTGTGTTTAATTATTGTAGTTAATGAATTATGAAATCTAATGAGACTATCGAATATTACTCATCGAGTGTTGAGATATCTCCTTCGTCTTCACCTAAAGCTCGAGCTTTAAGCACACGACGCATGATTTTTCCGCTTCGTGTTTTAGGTAGTGTTTCTGTAAATAGAATCTCTTCTGGTTTGGCGATTGGTCCCATCATCTTCGATACATGCTCTTTCAGCTCGTTTTCGAGTTCGCGCGAACCTGTCGCACCGTTTTTCAGAATCACAAACACGTGGATAGCATTGCCCTTCAACTTATGTGGAAGCGGAATTGCTGCTGCTTCTACCACCATTGGATGGCTTACGAGTGCACTTTCAATTTCGGCCGTTCCAAGTCTGTATCCGCTTACTTTGATTACATCGTCGCTGCGACCGATAACCCAAATATAGCCATCTTCGTCTATTTTGGCAGAGTCGCCCGGGTGATACCATCCTTCTTTTTCATATTTTTTCCAATAGACCTCTTTAAAACGTTCGCGATCTTTGTAGATACCAGCTGTCATACCCGGCCAACTGTTTTTGATGACCAAAGCACCTTCTTCACCACGCTTCACCTCGTTGTGTTGCTCATCGACCACCGCAATTTCATTTCCAAAGAACGGTTTTGACGCCGAACCCGGTTTTAATGGAATAACTGGCATTGGTGTAATCATAAATCCGCCTGTTTCGGTTTGCCACCACGTGTCCATAATCGGACAACGCTCGCCACCCACCACTTTGTGGTACCATTTCCAAGCTTCAGGATTGATAGGTTCGCCCACAGAGCCCAATAATCGCAACGAGCTTAAATCGTGACGGTTTACCCACGAATCGCCGTAGCGCATCAATCCGCGAATAGCGGTAGGAGAGGTGTAGAGTATGTTGATACCGTATTTTTCAATCATTCGCCACCAACGGTTTGGGTATGGATGATTTGGCGCTCCTTCGTAGGTGAAAATGGTTGCTCCATTGATTAATGGAGAATAGACTAAATAACTGTGACCAGTAATCCAACCCGGATCGGCAGCACACCAGTAGCGGTCTTCGGGTTTGATGTCGAATACCATGCGATGTGTGGTTGATGTGTAAACGCTGTATCCGCCGTGGTTGTGCACCAAACCTTTAGGCTTTCCGGTTGAGCCGGATGTATAAAGCAGAAATAACATATCGTCTGCTTCGGTTTGTTCAGTTTCGCATTTCGAACTTGCAATCGGAAGCGATTCGAGGTCGTGGTACCAATAATCGCGGTCGTTTTCCATATACACATCGTGTTTGGTGCGCTGAACGGTAATAACCACTTCTACCGTTGGACAGAGCACTACTGCATCATTCACAATCCCTTTTAAATCAGCAATTTTACCACGACGGAAACCGCCATCTGCTGTAACTACCACACGACTTTCGGCGTCTCTGATGCGCTCTGAAAGTGCTTCGTGGCTAAATCCACCATATACCACACTGTGCACAGCGCCGATTTTGGCACAAGCCAACATGGCAAAAATCTGTTCTGGTATTTGTGGCATATAGATCGTTACAATATCGCCTTTTTTGACGCCCATACTTTTCAGAATGTTTGCAAACTTGGACACTTCGCGATCAAGTGCATGATATGAAAATGTACGCACATCGCCGTTTTCACCCTCCCAAATTAAAGCAATTTTATTTCTGTTAGCCGTTTTCAGGTGGCGGTCTATGGCATTGTGTACAATATTAATTTTACCACCTTTAAACCATTTGTCGAATGGTTTATCACTGTCGTCTAAAACGGTATCCCATTTTTTGTACCATTCGAGATGCTCGGCCTGTTCTGCCCAAAACGCTTCGCGGTTTTCGATGGAGTATTTGTACAACGACTCGTAGTCTTTTACATTTGCTTGATTAATAACCTCTTCCGATGGGAAATAGATTCCTTTTTGTGCGTCAAAATTCATGGGTTTCGATTTTTGTTATTAATTAGATTTAATTGTAGAATAATTAATGTGCCGAAATGTAGCTATATTTTTTGAATAACTTAGAATCATTCTTAGAAAAATGATACTCAGATACAAGGAATATTTATCTGAACGATTCATTGATAATTCTGCTGAATTGTTATTTAATACGATTTAAGGAAGTGATTTTGTTCTAAAAATAGCACTTTTGCGTCTGATTTATAACAAAAAAGAGGCTGTTTAGTTGACAGCCTCTTCGTAAATATTGAAATAAATAGCTTGTTTTATGCGTTTTTTTCGTCGCGCTTGGTTTTGATTATTGACGCTAAGATTGAGACGAGAATGGCCGATAAAATCACGGCAAACGACAACCATTGATACTCTTCAAACAAATCGTGGAAAACAGGCGCATCAGCGACCAGCATTTTGAATCCGATGAATGCTAAAATGAATGCAACGCCAACCTTGAGATAATGAAAGGAATTCATGATGCTCTTGAGCGCAAAATAGAGCGAAGCTAAACCCATTACTGCAAACATATTAGACGATATTGCAATAAAATTTTCTTGTTCCATAGTTAGTATACCATCAGCTCCTTCGCGAATAATACCGATAATAGCGGGAATTGAGTCTACGGCAAACAGCACGTCGGTTGATGCAATCACAAGCAATGTAAGAAACATATAGCTTACATGGACTTTGCCATTTATTCGAGGAAATAATTTCTCGGAATGAGTATCAATTGGAAATAATTTTGAAGTCCATTTGTAAAGAATGTTTTGCTCTGGATGCACCTCTTCGAGTTCTTCTTTCTTGACCAACATTTTCACTGCAGTGAAAACAAGAATTCCTCCGAATACGTAGAAAAGCCATTCGAACTGATTCACAAGGCTCATTCCTGCCATGATGAAAATAATTCGAAGCACAATTGAGAGTAAGATGCCTAATTTCAATAGTTTAGCCTGTTTATTTTCGCCTATGCCCATCGAAGTGAAAACCACAATAAAGACAAACAGATTATCCACTGAAAGTGATTTCTCCATCAAAAATCCCGATAAGAATTTCAAGCCCATCGTATGCGCCGTAGAGATTGTTGTGTCAGGATTTTGTGGGTAAAAAGCATAGATGCAAGCATCATAAGCGAGTGCAATCAATATCCAAAAAAAAGTCCAGCTGATGGCGCTTTTTACGCTCATAGTTTTGCTACCAACGCCGGTAAAACGAAAGTCAATTAAAAAAGCAATGACGAAAATTGCCCAAAAAGAGTAGGTAAAAATCAAATGTAAGTCCATCAATCGTTTAGTTACAGTTTTGAGATGCAAAGTTAGGTGAAATATCTCAACAAAAAAGAGTCTTTGTCGGTTCATTGACAGATAAATCATAGATTAATTGTTGAAACAGTCGTTATATGTAACAAATTCACAGCCAAAGTCAATTTAATTCAATTAAATCATTTATATTTGCAGAAAAATTACAAGAAATGAAACTTTACACATTACATCACGGTCATCACCATTTCCTTCAGTAATACACGGTGGGCTGTTTTTGTTATGTATAAATATCAATATAAGAATACAGAGGCTTACCGTTGCAGGTGAGCCTTTTTTGTTTTAAAATGAATTATCAATTACGTAAAACGTATTACGTACAACTTATAACTAATCTTTATGTTACGAATTGCTGTACAGGCCAAAGGCCGACTTTTCGAAGAGACCATGGAGTTGATGACCGAAGCCGGTATCAAATTGTCGAATGCTAAACGCACATTGCTTATTCCGTCTAGGAACTTCCCGATTGAGGTATTGTTCCTCCGCGACGACGATATTCCACAGGCAGTGGCCTCTGGCGTGGCCGATGTAGGTATTGTGGGAGAAAATGAGTTTGTGGAAAAAGAGCAAGATGCACAAATTGTAAAACGTCTCGGTTTTAGCAAATGCCGCATATCTTTGGCAATCCCAAAAGAAGCAGATTATCAGGGAGTAAAGTGGTTCGATGGCAAGAAGATTGCGACCTCATATCCTGTTATTCTTCAAAACTTTTTAAACGAGAACAAAATTAAATCAGAAATCCACGTCATATCCGGTTCGGTAGAAGTTGCGCCAGGTATCGGTCTTTCTGACGCCATTTTCGACATCGTGAGCTCAGGCAGCACATTGGTGAGCAACCACTTGAAAGAGGTAGAAGTGGTAATGCAATCGGAAGCTGTACTGATAGGTCACAATGCACTTTCTGACGAGAAAAAAGAGATTCTCGACGAATTGATGTTCCGTTTCGACTCGGTGCAAAAAGCGGAAGGCAAAAAATACATTCTGCTAAATGCGCCTAACGAGAATTTGGCTGAAATCATCAGCATTCTTCCAGGAATGAAAAGTCCGACCATCATTCCTTTGGCAGAAGAGGGCTGGAGCTCGGTGCATTCGGTAATCGACGACAAAAACTTCTGGTCTATCATCAACAAAATCAAGAAACTCGGCGCAGAAGGCATTTTGGTAGTGCCGATTGAGAAGATGATTCTATAGGCCCCACCCTACCTCCCCCAATGGGGAGGAGGATGCCTGTGAAAAAAATAGTGTAATTTTGAAATAATATTCTCTTTCTCCCCTCCTTTGGAGGGGTTGGGGGAGGTCTCTATTTATGAAAATAATAAATTATCCTTCCGAATCTGAATGGCAATCGTTGCTGGCGCGCCCGGCGATGGACACAACTTCGTTGTTTGGAACGGTGCAACAAGTGCTGGACGATATTCGTTTGCGAGGCGATGACGCGGTCAAAGAATACGAACTGAAATTCGACAAAGTTGAACTCGATGCTTTGCAAGTTTCGGATGCAGAAATGGCAGAGGCTCAATCGTTGGTTTCTGATGAATTGAAATCAGCGATTTTGGTGGCTTTGCGCAACATCGAAACCTTTCACGAATCGCAACGCTTCGAAGGCAAAAAGGTAACCACCATGAACGGAGTTACCTGCTGGCAAAAGGCAGTAGCCATCGAAAAGGTGGGGCTTTACATTCCCGGAGGTACTGCGCCGCTCTTTTCAACAGTGTTGATGTTGGCTGTTCCTGCACGTATTGCTGGTTGTAGCGAGATTGTACTTTGCACACCTCCAAACCGAGAAGGAAAGATTCACCCCGCTATTCTGTTTGCTTCGAAATCAGCTGGAGTCAGCAAGGTGTTCAAAATTGGTGGCATTCAGGCGATAGGTGCAATGGCGTATGGAACGCAAAGTGTGCCGAAAACCTACAAAATATTTGGACCAGGTAATCAGTACGTGACAGCCGCTAAACAATTGGTAAGTCTCAAGGAAGTTGCAATCGATATGCCTGCAGGTCCATCAGAGATGCAAGTGATTGCCGACAAATCAGCTAATCCTGCATTTGTGGCATCCGATTTCCTTTCACAAGCTGAGCACGGTGCAGATAGTCAGTCTATTTTGGTGACGTGTGACGAGGCGATTGTGGATGCAATTGTTGCCGAAATTGAAGCACAATTGGCAGTACTTCCTCGTCGCGAATTGGCAGAGAAATCGATCAATCACAGCAAAATCATTGTGGTGAAAGATTGGGACGAAGTGGTTCGAATTACCAATCAATATGCTCCCGAGCATTTGATACTCGAGACAGAAAATTACCGAGAACTATCGGAACAGATTATCAATGCAGGTTCTGTCTTTATGGGACATTACACACCCGAAAGCGCCGGCGATTATGCTTCTGGAACCAATCATACATTGCCTACAAACGGTTATGCTAAAGCTTATAGTGGCGTGAATCTGGATAGTTTTATCAAGAAAATAACGTTTCAGGAAATTACGAAAGAAGGCTTGCAGCAACTAGGTCCTGTCATCGAAACCATGGCTGCAGCCGAATTGCTGGAAGCGCATAAGAATGCGGTGACTATTCGATTGAAATAAAAGCCTCCCCAACCCCTCCCAAGGAGGGGCTTAAGAGTGCAATAAGAAAATAAACTTAATAAATGCAACTTTTCCCCTCTCTTTTGGAGAGGGGTTAGGGGAGAGGTAATTATGAATTTAGCAAAACTTGTTCGTCCAAATATACTACAATTAAAGCCTTACTCGTGTGCACGAGATGAGTTCAAAGGTGAAGCGTCGGTTTATCTCGATGCGAATGAAAATCCGATGAATGCGCCCTACAATCGTTATCCAGACCCGATGCAATGGGCATTGAAGGATAAGATTGCGCAAATGAAAAGTGTTCGCCCCGAGCAAATTATGCTTGGTAACGGCAGCGATGAACCGATTGATTTGGTCGTCCGCATCTTTTGCGAACCTCAAGTGGATAACATTGTGGCAATTGACCCGAGTTACGGAATGTATCAAGTGTGCGCCGATGTCAACAATGTGGAGTATCGCAAGGTTTTGCTGAATGCAGACTATTCGCTCGATGCGCAACGCGTGCTGAATGCTGTTGATGCGAATACCAAAATCATTTTCCTCTGCTCGCCCAACAACCCGACTGGAAATCTGCTTAATCGTGCGGAAATGTTGAAGATTGTCAACGGATTCGAAGGCATAGTGGTGATTGACGAGGCGTATGTAGATTTCTCTTCCGAAGCTTCTTGGTTGGTGGATTTAGATAAATATCCGAATATCATCGTGCTACAAACATTCTCCAAAGCTTGGGGATTGGCTTCTGTGCGTTGTGGAATGGCTTTTGCATCCGAAGAGATTATCGCCTATTTCAACAAAGTGAAATATCCGTACAATATAAATATTCTGACGCAAAATTTCGTGAGCGAGAATCTTAACCTCGAAAGTCGCAAAAACGAATGGGTGGAGATGCTACTGACTCAGCGCTCACTGTTGAGCAAAGAGCTTGAATTGCTTCCATTTGTCGAAAAGATTTTTCCTACGGACGCCAATTTTCTGTTGGTAAAAGTGCCCGATGCAAATGCTGTTTATCACTATTTGGTCGATTTGGGTATTATTGTTCGCAATCGAAATACCGTTTCGCTCTGTTTAGGCTGTTTGCGCATTACTGTTGGTACAGCCGAAGAGAACAAAACGCTCATTGAAGCGTTGAAAAAGTTTACATTATTGTAATAGAATCACTAATTTGCATATTGGCTAATTAGCACATTTTAGAATTATGAAAAAAGCCCTCTTTATAGACCGCGATGGAACGTTGGTGATTGAACCCCCAATTGATTATCAATTGGATAGTCTCGAAAAATTGGAGTATTATCCAAAGGTGTTTCGCAATCTCTATTTTATCCAGAAAAACCTCGATTTTGAGTTGGTAATGGTCACCAATCAAGATGGATTGGGTACGGATTCGTTTCCAGAACACACGTTTCATCCGCCACACAATGCAATGTTAAAGGCTTTTGCCAACGAGGGCGTAACCTTCAGCGATGTGCTGATTGACAAGACATTCCCGCATGAAAACCAACCTACTCGCAAGCCGGGCATTGGGATGTTTCCAAAATATCTCACGGGCGAATACGATCTGCCTGCCTGTTTTGTGATTGGCGATCGCATTACCGATGTGATGTTGGCGCAGAATTTGGGTTGCAAAGCCATTTTTATGCAAGATTCCGTGTCTGCTGAGCAATTATTATCCGAAAATAATTTGAAAGATGTTTGTGCTCTCGTTTCTATCGATTGGGATCAGATTGCTGAGTTCTTATTTGCCGGAGAGCGTCGCTCAAGAGTGCAACGCACCACCAAAGAGACAGATATTCTAGTAGAAATCAATCTCGACGGAAAAGGACGTTGCGACATCGAAACCGGACTGTCGTTTTTCGACCACATGCTAGAGCAAATCGGAAAACACTCAGGCATGGACTTGACAATCAACGTAAAAGGCGATTTGCATGTGGACGAGCACCACACCATCGAAGATACAGCTTTGGCGTTGGGAGAGGCCCTTTATCAGGCATTAGGTAACAAACGAGGCATCGAACGCTACGGTTACTCGTTGCCAATGGATGATTGCTTTTGTACTGTGGCACTCGATTTTGGTGGTCGCCCGTGGTTGGTGTGGAGTGCTGATTTTAAACGGGAGAAAGTGGGAGATATGCCAACAGAGATGTTTTTGCACTTCTTTAAATCGTTGAGTGATGCTGCCAAAATGAACCTGAATATTCAGGCAATTGGCGATAACGAGCACCACAAGATTGAGGGAATTTTCAAAGGACTTGCTCGAGCGATAAAGATGGCTATCAAGCGTGATATTTTCAATTATGAATTGCCTTCAACAAAAGGCGTTTTGTAGGTTGAATTTGAGTTTGTTAGAATGTTTCACTTCATTTTATAAATTCCTTTGTAAAGTGTAGATGACAATTTTAAATTTTACTATATTTGCGTCATAAAATTAAAACTCATTATGAAGAAACTGTTTTTCTATTCGGTAGTTGCCTTGGTAGCTTTAGGCGCAACCTCTTGTAAACCTAAACAAACTGCCTATAAAGCAGCTTACGAGAAAGCTAAGCCTAAAGAGATTACGCCTGTTAATCAGCCTGTTGTACAACCTACAGCGACTGTGACTCGACCTGCAACAACGGCTACTCCTGCAACCACACGCAAAGAGGTTTTAACGCCTGTTACAGCAGCTGATGCTTCAGGTTTGAAAAGTTTTAGTGTAGTCATTGGTAGTTTTACTCGAAACGATTATGCAGTTGCCTTGAAAGAGAGCATGGAAAAAGAGGGATACAAAGTTATTTTGGCGCAAAACGAAAAACTGATGTATCGTGTGATTGTTGCTAGTTTTAATACTAAAGAAGAAGCTGCAGCTGAGCGTGATCGCATTAAAGCAAAATATACTCCTCGTTTCGACGATATTTGGTTGCTTGAGCGCCAGTTCTAGTCGAAAGTTCAGAAAATCAAAAAGGGAATCCAATAAAAATGGGTTCCCTTTTTCTATGCGATGAGCTATGAATTTACATTTTACCTTCGATTCTCATCTCGTATAATGATACATTGTTGAGTCGCAGATTCGCTCTGTAGAGTCGGGCTTGGCATCGAACCGAGGGGCTGAAACTCCAGAACCAAAAGTCACATCAGCTACCTCGATCTGAATTTCGTCCCACAGATCATTGTCGATAAACGATTGCAACAATTGACTACCACCTTCCACCAGTAGCGATTGAATGCATCTGTCGTAAAGTTGCTCCACGATTTCAAAAATCGGATTTTTTTCAAAATCAATTTTTACAAATTCGCAGTTAGGTTTATTCTCCTTTTCTGTTTCAGTAAAAACAATTGTTGGGACGTTTCCATCAAACAAGACAGAATCTTCTGGTACACGCAATGAGCGATCCAAAAGCAGTCGGGTAGGGTTTTTGCCTGACCAAAAACGCACGGTAAGCGAGGGATTGTCGTTAATCGCTGTGTTGGTACCCACGAGAATTGATTGCACTTCCGATCGTAATTTATGAACGTGGCAGCGAGTCAACTCATTCGAAATAGGAGTGGGATGGGGCTTTTCACCTTCAGCACGAATTTTGTCTATAAACCCATCTTTTGTTTGCGCCCATTTCAAGATAATATAGGGTCTTTTTTTCTCTAAATAACAGAAAAAAGCCTTGTTCAGTAGTCTGCACTCCTCTTCGAGCACACCCACTTTCACCTCAACTCCAGCCTCTTGCAGCATTTTTACACCATTTCCCGAAACGGCAGGAAACGGATCTAAGGTGCCAATCACAACTTGTGGAATCTCTTTTTCGATAATCAGCTTTGCACATGGAGGTGTTTTACCAAAATGTGAGCATGGTTCAAGACTCACATACATTGTGGATTCTTTCAACAGCGATTGATTGGCAACCGACTGAATGGCTTCGACTTCTGCATGCGCAAATCCACATTCGGTGTGATATCCTTCGCCTATAATTTTACCGTTGTGTACAATCACAGCTCCAACCATCGGATTGGGTGCCGCTTTTTCTCGCCCTTGCGCTGCGAGTTGTAAACATCGTTTTATGTATTCCGATTCATTCATCTTCTAAAAAAGTCGTAAGTTATAAGTCGTAAGTCCTTTGTAATTAAACTTTAAAATCTTCACGACTTTTTATTTTGCAACCAAAACAAGCACTTTTCGGTCGCATTCTCTATCTTTGTTGAAAGATTTTACTTTTTCTACCAAATTATGAGGTCATTTTTCGAACACGCTCGTCGCCAACTAACATCTTTATATTCTACTTTGGAGATAGATTCGATGATTAATCAGCTGATTCAATCCGCTACTGGTTTTTCGCGTACTCAGCTTATAATGCACAAAAATAGTGAATTATCGCCGGAAAATCGTCAACAACTGCTCCGAATGCTCGATAGACTTCAAAACAGCGAACCGCTACAATATGTTTTGGGTGAAACAGAATTTTTAGGACGCTCGTTTTTGGTAAATGAATCGGTCTTGATTCCGCGACCTGAAACAGAGGAGTTAGTCGATCTAATTATTAGTGGAAATAGTGAGAATCAATGTTCAGTTCTCGATATTGGCACTGGCAGCGGATGTATCGCTATTTCATTAGCAAGCAAATTGCCGAATGTGAAGGTTGAAGCTTGGGATATTTCGGAAGATGCATTGACAGTTGCACGAGCAAATGCAATTCGAAACAATCAGGATATTTTATTTAAAAGAGTGGATGTTTTAAGCAATGATTTCGAACTAAATTCGTTTGATGTAATAGTGAGTAATCCACCGTATGTTTGTGATCATGAATCTGTTAATATGCATAAGAATGTACTTGATTATGAGCCATATATAGCGCTTTTCGTTCCCGATGGTGATCCGTTGCGTTTTTACAGAAGAATCATAGAATTAGCAACAAAAATGCTCAGAAAAGGTGGTAAACTCTATTTCGAAATTAATGCAGTTTATGGAAAAGAGACAGCTGATTTGCTTCATGAAAATGGATTTTCAGAGGTGAAAATTATTAAAGATATTTTCGGTAAAGATAGAATTGTAAAAGGAGTTTTTAACTAATAAATAACGATTATGAATGCCAAGAAAACCTATTTGAAAGTCATCGTAATGATTTTTCTGATCCTCGTCTTTTTGATTCCGATTGCTTTGATTCAGAATTTAGTGCACGAACGCACAAGTTTTCAACAAGAAGCCATTCAAGAAGTAAGCTCGAAGTGGGGAAATGCTCAAACCATCTCTGGACCGATTGTGTCAATTCCCTATTACGATTTTTATCAAGACAGTGCCAAAACTACCCGAAAAATTGTCCGCTATGCTCATTTCTTGGCCGATTCGTTGCAAATTAATGGAGAGGTTTTTCCCGAAATGCGCTACCGAGGCATCTACGAAATCGTGGTTTACAATTCGACTATTCACATCAGCGGTACGTTTAGTCAGATGAATATCAACAACATTAAGGTGCTGAAGGAGAATCTTTTGCTTCAAGATGCTTATCTGTCGTTGGGTATTTCCGATTTAAGAGGAATCGAAGAACAGGTGAATCTGAAATGGAACGACAAACCCTATGGATTTAATTCGGGTGTAGAATCGAGTGATGTTATTGAATCGGGTATCAGCACACGCATTCCACTGTCTATCGATAGCATTGGTACTACGAAAAGATTTGATTTGACTTTGGTTTTAAAAGGTTCGCAAACGCTGAATTTTGTACCTGTGGGTAAAATTACGCAGGTGCACGTTTCTTCGAAATGGAGTACTCCAAGCTTTACCGGAGCGTTCCTTCCTGACAAAAGAGATGTGAAAGCTTCTGGTTTTGCAGCCGATTGGAAAGTGCTCCATCTCAATCGGAATTTTCCTCAGAGTTGGTCAAAAAACTCATACAATATCAGTGAATCAGCCTTTGGTGTTGACCTTCTTTTGCCTGTCGATAATTACCAAAAAACGGATCGGGCGGTGAAATACTCTTTTATGTTGATTGCGCTTACTTTTTTGCTGTTGTTTTTTATTGAATTGATTAATGGCGTAAATGTGCACCCTTTCCAATACACGTTGATTGGTTTGGCATTGATTATATTTTACTCGTTGGTTTTATCCATTTCAGAATACTTGAGCTTTAATATGTCTTATATTATATCGGCAGTGGCAACCATTAGTCTGATAACTTATTATGCTCGAGGGGTACTTCAAAATCAAAGATTCTACTTGTTGATAATGAGCACGTTGATTATTCTTTACGGATTTGTGTTTACAATTCTGCAACTCGAAGATTACGCATTACTAATGGGAAGCGTCGGACTGTTTGTTATATTGACAGTCGTGATGTATTATTCCAAAAAGATTGATTGGTACAACATCAAGATGCAGTAAGTTGATTGTATAAAAAGAGGCTGTCTCATTGAGATAGCCTCTTTTTGTATTTAAATGGTTGTGGGTATAGAGAAATAAAAGGTGGAACCCGAATTCTTTTTCGATTCTACCCATATTTTCCCTCCTATGAGGTTCGATATGTATTTCGAAATTGAAAGACCTAATCCGCTGCCTTCGTATCCCCTTGTGTTTGAGATGCTTTCTTGCATAAATGGTTCAAAAATTTTCGATTGAACATCCTCTTCAATTCCTACACCAGTATCTTTTACCCACAAACATACATTGCTGTCACTGATGTCAAACCCAATTTTTACATCTCCTGTTTTGGTAAATTTGATGGCATTGTCTACGAATGCTTCAATTACTTTTGAAACCAATGCTGAGTCTGATTCAATATCCAATTCAGGATTTATCTCAGAATCAATTTTAAGGGTAATATTTTTGTTCCTTGCTTGGTGCTCATAGTCTAAAATAATTGAATCAATCACAGAATAGAGATTGAATTTTGATATTTTAACTTCTTGATTACCAGATACTAATGCTGAAATGTCTAAGTAATCCGTTACAGTTTTTATTAGCCTATTGCTGCTTTGATGGATTTCTTGATAAAACTCTTTTCTGTCTTCGGCATCTAGTTCTGTTTCGGCCAATATTTGGCTAAATCCAAGTATACTTGTTAAAGGTGTTCTGATTTCGTGTGTAATATTGTTTATGAAAGCCGATTTCATTCGATTACTAGCTTCTGCTTTATCCTTTGCCACTACTAAGTCAAGGTTTGTCTTTTCTAAGGCTTCTGTTCTTTTCTTTACAATTTCTTCCAGCTCTTGATTATGCAGATCAAGCATTTTGTACAGTTTTCTGATGTAAAGCAAATTTTTAATTCGAAGTCCGACTTCGATAATGTCGAATGGCTTTGAAACAAAATCAGACGCACCTTCTGCTAGTGCTTTTTGTCTCGATTGCAAAGAAATGTCAGCTGTTAATACCAAAACAGGTAAATAGACATTTGCTGGGATAATTTCTTTTAAATCCGATAAAATATTGAACCCACTAAGGTGAGGCATCATTAAATCGAGGAGTATAATGTCTGGTTCGAAATCTATTACTGTGTCAATGGTTTTCCTTGAGTCTGTGATACTTCGAATTTGTGTATATCCCTCTACTTCAAGCAATCCCAGCAACACTTCAATATTTGTTTCGGAATCATCAACAATGAGTATTTTTGCATCTGTGAACAGTATATTTTCCATAATTCTCAATTTATGTGTTTTGCGTTAAACCATCGACAATAGTGATGAATGATTTTATGTCAATGGGTTTTGTTATATAATCTCGTGCGCCTGCTTTCAGCAGTTTTTGTATTTGGGATTCCATCGCATCAGCGCTGAGAATAATTACAGGAATCGTTGAGGTTTTTTGATCCATTTGCAAACTGTTTAAGACCTCTAATCCATTCATATCGGGAAGATTGACATCGAGTAAAATTAAATCTGGTTGATGTTTTTTTGCTAAACCGACCGTTTCTTTACCATAATACGAGGTAATAAGATTCACATTAGGACGTTGTGTTTCAAGTATATCTGCTATCAATTCAATATTTTCTTGATTGTCTTCTATATAGAGAATCGAAGCACCTCCGCTATGTTTTGTCACGTTTTCATAACTACCATCACTTTTGATTCCAATATTGGCTTTATTGGATTGAAGTATTGGTAATTCGAACCAAAATGTCGATCCCACACCCACTTTGCTTTGTAGCCCAATTTTACCATTCATGGCTTCTACAAGCTTCTTCACGATGGATAATCCTAATCCAGTTCCTTCGGACGAGGATTTATCGGCACCTGCTCGTTCGAAAGGAGTGAACAGTTTTTGTTGGTTTTCTTCCGAAAGCCCCAATCCTGTATCGATTACCGAAAACTTAATGGTAGAAAGCTTTGGGTTTTGCTGATTTTTCACCACCACTTGTATGGTAACTGAACCTTTTTTTCGATTGTATTTCACTGCATTATTAAGCAGATTTAGCAAAATTTGCCTTAATCTTTGCTTATCACTGCTAATTTCGATGAGGCTTTCATTCCCAATTTCATTTTTTAGGGTAATTAGGTTTTCAACAGCGAGTGGGCGAATAGATTCGATAGTTTCTTGCACCAGCGTCCTGACATCTAAGGTTTCGTAATCAAAGGATAGTCGACCTGCTTCAATACGCGAGATATCCAATACTTCATTAATCAGATCAAGTAGATGTTTGCCACTTTTCAATATATGAGATACCCCTTTTTGCTGCCCAGTATTCAAATTGCTTAGTTCGAGCAATTGAGCAAAACCTAATATTGAATTCATTGGGGTTCGCAATTCATGACTCATGCGCGATAGAAATTCGCTTTTTGCAAGATTCGCTTTTTCGGCTTCCATGCGGGCATCTCGGCTCTCCTCTTCTATTTTCTTTCGTTCAGTTATATCAAGAGCAATACCTCCAAGTAAAGGTTCTCTCCCTGTCCTGTTAATTACGAATTTTTGGGTTTCATATTCATGCAATTCTCCATCAAGCTGATATAAACTTTCTTCGATCCGCTGATATCCTATTTTAAGAGAATTCAAGTCATCAGCTAAAAACTTCTGCCCAAGTTCACCAGGAAACATTTCCAGCATAGTTTTTCCAACCCATTGTAATGCTCCAAATGCATTATCCATAAATTTGTTTACAAATAATGTTCGTCCTTCTTGATCTTTTATAAAGACAACTGCCGGTAAATAATCCATAAATGATGAAAAAATTTCACGACTTTCCAATAGTGCAAATTCAGCCTGTTTCCGATCAGTAATATCTTCAAAAATATAAAACCGACCATAATACTCATCATTTTCTCCTCGTATTTGGGTGGAAAATCTGCGAACTGTTCGGTTATTTATAAAAGGAATTTCATCTTCAACAATAATGCGGTTATCTTCAAACTGTAGTGGTTTGCACGATTCAGCAAAAGCTGGTATATCTGCTAATACTGGTAAACAATAGGGGATAATATCATTGTTCTTTAATTCACCACGCTTCATTTCCACTTCTAACTGCTGTATTCCCCAGATACTGCAAAAGCGACTATTAAAGTATAAAATTTCGTCTGTTCGGTTATCTACTACCAAAAATCCTAAAGGAGATGAATTAGACATTAACTCCAATAAAGATTTGTTCCATCGCAAATCTTTTTCTATCAGTATTCGCTTTTGTATATCATTTTCAAGTTTTCTTTTTGCCTCATTTAGCTGTCTAGTTCTTTCTTCTACTTTAAGCTCTAAACTTTCATTTAATTCAATGAGTTCTTTCTCTATGAGTTTTCGTTGGGTAATGTCTTCTTCTACTGAAACATAGTGCGTAATTTTCCCCTTCGAATCGATTATCGGAGATATCAATGCTCCAGCCCAATATAGTTCGCCGTTCTTCTTCTTGTTATGAAATTCCCCTTTCCACTGTTTCCCTGATGTAATTGTTTTCCATAACTCATGATACTCGTGTTTCGTTTTTTCGTGCGAACTCAATACATTCGGATTCTGCCCGATCAGTTCTTCTTTGGTGTAACCAGTCAATTTTGTTAAAGCAGGATTTGCATATTGTATTTTTCCTTCAATACCGGTTATAATAGTCATTACAGGGCTTTGCTCAACAGCTTGAGAAATTTTCAATAGGTCAGTTTCAACTCGTTTCCGTTCATGTTCTGATTCAATAGCGGCTAAAGCATAACTTATATTGTTGACAACCCCAACTAACAGCTCTGTTTCTTCCTCATTAAAGAAATTGATTTGCGAAGAATATATATTGAACGAGCCGTAAATTTTATCGAATTGCATTAATGGAAATGCAATTGAGGAACGATAATTTCGCTGAATGGCTTCATCTTTCCACAATGCCATTACTGGATCATTTTCAATATCATTGGTTACATAAAGCCTTTTTTCACGTAAAGCAGTACCAGTTGGTCCATGACTTTCAGGAGCGTTTTTATCAATTGAAATAGGTTTTATGTGAGATAAGTACCCATTTTCAAACCCAGCGTGAATAAAAGGTTTAACAAGGTTGGAGTTTTCTTCAACTTGACCAATCCATGCCATTTGGAATTTACCAGAATCAATAGCGATATTGCACACTTTTTGTAGAAGAGATTCTTTGTTCTTCTCCGTAATAATAGCCTCATTTATATTGCTAGTTACTGTTTTTAATCGATCTAACTTATTTATTTTTTCTTCTGCTATCTTACGATCAGAAATGTCAATTATAGTTGCTGATAAATATTGGAAAACATTGTTTTCATCGAAAATAACCTTTGAACTCATTTGCGTTGGGAAAGACGAACCATCTTTTCGGGTATGATAAAGTTCCTCAGATGTAAATCCTTTATTGGATTTCATGAGTGAAATTATTTCCGCTACTCTTTCTGCCTGTTCTTCGTTATGTACAACAGATGAATTTTTACCGATTAAATCATCTGCTTCCCAGCCTACCATTTTGGCAAAAGCATCGTTCACATAAAGAAATTCTCCTTTTAAGGAAGCTAAAACCACACCATAATTAGCCTGATCGGCAATGGTTTTAAACTTAAGTATCTCTTTTTCAGCGTTCTTTCTTTCAGTTATATCTTTAATTGTGACCAACACTCCATTGACTGATTCAGACGTGTATCTTGACCCATTTAGTTCTCCATAGAATTCTTCTCCAGTTGCTCGCTTCATTTTGGAGACCGAATTAGTGAGAACCGCATCGCTCTCAACTATTTTTCTAAATCCATTAGAAGAGTGACCTAAGCTCGATTCTGCAACAAACTGAATAAAATTTTGACCCACCATTTCTTCTGGTTGTAGGTGGAATATTGAAACAGAGGAAGAAGAGGCATAGGTAATATTTCCTGCATTATCAGTAATAGCAATAAAATCGGACGTTTGCTCGACTACTTGGCGGAATTTATCTTCACTTATTTCCAACCTTTTTGTGGCTTGCATTCGGTCTGTGATATCAACAACAAATACAGATACACCTGTAATTTGACCTAAACTATTTTTTACCGGACTATAAAAACTTTCATAATAAGTTCGACCAAATTGTTTGTCGTTGTGTTCGTCATTCAAAATAAAGGATTCACCCTTAAAAGCTCTGTCAAATGTTGAAGTATACTTTTCACGGATTTCTATATTTGACATCTGCTCAATCATATTCATGCCCACTTGAATATCAATTCCCCAAATTTTCTTCATGGTTTGAGCATGATATTTCGTAAAGGCAGAATAACAGTAGTTTTTGTCTAACGAATAGACAATAATATTAACTGGACTTTCAAAAATGGAGTTAAGCAGTAATAAATCTTTGCGGTATTTTTCTTCACTTATTTCAAGCTTTTTTGTTGCCTTCATTCGCTCCGAGATGTCGATAACAAATACAGAAATGCCAATAATTTCGCCTAAGTTGTTCTTCACAGGACTATAAAAGTCTTCGAAATAAGTTCGATACAATGCGTCGTCGCCATACTCTTCTGTCAATACAAAGTATTCACCTTTAAGCACTCTATCAAAATTCTGTTTTGCCTTTTTGTAGTCATCTTTATTCGTAATAATATCAAGCATATTCATCCCAAGTTGAATGTCAACACCCCAAATTTGCTTGATGGTTTGAGCATGATATTTCGTGAAGGCAGTATAGCAATAGCTTGTGTCTAAAGAAAATACAATAATATTCACCGGACTCTCAAAAATGGAGTTAAGTAGTAATAAATCCTTACGGTATTTTTCTTCACTTTCCTTCAGTTCCTCTTCAGCTAATATTCGTTCTGTGATATCCAAACAATGTCCGATATATCCAATGAACTCGCCGTGCGTATCGTATCTGGGTTTTCCATTGTCCAAAACCCAACGGTATTCCCCATCAAATCGACGAATACGATAAGTCATGCTGAATTCTTCGCGTTTATCAAATGCCGTGATGTAAATATCGATACACCTGTTTAAATCCTCGGGGTGAACTCCTTCTGCCCAACCGTCGCCCAACTCTTGCTCTATTGTTCTTCCTGTAAAATCGAGCCAAACTTGATTGAAATAATTGCATTTCTTGTCGGGCGTAGCAGTCCAAATCAAAGCGTGTCCTGTATCAGCCAACGTGCGGTATTGCTTTTCGCTTTCCAATACTATCGATTCGATTTGTTTTCGATAAGATACATCGCGCACGATATAAACCACTTTGATTGGATTACCCTCATTATCACGAATGAATTCGCCATTTACTTCAACATCAAAAATAGTGCCATCGCCTCTTAAAGCTTTGTACTCAGTAGTCCCAATAGGATTTCCTAGAAGCATATTTTGTGTTCTTATTATTGCTTTTTCGATGTCTTGAGGTGCAATAAATTCCATTAGATTTCTGCCGATAATCTCATTTTCGTGTTCATACCTAAACATCGAAATTGCTTTAGGCGAAACATACAATACTGTTCCTTGCAAATCTGCAATTGTGATATCGTCGGGCGAAGCATTGACGATGGATTGATATAAAGCCTTGCTCTCTTGTAACTCTTTTTCGGCTTTTTTTCGTTCCGAAATATCTCTCATACTCCCTGTAATCTTGACAGGATTTCCATCTTTGTCTTTAATTACTGTGCTTGAAATTGAAACAGGAACAACCGAACCATCTTTGTTTAGCAGCAACAATTCATAATCGATTACTTTACCTTCTGTCATTAACTGATTCAATACTCGGTTTCGTGCTTCAGGCTCAGCATATAAATTCACGAAGGATTTACCTATTGCTTCTTCTCGAGTAAACTGCCCTTTTGAAATGGTTTCGATTGCTGGACTAACGTCTAGCAATATTCCGTAAGGCGATGCTTCATAATAAACATCTTGAACTGTTTCAAAAATATTTCGGTATTTCTCTTCACTCATTCTTAGATTTTCAATTGCCTTTGAAGTTTCAGAAATATCGTGAACAATCGAATACAAATAGGTGGAATTCCCAAATTTGATTGGGCCTGAATAGACTTCCACATTCTTTACCTCACCATTCGCTAATCTATGTTTGAAATGAAATTGCCTGCGTTTATCTGTAATGGATTTTTGCATTTCAGCTTTCACTTCATCGGGCGACAAAGTATTGATATCTGAAATGTGCATATTTTGCATTTCACCACGTGTCCAACCATAATATTGAGTGGCAGCAGGGTTTACATCAATTACGGCACCTGTTTGTGGATTTATTAAGAGCATTACAGAATGATTGTCTTCAAAAAAACGCTCGTAACGCAGTTCGCTTTGATAGATATCATCCGTTTTGGGAGTAGAACTTTTTCTTGATGTACTTAGTCGTTGAATTTCTGCTTTGAGCAACACTAATTCCTGTATAAGTTCTTCTTTTGTTTTGTCTTGATAATTCATAAGTGGTGTTATTTAAGAGAACGCAATGGCAACACTAATTCGCGCAAGGTTTAAAGGGACGAATTTAATCAAATATGATTGAACAATTGAAGGTAGTTTTGGGACAAATTGAGGACTTTTTTGGTTGTATCAACTAAATGATTCGTTTTGCGGTGCTTTTGGAGCAATATTGGAAGAAGAAATAAAAAAAAAGGCACAAACCGAAGTTTGAGCCTTATAGAAGAGTTAGTCATTTTAAGAAAAAAAGTCGCGCTGTTGATAGAATGAAACTCCGATTGACAGGTTTTGAGTGCTCGCCCTCTTTGTAATCCACCGTCTTAAAGAACCCCGAAGGGTGTGGCCCGCCATTGAAAGTCTGAAGCTAAAGTCTCGGAATAAATAAAAACGTTGAGTTTACCAATTCAGAACAACGCGACTAATGCTTTTGATAGAACAAATATAGGCTTGTTTTATCGAATATGCAAACGAACTGATAATATTTTTGTCATTTAACAATGTTAATGTTTGATTCAAAAAATATCATTTTTTAATTGGTTGATTCATAGAAAATTGGATCGCAAAGTTTTTGGCAAGATAGTGTTGAAGTTGAAAGTTAGCACTCTAAAAATGAAAAAGAGGATTCAGATTGTTATCGGAATCCTCTTTTATTAGGAACTAAAGACCTTCTCTTTTTCACTAATCATCTTTGAATTTTCAACACCACTTGAACCACCTCTCTGAAAAAGTCAAACGTCAACAAAGGTCTTTAGTATTTTCTATTGTTCTAAATATTCTTTTGCAAATTTAGTTGGTATATATGATATAACAGCAAATTTTAATGGGACAAAAAGCGGACATTCTATTGTGTTGCTGGTATTTTATTCGAAATTAATCTCTTCTATATGTCTAAAGTTACACCACTGCTCAGCTTTGCTGAATTTTTCTGCAAGACCATTTTTTACTTTCAATATGCAGTTTCTATGATTTGCTTCTTCGAATATGGGTGTGTTAAAATCGAATTGGATTGCATCTTGAGTTCTTAAATCAATGCAATTTAATTTTTTACATCCCAAAAAACACATAAAACCGATGTGTTTTAGATTTTCATGAAATTTAATGTGCTCTAGATTTCGGCACATATTGAATGCCAAGTATCCGATACTCTTCACGGTTTTGGGGATTTCTATTTTCTTAATATTGTAGCATTTGTGAAATGCTTGACTTGAAATACATTCTAGATTCTCCGGCAGCAAAATTTCTGTTATTTTCTTGCACCCTCTGAATGCATCCATCGGCAGTCTGTTCTTCTCATTGTCGTTGTATGGCATAATAGATGCACGACTTAAATCAATTTTTCTTAGGTATTTTTGCTGTTTAATGGTTGCAAAATCACGTTTGTCAATCAAACCGCTTACGGACAGATTTTTCACAGTGAAACACTTCGTCGAAACAAGATATTGGTCTAACGTGCCTGGTGTTTCAATATGAATATCTAACGAATGAAAATCGTTAGGTATGATCGAATTAAATCTGTGGAATACATTCATAATTGATTGTATGTGAGAAGCAACTGGCAATGAATGATTGCTCATGATCATTCATTGCCGACAACTTGCATTGTCTGTTGCTCTGTTTTTATTCAAATTTTACATTCTTACCTTTTAACGTTGCAAATGTAATAACGGTAATTGTTTAACAATAATAATAAGTGGGACAAAGAGTAGACATGTCAAATAAAACGATATATTTGCATTGATTACCAAATGAAAGTGAATCTGAGATTATGAATAATTCAAAAATGGCTATTGCTTTATGAAGGAACTGAATGAATACACCGCAACGGAACTGTTACAAATGGTGAAGCAGCGTGATTTGTTGATAGCGGCACTTTCTCACGACTTGATAAACTCCTTCAACTCTATCCTTTTTTTCTCAAAAAAATTGGCAGACGATATAGAATTGACTGAAAAACAGAAAAAATCGGCTACAATTATAGCCACATCAGCAGAAAGAGCCTATTTGACGCTTGAGAACTTAACGCCGTGGACAAAACTACGGATCAACTACACTGGTGAGAAGCAACTGATAATTCGTCTATCGGAGATGATGTCGACAATAATTGATAGTTATAAATACGAGATTGGGAATAAATCACTGATTGTAAACACCGCTATTGACAATCATTTATCATTCTGTGCTAATCCCGAAGAACTTTTTTCGATATTGCGAAACATGATTTCAAACGCCATTAAATTTAGTAATCCAGGTGGAGTCATTCAGATTTCGAACTTATTGAAGGATGAAACTGTTTCAATTTCAATTACAGATCAAGGTATAGGTATCCCACCGGAGCGATTAGGTTCAATTTTTATGCCCATCGAATTAAAAAAACAGGTAGGTACATCTGGCGAAAAGGGTTTTGGTTTTGGATTGATGCTGGTGAAGGAACTCGTTGAAGCAAATGGGGGAGAAGTATCGTGCAACAGTGAAGTCGACAAAGGAACCACATTTGTTGTCTCGTTTCAAAAAAAGTAATACTATGCATAAGATTTTAATTATCGATGACGAGAGCGATTCGATTGAAGTATTGAGGTATTTGTTAGAGAGTCTACATTATGAGGTTCTCAGCCTTGAGCAGTCAGATTTAGCTATTCAAACCATCAGGTCGTTCGAACCACATTTAATCATTCTTGATTGGATAATGCCGCAAAAGAGTGGTATCGAAGTTTTGCATGAAATAAAAGCAGAGCCTGAGTTATCAAAAATCCCTATAATTGTGTCGACTGGTGTACGCACAAATTCGAACGATCTTAAAACGGCCTTAGATGCAGGTGCTTTTGATTTTGTAAGAAAACCGATTGATGAAATTGAATTGATTGCACGTGTCTCTTCTGCCTTAGCAACTTTTGAATATATGGATAAAATTGTGAGAATGCAAAACGAGGCAATTGAACAAGAGTTGATGTATGCTGAAACGAAGGCTAAATTGTTGCAAAACGAGTTGGATAAAAAAGAACGTGAGTTAATCGCATCTACTATCAATGTTCTTTACAATAAAAAGATTATCAATGCCATAAAAGAGGAGGTTTTGTCTGAATCGGAGGGTGCTGATAAAAATATGATTAATTATGTGCTGAAAATTCTCACGAAATACGAGAATGTTTCAAATTCGTTTAATTGGCAAATGTTTGAAAAGCGTTTTACAGAACTCAATGTCGAATTCTACAAGAATCTGAGAACTACCTATCCAATGCTTTCTTCGAACGAACTGCGACTGTGTGCCTTTTATAAAATTGGTCTTTCTGCAAAGGAGATATCAATTTTGATTTACTCCAGCTACGATGCAATACGCAAGGCGGTGTATAGAATACGCAAGAAAATGCAAATTTCAGAAAAAACTGAACTGACACTCTTTTTGCAGGATTTTTAATGGAATAAATTTTACCACAAAATAACTGACGAAAATGGAGATATTTCCTTTAGTAGATACCGATGGCAATGTGATTGGCAAAGCTGAGCGGGCAATTTGTCACAACGGGTCGCTCTTGTTACATCCAGTGGTGCACCTACACGTTTTCAATAGTCGAGGCGAACTCTTTTTACAGAAACGCCCGATGCACAAAGACATTCAGCCTGGAAAGTGGGACACCTCTGTTGGAGGGCACATCGACTACGGTGAATCGGTGGAAGTCGCACTCGAGCGCGAAGTGCGCGAAGAGCTTGGCATTACAGATTATGAGCCAAAATTCTTGTGGAAATATGTTTTTGAATCGAAAATTGAGCGCGAATTAGTCTATGCCTATTCTACTGTTTATGATGACGAATTGCACCCCGATCCACACGAATTGGAAGAAGGGAAATTTTGGACGATTGACGAGATTAAAGCTCAAATTGGAAAATCGATTTTTACGACTAATTTTGAAGGCGAGTTTGCCAAACTTTCGGAGCTGTTGAAACTCTGATAGGGTAAAAAATAATAGACAAAAATAGTGAAGTGATGACAGCACAACAAATCGAAGCTTTACATCGCGAAATAACAGAGATTATCGACCGCAAAGAACTTAAATCTGCGATATCTAAGTTGCACGAGTGGTTGGCGATTTCACCTGATTGGGAGGCCGAAGAGCAGCTCAAGCAGTGGGAAATGACGTATAAATATATGTTGCTCTACTTTGCTAAAGGAAACCCCGACCCCGAACGGGAGAAGGTTTACAGCAACTTGGTTCAGCACCTCTATTCGTTGGTCGATTCCGTGGCCGATGCGCAGCTGTTTAAAGAGTCACCTGCCTACTTTTTTGATCGAAAACGCTATCTGAATTACTCTTCTCGTATGTCAGCGAGTCAATTAATTCGTAGAATCGATAAAAGTGTGACGGATATTTCGTTGGCTGAGTTACTCGAGGAGGGCAAACCCAAAGAGCAAAAGATGAGTTCGCTGATTCACGCTGTGGATAATGATTTGTCGGAGCTGTTTCTCTACGTTTGGCTGTCGGATAAATGGCAAGAGAATGAAGATTACCGCTTATTATTCGAACTGAATATTCCTGAAAAAGGGCTTTGTTTGATGGTTTCAGCCATTACGCTCAGTTTGCTGCGTCGATTCGATGTCGAAAAATGCCTTTGGTTGATTGATGCAGCGCTGAAACGCAACGAAAGCATACGCCAAAGGGCGTTGGTTGGGTTGTTACTCGTTTTCAGTCTCTACCAGTCACGTTTGTCTAGTTATCCTCTCTTAGCTCATCGCTTTGCCGTTTTGGCGGAAGAAAAAGGTATTTCAGCAGATTTCCAGAATATTATTTTGCATCTGATTCGAAGCCGCGAAACGGAGAAGATTTCGCGTAAACTGACTGATGAAATTTTGCCAGAAATGATGAAAATTAGTCCATCACTTCGCAAAAAGATGAATCTGGAAGATTGGCATCAAGAGGGAAGTGAAGAAGATAAAAATCCAGATTGGCAGGAAATTTTCGAACAAACAGGTTTAAACGACAAGCTGAAGGAGTTGAGCCAATTGCAAATGGAGGGATCGGATGTGTTTTTGACCACATTCTCCGGATTAAAGAGCTTTCCATTTTTCTACAACATTAGCAGTTGGTTCTTGCCATTTAGTCTCGATCATTCGGCATTTCTCGATATATTTTTGAACAAACAATCCGATTCATCGATGTTTGATTCGATTATGAATTCGGGCGTTTTGTGTAATTCCGATAAGTATTCCCTTTGTTTCAGTTTGCAACAAATGCCTGAAGAACAGCGACGTATGCTTATTCAACAATTTACTGGCGAAGGGATGGATCAGAGTGAAGCTGAGGAAGAGTTGTTGAAAAACAACCAAAAAGGGGAGACGATTGCCCGACAATATATTCAGGATCTTTACCGCTTCTTCAAACTGCATCCTCATCGTTCTGATTTCTACGATGTCTTTGCTCAATCGATGCATTTTCACCGGTTGCCAATCTTGAAATCATTGATTTCAGACCAAGAGAATTTACGCGTGATCGCTGAATTTTTCTTTCGAAAAGAGTTTTATGCCGATGCGCTCGATGTATTCGAGCAGCTGGTATTTGTAGAGCACGACAACAGTGAATTGTATCAAAAGATAGGCTATTGCCATCAGATGTTGAATGACGACAGTGCGGCATTGAAATCTTATCTAAAAGCAGACGTTATTTACCCAAATAGTGCATGGACTATTCGCCGAATTGCGCAATGTTACCGACGAATGAAGCAGCCCGATATGGCTTTGGAGTTTTACCAACGATTCGACAAGTTGATGCCAGACACCATGAACGTGGTTTTGCACATTGGTCACTGTTTCTTGGAACAAAAAAACTATTCTGAAGCTTTGAAATATTACTTTAAAGCAGATTACCTCGACAGCAACAATCCAAAGACTTGGCGACCGATTGCCTGGTGTTCTTTTTTGGTTGGAAAATACGAACAAGCCGAGCGATACTATCAGAAAGTGATTGTTGGCAAACCGATTGCACAAGATTTGATGAACCTCGGACACGTGGTTTGGGCACAAAAAGATTCGCGCCGTGCATTAGAATATTATCTTCAATCCATAAAATTGGGTGGTGGCGAATGGGAGCGGTTTAAAGAGGCTTTTGCTGAAGACATTTTCGAACTGCAATTGGCTGGAGTCGATGAGGAGGAAATTAAAATGATGTTGGACCAATTGCAATATCAACTAGAAATTTAACTTAAATACAGATGAAAAAAAACTATCAGATAGTCCTGCTTTTCTTAGCAGTGTTTGCAATTGCCTGTACTTCACCCGATAAAACGCCGTTTCCTAAAGCGTCAGACTATAACTTTTTTGTGGTTTCGGATATGGGTATGACGGGTGAATTCTCACCTATTGCTACCGCCAAAGAGGTCTCAAAATTAGCAGATGAGCTGAAGCCCCGATTTGTGATTAACTCGGGTGATATGTTTCACGATGTGGGTGTCAAAGATACAGCCGATGCGTTGTGGGACATTGGATTTGAGCAACTTTTCGAAGGTCCAAATCTTAACCTCAATTTTTATGGAACGCTGGGCAATCACGAATATTATGGCAATCCTCAGGCATTAGTCGATTATTCGTTAAAGAGTAAACGATGGAAAATGCCTGCGCGCTACTACACCGTTGTGAAGCAGATTGATGCCAAAAATTCGTTGCGAATTGTGGTTCTCGACACGTCGCCTTTTTTGGAAAAATACCGTGCAAAATCAGCCTATAAAGCGGTTTTAACTCAAGATCCACAGAAACAAGTCGTTTGGCTCGATAGTGTTTTGAATGCGTCTCACGAAACGTGGAAGATTGTGGTTGGGCATCACCCAATCTATTCAACTATGTTTGGTGATCATGGCAATACTACTGAAGTTCAAAAGGCCGTTGAGCCGTTACTCAAGAAATACAACGTTGATTTTTATTTTGCTGGTCATGTTCATACATTTCAGCACAATCAGGCCGATGGAGTCGATTACATAGTGACGACATCGGGAAGCAAAAAGCGTTTTGCCAATCCGTGGCTTAATAACAAGTTTTATGCGAAGTCACTTGGATTTACGCTTTGCAGCATCACATCCTCAGGTTTTAGAGTTTCGTTTGTGAATGAAAAAGGGGAGGAGATCTATTCTTACCTCAAAAAACATTGAAATACAGTTGAATAGGTCTGTTTAAGGGATTTTCGAGAAAAAGATACGCAATAAATTTGCACAAAACGAGAAAAGAGCTATCTTTGCACCGCAATTGAAACAAGGCGCGATAGCTCAGCTGGTTAGAGCGCATGATTCATAATCATGAGGTCCCCAGTTCAATCCTGGGTCGCGCTACAAAATCAATTTTAAAAGGAGTTACAGCAATGTAACTCCTTTTTTTGTTTCAACTTTTCGGGAGAAAAAATGTGGAGCTCAATTTGAACTCCACATTTTATATAATTTAGAATCAATTGCTTTTTACAAACCAGATAATTCAACCAGTTTATCCAAAGCAGCTTTCAAATCATCTGTGTTTTTACCCCCAGCAGTAGCAAAGTGAGGCTGACCACCGCCACCGCCTTGAATCAGTTTTGCAGCTTCACGAACGAGATTTGATGCATTGATGCCTTCTTTCACTAAATCGTCGCTTAAAACAACTGTCAGTAATGGCTTTCCATCGGCTACAGTTCCTGCCAAGAAGAACAATTTCTCAGTCACTTGACCACGCAATTGGAATGCGATATTTTTGACCGCTTCTGCAGAAAGTTCCGCAGAAAGACGGATGAGTTGCACACCATTTGCACGCACTTCAACTTGCTTCAATAACTCTTCTTTCAACGAAGACACGCGTTGATTCATATACTCTTCGATTTGCTTTTTCAAAGCCGAATTTTCGTCCAACGCTTTTTGAGCGGCAATTGCCACATTGGGTACATTGTTGAATAAGCCACGAAGCTCTTTCAAAAATTCCTGCTGTGCATTGACCAACTCTTCTGTTTTAGCTCCTGTTACGGCCTCGATACGACGAATGCCAGCTGCAATGGAGCTTTCGGACGTGATTTTAATCATTCCAATGTTTCCAGTTGAAGAGACGTGAGTCCCACCACAAAGCTCAACAGAGGAGCCGAATTGGATCACACGAACTTCATCCCCGTATTTTTCGCCAAACAATGCCATCGCACCTAAATCGCGCGCTTGTTGGATAGGCATAGCGCGATGTTCTTCTAAACCGAAATTGCCACGAACTTTTTCGTTTGCCAACTTTTCGATTTGACGAAGTTCCTCTTCGCTTACTTTTTGGAAGTGTGAGAAGTCGAAACGCAAACTGTCTGGTGAAACTAATGAGCCCTTTTGCTCAACATGTGTGCCCAACACTTCACGCAAAGCTTCGTGTAGCAAGTGAGTTGCGGAGTGGTTACATGCAGTCGCTTGTCTGTCCAAAGTGTTGATTTGCGCCTTGAAAGCCTGTGTGAGGTCTTTTGGCAATGTTGTGCTATAATGCACAGAGAGGTTATTCTCTTTTTTTGTATTTGTGATTTCGATTTTTTCGTTGTCGCCAATCAACCAGCCGCTGTCGCCAACCTGACCGCCACTTTCGGCATAGAAAGGCGTTTTATCCAAAACCAATTGGAAAAGCTCTTGATTTTTTTGCTTCATTTTGCGGTAGCGGAGAATTTCTGCATCGCAATCGGTGAAGTCGTATCCTACAAATACCGGATCGCCCTCTTTTACAACCACCCAGTCGCCAGTTTCTACAGCTGCTGCGTTGCGAGCACGCTCTTTTTGCTTTTGCATTTCGACGTTAAAACCTTCAATGTCTGTCGATAGATCGTTTTCTTTCAAAATCAGCTCCGTCAAATCGAGTGGAAAACCATAGGTATCGTACAGCACAAATGCAACTTTGCCTTCAACTACCGAATTTCCGGCAACTTTCGTATCAGCCATCACTTTGTCTAGCAGGCGAATACCTGTCTCGAGCGTGCGAAGGAACGATTCTTCTTCTTCTTTGATCACTTTTTGAATCAAATCTTGTTGTGAAATCAATTCAGGATAAGCATCGCCCATCGTGTCAATCAAAGCAGGAAGCAATTTGTGCATAAACGGCTTTTGCTGACCCAAGAAAGTGTATCCATAACGAACCGCACGGCGCAAAATACGACGAATCACGTAACCTGCTTTTGCATTTGAAGGCAATTGTCCGTCTGTTATTGAGAATGCAATGGTGCGGATGTGATCTGAGATTACGCGCATAGCAATGTCCGTTTGCTCATTATCTCGGTAAGATTTCCCTGATAATTTGGCAATTGCTTGAATAATTGGTTGGAAAACGTCTGTGTCGTAGTTTGATTGAACGCCTTGCAATGCCATACAAAGACGCTCAAAGCCCATACCCGTGTCAATCACCTTTGCAGGCAATCCTTCGAGCGAACCATCAGCTTTGCGGTTGTATTGCATGAAAACGTTGTTCCAAATCTCGATAACTTGTGGATGGCTTCCGTTTACAAGCGTCAAACCGTCGATTTTAGCACGCTCATCGTTGTCGCGAATATCGATGTGTATTTCAGAGCACGGACCACACGGACCAGTATCGCCCATTTCCCAGAAATTATCTTTCTTATTTCCGTTGATAATGCGGCTTGCAGGAAGAAATTGTTCCCAAATTTTGGCAGCTTCGTCGTCACGCTCCAATCCTTCAGGAGCGTATCCTTCGAAAACTGTTACATAGAGGCGTTCTTTGTCTAATTTCAATACTTCGGTCAGATATTCCCATGCCCATTCGATGGCCTCTTTTTTGAAATAGTCGCCAAACGACCAGTTGCCCAACATTTCGAACATGGTGTGGTGGTAGGTATCAATTCCTACTTCTTCCAAATCGTTGTGTTTTCCGCTTACACGAAGGCATTTCTGAGAATCAGCCACACGTTTGCTTTTGGCTACTGCATTTCCGAGAATAATGTCTTTGAATTGGTTCATCCCGGCATTGGTAAACATCAACGTTGGGTCGTCTTTGATGACCATCGGTGCAGATGGAACGATGAGGTGCTCTTTCGAAGCAAAAAAGGATTTGAAGGATTCGCGAATTTCTTTCGAAGTCAACATATTGGTTAGGTATAGTTAGTTTCAGTATGAAATGATTTTTAGCCAACAGATTAAATGACAGCCGTTTAATAAACTTTATTGAAACCTGTGAGTTAATAATCTGAAAAACAGTTTGCAAAAATAGCTTAAAATATTATTTTTGCCATAATCTTTGTGGTAAAACTTCCTAAACGGTCGTCTTTTTTTAATGAGCAAGAAAGTTTATTTCAGGTATAATCCTGCAACTCTCACTTACGAAAGAGTATATCCCACAGCTAAAGAGCGTTTTTGGGGTGTGCTTCGCAACTCCATTAGTGGAATTATTGTTGGAATTGTGGCTTATGCTTTTTATGCGCTATACATAGGAACTCCTTCTGATAAATTGATGAAACGAGAGATTGATGTGCTGTCGTCTCAAAATAGACTTTTGTCTAAAAGATTGGATAATGCCCTTGACGTAATGGGTACAATGCAGGAGCGCGATGACAATCTTTATCGCGTCATTTTACAGTCTGATCCAGCAACTCAGAGTTCTCGAAGAACTTCTGTCCTCAACTCCAATCGTTATGACGAATTAACGGGGTTCTCAAATGAGTTGTTGATTAAATCGACAGCTATGAAAATGGATGTTTTGTCGAAACAAATCTATTTGCAATCTAAATCGTTCGACGAATTGGTACAGTTGTTGGGCACACGTGAAGAACGTTTATTGTGTACGCCAGCCATTCAGCCTATTCTTAATCGCGATTTAAAACAGCTGTCATCTGGTTTTGGTGTGCGGGTCGATCCAATTTATGGGAGAGCGAAAATGCATTCCGGAATGGATTTCACTGCACGAGTTGGTACTCCGATTTATGCCACTGGCAACGGCACTGTGCAACAAGCAGGATGGGATCAAGGGTATGGAAATTGTGTTTTGATAAATCATGGTTTTGGTTATCAAACAAAATATGCTCACATGAGTCGAATAAAATCACGAGCTGGTCAAAAGGTGAAACGTGGAGAAGTGATTGGTTATGTGGGGAGTACGGGTAAATCTACTGCTCCTCATCTTCATTACGAAGTACATATCAATGGTCGTCCTGTAAATCCAGCACTTTACTACTTCCTTGATTTATCACCCAAAGAGTACGACCGTATGATTTTATTGTCTGAAACTCGAGGACAAATTTTTGATTAATTTTTTTACCAACACAACCTATTATGGCTTTAAATGAAAACAAATCACTGAAATTGTACTACTCCATAGGAGAAGTTGCCGAAAAATTTGGTGTTAACGAATCACTTCTTCGTTACTGGGAAAAAGAGTTTGACATTATCAAACCTAAGAAAAATGCAAAAGGAACACGTTCTTATCGTAAAGAAGACATCGAGAATATTGGATTGATATACCATTTGGTAAAAGAGAAAGGATTAACCCTTGAAGGGGCAAAAAAGAAGCTGAAGGATAACAAAGAAGGTGTTTCCAAAACTCACGAAGTTATCACCCGATTGCAAATGATTAAGGACGAACTTCTTTCTATGAAGGCTGAGTTGGATTTGATTGATTAGCCGATTTCGAAATGATAAATTTCATTACACTGTTAGACTATATTGGCACTTTTGCTTTCGCTATTAGTGGAATTCGTCTTGCAGCACTCAAAAATTTCGATTGGTTTGGAGCGTTTGTTGTTGGATTAGTGACCGCAATCGGTGGTGGAACCATTCGTGATTTACTGCTTAGTACAACTCCGTTCTGGATGAGTCAGATTTCCTATTTTGTCTGCACTGGAGTTGCATTACTTTTCGTGCTTTTTTTGGGAGACCAAATAATCAGATTCAAGCATACTTTTTTTATTTTCGATACAATCGGTTTAGGTTTGTTTGTCGTTGTTGGTATAAGCAAAACTCTTGATTTTGGTTTCCCGATGTGGGTTGCTATTCTAATGGGAACTCTTACTGGCTCTGCTGGTGGAATTATTCGTGATATTCTGATAAATGAAATACCTTTAATTTTTAGAAAAGAGATTTACGCACTTGCATGCCTTTTGGGTGGGGTAGTATACTATTTCTGCAATTTAGTGGGGTTAAATGATTCATTTACACAGATATTGTCTGCTTTTAGTGTCATTCTAGTTCGGTTTTTAAGTGTGAAAAACAACATTTCGTTGCCTCAAATTACGAAGATTAAAGCGTAAATTTATTAATGTTAAAAGAAACTGTTAATTTGATTGATAATTGTTATTTAAGTTTTTTTGACCAAATAAATCAAATTATTTAGACTAATTTTGGGCACTTTATGTAGAATGACTTTAGGTAAGTAAGCCGTTCGTACTCATTAGCGTTAGAAAATAGTTAGTTTGATGATTTATTTTTGAAGATTTTAATTGATAGAATGAAACAGTTTTTTTTAGTTATAATTTTAATTATTCTCTCCACTATTAAAGGTTATTCGCAAGATGCTGAAAGCAAATGGGCTTTAGAATTATATACGGGAAAAAACGAATATAGAGGAGATAGGAATAATGATTTTTTTTCAGGGGGTGTAAAATATTCAGGATTTTCTGGAATTGCAATAAATAAAGATTTTGTAGAAGTCGGACTTGCACGATATATTAATCCAAATTTTGATTTGAGTTTTAAACTCTCTTCTGGAGAATACGGCACTTTTCGAGATATTTTTAATCAATTTTCAGGTCGTAAAAACGATTTCACTCTAGCATTAAAATACAAGATAAATAACGGATATTTGCTTTCAGAAAATTCATTAATTTCCCCATTTTTTTCTGTCGGACTTGGTGCAGCTACTTATAATGGTTACGAGTCAAGTGTTCCGATGAGTTATTTGTTTGTTTTTGGAGTTGGATTCAATCTAAGACTATCATCTGCTCTCTCCATACAATATCACCTTGGATACGATGTTAATTCTGATGATAAAGCTGATAGGAAAACAATTCAAGATTTACCGCCTAAGTCAAACAATGATTTTATTGATGGAAAAGGTGATAATTTTCTGAAACACACATTTGGCATTGTTATCAACTTCGGGAACTTTGGAAAATCAAATGGAAATAATAGCTCTTATTCGGGAACAACAAGTACTGGTTCTATTTTCAATATAAATAGAAATAAAGGACGGTTATTCAACAAAAAATAATTGGTAATTTATTGATAAGTAAGCCAACTGATATTTAATTCGGTTGGCTTTTTTATTTATGTAAAAAATGCTAGATCAGCAAACTCAACCAAAAAAGTATTATCTTTGCACAATGTTTCGCATTTTGTGCAAAGATATGGGATTTACGATTTCTATTTAAAACTAAACAATTAATCGAATGAGTTACAATTTATTGAAGGGAAAAAGAGGAATTATCTTTGGTGCTCTGAATGATATGTCAATTGCTTGGAAAGTTGCTGAAAGAGCGGTTGAAGAAGGTGCAATTATTACATTATCCAATACGCCAATGGCTGTTAGAATGGGTGAAGTAAATGCATTGGGAGAAAAACTGAATGCACAAATTATAGCTGCTGATGCTTCATGTGTTGCTGATTTAGAAGAGGTTTTCGCAAAATCAGTTGAGATTTTGGGAGGTAAAATTGATTTCGTACTTCACTCAATTGGTATGTCTCCAAACGTTAGAAAGAAACGTACTTACGACGATTTAGATTACGATTTATTGGCAAAAACTCTTGATATTTCTGCAATCTCATTTCATAAAATGATGCAGGTAGCAAAAAAACAAGATGCTATTGCTGAAGGCGGCTCTATTGTTGCCCTTTCGTATGTTGCGGCTCAACGCACACTATTTGGATATAACGATATGGCTGATGCAAAATCTATGCTCGAGTCTATCGCCCGTAGTTTTGGATATATTTATGGCCGTGAAAAAGGTGTCCGTGTTAATACAATATCTCAATCGCCAACCATGACTACAGCTGGTAGCGGTGTAAAAGGAATGGATAAACTACTTGATTTCTCTGAACGTATGTCTCCACTGGGTAATGCTACTGCTGATGAATGTGCTGATTATTGTATCACAATGTTCTCAGATTTGACTCGCAAAGTGACCATGCAGAACCTTTTCCACGATGGAGGTTTCTCGAGTATGGGTATGAGTCTTCGTGCTATGAATCAATATGAAAAGAGTTTTGATGAATACAAGGATGAGAATGGCAATATCATTTACGGATAATCTGCCTAATCAAAAAAATAAAGCACGCAAACCAACTGTTGATTTGCGTGCTTTTTGTTTGTAACGATTTGGTTTATTATAATCGGCTCATCGAATGATTTTTATATCTTTGCAGAAGAATTATTTACGACACTGAATCAACTGAATAGAAGATTATGTTGATAAAAATCTATCCTGAAAATCCAAATCTTAAGGAGATAGATAAAGCGGTAGAGGTCCTTCGCGACGGTGGGCTTATTATTTATCCGACTGATACTGTTTATGCAATGGGTTGCGATGCTTTGAATGTACGATCTGTTGAGAGGATTTGTAGAATCAAGGGAATTGATCCTAAAAAGGAGAATCTGTCGATTGTCTGTTACGACTTGAGCAATATCAGTGAGTTTGCGAAGGTTGAGAACTCAATCTTTAAATTGATGAAAAAGAATCTTCCTGGTCCGTTTACATTCATTTTACCTGCAAATACAAATCTTCCAAAAATCTATCGAAACCGTAAAACTGTGGGTATTCGTGTACCTGACAACAATATTGCACGCGAAATAATCAACCAACTCGGACGCCCGTTGTTGACTACATCTGTTCATCACGACGATGAAGTGTTGGAATACATGACCGATCCCGAATTGCTTCATGAACGATACGAATCGATTGTCGATTTAGTCATTGACGGTGGTTTTGGTGGAATTGTAGCATCTACGGTTATTGATTGTAGTGAAGGCGAGCCTACAATTATTCGTCAGGGTAAATTTGACCCTGTATTTTAAATCATACAATGAAGAAAATCTTAATTATGTCCCTAATATCAGCAATTTCTACATTAGCAGACGGAAATATTAGTGCATCAGAACAAACGAATTCAGCCTTTCAATACTCAGTAGATCGATTTGCTGATATTGAAATCCTTCGATATCAAGTTCCCGGATTTGAATCTCTACCACTTCAACAAAAAGAACTGATTTATTTTCTATCGGAAGCTGCTCATACTGGACGAGACATCCTTTTCGACCAAAATGGCAAATGGAATCTAACCATACGTCACACTCTTGAAGCAATTTTCAAGAATTACGATGGAGATAAAAATTCTCAGGAATGGCTTCTTTTTATTGAATATCTTAAGTTAGTGTGGTATAATAATGGAATTCATCAAGACTACTCTTCGGACAAGATTCACCCAAAGTTCTCGGAGGCTTTTTTTATTGCTCAAATAAATCACATTTCGGAAAATAATCTACCATTGATTAATAGTCAAACGAAGGAAACTTTAATCAAACAATTATTGCCAATAATCTTTGATCCAAATGTTCTTCCCAAACGTGTCAATCAAGCGGATGGAGAAGATTTGATTACAACTTCGGCCAACAACTATTACGAAGGAGTAACACAAACTGAAGCTGAATATTTTTACAATAAAATTAAGGATTCAACCGATCTTAAACCAGTTTCGTTTGGTCTCAATAGTCGCTTGGTGAAAGAAAATGGGCAAATTTTTGAGAAAATTTGGAAAGTTGGTGGACTCTATTCTCCAGCAATTGAGAAAATTGTCGTATGGCTCGAAAAAGCATCGGACGTAGCAGAAAATAAGAAGCAAAAAAGTGTGATCGACAAATTAATCTCGTTTTATAAAACAGGAAGCCTTAAAGAATACGATGAATACGCAGTAATGTGGGTAAAAGATTTAGACTCCAATGTCGATTTCGTAAACGGATTTACTGAGTCGTATGGAGATCCACTTGGATTGAAAGGAAGCTGGGAAGCCAATGTCAATTTCCACAATGTTGAAGCAACAAAGCGCACCAAAATAATCAGCGACAATGCACAATGGTTCGAAGATCATTCTCCAGTTGACCCACGTTTTAAGAAAGAAAAAGTGAAAGGTGTTTCTGCTAAGGTGATTACTGTAGCAGCTTTGGGTGGCGACTGTTACCCTTCAACTCCGATTGGTATCAATTTGCCCAACTCCAACTGGATTCGCCGGGACCATGGTTCTAAATCAGTAACCATCGAAAACATCACAGAAGCATACGACAAAGCTTCGCTCGGAAACGGTTTTCTCGAAGAGTTTGTTTGGAGCGATGTTGAACGGAATCGTATGAAAAAATACGGATTTCAGGCTGATAATTTACATACCGATTTGCACGAGTGTTTGGGACACGGTTCGGGAAAGTTGCTTCTTGGCACAGACCCCGACGCATTAAAAGCCTACGGCTCGCCAATGGAAGAGGCGCGAGCCGATTTGTTTACTCTTTATTACATGGCAGATCCTAAAACAGTCGAATTGGGTCTTTTGCCTAACAAAGAGGCCTACAAAGCCGAATATTACAAATATGTAATGAATGGTTTGCTCACTCAGTTGACACGCATTCAACCTGGCAAAAATATAGAGCAAGCGCACATGCGAAATAGAGCCTTAATTGCACGATGGTTACTCGAAAGAGGGAAGGGTAAAAGCGTAATTGAATTGAAAAAGCGAAACAACAAAACGTACGTTGTTATTAACGATTACGAACAAATACGGGAACTGTTAGGTCTATTGTTGGCCGAGGTACAGCGCATCAAATCTGAAGGCGACTGGACTGGTGCAAAAGACTTAATCGAAACCTATGCAGTCAAGGTTGATGCTGATTTGCACAACGAAATTTTGACTCGCTATTCGAAACTGAATATTGCGCCTTACAAAGGTTTTGTAAATCCAGTATTGATTCCTGTTTATGGAAGTAATGGAGAGATATTAGACGTTAAAGTCAGCTATACAGAGAATTACATCGACCAAATGCTTCGGTATTCGTATGAATATCAAACTTTGCCAACAATTAACGAATAAAATCAGACTTTTTGAAATCAAATCATAAATGTGGTAGCATTGATGCCACCAACCTACTATATTTGTCGGGTAAGTTAGATGATAATTTACTATCCGGTCAAATAAGAAACCTTAAACGTCAACTTCGTGGTGTGATGAATGGGGTTGCCTCTGCGAGTATGCAGGAGCGGGGCCTGAACTATAAGGTGAATTATGGCGTACCATTTGTTATTCTGAAGCAGATGACAAAATCTATCCCGCAGAATCACGAGCTTGCTCAACTTTTGTGGGTTGAAAACGTTAGAGAGCTAAATATAGCTGCGACTTTTGTTCAGCCAATTGAAACTTTCACGGAAAGTTTGGCAAAAGAGTGGCTGAAACGCATTAAGAATGTTGAACAAGCGGAACACATCTGTATGAATCTGCTTCAGTATACTCCTTTTGCACTTCCGCTAATTGTTGATTTATTGCAAACATCAAATGACGCAATGGTAAGATATACTGCATGGTTGTTGCTGGCTCGCATCTCTAGAAAAGTAGAAATTGAAAAGCAACAATCAGAAATTATTATCAATCAGGCAATTAAAGATTTGGCTCAGGAATCATATCCGCTTTCGAGTGGTGCTTTATTGGCGCTGAAAAGACTTGGCACTTCAAATAATGAGTTGGCAAACGTAATTTTGAACCAAGTATCCAATATTTCATTTTCAAGTGTATCAAAAAAAGAACTGTTAATAGAAGATTTGCGTTTTGAATTTGATTATTACAATCAATCCGCTTTGTAGTTCGGAGAAAAATATATAATTTTGGCGTAGAAAAATTTTTTAGACTGATGGCTGAAGAAGATATTTTTGAAAAAGTAAAACAGGAGTTCACTGCTTATCTTGTAGCAAAAGGGCATCGTAAAACCCCAGAAAGGTATATGATACTCAAGCACATATATACTCTTGATACCCATTTTGATATTGATTACTTGTTTAATTCAATAAATGCAGACCGACCAATGGTAAGTCGTGCAACGCTCTATAATACAATTGAGCTTTTGGTTGATAGCAATTTGGTTATTAAACACAGTTTTGGGTCCAACATGGCACATTACGAAAAGGCTTACAACAACGAAAGTCACCTTCACCTTATTTGTAGCTCGTGCGGAGATATTAAAGAGATTAAAGATCAGGATATTAAGAGTGTGATACAAGGAAAAAAACTATCCAAATTTGCGCTAACACATTACAGCCTATATATTTACGGGCTTTGTACAAAATGTGCAAAATCAACTTCAAAGAAGAAAACTACAACAGTACAAAAATAGTAATATTCAACTTTATTAATTCCATAAGCCGCAATTAGGCGGCTTATTTTATGTTGTAAAGTGAGTAAATTTAATAGATAATGAAAGTAGATGTTTTATTAGGATTGCAATGGGGCGACGAAGGAAAAGGAAAAGTTGTCGATGTATTAACACCGAAGTATGATTTGGTTACACGTTTTCAAGGCGGACCAAATGCTGGTCATACCTTGGAATTTAATGGTGCTAAATACGTTCTACATACCATTCCTTCAGGAATTTTCCAAGGAGATAAAATGAATGTAATTGGAAATGGCGTTGTGCTTGATCCATCAATTTTCAAAAAAGAGATTGAAAAACTTGAAACTTCAGGTTTTGATTTAACAAAGAAGCTTTTGATTTCGAAAAAGGCTCACTTGATTTTGCCTACTCACCGTTTGCTTGATGCAGCATACGAAGCTGCAAAAGGTGCTTCTAAGATTGGTTCAACATTGAAAGGCATCGGGCCAACTTATACCGATAAAACAAGTCGTAACGGTCTACGCGTTGGTGATATTCTGCATAATTTTGAAGACAAATACAAAGCTGCTGTTGCTCGTCACGAACAAATTCTGAAACAATATAATTTCGAGTACGATTTAACTGAAATTGAAAAAGAGTGGTTTGATGGGCTCGAAGTATTGAAACGATTTGAATTTATCGATTCGGAACAATATGTAAACGATGCCATGAAAGCTGAGAAATCGGTTTTGGCAGAAGGCGCTCAAGGAACAATGCTTGATATTGACTTTGGTTCATATCCATTCGTAACCTCTTCTAATACAGTTTGTGCAGGCGCATGTACTGGTTTAGGTATTGCACCTAATAAAATTGGCGAGGTTTTCGGAATTTTCAAAGCCTATTGCACGCGAGTTGGTAGTGGACCATTTCCTACTGAACTTTTTGATGCTGTAGGAGATGATATTCGAGCTAAAGGACGTGAATTCGGTTCTACAACTGGGCGTCCGCGTCGTTGTGGTTGGGTCGATTTGGTTGCACTCAAATATGCCATAATGGTAAATGGTGTGACCAAACTAATCATGATGAAGAGTGATGTGCTTGACACATTCGATACAATTAAAGCTTGTGTTGCTTATAAGATATGCGGGGAAGAGGTTACAATTTTCCCGTATTCTTTAGAAGGAGAAGTGGAGCCTATCTATGCTGAGTTGGCTGGATGGCAAACTGACATGACTAAAATGCAAAGCGAAGACGAATTTCCAGAAGAATTCAATGCCTATTTGGCATTTCTCGAAGAGGAACTTGAAGTACCAATCGTGATTGTCTCTGTTGGTCCAGATCGGGAGCAAACTATTGAACGCTACACAGAAGAGTAACCGACTCTTCCAATTATAAACAAAATAGGCTGATTCACATTGAATCAGCCTATTTTGTTTATACGACTTATTTAAGCCACTTATCGAGCCATTTGAAAAATGTTCTGTGCCACAAGATGCTATTTTGAGGTTGCATAACCCAGTGGTTTTCGTCGGGGAAGATGAGCATTTCTGCTGGAATACCTCTTAGCTTGGCTGCGTTGAAAGCTGCCATTCCCTGCGATGCTAAGATTCGGTAATCTTTCTCGCCATGTGTGACCAATATCGGAGTATCCCATTTATCCACGAACTTGTGTGGAGAATTTGCATACGAACGTTGTGCTATGGCGTTTTTTTTGTCCCAATATGGACCTCCTAAATCCCAATTGACAAACCACATCTCTTCGGTTTCGAGGTATTGTTGTTCGAGGTTAAAGATTCCAGCGTGAGCTATAAATGCCTTAAAGCGTTTGTTGTGATTGCCTGCCAACCAATAGACCGAAAAACCGCCGTAGCTTGCTCCAACAGCACCCAACTTGTCCTTATTCACAAACGGTTCTTTACACATTTCGTCGATTGCGGTCAGGTAATCTTTCATATTCTGTCCGCCGTAGTCGCCACTGATTTGCTCGTTCCACGCTTGTCCAAATCCAGGAACCCCTCGTCTGTTTGGTGCTACCACAATGTATCCGTTTGCTGCCATCAATTGCAGATTCCATCGGTAAGAGAAGAATTGACTCACTGTGTTTTGAGGTCCACCTTGGCAATAGAGCAGGGTAGGATATTTCTTTTTTACATCAAAGTTAGGCGGGTAAACTACCCAAGTGAGCATTTGTTTGTTGTCTGTGGTTTTAATCCAACGCTCTTCGACTTTACCCATCTTAAGCTGTGCTAGAATCTCTTTGTTTTCGAAACTCAACTCTTTAGTCTCACCGTTTTGAGGATTTACGGAATAGACTTCGTTTGGTTTCGACATCGAATGCTGAACAGCAATTAACGAGTTGCCAGCCTGTTTCACTTCTTGAAAATCGCATTGTCCATTTGTGATTTGACGAATATTTTTGTCAGCAAGATTTACATCAAACAGGTGGATTGTTCCCATTTTACCAGAAATCATAAAGATTCCAGTCGAGTTGGCCTTCCATTCGAAGCTTTCGCAATTAAAGTCGAATCCTTCACTGAGGTATGTTTTGGTTTTATTGGTTAAGTTGATGGTGAAGAGGCGTTTCAAATCCGATTCGTAACCATCGCGAGCCATACTGATCCATGCGATAGATTTTCCGTCAGGCGAAAAGGCTGGATTGGTGTCGTAACCCATCATGCCTTCGGTGAGATTCTCAGTCTTTTTATTTTCTAAATTATAAAGGTAAATATCTGAATTTGTTGACTTTGCATAATCGATTCCTTGCTTTTTTCGAGCCGAATAGACAATAGAATTTCCATCGGGACTCCAGCTGATGTTCCCTAAATCAACATCTGGTTTAGTAGGACACTCAAACGGTTCGCCTTCCATTATATCGTTGATGTTGGCCAGTTTTCCGTCCTCAATATCTGCTACAAATGGGTGTGGAATTTGCTCTACCCATTCGTCCCAATGTTTGTACATTAAGTCGTCTACTACACGACCAGTTGCTTCAGGAAGATCGGCATAAATGTCTGAAGCTCGTTTGCCAAATTTGATTTGGGTTACAAAAAGAACCTTTTTGCTGTCTGGCGAAAAAATAAAACCTTCTACGCCGCCTTTTACATCGCTGAGTTGTTTTCTATCACTACCGTCGGCCTTCATCTCCCAAATTTGCGCAGAGCCACTTTCAGACGAAAGAAAAGCGATTTTCTCTCCATTCTCAATCCAACGCGCATTGTTCTCGCTTTTAGGAGATTCGGTAATTTGTTTTTTATCAGAACCGTCTGTGTTCATCACAAAGAGCTCGCGATTGCTTTTGTTCAACTTTACGCTGATGTACGAAACGCCGTAGAGCACTTTTTTGCCATCGGGTGAAATCTGAATGTCAGTAATTCGACCGAAATTATTGAGAATTTCTGGCGTTAGAATTCCATTTTCAACTTTAACTGAGCTTTTGCCGATAATCTCTGATTTCTCGTCTTTATTGTGTGAACAACTGGATAACGCAACGATTGATGCCATAATGATGGAGTGGATTTTATTCATAGCTTTAGGAAATTAAAATTCGCGATGAAAGTAGCCAAATTAGATAATATAAACAAATAGTTAGCTTTTTTTGTGAAATTACAAAATTGAGAAGGTGCTCAAATTCGTGGAATCTGAACACCTCTTTCAATATATTAAACAAATTGATTTACTTGAAATCTTCTGAATAATAGGCTACTGGTAAAGTGCGACAGTTGTATTGCGATGCCATAATTTCGCCATAAGCACCCGCTGAGCGTAAAGCAATAATGTCGCCACGTTTTGTCTTGTTGAGTTTAAACTCTTTTCCAAATGTGTCAGACGATTCGCAGATTGGTCCCACAACGTCGTAAACTTCTACCTCTTCATCGGAGCTGATATTTTCGATTTTGTGGTAAGCTTGATAAAGCGCCGGACGAATTAAGTCGGTCATTCCCGCATCTACAATGGCAAATTTCTTATTCACACCTTCTTTAACATAAAGCGTTTTGGTAATCAAGCTACCGCATTGACAAATGATTGAACGACCCAATTCGAAGTGCAAACCTTGACCGGGACGAAGTTTGAGGTTTTCGTTAAACGTAGCAAAGTAGTCAGCAAAATTAGGAATCGGATTTTTGTCAGGATACTTATAGTCAATACCTAAACCACCACCAACATTGATCAAATCAAGTTTAACGCCTTTGGCTTCGAGTTGGTCTTGAAGTTCGTTTACGCGATTGCTCAATGCCACAAAATCGTCCATTTGAAGTAACTGCGAACCGATATGAAAATGCAAACCAATCAGTTTCAGGTTCTTTAGCGATCCCATTACATCGATTACGCGATCGAGATGGGTGAGGCTGATTCCAAACTTATTCTCCTTCAAACCTGTAGTGATATAGTGGTGCGTATTTGCAGCCACATCTGGATTGATGCGCAATGCAATTGAAGCTACTTTGCCTTTTGCCGCAGCTAGTTCGTTTATAACTTCTAACTCAGGAATTGATTCTGCATTGAAGCAAAAAATATTGTTGTCGAGACCAATATTGATTTCCCAGTCTGATTTTCCCACACCAGCAAAAACAATTTTGTCTGAAGTGAAACCTGCTTTCAAAGCAGCTTCGATTTCGCCACCACTTACACAATCTACACCTAATCCTTTATCGCGAATGATTGTGAGCAGGGTTTGATTGGCGTTGGCCTTCACGGCATAATGCACGTGATAGTTGTTGTATTTAGCCGATTCGCTGGTTACCACATCAAGTGTTTCGCGAAGTAAATCAGTATTGTAATAGTAAAATGGCGTATGAAGAGCACCAAATTTTTCTGTTGGAAATATACCTTTTGTATTCATTTGTTGTAATTAGTTTAAAAGTAAAAACGCAAAGTAGCAAAAATGCAAAGGAAGAATTTGTTCTTTGCGTTTTTGCGACTTTGCGTTCAAAGTATAATGATTGATTATTAATTGAACAGATTATCGCTTAACGCTTGTAGCGAGCGCTTCTTATCTTCAGCTTTTACGAGAAACGAAATGTTGTGGTTGCTACCACCATACGAAATCATTCTCACAGGAATCTCTTTGAGAGCGTTAACCACCTGAGCCTCGAAGCCGATGTTTGTCCACTCCAGGTCGCCAGTTACACAGATGATGACCATGTCTTTATCGACCGAAACTTTACCGAATTTTCTCAAATCGTCGAGAATACCGGTGAGGTTGCGTGTATTGTCGATGGTCAAAGATACCCCAACTTCTGAAGTAGTCACCATATCGATTGGAGTTTGGTGGCTTTCGAAGATTTCGAATACTTTACGCAAGAAACCATACGCAAGCAACATTCGACCAGATTTGATTTTGATGGCTGAGATACCATCTTTCGCAGCTACTGCCTTGATTTTATTTGGTTCCGATTCGCCGCAAATCAATGTGCCAGGAGCTTCTGGTTCCATGGTGTTGAGCAAACGAACTGGAATGTTTGCCAATTTTGTAGGCAAAATGCAGGTCGGGTGGAGGATTTTAGCACCAAAGTAAGCCAACTCAGCCGCTTCGTCGAAGTTGAGAACACGCACTGGTGAAGTTTTCTCTACAAAACGAGGGTCGTTGTTGTGCATTCCATCGATGTCAGTCCAGATTTGAACTTCGTCTGCAAGGATTGCCGCACCAATGATTGAAGCGGTGTAGTCGCTACCGCCACGTTGAAGGTTGTCAATTTCGCCATACGCATTTTTGCAAACATACCCTTGTGTAATATAAAGTTCAGCATCAGCAGTTGCCTCCAATTGTTTCGCCAAATGTTCTTTGATGAAAATCATATCTGGCTCTGCATTTTTGTCTGTCTTCATAAAGTCGAGAGCAGGAAGCAAAACCGATTTCACGCCAATCTCGTTGAGATAGTTGTTTATCATCACCGTTGACATAAATTCCCCTTGAGCTAAAACTACTTTCTCTTCGAATGAAGTGAACAAATCTTGAGTCAGGGCACGTATATCGTTGAAAATCGCCTTAAGCGCTTCGTTAGTCTTCGTCTTAGTTTCCTCTTTGGTATAAAGCTCATCAACCACCTTTTTGTACTTCTTCTCAAGGTTGATAATGGTCTCTTTTGCACCTTCCGGATTCTTTTTGTATAGGTAGTCCGAAATTTCAACGAGGGTATTTGTGGTACCCGACATAGCAGAAAGAACTACAATTTTTCTTTCGCCATCACAAATTAATTTGGCTACTTCTTTCATTCGCTGAGCTGAACCTACCGAAGTGCCACCAAACTTTAAAACTTTCATTTTACGTTGTAATTATTAGAGGATTATGTGATTTCTTTTATTGCGCTAAGCATACAGAGTTGTCATCCACCTTGCACAGAGTGCAAAAGATTGTTTAGATTCCTGTTTTTCTGATGTGAAAAATGCATTGAAAAAATCACGCAAATTTACAATAAATTATTGACTTACAAAGAGGAGTGTTCAGAGATATTGAACTCTTCGTTCTCGCAAACCATCACTTTGCCTGGGAATTGCTTGATAAACCGCATATTGTGCGTGGTCATTATCACCGACGTACCCGTGTGGCAGATGCTTTGGAGCAATTGTACAATTTGGTCGCCAGTTTCTGTGTCGAGGTTGCCTGTTGGCTCGTCCGCAAGGATGATCTCTGGAGAGTTGAGCAATGCACGGGCAATTACTATGCGTTGCTTTTCACCACCAGAGAGTTGATGTGGCTTTTTATCGCCTTTGTGCGCCATATTTACCTGATTGAGCACCTCTTCGATGCGTTCGTCAATCTCGGTTTTGTGCTCCCAACCAGTGGCTTTGAGTACGAAGCGGAGGTTCTCATAGACTGAGCGATCTTCGAGCAATTGGAATTCCTGAAACACAATGCCCAATTTGCGGCGAAGGAGCGGAATTTGCTTTGCTTTGATGTGGTGCATATCGTAGCCCAACACATTTGCAACTCCATTTTCGATGGGTGCTTCGGCATACATGGTTTCGAGCAGCGTACTTTTGCCTGAACCCACTTTGCCAATGATGTAGAGGAAATCGCCCTTGCGTAGTTCCAACTCTATGTTTCTCAGAATAATATTGTCTTGCAGGGTGATGTCTACACCTTGATAATGAACTAATATTTCCATCTTTCTAGTTATGAGTTACGAATGATGAGTTATGAATTATGACCTGAATGCCGTCAGGCAGGTTTACGACTTTAACTTACTCTTTATGTCGTTTTTTAAGTTCGTTAGCGAGAGTTTCTAGACGATAGCCTTTGCTTGACAACAAAACGATAAGGTGATAAACCAAATCGGATGCTTCGTAAAGAAATCCTTCTTCAGTACCGTTTGTGGCCTCAATTACGGTTTCTACAGCCTCTTCGCCAACCTTTTGTGCCATACGGTTGATCCCTTTTTTGAATAGGGAAGTGGTGTATGAACCTTCGGGCATCTCCTGAAAACGCTTATCGATGAAATCTTGCAAATATTTCAGGAATTGAATTGGATCCTCGTTGCTTTCGTTGAAGCAAGTGTCGCTGCCGGTATGGCAAACTGGACCAACTGGATTTACTTTAATCAGTAAAGTGTCGTTATCGCAATCTATGGTGATGGTTTTCACCAATAGAAAGTTGCCGCTCTCTTCTCCTTTAGTCCAAAGGCGGTTTTTGGTGCGGCTAAAGAAAGTTACTTTGCCCGTTTCTACGGTTTTGTTGTAAGCCTCTTCGTTCATAAAGCCAAGCATCAGTACTTTGGCTGTCTGGTTGTCTTGTATAATGGCAGGGACGAGTCCGTCCATTTTGTTGAAATCAATCATAATCTTTTTTGCTTTGTGCATTGGAAGTGGCAAAGGTAATGTTTTTTATCCAAAAAAAAGGCTCAACAGATGGTCAAATCTGTTGAGCCTTTAGCTGAATTTATCGTTTAAATTATTTCTAGAGCATCATTTACTTTTTCGTCTGTGAGAGCGATCGCTATTACTTCGCGTATGTCGCCAACGAAGTGGAATTTCAGCCCTTCAAGGTAAACATCGTTGATGTCTCGAATGTTACGCTCGTTATCTTTCGAAAGAATAATCTCTTTAATTCCAGCTCGTTTTGCGGCTAGAATTTTCTCTTTGATGCCGCCAACAGGTAGAACTTTTCCACGGAGGGTGATTTCGCCCGTCATGGCGAGGTTGCTCTTCACTTTGCGTTGGGTGAAGGAAGATACGAGCGACGTCACCATCGTGATTCCAGCAGATGGGCCATCTTTCGGAATAGCACCTTCTGGCACGTGAACGTGAACATTCCAATTCTCAAAAGCGGTTTCGGGAATGGCGAAGAGTGGCGCATGAGCTTTGATGTATTCTAGCGCCAAGATGGCAGACTCCTTCATTACATCGCCGAGGTTTCCAGTAAGTGTCAGTTTCGAACCTTTTCCTTTGCTAAGGCTCGATTCTACAAACAGAATTTCTCCTCCAACAGCTGTCCAAGCTAGTCCTGTAACCACACCCGCATATTCGTTGGTTTGGTATTTGTCGTGCGTATATTCGACCATGCCGAGGTATTCTTTCAAATTTTCGGGTGTGATCAACGCCTCAGTCAACTCTTCGTTGAGAAGTTTACAGGCTGTTTTACGCATAATTTTAGCAATCTTTTTATCCAATTCACGCACTCCGGATTCGCGACTGTAGCCGTCGATGATGCTTTCAATGGTTGGTTTGCCTATTTTGATTTGCTCTTTCTTGAGACCGTGGTTCACGATCTCTTTCGGAATGAGGTGTTTGCGCGCTATTTCTACTTTTTCTTCGAGGATGTAACCGCTAATTTCGATCATCTCCATACGGTCGAGCAAAGGACGTGGAATGTCGTTGACGTTATTTGCCGTTGCAATAAACAGGATTTTAGACAAGTCGAAATCCACATCGAGGAAATTATCGTGAAATGCATTGTTTTGCTCCGGATCGAGTACTTCGAGAAGCGCAGACGATGGGTCTCCTTTGAAATCGCGTCCAAGTTTATCTACTTCGTCAAGCACAAAAACTGGATTGGATGAACCTGCTTTCTGAATGCCTTGAATAATACGTCCAGGCATAGCACCGATGTAGGTGCGACGGTGTCCGCGAATTTCAGCTTCGTCGTGCAATCCACCGAGTGACACACGAATGTATTTGCGTTTTAATGACTCGGCAATTGATTTGCCAAGCGATGTTTTACCCACACCTGGAGGGCCGTAGAGGCAAATGATGGGTGATTTCATATCACCTTTGAGCTGCAATACGGCGAGGTGTTCGAGAATGCGTTCCTTTACCTTCTCCATGCCGAAGTGGTCTTTGTCGAGCACTTTTCGGGCACGTTTTAGGTTGAAATGATCGGCGGTGTATTTCCCCCAAGGCAAATTGACAAACGTTTGCAGGTAATTGGCTTGCATCGAGTAATCGGGCGATTGAGGATGTGTTCGTTCGAGTTTTTTGAGCTCTTTTTCGAATACTTCTGCTACCTCTTTCGACCACTTTAGTTTGCTTGCTTTTTGACGAAATTCACGAATCTCGTTTTCGTTCGATCCACCCAACTCTTCTTGAATGGTTTTAATTTGTTGTTGGAGGAAATACTCCTTTTGTTGTTGGCTCAGGTCTTCGCGAGCCTTCACCTGAATGTTGCTCTTAATCTCTTCAAGCTGTGTTTCGCGCGAAAGAATGCGGATAAGGTGATACGCACGCTCTTTGAGGTCGTTTAGGTCGAGCAACGACTGCTTTTCGTCGATGGCCACAGGCAGATTCGAGCAGATGAAGTGAATCAAAAACTTGGGATGAACCATATTCTTCACCAACATCATCGCTTCGCGAGGAATCTCGTTTTGCACCTCCATATATTTCATCGTCATCTCTCGGACAGTCGATGTCAGGGCTTGAAATTCGCGGTCGTCTTCAGCTGGAGCAAGCTCTTCGAGTAGGCTGATTTTACCTTTGTAGTATGGTTCGGTTGTAGTAATCTCTTCGAGTTCAAATCGACGTTTGCCTTGCAAAATAACGGTGGTTGTTTTGTCAGGCAGTTCGATAATACGCAGAATCTCAGCAATGACACCTACTTTGAAAAGGTCTTTTTGCTCTGGATCTTCAATGTTTTCGTCAATTTGACACACCACACCAATCAATCGTTTTTTTGCGAACGACTCTTTGATGAGTTTTAGCGATTTGCTGCGACCGACTGTCACCGGTAGAGCAATCGTCGGAAACATCACCATGTTGCGCAGTGTCAAGATGGGGACATTTTCGGTTGGTACTTTTATGTTTTCGTCGTCTGTGGTGATTTCGATTTCAGTAAAAATCGGCACCATCTGTTCGTCGCTCTCTTCCGAATCGTGTGAGAATATGTTGTTGTAGATTTGCATAGTCATTTAGTTTGTCTATCAATAGACAATATTGATTTCAATATTCGTGCCAAAATTAATAAAATTGACCCTAAATCGTTATTGATTCGACTTATTTTCTCTTTTTTAGTACTTTTGGTGCTCAAAATATACTCCAACTGTCAAATGCCTAACCCTTATTTCCAATTTAAGCAATTCATTGTCAGACAAGATCGCTGTGCGATGAAGGTCGGTACCGATGGCGTTTTGCTAGGTGCTTGGGCAAATACCGAAGGTGCTAAACACGTGATGGACGTGGGCACTGGCACAGGGTTAGTGGCTCTGATGCTGGCACAGCGAACTGAATCGGAAATTTTGGCAGTGGAACTCGATGAGCAAGCAGCCAATCAAGCGGCTGAAAATTTCACTGAATCACCTTGGAGCAATCAGCTAAGTGTGGTTTGTGCCGATTTTCTACACTTTTCGAGCGTGCAAAAATTTGATGCAATTGTCTCCAATCCTCCCTATTTCGAGCAATCGCTGTTGTCGCCTAATTTGCAGCGCACCAATGCCCGCCATACACAAACGCTTAATTACGAATCGTTGATTTCGAAAGCCGTGGAATTGCTTTCTGATAATGGTCAAATTTCGCTTATTTTTCCTGTGGATAAAGAAGTTTTATTGACCGACATTGCAACTCAAAATGGGCTTTTTGTTACCCGTAAATGTGCTGTGAAGCCAAAGCCAGATTCGCAGCCCAAAAGAATGCTGATGGAGTTTTCTAAAATCGAACGGGAAACAGAAACAACTGAATTAGTGGTAGAAGTTTCGCGCCATCACTATTCACCGGACTACATCAATTTGACTAAAGATTTCTACCTGAAAATGTAAGGAAGGTAATGGGACAAATATACTGTCTGATTTAAAAAAGAATAGTACGCGGATTTTACGGATAAGCACGGATGTGAATTGAACGGATTTAATACGGATATTTGTGATGCAAGCACCATATATTTGAGATTCGTTCGAAAAATCAATTCAACATAGTTGAATTACAATCCGTTTTAAATCCGCCTTATCAGCGTAAATCCGCGTTCTATTGTATCATATAATCTATTTCAACTGCATTGGAATGTCCATGTAGTTTCTGAGCGAACGAATTTGTTGGTATAAGAGCTCAAACAACAGCTGAGTCGGACTTTCGTTTTTCTTTTCGCCTTCGGGTATAATCACCTTCAAACCACCGGCTACAGTGTACACTTTTATGTTGCTGTCCATCATCATTGGTTCGCCATCGAGGTGTACTTCGCCCGGTTGTTGGCGCAAAATGGTGATGTTATCCGTTTCGATAATCTTGATTTTGCTGTTTCTGTCAATCTGTTTTGTGAATAGTTGCAGACCGATTGTGGCAATATCAAAAGGTGTGAACGGGCGAAGTATTGCCACATCCATTTTTCCGTCTTTTACGTCGGCTTGTGGCGCTATAAAGGCGTTGTTGCCATATTGCGAGGCATTCGCACAGGTGATCAGGAAAGCTTTCTCTTTAGTAGTTTCTCCATCAATCAATATTTCGTACGATTCGGGTCGATAACTGAGGTACTCAATCATCATACTACGCAGGTAGTTGAATCCGCCTCTGAATTTACTTTTCGAGAATTTGTAGCTCACTCGTGCATCGAAGCCCACTCCGCAAGTAGTGAAAAAGAGGTGCTCGTTTGCTACACAATAGTCTATTGACTCAACTTTTTCCATGTTGATAATCTCTAAGGCTTCCCGAATGTCCATTGGAATATTGAGATGTCGTGCCAGTCCGTTGCCCGATCCCATGGGGATAATACCCATAGCTACAGGTGAATGAGCCAATGTTTTTGCTATTTCGTTGATGGTACCGTCACCACCAACTGCAATTACATAAGTGTAACGATTGCTGATAGCCTGTTGCGCTAGTTCGGTAGCATGACCTGCGTATTGCGTTTCGGTTATGGTAATGTCAAACTTTTCGCTGTCGAGAATAGAGCGAGAGAATTTCTGAATATTTGGTTTGATGCGTGTTCCGGAGTTCGGATTGATAATCACTAAGACACCTTTTTTCGACATAACCTGCTTTCGTTTTTGAGAGCACAAATATAGTAAATTATTCAGGTGATTTGAATGCAGAAAATTGCTAAAAAAATAGAAAGTAAAAGAGTATTGGCTTTAAATTGATAAAATTGAGATGTGTATTCAGAATTCATTCCCTAAAACCCTCAATCCTTCATTCCCTAGAAAACTCCTTTATCCAATTGCTGACAGTCAGGCTCCAATCGTCGTTGTCGTTGAGGCACGGAATGTTGTGAAATTCTGCGCCACCATTTTCGAGAAAACTGTCGCGCGCTTCCATCCCAATCTCTTCCAATGTTTCGAGGCAATCCGACACAAAAGCGGGCGTGACCACTGCTAAACGTTGCGTGCCGTTTTGTGCCAATTTCTCAATCGTTTCGCTGGTGTAGGGTTGCAACCATGCAGCGCGCCCGAGTCGCGATTGAAAGGAGGTGACGACTTTATCTTCCGACAAGTTCAACGCCTCTTTCACCAATCGGGTAGTTTCGTAACATTGGTGGCGGTAGCAAAACTCGTGTGCTGGCGAAGGTGTGTTGCAGCACGAACCGTCGATTTTGCAGTGCGATTTAGTGATGTCAGTTTTGTGAATGTGTCGTTCGGGAATTCCGTGGTACGAAAACAGCAGCTTATCGAACGTTTTGCCTTCCAACGCTTTTTGGATGGAATTTGCCAATGCCGCAATGTATTCTGGTCGGTGATAAAACGCCGGCACAGTGGTGAATTTCATCTGCGGGAAATGTTTCTTGCGCAACTCTTCTGCTAATTCGAGTATCGTGACAGTGGTAGCCATAGCATGTTGCGGATAGAGTGGGAGCAGCATCACTTCCTTAACGCCCCGATTGTGCAACTCTTGCAAACCCGACAAAATAGATGGTTTGCCATAGCGCATTGCCAACGCCACAGGCATTTGTGTTTGTGCTGCTACTTTGGCGTGCATCCGTTTCGATAGCACAATCAGTGGAGAACCTTCTTCCCACCATATTTTTTGGTAATTGGCAGCCGATTTCTTCGGACGAGTATTGAGGATAATGCCTTTAACCAACAGTGCGCGAGGAATGTAAGGCATATCAATCACAAATTTATCCATCAGAAATTCACCCAAATAGGTTTTTACATCCTTTGGCGTGGGGCTCTCGGGCGATCCGAGATTTATCAATAAGGCTCCTTTGTTCATAAATTATCAGAATACAATTTCACTATTTGAACACTAAACAACGGTGCTTGCAGAATTGTTTGTGAACGAGTGTTTTCGTCTGTTGTTTTATAGAGTTAGCAACTGTAGATTTCAAACACCCATAGTTTCATTTACTTTTTTAATGAAGCTATTAAATTGCTTTTGTATTTCACCTTTAAAATTGTCATCATTCAAATGAGTTTCCATAAAAGTATTCGTATCATCCTTTTTATCATCAGGTAAAACCAGTCCAATAGGGAAAGCCTGACAAAGAATACATTTATCTTTTACTATGTTTTCCACTTCTTTGAAAACCAAGCCATAGCCGAATTTTTCATCTTTCTTTAGTTCAGTGCTACCACAACAAGTAACATAAATCAATTTATTGATTTTAAGAAAATATTTTTTCACAAAACTACGAAGAGGTGGGATAAATTTACCCATCCAAATCGGACCACATAAGATTACTTTGTCGTATTCTTTGATGTTGTGTTTCAGTGGCTTTATTCCAAAGTTTATTGTCATCAAAAACAGAATAAAATTATTCAGTCGTGGCTTGATTTCTTCTATTTCGCATGATAAACTTTTGGCGATTTTTTCGGCTAAGTATTTATTACTGCCTTTATTTGAATAATAAACTACAATTATCTTTTCCATAAGGTTTTATCTTTTTTTACCTGAATCCCAGCCATTAAGTGTGTAAATTGTGGCAGATTTTGTGATACTTTATTATCAAGTTACACCGAACTAGATGCGGTAAATACTATTCAACTTAGGTACAAAATCCGCTAGAGCATTTACACTCGATTTAGAGAGTGTTTTTCATCAGTCATTCACCGTTAATCATTGCTTAATTGTGCATCTGTACTAAATCTTACACCTTTAATTAACAACCAAAATAGTATTGCTAACTCTGCAATTGAAGATGATATTCCTACAATAATAGTTGTTACAGAGTGAAATTCAGGAAATAAAACAAAAATAATTGCATCTATCACATAAGATATACCTCCAATCAGTAAAAATATCCCAAATATTTTTGGAATAAAACCAGATTTATAAACCAACTGTCCGAATGGGATAAGCCAAAGACCCCAAAAAATACCAATAACATAATTTCCGTTATCAAACATTTTTAAAAACACCATTGCTAATGCCTGTTGTTGTGATGGTTCAAATCCAGTCATAAAATGCTCTTTCAATAGCGTCAAGGCAAATAGTTGATTGAATAGTATGAAGAATGCTATTGGTACAGACACAATAACTAACGCAAACATTGTTTTTGTCAAATATTTACTCACGTTTTGAAACAATTGATAAAGGGCTAAAACTAAAAAGACAAAAACAGTTTGGCAAATCATATTACATAAAATACCTGCCCTAAACAGAAACTCATTATTTATAATGTTAGTTGCTGTCGAACTTAGGTTTCCCATCACTATCAATTGTGTGGGAACATACATATTGCCAAAGGCTCCTGTGATAGCCATAATTAAATACAGAAGACCAGCCATTCGTGCTGTCTTTTTGAGTGTTGCAATCTTTTCGTTCATATTTTCCATATTATATTTTTTAATTCCTCTATTGAGCGAGTTTATAACTTGGGTCTTGTGCTTATTTAGTTTACAACTTTATCTCTGTGATGCGAAAAGAGAAATTTGCAATTTCATAATCATAGCAAAAACGGCTTGAATACATAACTCAAGTCAAAGATTTCTGCCAGTGGGGGCATTACCAAGGTATGCGTTCACCTTCGTGCACCAACTGTCCATGAGGAAACTGTTCCCGATCAATTGTCACGAGGCGAACAACAGTACTCGCTCCTTCTTCAACTTCCATGGGGGCAGCATCTGAGCCAAGATCTGTTTTTACCCAACCCGGATGAGCTGCTGCTACTGCAATTCCTTTATCAGCCAATGTTTTGGACTGAATCTGTGTAAGCATATTAAGCCCTGCTTTAGATGTTGAGTATCCTACGGTCATAAATGACGAAATATACTGCCACATGTTCTCAGCTGCATCAATAGAGCCTAATTGCGATGAATGGTTTATCACCCTTGCGTCGTCGCTAACAGAAAGAAGAGGCACTAATGCTTCTGTTATTGCATAAGGGGCAATAAGATTTACTTCGAGTGTGCGTCGAATTTTTTCCGAATTGGTTGGTTCTCCGTCCCATTCTATTGCTATACCCGCGTTATTTACTAGGACGTCAAGTTTACCATAATTTTTTTCAAAATACTTCACAAGATTGCTTATGTCGTCTGCACTTGTAACTTCGAGTGGCACGGTATGAGCATCGCAACCTAGTGCAACAAGCTCTTCAACCGCCTTTGCTCCTGCATTTTGATCACGAGCTGTGAGTACAATTGTATATCCGAGTAAACCAAGTTGTCTAGCAATTTCCTTGCCAATTCCTTTGTTTGCCCCTGTAATCAAGACTACTTTTCCATTTTTCTTTT
>JBMOKJ010000017.1:0-22313 GCA_049315325.1 Bacteroidales bacterium
AAGATTCCCACCTTTATTGTACTAAATCAATAGAGTTTTCTTGGTCAATCAAGAGATGTAAAACAAATAAAGGGTTGAATTCATTCGAATTCAATCCCTTTATGTACAATATGATATGCTAACTCTTAGAGCAAGCTTTCTATTTTCGCAACAAAAGCGCTTTTTGGAGCAGCTCCTACTTGTTTATCAACAACTTGTCCATCTTTGAAAAATAAGATTGTTGGAATGTTTCTGATTCCGAACTGGGCTGCCACTTCAGTGTTTTCGTCAACGTCAATCTTTCCAATTGTTACTTTTCCATCATACTCTTTAGATAGTTCTTCAATGATTGGGCCTACCATGCGGCAAGGTCCACACCATTCTGCCCAGAAGTCAACGACAACTGGTTTGCCGCTTTCCAAAATTTCCTTGAAACTTGCGTCTGTGATTGTTAAAGCCATAATGCTAATAAATTAATTATTGTAGTTATTATTATTGTTGTTTAGAGAATTCAAAGGTACGACTAATGTTTAATATTCGAAATAATTTAATTGATTTTGAAAGATAGTTTATCAAAATTATTGATGTATGAAATCAAATCTCTTGTAACATCCGTTTTAATTGATGTGGAATAAAGCGGCACTTCGTAGCGATTGATTCCATCTTGTACAGTGATATTGAAGGAAGTTTTCCCCTTTACATCTTTAACAAGAGCGGTGAGATCAGTGATTAACTCTTGAGTAATCTCATCAATTGGTATGTTGACCGTGATTTTTTCAATCAACTTTTCTTTCACATCATTGAGTAATTCAACAGATGTAATTTTGAAATCGTATTCGGCTTCATTGTATTTTCGAGCAACATACCGCCCTCTGATATAAAGAAACAGATTTGGTGTAAAATAGTTTTTGTATTCTATAAAATCATTGCCAAAAAGTGCAATTTCTCCAGCTCCGGAATAGTCTTCAATTTTCATTACACCGAATGGTTTGCCATTTTTGGTGTTAGCAATTCTCACGTTCGTGACAATTCCACCCAACGTAATATCCCTGCTCGAAAGTTCTGCTCTGTTTGAGATCTCAGTCATTCGTGTATTGCAAACATGGTTTAATATGATCGCATATTCATCGAGTGGGTGAGCCGAAAGATAAATACCAACTAAATCACGCTCTTTATTCAACTTCTCAAGTTCAGACCACGATTCTGTGTATGGTATATCAGGTTTGGCAATATCGATCTCATTTATACCGCCAAAGAGTGAGTTTGTTTGAGCATTCTTGTCAATTTGTACCTTATTCCCGTACCTTAATAACGATTCTAAAAAGGTATCGTCTTTGCCTGATACTTCGAAGAACTGCTCACGATTGATTTCTTCAAAATTATCGAATGCACCAGCTAACGCAAGCGATTCCATATTCTTCTTGTTGCAAGCAGTCAGATTAATCCGCTCAACAAAATCGAAGATGCTTTCGAAAGGAGCGTTTTTACGCTCAGCAATAATTGCTTCAACAGCTCCTTCGCCCACACCTTTGATTGCCCCTAATCCAAATCGAATGTGACCTTTTTTATTTACAGAAAATTTATGGAAACTCTCGTTCACATCTGGACCGAGTACTTCGATGCCCATCGCTTTGCATTCGTCCATAAATTTCGTGATTTCCGTAATATTCGAGATATTTCGACTCAATACGGCAGCCATATATTCCGATGGATAATTGGCTTTGAGATAGGCTGTTTGATAAGCCACCCACGAATAGCAAGTTGCATGTGATTTGTTGAAAGCGTAAGATGCGAATTTCTCCCAATCCGCCCATATCTTTTCGCACACTTTTGGGTCGTGTCCGTTCTTTTGCACTCCTTCAATGAATTTTGCTTTGAGGGCGTTCATCTTGTCAATCAACTTCTTACCCATCGCTTTACGCAATTCATCCGATTCGCCACGAGTGAAATTGGCGAGGAGGCGTGAAAGAAGCATTACTTGCTCTTGATAGACTGTAATTCCGTAGGTGTCTTTCAGGTAACGTTCCATAATAGGAATGTCATATTCAATAGGCTCCCTACCATGTTTGCGTGCGACAAATGATGGGATATAATCCATTGGACCTGGACGATAAAGTGCATTCATCGCAATCAAATCTTCAAATTTGGTTGGTTGAAGTTCTCGTAGGTATTTCTGCATCCCTGCAGACTCAAACTGGAAAGTTCCTGTGGTTTTCCCTGTACTATATAATTGATAAGTCTTTTCATCTTCGAGTGAGATTTTTGAAATATCAATCTCTTCATTCTTAGTTATGCGAATGTTCTCCAACGCATCCTTTACGATAGATAGTGTTTTCAGACCCAAAAAGTCCATTTTCAACATTCCGACATCTTCAATTAAAGAGCCTTCATATTGAGTGACAATCATAGATTCACCCGTCTCTTTGTCTGTAGCAGTGCTTATAGGGACGTAGTTTGTCAAATCGTCCTTTCCAATAATAATACCGCAAGCATGAACACCGGTGTTTCTTACCGTTCCTTCAAGCATTTGTGCATATTTCAATGTGTCTCGCATCAACGGATCGGGAGACATAGCAGCAGCTTTCAGTTCAGGAACAAACTCGATGGCATTTCTGAGATTCACCTTTTTATCTGGAATCTTGTCTGGAATCAATTTGGTGAGGCGGTCGGACTCGGAAAGAGAGAGCTTTTGTACGCGAGCAACATCTTTAATCGACGACTTTGTAGCCATTGTGCCGAAGGTAACGATGTGTGCCACTTTCTCTTTGCCATATTTATCTGTTACCCAGCGGAGTACTTCGCCTCGTCCGTCGTCGTCGAAATCGATATCAATATCGGGCATCGATATACGATCTGGATTTAAGAATCGTTCGAAAAGAAGGTCATATTTTATTGGATCGATATCTGTTATCCCAAGGCAATAGGCAACGGCAGAACCTGCAGCGGAACCACGGCCGGGACCTACAGCAACGTGCATTCGTCTAGCAGCAGCAATGAAATCTTGTACAATTAAAAAATATCCTGGAAATCCCATATTGAGTATGGTTTCCAATTCGAAATCTATTCGTTCTTTAATTTCATCTGTTAAATCTGGATAGCGAATTTTTGCGCCTTCATAAGTGAGGTGTTTCAGAAACTCACCATCATTTGTAAAACCTTCGGGCAGCGGAAATTCTGGCATAACAGCATCGCTATTGATACTGTAAAACTCAACTTTGTCTGCTATTTCAACCGTATTAGCTAACACTTCAGGCATATCAGCAAATATGGTATTCATCTGTTCTTGCGACTTGAGCCACTCCTGTTTGGTGTAGCGCATTCGGTTGGGGTCGTTCAAATCTTTTCCTGTGGAGAGACAGATCAAATGCTCGTGTGCATCTGCATCTTCTTCATTCGCAAAGTGAACATCGTTGGTAGCAATTAATTTTACACCAGTTTTTTTTGCAAGTTCAATGAGCTCCTTATTTACTGCCTGTTGTTTCTTGAATGTGTCTTGATCTCCAGTAGGATGATTTGATTCGTGTCGTTGCATCTCGAGGTAGAAATCTTCTCCAAATAGCGACTTGAACCATAAAATGGTTTTTTCAGCATCGTCTAATCGGTTTTGAGCAATCAGCCTTGGAACTTCACCTCCGAGACATGCTGTGCTGATGATGAGACCATCTTTATATTTTTCGAGAATCTCTTTGTCAATTCTTGGGCGGCCATAGAAACCCTCTGTCCAGCCGTGTGATACTAATTTGATAAGATTATGATATCCTACTTTGTTTTTCGCTAGAATAACTAAGTGATTCCCACTTAAATTCTCTTTGCCTGATTTAATATGTCGGCCGTTTCGGGCAACGTAAGCTTCGCATCCAAGAATTGGTTTGAAGAATTTCTTTTCTAAAGAGGCGATTTTTTGTTCTCTTTCGACGACGTAAGAGTCGGTATCAGTTGCTCCGTCTATATCCAGATGATGTTCAATCTCTTTCCTTAGATGACTGATTTCATCATTGTATTTGCCATTCTTCTTATTTACGTAATTGAAAAACTCTTTTACACCAAACATATTGCCATGATCGGTGAGAGAAATTGCTTTCATTCCATCGTCAATAGCCTTATCTACAAGTGCTTGTACAGACGCTTGTCCATCAAGTATTGAGTAGTGCGAATGAACGTGTAAATGTACAAATTGTGACATATCGATATCGTAGATTTTTTACAAAAATACGATATAAGTTTTGTTTCTGCTTGGGTGAAGATAAAAAGTTATGAACACCTCCACTAAATAATTTCAACGATTACTGTGGCATGAACTTCTTAATCTCAGCAATGATGTTTTTTACATGAAGATAATCCATAAACTCAGTGTGAAGACAATCGCATTGGATTATTTTGATATTTCCATCGATATTTTTTCTCCAATATAAATCAGGAAATGCACGGTTTATGAAAAATATTTTTGAAGTCTGGAATGACTTGATGTACATTGAATCGGTCTCTTTAAATAACATAAGATTCGTCTTGAGAATCGTGCTATTCTGATGTGACTCAAAGATTTTCATGGTCTTGGCATTGTCTTCTACCGAAAAAAAAGAACGTGAATCTTTTAATCTTGGGCTTCTCTTTTTGGAAGAGAACTGGACTAAAGTTTCTAATGTTCTATTACAAATAAAATTGATTTTATTGATACATTTTAATTTCGCGAGTACAGTGAAATCTTCAAATATTTTTTGAAGAATGCTTGTTTTAAATCTTAATTTTGTGACACCAAACGTATCAATAACCACAAATAATCCTATTGATTTACTTTTCATTTGAAGCTGTGTAGCAATCTCAAAAATCAAACGCCCTCCAAATGAATAACCAATTAAATGAATTGTACCTTCACTATTTATTCCTAAAATAGAGTCAATAAAATAAGTTGCAAATTGTTGCATATTGTTTATATCTTGCACTTCTGTTATTTTAGGATATTCCAGAACATAAATAGGGTGATTGTCTTTGTAATGTTGAGCAAAATTTTGGAAAGAAAATGCATTTCCTCCAACTCCTGGAGCCATAAAGATAGGCTCTCCTTTACCATCTTTTATTTTTACGATGCGACTATTATAATGTGATTTTTGACCACCTTCTACTTCATTCGAAAGTTGCTCGATTGTCGGACTATTAAAAATGACCTTTGGGGTAAGGTGTAACGAGAATTTGGTGTTTATTTCGTGAATTAGCCGAATAGCTAAAAGAGAGTATCCTCCCAATTCAAAGAAATTGTCGTGCTTCGATATTGCATTAATACCAAGTATTTGCTGCCAAATTTGCTGCAATTCTTTTTCTGTTTCATTCAGTGCTTCTTCCGATTTTTCTTTTGGGATAGTTGCTGCTGTGGCAGCATTTGGAATTGGCAGTGCTTTTCTTTCAATTTTGCCATTGTTGTTTAGAGGGAAACTATCCATTGCAATTATATGCATCGGAATCATGTAGTTTGGCAATTTGTTACGGAGCTGAGTTTTCAGGGTTGAAATTTCTATGGATTGATCCACATTGTTATCCGAAATGATGACATAAGCCACTAATTCTGACTGGTTGTTCATCTCTTTTGTGGCTACAACACAATCGCTAATTTTACTGTTTTGAAGAATTGCAGTCTCAATTTCACTTAATTCGATGCGATGACCCCTTACTTTTACTTGAAAATCGAGCCTTCCTAAGCACTCAAATTCATCGTTATGAAGTCTCCTTCCCAAATCGCCTGTAAGATATATGCGCTGGTTCGGAATGGATGGAATGGTGATGAATTTTTCTTTAGTCGCTGTTTCGTTATGCAAATAACCTCTTGCCAAACTTAGTCCACCAATAGCAATCTGACCGACAACTCCTATTGGGCAGAGTCTTTTGTTGGCATCCAAAATGTAAATTGAGTTGTTTTGAATAGGATAGCCAATTGTAATTTGAGTGTCTGTAATTTTTTTGTAGGTTGACCAAACCGTTGTCTCGGTAGGGCCATACATATTGAAAATTGATGCAGAAGTCAAATTTTGCAACTTTAGTGTAAGTTTAGAGGGAAATGCTTCGCCTCCAACTAAAATTGTTTTTAATCCTTTAGCATTAGTTGCAAATTGATCTCTCAAAAGCAGCCACTCTATTCGCGATGGCGTCGCTTGTAGGCACTCAATCTGGTGGTCTTTAATTAGTCTCGCAGCTTCATCAGGGTCGAGATTCTCATTTTCGCTAGCCATAACTATAGTCATTCCCTGCGTCAACGGAACCCAAGACTCAACCACGAAAATATCGAAACAGAATGTTGTAAGGCAGATTATGTTTTTATGTTGATGTAAATCTGTTTGACGATTAACTCCTTCTATCAGATTTACGACAGATCTGTGTTCGAGCATTACAGCTTTTGGTTTGCCGGTACTTCCAGACGTGTAAATCGTGTATGCCAAATCTGTTGGTTGAATGTCTATTGTCGGATTTGTTAGCTGATAATCAGAGAGATTAGATTGCTCAATGGTTATAATTTCGATATTCAATTCGATGTTTGATAATACCGATCTTGTGTTTTCATCGCAGATTATGGTTGAAATACCGCTATCCTCAATCATATACATAATTCGATCTATGGGATAGTTCGAATCTATTGGCAAATAGGCACTTCCCGACTTCAGCACACCTAATAAGCCGATAAATAACTTCTCTGAACGAAGCATCATGACACCGATAATATCATCTTGCTTTTTCTTCTTTTTCAGCCTTAATAAGTGAGCCAGTTGATTTGATTTTTCGTTGATTTCGTCGTAAGAATATGCTTTTTTTTCAAAGATAATCGCAGTAGCATCCGGCTTTTTTTTAGTTTGTTCTTCAAAGAGTTGGTGGATTGTTTTCTCAGCGCTAAAAGAACTATAGTGATAATTGGTGAGGATTTCTTTCTCAGTCGGGTTGACAATATCGATATCCGAAATTTTAATTGTTGGTTGAGACAGAATCTGGTTTGTGATTGCAATGAAATTCTGAAGAAAGAAATCAATCGTTCTGTCGGCATACAAATCTGTGTTGTATTCAATCTTAATGCGATAAGAGTCATTGTACAGCTCTACAATAAATGATAAATCAAGTTTTGATGTACCATTGTCGATATAGTCAATATCGCAGTTTAGACCGTTAAGGCGCATCTCGACATCAAAAGCATTTTGAAAAATGTACAATATTTGATAGATTGGCGATCTGCTTGGGTCTCTTTTTTCAACGAGTTTCTCAACCAATGTTTCGAATGGTATTTCCTGATATTCAAGCGTTTCAGTATAGGTTGTTTTGACCTGGTGAAGGTATTCTTCGAAAGTCAGATTTTCTGAAATAGTTGTTGAGATGATTGTGCTGTTTACAAAGAAACCAATAATATCTTCAAATTCTTTTAGAGCGCGATTAGCATTTAAGTTTCCAATAATGAGAGATGTTTGGTTTGTATACCGTGCTAATTGGATTTTGAAACACGTCAAAAGAAAGATGTTTAGCGTGACTCCATATTTCTTTGCGAGTAAGAGAATTTTGTCAATCAGTTCATTAGATAGTGTAATTTGAGAGACTTTTCCATTGTATGTTTGAATTTTGGGTCGCTCGAAATCTAGAGTCAATTCAGTTGGAATAGGATTCTTTCCGATTTTCTCTTTCCAAAATTGAATATGATCTTGATATATATTGGTTTTAATCTGATTCTTTTGCCAAATAGCGTAGTCGATGTATTCGATTTTAGAAAAAGTTTGATTCTCAAAATCAATCTCATTGGGGTGGTTGTAGTAATGATTGATCTCTCTTTTGATAAGACCAATAGACCAGCCATCAACAACGATGTGGTGAATATTCAGAAAAAGGATATGATGATTTGAACTTAATTCGTAAAGCTTATATCTGACAAAAGAGTTTTCATCGAAGTAAAACGGCTCAGATGCATCTCTGTAAAGGAGCGAATCAATTTCATTAGTCGTAGTTGTGATGCACTCGAGCTCTCTTTCTATAAATGGCGTGATGTATTGGACTGGATTTCCATCAATCGAAGTGAACGAAGTTCTAAATGATTCGTGTCTTAGTACCATGAAGTTTAAGACTTTTTCAAGAAGAGCGTTATCTAACATTCCCTTCAATTCGAATTTCATAGGAACGTTGTATGCGGCACTATTTTCGTTGTATTCTTTAAAAATCCACATTCGCTCTTGTGGCGATGAGAGAATATGGTACTTCTGATCAGGTCTTTTGCTTAGCTGAATCGAAGGTTGATTAGAGGCGTCTGTTTCAGTAATTTCTTTGGAGAGAAAATCAATCGTGGGATTCCTGTAAAACTCACTCAGTTTTATCGAACAGTTGTAGGTTTTATTGATTTTATAAACCAACTGTGTAGCTTGTAGCGAATGTCCTCCGGCTTCGAAAAAGTTCTCTTCTTTGGCGACCGTGTCAACTTGTGCGATATCTGCCCAAATATCAACGATTTCCTTTTCTAATTTAGTAAAAGAATCTGCCTGCTCATTGCTCCTTTTTTTAGGAGCGTAAGGTAATTTCTCTCGGTCAATCTTTCCGTTAAGGTTCAGTGGTAGTTTGTTGAGTTCGATGAATTGGTTAGGAATCATATACTCTGGCAACCACCCCTTGAGGGCTTCTTTGAGCCCTTTAATTTCAATCGTCGAACATTGCTCGACTTCGTGTTCGGTATCTGATTTTACTATCCCTGTGAAATAGGCTATCAACTCGATGCTCGAATTGGTTTTACGAGGAATGACTACGCATTGATTCACATTCGGATATTTGCTAAGAGTATGCTCTATTTCGCCAATTTCGACCCTGAATCCACGGATTTTTAATTGATGGTCTATTCTTCCTGAGAAAATGATATTGCCTTCCGTGTCGAGCCTGCATAAATCGCCCGTTTTATACAATCTGTCATTCCTATCATCAGAGAAAGGGTTTTGTATAAATCGTTCGCTCGTTAGTTTGGGCTGATTTCGATAGCCATTTGCCAAACCCAATCCGCCAATGTATAATTCTCCGATTTCTCCGTTTGGGGTGAGGGTCAGATCGGGGTTTAGGATGTAAGTTAGTGTATGCTGAATCGCTTTGCCAATGGGAATGGAATCAATTTCTTCCGTTAGTGTTGGTATAGTGTAGGTTGTGGCAAAAGTGGTGCTTTCAGTGGGGCCATAACCGTTGATGAAAATTGTTTCAGGCAAAAGTTTTTGAGCTTTTAGAATGTGCTTTACCGAAAGAGCTTCACCTCCTGTAAGCAGATATTTGATGGTTGAAAGAGCTTGCGGATATTCCTCGATGAGTGCATTAAATAGCGCTGCTGTCAGCCAAATGCAATTAACTTGTTCTGTTTTTATCAGGGAGTCTAGTTTGTGAAAATCAATGGGTCGTTCATCCGCAATTATGAGTTTGTGCCCATTTAATAAGGCGCCCCAAATTTCGAACGTTGAAGCGTCGAAGGTAAAGGCCGAAAGTTGCAAGAAGGTTAAATCTTCGTTAAACGGTATATAATCTGCACCGCAAACCAACCTGATAATTCCACGATGAGTGATTTCTACCCCATTAGGAATGCCGGTTGTGCCCGAAGTGTACATTATATAGGCTAATTCACTACTACTTTCGGATGTCGATGGGTTGCTTTTTGAATAGAAATCTAACTTATTTTTGATTTGCTCGAGATTAACGATTTGAGATGTTGTGCCGTCTATTTTGCCTTGCAAATGGGGTTGAGAGAGTGTAACAGCGGCATCTCCGTCTTTCAGCATGTGGGCAATTCGTTCTTTGGGAAATTGTGAAGAAAGAGGCAGGTAAGTGCATCCCGCTTTGAGAATAGCCAACATGCTAATAATAATCCACTCCGAGGGGTCTGACATTATGGCTACAACACTTTTCGGAGCAAGGTCATAGTTTGCAATCAGCAAATGGGTTAACTGATTTGATAAGTTATTTAGCTCTGTATAAGTGAGTTGCTGGTTGTAGAATCTAATCGCAATCTGATTGGGCGATTTTTCAACCTGAGCTTCAAATATTTTGTGAATTGAGAGATTCGATGTTGCAGAAAAGTCCATTCTGATTGTGTTGATGATATATATATCCTGTTTTGCAACAAAAATAAAACTATTTTTGAGATTATTAAATATTCAGCCTCAAATTGTTCGGCGATTACTTGCCTTTTGACAAGTAAACTTGAATTGGTGAGTTCTCTTATAAAAAAACTTAATTTCTATTCTAATTGTCTTATCAAAGAGATATTCGAACAGAAAGTGAAGCGAGATAAAACGGTAAATCGAAAAAAATCACTTACTTTGCACGACTTAAAATAGTAATGTAGAATTTGGGTTATTGCCCTCAATGACAGAACCCCGTTTTATCACCTTATGGCACAGCAAGAAGAAGTTTTTAAGAAATTGGTATCGCATTGCAAAGAGTATGGCTTTGTATTTCAATCGAGTGAAATTTACGATGGCTTGTCCGCCGTTTACGACTACGGTCAGTTGGGCGTTGAGCTGAAAAATAATATCAAAAAATATTGGTGGGATAGTATGGTGCTTCTCAACGAAAACGTTGTAGGGCTCGATTCTGCTATCTTTATGCACCCAACCATTTGGAAAGCTTCGGGTCACGTAGATGCTTTCAATGATCCGTTGATCGATAACAAAGATTCTAAAAAACGCTACCGTGCCGATGTGCTCATCGAAGATTTAATGGCCAAAATCGATGATAAAATTGATAAAGAGGTGGAGAAAGCCGCGAAGAAATTCGAGAATTTCGACGAAGCGCTTTTCCGTCAGACTAATCCTCGCATTCAAGAGAATTTAGCTAAGAAAACCGAGATTCATACTCGTTTTGCGAAAGCGCTGAACGATGCTAACCTTGATGAATTGCGTCAGATTATTATTGATTACGAAGTGGTTTGCCCCGTTAGTGGAACCAAAAACTGGACAGAAGTTCGTCAGTTTAACCTGATGTTTTCTACCGAGATGGGCTCGACTGCCGATGGTGCTATGAAAATCTACCTTCGACCAGAGACGGCTCAAGGTATTTTTGTAAACTTCCTGAACGTGCAAAAAACCGGTCGTATGCGCATTCCTTTTGGTATTGCTCAGATTGGTAAGGCGTTCCGTAACGAAATCGTTGCACGTCAGTTTATCTTCCGTATGCGCGAGTTCGAACAGATGGAGATGCAATTCTTTGTTCGTCCGGGTGAAGAGCTCGAGTGGTTCAATTGGTGGAAAGATCGTCGCCTGAAATGGCACAAAGCTCTTGGGTTAGGTGACAAAAAATACCGTTACCACGATCACGATAAGTTGGCGCATTATGCCAATGCCGCTACAGATATTGAGTTTGAAATGCCTTTCGGGTTCAAAGAAGTTGAAGGTATTCACTCTCGAACAGATTTCGATTTGAGCAGCCACGAGCAATATTCGGGTAAAAAGCAACAATATTTCGACCCTGAACTGAATAAGTCTTACGTTCCTTACGTGATCGAAACATCAATCGGAGTGGATCGTATGTTCCTCAGCGTGATGGCCGCTTCATACAAAGAAGAGGCGCTCGAAGGAGGCGATACTCGTGTTGTTCTAAGATTGCCTGCTCCTTTAGCTCCAGTGAAATTGGCAGTTTTGCCACTGGTGAAGAAAGATGGTTTACCTGATAAAGCACGTGCAATTATCAACGATTTGAAGTTCGATTTTAATTGTCAGTACGACGAAAAAGATTCGATCGGTAAACGATACCGTCGTCAGGATGCAATTGGTACTCCTTTCTGCGTGACGGTCGATCACCAATCGCTAGAAGATAATACTGTTACCATTCGTCACCGCGATACAATGACACAAGAACGTGTTTCGATCGACCAATTACGCTCAATTATTGGCGATCAGGTGAGTATGAAAGAGCTTTTCAAGAAAATTACTGAGTAAATTGTAAATTGAACTTATAACGAATGAAAACCAACTATTTCTTTCCTTTTCTAGTTTTGTTGTTGGCTGTTTTCACAACATCTTGTTTGACAACCACCGACCCTGCGGAGACTTATGCTGCTTGGAAAGCGCAAAACGAGTCTTATTTCACGAATATGAAAGATAGTGCAGGATTTGTTTTGGTGGAAGTTCCGGCAAATCGAGGAGGCGGAAGTTACTATTCGAAGATTTTTACCGCCGGCACTGGCACTTCTCCGCTTTACACTGATTCTGTAATTGTACATTATCAAGGACGTTTAATTGATTGGAAATTGTTTGATGCCACTTACTCGGGTTCAACTCCTGATTGGTATAAAAACGAAAATACAAGAACGTTTAAAGTGAAAGATGTAGTGAGAGGCTGGACTGAAGTCTTAATGCAAATGAAGGCTGGAGAAAAAAGGCGCGTTGTGATTCCATGGAATTTAGCTTATGGAGCAAATGGCACAAGTGGCATTTCGCCTTATTCAACTTTGATTTTTGATATTCAACTTGTTTCTTTCGGCTCTCCGAAGAGTAATTGAACCAATTATTATAGAATTGAAAAGCCCATTTCGTTGTTTCGAAATGGGCTTTTTTTTATCTTTTTGTAGTCTGTTTTCGTGATGTCTCTTCGCGTTTTTCTGCACCAAAAACGGTGTTGAACTTTCGTGGTATTGGTGTTGAAAACTCCAACGTTTCATTCGTTACTGGATGCGTAAATGATAGTTCCATCGCATGTAGCCCAACACGTTTGATTGGGTTGTGAGTTGCTCCATATTTCTTATCTCCAACAACAGGATGACCGATGCTCTGCATCTGCACCCGGATTTGGTTTTTACGTCCAGTTTCTAATTCAACAGAAAGTAGGGAATAGTTTTTGTTAGACTTAATTGTGCGGTAATGCGTAATTGCTTTTTGGCCGCCATTGTCGATAGGAGAAGAGTGAACGACGAATGTTTTGCCCTCTTTTAACCAAGAAACAATAGTGTCCTCAGATGGAGAAACTTCACCTTCTACTAAAGCAACATAAGAACGAGCCGAAACTGCAGTATCCCAGTTGTATTGAAGAATTTCCTGCACCTCTTGATCTTTGGCAAACATCATCAAACCCGATGTTTCGCGATCGAGTCGGTGAAGTACAAAAATCCGATTCTTAGGATGTTTCTCTTTTACATAATCGCTCAAAATGCTGTAGGCCGTACCTCTTTTCTCGCGGTCAGTAGCGATAGAAAGTAGCCCCGTTTCCTTATTTATTACAATCACATAGCGGTCTTCGTAAACAATTTCCATGCCTGGCAGTGGTTTGGCTTCGTTTTTGCGGTTGGGCATAATCGATACGATGTCGCCTTTGTGGAGCTGATAATTGAATTGAGAAATCAGTTTATTTCCTACTTTTATCTGTTTGTGAGCCAACTGCGATTTGATGTGATTTCGACTTTTTCCGTTCGACTTTTCGAGTAAAAAGTTAAGTAATTCTGCTGATTCAGAGACTGTCAACTGTATATCTTTGTCGGAATTCTTTTGCGGTTTCATTTCGAATAATTTTGTACAAAAGTAGCTAAAAATGGCGGGGTTTCCTAATTCAACACTGTTACCTAAATATAGAAAAGAAAGAACTTTACGTATTGTTCACTGTTTATTCAGTAGTTTTGTGCTCGAATTTAAACGAAAAGTTATGTATAAACAGGGAGTGCGGTTTTACGAACCCGTGGAAGAGCGTATTAATGTGTGGTCGCACGGCTTGGGTGTGTTGTTGAGTATTGTCGGTTTGGTGATGCTGGTGTTGCGCGCAGTAGCTTTGGGTGATGTGTGGCGCATCGTGAGCTTTTCGATCTTTGGGTTCAGCATGATTTTGCTCTATTCTGCTTCGACCATTTACCACAATTCGAAAACGCCCAAAGTTCGTTCGAGGCTTAACGTATTCGACCATGCATCGATTTATGTGCTGATTGCCGGCAGCTATACCCCGTTTACGCTCGTTACCCTGCACGGATGGGTTGGTTGGACGATTTTCGGAATTGCGTGGGGCGCAGCTTTGGTAGGCATCACCTTGAAGCTGTTTTTTATGGGAAAATATAAGATTCTATCTACCGTGATATATGTGGTGATGGGGTGGATTATCGTCTTTGCTGTCAGTCCGTTGATGAAAAATATGTCGTCCGAGGGGTTAAGTTGGTTGCTTGCAGGTGGGATTTCATATACCGTTGGAGCAGTGCTCTACAGCCTGAAAGGAATGCGGTTTAATCACGCCGTTTTTCATGTGTTTGTGTTGTTGGGTACAATCTGCCATTTTATTACGATTTACTGCTACGTTTGAGCCATTTCTTAGCATAAAAAAGACCGTCTCCGATTGAACGAAGAAGGTCTTTTTTGTATTTGATAAACAGGATTATACGTCCATCTTTCCTTGCATTTTTTCGCTAACCATTGCGTCAATTACTGATATTACGGTGAGGTTGACAATGTCGCGAACGCCCGTTTCGATGTCGGTAAAGTGGATTGGTTTGTTCAATCCCATCTGGATTGGTCCGATTACCTCACTACCAGCCATTTCGCGCATCAGTTTGTAAGCTGAGTTTGCCGAGCTTAGGTTCGGGAAAATGAGCGTGTTCACATCTTTTCCGTTCAGTTTGCTGAATGGGAACTTCGTGTCGCGTAACTTTTTGTTGAGTGCAAAGTTCACTTGCATCTCACCATCTACTACCATTTCTGGGTAGTTTTCGTGTAGATGCTGCACTACTGAGTGTACAGCCGATGGGCTACCTGCATCGTCAGCGCCAAAGTTAGAATATGAAATCATAGCCATCACAGGTTCTTGTGCAAAGAACTTCACCGAGTTGTTGGTCAATCTGGCAATGTCAATAAGCGTTTCGGGTGTTGGGTGACGGTTGATGAGCGTGTCGGAGAGGAAGAATGTTCCTTTCTTAGAGTTTACAATGTGCATGGCGCCAAAATGGTTGAATCCCTTACGAATGCCGATTACTTCTTTGGCAATGCGTGTGGTTTCGGAGTACTTGGTGTAGGTGCCGGTGATAAACGCATCGGCGTCTCCGGTTTCTACCATCATCATCCCGAAATAGTTGCGGTCGTTCATCTTTTCGAAAGCTTCGCTAAACATCATGCCGTGACGGCCCCGTTTCTCAGTCAATATTTTCGCGAAACGAGAACGGCGCTCTTCTTCACGATCGTGACGTAGATTGACAATCTCGATACCTTCTATCGAAATGTTTAGTTCCTGTGCTAATTTCTCGATGCGCTCTTCGTTGCCAAGCAAAATTGGGAAGCAATATCCCTCTTCTTTTGCTTTAACCGCAGCTTTTAGCATATTCGAGTGATTGGCTTCTGCAAATACCACACGTTTTGGATTCTGACGCGCCATTTCAGAGAAGCGGCGAATCATCTTGTTGTCGCTGCCCATCAAGTCGAGTAGTTGATTTTTGTAAGCCTCCCAGTCTGAAATTGGTTTGCGAGCAACACCCGATTCGATTGCTGCTTTCGCAACTGCGGGCGCAACTGTTGTTAGCAAACGTGGATCAAGTGGTTTTGGGATAATGTAGTCGCGACCAAAAGAGAGGCGGCTGATATTGTAAGCTGCATTCACTACATCGGGCACATCTTTTTTTGCTAGTTCGGCGATAGCAAGCACAGCTGCCAATTTCATCTCTTCGTTGATGCAACTTGCATGCACATCGAGTGCTCCACGGAAAATGTAAGGGAATCCGAGCACGTTGTTGATTTGGTTAGGATGATCAGATCGACCTGTGGCGAAAATAATATCGGGACGCGATGCGATGGCATCGGCATACGAAATCTCCGGATTTGGGTTAGCCAAGGCAAATACAATCGGGTTGTCGTTCATCGAGCGAACCAACTCTTGCGAAAGCACGTTGGCTACCGACAAGCCGAGGAAAACGTCTGCACCTTTTACAGCATCAGCCAACGTTTTGATTTTGCGAGTTGTGGCAAAGAATTTTTTAGAAGGTGTCAAGTCCGTTCTATCTACTGATATAACCCCTTTGCTGTCCACCATCACGATGTTTTCGCGTTTTGCACCGAGCAACATGTAGAGTCTAGTACACGAACTAGCAGAAGCTCCTGCGCCATTGACCACAATGACTGCTTCTTCAATTTTTTTGCCAACAACTTCTAACGCATTGATTAGGCCTGCAGAAGAGATAATTGCTGTACCGTGTTGGTCGTCATGCATCACCGGGATGTCGAGTTCAGCTTTCAGGCGTTCTTCTATTTCGAAACATTCTGGCGCTTTGATGTCTTCGAGATTGATTCCCCCGAAGGTAGGAGCAATCGCTTTGACGGCTTGGATAAATTTTTCAGGATCTTTCTCATCTACTTCGATGTCGAAAACGTCGATTCCTGCAAAAATCTTGAACAGGAGACCTTTTCCTTCCATCACCGGCTTTCCGGCTAAGGCACCGATGTCGCCAAGTCCGAGTACGGCTGTTCCGTTCGAAATCACTGCAACGAGGTTCCCTTTGGCGGTGTAGCGGTAGGCGTTTGCGGGATCTTTTTCGATTTCCAGACAAGGTTCGGCTACTCCAGGAGAGTAGGCGAGCGAGAGGTCTGATTGTGTACTGTAGGGTTTGGTAGGAATTACTTCAATTTTTCCGGGTTTGCCCATCTCGTGGTAACGTAGAGCGGCTTCTTTGGCTTGTTTAGGCATAAATTTTGAGATAAAATGTGTATGTTGTTACTATTTTGCAGACCTCTGTATAAATTGGAAAGCAAAATTAAGGATTTTTAGTTGAGTTGATAGTTTTAATAGTCTATAATCGGACTTAAAAAAGAATAATTTATAGCAATTTCACATATTAAAAATGAACAATTTTCGAATTGCAATATCGGGATTGCAAAATGCTCTTTTATTGCTGTTGCAAAACTCTTTCTCTACGCAGATTGTTTTATATAATTAATTAAACAGGGACAATGAATAATCAACGGATTTTTTCTTTCAATAATCTCCCATACGACAAAGGTGAATCAGTTGTGTATTGGATGAGTCGCGACCAGCGTGTTTTTGATAATCACGCTATGTTGGCATCTGCTCGTTTGGCCAGCAGATTGAATAAGCCTTTGGTGGTAGTGTTTTGTTTGACAGAAGATTTCCCTGGTGCAAACCTCCGCATGTTCGACTTTTTACTGAAAGGTCTAACGGAAGTTTCACGAATATTAGCCGACCTCAAGATTCCGTTTTATGTGCTAAAGAGAAATCCTATTGAAGAATTACCTCTGTTTTTAAGAAAAAATATATGTACCGCTCTAATTTCCGATTTCGATCCATTGAGAATAAAGCGGCAGTGGAAAGATCGGATTAATGAGCAGATTGGGTTTGCTCATTACGAAGTAGATGCACACAATATAGTTCCATGCCGAGTAGCTTCCACTAAAGAAGAGTTTGCTGCATATACGATACGTCCCAAAATTAATCGATTGTTGCCTGATTTTATAGGAGATTTACCTGATAGAAATCAACAAAAAAATGATTTAGAAAAAGCGGCATCACAATCGACAGAAGAGTTTGATGCAGAAACATGTCTTTTAAACTTGCTTATAGATCGATCTGTACCTCCACTTTCACTTGAATCAGGAGAAACCTCTGCGCGAATGGCATTGCACGATTTTATTGAATATCGATTGAACGGATACTCAGAACTTCGTAATTTCCCGGAGAAAAATCACCAGTCGAATCTCTCGCCATATCTTCATTTCGGGCAGTTATCTGCGCAGCGTGTAGCACTTGAAGTTCAAAATGCGGATGTCTCTGCTTTAGATAAAGCTGCTTTTCTCGAAGAATTGATTGTTCGTCGCGAATTATCTGATAATTACTGTTTCAATAATCCGAATTACGATAATATTGCCGGTGTCGCTGCTTGGGCGAAGAAAACCTTGAGCGAACACGAACACGATACACGTGAATACCTTTACTCTATAGAGCAGTTTGAAAATGCCAAAACGCACGATCTACTATGGAATGCCGCTCAAAAACAACTTTTGCAAGAGGGGAAAATACACGGATATATGCGCATGTATTGGGCAAAGAAGATTCTCGAATGGACAAAATCTCCTGCAGAAGCGCTTCAGTTTGCAATTTATCTGAACGACAAATATTCAATCGATGGTCGCGACCCAAATGGCTATGTTGGATGCCAATGGGCAATAGGAGGAGTGCATGATCGTGCATGGGGTGAACGACCAGTTTTTGGAAAAATCCGCTACATGAATGCCAATGGATGTAAACGAAAATTCGATGTAGAAGCATACATAAATGGTGTAGAGCGTTTTGATTTGAAATCTTAGTTGCAAATGTAAATGATAGCATTGTAAAACTGAATCACCTATCCAATTAGTACCTTCTATTTTTTGATATAAAGTCTCTCAATTCAATGTTTAGAATTCTCTAAATGGGTCTGCTATTCACATATCATGTACTATTTCTTTTATTTGAAACCTAAGATTTCGCTTCAGACATTTCTCTTTTCTATTTTCATTCTAAATTATGCCCTTTACCCAAGAAAAGTGGCCTAAAAGATATTGTATTATTTACAATATAATAAAACCGCCCAACGTGTTTATTTAGAGCATTTTTGCTAATATCTTATTGTATTATATATGATATGTATAGTATTGGTAATCAGATATTTATGTTTATAAACACGTTTAATGATGAATTTTTTGAAGAAATTCGTTCTATCTTTGCTGCCGTTAGTCTAAACAGCATGGAACACAATCAGAATTTTTTTCCTCATTTGTCGGTTGACTGCGTGTTATTGGGGTTTGATGGGTTGCAACTCAGCGCACTCCTTATTGAGTATGGCAGTGAACTAGATACGAACCAATTCAACAATCAGAAGTTGCCGGGTAGCGTGATTTATGACAACGAAGATGTTGACAATGCTGCGCAACGTGTTTTGGCAGAATCGACAGGAATTAGCGATATCTACGTCAAACAGTTTAAATGTTTTGCGAATCCTGAACGTACGAAAAATCCACGTGATAAATTCTGGCTCGAGAATGCCATAAACCAAAAAATAGGTCGAATCATCACTGTCGGTTATTTGGCTTTTATTCGTATTGATAAGAAAATCCAACGACTTTCGTCGCAGCACAAAGCCAAATGGTGTCCGCTGAACGAAATAGGAGATTTGGCTTTCGACCACAACGAAATTATACTCGAAGCGTTGAAATACATCCGAAAAGAAATTCATACAGAACCCGCACTTTTGTTCGAACTGCTGCCAAAAAAATTTACTGCTGCCGAGTTGAGAATGCTATACGACAAGATTTACGGAACAAAATCGGATGTCCGGAATTTTCACAAAAAAATCGCCACGATGGAATATGTCATTCCACTCGACGAAAGACAAACCGGAGTGGCTCACCGAGCAGCGCGCTACTACAGATTCGATAAAAAAACATACAACAAAGCACATTCATAAACGTATTACATAACACGTAAAAATCTAATTTACATGTACTTATTAGGAATAGACATTGGTAGTTCATCGGTGAAAGCATCGTTAGTCAACATCGAATCAGGCAAATGCGTTGCATCTGATTTTTCACCCAAAGTAGAGATGGAAATCATCGCAGTAAAATCGGGATGGGCAGAGCAAAACCCCGAATCGTGGTGGGAAAACATGAAAAACTCCATCCATTCAATCCTCAAGCAATCGGGAGCTAACGGCAACGAAATCAAAGCCATCGGTATTTCGTATCAGATGCACGGATTGGTGTTAGTCGACAAAAATCAGCAGGTGCTTCGTCCATCCATCATCTGGTGCGACAGTCGCGCAGTGCCTTATGGCGAAAAGGCTTTCAAAGCAATCGGCGAGGAGAAGTGCTTATCAACTTTGCTGAACTCTCCGGGAAACTTCACTGCTTCGAAACTCGCTTGGGTGAAAGAAAACGAACCTGAATTGTTTGCTAAAATCGACAAAATCATGCTGCCTGGCGACTACATCGCGATGAAGTTGACAGGTGATATCACTACTACAGTATCGGGACTTTCGGAAGGCATGTTGTGGGATTTCAAAAATAACCGTGTATCGACTGAGGTGCTCAACTACTACGGATTCGACGAAAGCATTATTCCTACGATTCTTCCAACTTTCACTGTGCAAGGAACTGTTACTTCAAAAATTGCCTCAGAATTAGGTCTGGCCGAAGGTATTCCGGTAACTTACCGCGCCGGCGATCAACCGAATAATGCTCTTTCGCTCAATGTGTTCAATCCGGGAGAAATTGCTGCTACAGCAGGCACATCGGGTGTGGTGTATGGCGTGAACGGACAAGTAAACTACGACCCACAATCGCGTGTGAATACATTTGCACACGTCAATCATACCGCGGAAGCCAATCGTTTGGGAATCCTACTTTGCGTAAACGGAACCGGAATCCTCAACTCGTGGATGAAGAAAAACGTGGCTCCCGAAAATCTTTCGTACAAAGAGATTGATCAATTAGCCGATACCATTGCAATTGGTTCGGGTGGTGTATCGATTCTTCCTTTTGGCAACGGTGCAGAGCGAATGCTCAACAACAAAGAGGTTGGTTGCTCCATTCACGGTGTGAACTTCAACAAACACAACAAAGCACATTTGCTACGTGCTGCGCAAGAAGGTATTGTATTCTCGTTTGCTTATGGCATGGAGGTGATGCAGGCAATGGGCATGGACACACGCATCATTCGTGCAGGATTTGCCAACATGTTTATGAGCTCCATTTTTCGCGATACGCTTGCTGGAGTGACGGGAGCAACCATCGAATTGTACGACACAGACGGGTCGGTGGGAGCTGCCAAAGGTGCGGGCATCGGAGTTGGTATCTACAAATCTAATTTTGAGGCATTCGCTACGCTCGAAAAACTGAAGGTGATAGAGCCTTCTGTAGCCGACAAAGATGCTTATGTAGAGGCGTATCAGTTGTGGAAAACCAAACTTTAAAGACCCCACCCAACCTCCCCCAAGGGGAGGAGCAAAAAGCAAACATCAAATTTTTCATTCAATAACAAACAAATTACTATAACCAAATGCTTTCTAAAACCCCCTTTGGGGGCAGGGGGCTTAATTCAATCTATTATGGCACAAAAAGTGTATTTCCCAGGAATCGAAAAAATCAAATTCGAAGGAACAGCAAGTAAAAACCCAATGGCATTCCGCTACTACAATCCAGAAAAAGTAGTTTATGGAAAAACAATGGCTGAGTGGTTCAAATTCTCAATGGCATGGTGGCACACATTGTGTGCTGAAGGTGGCGATCCATTCGGTCCAGGCACACAAGTTCACCCATGGGTAGGCGCAACTGACGCAGTGCAGGCAGCGAAAGACAAAATGGATGCAGGTTTTGAATTCATGCAAAAAATGGGTATCGAATACTACTGTTTCCACGATATCGACTTAGTTGACGAAGGCGCAAGCATCGAAGAATACGAAGCTAATCTTCAGGCAATTGTAGCTTATGCAAAAGAAAAACAAGCAGAAACAGGTATCAAATTGATGTGGGGAACTGCCAACGTATTCTCACCAGCACGCTACATGAATGGTGCAAGTACTAACCCTGATTTCAACGCAGCTGCTCGTGCAATGCTTCAAATCAAAAACGCTATCGACGCAACAATCGCGCTAGGTGGTCGTGGTTATGTATTCTGGGGAGGTCGCGAAGGTTACATGTCGTTGTTGAACACCGATATGAAACGCGAAAAACAACACATGGGTACCATGTTGCAAATGGCTCGCGATTATGCTCGTGCAAAAGGATTCAAAGGCGTGTTCTTGATCGAACCAAAGCCAATGGAGCCAATGAAACACCAATACGATGTGGATGCTGAAACTGTTATCGGCTTCTTGAAAGAATTTGGTTTGGAAAACGATTTCAAATTGAACATCGAGGTAAACCACGCTACATTGGCAGGTCACACATTCGAGCACGAATTGCAATGTGCTGTTGATGCAGGTATGTTAGGCGCTATCGATGCTAACCGTGGTGATGTTCAAAACGGTTGGGATACTGACCAATTCCCAGTTGATGTATTCGACTTGACTCAAGCGATGATGGTGGTATTGAAAGGTGATGGTATGCAAGGATGTGGCACGAACTTCGATGCAAAAATCCGTCGTAACTCAACCGACAACAACGATTTGTTTATCGCTCACATCGGTGCAATGGACGTAATGGCACGTGCTTTGGAAGCTGCTGCTGCCATTTTGGAACAATCTCCAATCCCTACACTAGTTGCAGAGCGTTATGCGTCTTACGATTCAGGCAAAGGGAAAGAGTTCGAAGAAGGAAAACTATCTTTCGAAGACGTTTATGCTTTTGCTAAAGCAAATGGCGAACCAAAACAAATCAGCGGAAAACAAGAGCTTTACGAAGCGATTGTGAATA
>JBMOKJ010000021.1:0-4925 GCA_049315325.1 Bacteroidales bacterium
ATACAGCCCACAGCCCCAAACCTTATAACCTTATCACGAGTTGCAAACTCGCTATAAAGAGGGTTACAATAAAGAGAAAAAACCTTATTTTCTTCCACTAAACCTTAGTAGCACGATGCAGCCTCCAAGCACCTAACCCTATTACATTATCACGAGTTGCAAACCCGTGATAAAGTGGGACAGGATTACAAACCTGCGCCATAGAGGGGATACATTACAGGATTATTCTCGTAATTCCCATTGAAAATACTTATCCTTTATTACACCCTTTTCAAGAGGCATTTTTACGATAAGTTTGTTATCTCTATACACAAAAAATTCCGATACAATTTTCCACTTATTATTTACCCACAAATAAGGTTTATTGCAAATAGTATATGTAGGAATAAAATTGTTGTCAATATTGGCAGTGAATAAAAACGACTTTTCACAATTATATATCCTCTCGTTCAATGAGTTGTCTATTTTCTTACTCTCTCTGGATGATAGATTAATAGAATAGCCTTCGGTTTTTTCATCTGTAACAAATCTATAATATATCACTTTCCCATTAACTAGGGCGTAACTATCACATTTACTTGAAACAAATTTTAATTCCAAATTCTTACTATCAATTGTATACAATTTATCTTGAATAGTAAAAACGAAGAAATTATTAGAAGTGCCCAAAATGGGAGTTACACCTTCCATTTCCATATCGTTGACCTTAATCCTTTGACAAAAGACAATTTGTTTTCTGCTATTTAATATCTTAACATACAGTTCTTTTGTTTTAAAGTTGATCTGAGTTAATAGTAAACTTGAAGTTTTTTTATTGTAACTTACCCCAATAATACTCATGTCTTTGTCAGCTTTATAGTATACAGTCTTTCTTTTTAAGTCTAAATTACAAAGCATTAGATCAGAACCCTTTATATACAATAACACAGTATCAGACATATTTACACACTTATTTTTTATTTGTCTGCCAAGCGTTAACTTTTCATTGTTATTTAAATTTATAGCTTTAATTGTATAAGATAATAACTCAGACTCAGGTTATTCATCTTGCATATAAATTAAATATTGATTAGCCCTACAAACAAAGATCCCAGACTCTATATGAGTATTCTTATTTAACTGGGAATAGGCACATACAATGTTTAAAAAACAAAACAACGCAAAAAATAATTTTTCTTTCATATTTTATCATCAATTAACTGAACCATGTACTCCCCCTTGGCGCAAGTCTGTGACTTCCTGCTTCTCGGGACAAGCTGAACCAATTTTTTAAGCAGTTTATAACTACTTAAAAAATTGCAAATTTCTTCTTTTGCCTAGCAAATATACAATTACAAACTTTTTAAATAAAAGGTACGGGTTACAAACCCGCACCAAAGGGGGGATTTTACTGACAGGGTTGCTATGGAATTAAAATTCCTCCCTTTGCGTCTTCGCCCCTTAGAGTTCAATTCCTCACCCCAACTTCATTGTCAGCTGCACCCGTTTGCGTTCCAAATCAACAGATACCACTTTTACCTCCACGTGTTGGTGGATGGAGACAATCTCGGTGGGGTCGGATACGAATCGGTCGGCGAGTTGCGACACATGCACCAGTCCGTTTTCTTTGATGCCCACATCGACGAAGCAGCCGAAGTTGGTGATGTTGGTGACGATGCCCGGCAGGCGCATCCCTTCGCGCAGGTCGGCAATGGTCTTCACCGTGGGGTCGAACTCAAACACCTTGATGATGCGGCGCGGGTCGCGACCCGGCTTGTCGAGCTCCTCCACGATGTCGAGCAGCGTGGGCATTCCCACTTTGTCGGTGGTGAAGTCGGCGAGGTTGAGCGATTTCTTCAACTCTTTATTTGTGATGAGGTCTTGCACAGTGCATTTTGCCGTTTTCGCCATTTTCTCCACAATGGAGTAGCTCTCGGGGTGGACGGCCGAGTTGTCGAGCGGATTGTCAGACTCGGGTATGCGGAGGAATCCGGCGCACTGCTCGAACGCCTTTTCGCCCATACGCGCCACCTTCAGCAGCTCGCGGCGACTGCCGAAAGCTCCGTTTTCGGCACGGTAGTTCACGATGTTTTGCGCCAGTTGCGGACCAAGACCCGAGATGTAGGTGAGCAGGTGTTTGCTGGCGGTATTGAGGTTCACGCCCACGAGGTTCACACAGTTTTCGACTGTCTGGTCGAGCGATTTCTTGAGCAACGGCTGATCCACATCGTGCTGGTATTGCCCCACGCCGATGCTTTTGGGGTCGATCTTGATGAGTTCCGCCAGTGGATCCATCAGCCTACGACCGATAGATACCGATCCGCGCACCGTGACGTCGTAGTCGGGAAACTCCTCTCGCGCCACCTTCGAGGCGGAGTAGATGGAGGCGCCGTTTTCGCTTACGGAGAAGACCTGCACCTTGCGGCTGTATTGGAGGTTCGAGATGAACTGTTCGGTCTCGCGCCCGGCCGTGCCGTTGCCGATGGCGATGGCTTCGATTTGGTAGCTCTCCACCAGTTGCGATATTTTGCGCGAAGCTTGCGTGCGTTCATTAGCCGGTGGGTGAGGGTAGATGGTCTCGTTGTGCAGCAGATTGCCCTGTGCATCGAGGCAAACGACCTTACAGCCTGTGCGAAATCCGGGGTCGATGCCCATCACTTTCTTTTGCCCCAGCGGAGCAGAAAGAAGCAGTTGCCGAAGGTTTTCGGCAAACACACGAATGGCTTCGATGTCGGCTTTAGCTTTCGATTCGTTGGCAAATTCGGTCTCGATGGAGGGTTTCAGCAATCGTTTGTAGCTGTCTTTCACCGCCTCAGCCACTTGCTCCGAAGCGTCGTTGCCGCCTTTTACAAATATTTTTTCCAGCTTGTCGATGCAATGCTCCTCTTCGGGAGAGATATTCACCTTCAGAAAACCTTCTGCCTCGGCACGGCGAATGGCGAGCAATCGATGCGAAGTGCAACGTTTCAGTTGTTCGTTCGAATCAAAATAGTCGCGGTATTTGGCAGCCTCTTCTTCTTTGCCTTTCACGAGCGTGGTGGTGATGATGGCTTCGCGTGCGAAGATGTTTCGGATAGAGTTGCGGGAAATTTCGTTTTCATTCACCCATTCGGCAATGATGTCTCGTGCGCCTTTCAGTGCCTCTTCGATGTCCGGAACTTGATTGTTCACAAACTGACGAGCACGTTGCGAAGGATTCGGCTCGTGCTGGGCCATAATGATTTTTGCCAACGGTTCGAGGCCTTTTTCGCGTGCAATTTCGGCACGAGTACGGCGTTTCGGTTTGTAGGGCAGGTAGATGTCTTCTAGTTCGGTGAGCGACCAACTCTCTTCGATGCGTCGTTTGAGGTCGGGCGTCAGTTTGCATTGCTCTTCGATGGTGGCGAGGATGGTTTGCTTGCGTTTTTCGGTCTCTGTGAGTTTCTCGAGCAGCTCTTTGATGTCGGCTATTTGCACTTCGTCGAGTCCGCCGGTCGCCTCTTTGCGATAGCGACTAATGAAGGGAATGGTGGCTCCTCCGTTGAGGAGTTCTACTGTATTTTGTATCTGTTTAGAATTGATGGAGAGTGACTTTGCAATCAGCGAAATGAAGATTTCCATTGAGTTTGATTCTTTTTTGTGATAATTTATCGCCCACGGTTTAAACCGTGGGCTATTGGATGCGATTATTTTATTGAATGGATTTAACCATTTTGGATTTAGGCGTTTATGTACATGATAGGGTTTGAGTTTCCTTTTTTAAAATAGTGTTCAACAGACATAAAACGATATTTTTCTCTAATTGCCTGAGGGGCAATGTTTCCTGTGAACTCATATCGTCCAATTAGGCTTTCTTCAGTATTGAGGCCAGTTTTCTCAATTTGTTGCCTTACGCTTTCTGTCGTTCCTGCCTTGTGCCATTCTGCAATTTCATATACCTCTTGAATAACACCTTCAAAAACTGCAAATCCATATTTAGCATTTTTCGCCCTTTGGGGATCTATTTTCCATCTCCCTCTTGTATAATCATATAACTCAGTTTCAGTCATTGAATAACGAAAAGCTTTGTTAATTCGAATCAATATTGATGGATCATCAATGTTAATTTCTTGTTTATCGTATAACGATTTAATTTGGTCAATTGTCATTCTTCCAAAGGACGCACTCTTATAACCTCTTTGTATGTTCGTTAAATTAGACATCCCAATTAAATCAATAATTGCAGATTCAATTTTCAAAGCTATCTCTTCATTTTCTAATCCATGAATCAAAATCTCGATTTTTGGAATTAATCCAAGAGAATGCAATTCATCGATATATTGTACCTTTTTGCTTTCAGATTTATCGCAAAGATGCGAAAAAACTCTATTTCCTTTACCTTTTCCAACGTAGAATATAACATTGGTTTCAGGATGTGAATATATGTACACATAATATTTGAGTTCGTTTAATACAGAATGTGAGAATTTCATAATTAGTTAAATAAAGTTCAAAATTTATTCTTATCCTCTTCAATGTTATGCAAATCGACCAGCTGGTCGAATTCAATTTGAAAGGTACGTTTTTGATGATGTTGTTTTTGGTTGCGAATGTAATCAAATACCTTCTCAACACCTGATTCGCTAACCGAATAGGCGGCATATCCGGTTTGCCACGCGAATTTTTCTGGTATTAGATTTTGTTGATTAATGTAATGCGAGCTACTGCCTTTTAGCTGCTTGATAATGTCGGTAATTGGTTTTTGTGGGTTTTGAAGGAAGAGGCAATGAATGTGGTCAGGCATTCCGTTAATGATTCTCACCCGACAGCCTAACTCTTTTAATTGGTTAGATAAGAATTCGTGCAAAGCTCGTTCAATCTCCGATTTGATGAGTGGTTGACGTTCTTTTGTTGCCCAAATGGCATGAATCCAGATTTTGTTGTAAGAATGTGACATGATAGACTGTTTTGAAACCGTTGAAACGGTT
>JBMOKJ010000014.1:0-67747 GCA_049315325.1 Bacteroidales bacterium
AGATTGTTAAACCTGAACTAATCCCAATCGTGGAAGAGCTCAGAGAAATAGATCCCCATGACCTTATTACGCCTGATACTTGGATTGTCTCCGAACTGCAAGCACGAGGATTTGTATGGATGATTTTTCTCAAAGAGTGTAAAAAGCGACAATAACAGAAAAATGCCACTAACATAGGCAATACGCACAATCACAACAAACAGGAGAAACAGCAACTCCTGTTTTATTTTGCACACTCTCTCACAATTTTGGGGTGTAGGTTAAATTGTGAGAGTCGCAACCTAGCAAATGCAGATAGAATAACCCCTAAAAATAAGAAAACCTCACAAAAATAGGATATAAGATGGATAAACCTAAAATTAGGAGAAAATTGAGCATATTATACACCCGTGTTTCGACACTTGATCAACGCACGGACAGACAGCGTGTCAGCGAGAAAGATTTTGACTTAGTGGTCGAAGACAAATGTTCGGGCGCAATCCCCTTTTTTGAAAGACCGGCAGGAAAAGAGATTCTGGGATACATTGAAAGAGGAATCGTGGCAAAGATTAGTGCAATCACTATCGATCGCTTGGGGAGAGATATGCTTGATATCCTAAACACACTCTCATACTTGAATCAAAAACTGATCCCCGTCTATTTCATTAACCAAGGACTGACAACGATCAATGAAGATGGAAAGGAGAATCCGATTTCAAAGCTCATCATCTCCATTCTTGCCACCATTAGTGAAATGGAACGAAGTCAGATAAAGGAGCGCCAGCTAGAAGGAATTCGACTAGCTAAAGCGCGCCACGCCTACACCGGACGAAAAAGTGGAACAAATGAAGATGTCCATTCCTTCCTATCCAAGCCCAAGAACCGTAAAGCACTTGATTATATTAAACGCGGCATGACTCACACCGAAGCTGCCAAATTAGCGGGCATTCATATCAATACGATGACGAAAATAAAACGCTTGGGTATTGATAAACCGTTATGAATAGGGAGTTTAATTTTATTAAAGAAATAGATGGCTTTATGATTAGGATTATTTATGGATTTGGATTGTTTGTCTATTAAGACTTGCAATCCTTTTTTATTGTAGGTAAATGGTTGTTTAAAACTTATTTATGAGTTATTATTTTGTGGATATTTATTTATTTGTGTATTCGTTCGTTCAGAACTCTTCTTCAATAATTTTCCAGTTTGGATGAAATCATCACCAACAACTCTCGAATTATGAAACTCTTTCAAAAATCAACAAGTGTGAAATAAACTTAATTTCAAGTGATTCTGTTAGGTTAAAAACCCAATAAAATTAGGCATTTTTAAAAGAGATGGGGAAAATATGGGGAAAATCAATGGATTTTAAAAGAAAATCGCTAATACTCTATTGAATATCAGCGATTTAGATCAAAATAAGTGTGACCCGGGAGGGGCTCGAACCCTCGACCCATTGATTAAGAGTCAATTGCTCTACCAACTGAGCTACCGAGTCAGGTTGTTTGTTGGTTTCGGGGTAGCAAAATTACACTAAAATTTAGTTTCACCAAAAATAACGGGCTCTTTTTCGTCTTGAAACGAAAGGTTTTCTTTCGTATGACTACTCGCTGTATAGTAGGTATTGTTTGCGCATCTTTTTGTAGTGCGATAACTCTTTCTGCCACACCTCATTAATGTCGTTTTCGCTTTTCCCATCCACAATCATTCGACGGACGGTAGTATTACCCACTAATTGGTCGAAAAATCGTGGATTCGTAAAGAATCGCTCGCCAAGGTTCGATTTTCGGTAGAAGTCCAGAAAATAGCTGAGCGTGAATCCACCTTCGAATGGTGTATTGCGAAGATCAATTCCGTAGCATTTACGGTCTTTTTGCAACGGGTTTTTCTCAAAACCTGCTAATGAGATTGGCGTAAATGTAAAATTGCCTAGCGTCGAATCGGGATAACCAATTACCTGAAATGGAAACGTAGTGCCACGTCCAATGCTCACTCCCGTAGCTTCGAAAAAGCAAAGCGACGGATAGAGGCTGATTGCGCGATCGTTGGGTAGGTTAGGAGATGGTTTTATTGGCAGCGAGTAGGGTTGACGATGTTTCCAACCGCTCATTTTCACGACTTGAAGCGGACAAATGTTGGTTTTCGACTTCAACCACTTTTCGCTGTTAATCATTTTCGCTAGTTCGCCGACGGTAAGGCCGTGTAGCAACGGAATAGGCACAATGCCAACAAAGGAGCGTAATGAGTCTTGCATCACTGGTCCAGCCACAAAGTCGTTCGGATTGGGACGGTCGAGCACAATCAGCTTTTTGTTTTGCTCTGCACAAGCCTCCATCACATAATATAACGTGCTGATATAAGTATAGAACCGTGCTCCCACATCTTGTATGTCGAAAATTACCACATCTACATCGTTGAGTTGCTCTTTGGTCGGTTTCTTGTTTTTGCCATACAGTGATACGATGGGGAGTTGAGATTTTGAGTCGATACTATTGGTCACTTTTTCGCCGGCATCGGCTGTGCCACGAAATCCGTGCTCGGGTGCGAACAGCAACTTTATGTTTATTCCTTTCGCTAACAGTGTATCGACCAAATGCGTACGGTTTGCTCCGACTACCGATGTTTGATTCACCACCAACGCAATGCGTTTACCATTCAACTGCTTGCAGTCGCTCATCAAACGATCGGCTCCGGTTTGCAGAGTTTGAGCTTTTCCGACGAATAGTGCTAAAAGTAGGAATGTGGTGAAGAGCCATGTTCGTATCATAATTATTTTGTAATATTGCGAAGCAAAAATACAATTAATCGATGGATCCGATAGCGATAATCAAGAAATATTACCCCGAAGAGAGTATGGCATACCCCATATTGGTTGATCATAGCCGATTGGTGGCAGAAAAGGCGGTTCAACTTGCGTTGAGTCATCCCGAATTGCATATCGATGTACAGTTTGTGGAGGAGGCAGCGATGTTGCACGATATTGGCATGTATCTCACACATGCGCCATCCATTGGCTGCTTTGGTGATCTGCCCTACATTTGCCACGGCTTCCTTGGCAGCGATTTGTTGAAGGCTGAGAGCTATCCGCAGCACGCTTTGGTGTGCGAACGGCACACTGGTACCGGACTTTCTATTGCCGATATTCAGCACATCGACAAAGGTATTCCGCTGCGCGATATGCGACCTGTCTCGCTCGAAGAGCAACTAATCTGTTTTTCCGATAAATTCTACTCCAAATCGAAACCTGGCATCGAAAAATCGATAGAGAAAGTGCGTAAAAGCATGGCGAAGTATGGAGAACAGCATGTCAAACGTTTCGATGCGTGGTGCGATCTGTTTTTGTGATTTTGTGGATGAGATACTCGAAATTCAAATCCCTCGTTCAACATCTTTTGAGCGAGGACTTTGAGTGAAATAACTATCCTTCTACAATCCGAATTTCATCTTCGGTTAATCCATACAATGCATACACCATTTGGTCTATCTCGCGGTCGGTAGCATCTATTTGAGCTTTGATGGCGAGTGTCTTTTGCGACTCTTGCAAGAAGTAATCTTCCCACTCAGCTTCTTGCGAAAGCGAGAGTTTTATCTTCTTTTTACCGAGCTCGGCAATAAACTCTTTGTACGATAGCAAATACCAATTTTGCAATTTAGCGGGTAAATCTTCTAAATCGAACTTCCGCTGAATGGTGCGTTGAAACCGTTGTGCCGATTCTTGCAACTCTTTGTTGATTGAAAGCATTTGGTCGGCTTTGTTGATAAAAGGTTGTTGCTCTTCTGTTGAAGTTTGTTTTATTGGCAATTTAGTTAGATTTATCTTTTTGACTTCAGCAAACACACGTCCCTTTTCTTGAGAAATATTTTGGTATAGAAAATTTAATAGTTTGGAATTCAACAGTGATAAAATATATCTCAAATTATAACCGTGATTCTTTTGACCAATATTGTAGACATTGTTTAGATTAATCCAGCCGCTTGTATCTAGGTTGCAAATTAAAGAATCAGCAGTTTGTCGAAGAATTATTTTTTCTTCAAAGAATGGTGCACTTTCCCTAGGTTCTGCTAACCATTTGCCATAACTTAGATACATTTCTGGGACGTTGATGAATTTATATTTATGAAAATCTTTCCCAATCACGCATTTTATAAATGTTTCATCTATTTTTATATCTGATGTAAATCTTTTTTCCTTTACATCTTCAGCTGTCTGTTTTGGTGTTCCTTTTCCTGTCTGATAAGGTTTTATTCCTACAATTATTTCGGATATGAGATCAAGAGGCTCAAAAGATGTGTTTTGGAATCTTGATATGTCAAGACTATTGTTCGATAAATTATAAGTGGAATCATTTGATTGTAATCTGTCATAATCAACTAATAAACTTTCATTTTGAATATCCTTCTCGGAATTACAAATCAAAACTGATATTTGTGAATAATCATTTTTTGATTTTCTAGTAATCCAAGAGACCGAATCACCAATTCCTGCATCTTCAAAAACTTCATAACAATATTTACAAATGGCAATTTGTCTAAATTTCTGCAAAAAGTTTCTTAGACGTTTGAAATAGAATTGATAGGTAAATGTTGCTGGGGTTATAAAGCCAAGAATTCCCTTTTCTTTTAATATTGAAAAGCCCTTTTCGTAAAAAATGGAGTAGGAGTTTAGTTGATATTCATACGTAGTGTAATTTTTTTCCAAATATTCTTTTTCTACATCATTAAAAAAAGCCCCATACGGCGGATTTCCAATCACTACATCAAAGCCTTTGTTGCCGTATTTGGCGGTAGGTTCTTGCACGGCTTCGAGTTGTTCTGCATATTCGTATGCCTTTTTCGATAGTTCGATGGCCTCTTGTGAGAGTGCAAGCGCTTGTTCCGATTTGGCTTGTGCTTCGAGCGTCTTCTCTTTTATCAGTTTCAGATAATCTGGCTTTTCGTTAATTGGTATAATTACGATAGGCTCGGTAGAGGCCTCTTTGCCAAACACCTGCGGAAACTCCTTCGCCCAATCGAATGCTTTATCGCCTGCCACAGCAGGGTCGTCTATGAGCGAATTGCCGCATTTGATGTTGTTACTCAGGTCGTTGAGTTTGCGGTTGGGTTGTGCCGTGCGCAACCAGAGCGAAAGTTTGGCAATCTCTACACTCTCCTCGTTGATGTCTACACCGAAGAGGTTGTTCTCTAAGATGCTGTTTTCGATGTCGCTCATGATGAGCGTTGCGCCGGTTAGTTTCGCTTGTAGCTCGTCGATGTAGCGGTGTTCGCCAATCAAGAAATCGAGTGCCTGATTGAGGAACGCTCCCGATCCACACGCCGGGTCGCAAATGGTGATTTGTAGCAACCAATCGCGGTAAGCAGTCAAGCGTTCGAGCAACGCCTGTTTCGTTTTCAATTGACGCTTTTTGTCAGTCGTGAAGTCGTCTTCTACGATTTGCAATTCTGCCTTCTTCTCGGTGCAGAGTTTTCCCACCGTGCTATCCACAATGTATTTGGTGATGTATTTCGGGGTGTAGAATACGCCGTCTTTCTTCCGTTTGGTTTTGGTCTTGTCTATGTCGAGCCCTTCTATTTGAGCCTTCACCTCGTCGAGTTCGTTGAGCGAATTTTCGAAGATGTGCCCCAAGATGTTTACATCTACTTCGCTGGCGAAGTCGTATTCCGACAGTTTCAGGGTGTGGGTGTAGAGCAAATCGTCGTCGATAATCACATGGTCGAGCACTTCGTCCGCTTTGAATAGCCCGCCGTTGTAAGCAAACACATCGTAATGTTTGCCTTTGTAGCCGGTGTTGAGGTGTCCGAAATACTTCATAAATCGAATGTATAGCGGAGTGTATTCGTCTAAATCGCGGAGTTGCTGCCATTGGCTAAGTATCAAGCGCACAGAGTTGGGAGGCAATAGGTGTCGGTCTTCGGCAAAGAAGAGAAACAGAAAACGGTCGAGCAGCTTTTGCGACTTTTTGAAAAGTACCAACGCATCGAATTGCGGATTGTTTGCCACCAAATCGTGATACAACGCTTGTTTAAACTGCGAATAGTCTTTGTAGAGCAGTTTGGTCACTTTGTCTTCCTGACTAACCGATTCGTCTTTTATCTTTTTGGGAATACCGTTTCTGATGCTTTCGAACGATAAGCAGAGGTAGAGCAGTTCGAAATTCGTTTCCGAAAGCGTAAACAGATTAAATTCGATGTGCTCAATGGCGTTGTCGATGTAGAAACGCAGTTTCTCGAAATTGGAAGTGACAACGTAAATACACTCCGGCTGATTGTTTTTGTAGCCAAACGCCTGTTCTTCTATCTTTCCAAGGTCGGTGGTGTTGGTGCCTTTTAGTTCGATGACGGCTTTTACCGCTTCGCCAACAAGTATCGCCCCATCGGCTTTCTTGCTGTCTTTTATGTTTTTGTATTCGGTCGTGAGGTTATAATTGGGAGTAGGGCTTTTGGTATAGCCCAGCACATTCACAAACAAGTCAATCAAGAATTCGCCTTGGTACTGTTCCTCTTTGCTGCTGCGGATATTCTCCTGAATGGCAGGATTGTGAAAATGCGCTTTGAATAAGGAATATGCCTCGCCGATACACTTTTTATCGAGCGATTTGAGGTGTTTGGCGACTACGCTTTGCTGAAATAGTGGCATATCTTTGGTTTTTGGAGGATTCTATTTGCAAATATAATGAAATTGCAAAGTATATAAAGCAGATTTCCGAAAAACAACGGATGAAATAATTCCACACAAAAAAAGCTCAATCTTTCGATTGAGCTTTTTTGATAATGATGCTTATTGAATCTTATTCAGCAACAGGAATAGTCCAGTCGCTTGTAGATAAGCGTTTGTAGTTTGCAAATTTCTTCATTGCGTTTTGTTTAGCAGCAATGAAGAGCTCTTTCGCCTCTTCAGGGAACTGTTTCGCCAATGAAGTGTAACGCACCTCGCTCTTCAAGAACTCTTCGAACAAATCCCATTTTGGCTCTTTCGAATCGATAATGAATGGGTTTTTGCCTTCAGCTTCGAGTGCTGGATTGTATCTCCAATTGTGCCAGTATCCACACTCCACAGCTCTTTCTGTCTGCTCTTGTGCTTTACCCATACCGAATACCAATCCGTGAGCAATACAAGGTGAGTAAGCGATAATCAACGATGGTCCTGGGTAGGCCTCAGCTTCGCGGAATGCTTTAAGCGTCTGAGCTTGATCGGCACCCATCGCCACTTGAGCTACATATACATAACCGTAAGTAGTTGCAATCAGACCAAGGTCTTTTTTGCGGATTTGTTTACCCGCAGCAGCGAATTTCGCAATTGCACCAATTGGAGTTGATTTAGACGATTGACCTCCGGTGTTTGAGTAAACCTCGGTATCAACTACCAAGATGTTTACGTTTTTGCCCGAAGCGATTACGTGGTCGAGACCACCGAAACCGATATCATACGCCCAACCGTCACCACCAATGATCCATTGTGATTTCTTGATCAATTGGTTTTTCATCGAAACGACAACTTTACATTGTGGAACGTCTGATTGGCTTGCTAAAGCTAAGATTTGAGGAGTCAACAATACTGTTGCATCTGCATCTTCGCGTTTTGCAATCCATTCGGTGAATAGACCTGCCAACTCTTCGCTGATTTTTCCGCTGGCAATTGCCTCTTCCATGTTGCGTTGCACACGGTCGCGCATTTTGTCAGTTGCGATCAACATACCCATACCAAACTCAGCGTTGTCTTCGAACAGCGAGTTTGCCCATGCTGGTCCGTGACCTGCATCGTTGGTTGTATAAGGAGTAGAAGGTGCAGAACCAGAATAGATAGAGGTGCATCCAGTTGCATTGGCTACCATCTGACGGTCTCCAAAGAGTTGGGTGACCAATTTGATGTATGGAGTCTCACCACAACCTGTACAAGCTCCAGAGAACTCAAACAGTGGTGTTGCAAACTGCGAATTTTTCACGTTTGCTTTTACATCCACCAAGTGTTGTTTGGTTTTCACCTCATTCACCATGAAATCCCAATTGTCTTGGTTGTCATATTCTTGTTCGATTGGCACCATTTCGAGTGCGCTACCGTTTTTGTTTCCAGGACAAACATCGGCACAGTTATCACAACCCATACAGTCGAGTACGTCAACCTGAATACGGAATGCCATGTCTGCGAATGGTTTACCTACTGCTTTCAAAAGATCCATTTTTGGAGCTTTTGCTTGTTCGTCTTTGTCTAATACGAATGGACGGATAGCAGCGTGAGGACAAACGTAAGCACATTTGTTACACTGAATACAGTTGTCTGCAATCCAAACTGGTACGCGAGAAGCAACACCACGTTTTTCATATTTAGCAGTTCCTTGCATCCAAGTACCATCTTCGCGGCCTTTGAACGCCGAAACAGGAAGGTCGTTACCAACTTGAGCATTGATCGGACGAACGATTTTTTGGATAAAATCAGGCGCATCATCGTTTGTGATTGAGAATGCGAAATCAAGTTTAGCCCATTCTGCTGGGATTTCGATTTCTTCGAATTCACCGCCACGGTCAACCGCAGCATTATTCATGTTCACGATTTTTTCACCTTTGTTACCGTAAGATTTCACGATAGCATATTTCATTTTTTCAACCGCTAATTCATAAGGAATAACGTTCGTAATTTTGAAGAATGCCGATTGAAGAATCGTATTTGTACGGTTACCAAGTCCAATTTCAGACGCAATTTTGGTTGCATTGATGATAAACATCCTGATTTTGTTTTTAGCCAAGTAAGCTTTCACATTGTCTGGAAGATGTTTCTTGGTTTCTTCAGCACTCCATACAGAGTTTAAAAGGAATGTTCCGTTTGGTTTCAAGCCGCGAGTTACATCATACAAACGAAGGTATGCAGGTACGTGACAAGCAACGAAGTCGGGCGTATTTACCATGTAGGTAGAACGAATCGGATCATCACCAAAACGAAGGTGAGAACAAGTGAATCCACCCGATTTTTTAGAATCGTATTCAAAATAAGCTTGCGAATATTTATCGCTGTTATCTCCAATAATTTTGATTGAGTTTTTGTTGGCACCTACTGTACCGTCTGATCCTAAACCATAAAATTTTGCTTCGTAAGGACCGTTCTCAAAAACGATCTCATCTTGGTAAGGCAATGATGTGAATGTCACGTCATCTACAATACCAATGGTGAATCCTGAACGTGGTTCTGGTAATAAAAGATTGTCGAATACTGCTTTAACGTGTGCAGGAGTAGTGTCTTTAGAAGACAAACCGTAACGGCCACCAACAATGATTGGAGCATTTGGTTTTCCGTAGAATGCCTCTTTTGCATCGAGGAACAATGGTTCGCCGCTTGCACCTGGTTCTTTGGTACGATCCAATACAGCAATACGTTTTGTAGTTGCTGGGAAAGCTTTCAAGAAATGTTTTACAGAGAATGGACGGTAGAGGTGAACTGCAACTAATCCAACTTTTTCACCTTTTGAATTAAGGTAGTCGATAGTTTCGCGGATTGCTTCGGTAACAGAACCCATCGCCAAGATTACGCGATCAGCATCTGGTGCTCCGTAGTAGTCGAACAAATCGTATTTGCGACCAGTGATTTCAGATACTTTAGCCATGTAATCTTCAACAATACCTGGAACTGCATCGTAGAATGGATTTGCAGCTTCACGAGTTTGGAAGTAGATGTCAGGATTTTGAGCAGTACCACGAGCCACAGGATTTTCTGGGTTCAAAGCACGGCTGCGGAAATCAGCCAAAGCCTCTTGGTCAATCAGTGGAGCCAAATCGTCGTTCTCCAACATTTCGATTTTCTGAATTTCGTGAGATGTACGGAATCCATCAAAAATGTGCATAAATGGCACACGAGCAGTCAAAGTAGCCAAGTGAGTTACAGCAGCTAAGTCCATCACCTCTTGTACAGAGTTTGTGAAGAACATTGCAAAACCTGTTTGACGAGCTGCCATTACGTCTTGGTGGTCACCAAAGATTGATAATGATTGCGCAGCCAAAGCACGAGCTGAAATGTGGAAAACGCAAGGTAACAACTCACCTGCAATTTTGTACATATTAGGAATCATCAGCAACAGACCTTGCGATGCAGTGTATGTTGTTGTCAAAGCACCAGCTTGCAACGAACCGTGAACCACACCAGCAGCACCCGCTTCCGATTGCATTTCTTCAATTTTCATGGTCTCTCCGAAGATGTTCAATCTTCCTTTAGCAGCCCACTCATCGACATATTCAGCCATAGTCGAAGATGGAGTGATTGGATAAATTCCAGCTACTTCACTAAACATATACGAGATATGCGCAGCAGCTTGATTACCATCACACGTCAAAAACTTTTTTTGTTTTGCCATAATTGTTTGATAATTAATGATTGTTTATTGTTTCGTTATTTATTTTTTTATTCAAACTTAATATAAAAACCCAAAAATCCATAAAGGTACACACTTGTCTTTTCCGACTGAAATGCCGTCTTGTGCATAGATGAATTTTGGATTTAGCTTATTTTTAATTTGGTCTCCTTCAATTCTGAAGTTGTATTGTTCGTTAACAAGGAAATGGGAATTTTTAGAACCCATATTCAGTCTGTTATCTTTAAAAAGCGTATTGTAGAAAAATGTCTCTCTCACCACCTGCTCATCACTTTGATTCAGTGTCAACGGGTAAATGAGATTGGTGTTGTGTAGATAGACCGATGTGGGCTTTTTCGGAAAATCTTCACCAACAGGGTAAAGCATGTTGATTAGTCGTGCATCTTTGAGGTACTTGATGTAGTTCATCACCGTAGCGCGCGATGTATCGATGTCGTTGCTGATTTGGCTGATATTTAGGGGCCCTGAACTATTTGCCAATAAATAGAGTAATCGTCTGATTTTGTGATAATAGGAGAGTTCAATCTGTTTGAGGAAGAAAATATCGCTCTCAATCATAAAGTTGATTGTCTTGATTAAAGTCTCCGAAAAATTACGTTTTTCCAAGTAAAATGGATAATATCCGTGGTGAAGATAATCTTGGAAATAGAGTAAAGGAGAAACCTTTTCGCAGATTGATGAAGTTATTTTTTCGTGATTTGCAAGAATTTCTTCGAGCGTGTAGGCCTTGAAATCTTTGTTGGTTGTTTTGTTGAGGTACTCTCTGAACGAAAAGCCGCGTAAATAGTACGAATCTACAACTCCCGAAAGCACTGGATTCTCTTCGTTAAGGCGCATTGCCGACGAACCCGTAAAAACGATGTGCAACCCAGAAATTGTTTCGTAACACAATTTCAGCTCTTCTGACCACTTTGGATATTTGAAAACCTGATCGATAAGAAGCGTTTTTCCACCTTTCTCGCTAAATTCTTTGGCGAAGTCGATCAAAGAGCATTCGGTGAAGTAGAGGTGGTTCATATTGATGTAGAGACACGACCGGTCTGTTCCGAAATTTTCTTTCGCATATTGGAGCAGCAATGTTGTCTTGCCCACCCCACGAGATCCAGTAATTCCAATCAAGCGGTGATTCCAATCGATTTCGTCCATTAATCCTCTTCTAACGAGAGAGTTAGTGTGGTCGATTAAGAATTTGTGTGTCCTGAAAAATGTTTCCACGCCGAGTATAAAATAATCAAGACGCAAATTTACAATAAAATGTCGATTTTGCAAACTTGAGATTGCAATTTGTGCTATTTTATTTTCGAAATTTTAGTGGAATTGAACTCTATTTTCATTCTTTAGAGACACAATCAATTGAAGAAGATATTTAAAAATCGATATTTTTTTACTGTTTTAGATTCAGCTTTAATGTTCTGATTTGGTAAGGGAACTTCAATAAAGCTGTGTTTGAGGGTTGGCTTTCGTTGTGGTATCGGTCATTTGAGGTGATTGAGAAATACATATCTCCTTCAAAATCGTCGCTGATTTCAAATTCAAATTGATTTCCTTTAACGCGACAAGCCACGAGGTTTTGTATGTTTTTGGTGTCGATTTTTGCTTGATTGCTCGCGTAAATATTAAATGTGCAATTTTTTTTAACTGATTTGTTTTCCCATTCAAATATAATTTTGTTCTCGACTTGATAAACTTTGGTGAATTGTGGCGCATCGGGTGCTATTGAGTCAATCCACACCATTGGAGGCAAAAGTGCAGGGTAGAGGTAATATTTTTGCTTAATAATGTCGGTAATATTCTTTGTGTTTTTTATCAAGTTTTCTGTTCGAAAGTAAGTTTGACCACCACAATTAATTTGTCTCGTGTATGCAATTTCGTTCTCAACGATTTCATTACTCCATTTGCGGTCATTCATCATATATAAAGCAATGCCAGCTGCAACGGGGCGAACTCCAGTTGCCATTTTCCAATCGCGAAGAAATGGTTTGAAAATGGGTTCTTTGAAGTAGAGCATTGGTGCAATCATATCCTGTTTCCCTTCTGATAACCATTGTTTTACGTCTTGAAAAACGCGCGAACGGCCATTCCAACCATGAGATGAAATTGAATCTAAATCATCGCTCTTTCCGATGGGTGATGAAGAGAGTTGAACCCATGGTTTCAACACTTTTACCGAATCGTAAATTGTTGCAACAATCCGATTGATATTTGCCCTTCTCCAGTCTGCAAGAGGTTGATTTTCGCCATAGGTTTGATGGGTTGTCTTGTCGGGGAATTCCCCAATTTCGGGATAACGCAAGTAGTCTAAATGGATTCCATCGATGTCGTAGTTTTTAGTGATTTCCGATGCGATTGATGCCAAATAATTTGCAGTTTCTGGTATTCCTGGGTCGAGAAACCATTCGTCTTTAATGCGTTTGCAAAGCTCAGGGTGAGTCTTCAACAGACTCGCCTCACCGTTTGCTTTGGTCTGTTTATCGCTCCCAATGGGAATGGTCACCATCCAAGCGTGACATTCGATCCCTCGTTTGTGGCACTCTTCGCTTGCAAATGCTAGCGGATCGTAGAGCGGCGACTTTCTACTTTTCCCAGTCAGCATAGCACTCCAAGGTTCAATTGCAGAGGGGTAAATCAGATCGTTACGCATTCTGACTTGCAAAAAAATGGTATTGAAGTTTAAAAAATGCAGATGTTCAACTATTTTCACAAACTCCCGTCGTTGTTTCTCGACAGAAGCACTATCTTTGGCAAGTGTAGTCGGCCAATCGAGTCTCCAAGCTGTTGTCACCCATGCCGCACGAATCTCGTGTTTGGGTTGCTCGGCAAACAGCGAGAGCGATAGAGTGAAAAAGAGAGCAATTAGAAGCCGATTCATAGACATTTTTTTGTGAAAGGGTACAAAGGTAGGAAAAAGAGGGGAGTTATTTGTTCAAAAATGCTCTTCAATCACTCTGTTTAAGCCTTCTGTCGTTAAAAATGGTTGATTAATTTTTATATTTAACTCATTATCGCTAAATTTGCGAGCTAATTTTGGATTGGAATGAAGAATAAGATTTTCGCTTTTGTTTTGTTGTTGTTGAGCATCACTTCTTGTAGCGAGTTTAACAAGGTATTGAAGAGCACCGATTACGACTACAAATTTCAATATGCGAAAAAGTCTTATGAGCAGAAGAAATATTACCGCGCCTACACTTTGCTGGAGGAGTTGGTTCCCATTCTGAAAGGAACAGAAAAGGCTGAAGAGTCGCTCTATCTGTTGGGTCAGAGCTATTACGGAAGTAGGGATTATCTAGGTGCTGCACAGACGTTTACAACTTATTACAACACCTATCCTAAGGGAGAATTTGCTGAACTTTCACGTTTCTACGCAGCCACAAGTTATTACAACGATTGTCCAGACCCACGTCTCGATCAGTCGCAAAATACAAAAGCCATCAACGAGTTTCAGATGTTTATGGAATATTTTCCACAAAGCGAGAAGATGGCTGAAGCTGAACGTATGATGCTTGAGTTGCAAGATAAACTGGCTTATAAAGAGTATTTGAACGCAAAACTCTATTACGATTTAGGCAACTTGAAAATGAATAGTTTGTTGGAAAACAACTATTTAGCTTGCGTGGTGGTTTCCCAAAATGCATTGAAAGATTATCCATCAACTACGTACAAAGAAGATTTCTTTAATTTGATTTTGAAATCTAAATATCGTCAGGCAATCTACAGTGTTGAAGACAAGAAAATCGACCGTTATCGTGAGGTGATTGACGAGTACTACAACTACAAGAATGAATTTCCTGAAGGAAAATATATGAAAGAGGCCAATGAGATTTTGGCACAATCGCAAAAAGTAATCAAAAAATAAACAATTACAGATATGGACTACAAAAAAACAAATGCTCCTACAAACACCGTTACGCGTGACATGACTACTCTGTCGGAAGATACCGGAAGTGTTTACGAAACTGTGCGTATTATCTCTAAGCGAGCGAACCAAATTTCGGTAGAGATGAAGTCGGATTTGGAGAAAAAACTGCAAGAATTTGCTTCTTACAATGACAACTTGGAAGAGGTTTTCGAAAACCGCGAGCAAATTGAAATCTCTCGTTACTACGAAAAACTACCAAAACCGGTTTTGATTGCTACACAAGAGTACATCGACGGTAAAGTTTACCACAAAAATCCGATTAAGGATAAATTGTAGTTCAATACTCATCAAATTGGGGATATGTAAAGCATCATAATTTGCCTGCATATCCCTTTTTTTATCCATAAAACTATGATACAAAGAATTCAAACTCTCTATTTGATCATTATTTCGATTCTCGCGTCGTTGACTGCAATTTTACCAATAGCAGAATTAGCAAGTAAAGCAAATCAACTCTATATGCAGAATACACTTGGTGTTTTCAAGACGTTGGGGAAAGGCGAATTGGTTTTCAAAAACACGCCTTTGCAGTTGATACTATTAATTTTAGTGATAATGTGCGTTGTAACCATTTTTCGCTACAAAAACCGTAAGTTGCAAATCCGTTTGGTGGTTATCAATTTCTTACTGATTGCAGCCTTCTATGCAACTCTTTTTGTGTATGAATCGACCATTAAAACAACACTAGATGTGACAGCAAGCTATAAATTTGTGCTGATTCTACCATTGGTAGGATTTGTTTTCAATTGGTTGGCGATCCTTGCCATTCGCGCCGATGAGGCTTTGGTGAAGTCGTTAGATCGATTGAGATAAAACTATTTACGTCCAAAATAATTGAGGGTTTTGCCGAAAGGTGGAACCCTCAATTTTTTACCCCGAAATATACTTTCCGAAAGGCAGTTTAAAGACTCCAAGAACGAAAAGGGTGGAAAGAATCAATGTGAGGATTGTCGTAATCGGAATTGCGATAGCTGGATGTGCAAAATTCCAATGAGTGTGGGCAATGCTTAGCCATTTGAGAATCAAGATATGAATCAAATAGATGCCAAAGCTGTATTGACAAACAATCGTTCGTATTTTTATCCAAAATTGATTTTCGAGATTGGCATTTTTAATAAAGAGATAAGCTCCAATGGCCATTGCTACGATTGTTGGAGAGAAGTTGCTATAAAGTTGATTGTTCTTCGAATGGCTTGCCAAAACTACCACATTTACGAGATATCCAGATGAAAACAAAATAATACCAACAGTTTTTGCCCAATGTGTATTTTCAAAATCCTTATTTGCAAGATAATAACCCAAAATCAGATAGCCCGCATAGTCGAGTGTTTGACTGAATAGAAACGTGATTTTCAATCCAAAAAGCTGCATAAGGTTGTAAGAGAACCAAAGGATAAGTAAAATAATCAACTGTTTTTGAGAACGATTGCGAACCCAGTGACCAATGATGGGTATAATCAAATAGAGCCCAAGAATCATATAGACGAACCAAAAATGGTAGGAAACGCCTCCTTTGATTTTGTAGATTAACCAATGAATTGTGTCATGCGTAGAGTTGTGATGCCCGTATAATAGCCGTATAATCAGATTATACACAAGGTATATTACTGAGTAAAACAAGAACGGAAGTAATATTCGAGTGAAACGTTTTCTGAAAAAATCGATTGCCTTGTATTCCTTTGAAAGCAATAGTGCGCCCGAAATCATAACAAACATCGGTACACAGAAACGAGTTAAAGCATTGTAAAATAGTCCAATAAGCCAATAATCCTGAGGAACTTTCCCGTAAAGAGAGAGCAATCCAGCTGAGGTGTGAAGCAGAATTACCCCAACGGTGGCAACGAATCGCAAGTCGTCAATCCCATTGTAATTTACTTGCTCAGACTTCATTGGGTGGAAAAATGCGCTTAATCTTGCCCGAAGTGGTCTCGGTAAATTGGGCTAAAAATATTACTTCTCGAGGTTTTTCGAATCTGGAAAGCAGAACTTCTATTTTTTTGTTTAAAATGTCCAGCTTCGTTTTTGTAAAATCGGTGCTTTCAATGACTAAAACGACCTTTTCACCTAGCTTTTCGTCGGGGCGCGAAGAGATAAAGAATCGTTCCGAAATAGTTCCTGATAATTTCTGCTCTATGGTTTCAGGAAAAAGTTTCACACCGCCTGAGTTTATCACATTGTCGAAACGCCCGAGCCATTCGAAGCTAGTGTTGCTTTTTAGGCTGATAATATCGTTTGTGACGAAAGGTTCATCCTGCAAATGTGGTGCGTTTATTATCAGGCAATCGCGATGATCTTGTGCAAACGTAACTCCTAAAATAGCTTCATAGAGATTGGATTTGTTTTCTCCGTTGAGGCTTCTGAGAGCGATGTGCGAAACAGTTTCGGTCATTCCATAAGTGACGTAGCATTTCGTCGAAAGTGATTGTAATTGCTCTTCTAAAGTAGAGGAAACAGCACTTCCTCCAATAATTAGTTTGGAGATGTTTTGTAAAGAAGCGATTCCTGTTTCTGTATTTAGCAGACTATCTACCTGCATGGGCACCATGGCTGCGAAATCGATTTTTTGCTCGATCATTGGTGTAGTAGTAGGTTCTACAACTATCAGATTTAAGCCTCCCGCAATGGCGCGCACCACCATCATCTTTCCTGCAATGTAATTGGCCGAAAGGCACATCAACGCCGTATCTCCTGCCTTTAGTTCAAAAAACAGATTGGTCAGTTTCGCAGAAGCAAGCATGCTCTCTTTTTTCAAGAGAATAGGCTTCGGAGCTCCAGTGGATCCTGAGGTTTGTGCTGAAATTGTTTCTCCATCATCGAACCAATTTGCCAAAAATGCAAATAGTGCCTCTTCCCATTCGGGGAGTTGCTCCGCTTGCTTCTTCCTGATAAGTTCGGGAAACCGTTCGGCGTTGTAGGTTTGGTTGTGAAGAGTTAGTTGCATAATATCCCGCAGATTTCGCAAATTACGCAGAATTAAAAATGAATCGGATTCAAATCCCACTTTTTCTCAGGAAAATAAAAGAGGTTTTCACCTTCTAAAGTAAGCGGTGAGTCGATGTTGTTGGTGTACAACTGTCCGGTACCAAGGCCTTGCGGCATGTCATTCTTCTGAATAGAGCACCACTGCGCAATGGCATTGAGTCCGATGTTCGATTCGAGGGCGGAGGTAGCCCACCAATCTATTTTTTGCTCTTTGGCAAGTGAAATCCACTCTTCGCTACCTGTGAACCCTCCGTGCAGACTGGGTTTTAGGATGATGTATTGTGGTTTAATCGTTTCGAGCAACTCTTTTTTCTTCGAAGAAACATTTATGCCAATCAATTCTTCGTCCAACGCAATAGGAATCGGTGTTTCGGCGCAAAGTTGAGCCATTTCGCTCCATTGCCCGGCTTTGATGGGTTGTTCGATAGAATGGATGTCGAGTTTTGCCAACCGTTCAAGTTTGAGCATGGCGTCACCGGGCGAAAAAGCACCGTTGGCATCCACTCGCACTTCGATTGTTTTGGCATCAAACTCGCTGCGAATCGCTTTGAGTAAATCCATTTCAGCCTCAAAATCAATAGCACCAATTTTTAGTTTGATGCACGAGAAACCTTTCTCAATTTTGTCCACAATTTGCTCCCGCATTTCTGCTTTAGTGCCCATCCAAATCAGCCCATTGATGCGAATCGATTGCTTCCCTTCGGAGAACGACGATGGGAAAATAATTCGTTTTCCGCCGTTTTCGAGGTCTGCAAGTGCTGTTTCTAACCCAAATAAAATAGAAGGAAAGTCGCGCAGTTTTTCATGCAATTCATCCATCGATGGCAGGTGAGGAGTGAGGCTTTGCAACACCGCTTCGTAATCGGGTCGGTCGTCGCACCCCAATCCACGGAAAATGGCACACTCACCTAATCCGAAAACCTCCGGCGAATGATCGTGCCACACCTTCACAAACCACGTTTCTTTAGTGGTGAGCACGCCGCGAGAAGTGCCGCTCGGGCGTTTGAAAATAAGGTGGTATGGAGTGAATTGGGTTTTCAGCATAGTCTGTTTCTCGCAAATAATTTTTTGTCCCACAGATCTCGCAAATCTCGCAGATTGTAAGATTGATTTCTTTATCTGCGTAATTAGCGTAATCTGCGGGACAGCTTATTTACCCTGGGAATTTCGGGAATTTTTGGAAGTCCGGTTTGCGTTTCTCCAAGAATGCGTGCTTGCCCTCTTGTGCCTCTTCCATGAGGTAATACATCAGTGTAGCATCGCCAGCCATTTCCATCAAACCGCGTTGTCCGTCGAGCTCGGCATTCAAACCGCGTTTAATCATACGGATAGCCATCGGACTGTTCGCTAGAATTTGTTGACACCAGTCAACGGTCACATCTTCGAGTTGGTCGAATGGCACAACGGTGTTCACCAATCCCATATCCAATGCCTCTTGCGCTGAATATTGTTTGCAAAGGAACCAAATTTCGCGTGCTTTTTTCTGACCCACGCAACGTGCCAAGTACGACGAACCGAATCCGGCATCGAAGCTTCCTACTCGCGGACCTGTTTGTCCGAAAATAGCGTTTTCTGAAGCGATAGATAAGTCGCAAACTACGTGCAAAACGTGTCCGCCACCGATAGCAAATCCGTTCACCATAGCAATTACTGGTTTCGGAATAGAGCGGATGGCTTTGTGTAAATCGAGCACATTGAGCCGGGGAACACCGTGTTCGTCGATGTAACCACCTACGCCTTTTACTTTTTGGTCGCCGCCGGCGCAAAAAGCTTTGTCGCCTGCTCCAGTGAAAACAATCACGCCAATGTCGCTACGTTCACTGCAAATACTCATGGCATCGAGCATCTCGAAATTAGTCTGTGGGCGGAATGCGTTGCGCACATGCTCGCGGTTGATAGTGATTTTTGCAATTCCTTCGAAAAACTCAAATTTGATGTCTTCGTACTGTTTAATGGTTGTCCAGTTTCTCATATTGTTTGTTTTTTTATTTATTTTTTGCCACTAAGACACAAAGGCTCTAAGATTTAACAAAGAAGAAATCTGTATCCTTTGTCTCTTCGTAGTTTTATGTCTTATCTATTGTTTTAATTTTTCGTGTAAACTTCGGGTCTTAGTTCCTTTGTGGCAAATTCTCTTTATCCCCGTATTGCACTAAAATACGCTTTCAGCACCTTGTCGTTCTCCAATCGTGGTGTGTTGACTTCGATGATGACAGGTTTAGAATGCGGCGCATATATTTTAGGTGAAATGGCTGCTAGTTCTTCAGCATTATTTGCACGGTAGAATGGCAGATTATAGAGGGTTGCCACTTTCTCGATGTCGAGTTCTTGTGCTGCTTCGAAATATTCGTCCAACTCTTTCACTCCTGAAGGACCTGGGATGAATCGGAAAAGACTTCCGCCACCGTTTTTCATCACAAAAATGCGAAGATTGGGCGAAAGGTATTTGTTCCAAAGGGCATTCGAGTCGTAGAAAAAGCTGATGTCTCCACTGATTAATGTCGTGATTCCTTCTGAAATCCACGCAGCTCCCACGGCAGTAGAGGTAGAGCCGTCTATGCCGCTTGTGCCGCGATTACTTTGTATGCTGTTGAGGTGTCGTTGTCGAAATAGATGTCCGTAGCGCACCGCCGAGCTGTTACCCAATTGTAAATCGGAGCCTTCGGGCGTGGCTTTGCAAATGATTTCGAATGCCTTGAGGTCGCTCCACGGAGCTGTGCTCATATAATTTGCGTGTCGTTCTGCCGAAATTTTCTCCTTTTGCTGCCATTTTGTTGAATAGCTGTTTTCTGAGAAACTATTTTCTTCGAAAAACTGCTCCAAAAATGCCGCAGGTTCTAGTTGAATGAGTGCTGTCAGTTGGCGGAACGTGTCGATGTGCGTCTCGCCTTTGCCGATGTACCAATGCTCTTTAGGCGGATTGTTTTTGAGGAACGTTTTGATCTGTTTCGAAACCAGCGAACCACCAAAACTAATCAATACATCCGGTGCAAATGCAGCTGCTTCATCCAGTTGAATTACATTCAATGTTCGGTCGATAGTCGATATTAAATTCGCTGTTTGGATGTTCGAAATTGGCTCTGCCAACACAACAACATTCGATATTTTCTCAATTTGCGAGATGGCGACATTGATTTTCTCCTTCATTTCGTTGGGTAGAAACGAAGCCAAAATCATTATTTTCGGACTTTCGGGCAATCTGCTTTTCAGTTCAGATATTGTCTCTTTGGGGAGAAACGATTCCGGTTCGAATTGATTGAATGTGCGCTGAACCGAATTTGTTTTTTCGACAATGCCATAAAGCGGTTCGCGCAGCGGAATATTGATGTGTACGGGGCCTTTTCGTCCAGAAGTGGCGTAATTGAGTGCTTCGTTTACTGCTCGGTTGACGTGCCAAGCTTCATCGTCGCAAGTTATTTCTGCCGGAATTTGGCAGTTGAATTTGGTGAAATTGGCAAAAACCTGTTGTTGGTTAATAGCTTGGCTATCGTCCTGCTCAATCCATTCGGTGGGTCGGTCGGCCGAAAGCACTACCAACGGAATGCGTTGATAGAAAGCCTCAGCAACCGCAGGAGCGTAGTTGAGTAACGCTGTTCCCGAGGTACAAACGATTGCTACCGCATCACCCGATTTTTGAGACAATCCGAGTGCGAAGAAGGCAGCACTGCGCTCGTCCACTAACACGAAGCATTCGATGCGAGGGTCGCGATTGAAGGCGACGGAAAGCGGTGCGTTGCGCGAACCGGGAGAAACTACCACTCGCTTAATGCCTTTCTGGGCGCACAAATCAACGATGATTTGAACAGTCTGTTTATTGGTTGTTGTCATATTTTATAAACCGTCCCTTAAAAGAGTCGGCAATTGATTTTAATTTTTAATTATCCTAAGCAGTGTTTCTGCTTTGAGGCAAGTCTCCTGCCATTCGGCTTCTGCTATTGATTGAGCGGTGATTCCACCACCCACGTAGAGCGTTATGCCATCGTCCGTGAGCTTCATGCATCGCAAATTTACAAATAAATCACATCCGTTTTCTGAAATTGGACCGATGTAGCCGGCATAATATTCGCGATCGTGTTGTTCCGTGTTGTGAATGAGTAGCTTCGACTGCTCTTTCGGTAAGCCACAGACGGCAGGTGTTGGGTGCAGGGTTTCTATTAATTGAAAAAGTGATTCAGCCTCTAAAGCTCCATTGCACGTGTATATTGTAACCAAATGACACATATTGCCCGCCACTAAATCTTGAGGTCCTTCTATTGTTATTTCAGAGAATGGGAATTCGTTTAAAACCGTAGCTACATAGTCGCTCACCATCTGTTGCTCCTCGCGTTCTTTGTTGCTCCATTGTGCTTCTGCAGCTGCGGGTTTGGTGCCTGCCAACGACATAGTTTCTACTTTGTGTGAATGAGCTTTAAGCAGTGTTTCTGGAGTGGCGCCCATCCAGCAGCAGACCCCTGGTATGTGAAAAAGCGACACAAAAGCATTGGGGTAGGTGTGCGTCAGTTTTTCGAAGATCTGAACCGCATCCTCGATGTTAAAATCCGATTGGTGAATGGTGCGAGAGAGCACCACTTTTCGAAGCTCGTTCTGTTGCAGTTTATCGATTAAAAATGATGCTTGTTGCAGGTACTCTTCTTTCGAAATATCATAGAACGAATCGTCTATTGACTGATGAGTTTGTTTTGCAGATTGAATCAACTCAAGATCTGCATCAGAAATAGTATGATTCAGTAACGAGATATCTTGTTGGATAAAAAAGCATTTGGCCGAACTGCTTTCGTCGAACGGAGCGACCAGAAAGCCAGCAGACTGCGGAAGTGAATGACAGAAAATAGCCACATTCGTAGAGAGTTGGATACCTGTTCTGACATCGCTGCTTCGAGGCATTCGATAGCTGAAAAAGGGCAGATTGCTTTGAAAACAGATGGTTAGAATATCGGTTAAATTCATCTCTTGCATAGCGAAAGTTGAGTGGCTGACAAGTCAGCATTTCGTTTAGTGCAAAGGTATAGGAATTTTTTCTAATTCTGAATTGATTTGGCAGAATATCAGAATTCGGTCTTTCACGGCTAAAGGTTCGAAAGATACAACTCTACTTGTTGATCTATTGAATTTAAAAACCATGCAGATTGATTCCATCACTGTCAATCATGGTGACAGGTTTTCCCATCTTTTTCTGGATAATTCGAAAGTGGTGTCTGTCCTCTTCGGTGACAAAAGAGAGCGCTTCGCCTGGAGACTCGGCACGACCAGTTCGGCCGATGCGGTGAATGTAATCTTTGGGAGAACGTGGCAGTTCGTAGTTGATTACATACGGTAAAAACTTGATGTCGATACCACGAGAAATTAAGTCTGTAGCTACTAGAACAGTGAGTTTTCCTGCTTTGAATTTCTCCAAAACCTCGGTGCGAGCTTTCTGGCTTTTCTTGCTGTGGATGGCTCCAGCGTTGATGTTGTGTTTGCGCAATTTATCCGATACCAAATCTGCTTGATAAGTGGAGGAGGTGAAAATCAACACCTGCTTCATCTCTTTTTGTTGGATAAGGTAGCGTAGCAGCGGACCTTTTTTCTCTTCTGTGACGAAGTAGCCAAGTTGTTTGATGAGGTCGAAGTAGTCCTCTTCGGGTTCTATTTTTACCACAACCGGATTACGCAAAACTAGTTGGTCTATTTTCGAAATATCGTCGTTGAGCGTCGCCGAGAACAGAAGGTTTTGTCTTTTTTTAGGTAAATGAGCCAGAATGCGCTGCATTTCGTCGGCAAAACCCATGCTGAGCATTTTGTCGGCTTCGTCGAGCACAAGTGTTTCTATTTCAGATAGATGAACGGCATTTGTTTCCACCAATTCGAGCAATCGACCAGGAGTAGCAACGAGGATATTGACACCTTGCATAGCCATCATTTGTGGATTGATGGACACTCCTCCAAACACAGACATTGTTTTGATACGCTCGGGTAGTGCTTCACTAAAGGTATGAAACACATCGCGCACCTGAATGGCGAGCTCTCTTGTCGGTACAAGCACCAACACTTTTACGTGGCGGTTTTTCGACTTCTCACCCCCAACAAGATTTGTGAGGATTGGTAACACGTAACTCGCCGTTTTTCCCGAGCCAGTTTGAGCAATTCCAAGCAGATCTTTGCCCTGCAAAATGGCAGGAATTGTTTCCTCCTGAATAGGGTAAGGCGCAATGTAATTGTAGCCGGTCAAAGATTTTAGAAGCGCAGAAGAGAGACCTAAATTCGAAAAAGACATAACGATTTGTTATTTATTCCAACATGGAAATTTTTAAACGGCGTAAAGTTACAGGAAATAAACGGTAAATAGGGTAATTAAGCTTTATGTTTCGCTCGGCATTCACTAGGAAGAGATGAAAACAAGGTGGAAAATTTTTCTCGCTCCGAAACAATTTGTAAATTTACGGTCTATAAAATAAAACCCATCTAATCTATGATAAGCGAATGGAACTACCTATCACCTGATACGCAGTTTGATGATAAGCACGACGATATGTCTAAAGAGTTGGGTATTAGCCCAATACTTTCGCGTTTGCTTTTGCAGCGCAACATCACGACAATCGAAGAAGCTAAACGATTTTTTCGTCCACAGTTGAGCGAATTGCATGACCCATTTTTGATGAAAGATATGGATCGTGCCGTTGAACGGCTGAATAAAGCCTTGGGTCGAAAAGAGAAAATCCTGATTTATGGCGATTACGACGTCGATGGAACCACAGCTGTGACGATTGTTTATACTTTCCTTCGGAATTTTTACTCAAACATCGATTTCTATATTCCAGATCGATCTGATGAAGGTTATGGAATCTCTTACAAAGGCATTGATTTTGCCTATGAGAATGATTTTAAGCTGATTATCGTGCTCGATTGTGGAATCAAAGCGATCGAAAAGATTGATTATGCCAAACGCAGAGGTGTCGATTTTATCATCTGCGACCACCACAAACCCGACGATGAATTGCCCGATGCGTGTGCCATTCTCGACCCGAAACGCGCCGACGAGACCTATCCGTTTCAGCACCTTTCGGCTGCTGGAGTTGGGTTTAAGTTTATGCAAGGGTTCGCGCAAAGCAATGGCATTGACACCTCTCTGCTTTTTCAATTGCTCGATTTGGTAGCTGTTAGTATTGCTGCTGATATCGTGTCGGTGACGGGTGAAAATCGCATTCTTGCATTTTATGGGTTGAAAATTCTGAATAACAATCCGTGCATTGGTCTGAAAAGCATCATCGATATGTGTGGAATGGCTGATAAGGAAATCACGCTGAGCGATGTGGTTTTCAAAATCGGACCGCGACTAAATGCTTCTGGTCGAATGCAGTCTGGAGGCGAATCGGTGGAACTTTTAATTTCGAAAGATATGACTTTCGCACGCGAGAAATGCGAAGGAATTAACCTCCAAAACGAGATTCGCAAAGGATTAGACAAAACCATTACCGAAGAGGCAAATGCCATTTTGGAGAGCTGGCCAGATATGTCGGAGCGTAAATCGATTGTGATTTACAACGAGTTTTGGCACAAAGGCGTCATTGGCATTGTTGCTTCGCGAATGACCGAACTTTATTACAAGCCTGCAGTGGTTTTGACACTTTCTAATGGATTGGCAACTGGTTCGGCTCGGTCCATTCAAGGCATTGATATTTACAAAGCCATTGAGAATTGCCGCGATTTGCTCGAAAACTTTGGTGGACATCCCTTTGCTGCGGGTCTTTCGATGAAAGAAGAAAATGTGCCCGAGTTTCGCGCTCGTTTCGAAACCTTCATTGCTTCCAATATCACAACCGAACAGTTGGTACCCCAACTCGATATCGATGCGGCCATCAATTTTAGCGATATTACTCCGAAATTTTTCCGTGTGTTGAAGCAATTTGCTCCTTTTGGACCCGATAATCCGAAACCTGTTTTCTGCACGCGTCGGGTTTACGATTACGGCACGAGCCGATTGGTGGGTAAAGATCAGGAACACCTCAAACTGGAGTTGATTGACAGCAATTCAGAAAATATTATGAATGGGATTGCCTTTGGAATGTACGAATACAACGACTTAATCAAAAACCTCAATCCGTTTGATATTTGCTACACCATCGAGGAGAATAATTACGGTGGTAATAGCTCGATTCAGTTGCTGATAAAGGATATAAAGGCAGAAAACCTCCCCAACCCCTCCTAAGGAGGGGCTAATTCCCATGGAAAAAGTTTTGAATATATTTCAACTAAAAACCCCCTTTGGGGGATTGGGGGTTTTCCTATGAACTCTTTTCAGCAAATATTACTTCAATACTGGGGATATCCCGAATTTCGTCCATTACAGGAGGATATTGTGCGTTCCGTATGCGAAGGGCGCGACACATTGGGCTTGATGCCAACCGGAGGAGGCAAGTCGATTACGTTTCAAGTGCCTGGACTCTATCTTGAGGGTATTACATTGGTCGTTACGCCGCTCATTGCGTTGATGAAAGATCAGGTGGATAACCTCAAAAAACGTGACATCAAAGCCGCTGCGGTCTATTCGGGCATGAGCAGTCAGGAGATACAGAATACCCTCGAAAACTGCATTTACGGCGGATATAAATTTCTTTACATCTCACCCGAACGACTCTCTACAGAACTTTTTCTGAGCAAAATGCGTGCGATGCAAATCAATTTGTTGGTTATCGATGAGGCGCATTGCATTTCGCAGTGGGGATACGATTTCCGACCTTCGTACCTCAAAATTGCGGAGTTTCGACAACAAATAGCTTCTGTTCCGGTTTTGGCATTGACTGCTACGGCTACGCCTGAGGTGGTGAAGGATATTCAAGACAAGTTGCATTTTAAGCAATACAACGTTTTTCAAAAGAGTTTTTACCGCCAAAATATTGCCTACATCGTTCGACCAACGGATGATAAATTCACCGAGTTGGTTCATATTCTGCAACGAGTGAAGGGCACGGCAATAGTCTATACCCGAAACCGAAAAAAAACCAAAGAGACTGCGATTGAACTCAAAAAGCAGGGAATTTCGGCCGATTTCTTCCACGCCGGATTGACAGCCGAAGCCAAAGAGCAAAAGCAAAACGATTGGATGTCGGGTGTGTTTCAAGTGATGGTTTCTACTAATGCATTTGGTATGGGAATCGACAAGCCCGACGTGCGCCTAGTAGTGCATATTGATCTTCCGGATTCGCTCGAGGAGTATTACCAAGAAGCGGGAAGAGCCGGTCGTGATGGACTGAAATCGTATGCCGTTGCTTTGTTTGCCAAATCAGATAAAACAACTTTGAAAAAGCGATTGGCAGACAATTTTCCTGAACGAGATTTTATCAAACAGACCTACGATTTATTGGGTAGTTTTTTGCAGGTCGGAGTGGGCTCTGGGTTCCAGTCGATGTTCGAATTTGATTTGGGGGAATTTTGCGTAAAAAACAGACTCCCGATTAATCCTACGCACAATGCGTTGAAACTGCTTGCACAATCGTGTTATATCGAATACACCGACGAAGTGGACAACAATTCGCGCGTATTTTTCACTGTAAAGCGCGATGAGTTATACCAACTCCGACGATTTGAACCAAAGACCGATGCGGTTTTGCAGATGTTGCTCCGGGCTTATACTGGACTGTTTGCCGATTACGTCTATATCAAAGAGGAGCAGCTGGCGCAACTGACAAAGCTGACTCGTCAAGAGGTGTATGACCAACTGATTATCTTGACACAAAATTACGTTGTGCACTACGTTCCTCGTAAGAAAACACCCTACATCATCTACACCCAACGCCGCGAGGAGATGCGCCACATTTCCATTCCAAAAACGGTGTATGAAGAGCGCAAACAACGGCTCGAAAAACGCATCGAAGGAATGCTCGATTACATCATTTCTGAAACTCGCTGTCGTAGCTCCATTATGTTGCGCTACTTTGGTGAAACAGTGGAGGAAGATTGCGGCACATGCGATGTTTGCCTCAAAAAGAACGAAACTGGTTTGACCAACTTTCGCTTCTCGCAAATAGAGCGAGCTATCCATCAAAAAATCCCTGAAACAGGCATTCAGATCCCAAAACTTGTGGATGTAATTCCTTTTAAGTCGGATGAAGTGCTCACCGTTACTCGGTTTCTACTTGATCGAAGCAAGTTGGAGCAAAAGGATGATTTGGTATTTCGGAAAGTGTAATCTGCAGATTTGTAATCAAAAATCTTATTACTATCTTTTCTTTTTCTGAGGTACTTCAAATTCGTTTTTGAGGCGGTTCAATATTTCGCCCACGGCAGGGCAAGTCTCTGAATTTTTGATGGTGAGTTGATGAATTTGGAAGAACTTTTTCCGATTCGTGTGCGGATATTCTCGGCACGCTTTGGGGCGATTCTCGTAGATGCTACAATAGTTGTCGTCGCGTAGAAAAGGGCAGGGCATGGAGCGAAACACATAATCGTCGTCTTCGTCCATCGTGAGGTAGCGATCTTCCACATCTTGTGCTTTGCAGCGCAGTGCAGATGCTATTCGTTGAATGTCGAGGTGGGTAATGCGTGGTCCGAGCGTTCGGCAGCAGTTGCCGCAATCGAGGCAATTTACCTCTTCAAAAACCTCTTCGTGTATGGCGTGAATTGTGTCGTCGAGATCGCGAAGTTGATTCTTTTTTATGCTTTTAAAGAAAAGAGAATTGCTTTTTGCTTGCTTTTTTGCCTCCTCTTCGAGGTAACGTGGATCGAAATTATACATCTTTTTTTTGCAAATTTACCTTTTTTATAGAAAAAACAAGCCGTTATGGCGAAGAGTTCCGATTTCGTTCGATATTTTATTCTAAATTTGTGGATAAATTTTGTCGTAAGTCGAAAGTCATAAGTCGCAATCGTTGTGGAATTTTCCAATGCTTGTTTATTGTGATTTTTTTATTGTCATAACCCGCGACTTACGACTTATTACTTACGACTAATAAGATTAAAATGTTCGATTATATTTCAGGTGAATTAGTTGATTTAACGCCTACTTCTGCAACCATCGATTGTGGCGGATTAGGCTATTATATTCATATTTCACTCAATACATACCAGTTTTTGAGTGTTGGGCGCAAAGAGCGTCTGTTTGTCTATGAGGCTATTCGCGAAGATGCACATTTGCTGTATGGTTTTCACGAGAAGCGTGAACGCGAGCTCTTTTTGCTCTTGATTTCGGTTTCGGGAGTAGGAGCCAATACGGCGAGGATGATTCTCTCGTCGATGACCATCACCGAATTGGAAGGAACTATCGCTGCCGGCAATTCGATGCTGCTTAAAACAGTGAAAGGAATAGGCGCAAAAACAGCAGAACGTATCATTGTCGATTTGAAGGATAAAATAAAAGCATCTGGTGATTCGTTAATAATGGGTGCTGTGGCGCAGAGTGCTGTAGAGGGTGAAGCGATTGCTGCTTTAGTGATGCTCGGTTTTGTGCAAACTGCTTCGGCAAAAGCAGTTCGGAAATTGCTTACAGAAACGCCGCTAATGAGTGTGGAGCAGGTGATAAAGGCTGCTCTCAAGATGCTTTAATGGTCGTTAGAATAAGAAAACACACACGTTGCAGATTGTAACCTACAACTTATAACTATTTTAGTTTTGAAAAGATTTCGTTCACTTTTTGTCTACATACTTCTAACGGCTATTTTAGGGAGCTTTTTTGGCGTTTTGGCGCGTAATCAAGCAACGACTCAAGCCGTAAAACAAAAACCCGTTGATAAAGATTCAACCAAAGTGCGCTACCCTGTGGCGAAAACGGCTCCTTCGGATCTCAAAGAGTTGACAACCGATCGTCCTGCCGATTTGCCAAACCCCAAGAATGTAAATACCGTAGTCGAATACGACCCTTTGACACGCAATTATGTGATTCGCACCAAAGTGGGCGATATGGAGATTTCGACTCCAATGTTACTTACCGAGAGTGAATACATGGACTATTCGTTCTCTAATTCGTTGAAGAAATACTACCGCGAAAAGAATGCCGAGTCGAATGGCAGCAAATCGAACAGCCTGAGTTTTATGGATGTGAAAATCGGACTTGGACCTGCCGATAAGCTTTTTGGACCTGGTGGAATTCAGATTCGCACACAAGGTTCTGCAGAAGTTGGCATGGGTTTCAAAACCAATAACATTCAGAATCCGACGCTTCCCGAAAGATCAAGAAACCGCACATATTTTGACTTCGACGAAAAAATCCAATTGAACGTAAATGCTAAGGTAGGGGATAAGGTCAATTTCAACCTGAACTACGACACGGAGGCAACATTCGATTTTGACACCAAAAAGATAAAACTTCAATACGAAGGAAAAGAGGACGAAATCATTAAAAGCATTGAAGCTGGTAATGTGAGTATGCCAGCATCTGGGTCACTGATTCGTGGTTCACAAGCTCTTTTTGGGATAAAGACTACCATGCAATTTGGTAAGCTGAAAGCAACAGCCCTTTTGTCGCAACAAGAGTCTGAATCGAAAACAGTGAATGCAAAAGGTGGCGTGCAAACGACTCCCTTCGAAATTAAAATCGACCAGTACGACGAGAACCGTCACTTCTTTTTAGCACACTATTTTCGCGATAATTACGACAATTGGATGAGCAAAATGCCATTCATCTCGTCGGGAATTGTAATCAATCGCATCGAAATGTGGATTACCAACAAGCGTGGGAATTACGATAATTCGCGCAACGTGATTGGATTTACCGATTTAGCAGAGAGCGATTCGATTCAAAATAGGAGTAAATGGTATCAACCTTCGGTGAAAGAACCATCCAATGGTGCAAATAAGGAGTTTGCTACAATGCAGGGTTTAACAAATCTGCGCGACATCAGTAAAACAACACAAGAACTTGATCCAAATGGAATTATCGGTGGCAGAGACTACGAAAAAGTAGAAAGCGCACGCCGACTCGACCCTGCTGAATATACGGTAAACAAGCAATTGGGCTACGTTTCGTTGAAGACTTCGCTGCAACCCGATGAAGTGTTGGCCGTTTCGTATGAATACACCAAAAACGGAACCGTGTATCAAGTTGGGGAATTTTCGACAGACAATACTTCTTCAAATTCGACTTTGTTTTTGAAATTGTTGAAAAACACCTCTTTCTCACCCGATACGAAATTGTGGTATTTAATGATGAAGAACGTCTATTCGCTGAATGCTTATCAAATTCAACCTGAGAAATTCAGACTTGATATTCTTTACCAAAGCGACACTACTGGAACGTATGTAAACACAATCCCAGACGGAAACATCAAAAACAAAGTGTTGCTCAAAGCAATGGGACTCGACCGCCTCGATTCTAAAAATGAACCTTATCCCGATGGCTTCTTCGATTATGTAGAGGGTTTCACGGTCTCCTCACAAAACGGTAAAATATTCTTCCCTGTCAAGGAACCGTTTGGGAAAAACCTTCGTGCGCAAATTGGTGACGATAAGATTGCAAATAAATATGTCTTCCAGGAGCTTTATAATCTGACGCTCACAGAAGCGCGTCAAATAGCCGAAAAGAATAAATTCGTGCTGAGAGGAGAGTACAAATCGTCGAGTGGTGCAGAGATTCGCCTCAATGCGATGAATGTACCTCGTGGATCGGTGAAGGTGACGGCTGGTGGAGCTCCATTGCAGGAAAACACGCAATACACCGTCGATTATGCCATGGGTGTGGTCACGATTCTCGACGAAAATATTATCCAATCAGGAACGCCGGTCAGTGTGTCGCTCGAGAATCAGTCGGCCTATAGTATGCAGCGCAAGACCTTGATGGGCTTGAATTTGAATTACGAATTCAACGAGAATTTCAATGTGGGTGGTACGCTGATGCACCTCTCAGAAAAGCCGTTGACCCAAAAAGTGAATATGGGCGATGAGTCGATTAGCAACACCATTTGGGGATTGAATACGTCGTATCGCACACAGTTCAGATGGTTGACAAATCTGATCAACAAAGTGCCGTTTATCAATGCCACAGCGCCATCGCAACTGTCATTTAACGCAGAGTTTGCACAAGTCAGACCAGGTCACCCTGCAGAACTTGAAGCACAAGGTGTTTCGTATCTCGACGATTTCGAATCTACCAAAATTGGGTATAGTTTACGCGAATATTACCCGTGGTCAATCAGTAGCACGCCGTACAGCGACGGTTTAAATCCGTTGTTCCCTGAAGCCAAAAACTCCAACGATGTGAGTTATGGAAAAAACCGAGCTCTCTTGGCGTGGTACCAGATAGATGGTATTTTCACCCGAAAGACTTCGACGTTGATGCCAGCACACATCAAGGGTGATGCCGATATGCGCTCAAATCACTTTATGCGTGAGGTGTTGGAAACGGAGATTTTCCCCAACAAACAAGCCTCGTATGGCGAATCAGCTATTTTGCCTGTGCTCAATATGGCTTATTATCCAACAGAAAGAGGTCCATACAATGTGGATGATCAAATGAATACCAATGGAACGCTGATGAATCCAGAGAAACGCTGGGGAGGAATGATGCGTAAATTGGATGTGACTGACTTCGAAGCATCGAACATCGAGTACGTCGAGTTTTGGGTGATGGATCCATTCAACAGTAGCAATACCACTGTAAGTCCGCAAGGGGGCGATTTGTATTTCAACTTAGGAGAGATGTCAGAAGATATTCTTCGCGATGGAAAGAAATCGTTTGAGAATGGTATTCCGATTGATGGAGATAAAACACTGACCGAAGAGACCGTTTGGGGAAAAACACCGCGTCGTCAGTCGTTGGTTTATGCATTTGACAATACCGTTGGAGCACGATCGAAGCAAGATGTTGGTTTTGATGGTCTTTCGGATGATGGAGAAAAGTCGTTCTCCACCTATAGCAATTATCTTTCGAATTTGAAAAGCAGAATGCCTGCCGATACCGTTGTAAAATATTTCGAAAATGACCCTGCTGGAGATGATTTTCACTACTACAGAGGCACAGATCTCGACAATGCCAGAGTAAATATTCTCGACCGCTACAAACGCATCAATGGGACTGAAGGTAACTCTACATCGGAGAGTGCTGCATCTAAGAATGTACCTGATGTGGAAGACATCAATCAAGACAATACGTTGAACGAAGGCGAACGCTATTTCCAATATAAAGTTTCGATTCGTCCCGGAGATATGAATTCGGTTAAAAACAAATATCTGACCGATACGCGCACAGCAAATGTAAAGTTGGCTAATGGCAAAACAGAAGAGATAAAGTGGTATCAATTTAAAATTCCAGTTCGCTCGTATGACGAACGTATTGGTTCTATTCGCGATTTCAAGACCATCCGATTTATGCGGATGTTTATGACTGGATTCAAAGAGACTACCATTTTGCGTTTTGGTACGTTGGAATTGGTGCGTGGTGAATGGCGTAAGTACGAACAGGCTCTCAATGCATCAAATAGCTTGAGTCCGAATGGCACAATCGATGTGGCTGCGGTCAATATTGAGGAGAATTCGAATCGTCAACCGGTGAATTATGTGTTGCCTCCAGGTGTAACACGGGTAATCGACCCAAGCCAGCAGCAACTTCGTCAGCTCAACGAGCAGGCACTTTCGATGAAAGTAATAAAACTTGACAGCAAAGATGCGAAGGCCATCTACAAGAGTTCGGGCATCGATTTACGCCAATACAAACGCTTGCAAATGTATGCTCACGCCGAGAAGTTAATTGACGACGATACCGATTTGGATGAAAATAAAAAAGAATTGTCTGTTTTCATTCGTTTAGGTTCTGATTATAAAAATAACTACTACGAATACGAGGTGCCTTTGAAACTGACTAAGCCAGGCTCATATAGCAACAACAGCACTAATGATCGTCAATCGGTGTGGCCAAATGAGAACTTGATTGATGTGGCTTTCGAAGATTTGACCAATGTGAAGATGGCTCGTAACCGTGAAATGAGAGCAGTAAACTCCAAAATCACGTTCCAAACACTTCGCTCGTATGCGCAGAGTAATGGTAAAACGATTTCAATCATTGGTAATCCATCAATTGCTGAAGTAAAAACCATTATGATTGGTGTTCGCAACAACTCAAATAGTCCGAAATCGGGTGAAGTGTGGGTAAATGAGTTGCGGGTAAATGGCTTCAACGAAGATGGCGGATGGGCTGCCAATGCAAACGTGAATCTGTCGATTTCAGATATTGCGACGCTCAATCTGAGTGGTGCGAAAGAGACTGCTGGCTTTGGTGGGGTGGAGCAAAAAGTGAACGAACGACGCAAAGACGATTTCTACCAATACAACATTGCAACGACTGTGGAACTGGGTCGATTGATTCCTGAAAAGATTAAGCTGAAAGCACCTTTCTTCTACTCTTATTCAGAGCAAGTGACCTCGCCTAAATACAATCCATTGGATCAGGATTTACTCTTAACCAATGCGTTGGATAATTTGACCACACAGGCCGAAAAGGATTCGCTCAAGAGCTACACCCAGGATGTGGTGACGGTGAAAAGCATGAGTTTGACCAATGTGAAGTTCGATGTACAGAGCAAATCACCAATGCCTTACGATCCTGCCAACTTCTCGTTTGGCTATGCCTACAACGAAAACAACAAACACAATCCGGTGACCAATTGGGAAATCAGCAAAGATTACCGTGGTACGTTTGCCTACAACTATTCGCCATTGCTCAAGCCTTGGCAGCCATTCTCGAAGCTGAAACCGAAATCGCTTCAGGTGGTAAAAGATTTGGAGATAAACTTGTTGCCAAACAGCTTCGGATTCAACTCCAACATCATGCGCAACTACTACGAAATGTTGCCGCGCGACCTAAACGACCCTACTATAAAGGTAAACAAAAGCCTCCTGTCGTTTAAAAAAGATTTCCTGTGGGATCGCCAATTCAACATGCGTTGGGATTTCACCAAAAACATTCGATTTGATATTCAGAGCGGAACGAATGCGCGCATTGATGAAACAAACACGGCGCTCAACTGGAATCTGTTCCCCGAGAATTATGAGAATTGGAAAGACACATTGATGATGAACCTCAAGAAATTGGGTCGTCCGCTCACGTATGCACAAACCGCCAATCTATCGTGGGATATTCCGTTGTCAAAAATAAAACTGCTCGATTGGACCAACGCTGAAGTGAAGTACAACTCAAGCTACAACTGGGATCGTGGAGCGTTTATCAATACAAAAACTGAAATGGGTAACACCATCCGCAATCAGATGCAGTTGTCGTTCGATAGCCGCTTCAACCTTGAGCAGCTCTACAACAAAGTGAACTTCCTCAAAGATGTGAATCGAAAATTCTCGTCAAACGGAACTCAAAACCGTCAACAGGTGAAAGCAAAAGAGTTTAAAGGAACAGTTGTTTTGCGTAAAGATTCGGTGATATTGGTGCATCACAATTTGAACGACAAAAACATCAAAGTGACCGCTCGAAAGAGTGATAACGGATTCTTCGCGCTCGACTACAAGGTGGTCGACAACAATACCATTGCGATACGAAACAAAGGCACTCAGTCCCTGAATGTGACGGTGTTGCAGGAGCTTAAGAGTGAAGAGCCTATAGCGCTCGATGTGGCAAAATACGTGGCACGTGGTTTGATGAGTGTGCGCAACGTGTCGATAAGTTACAAACGCACCAATTCGTTGGCATTGCCATCGTTCCGCCCCAACATTGGAGCCAACTTCGGACAGGGTCGGGAAGAGGGTGTTATGTCACCGGGTCTTGATTTTGCCTTTGGTTTGACCGACGAAAGCTATGTGAGAGATGCCATCGATCGCGGTTGGATGCTCATCGATAGCACGCTCACTGCTCCGGCGGTTTTCAACCGAATGGACGAATTGATGATTCGTGCTACGGTAGAGCCAATTAAAGGATTGAAAATTGAATTGAATGCCAACCGTTCCATCACCAACAACAAACAAATACAGTTTATGTACACAGGCTCACCAGAGATTTTTGGTGGAAGCTTCACGATGACAAATATTGCCATATCTACAGCGTTGAAATCGGTGGATGCAGCGAATGGTTACAAATCGGATGCGTTCGATCAGTTCCTCAAAAACAGAGCAATTATTGCCGATCGTTTGGAATCGAAATACGCCAACACCAACTACCCAACCACTGGTTTTGTAACTGCTGCAGGAGGTAAGGTGGTGCCAGGTAGTCCGTATGACCCTGCAAACGGCGGTGTAGGCTTGAACTCACCCGATGTGTTGATTCCAGCATTCATTGCGGCATACACGGGCAAAGATGCAAACTCGGTTGAAACAACGGCATTCCCATCGTTGAAGAGCTTGCTGCCCAACTGGCGCGTGACCTACGATGGATTGATTCAGATTCCGTTCATCAAAAACAACCTCAAGTCGATCAATATCTCACACGCATATCGCTCAGTTTACAGCGTGGGTTCTTACAATTCGTATCTCAACTGGTCGCAAGCCGGACATGCGGATGGCGATTTAGGCTTTATTCGCGACGTGTTGACAGGCAACCCTACACCCGCTTCGCCTTACGACATTTCGTCGGTGAACATTACCGAAGCATTCAGTCCGCTGATTGGCGTAGATGCCACGTTGAAGAACAACATGAGTCTGCGCGCAGAATACAAAGATTCGCGCAACGTTACCTTAAACCTCTCTTCGAATCAGTTAGTGGAGACCCTTTCGTCGGAGTTTGTGTTTGGATTGGGGTATAAAATTGCAGATTTCAAGATTTTCCAATCGGCGCAAAGCAGCAAGTCGTCTTTCAAAAACGATTTAAACATTCGTTCCGATATTTCGTATCGCCTCAATCAGGCGTTGATTCGCAAAATAGCAGAGGCCTTCACACAGCCCACAAGCGGAACAAAAAACTGGATGCTGAAACTCTCTGCCGACTACACCCTAAGCAAAGCATTGACGCTGCGCGGATTCTACGATAAGCAGATCAACACACCACTTGTGTCGTCAAGCTCGTTCCCTGTGTCGAACACCAACTTCGGCGTCAGCGTAAGGTTTACATTGACAAGGTAGTTTTTAACCGCAAAGGAAGCAAAGTAACCGCAAAGAGCCGCAGAGTTTAAACACAGAGAACACAGAGTTTAGCACAGAGATTATTTCACCACATAGTCACATAGGGTATAGAATAAAACATTAAACCTCTGCGCCCTCTGTGAAATCCTCTGTGTTTAAAATTCTTTCTCCTCCTTTGCGTTTAAATAGAAAATATTCGTGTAGTTTTGTATTTCAATTTTTTTAAAGATTAAATCATTATGATGATACTTGAAATATTAATCTGCGTAACACTTTTGCTATTGATTGTGCTTGTTCTGCAAATGCGAAATGCCAAAAAGAGCGAAGAAGATACCCTCTTGAAACAGACCGAACGACTCGAAAAAGGAATTGCTGATCTCGAAAACAGATTGGAAAAGCGTATTGCGGATTTCGAATTGCGACAAAAAGAGGAGTTTCGAAACAATCGCGACGAGATGGCGACCAATGTAGCAGCCAATAGAACCGAGATAAACAGCGCTCTCAAAACCAACCGCGATGAGTTGACCGCAACACTGAAAGATTCGCAGACCAATCTGGATAAAAACATTGAATCGTTTAACAACCTGCAACGCGAGAAATTTTCGCAACTCGATAAAACGCAGGTGGAGATGATTCGCAAAACAGAAGAGAAGCTCGAACAGATGCGCCAAACGGTGGACGAAAAGTTGCAGAAAACACTCAACGAACGACTCGGACAATCGTTCGAAACGGTGGCGAAGCAGTTGCAAATAGTGCAAGAAGGATTGGGCGAAATGCGAAACATTGCACAAGATGTGGGCGGTTTGAAACGTGTGCTGAGTAATGTGAAAACGCGCGGAATATTGGGCGAAGTGCAACTCGCGATGCTGCTTGAGCAGATATTGGCTCCCGACCAATACGAGGCAAATGTACGCACCAAGAAAGGTTCGTCGGATGTGGTGGAGTTTGCGGTGAAACTGCCGGGCAGAGACGATTCTGATACAAGAGTCTATCTCCCCATCGATGCGAAATTTCCGAAAGAGATCTACGAACAGTTACTCGACGCCTACGAAAATGGCGATGTAGCATTGATTGAAACGGCTGGCAAAACACTTGAATCGACCATCAAGAAGATGGCAAAAGATATTTCGGACAAATACATTGACCCTCCGGGAACCACCGACTTTGCGATTCTGTTCTTGCCATTCGAAAGCATCTTTGCGGAGGTCATTCGCCGTTCTATATTGCTCGAACAGTTGCAGCGCGACTACAAGGTGATAGTGACAGGCCCTACTACGTTGGCAGCTATTCTCAACAGTTTGCAAATGGGATTCCGCACGTTGGCACTTCAAAAAAGAAGCAGCGAAGTGTGGACCATACTTGGTGCTGTGAAGAAAGAGTTCGAAAACTTTGGAGGAATGCTAGAGAAGGCACAAAAAAACATCCATTTGGCAGGCGACCAAATAGGAGAGTTGATGGGAACGCGTAGCAATGCCATCCGCCGAAAATTGCGAGAGGTGGAATCGTTGCCAAGCAGCGAATCGCAAAGCATTCTTGGTATTGCGCCGCTCGATAGCGAAGAGGAAGTTTGAGGCTCATTCCCTGAACTTTAAAGGGCATTGAACTGTTAAATGGTACGGAGATTAGCGCTTCGTACCATTTTTTTTAGATGGTTGAAATTGAGTAAAGAAAAGAGACAGAAAAATATTGAGTTCTATTTGCCCCTAATTAGCCTCGCTGATTTTCAATTCCCTTAAAGGGGACTTTTGCGGAGGTCTGATTTTGTGCTTTTTGAATATTTAAACCTAATTCAAATCAAATTTTAATGCTTAATCGTTAGTCCCAGTGGGGACAAACACAAATACCAAACGTCGAAATCTTGTAGAGTGAGTAAGTCCAGCTACAACTTAAAATCAAATGGTTGAAAGTTATTTGGACGAATGAGCGAGTTATTTCGACAATGTTTTTTTTGTTTACTTTTTTTTGCGCCAAAAAAAAGCAAAACCCGCGGTAGCGAATAGGTTGATATAATGACAATTCTATAATAGTCATCTCGATAACTATTGTGACTACCATATTTGATATAAAACCCGAAAAAATACACATTTCAATAATGAACAATAAATTAGTGAACCGCCCAGTACATCCCGACGACTTGATGTCGGAGTTGGTCATTCGTACCCCATATCTTTTTTTGATGTTGGAGCACTTCTCAGTAGATCTAAAACTACAAGAGAAAACGGTCGCGCAAATTTGCATCGAGCAAAACCTACCTCTCGAGCTTTTCCTTGTGATAGCCGATTTGTACGTTGAGGCAAACAGTCAAACTAGCATTCGCTACGATAAACGAGATGTAAAGTGCATTATAACCTACTTGCGTCATTGTCACTATTTCTACAAAGAAGAGAAATATCCCCAAATTAAGGCATACATTCAACTGATTAAAAAGCTAAATCCAAATCCGGAGATTGTCATGCTGGAGCGGTTTTTCAAACAGTATATCGACGAAGTGAGCGAACACCTCGATTACGAAAACAGCACTGTTTTTCCCTACATCACCGATTTGTTGAATAGACTCGAAGGCGATGATATTTCGTCAGAAAGCATTGATTACTCGGTATCGGAATACCGCGATCACCACGATAATATTGAAGAGAAATTGTCGGATTTGAAAAACCTGCTCGTGAAGTATCTGCCGATGGGAAAAGATAACTCTGCCCGCCGTAAACTGCTTTTCAGCCTCTCGGAACTGGAGTTTGACCTTCACATTCATTCCAAAATTGAAGATCATGTGTTGATACCGCTTGTCGAACAAATGGAGCTAAAACTGAAAAGCCGCGATGAAGAATAACCTCATTCAATTGGTTTTGGCCGATCCGTCGCACGTGGTGATGTCTGGTTTTCAAACGCTATTAGCCAAAGGCAAAAATAGGGTAGAAACACACTTTGCCGAAAACAGTGCTTCAGTCGAGTCGCTTCTGCAACATCGTACAATCGATATAGTGCTGATGAATCCCATGTTAATGCTTAATTTGGAGAAGCAGTTTGCTCAACTGCGAAACGATCATCCGACCGTTAAGTGGATTGCGGTGCTTTACGGTTGGTTCGACGAATCGGTTGTGTCTCAATTCGATGCACGTGTTTTGCTCAACGATAGTGCCGACACCATCCTGTCAGTCGTTCAAAATACGCTTGACGAAGAGCGTGACGAATCAGCATCGAGTCGCCAACCGCTTTCGGAGCGCGAGTTGGATGTGTTGAAACTGCTCGTTTTGGGGATGTCGAACAAGGAGATTGCCGATAAACTATTTATCAGCACCTACACCGTGATTTCTCACCGCAAGAATATCACTCAAAAAACGGGAATAAAATCGGTTTCAGGTCTCACCATTTATGCTGTGGTAAAAGGAATTGTGAATTTGCCGAATTTGATAGAATAAAAGATTTGGTGACGAGACATATTCTTTTGAATACAATAGCCCCTAAATCCCCTAAAGGGGACCTTTGCTGAAGTGAAATTTTGAAAAGTTGATTCTTGATAAACCAAATATTTAGCGGTAGAATCTCAAAGTCCCCTTTAGGGGATTTAGGGGCAAAGTGGGAAACAGATTAAAGTAATATTATTTCATGCCCACACTTTTCTCCTCACAAAGAGGGATAAAAATAGCCCTTTTTCATTAATAAAAGGGATTGCACAACACACAGAAAGTTCGCACCTTTGTACTGTGAAATGGTCTCAGCAATAGAAAGTGATTATTTACACAGCAGGTTTGCAAGATATACGATGATATGAATCAAGAATTTATAAAAACCCTTTACCTGTCGGACTTACAAACTGGCGATGAAGGTGTCATTACCAAAGTAATCGGTCACGGAGCTTTTCGTCGTCGTATCACCGAAATGGGTTTTGTGAAGGGCAAAAAAGTAAAAGTGATAAAAAATGCGCCATTGCTCGATCCTGTTGAGTACGAGATTATGGGCTACCACGTTTCGTTGCGTCGCAGCGAAGCCAAACTTATAGAAATAGCACACATTGCCGACCGCGAATCTGCAGCACAATTGATGTACAACGGTACATTCGCAGAAAAGGCATTTCAAACCATTCAGGAGAAATCGAAAACCATCAATGTAGCGTTGGTGGGTAATCCCAATTGTGGAAAAACAACACTCTTCAACTTTGCATCTGGTTCGCACGAAAAGGTAGGCAACTACAGCGGTGTGACTGTCGATGCCAAAACCGCTTACATCGAGCAAAACGGCTACCGCATCAACATTGTCGATCTGCCAGGAACCTATTCCATCTCGGAATACACGCCCGAAGAGCTGTATGTACGCGAACATATTTTCAATGAAATTCCAGATATTGTCATCAATGTAGTCGATTCGTCGAGTCTCGAACGCAACCTTTTTCTCACCACGCAGCTAATTGATATGCACGTGAAGGTGGTGATTGCTCTCAATATGTACGACGAACTGGAGCGTTCGGGTGCTAAACTCGATTATGTGATGCTTGGCAAGCTGATTGGAATACCGATTGTGCCCACCGTTGCTGCCAAAGGACGTGGAATCGAAGAATTATTTAATCAAGTGATAGAGGTTTTCGAAGACAAAAGCCCCATAGTTAAACATGTTCACATCAATTATGGCGAGGAACTTGAAACCTCTATTCAGAGATTGCAAGCGGTGCTTCGAAACAATCAAGAGATTACTGACCGCTATTCGTCACGCTTTCTTTCCATAAAGTTGTTGGAGAATGATCGCATTTTTCGTCGTATGATTGACGATTTGCCCAATGGTAAAGAGATTCAGCAGGTGGCGCAAAAGGAAGTTCATCGCCTCGAAAAGAATTACAACGAGCATGCTGAATCTGTGATAACGGATTCGAAATACGGATTTGTGGCTGGAGCGTTGAATGAAACATTCGTAGCAAGTGTAAAAGACAATCGCAAGAAAACATCCAGATTAGATAATATTCTTACTCACAAAAAGTTAGGATTCCCCATTTTTATATTTTTCATGTGGTTTATGTTTCAAACCACGTTTACACTTGGCAGTTATCCGATGGATTGGATTGATGCCGGAGTAGAGTGGGTGGGCAACTACATTACGATGATGATGGCACCTGGCTCGCTACGGGATCTGTTGGTGAACGGAATCATTGGTGGAGTAGGTGGCGTAATCGTTTTCTTGCCCAATATTTTGCTGCTCTTTTTCTTTATTTCGTTGATGGAAGATACCGGCTACATGGCGCGCACATCGTTCATTATGGATAAATTGATGCACAAAATTGGGTTGCACGGAAAGTCGTTTATTCCTCTGTTGATGGGCTTTGGCTGCAACGTGCCTGCTGTGATGGCAACCCGCACACTGCAAAGCAAAAAAGACCGTTTGCTGACGATGCTCATCACGCCGTTTATGTCATGTAGCGCACGTCTGCCAGTCTATGTGTTGTTGATTGGAGCCTTCTTCCCTTCTAATCAGGGATTGATGCTTTTCGCTATTTATTCGTTGGGTGTTGCCATAGCTGTTTTCACTGCATTGGTGATGAACAGGCTTTTCTTCTCGAATCGTGACGAACCGTTTGTGATGGAACTTCCTCCATATCGTGTGCCAACATTCAAAAATGCGACCATTCACATGTGGCACAAAGCGGTTCAGTACCTTAAGAAGATGGGAACGATGATTTTGGTCGCTTCGGTGCTGATTTGGGCATTGAGCTATTTTCCAAAAAACATCCCTTTGTCGAAAGATTACGCTAGTCAAATCGCTCAAACACAAGCTGATGGGCAACTCACTACTGTACAGCGCGATAGCACCGTGAAATCGCTGAAAGCTGCAATGGAATCGGAGCGTCAGGAGAAAAGCTACATTGGTCAGTTAGGCCATTTCGTAGAGCCAGCATTGCGACCTTTGGGTTTCGATTGGAAAATTGGTGTAAGTCTGATTACTGGAATGGCTGCAAAAGAGATTGTGGTCAGCACGATGGGAATACTCTATCAGGTAGATCCCGATATCGATGCTTGTTCGGGACGTTTAAGCGCCAAACTGCAGGAACAAAAGTTTCAGAATGGGAGTAAAGTTGGTCAAACAATATTTACCCCGTTGGTCGCTTTCGGTCTTATGGTCTTTATCCTCATCTATTTCCCATGTATAGCGGTTGTTGCTGCTATTCGCAAAGAGGCTGGCTGGGGTTGGGCTACATTTTCTATGGTCTATACTACTTCTATGGCGTGGCTGCTAGCCTTCTTGATTTATCAAATTGGAAGTCTGTTTTATTAATTGAGTTCGGAATAAGATATAATATAAGAACCTAATAACTAATGTATTAATATTATAAATAAGCTAATAAGGTTAATAGTTTCGCGAACTCCATTTTTCTACTAAGATTAAAAACTTTATTTGCTAACAATTTTAATCTTAGTAGCATAGAGATAACAAATCATTTTAAACCTTATTCCCTTATTTATAAAGTGTTATAAATGTGAAAGTTGTGAATTCAGCATATTAATTGATTAATTGAAACGATGCAGGATATTTTTGTGTTTGTCGTTATTCTCCTAGCTGCTGCGTATGCTGGGTGGAAACTCTATCGCAAATTGCGACCGAAAGTTGATGAAGTGTGCGAAACAACTCCAACTGGCTGTGGTGGCTGTGGAGAAGATTGTGCGTTACGCGATGTGAAGCATGGTAAAAAGAAGTATGTAGCAAAATGAAAATCTACATCAAGAATATGGTGTGCGACCGCTGCAAGATGGTGGTCAAGACGGAATTGGAACGGCTCGGACACAGTGTGCAATCAGTTGAATTGGGTGAAGTAGAAGTAACCGGAGAAGACATTGAGGCGCAAAAGTCCGCTATTCGAGACCACCTTCAGACCTTTGGCTTTGAATTGATTGATGACCGAAAAAGCCACACAATTGAAAAAATAAAGTCGCTGATTATTGATTTGGTGCATTATCACGATAGTCAATTGGATATCAATCTGTCGGATTTACTCTCACAAAATTTGGCACAAGAGTACAGCGTGCTCAGCAATCTGTTTTCGGAAGTTGAAGGCAAAACGATTGAAAAATACTTCATTAGTCAGAAAATCGAAAAGGTGAAAGAGCTCATTATCTACGACGAGCTAAGTCTGAGCGAAATAGCAGACCGACTCAACTACAGCAGTGTGGCTCACTTGAGCAACCAGTTCAAAAAAGTGACCGGTTTCACACCTTCCTACTTCAAGCAGTTGAAACACAAAAAGCGCAATACGATTGACGAAATCTAAATGTTGAACTATAACAACAGTGGATATTCTTTTTGTTATGTATATTTTACACCGAAGAGCATCACATAAATTATAGATTCGCAAGTCCCAGTGGGGACAAACACTCCCGTAAAACGGGATCTTCGTTTCACTACGAAAATACCAAACGTCGAAATCTTGTAGAGTGAGAGAGTCTAACTGCAAATGATACCATAAAGACAAATGTTGAATGGACGATTGAGCGAGTTATTTCGACCAAAAAGCAATTTTGCTTACTTTTTTTGCTAAAAAGTAAGACCCGCGGTAGCGAAAATAGTGATAAAAGGTGAAATCAATCATATTCTTGCTTACTTTGTGATTTAATTTGCAAATCTAAATGTTGCTTCTACCAATAATTGTGTAATTGCTCTCGTCGAAAAATAGCTTATTTTTGCACTCTCACAAAAAATAATTTGCTATGAATTATATATCATCATTCTTTCTTGCATTCGGACAACTCGCGCTCGAAATGGCTCCATGGCTTTTTCTCGGATTTATCTTTGCAGGACTATTCAAGGCTTGGTTTCCCGATCGTTGGGCAGACGAATACCTCTCAAAACCGAGCTTCTCTTCTGTGATTTGGGCTTCGGTGTTGGGCGTTCCACTTCCACTCTGTTCGTGTGGCGTATTGCCAATGGCGGTTTCGCTCCATAAAAAAGGCGCATCGAAAGGAGCAATCAACTCTTTCTTGATTTCTACACCACAAACAGGTGTTGATAATATTTTGGCTACCTATTCACTCTTGGGACTGCCGTTTGCCATTGCGCGTCCGATTATCGCTTTCATCAGCGGTATTTTTGGTGGAGCAGTCATGAACTGGTTTACAAAAGATGACAAACAAGTTGCATTTCAACCCGAGATTTCGTGTGCTTCAACTCAAAAACAGAATAAAAGTGTGTGGGCTGGACTCAAATACGGCTTCTTCGAACTGTTTGGAGAGATGTATGGATGGCTTCTAGTCGGTTTAGCTTTGGCCGCCATTTTAAACTTGGTTTTGCCAGATGATTTATCGTCTCTTTTCGCGCAATACCCTGGTTCCGATTTGTTTATTGCTTTACTAATTTCAGTGCCAATGTATATCTGTGCAACGGGCTCGATACCTGTTGCTCTAGTGCTTCTGCTCAAAGGATTTTCACCTGGCGCAGCCATTGTGCTCTTGATGGCAGGCCCTGCTACAAACATTGCCGGAATTGTATTGCTCTCCAAATCCATCTCAGTACGATTTGCCACGATTTACGTTGCAACTATTATGATAGCCTCTCTTTTCTTTGGCTTTTTGGCAAATTTGCTCTTCACCAATGCTTCTTTCATTAAGTTGCTCGGTCATCAGGCTTCTTGTATGAGTTGCGAAAGCTCTGCTAATATTTATCAGATTGGGTCGTTGGCAGTGTTGTCGGCTTTGGTTTTGTACTTTGTCTATAATTCTGTTTTTCAGAAAATTGCACCATATCTTAGACGAAATTCCAACGAGCCCCTTTCTACCTATCGCTACAAAGTGACGGGCATGACCTGCAAGAACTGTGCAAAGAAAATCGATACCCGCCTTTGGCAAGAGAAACGGGTGAAAGGGGTTAATTTAGTGCTCGAGAAAGGAACTCTCGAAGTCGAAACTTCATTACCATCGGATAAGATTGTGAAAATTGTGACCGATTTGGGTTACGGTTGTTCTCCGATTGTGAAGGGATTTGCTTACGTCAAGGCCTGATTAAAGTAAATTGACACAAATAATCCCCTATTCAAAAGCCCCTAAATCCCCTAAAGGGGACTTTTACTGCGGTGGATTTTTGAAAAGCTAATCATTGAAAATAAAACTATTAACGGTAGAATCTCTAAGTCCCCTTTAGGGGATTTAGGGGCAAAGTAGATCGTCGTAAATGCGACATTCTTAAAACGTCCAAGTCAATACAAATTCGTCGTTGGATAGGTAGTTGATTCGATACGATTTTTGATTGACGGTGCGTGTTTCGTTGAGGATAAATTGTCCTTCACATTTTGGCGAAAAAGGTTCTATGTGTAGATGATCTCTGAAATCGACCTCTTCTTTACCCATCGCTTTAAAGACACTCTCTTTTGCCGACCAGTGTAGCAACAAGTGTTTCACTTCATCTTGTGCATCGATGTTTTCTAACTCATTAACGGAGAGAAATCGCTCTTTTATCTTCAAAATTCGTGGAGAAACTGTTTCTACATCAATCCCAACAGGAGTTGTCGGATGGATAATTGCTGCAGCATAACCTACGGTGTGGGTTAACGAAAGTTGAAAACTCTGATCTGCAAGGTAGGGCTTTCCGTTTGAATGATAAAGAATTTCAATGTTGCTGTTGGTTAAATGTTCCACCAGCAGGCGAGTAGTGAGATACTCCAATTTGCGGCGTTCGTGTGGAAATTTTGCGATTGCTTTTTCGTGAATTGCAGTGTTAATCGAAGAGCTAAGTAACTCATCGACGCTCTCCGTGATGTGCCAAATTGCCCACCGACAGCCGTTTTCTGCAATATTTTCACGAACAATCGGCATACGTTATTTCCACTGAAAGGTTTGCATCAAATCAAACACATTTGCTTTAATGTATTTCACCACAGGCGCAAGTGAATCGGCTTTGGGAACGCAATCAAAGTAAAGCGCTCCTCTGAAAAAATGGCGCGTGCTGTCGGTCAAGGAGAACTGACACGGCGTGGCCACATTACCCTTTAGTTCGTAGAAGATTCCATAAACGTGCTGTTCAGGATGCTTAAATAGCTTTTCGTTGATCACATCTGCTTTCACTGAGTGGCGATAGACATACTGCCGGCTCTCTTCTACTACTACTCTGTATCTCTTCGCGTCAATATTGGTGTACGTGCAGAGTATTTGAGCGTGATAGCGAGGATAGGAGATTATCAATGAGCCACTTTTTCCTTTAGTAGAGTCAAGGCTCACAATACACTGCTCTGGTACTGTAAACGAGAAGGGCAGCTGCTTGTTGTCAATAAATTTTGAACTGCTTTTCGGAATTTCGATTCTGAAATAGCCGTTAGGTTTTGGGGTATACTCGCTGCAAGAGCTGACCAAAAGCACCAAAAAAAGCGTTATCAAAAAATATCGGCTCATTTATCCTCCTCTTCTGCAGCCGTTTCAATCCAGAATTTGATTTTCTGAATCCGTCTTTTGTCCATTTTCAAAATCTGAAATTGGTAGTTTTGGTGGCGTATAATCTCTTTTTCAGTCGGAAAATCCCCCTTCATTTCTAGAATCAAACCAGCCAATGTTTCAGCTTCTCCTGTTACGTCTTCAAATTCGGCTTCATCGATGCTTGTGACTTTGAAAAAGTCGTTCATTAGGATTTTCGCTTCGAAAACAATAGACCCATCTTCAGCGATAACGAACTGTTTTTCATCGTCGTCGTATTCATCACTGATTTCACCAACAATCTCCTCGAGCACATCTTCCATCGTAATCAATCCCGAAGTTCCTCCATACTCATCCACCACAATTGCCATGTGTATCTTGTTGATTTTGAACTCTTCGAGCAAATTGTCGATCTTTTTAGTTTCGGGAATAAAATAGGCTGGACGAATGAGGCTTTGCCAACGGAAATTTTCTGCCTTGTTGAGGTACGGGAGCAAATCTTTGCTGTAGAGAATTCCCTTAATCACATCTTGACGACCCGAATAGACCGGAATGCGTGAATATCCTTTCACAATCACCCGATTCAAAACCTCTTTGAAGCTCATCTTGATGTCAATCGAAGAGATATCGATGCGCGGAGTCATTACTTCTACCACCATTTTATCACCAAAACGAATGATGCCTTGCAAAATCTCTTTTTCGTCTTTGATTTCAGCCGAAGTCAGCTCCAATGCGTGCGACAGCTCATCCATCGAGATATTTTGGTTGCGACGCACAATGCCCCGATTGACAAGGTTACTTGACGAAACCAATATTCTAGAGATTGGACTCAACAGTTTGTGGATTATTTTCAGTGTAGAAGAGGCGTTTCGCGCTTGTTTCAAGGCGTGATTCGATGCGTAAATTTTAGGCATAATTTCGCCAAAAAGCAAGAGTAAAAAGGTCAAAATAACGGTTTTTACGATAAACTCTTCTAATGTATTTCCCTTGAAATCGATAGAGTGCTCGAGAAAATAGTCTGCGAAAATAACCAAAGCAACGTTTACAAAGTTGCTTGCAATCAGTAGTGTAGCCAAAATGTGATTTGGCTTTTTGAGCAATTCCGTCACCATCTTGTCGTGTGGCGAATCCTGATTTTCAATCGATTTGATGTCGTTTGGCGAGAGTGAAAAGAATGCAATTTCGGTGGCAGAAATAAATCCCGATGCACTAAGACAAAGTAAAGCAACGATGGCTGCAACTATAGCACCAAATGTGGGCGTAAGCAGTGTGAAAGTCTCGCTCCAATGTGAGAAAAAATAGACAGTATCCAACGAATAAATAGTTAGTGAAACAAATAGTTGATTGATAAATTATTGAGTTTTCTTACTTGCAATCTCCGAACCGCCCCATTCAACCAACGTAAATCCTTTTCGCTTGATGGTGGTTAGTTTTTGTTCGATCAATGGTGGAGCAGCAGTTATATCAGTGTATCCCTTAAAATCCATAAACAAACGTATTTGTGAGTTTGTTTTTGGTGAAGTCTCAATAAATGTAGTCTGATCGATGTTGTCGTTTACCCAGAAATGGATAAAACAAAATGGATATTTGTTCATAATGGGGAGCCAGTAAACTATAAAATCATTCATCTCTTGATCTTTGAGTCCAATGAGTTTTAGTTTTTCTTCCAAAAATGAAAGATAGGCAAATTTATTGATGTAAAATCCACTTTTGTAGTCGAAATGTTTCGATTCGAAATTCCCCACGCCATCCCAAAATAGATAGTTGAATTTTCGGTTATCTTTTTCATTAACTAATCTGCCAGATGAGTCAGCCGACACTTTCCACCCATTGTCATATACTGGGTAGGTGTTCCCCATTTCTCCTTTGAATTTGAGAGATATTTTTACAGACTTTTTCGTAGTAGGGTATAGGTAAATTCCTTGTACTCGTTTTCCTTGAGCGAAAACTGAACATGTAAAGATAAATGTCGCTAATATGAGGTAAAGAGATTTCATTTTATCAAATTAATGTAACTAATTCAAAAACAGAATGCTGTTGTTTGAATTGATTTTCAAACAACAGCAATCTAAGATTGCAGTTATCGGCAGTTTTTTACTCAAAACTACTACTGCAAAGGTATGAATTATTTTACGGGAATTCAAAAATTGCTTTTTCTTCGTTACGCTCAATCGATAAAATACTCATTTACTTCAGTAAACTCCGCTTTTATATCAATACAAGCCTTGAAAAATCTAATTAATAAGAACTCTCTTAAAATGGCAAGTCGTCAGTTGGTGCATTCTGCGAAAAATCGGCAGCAGATGCTTGAGATTGAGCCTGTGGAACAGCCGATTCGCTCGGTGGTGCAACGTGTTCACCGCCTTCGCGTTTGCCAAGAAGTTGCATGTTGTCCGCAAAAATTTCGGTTACATAGCGTTTTACGCCATTTTGGTCGTCGTAGTTACGTGTTCTGATTTTACCTTCCAGGTAAATTTGCGATCCTTTGCGCACATATTTTTCGGCAATTTCTGCTAAACCGCGCCACATCACAATGTTGTGCCATTCTGTACGATCTGGAATCTCAACACCAGCAGATGTTTTGTACCCTCTCTCGGTTGTTGCCAACGAAAAAGTGGCTACTACGTTTCCTTTGTCTAAATACTTTACTTCTGGGTCTTTGCCCACATTTCCTACTAAGATTACTTTGTTAACTGACATATGCATTAAATTTAAAGATTACTTTTCCAAAGGTAAGTCTATTTTTTATTCAGCCAAATAAATTAACAAAAAAAAATTATGTTTTTGGTAGTTTTTTTAAAGTCTTTATTGTAAAGTGCTATTTATCGGGTATTTACATCACAGCCTAATACCAACGATTATAGCAAAATTATCTGTATTTGTGTAGATATCAAAGGAACGCAAATCCATTTTATACCAGAATTGAATATTAAAGCGCAGCAATTGCAACCAAACGATTAATTTTTTACCTTTGTCTCTTGTTTAAATAATGATAGATATGCGTAATAATTTGATGTTTTTGCTGTTGGGCACTCTTTGCTCATGCGGCAGTATGACCAACTATACCATCGATGGGGTTGTGTCGAACGAAAAACTGGAAGGAAAGACAGTTTACTTATGTAAGTACATTGGACGAGAACTTACTAATCTCGATAGTACAAAAGTAGTAGATGGTAAATTCCAATTCGATGGAACACAGGATACTGCCGCTTTGCGTGTGTTGCGCATTGACGACGAAAATGTAAATAAACTGTCTTTTATTCTCGAGAATGGCGATGTGTATGCCACATTAGATTCGCTTTCTTCTGCAGAAGGAACTCCTCTCAACGATACTTTGGTTGTCTACAAAAAAGCAATAACTCCTTTCGAGACAGAAATGGAAAACTTGACAACCAAAGCTGATCAATTGATCCAAAAAGGTTTGATGAACGACTCTGTGGATGCTGCTTTGGCCAAAACGTATGCTGAAATAGAGAAACAAATGGAATCGGTTTCTGTACATTTTATCGAAAGAAATCTAGATAATGTGGCAGGTGCTTATATTTTCTGGCAAAATAGAGGTACTTTCACTCCCGATTTGCAACAAACACTTTTAAATAAAGCAGGTGAGAAATTCAAAGCCGATCAATTTGTTCAAATCATTGTAAAACGTCTTTCCGAGATGAAGAATGTGGTTGTGGGTAAGCATTTTGTTGATTTAACCATGCAGACACCTGAAGGCAAAACCATTTCGCTATCCGATTTCGCTGGAAAAGGGAACGTTGTGCTAATCGATTTCTGGGCATCGTGGTGTGGGCCGTGCCGCCAATCGATTCCGAATTTAATCAAGGTCTATTCGAAATACAAATCTCGTGGTTTTGAAATCGTTGGTGTTTCGTTCGATAAAACAAAAGTTGATTGGCTTAAAGGAATAAAAGATCTTGGCATAGTATGGCCACAAATGTCTGACTTGAGTTATTGGAGTTCGAAAGGCGCATCGAAATATGCCGTTCGCTCCATTCCACACACTGTTTTACTTGATAAAAATGGAACAATTGTAGCCAATGATTTAGAGGGCAAGGAGTTGGAAACCAAATTAGATGAATTATTGAAATAATCATTTCGCAAAAACCTTTAAGCTATGAGATTCAAATGCGTTTGGAGTAAATTGGTCACGATGGTGACAATTGCCGTTTTGGCATTGGTGGTTTTCGTCTTTTATAAATTCGGTACGTCAAGTTCTATTTTCTTCTCAATCTCATTTGTAGTGTTGCTGGGTGTTTTTGCTTATATGCCGATTTATATCGAGGTGACACAGGATGCCTTGATTGTGAAGCGCGTTTTGGGGTCGTTGGTGATTCCACGCAAAGATATTGAATCGATTGGCTTATGTCCTTCACAATTTGGATTTCGCAAATTTGGAAGCGGAGGATTGTTTGGCTACATTGGTTGGTTTTGGAACCGCGATATTGGCAACTATTTTTCGTATTCAACAGACGAGACAAATCAAATTCTTATCGTAACTCCCACTCGAAAATATGTGATTAGTTGTGAAAATAGGGAAGAGTTGCTGCGGAGATTCGTTTAATTTATTTTTGAAAGCGGAGTGATTCTACTTTAGATAAACGGCTGTTTAGTTTTTCGGCAGCCGACCTGCGTATGCGGAGTTTCATTTCGCAAGCTACATCGAACTGTTGGCTGATTACTTCGGGATTTTCCTCTTTTACGATGCGCATCACATCGTTCATCATCGGATATTCAAATTGTATCACAAATTCATCATCAACAGTCTTTTCTATTATTTCATTTTCGTGAATTACCAAGCGCGCAGCTTCTTTGTAGGCTACCGTCAATCCGCCTGTGCCTAGCTTTATTCCACCAAAGTAGCGCACTACCACAATAAGTATATCCGTTAATTCAAAAGAGTTGATTTGCCCTAAAATAGGTTTTCCTGCTGTGCCCGATGGTTCTCCGTTGTCGTTTGCTCGAAATTCCTTCCGCTCGTGCCCTAGCATGTAGGCATAGCAAACGTGTCGTGCATCGTAATACTCCTTTTGCAGTCGTTCAACGTGGCTTTTCACCTCTTCTACACTTCTCACCGGAAATGCAAAAGCGATAAACCGACTCATCTTCTCTTTGTGTAGGGCTTCTGAGTTCTGCGCAATGGTTTTGAAGGTATCTTCCATTTGAATAAATAGAAGACCGGATTAACCATCGTTTAGCTAATCCGGTCTTATTAAATGTGTTGCTTTAGAACATATATCTTACAGCAAGCGCCAAACTCGAGTTGTCGAATTGCGATGTGCCAAATGCAGGACGCAAATCAAGTGAAAATTGTACAGGAATGTCGAGGTGATATTGAATGCCTATACCACCGTTCAGATACAATTGAAAATCATTTCCGCTGTTTTTATAGTTGGCTTGTCCAAGACCACCACCCACACCGGCATACCAGTCGAGTGCTCCTTGTATTTCCCAAACCCATTGGTACAATCCAGTAATTTGCATCCGATTTAATGTGTTGTTTGAGGCAAACCCCAAATCAACTTCAAGTCGATTGTTGGCTTTCAATGCCTTTTGGTACGATATTTCGCTGCCCACCGCATCGCCACCACCGAAGCGAAGTCCGATTGCATTTTGTTTTGTTTGTCCGAATATCATTGATGAAAACATGACAATGAATAGAAGGATAAAATTTCGTTTTTTCATAGGTCTTTATTGTTTGTTTCTACAAAATTAAAAAAGATAGGGTCTACTTAATTCGAATGCGACATTTTTTTATCCAATAACATCTTTTTTAACGCTTCAACGCCATCTGACGCGCCTTTTTGAATAACTACAAGGTTTGGCATGTGTTGGATTTTAACATCATTGGGGTCTATCAAATAGATTGGTGTGTTTGGTTTCACGAAATTGATTAATCCCGCAGCAGGATAAACGTTCATCGATGTACCGATGATAACGAATATGTCGGCTTGCTGAACGATTTTTTGTGCTTTTTCGATGAATGGAACTGCCTCGCCAAACCAAACGATGTGTGGACGAAGTTGAAAGCCCTTTTCGTATTTATCGCCTATTGCAATTTCTATTCTCTCGGGTGTGAGCTCATAAACAAGTTCTTCGTGTCGTTCTGATCTAACCTTCATCAGTTCGCCGTGCAAGTGGAGCACATTTTTGCTGCCGGCTCGTTCGTGTAAGTTATCGACATTTTGTGTGATGATTTCAACATCAAACATCTGCTCTAATTCTGTTAATCCTATATGTCCTGCATTTGGCTGTACCTCGAATAGTTGCTTTCTACGGGCATTGTAGAAGTCGAGCACCAATTTCGGATTGCGTTCCCAACCCTCGGGTGTAGCGACATCTTCAATTCGGTATTTCTCCCATAAACCGCCCGAATCTCGAAAAGTAGATATTCCACTTTCGGCGCTCATTCCGGCACCCGACAGAACAACGATTTTAGTCATATTTTTTTAAGTTAAAAGTCAAAATTTTACGAAAATACTAAATAATGCAAATATATTCGTTCAATTCAATAATTAGTTTACTTTTGCATTCGCAATTATAAATCAAAACAATGGATAAAGTAAGCTACGCCTTAGGTTTAAGTATGGGGCAAAACTTTCAAAGCAGTGGAATCAATGCTTTGAATGTCGATGATTTCAGTCGTGCTTTGAAAGCTGTATATGATGGTGTACAACCTGAAATCACGTATGATGAGGCAAAACAAGTAATCAATGCCTATTTTGAGCAAGTTCAAAACGAAGCTTTAGGCGCCAATAAAGCGATTGGAGAAGAGTTCTTACTCGAGAATGCAAAAAAAGAGGGTGTTATTACTCTTGCAAGTGGACTTCAGTACGAAGTTTTGACTGCAGGAACTGGTGTTAAACCAAAAGCTACCGACAGTGTGAAATGCCATTATCACGGCACTTTGATTGATGGTCGTGTGTTCGATAGTTCAGTACAACGTGATCAACCTGCTACTTTTGGTGTAAATCAGGTGATTCAAGGTTGGGTTGAGGCTCTTCAATTGATGCCTGTAGGTTCTAAATGGAGACTCTTCATACCTTCGCACTTAGCGTATGGAGAACGTGGGGCAGGAGAGATGATTGGTCCAAATACAGCTCTGATTTTTGATGTTGAATTGCTCGATATCGTATAATTCGTATTTCTAAATAAACCCAATAAAAATAATTTTACATGAAACGAGCATTTATGCAAGATTCATCAAAGTTGATGAAAATTTGTGATGCGAGTTCCATGTCACAAACTAAAAACAATTAAATAAACATGAAACGTACATTAATTATTGCAACCGCATTCAGTCTGATTTTTGTTTCGGCTGAGGCAAAGAATAAAAAAGAAGTGGCTGTCGTTACACCACCTGCTGCACCAGTATTTGTGAATAGCGTTGACTCAATGAGTTATGCGTTGGGTGTAAATGTTGGAACAGATTTTGCAAAAAACATTAAAAAAATCCCAGGAGGGAAATCCAATATCGACCTATTGATTAAAGGATTTGCAACAGCGATGAAAGGCGATTCTGCTTTAATGTCTACAACATTAGCCAATGAGTATTTCAAAAATTACATGACTAAGGCTCAGGCAAAAGATACTGAACTGAAGAAAGCAGAAGGCGAAAAGTTCCTTACTGAAAATAAAACTAAGGCTGGTGTAATGACTACTGCAAGTGGCTTGCAATATCAAATCTTGAAAGATGCTCAAGGTCCAAAACCAAAAGCAACAGATTCTGTAAAAGTACACTACAAAGGTACATTGGTTGATGGAACTCAATTCGATAGCTCATACGATCGTGGAGAACCGATTACTTTCCCTTTGAATCAGGTGATTCCTGGTTGGACTGAAGGTGTTCAGTTGATGTCAGTTGGTTCTAAATACAAATTGTTTGTGCCATACAACCTTGGTTATGGCGAGCGAGGTGCAGGTGGTTCAATCCCAGGATTTGCTGCATTGATTTTCGAAGTTGAATTGTTGGCAATCAAACCGACAATTGAAAAACCTGCAGAAAAAGCAACAGTTGCTCCAAAAGTTGACAAAAAGAAAGTAGCAGCTAAGCCTGCCTCTGCAAAGAGCTCAAAAAAATAAAATTATATTCAAATCAAATAATTAAAACAAAAAAACAATAAAATGAAAAAGTTAGCTTATTTATTAGTTATTGCATTAGTTGCTGGATTGACATTCAGCTCTTGCAACAAAAAAAGCGTTTCTATGACATCTGAAACAGATTCATTGAGCTACGCTTTAGGCGTTAATTTGGGAAATATGTTCAAAGCAAACGCAGCTCAAATTCCTGGTGGCAAAAACAAAATCGACTCTGTAATCAAAGGTTTCAAAGCAGGTCTTGGCGAATCACAACAATCGTATGTGTTAGGTTTGTCTTACGCTTCTAATCTCTCTTCTCAGTTCGACAAAATGACTGAAGGTGGAAAAGTGAACAAGGAATTGGTGATGAAAGCTTTTGAACAAGCATTGAAAGGTGACTCAACTGTTGCAATGAAAGCTGAAGTTGCTGATATGTACTTGAGAAGCTACCAACCAAAATCAAAAAAAGAGGCTGCTGGAAAAGCGAAAATTGCAAATGAGGCATTCCTTGCTGCAAATAAATCAAAAGAAGGCGTAGTTTCTACTGCAAGTGGTCTACAATACAAAGTGATTACTCAAGGTACAGGCGCTAAACCAGTTGCAACTGACAAAGTGAAAGTGAAATACCGTGGTACACTGATTGATGGTACTGAGTTCGACAAAAATGATGGTATCTCTTTCCCATTGAATGGAGTAATCAAAGGCTGGACAGAAGGTCTTCAATTGATGCCTGTAGGTTCAAAATATATGCTTTACGTTCCTTATTATTTAGGTTATGGTGAAGCAGGTAACCAAATGATTAAACCTTTCTCTACATTGGTTTTCGAAGTTGAGTTGCTAGCAATCGAAAAAGCAGAAGCAGCTAAATAAGAATATTCTCATTTAAACACAATAGAAAGCCCCGAAGTTTTGCTTTGGGGCTTTTTGTTTAGCAATTTTGAACTTCTATTTCTCAATAATCAGTTTTGGTGTTAATCCAAGTTGCGAAGCGGTCTCGTACATCAGATTTAATGCAGCCTGACGTTCGTTAGGTATCACTCCATCGAGAATGGCATCTTTGACTGCCATCTTCAGCTTACCCACTTCGCGGCAAGGTGGCAAGGCGAATATTTCCATAATTTCTTCACCTGTGACTGGTGGATGCATATTACGTATGCGGTCTTTCTCTTCAATCTCTTTCATCTTTTGACGAACAAGTTCGAAGTTTTTAAGATATCGGCGAACGCGACTTGGGTTTTTCGAAGTGATATCGGCTTCGCACAGTATCATCAGATCTTCTACATCGTCGCCTGCATCGAATATCAACCGGCGAACGGCAGAATCGGTCACTTCGTCTTCGCTGAGCACGATGGGGCGCATGTGTAGTTCTACTAATTTCTGAACGTACTTCATTTTTTCGTTCATCGGCAACTTCATGTTCCTGAAGAGTTTCGGAATCATTTTCTGACCTATGAAATTGTGGTTGTGGAACGTCCATCCCAGTTGATCGTCCCAACGTTTTGTTACGGGTTTAGCAATGTCGTGCAGCAAGGCAGCCCAACGGAGCCAAAGGTTGTCGGTCACTTCCGATATATTATCCAACACCTTGAGTGTGTGGTAGAAATTATCTTTATGACCTCGACCTTCCACAGTTTCTACTCCTTTCAAGGCAATAAATTCAGGGAAAATGATCTCCAACAGCCCACATTTATCTAGAAGAAGAAATCCGATAGATGGCTTTTTCGAGAGCATAATTTTATTCAACTCGTCTGCAATCCGTTCTTTCGAAATAATATTGATGCGTTCCTTGTTTTGGCTGATAGAGGCAAAAGTCTCCTCTTTGATGTGAAATTTCAGTTGCGCTGCAAAACGAATGGCTCGCATCATGCGCAAAGGATCGTCGCTAAATGTAATGTCTGGGTCAAGTGGTGTGTGAATCGTTTTACTCTCCATATCGCTCATTCCTCCAAATGGATCTACTAACTCACCAAATCGGTCTTTGTTGAGGCAAATGGCTAAGGCGTTGATTGTAAAATCGCGTCTATTTTGGTCGTCGCTCAATGTGCCGTCTTCGACTATTGGTTTGCGCGAATCGTGAGTATATGACTCTTTGCGTGCACCCACAAATTCGAGCTCAATGTCACCGTATTTCACTTGCGCTGTTCCAAAATTCTTATAAACAGCAAGCGAACTCCCTTTGCCGAACTTCTTAGCAACCAGTTCTGCAAGCGCAATTCCACTGCCAACTGTCACAATGTCAATATCTTTTGAATGGCGGTTAAGGAAAATATCTCGCACATATCCACCAATGACGTAGCACTCAGTTTGAAGTTCGTCAGCCGCTTCCGATACGATTGAAAAAGCCTTCGATTGAATATATTTTTGTAGTTCTTCGGTCGATTTGAGCATGTTCGAAATTTTATCGTGCAAAAATACAACAAATCTCGGGTAGTCTACCTCGGTTATCCTGAAATAGTTGTAAATTTGCGCGCTAAATCATTAACCTAATGAGTGACATCTCATTGAATAAAATCAAGAACCTCCTTTTTGCAACTGTCTTGATGTTATCTTTTTTCTCGTGTAAGAATGAGGATAAGGCTGCTGAAGAACGATTGAGTCAAGCGCAAAAACTGACCAATAGCGGATTGTACAGCGCAGCAAAACTGCAGATTGACTCCATTCGTTCACTCTACCCTAATTCTTACAAGGTGGTGAAAAAGGCTGTTTTACTTTTTCGCGAAGTAGAGCGTTTGGAGCAGAGTCGCAACTCCATTTTTTGTGATAAAGCCATTGCTGAATTGACTGCGAAATCTAAAGAATTACAATCTGATTTTGTCTTTGAGAAAAATGCTGAATATCAGGAGATTGGTTATTGGGTATTACCAAATCAGCGTGTCGAACGTAACTTGCGCCGTAGTTATCTGCGTTGTTGTGTTTCGGAGCGAGGAGAGATGATGCTGACTTCTGTATATTGTGGCTCAAGACGCATCGATTTTAATGCAATAAGAGTGATCACTACCGACGGTATTTTTGCCGAAACGCTGGAGGTACCATACGATGGTGGTACGAACTTTCAATTTGTTGATGAAGGGATGACAAGTCAGATTGTCACTTATGCTCGAAAAAAAGAGAATGGAGTTTCTGGATTTATAAGACTTTATGCACATCAAAATATCAAGGTTGAATATCTGGGAGGAAAGCCGTTTAGCTACACGTTAGACGAAGAGACCAAGAAGGCCGTTCTAAAAACCTATGCACTATCGCAAGTAATGTCTGATTTGCACCGCTACCAACAAGAGAAGAAGGTGGCCGATGCCAAACTGATTTACCTTGCGAAGAAAAATGCCAAAACGAATTGATTGCTCTTATTTTGTTTTCTTCAGAGCATTCATGACCAAATACCCCGCAAACAAAACTCCCAAAACAAGTAGTCCGATTGAGAATTCGTGTGCGTATTTGTCAATTGCACCTTTTTGGGTAAATGCTAAATATCCCATTACCGCAAGGCAGATATTCCAAATTCCAGCTCCTAAAGTGGTGAAAAATACGAATTTGCCCAAATTCATATTGGCCAATCCCGCAGGAATAGAGATTAGGTGACGAATGCCTGGTACTAATCTCCCGATAAATGTAGAGCTGTTGCCATTTTTAATAAAGTAAGCTTCCGCTTTTTCTACTTTCTCTTTGTTTACAAGAAACAAATGCCCCAAACGCGAATCAGCAAATTTGTAAACAATCATTCTGCCTACATACTTTGCCACAAAATAGTTGATAGACGCGCCAATCAGTGCTCCTAAAGTTCCGAAAAATATAATCAATGGAACATTCATTTCTCCGCCGCTCAACGCTTTGTAAATTGCCGGAGGAATGATGACTTCCGATGGAAGGGGAACTATTGTGCTTTCAATCATCATCAGAATTGTAATTGAGAAGTAGTTCATATTGTCCATATACCATTGGACGATTGCGTCGTAGAAGTGCATAATCTTAATTGTTTAGTCCTTTGTTTATACTGCTAATGTATTGATCTGTAAGTAGATATTCGCTGTTTAGGTATTCATTGGTCAGAATTTCTGAATTGCTGTTTTCGAGGATGGTTTTGTCGAGCAGCAGTTTGTAATAAACGGTCGATTGAAAGTCGCCAGTGAGGTAAAACATTTTTACCATTTTGAGCAACGAAACTATATCAAGCGGATTTGAATCGAAACTCTTTCTGAAATAGACAAGGGCATATTCGTATTCTCCCTCTTGTTCGTAGATGAATGCCAACGGAAAGTAGACCTTGTAAAAGTCTGGTTCAGTGGCAAGTATTCTCATTAAAATCTCTTTTCCTTCCTGGTACTCATTTTTCTCAGTCAACAGATTGGCCTTGACGACAAGAAAGTCAGGATTTGTAGGATCCATATCGATAGCGGTGCATATAGCTTCGTACGATGGCTCCAATTCCTTCATTCCGATGTAGCAAATTGCTTTTTGATAGAATCCATCGGCATTGGTTGGGTCAAGTTCTACGATACGTTCTGCTACTTTCAATCCTTTGTCGAAACGCTTGAGTTCAATAAAACATTGAATAACAACCAAGAGAAAAGCCGTGTTGGTGTTGGAGAATGAGACACACTCTTCGAATGCAATAGAAGCCGCCTCTATATTCCCGTTTTCGTAGAGGCAAACAGCTCGCATCATTTTCACCTCTTCATTTTTATCCTCTATTGCCAGAGCAAAGTCGCACGCTTCGATGGCTTTGTCGAGCTGACTCATCGAGCCATACGCACGAATCAGGCTTATCCAATCGGCTATTTCGTAAGGATTGATGTCAAGCAATCGGTTGAGCGTTGCCACCATTTCGTCAAACTGCTCACTATCGCCATACGTGAAGGCTAGTTCACGCATCAGATCGGGTTGATTGGGGAATATATCGAGCCCTTGCTTAATGTAGGAAATGGCCTCTTCAAATGAATCGTTATTGGCAAAAACGTCAGCGATATCGAGGTATAGCGTGAAATCTGGTTTGGAAGACTCGATGATACCGTTAATAATGGTTATAGCGTCAGCTTCCTTTTCATTAGCTATGAATATGTCTGCTTTGATGAGTAAGTCTTGAATGCTGTTGACCGGAAGCGTTTCAATCAGTTCAAGCGCATCAGTTTTGTTTTCAATGCAAAGCAAATAGAGTGCTTTTTTTATTTGCAACTCTACATTACCGGGATGAATTTGCAATCCGATGCAAACGGTTTCGTAGGCTAAATGGTAGTTTTCGTCCATCTCGTAGTGAAACGCAATCTCTTCGAATTCGTCTGCATCAAAATAGATGCTGGCGTTTTGTGCCAGCATCTCTTCAAATCGTTTCACTAATTCAGGAATGTTGTGATTTGCCATTTCTAGGTTTTATACTTTGTCTTTCATTTTGCCCCACGCATCTTTAAGCGGTACGGTGCGGTTGAAGATAAGTTTTTCGGCAGTCGAGTCTTTGTCTACGTTGAAATAGCCGATGCGTTGAAATTGAAATCTGTCCAGCGGTTTGGCTGATGCTGCAAATGGCTCAATCCTACAATTTGAGAGAATGCGCAACGAATCAGGGTTGAGCGTATCCCGGAAATCGGCAATGCTTTCGTCCAATGGGTTTTCTGCCATAAACAGACGGTCGTAGAGTCTTACTTCAGCAGATACGCTGTGTTCTACCGAAACCCAGTGCAATGTTCCTTTTACCTTACGTTCGCTTCCTGCCATACCACTTTTGGTTTCTGGATCGTATTCGCAGTAAATCTCTTCTATTTCACCTGTTTGGTCGTTTTTCTTCACTCCTGTGCATTTCACGATGTATGCGTTTTTGAGGCGCACTTCGTTGTCGGGCGAAAGACGGAAATATTTCTTTGGTGGATTCTCCATAAAGTCGTCGCGCTCAATATAGAGCTCGCGGCTGAAAGGAATCTCGTGGATTGGGCTGTTTTCCAATTCTGGATTATCGAGCGCTTCCATCATCTCCACTTTAGTTTCAGGATAATTGGTGATTATCAGTTTCACCGGGTCTATAACTGCCGAAACACGAGTAGCCGTTTGATTGAGGTGTTCACGCACCGAGTGTTCGAGCAACGAAACATCGATAATGCCGTCGTATTTGGTATAGCCAATTCGGTTGACAAAGTTCTTAATTGATTCAGAGGTGTATCCGCGACGACGCAACCCACAGATGGTTGGCATACGTGGATCGTCCCAACCGTTCACGAGGTTCTCTTGCACCAACTGAAGCAGTTTACGCTTGCTCATCATCGTGTAGGTCATATTCAGTCGGTTAAACTCAATCTGACGTGGGCGATAAGCATTATTTGGGTCTTTCAACTGATCTACAAACCAGTCGTAGAGCGGACGGTGTACCTCAAACTCGAGTGTGCACAGCGAGTGCGTGATGCCTTCGAAAAAGTCGCACTGACCATGAGCAAAGTCATACATTGGATAGACTTTCCACGTCGAACCAGTTCGGTGGTGTGGGAAGTTGATGATACGGTAGATAATAGGATCGCGAAAGTGCATATTCGACGATGCCATATCTATTTTGGCACGCAGCACACGACTACCTTCTTCAAACTCACCCTTGTTCATGCGTTCAAAGAAATCGAGGTTTTCTGCTACACTTCTGCTTCTGAATGGACTTTCTGTGCCTGCAACTGTAGGTGTTCCTTTCTGTTTGCTAATCTCTTCAGCCGATTGATCGTCGATGTAGGCTTTTCCTTCTTTGATTAAAAGAATGGCAAAGTCATATAATTTTTGGAAATAATCTGAAGCATAGAACAGGCGGTCTTCCCAATCAAAGCCCAACCAATTGATATCTTCTTTGATTGAATCGACGTATTCCACATCCTCTTTTGTTGGGTTTGTGTCGTCGAATCGCAAGTTGCATTTGCCATTGTATTGCTGTGCCAATCCAAAGTCGAGGCAAATCGCTTTGGCGTGACCGATATGTAGGTATCCGTTTGGTTCTGGTGGAAATCGGGTGTGAATACGATTGTCATTTTTTCCCTCTTTGAGGTCACTTTCGACAATGGTTTCAATAAAATTTAGGCTCTTCTTTTCAGTTGAATCATCAATGAGTAACATAGGCTGTTTTCCGGTTTATTTTTGTTGTATGCAAAAATAGTGAATTTATGCGCAGAAAAAAACCTCAATTTGCATTTATTTACGCTTTATCTGCTTTCTGAAATTATCAACGCCTAATATAACCTAATTCAGACTATCTTTTTGATAGGTTTTGATTATGATCGTGTGTTAAATGTAAATTATATCTTATATAAATCCGTTGATTTGTAAATATTCAATTCAAATTCTGAATAAAATAGTAGTTCATCCAGAATTTAGTGTTATATTTGTACTTATTCGCGTTTAGTATATCTTAATGTGACAAAAAAGTTACATTTCAAGTAAAAACATATTTTACAACATATTTTTTTATTTGGAATAAAGGAATAAAAGGTAGATCTTTGCATCGAATAACCTAAACAATCTTTTTTTACCTTAAAGAACTAATACCTATTGAAACTTATAAAAAGGGACTTTGTGAAAAGTCCCTTTTTATTTTTCATAGAATTTGCTTCCCTTTTGTCAATCTTCACTCAATATTCCTTAATTTCGCTCCCGATTTGGATTTTCTTCAAAATCCGCTATTTTTAGTAAGAATATGACCAACAACGATATTTTACGCCGCATTCGATATGCTTTTGAGTTAAGTGATAGCGCGATGATAGAACTTTTTGCTGAAGCTGATTGCAAAGTTAGTCGTTCGGAGGTGAGCGATTGGTTGAAAAAAGAGGACGATCCAGCTTATCGTGAGTTAACTGATTTGCAATTGGCTACTTTTTTGAATGGCTTTATCAATCAGCGCCGTGGTAGGAGAGAAGGCGAACAGCCCATCCTCGAGAGCAAACTGAATAACAACATCATCCTTCGCAAACTGAAAATCGCACTTAATCTGAAGGATGAAGATATTATTCTGCTGCTTGGTATGATTGGGTTTCGCTTGAGCAAGCCCGAACTGAGCGCATTTTTCCGCAATCCGAATCAAAGCCAGTACCGTGTGTGCAACGATCAAATTTTACGAAACTTTCTTCAAGGACTTCAAGCAAAATATAGAGTGCAATAGTTGTTTAATCTTTAAATGATAGGTTATGAGTGATTTGCTGAATAATTCTTATTTGCATGTAATGGGCAGCACGTTGGCTGTCTATTTGTTTATCGTTGTTGCCATTCGTCTGTTTGGAAAGAAAGAATTGGCGCAACTTTCGGTGGTCGATTTGGTGTTTATTCTCCTCATTAGCAATGCAGTGCAAAATGCGATGGTTGGTCCCGACACTACGCTTTCGAGTGGATTGGTCGCCGCAACCACACTTTTTGTAGTGAATTATCTCTTCAAATATTTGCAATACCGCTATCCGAAATTCGGCAAAGTGATCCAAGGCGATGCCACCATGTTGGTCTATAAAGGCAGGATGATTGCAGCGCACATGGATAAAGCGAGAATCAGTGTCGATGAATTGATGGAAGCGATTAGAGAGCACGGTGTAGCCTCTGTCGAAGAGGTCGATTTAGCTATTATGGAGGTTGATGGCAGCATCAGCGTTTTGTCGGATCAATACAGAAATAAATCCACAAGAAGGAGACGTAGTCATAAAGTGGTTTCAAAGCAAACCGATTGAACGGTAGTTTAACAAAAAATCCCGGATATGGAAATACTCAATTTTACACGAAATGCATCGAAATCAACGATTTACGAGGAAATTATACCACAAATCGAAGCATTAATTGCTGGTGAAGATGATTTGATTGCAAATCTAGCTAATGTTTCGGCAGTACTTAAAGAGTCTTTGGGTTTCTTTTGGGTAGGCTTTTATTTGGTAAAAAACGAGGTGTTGATATTGGGTCCGTTTCAAGGACTGTTGGCGTGCACAAAAATACAATATGGTAAAGGGGTTTGTGGAAAAGCGTGGTCGGAGTCTCGTTCGATTGTGGTGCCTGATGTCGATGCTTTTCCAGGTCACATTGCCTGTTCTTCTTTATCACGTTCCGAGATTGTATTGCCTATATATAAAGACAATAAGGTGGTTGCAGTGCTTGATGTTGATAGCGAAAAACTGAACGATTTTGACGAAATTGATGAGAGAGAATTGAACAAAATTGTTAGATTAATCGAAGAAAAATTGTAATTTTGTCCAACTTTCTGATTTTGTTCAAAAAATAGATCAGATTTTTGAATCAACTACATACACTTTATATTATATTATTAACCCAAATTAGAAAATGAACGACGTTTCAATCTTAAACAAAGCTGCTGACAATATCAGAATTTTGGCGGCTTCGATGGTCGAGAAGGCAAAATCGGGACACCCCGGTGGCGCAATGGGTGGTGCAGACTACGTGAATGTGCTTTACTCAGAGTTTTTAACGTACGATCCGAAAGATCCAAACTGGATTAATCGCGACCGTTTCTTCCTCGATCCGGGTCACATGTCGCCAATGCTTTATGCAGTATTGAGTTTGACGGGTAAATTTACGATGGAAGAGTGCTCAAACTTCCGCCAATGGGATAGCCCAACACCGGGTCACCCAGAAGTAGATGTTTTGCGCGGCATTGAGAACACCTCTGGTCCACTCGGTCAAGGTCATACTATGGCAGTTGGTGCTGCTATTGCTGAGCGTTTCTTAGTTGCTCGTTTCGGTGAGTGGATGTCGCACAAAACGTATGCTTTCATCTCTGATGGTGGTGTACAAGAAGAGATTTCGCAAGGTGCAGGTCGTTTGGCTGGTTTCTTGGGATTGAGCAACCTGATTATGTTTTACGATAGCAACGATATTCAGTTGTCAACCGATACTTCTTCGGTAACGAAAGAAGATACTGCAGCGAAATATGCAGCTTGGGGATGGAACGTGATGACCATCAGCGGAAACGACGCTAATGCGATTCGTAAAGCCATTGCTGCTGCTCAAACAGAAACAAAACGTCCGACCATCATCATTGGTAAAACGATTATGGGTAAAGGCGCTGTGACTGAAGCGGGTGATAATTTCGAACGCAAATGCGCAACTCACGGTATGCCATTGAGCGAATGTGGTGCTTCTTATGCAAAATCAATTTTAAATTTAGGTGGAAACCCTGAAAATCCTTTTGTGATTTTCGACGAAACTGCCCAATTGTATGCAAAACGTGCTGTTGAACTTGAAAAGATAGTTGCCGGCAAAAAAGCAGAACAAGCTGCTTGGGAAGCTGCAAGTCCAGAATTGGCTGCTAAACTGAAAAAATTCTTCTCGAAAGAGGCTCCTGCTGTTGATTATGCTAAAATCGTTCAAAAAGCCGATCAGGCTACACGCGCTGCTTCGGCAACAGTTTTAGGTGTATTGGCGCAAGAGGTCGAAAATATGATCGTATCGTCTGCCGACTTGGCAAACTCTGATAAAACAGACGGATTCCTTAAATATACACATGCTTTCACAAGCGGTGATTTCACAGGTGCATTCTTGCAAGCTGGTGTTTGTGAGTTGACCATGGCTTCGGTGATGAACGGTATAGCCCTTCACGGTGGTGTCATTTGTGCCTGCGGTACATTCTTCGTATTCTCCGACTACATGAAACCAGCGGTACGTATGGCTGCGTTGATGCAATTGCCAGTGAAATATATCTGGACTCACGACGCTTTCCGCGTAGGAGAGGATGGACCTACCCACCAACCGGTGGAGCAAGAGGCTCAAATCCGTTTGATGGAACAACTCAAAAACCACCACGGCAAAAACAGTACGTTGGTACTTCGTCCTGCCGATGTGGAAGAGGGAACAGTCGCTTGGAAAATGGCAATGGAAAACCTAGACACACCAACTGCATTGATTCTTTCGCGTCAGAATATCGTGAACTTGCCTGCTGCAAGTGGTAATCGCTACCAAGAGGCATTGCAATCGGCTAAAGGAGCATACATCGTATCAAAAGATGCTAAACCAGAAGTGGTGTTGGTAGCAAACGGTTCGGAAGTGGCTTCGTTGGTAGCTGGTGCTGCGTTGTTGAAAGAGCGCAAAGGCATTCAGGTGCAAATCGTTTCTGCTCCGTCAGAAGGTTTGTTCTTCAACCAATCGGCTGCTTACCAAGAAGAGGTGATTCCTTCGAATCTGCCTGTTTTTGGTCTTACGGCAGGATTGCCATCGACGCTTTACCGCTTGGTGGGAAAAAACGGTGTGGTTTGGGGACTCGATCACTTTGGTTATTCGGCACCATTCAAAGTGTTGGACGAGAAATTCGGATTCAATGCCGAAAACGTCTTCACACAAGTTTCTGCTTTGTTGAAAAAATAAGCTAAGCTTTATACATTACAAATCCCCGTTTATCGATTGATAGACGGGGATTTTTGTTTGTAATAAGACCTAACAGGTTTCAAAAACCTGTTAGATTTGTTCGATAATTTTATTTGGCCTTTTTTATCGCAAGTTTTCAACTTGTAATTCTTATTTTTGCTTTTTAAAACTGCAATGCATCCCGATAGCTATCAGTAACAAACTCCATAATTATAAGGAAGGAGTTATAAACTCGCGACAGTTGGGGGTTACTTTAATTTATTTCTTGCTCTTTCGCCTACCTGTGAAATAGTGTTTGTAGTTTAGATTTATAACTAAGTCTTTTTGACTATAAACAGATTGATAACCAACTCCTACAGATATATTTTTATAATTTCGGTTGTAAAATTCAACTTTTAATCCACTTATATAATCAAAACTATATCCATTAAATGATAAGTCACATGCAATTGAGGTGCTGAAAAAAGGATTTAGTGGTAAAAAATTTAAATATTGTTTTAGACCCGCTAGAAAAATAATCTTTTCCGACATATTTGTCTCGGTTTCAACACCAACTCCGGCGTGAAATACGCTATTTGAAATGCATATTCTGTCGCATAATAATGTTTTTGATTTGACTACATTATTCTGTTGAAGAATTATTTCTTTTAGATATGGACTTAGATATTTTGTAATACCGGAATAACTAAGTCCATAAGGGCCAATTTCAAAGTCATAATAATTGCTTTTTGGATTTCTTGTTGCAAAGTTAAAGTAGCTCTGAAATTTTCCTGCACCAGTCCAGTAACTTAACTGAAAACCAATGGGTTGATTTGAAGTTAACCCATAATAACCAATTCCAAAACCACGCGGAATAGGTGCATATATTACAAAATCATTGTCGAGAGATTTCTCGTGTAATACTGCCTTGTAATTTGTTTGATTAATAGTGTCTATTTTGACAACAAGTGTCTTATATCCAATATATTCAAATTTAATTTTAGAAGAGCTGTTTTGTGCTATAATTTTGAATTTACCATCTTTATCTGATATAGTTCTATTATTTATTGTTTCGGAAATGGATGTTCCAATCATAACATTATTTTCTTTGTCTACGACGGTTCCACTAAATTCTATTTGTGAATATATATTTAATGAAGATATTAAAGCAATTAGTGATATATGACTTCTTAAATTCATAATGTCTATTTTATTTGTCAATTCTAGTTGTGTTGAATATATTTTTCTTGCTTACTCTCTAATTGTTTGAAAACAAAGACTTGGTTTGTTTTTTAGGATTCCACCTAACATCTGTGTATGGCAGCTTCGCACTTATTTCACTCTTATGCTATTGTCTGTTTTTATTAAATTGATTGAAAAGTAGTTGTCGTACTTATCCAATTTGCTTATTTAACGCAACGGTTTTTGAATAGCTTTAACGCTTTTATTCTTTTTCCAAAGATAATTGAATTCTTTTGAGAATCAAATGAAGTGTTGTTCTATTTCTAATTTTTCAGATAAAGTCTTATGTTGAGTCGTGGTTCTTGTTCTATTTGGCGCAAAGTGGTATCATTCGGATTTTGCCTCCAAATTCAATACAAAGTGAATATGTAAGTATATTTAATGTTAAAATTGAAAATAATTAGCATTTAGGAGAATAATTTTATGATTCGTAAGTTATATTTATAGAAAGAAGTTGAATTCAAAACACTGGCCAGTGTAATTCAATTTGAGCGCTCAGTATTTTCCGGAAATTGATTTAGATTAAAGTGAATGTCTAACTAAATTATGGAGGAATCGTTATGTTACTCAAAGTTGAT
>JBMOKJ010000003.1:0-335759 GCA_049315325.1 Bacteroidales bacterium
GCTGACGGAAAAGCCGGAATGCGCCCCGATATGCCGACCATTGTTTACACCAAAATCTTGAAAGAACTTTTCCCCGATGTGCCGGTGCTGATTGGCGGCATCGAAGCCTCGCTTCGCAGGTTGACGCACTACGACTATTGGGAAGACCGCCTTCGTCCGTCCATTCTCGTGGAAAGCGGAGCAGATATGCTGATGTACGGCATGGGCGAGCAGCCGTTGCGAGATTTGATTACGCGATTGAAAAACGGAGAATCGTTTGCATCAATTCGTGATTTGCGCCAAACAGCGGTTTACATTGACAAAAAGGACGTGCCACAAGATAGCGAAGTGGTCGTTGAGATATTTTCGCACGAAGAGTGTGAGAAAGACAAACTAAAACAGGCAAAAAACTTCCGCATTATAGAAGAAGAATCGAATGCCGGAGAAGCGCGACGCATTCTCCAGAACTTCGAAAACAAAGTGATTGTGGTCAATCCGCCATACCCGACGATGACCACCGACGAGATTGATGGTTCGTTCGATTTGCCTTACACGCGCTTGCCGCACCCCAAATACAAAGGAAAAACTATCCCGGCTTACGAGATGATTAAGTTTTCGGTCAATCTGCATCGCGGCTGTTTTGGTGGCTGTGCTTTTTGCACCATCTCGGCACATCAGGGCAAGGCGATAGCTTCTCGCTCGCAGGAGTCGGTGCTTCGTGAGGTGAAAGAGTTGGTGAAGATGGAAGGTTTCAAAGGTTACATCAGCGATTTGGGCGGTCCGTCTGCGAATATGTATCAGATGAAGGGCAAGGATATGAGCATCTGTCAGAAATGCCGTCGTCCGTCGTGTATTTCGCCTTCTATTTGCAAGAATCTGAATGCAGACCATCGTCCGTTGTTGGAGATTTACAAAGCGGTGGATGCGGTGCCTGGCATCAAGAAATCTTTCATTGGTAGTGGAATTCGCTACGATTTGATGCTATATCGCGATAAGGACGAGCAGCGCAACAAAGGCGCTGAAGAGTACACTGAAGAGCTAATCAAAAATCACGTATCAGGTCGATTGAAAGTAGCACCAGAGCACACTGAAGATGCGGTATTGAAGATGATGCGCAAGCCATCGTTTGCACTGTTCGAAGAGTTTAAGAAGACGTTCGACCGCATCAACGACAAGCACGGTCTGAATCAGCAGTTGATTCCATATTTCATATCGAGTCACCCCGGCTGCAAGGAGGAAGATATGGCAGAATTGGCGATGGACACCCGTCGGTTGAACTTCCACCTCGAGCAGGTGCAGGATTTCACCCCTACGCCGATGACTTTGGCAACGGAGATTTACTACACAGGACACCATCCATACACGATGGAGAAAATCTTTACGGCAAAAACCAAAACAGAGAAACTGGCACAACGACTCTTCTTCTTCTGGTATCAGAAAGAGTACAAGAGCGACATTATGAATGCGTTGCGAAAGATGAATCGACCGGATTTAGTCAAGAAAATCTTTGGCGAAGGTGGAGGAAAGTCCGCTGCGACCAGACGACGATAAACGCAAAAATGAGTCGGGTGATGATAATCCACCAGGCAGAAATGCCCAATACGATAAAGAGCAGATTGTCTTCGACCATCGAGTGGTTGATGGCTAAATGGTGATTGAGTAGGTCAGAATCCTTGGTGGAAAGTCTGCCCTCTTGCACCTCTTCTATCATTATTGCCCCACCGTAAGCTAAACCGACAACATTTCCCACAATCCACGAGAAACCCACAACTTTTGGCAATCCAAACAGTTTCATCAACGGACTAAGTGATTTTGCAAATGGTTCGAGCAATTTGTATTCGAGTAACAGTCGTTGCACAAACATTAAAACAGTGATTATGCTTATTATCAATAAAGATAGCTTAATGGACGAAAAAAGCCAGAGTTCTAGAACCTGAAAAATTGAGTCGGTTTTTGCCAATGATGTAGTCACCATCCACGCTTTGTAACCTTCATGCGGCATAATTGAATTGAGAACAAATGCAATCACAAAACTCATCGAAACACGCATTACAAACATCTTTATGAAAGAAGATCCAGTACTCTTCTGAATGGCTGTTTCTACCAATAAATTGTGCGAAACAAGGCACATTAGCGCTAAAATAGTCGCTTCGCGCATCGTTATTGCCATTGAAGTGACAATTGCTATTGGTGCATAGAGTGGCAAAAACATACTGGTGAGAAAGACAATTGCAGTATTGCCTGATAGCCCGATGTGTTGAAAAACCGGTGTTAAGTATTGAGCCAAAAAAGACAAAATGCCATAATAGTCGAGTAACCGAACTGTCAACGATATGGGCAAAATCATTTTAAGCAGAAACAGACCTAAGCGGACAGATTTAGGCAGAACGGTTTGGATAGACTTGGTGATTATTTCGAGATGTGTCATTAGTCATGAATTATGAAAGACCAAAATTAGACTTTTTTCCTTTGATGTGATTTCTAAACATCAAATTTACTGCTACAGTTCGAAAAAAACGTCTATACTTAGCCAAAAATGGGTGGAGTTATTAACAAAAACAACGATTTTTCAACATTTCACACAATTGTTTCATATTATTAATATGTCGTGAAACAATTTATTGCTTATTTTGCTGAAAATTTCAACAACATTATGGGAAAGATAATTGCTTTAGCAAATCAAAAGGGTGGAGTAGGTAAAACTACCACCACAATCAACTTAGCGGCATCATTGGCTACACTTAATAAGACAGTATTGGTCATCGATGCCGACCCACAGGCTAATGCCTCGTCGGGTTTGGGAATCGACATCAAAACATTGAAATACTCTATTTACGAATGTATGATCGATGGAGTGGATATCAAGGAGGCAGTTTTGCCAACCATGGTGAAAAACCTCGATATTGTCTGTTCACACATTGACCTCGTAGGTGCAGAACTTGAACTGCTTAATGTAGAAAACCGTGACCGAGTGCTTCAAAACACTTTGGCTAGCATCAAAGGAGATTATGATTACATCCTAATAGATTGTTCACCTTCATTGGGTTTGATAACCGTCAATGCACTCACTGCTGCCGATTCGATCATCATTCCCGTGCAATCAGAATATTTTGCACTCGAAGGAATCAGCAAATTACTGAACACCATCAAGATCATCAAATCGAAGCTCAATCCAAAGCTCGAAATCGAAGGATTTCTGCTGACAATGTACGATTCGCGCCTCCGTTTGGCAAATCAAATCTACGACGAGCTAAAACGCCACTTCCGCGATATGGTTTTCACCAGTGTTATTCAACGAAACATCAAACTTAGTGAAGCTCCAAGTCACGGATTGCCTGTTTTGCTGTACGATGCTGAGTCTCGCGGATCAATCAATCACATGCAATTGGCTAAAGAATTAATCGAAAAGAATAAATAAAAGATTACACGTTAAGAGTCTTGGGTTTTCATAACTCATAACTCACAACTCATAACTATCAAAGAATGGCAACACCCAAGAAAAGTGCATTAGGCAGAGGATTAGACGCTCTGATTATGATGGATGAGGTTAAAACTGGAGGATCCTCGTCAATCAACGAAATTGAATTGTCAAAAATCACGCCAAATCCAGACCAGCCGCGTCGCGAATTCGACCCGATAGCGTTGAGTGAACTCTCCGCATCCATTAAAGAATTGGGAATAATTCAACCGATAACACTTCGAGAAGTAGGGCGTAATCAATATCAGATTATTGCAGGTGAACGCCGCTACCGAGCTTCATTGCTAGCCGGTTTGGAAGCGATTCCTGCCTATGTGCGCACAACAAACGACGAAGAGGTGCTCGAAATGGCGCTAATAGAAAATATTCAGCGCGAAGACTTGAATGCCATCGAAATAGCTTTGGCTTATCAAAATCTGATTGAACAATACAACCTCACTCAAGAGCGTTTGAGCACACGCATTGGTAAAAATCGTGCGACGATTGCTAATTTTTTACGTCTTTTGAAACTTCCTGCCGATATACAAATGGGGTTGAAAGATAAAAAAATCGATATGGGTCATGCTCGAGCTTTGATTCCTGTAGAGAATCCAACTACACAGTTGAAAATCTACGAAGAGATTCTCAATAACGAACTTTCGGTGCGTCGAGTAGAGGAGATGGTGAAAGTAATAAATGCTGGAAAAAGCATTGATGATGTATCTAAAATACAACCCCAAAAAAGCTCGTTGCCACAAGAATACACCATTTTGAAGAAACATTTGTCTAAATTTTTCAAAACAAAAATTCAATTTGCAATCAACGAAAAGGGCAAGGGCAAGATATCCATTCCTTTCAAATCGGAAGAAGAATTGGAGCGAATTATCACAATTTTTGACGGTTTAAAGTAGTTTGAGTTTGAATTTGAAACGGCTGATAATAATTTATTCACTATATTTGTGCATCGGATCTATTTTTGCACAGCATGAAAAGGGTGTTGTTGGGACTTCCATCGCATCTGATTCTTTGAAAACAGGGGTTATTACTCCAAAAGTTTCGAAGAATATTTTTGCCCCAAAAAGCGATAAGGTATTTGCTCCCGTACCAGCAAAAGCTGTTTTGTTATCAGCTATTTTCCCAGGATTGGGGCAAATTTATAACCGTAAATATTGGAAATTACCGCTTGTTTATGGTGGATTTGTTGGTTTGAGCTATGGATTGACTTGGAATAACAGCAACCTCAAACAGTATACGGCAGCTTATAACGATATTGTTGATACGGATCCAAGTACCACGAGCTATCTGACATTATTGCCTCAAACAATGAAGGATGCCTTTGCAAACGGAACGTTGACGCAAGAGCGGTTGACTTCAATTCTGAAAAATCAGAAGGATTATTTGCGTCGTAACAGAGATTTGACCATCATTTCGATGTTTGGGCTCTATTTCGTGACGATGATTGATGCTTATGTGGACGCTCAACTTTTTGAGTTCGATATCAGTCCTGATTTGAGCATGAAAATTGAACCTACAATGATTCGAACGAATCAGATTGTTAACCGAACACAGGCTTTAGGGCTTCAGTGTTCGATTAATTTTTAGTTTATGAGAAAGTTTTTTTTATTAGTTATACTTACCTTATCTGTCGCAACGTCAAATTTCGCTGCGGTTGAGACGAACAAGCCCACTGCGAAGGATACCATTCGCGATGAGGCAATTGTTTTTCCTGGCCCATTGAAAGCGAATACAGACGAATTGCTATCCAATTGGTTGACTTCGAATTTACTTATATTAGATAAAAACTGCATACAAAATTCTGTGAATCCTGAAGTTAGCGATTCTGTATATCTCGAGCGATTGTCGAAACTTCCGACAGTAATCGAAATGCCATACAATCAAATTGTTCGTTCATATATCAACCTCTATGCCCAACGACTTCGAGACCGTGTGAGCTATATGATGGGCTTGAGCCGATTTTATTTCCCTATTTTTGAGCAGGCCTTAGATGCCGAAAATATGCCGTTTGAGCTCAAATATCTTCCTGTTATTGAGTCTGCTCTCAATCCCTCAGCCACATCACGAGTTGGAGCTGCTGGTCTTTGGCAATTTATGATTCCGACTGGGAAAATGTACGGACTTGAAATTAACAGTTTGGTTGATGAACGTCGAGATCCTATTAAGTCAACTTATGTAGCAGTGCGTTACCTCAAAAACCTCTACCGTATTTATGGCGATTGGGGATTGGCTATTGCCGCTTACAACTGTGGCCCAGGTAATGTGAATAAGGCCATTCGTCGTTCAGGTGGAAAAAAAGATTACTGGGAAATCTACTTCCACTTACCTAAAGAGACACGAGGTTACTTGCCAGCGTTCATCGCGGTAAACTACCTGATGAGTTATCCAAGCGAACACAATATTTGCGAAGCGAAATGTAAAATCCCAATGAATACAGATACGGTTGAGGTGAATGAAATGGTTCATTTTCAGCAAATATCTGATGTGTTGCATATTCCGATTGAAGAAATCAGAACTTTGAATCCAACTTATCGTCGGGATTTGATACCGGGGAATCTTAAGCCATATACGCTTCGTTTGCCAATGTTTTCGGCTTATGCGTTTATCGAACAACGTGATTCAGTAGAGAAATATCGTGCCGATGAGTTTTTGTTGAACTTCAGAAAAACGGTTGATCCAACTGTTGCTGAGGGTGATCAGTTTAAAACCACGATTACTCATAAAGTGAAGCGGGGAGAGACCATACAGCAGATTGCTAAGCGTTACGATGTAGCTGTTTGGGAAATTAAAGAGTGGAATCATCTGCGTTCGACCAAATTAGCAAAAGGGCGATACATAAAAATACAACGTGAGAAAGAGTTACGCCAACCTATCAAAAACAATGAAGAGTTAGCTTCGCATGTGAAGACAAAGGCTGCCGATACGTTGAAAGTGACTACAGATTCGGTAGTGGTTGCCGAAAATGAGTCCGGTGAGAAATCTGAAAAGTTGTCGTTAAAATCAAAATTACACGGTTTTTGTTATCACACAGTGCGCCGAGGTGATACACTTTGGGCTATTGCAAATCGATATCCGGGTATTAGTGTTAAAGAGATTATGGCTGCCAACAGATTGAGACGACACAGCGATATTCAGGTTGGGATGAAGATTAAAATTCCGAAAGCGTAACCATCCTTATGAGTCAAAGAAAACATATTGATACTTTAGAAGAAAAATTAATTGAACAGGAATTTGAAGGGTTACTGGCCGATTACCTCGACTCTCCGCATCGAAAAAAAGTAGAGTTGATTACCAAGGCTTTTAATTTTGCAAAAGATGCTCATCAAGGAATTCGTCGTCGTTCAGGGGAGCCTTATATACTCCATCCAATAGCTGTTGCTCGTATTATTGCAAAAGATATGGGTCTTGGCTCTACTTCTATTTGTTCAGCATTATTGCACGACGTGGTTGAGGATACCGATTATACTGTAGATGATATTTCCAACCTTTTTGGCCCTAAAATTGCACAAATTGTTGATGGTTTAACCAAAATTGCTGGAGGTATTTTTGGCGATCAAGCCTCTTCTCAAGCTGAAAATTTCAGAAAACTTCTGCTCACGATGAGCGAAGATATTCGAGTCATCTTGATTAAAATGGCAGACCGTTTGCACAATATGCGCACTCTCGAGTCGATGTTGCCAAGCAAACAGTATAAAATTGCTGGTGAAACACAATATCTCTATGCTCCATTAGCATACCGGTTAGGTCTGCACTCCATAAAGTCGGAACTCGAAGACTTGAGCTTCAAATATGAGCATCCTGATACGTACAAAGAATTAAGTGATAGAATTGCTTCGGAAGAATCTGTTCGACAAGATATTTATACCGAATTTGCAAATCCTGTACGTGCCCGATTAAGCCAAATGGGTGTAAATTTCGATATTACTTGGCGCACAAAATCTGTCTACTCTGTTTGGCGCAAAATGGAGTCGAAGAAGGTGGCATTCGAAGAAATTTACGATTTATGTGCTGCGCGCATTATCTTCTCCCCGAAAGAACTTAGTGACGAAAAGATTGAATGTTGGAATATCTATTCCGTCATTACCGATATTTACAAACTTCACCCTGAACGTATTCGCGATTGGGTGAGCCGTCCGAAAGCAAATGGATATCAAGCTCTTCACCTCACCGTGATGGGACCAAAAGGGCATTGGATTGAAGTCCAGATTCGTAGCAAGCGGATGGATGAGATAGCTGAAAAAGGTATGGCAGCTCATTTTATCTATAAAGAAGGTGGAGATGAGGCTAACAATGAACTGAACGTATGGTTACGTACGATTCGCGATTTGCTCGAGAATCCTGGTCCAAACGCAATGGATTTTCTAGATTCAATCAAGCTAAATCTTTATGCATCTGAAATATTTGTTTTTACTCCGAAAGGAGAGATAAAAACATTGCCTCAAGCAGCAACTGCACTTGATTTTGCGTTTGCATTACACAGCGAAATAGGACTTCATTGCATCGGTGCTAAAGTGAATCATAAACTAGTTCCACTGAGCCATAAACTCCAAAGTGGGGATCAGGTGGAGATTTTAACTTCCAAATCACATTGGCCTCACGCTGATTGGTTCAATTATGTAACTACTGCCCACGCTCGGAATTTAATTCATAAATATTTGCAAAAAGACGATCGCCTAGCACTTCAACAAGGCGAAGGTTTAGTTAGGAGTTTTATTCAATTAAACTTTCCGAATAGGCCAAATATAATGAATACGCTGATTCAAATCTACAATCTTTCATCGAAGGATGACTTATTTAAACTAGTTGGCAAGAAAGAATTGGTACTTGAACAGGATATTGTTGAGCAGATCAAGAACAGTGGCGCCAGTGCCTTTATACGTTATTTTAAACAAACTTTTAGTGGCGGAAGCAAGAATACAAAATCGAAAACAGACATTAAGAAACCGCTTCAAGCGATTGATAAGAAAAAAAATTTTATCATTGATGAGTCGCATTATGATGTGACCTACAGATTTGCGTCGTGTTGCAATCCATTACCTTTTGATGCAGCACTTGGTTATATCAACGATGTGAATTTTGTGGAAGTTCATAAACAGTCGTGTCCGATTGCAATGCGATTTAAAAGCGCGCACGGCGATAGACTTCTTTCAGTGGAGTGGCGTCCATTCGTCCAACACTCTTTTCATGCAGCTATCGAAGTGAAAGGGGTTGATGGAATTGGGGTGCTTAACGGTATTACGCGTATCTTGTCTGAACAATTGGCAATGAGCATTCAGAAGATTGCTATTGAGACAAAAGATGGCATTTTCGAAGGTGTAATTGATTTCCAGATTCACAGTTCTCTTGACTTAACAAACCTTTGTGTTAGATTGATGGAATTGAAAAATCTAACTAGCGTTAATCGCGTTGATGGCAAATAAAGTTTCTTTGTCATTCAATCTGTAAGAAAAGGCTACCAAACGGAAGCCTTTTTTTGTACTTACTTTTGTCAAAGTTCAAGCAACAAAAAAGGGACTATCAAATGATAGCCCCTCTCAATAGGATCTCCTGTTGATAACTATTTTCCTGAAAGTTTCTCTTTCAACGCTGCCAACTCTTCAATGTCTCCTAATGTAGTTTTTTCCATTACTTGAGACGACATTGAATTGTTTTCCTCTTTCTTAACAGCAGTCTTTTTAGCTTTTTTCTCTTTTGAAACTTCGCGGTTTTCTGCTTTAGCTACATCTTCGAAAATACGGCTGTGTGAAAGGATGATGCGTTTTGCATCTTTGTTGAATTCAATCACTTTGAAATCAAGTTTTTCTTCTACAGAAGCTTGAGTTCCGTCTTCTTTCACCAAATGTTTTGGAGTTGCAAAACCTTCTACGCCGTAAGGCAAAGAGATTACTGCGCCTTTGTCCAACAATTCAACGATTGTTCCTTCGTGAACTGAATCAACAGTAAACAAGGTTTCGAAAACATCCCATGGATTTTCTTCCAATTGTTTGTGGCCTAAGCTCAAACGACGGTTGTCTTTGTCGATTTCCAAAACTTGAACATCGATTTCAGCGCCAATTTGTGTGAATTCTGATGGATGTTTCACTTTCTTAGTCCAAGATAGGTCAGAGATGTGAATCAAACCATCAACGCCTTCTTCGATTTCAACGAAAACACCGAAGTTGGTGAAGTTGCGAACTTTAGCTGTATGTTTTGAACCAAGAGCATATTTAGACTCAATAGCTTCCCATGGATCTTGTTTCAATTGTTTGATACCCAACGACATTTTGCGCTCTTCGCGATCCAATGTTAAGATAACTGCATCAACTTCGTTGCCTACGCTCAAGAAATCTTGTGCGCTGCGGAGGTGTTGCGACCAGCTCATTTCTGAAACGTGGATCAAACCCTCTACGCCTGCAGCGATTTCGATGAATGCACCGTAGTCGGCCATAACCACTACTTTACCTTTCACTTGATCACCAACTTTAAGCTCTGCGCTCAAAGCATCCCATGGGTGAGGAGTCAATTGTTTTAGACCTAAAGCGATACGTTTTTTCTCGTCATCGAAGTCAAGAATAACCACGTTCAATTTTTGATCTAATGTAACCACTTCTTCTGGGTGAGAAACACGTCCCCAAGAAAGATCGGTGATGTGGATCAAACCATCTACGCCACCCAAATCGATGAACACACCGTAAGAGGTAATGTTTTTAACAGTTCCTTCAAGAACTTGTCCTTTTTCGAGTTTAGAGATGATGTCTTTTTTCTGTTGTTCGATTTCTGCCTCGATAAGCGCTTTGTGAGAAACCACAACGTTTTTGAATTCTTGGTTGATTTTCACAACTTTAAATTCCATAGTTTTTCCAACGAATACATCGTAGTCGCGGATAGGTTTCACGTCGATTTGAGAACCTGGCAAGAAAGCCTCGATTCCGAATACATCAACAATCATACCGCCTTTAGTGCGGCATTTTACGAAACCTTTGATAATTTCGTCTTTTTCCAGAGCTTCGTTTACGCGATCCCAAGAGCGAGTAGCACGTGCTTTTTTGTGTGAAAGGATCAATTGTCCTTTTTTGTCTTCTTGACTTTCGATATAGACTTCTACTTTGTCGCCTACAGTCAATTCAGGATTGTAACGGAACTCATTCATTGAGATGATACCGTCTGATTTGAAGCCGATGTTTACAACTACTTCGCGTTTGTTCATCGAAATAACTGTACCCTCGATTACTTCTTTGTCTTTTACAGTGTTAAGAGTTTGATCGTAAGTGTTTACTAACTCTTCGTGGCTTTTCGAGCCAAAGGTTTCCCCTTTTTCATACGCATCCCAGTCGAAATTTGCATCGACAACTGGAGCTGCATTCAATTGATTTTCTTCCATTGAAATTGGTTTGGTTTGTTTACTAATAAGTTAGACATTATATTTGGTAGTCAAAAAACTGCGCAAAATTAGTGCTTTTTTCTGATTATGAGTCTATTTCACGCGAATAATTTTCAAAATATCTGCTGAAAAAGAAATAAATCGTGTGATTTATTTCTTTTTTGGAGTCGGGGAGAGAATTTCGGTATAAGATTTGAAATTTGACACCGTTTCAATGGCTTTTTTTATCTCTTTATCATCTCGAAGAGAATAGGCAATTTCACCTTTTTGGTAGTAATATCGCTTGATGATTTCCGAGCCAAGAAGTTGCTTGATATCCGATGAAAAAATCGTCAACGACTTATCTAAATCGTGTGTCAATTTAGCCTTTAGAGCTTTAAATTCAGGTTCTGCACCTTCGTAATAGCCTTCAAATTTGGTTACTTCCTCCAGCTCTTTGAGCGATTTCTCGCTTTGGCGGTCGTAGGTGAAGTTACGCGATTTTACATACTCTTTGAACTGTGTATACTCTTCATCTGTAATACCAAATTCAGCTACTGTTGCTATTGTTGGGTGCGTTGATACGTATTTAGTTGCAAAATCAAATACAATAAAATCGTTCATCAAGTAGAAAAGTATATTAGGTGTCTTTTCGTCTTCAGTTTTGATATCGGGTGTGACGCCACCGCCATCGCGCACTGAGCGACCATTTTTAGTTTTAAACACGTGTGTCAAGCTGTCGGGTATTGCGCCAACACTGCCATCTGCTTTGCGATGCGAATAGTCGAGCGCTTGAACACATCTTCCGCTTGGGGTGTAATATTTGGCAGTTGTCACTTTCAGACTGCCGTTGAAGCTGATTGGGCGGGTTGTCTGCACAAGCCCTTTGCCAAATGAACGTTCGCCTATAATCACTGCACGATCAAGGTCTTGCAACGATCCGGCAACAATTTCTGAGGCAGAGGCAGAACCGCTATTCACCATCACTGCGACTGGTATTTCGGTGTCGAGTGGCTCAAAAGGTGTTTTATAAACTCGGTCCCACTGCTTCACTTTTCCTTTTGTTGAAACTACTTCAACCCCTTTTGGCACGAAGAAATTAATCACCTTGATGGCCTCTTCCATGATTCCACCACCATTACCACGTAGGTCGATGATGAGTGATTTGATGTGTTTGTCTTTTAACGCGGTAAATGCATTTTTTACTTCTCCGCTAGTTTTATCAGTAAAACTTGTAATCAAAATATAACCGGTACTGTCTTTCAATACGCCAAAATACGGTACAGTGCTGATGGTAATCTTTTGACGAGTAATGGTGAATTCTTGTGGTTTAGCTTTTTCGCCGCGTTGAATTTTGATTTTCAAAGGAGTGTTTGGTTGACCTTTGAGCATATCGCTTGTCTGCGAAATATTTTTGCCTTTAACCGGCTTTCCGTCAATTTCGAGGATCAAATCACCAGCTTTCAATCCCGCTTTAGCTGCCGGCATATCTTCGTAAGGCTCTGAAATATAGATGTTTCCTTTGTTTGAAGCCACCATAGATCCAATTCCACCATATTCTCCAGTGGTGATAAACTTGAAATCTTCGAGATTCTCTTCGGCAATGTAGTTTGTGTATGGATCTAAGTTAGCCAGCATAGCCTCTATTCCCGAACGAATCACTTTTTCTGGTTTGATGGAATCAACGTAAAACTGGTCGAGCTGCTTATAGAGATTGAAGAAAATATCAAGGTTTTTGGTATTTTGAAAATCGTGCTTCTCGTCAGCGAAAGCAGATGAACAAAATCCTATCAAAAGTGCTATAGATAAAACGAGTCTGTTAATTTTCGACATAATGATTCTTGGATGAGTTTACTGTGCTAAAATAGAGAGAGTTTCCCGATAGACCAACTTTTTGAAAGTTTATTGGCTAATCGGGAAACTTTTTATCAATTTTTATAAAACTAATAGCTGATTAGGGTCAACCAAGTATGGTTTTAACTTCGTGCGATATTTTGTTCCATTGGTCGTTTTCGAGGTGTGTGCCCATAATTTCAATCACATTACTCGCCAATAACGAACCGATTTTGCCACACACCTCGAGTGATTGGTTATGAATCAATCCATAAAGGAAGCCCGCAGCATAAAAATCGCCAGCACCAGTAGAGTCGAGGCAAGTGGTTTTGCGAACACCAACGTGTGCAATTTCATCGCCACGTTTGATTAGTGAGCCTCTTGAACCCACTTTAACAATTGCGATTTCACACAATTCGCCAAGTAATCTCACCGATTCTTCAGGATCAGCTTGAGTAAATGCATACGATTCTTCTTCATTGGCAAATACGATGTCGGTATATTCGGTCAACAATTCCTTGAAGAAATCGTGATTATCTTCCACCACGTTGTAGCTCGCCATATCGAGCGAAATTTTGCTTCCAGCAGCTTTAGCTAATCGACATGCTTTGCGAATCAACTCGGGGTTTTGCACCAAATAACCTTCGATATGAAAATATTCGTAACTCTTAAACATCTCTTCCGTTAGGTCGGATGCTTGAAGATTGGCGGCTGCACCGAGGTAAGTGCCGAAAGTACGCTCTCCGTCGGGCGAAATCATTGCCATTGCACAACCCGAAGCCAAAGTATCTTCGAGAAGATGCGGCACAACGCGGCTCTTCTTTAAATCGTCGTTGTAAAACTTTCCGTAGAAGTCGGGACCAACTTTCCCTAGAAAACCACTGTAAACGCCAAGTTTAGACAATGCACGAACGGTGTTACCTGCCGAGCCGCCAGTGGCGTGAAAAGTGTCGAAAATCTTTATTGCATCCAAAATTTTCAACAATTCGTCTTCGTTGATTAGCTGCATGCTTCCTTTGGGTAGCCCCATAACTTCCAGTGAATCATCTGATTCGAGTTTCGCCAGTATATCCACAAGGGCGTTCCCCATTCCAAGTACTCTCATTTTTCTGTAATTTTTCGGCAAAGATATTGCATAATAATAAAAAACCTATTACTTTTGCACAGCATTTTTCAGAGGTGCAATATTCTTCCTTAGCTCAGTTGGTTAGAGCATCTGACTGTTAATCAGAGGGTCCTTGGTTCAAGTCCAAGAGGGAGAGCAAATTTTTTAGAGTTATTATTCTTCAGTAGCTCAGTTGGTTAGAGCATCTGACTGTTAATCAGAGGGTCGTAGGTTCAAGTCCTACCTGGAGAGCGAAAGGTCGCGGAGTAATCTGTGGCCTTTTTGTTTTTTAACGATTGCATTTTGCATCAAAAGTGGCTCTTTTTTGTTAATCTTGGTGTGAAAATTGCTTTTCTTACCAAAAAAGGTTGTATTTTTGCACGGTTTATTGTTGAATGTGCAATAATTTAACACTTATGTCGATTTCTCGTACTCGTGATTTGCTTGTAGATGTAGCGCGACAGCTGTTCGCTCGGATCGGTGTGGAAAACACCACGATGAACGATATTGCTTTGGCCTCGAAAAAGGGAAGACGCACACTCTACACCTATTTTAAAAGTAAAAATGAGGTCTATCTTGCAGTTGTGCAGTCGGAACTTCAGCAGTTGATCAAGACGCTCGAAGTGGTTGCCAACAAAGATATGCGTCCCGACGATAAGTTGATGGCGTTTATTTTTACCCGCATGGAAGCGGTTAAAGAGACTGTTTTTCGCAATGGAACATTGCGTGCCGATTTCTTTCGCGATATTTGGCGTGTGGAGATGGTACGCAAGCAGTTTGACCAGCGCGAAATGGAGTTGATTCGAAAAATCCTAGTAGATGGAAATGAACAAGGGGTTTTCGACGTGCAAGATGTGGAATCGATGGTGATGGTATTGCATTATTCACTAAAAGGATTGGATGTGCCTTACATTCGTGGCGTGTTTAACGAGCTGGGTGTAGAGCGCAATCAATTGAAAGAGGGAATTGTTCACCTTTTGTTTAACGGACTCAAAAAATAATCACTAACGGGAATTATAGAAATTGCTTTTTTTTATTTCGCTCGTTCGATAAAATGCTCATCCCGTCCTAACGGGACTCCGCTTTTATCTCACTCGCAAGCCTAGAAAAATCTAACTTCTATAACCCCTCTAAACAAGTTTTGTAATGTTTATTAATTCAACAGGTTTTTATATTCCAACCGAACGTGTACCGAATAGCTATTTCGAAGCTGTAAACGGGCTGACAGACGAATGGATTTTTCAACGTACAGGTATCTCTACCCGTTCAAAAGCTGCTCCAGACGAAAATACACAAACCATGGGAATTGAAGCGGTCAAAAACGCTTTACCAAAACTTCCTTATGCAGTTGAAGAGGTCGATCTGATTCTCGGTGCAACCTATTCTCCGCTTGATACGGTAGCCACTTTGGCACACCGTGTTCAAAAAGAGTTCAACATCGAAAGTGCTAAAGGGTTCTTCCTTTCATCGGCTTGTTCTTCGTTAGTCAATGCGATTGAGGTCGCCGAGTGTTTCTTTGCTGCGGGCAAAGCGACTAAAGCGTTGATTGTGGCTTCAGAGCACAATACGTCTTATAGCAACGAGGCCGATCCTATGTCGGGTCACCTATGGGGCGATGGAGCTGTGGCCGTTTTTGTTTCGAAAGACAAACAAGCCGATGGTGAAGCTGAAATTACAGAAGTTTTCAGCCGTTCGTTGGGTACAGTAGGTAAGAGCATCGATGGCGTTTACCTCCGTCCACGCACCGAAGGATTAGTTATGCCCGATGGTCGCGATGTATTTATCAACGCTTCGAAATATATGTGCGAAGCGCTTGTAGAGATGACTGCCAAATATGGTAAAACAGTTCACGATTTGACCTATGTGGTTACGCACCAAGCAAATAAAAGAATTGTGGCAAACGTGGCAAATCAATTGGAATTGGCTGAAGATAAATTTTTGAACAACATACAAGAGTTGGGCAATACCGGTTCGCCAAGCTCGATGATTGTGGTGGCACAAAACTGGGACTTATTCAAAAAAGGCGACTTGATTGGTCTTTCTGTCTTTGGCGGTGGCTATTCGAGCGGCGGAATGTTGATTCAGTTTTAATAAGCCCTCCAACCTCCCGAAGGGAGGCTTTATAAGTATTACCATTTTATTATCAAATAATATAGTTTAAAGGCTTTTCGAAGTCCCCCTTTGGGGGATTAGGGGGCAAAATTAAAATCTTAAAAATTTATCTTATGGGATTATTAGAAGGAAAAGTGGCTATCGTAACAGGTGCTGCTCGTGGTATCGGTAAAGCGATTGCCATCAAATTTGCGAAAGAGGGATGTAACGTAGCATTCACCGATTTGGCTATCGACGACAATGGTAAAGCCACTGAGGCTGAATTGACTGCTTTTGGCGTGAAAGCAAAAGGCTATGCCTCAAACGCTGCAAACTATGAAGATACGCACAATGTAGTGGCAGAAATCTTGAAAGATTTCGGTCGCATCGATATTCTCGTAAACAATGCAGGTATCACCCGCGATGGTTTGATGATGCGTATGGACGAAAAACAATGGGATATGGTGATCAACGTGAACTTGAAATCAGCTTTCAACTTCATCCACGCTTGTACGCCAATCATGATGAAACAAAAAACAGGTAGCATCATCAACATGAGCTCTGTAGTAGGTGTTCACGGTAATGCAGGTCAGGCAAACTACTCTGCTTCTAAAGCAGGTATGATTGGTTTGGCGCAATCTATTGCTAAAGAATTGGGTTCTCGTGGTGTGCGTGCCAACGCTATCGCTCCGGGTTTCATCATCACCGATATGACTCACCAATTGTCTGACGACGTTCGCAAACAGTGGGAATCAGCTATTCCTTTGAAACGTGGCGGTACTCCTGACGATGTAGCTAATGTTTGTGTATTCCTTGCATCAGATATGTCGTCTTATGTGACTGGTCAAACAGTTCACGTTTGCGGTGGTATGTATATGTAATTTTGCTTCACAAGAAGTTATCGCTTCGCTAAGAAGTAAAAGAAGTTAGAGGGAGTTAGAAGGAGTTATTAAAGTCATCAGGAGTTAAGGAGTGATCGCTTCGCTAAGAAGTTAAAGAAGTATGCGTTTATCAGAAGTTTATTATTGCGAAATAATGACCCTGACTATTCCACTTCACAACATCACTCCAAAAATACATTAACTTCTATAACTCCCTTTCACTCCCTCTTCTTAACTTCTTTAACTCCATAACTTCTTTAACTCCCTTTAATTCCTTCTAACTTCCCCTTAATGAAAGTTCTCTACGAAGATAATCACCTCATCATTGTCAATAAAACTTGCTCGGAGATTGTGCAGGGTGACAAGACAGGCGACAAACCGCTTTCCGAAATCGTGAAGGAGTGGTTGAAGGAGAAGTACAACAAACCCGGCAATGTGTTTGTGGGCGTTGTGCATCGGTTGGATAGGCCAACAAGTGGCTTAGTCATGTTTGCCAAAACTAGCAAAGCACTCACGCGACTGAACGAACTATTCAAAACGCGCGAAGTGAAGAAAACCTATTGGGCCATTGTGAAGAATGCCCCCAAAATGCCGGAAGGCGAAATCACGCACTGGCTCGTTCGCAATGAGAAACAAAACAAATCTACTGCTTTCGACACCGAGCGAAAAGATGGTCAAAAGGCCATTCTCTCTTTCCGAATCATTGCAAAATCCGATACCTATTACCTCCTCGAAATAGACCTGCAAACCGGTCGTCATCACCAAATCCGCAGTCAGTTGTCGAAAATTGGCTCACCCATTAAAGGCGATTTGAAGTACGGTGCCGAGCGTTCTAATCCAGATGGAGGTATCAGCCTCCACGCCCGTCATATCTCGTTCGTTCATCCCGTATCGAAAGAACTGATCCAAATAACTGCTCCCGTGCCTGAAGATAAACTCTGGCAGGCGATGGAGGGGTTGGCGAAGTAGTTTCTCCGCTCAGATGAAATGTGAAGTAGATACCCGAGGTTAGGCCCTTCTAACCAATTTAAACCAATGCTTTAGCTAATTGTCGTATATGTTCTGGAGTAGTTCCACAGCATCCACCGATAATGTTTGCTCCTGCTTTACGTAAAATTGGTGCCGAAAGCGCCATCATTGCTGGAGTTTCTGGGAAAATAGTTTTATCATTCTCGAATATTGGTAAGCCAGCATTGGCATGAATTAAGATTGGTATTTGTGAATCTATTTGACGAATTTCTTCTGTGATTTTAATCATTCCGTCAATGCCGTTACTGCAATTGGCCCCTATGATATGTGCACCGGCTTCTTTCAGAGCTACCACCATTTCTGCTGGAGAAACGCCCATCATCGTACGGTATTCCCCTGTTTGAAGCAAATCAAAAGTCATTGTGCAAATCACTTCACATGGTGTGTTTTCGCGGGCAGCTGTTATCGCAATTCTTGCTTCGTCGATGTCTGTCATTGTTTCTATCACAAGAGCATCAGCACCACCTTCGTAAAGTGCTACTGATTGTTCTTTAAAAGCCTCATATAACTCCTCTTCAGTAACATCGCCTAAAAGAAGCATTTTGCCTGTTGGCCCTATCGAACCCAATACATAATTCGCATCACCAGCTGCCTTTCTTGACAATTCTGCTGCCTTTCTATTGAGAGCGTAAACTTCATTTTCTAAACCATAATACTCCAATTTGAATCTGTTTCCACCAAAACTATTGGTTTCAACAGCGTTCGCTCCAGCATCTATGTAACTCTGTGCTATCGACTGCACTTCTGCCGGATGATTTTCATTCCACTTTTCTGGACATTCCCCCGGTTTTAAACCCTTGGCATGTAAAAATGTACCCCAAGCGCCATCAGAAATAAGGGTTTTTCCCTCCAAAATGCATTCTATTATTGATTTCTTCATCGTAGTGTAATGAAAAATGAATTAATTAGATTAAACGTCCAACAAATGTAGAGAATTTATTCTTTTTCACCAATTCACGTATGTTTATTTATTCAGATGAGATAATTGAAAATCTATGTTTGATGGAATCGCTTGTGTTTTAAATATTATTTTGAAATGAACATTCTTCCCCTTCAAATCATTCTTATTGCAAACAATTCCAAGACTATGGCTCAAAAAACCGTTGAACTGCTCGACGCCCTAATGGCACACTATCGTCAGCGTAAGCATCCGCTCGATTATCAAAATCTCTACCAATTGGTGGTGATGGTGGTGCTTTCGGCACAAGATTCTGACAAGCATATCAATCAGTTAGCTCCCGCATTTTTCGAGGCTTATCCCTCTATGGAGCATTTGGCGTTGGCGCAGCCCGAAGATTTGCATCGTCGTTTGAGCTCTGTGCGCAATTTTGGGAACAAGTGCGAATGGCTAGTCAAATTGGCGAATCTGGTGGGCAAAGACGATCAGATACCTCAATCGATGGCAGAACTCACCAAGCTGCCCGGCATTGGTCGCAAGTCGGCTAATGTCATTCTACGCGAGTCGGGTAAACCGGCTGAAGGTATCATTGTCGATTTGCACGTGGTGCGTGTGGCTCCCCGCATTGACATTGCCATCGGCATTCAACCCGAAAAGATTGAGAAGCAGCTGATGCGATTAGTCCCTCAGCAGAGTTGGGGAGAGGCAGGAATGGCTATTTCGTTTCTTGGGCGAGAGATTTGCCGACCCACAAACCCGAAATGCGATATTTGCGTGATGAACTCAATTTGCCATTTCCACCTCGGTATTTCAGAGTCCGATCAGGTTTCGTTGTTTTGAGAAGATTTTTGTTTAGTATTGATTTATATATTTAGGCTGAAAAAGTTTGTATCTTTGCAGGGTCAAATTAAATAGTTAAGACGATGAAAAAGAAGCAAGTAACCAAGCGGTTTACGACGGCAGACTACGTGAAAGCCGTCAAACGAGCCGACAGAGAGGCAGAATTGCAGCACACAAGCGGATTCAAAGCTGTCACCAAAGTGCACACATCCAAAAAGGATTACAGTAGAAGGGAGGGTAAGAAAATTGATTTCTATACCCTCTCTTTTTGTTTATAAGTTCTCCTTTTGTGATTGTTTTGACCTATAAGTCTAAATAAACAAGATTTTCATCCACAGATTAACACGAATTACTTAAAGGATTTGCAAATAGTGCACAAAGCAATTGTAAATTGTCAAATAGTAAATGACCAGGATTATCCTTTTATTGCTCGGTAATAGAGAGTAGAGCAGTTTTCTGGCCTGAAAATCTCGGCCGCTACGTTGTGAAGTTTTTCGGGAGTCAATAGGTGGTATTTCTCTACCTCGGAGTTGATTTGCTCAGCATTGCTAAACAGCTCGTAGTATGCCATGTTGGTGGCTTTGTTCAAGAAATTGATGTTGGTAAAGAGGTCCTGAGACTCGAATTTATTGATCATTTTCTGCAGTTCTTCCACAGCCAAACCTTCATTTTTCAAAAGTTCAACTTCAGCCACTAAAGCGCGGTCAGCCTCTTCGAGAGAGACTCCTTTTGCTGGTTTTCCACTCAAGAAAAAGAGGCCTTCGTCTATATCGCCTGTGATGTGCGCATTCACTTCGGTAAATAGTTTTTGTTCCATCACCAAATGTTGATAGAGTCGGGCAGAGCGACCACCGGCCAAGAGGTCAGAGAGTAAATCGCAGGCATGGTAGTCGGGCGAAGTGCGGGCAGGCATGTGGTAGGCTTTGGTAATGGAGTCGAGCGGTACATTGCGCTCTACCTCGAGGTGACGAGCTTCGGTTTGTACGGGCTCTTTGGGTAGATTACGAACGGCAATGTCGCGTCGTTCAATGGGGCCAAACCACTTTTCGGTGAGGGCTTTTGCCTCTTCCCAATCGATGTTGCCAGTGACGGCAAGAATGGCATTGTTTGGTCCGTAGTGCGAATAGAAAAACGCTTTCACATCGTCGAGCGTAGCACTCTCAATGTGCGCCACCTCTTTGCCAATTGTCGACCAACGATATGGATGTACCCGATAGGCGAGTGGTCGAATGAGCAACGATACGTCGCCATAAGGTTTATTCAGATTGCGTTGTTTGAACTCCTCAATTACCACACTTTTTTGCACATCGAGGCTTTTTTGTGAAAAATCGAGGCTGAGCATCCGATCCGATTCGAGCCAGAAAGCGGTCTCTACGTTCTGCTTAGGCACCACGTCGTAATAGTTTGTGCAGTCGTTGCTTGTCCATGCATTGTTTTCACCACCCGCTTCTTGCAGTGGCGAGTCGTAGTCTGCGATATTTGTGCTGCCACCAAACATCAGGTGTTCGAAAAGGTGAGCAAAGCCGGTCTGTTCAGGATTTTCGTCCTTTGAGCCTACATCGTAAAGCAGGTTGAGCGCCACCATTTGGGTGCTGTCGTCTTTGTGGTGCAACAGTCGTAAACCGTTGGCAAGCGTGTATCTGTTTATTTCAATCATAGTGGGGCTTTCGGACGCGTTATTTTTAGGCGGTAATGACCGATATTTTCATTCTTACATCTTCCAACGGTCGGTCGCTAGCACCAATGCGCACGTCTTGAATGGCATCGATGACCTCCAACCCTTCGATTACTTCACCAAAAACGGTATATTCTTGATCGAGAAACGGTGATCCACCAAGTGTAGAATAGGTATCCCGCTCAATTTGTGAATATTTAAACGGAGGGGTTTTGGCAGCCTCTTCGCGAGCCAAGTCGCTGAGTTCGTTTTGCAGTTTTTGAAACGCTTCGTGCTCTTCGTCTTTGAGCAGTTTGGCAGCTTTCGAGTTGTGTTGTGCAGCTATTTGGTTGAAAATCTTCTCTTGACGCATTTCGAGGTTGAGTTTCTCCATGTTGTCCATCAATTCCTGTGTGAGCACACTGCCACACACGATGTAGAATTGCGAGCCGCTGGAGCGTTTCTCTGGATTCACTCGATCGGGTTGTCTGGCAGCAGCCAAAGCACCTTTTTTATGGAAATATTTGGGGTAAACAATCTCAGCGGGCAAGGTATAGCCAGGGCCACCCGCTCCAAGTTGCTTCAACGGATCGGCATTGCGCGAATCGGGGTCTCCACCTTGTATCATAAAACCTTTGATGACGCGGTGAAAAAGCGTTTCGTTGAAAAAACCTTCACTAGCCAATTTGATGAAGTTGTCGCGGTGTGCAGGGGTATCGTTGTAGAGTGCAATTTTCATCGTTCCAAAGTTGGTTTCGATGACGACTTGACTCTGTTTTTCAGTTTTAGTATCCGTAGTATCCATTCTTTTTTATTCTTTTTCTTAGGGTTGCAAATTTACAGTTTTATTTGATTGAACTGGCTTGGAGTCCATTTTAAGTGAATGCCAATAGAACCTATTTTGGCTGATAAAGGTTCTTTTGTTGTGAAAATTTGCAGAAAATGTTAAAAAGCGTATAAATACGGAATTTTACTCAACTAATTATGCGACTTTGTGTTTTATTTGTAACATTGCAAAAAGAAACTAATTCAATAATTCCAAAAACAAAATTTATTATGAAAATTACAAAAGTTTGGTTAGACGAAAGCAACGATAGCTGTATTGTATGTGGTATGTGCGAATCGATCAATCCTACAATCTTCGAAGTTGGTGATTCGATGGCAGTAATCAGCGACGATTACGAAGGTCACGAAGACAGCATTATTGAAGCAGCTGATAGCTGTCCGGTAAGTGTAATCGGAGTTGAAAAAGCATAATTGCCTAGAACGCAAAAAAAAAGGTTCGTTGCCACGTTGGTAACGAACCTTTTTAGTTTACTGCCTACTGACTCACAACCAACCTGATTTGCGGAAGAAGTAGAAGAGGGTACCACACGTCACCACAATAAGAGCTAATGCCGCAGGGTATCCATACACCCACCTCAGTTCAGGCATATTTTCAAAGTTCATTCCATAAATCCCCGCAATCATAGTCGGAACTCCGATGATGGCAGCCCACCCTGCAAATCGTTTCGAAACCTCATTCTGATTGATTGCAGTTAGCGAAAAATTCACCTCCAGTGCCGATGTCAACTGCTCTTTGGTGTTTTCGAGCATTTCGTTTGTGCGAACGGCGTGGTCGTATATGTCGCGGAAGTAGTTACGTACTTCGGGGTCAATCAATTCGGCATCGTAGCGCATCAGTCGGGTGCAAATGTCGATGAGAGGCGAAATGCCGCGTTTAATATCAATCACTTTGCTTTTGAGGCGATATATCTGTAGTGGTGTGTCGCGTCTGAATTTCTCCCGAAAGATTTTATTCTCCAATTTATCGAGCTCTTCTTCCAAAAGTTCAATCACCGGGAAATATTGGTCGACGATGAAATCCATCACGGCATAAAGCACAAAACCAGACCCTTTTTCGAGCATCTGCGGTAAATTTTCGCACCGTTTGCGAACGTCGTCGAACGATATTGGACTTCGGTGACGAATGCTTATCACAAAGTTTTTACCCATAAAGAGGTGGGTCTCTCCAAAACTGAGAGCGTTGGTCTCTTCGTTAGTCTTCACGGTGCGTAACACGATGAAATAAGTGTCGTCATACACTTCAAATTTTGGTCGTTGGTGCGCACGGTGGGCATCTTCAATCGCCAGTTCGTGTAGGCCGAATATCTTTTGCACTTCGCTCATCATCGTTTCATCAGGGTCTTTCAGGCGAAGCCAAACAAATTTATCTTCACTATGCAACGCATCGACCGCTTCAGCAAGCTCAATCTCTTTGACGCGGCGGCCTTTGGCATACATGGCACAATCGACAATGCTATTCATTATTTTTAGATTTACTTTTTTACAAATTTGCATAATAATTTGGTGAATTGCAATTCGATAACTCACAATTGTGTAATGTGGGTTCGTAATTGCCGATTTTTACAGCTTTTTTCTCTTATTTAGCTTTTTGCCGAAACAAGAAGCGATTATCTTTGTAACCTGAAACTTGAAATTTTATGGTAAAAACTATAGCCGCTACGGCAATTGCGCTCACTCTTGTATTTAATTCCACTGCTCAACCCAAAATAAATGCACCTGTCTCACCATTAAGTATTCCGCTGTTTCTGACGGGCAATTTTGGAGAGTTACGTGCCAACCACTTCCACTCAGGACTCGATTTTAAGACCCAAAACAGAATCGGTTTTCCAGTCTATTCGTTCGACGAAGGCTATGTATCGCGTGTGATGATTGCGGTTCATGGCAATGGTCGTGCGCTCTACATCAACCACCCAAATGGTACGACCACGGTCTACTTACACCTCGACAAGTTCACTCCTACAATGGAGACAATGCTCGAAGATTTTCAATATGCCGAGGAGAAGTTTGAGGTGAATCACTACTTCAAAGAGAACGAAGTGCGGGTGAAAAAAGGGGAGTTGATTGCTTATAGTGGCAACAGTGGCAGTTCTGCCGGTCCGCACCTTCACTTCGAATTGCGCGACACCAAAACCGAAGAGGTGATGGATCCGATTCCCTATTTCCGAAATCTGATTAAAGATCACGTGGCTCCACAAGCGCGCGAGGTGGTGGTCTATCCGATGTATTACGGCGGTGTGGTAAATGGCAAAGCCGAAAAGGGATCGTTCTTTGTGTCGAATAAAACGCAGCGACAATCGCCCGAAGTGTGGGGCAAAATTGCGTTAGGAATCAAAGCTTTCGATTCGAAAGATGGCGTTGGTAATGTTTATGGCGTTAAATCCATTAAACTTTTTGTGGATAATGAGTTAATTTCAGATTATAGAATTGATCGCTATGCCTTCAAGAATACGCGTTGCATCAACAGCTGCATCGATTACAAAGAGTGGTTGCATCATCGTTCCACGATCTTAAAATCGTATGTAGAACCAGGAAATAAAATCGGACTTTTTGACGCGTTGAAAAACGGAGGGATTTTCGAAATCAACGAAGAGCGCGATTACAAAGTGAAATACGTTTTGACCGACGAATACGGCAACAGCTCCGAACTCAATTTTTACCTCAAAGGCAAGAAACAGCCCATACCCGAAACGACGATCGATTGCCGAAATAAGATTTTTTGTGACAAAGCAAGCTATTTCAAAGGCAACGATATGCATCTTGAGTTTCCGCTCGGTGTGCTTTACGACGATTTGTGTATGAATTACAGCTCTAATCCATCAACCGTTTTTTACTCCGATGTTCACCGCATTCATACGCCCGATGTGCCGTTGAATGATTTCTGTCCATTGGAGTTGAAGGTCGAAAACGACACGGTAAAAGACAAAACGAAATATTACCTCGGTCGTGTCTCTGGCAGATCGGTCTCGTATCAAAAAAGTGAATACAAAAAAGGTTGGGTGAAAGGCTTTATCCGCGAGTTTGGAGAATATGCCGTTGCTACGGACTTTAGCAAGCCTTCGATTTTGAAATTGAAAACTTCAGCCGAGCGATTTGAATTTCGAATCAGTGATTCGGGCAGTGGAGTGGCCTCGTATCGTGGCACTATCGACGGTCGTTTTTCTCTTTTTGCATTGGATGGTAAGCGTAACGTGATAACGTGCAAATTGAGCGCAGCTCGCTTCGCTAAAGGAGTTGAGCATCAACTTAAATTAGTGGTGAAGGATAATTGCGGAAACGAAAGCCAATATGAGCAGACTTTCAAATGGTAGACTATTTTATTTCAGAGTGGACGTTATTAATAATTCTGTTTTGAATTGCGCGAGGTTTTTTATAGCCCAAACCATTTTAGAATAGTAAATCTTTTGTCCCAGTGGGGAAAAACACAAATACCAAACGTCGAAATCTTGTAGAGTGAGAGAGTCCAAATTCAGCTGCGAATACAATGGTAATAAGCTGTATGGACGAATGAGCGAGTTTTTTCGACTATGTTTTTTTTGCTTACTTTTTTTTGCGCCAAAAAAAAGCAAGACCCGCGGTAGCGAGATTCCTTTTGTAACAACAAACTTGTTGCAATCTTTCATATGTAAATTTCATTATAGAACCATTTAATTATACTTGTTTGCACTGCTTTTTTTGCTAAATTTGCTTTTCATTTTTTTTTCGAACATTAAGAAGATAGAATTTATGATTAAGAAAATAACCCTCTCGTTTGCGATTCTAACCGCATTCACCGTATCCAAATCGAATGCTTGTACGAATCTTTTAGCCGGAAAATCGGCAACGACCGATGGTTCAACATTGGTCAGTTATGCTGCCGATTCGCACGTGTTGTATGGCGAGCTGTACCATTGGCCAGCTGCCATTCACCAAAAAGACGAAATGCTGAAAGTCTACGAATGGGACACAGGCAAATACTTGGGCGAAATACCTCAGGTGGAAAAAACCTACAACGTGGTGGGAAATATGAACGAGAATCAGGTGACTATCGGTGAAACCACGTTCGGAGGACGCGAAGAACTTGCCGATTCTACTGCATTAGTTGACTACGGAAGTTTGATTTATATCGGTTTGCAACGCTCACGCACTGCGCGTGAAGCGATTCGAATTATGACCGACTTGGTCGCCAAATACGGTTACTACAGCGAAGGCGAATCGTTCTCAATTGCTGATCCGAATGAGGTATGGATTTTGGAAATGGTAGGCAAAGGTCCGAAAGAAAAAGGGGCAGTTTGGGTGGCTCAACGTATTCCCGACGATTGCATTGCGGCACATGCCAATCACTCACGCATTCACACGTTTCCGCTTGATGATCCCCAAAATTGTATGTATGCTCCAGACGTTATCTCATTTGCACGCGAAAAGGGCTATTTTAAAGGGGTAAATCGAGAATTTAGTTTTGCCGATGCTTATGCGCCACTCGATTTTGGTGCGTTGCGTGGTTGCGAAGCGCGTGTATGGAGCTTTTACAACATGTTTGTGGATAATATGGATAAATATTTGCCGTATATCAACGACAAATCGAAAGAGTATCTGCCACTGTATATGAAACCGACCCGCAAAGTGAACGCACAGAGTTTTATGTCGTCAATGCGCGACCACTACGAAGGAACACCATTCGATATGACTAAAGATATTGGTGCAGGACCTTACACTTGTCCCTACCGTTGGCGTCCGATGACCTTCAAAGTCGATAGCACAACTTACACCAACGAGCGCGCCATTGCCACACAACAAACTGGATTCTCGTTTGTGGCTCAGATGAGAAACTACCTGCCAAACGAAATAGGTGGTGTGCTATGGTTTGGGGTGGATGACGCTGCTACAAGCGTTTATGTGCCGATGTATTGCTCAATAACCGAGATTCCAGAGTGTTTCAGAGTGGGCAATGGTGATATGCTTACCTATTCCTCTACATCTGCTTTTTGGACCTACAACTGGGTGGCAAATATGGCGTATAGCAAATACAGCTACATGATTTCAGATATTCATCCCGTGCAACAAGAGCTAGAAGGTGGCTTTAAAGCCAGTCAGGCAACGGTAGAAAAGAATGCTGCTGATTCACTCAAAATGAGTCGAGAAATGGCGATTAAATATTTAACCAAATACAGCGTTTCTTCTGCTCAAATGAGTACCGACCGTTGGCGTAAATTAGGCGAAAAACTGCTTGTGAAGTACATCGATGGCAATGTGAAAAAGGAGAAAGACGGAAAATTCCTTCGCAATAAATATGGGACTCCGGTTTATCCTTCGCAACCAGGATATGATAAAGAATTTTACAAATCGATTGTAAAAGATGCCGGTGACCGACTTAAGGTTACATTTTAAATTTCTATATTTGCAGCACAATTTTTAAAGAACGATTACTACAATAAAATTATATCAACGTAGAAAAACTATGGAACAAGAGTCATTGATGAAAGAGGTAACCACCAAAGCAAAAATTTGGTTGGGTGAAGAGTTCGACGCAGAAACTCGCGCCGATGTGCAACGCATGCTCGATAGCGAAGACCAAACAGAGCTAATCGAATCGTTTTATAAAGATTTAGAATTTGGAACAGGAGGGTTGCGCGGCATCATGGGTGCAGGAACCAACCGCATGAATATCTATACTGTTGGTGCTGCCACGCAAGGACTTTCTAACTATCTGATTAGCGAATTTGGCGATTTGCCTCAAATCAAGGTGGTGATTGGTCACGATTGTCGCAACAACAGCCGCAAATTTGCTGAAATCTCTGCCGATATTTTTTCAGCTAACGGCATCAAAGTCTATCTTTTCGAAGATTTACGCCCAACTCCTGAAATCTCATTTGCTATTCGCGAATTGGGTTGCCAGAGTGGTATTGTGCTCACAGCTTCTCACAATCCGAAAGAGTATAATGGCTACAAAGCTTATTGGAACGATGGTGCGCAAATGATTGCACCACACGACAAGAATACCATTGTAGAGGTAAATAAAATTCGCTCGGCAAAAGAGATCAAATTCAAAGGAAATAAAAAGTTGATCGAAATTATTGGCGAGAAAATGGACAAAGTTTATCTTGACCGAATAAAGACCATTTGCCTTTCTCCAGATGCAATCAAACGTCAACACGACATCAAGATTGTGTACACACCAATCCACGGAACAGGTATCACCTTGATTCCAAGAGCGCTCAAAGAGTGTGGTTTTACCAATGTGATTAATGTGCCTGAGCAAGACGTCATCAGTGGAAACTTCCCAACCGTGCATTCTCCGAATCCAGAAGAGCCTGCTGCATTGGATATGGCAATTAAGAAAGCGATTGCAACTGATGCCGAATTGGTTTTAGCTTCCGATCCAGACGCCGACCGTATGGGTATTGCTGCACGCAACGATAAAGGGGATTTTATTCTCATCAATGGAAATCAAATCGCACTTATTTTTATTAATTACCTTATTCAGCGTTTCCGCGAAACGGGTCGTGTGACAGGTAACGAATACATCATCAAGACCATTGTTACAACCGAGCTGATTGCAAAAATCGCTGAGAAAAACAAAATCGAGATGTTCGATTGCTACACTGGATTCAAGTGGATTGCCGCTGTAATTAAAGATATGGAAGGCAAGAAAACTTACATCGGTGGTGGCGAAGAGAGTTACGGATTCTTGCCAGCTGATTTTGTTCGCGACAAAGATGCGGTGGCATCGTGTGTGTTAATGTCAGAAATTGCAGCTTGGGCTAAAGATAATGGCAAAACGCTTTTCGAAATGTTGCAAGACATCTATGTTGAGTACGGTTTCCGCAAAGAAAAAGGGATCTCAGTGGTTCGTAAAGGTAAATCTGGTGCCGAAGAGATTGAACAGATGATGAAAGACTTCCGCAAAAATCCATTAACAGAGATTGCGGGTTCAAAAGTCGTTTTGGTGAAAGATTTTGCCAACCTTACGGCTATTGATATGGTAGAAAAAGAGAAAATGACGCTCGATATGCCAACAACCTCGAATGTATTGCAGTACTTCACCGAAGACGGTTCGAAAGTCTCTGTACGACCTTCTGGTACTGAGCCAAAAATCAAATTCTACATCGAAGTAGCTGGCTCTATGAAGTCTCGTGAAGAGTACGATGCTGCCGATGCTGCTGCCGATGCTAAAATTCAATCGGTGATGGCTTCGTTAGGAGTGTAATCATTGACATAAAATGGTTAAAATCCGGTTGTTCTAAAGGAATAGCCGGATTTTTGCTTTATAGACCACGTGGCGTAAAAAACAAATCTGAAAATGCTTTGATAAATTGATAATTATGCGTACTTTTGCACCGCTTTTTATCATAGCATACAGTGCGATGGGAAATTAAGGAGCAGAATTATCCTAATTTTGAGTAACACAAACAAATTACAAAAATGAAAACATTTCAATTATCAGGTGTAGGTAGAGCAGACCTCGGAAAAAAAGCTGCTAAAGCAATCCGTCACGAAGATGCAATTCCTGCAGTATTGTATGGTGGCGAAGAAGTAGTTCACTTCACAGTGACTCAAGACGCAGTTCGTCATTTGATTTACACACCAGAAATTTATACTGTTGATGTAACCGTTGATGGTAAAACATACAAAGCAATCTTGAAAGATTTGCAATTTCATCCAGTATCTGACCGTTTGTTGCACATCGATTTCTTGCAAATTTTCGAAGCAAAACCAATTGTTATCGAAGTACCAGTTGTACTCGAAGGTCTTGCTGAAGGGGTTAAACAAGGGGGTAAATTGAGCCTTGAAATGCGTAAATTACGTGTGAAAGCTATTTACACAAACGTTCCAGAGAAATTGACCATCAATGTTGCTCCTCTTGGTTTAGGTAAAACAGTTCAAGTTGGCGAATTAACTTTTCCTAATTTGGAATTGATGAATGCTAAAAATGCTGTTGTTTGCGCTGTTAAGTTGACAAGAGCTGCTCGTGGAGCAAAAGCTGCTGCGGCTGGCAAAAAATAATTTTTAGTTACAAGTTACGAGTAATTAGTTACGAGTACAAAAACTATTTTTGTGAAGTATTTAATTGTAGGTTTGGGAAATATCGGACGCGAGTACGAAATGACCCGCCACAACATAGGATTCAGAGTATTGGACGCTTTAGCTAAAGCGTCCAATCTTGTTTTTGCCGATGGGCGATACGGAGCGTTGTGCGAACTGAAAATCAAAGGCCGCACGCTCGTTTTGCTCAAGCCTTCCACCTATATGAATTTGAGCGGAAACGCGGTTCGTTATTGGATGCAGAAGGAGAATATTCCTCTCGAAAATGTCTTTATTGTAGTCGATGATATTGCTTTGCCATTCGGCACTTTGCGCGTAAAACCTCGTGGAAGTGATGCTGGACACAATGGATTGAAGCACATTCAAAACATTCTTGGCACAGATGTCTATTCGCGTTTGCGATTCGGTATTGGAGGCGATTTCCCACGAGGCGGTCAGGTCGATTATGTGCTTGGAGCGTTCTCTACAGAAGAAGAGACGGCTTTAACTGAAAAGTTGGAACGTGCTACCGAAATTGTCAAAAACTTTTGTTTGGCAGGCATTCAACACACCATGAATCAATTCAATAATAAGTGATATGAACGAAGTTCGCATTGACAAATGGATGTGGGCAACACGCATTTTTAAAACTCGCACCATCGCGGTTGAGGCTTGCAAGAAAGGGCGTGTGATGATCAACAATGTCACTGTGAAACCATCGCGAATGATTAAGAAGAACGATGTGTTGCAAGTGCGCAAGCCACCCATTGTCTATTCGTTTCGGGTACTCGACCTAACCGATAAGCGGATGGGAGCGAAGTTGGTCGAAAATTTCTTACAGAACGTCACCACACCCGATCAATTGGAAATTCTTGAGCTTCAAAAAATTGAAGGATTTGTGAATCGTGCCAGAGGCACAGGTCGCCCTACTAAGAAAGATCGACGTGATTTGGAGGAGTTTACAGACCCCGAATTAGAGGATGGCTTCGATTTTGATTTCGACTTTGAAGAGTGATTTTGTCGTGTAAATTTAATTCTGTTTTTCTTCACTATTTGTTGAATAATATTGGATATTATTTCTAAATTTGTTTCAGGATTTATCCATTTTACAAAATAAAATATTGTGTTGTAATTTGTTGATAATCTATTACTTGTATAAATTTTATGGAGGATAAATTAGATAAACAAACGGCTTTGGATTTGCGCTATTTACGTATGGCACTCATCTGGGCTGAAAATTCTTACTGCAAACGTAGACAAGTAGGGGCATTGGTTGTCAAAAATAAGATGATTATCTCAGATGGATACAATGGAACTCCCTCTGGTTTTGAAAATAATTGCGAAGACGAAAATGGAATCACATTCCCGTTTGTGCTTCATGCGGAGGCAAATGCGATTACAAAACTTGCCACATCGCACAACAGTAGCAAGGGCGCTACGCTCTACATCACTACAGCTCCGTGTATCGAATGTTCAAAATTGATTATTCAATCGGGCATTGAGCGTGTTGTTTATGCCGATAAATACCGTTTTGAAGATGGATTGTTGTTGCTCCAAAAATCGGGTATTGATGTGGTAAATTTAAAATTGACAGAATAAGACTGAATGAATATGAATTCGAATAAACGCTATATTTTATACCTCGTACTTACATTGATTGTAGGTCTGTTTTTGGGTGTCTATTTCTCAAATGCACTTTTAAAGAAGCTTCCGATTCTCAATAACAACAAGTTTGGGGCCATTCTCAACTTGGTTTCTAAGAAATATGTTGACTCGATTTCTGTAGATGATTTAACGGAAAAGGCTATACCGTTGGTTATCGCGGGTCTTGATCCCCATTCTGTCTATATTCCAGCATCCGATTTGCAGAGTGTGAACGAAGATTTAGAAGGTCGTTTCAGTGGAATCGGAGTGCAATTCAACATTACGCGAGATACCGTTACTGTGGTGAGTGTGATTACGGGTGGACCCTCAGAAAAAGTTGGCTTGATGCCAGGCGACCGCATTGTGACAATCAACGATACTACGTTTGTTGGCAAGAAAGTGACCAACGAGCGAGTGATGAAAAAACTGCGAGGAAAAGACGGCTCAATCGTTAAGATTGGCATCAAACGCTCTTCTTCACCGAAGCTGCTCTCGTTTAAAATCGAGCGAGGCGAAATTCCAGTGAATAGTGTCGATGTGGCCTATCGCGTTGAATCAAATATTGGCTACATCAAAATCAGCAAGTTTGGCGAAACTACGTACGACGAGTTTGTATCGGCGTTAGCGAAACTCCAAAATCAAAAGTGTACTAGCTTTGTGATTGATTTGCGTGGAAACCCTGGTGGATTCTACAATATGGCCGTGCAAATGGTGAACGAATTTATGCCCGAAGGTCGCTTGTTGGTCTACACCGAAGGTAAAACAATGCCTCGTGAAGATGCAGTTTCTGACGGTACGGGTACGATGCAAAACAACCAAATCGTGGTGTTAATTGATGAATTTTCAGCATCTTCGAGCGAGATTTTCGCTGGAGCAATTCAAGATAACGACCGAGGTTTGATCATTGGACGACGCTCGTATGGCAAAGGATTGGTGCAACAGCAATACCCATTGGCTGATGGATCAGCATTGCGTCTGACCATAGCACGCTACTACACCCCATCGGGTCGATGCATTCAGAAGCAGTATCAAATGGGCGGTGGCGAAGACTACGAGCAGGATATTGTAAAGCGCTATCTACATGGCGAGTTTGACTCGCAAGACAGTGTGAAACTGAACAAGAAGAAAGCCTTTAAAACCATTACAGGCCGTAAGGTCTATGCTGGTGGTGGCATTATGCCCGATATATTTGTCCCAAGAGATAAAACTGGGTTGAATTCGTACTACAACAGCTTATTTGACAGCGGAGCAATTTACCAGTTTTGCTTCGAATATGCCGATAAAAACCGTGCAACATTGTCGCAATTTAAGAATTACAAGCAGTTGGTTGAATATTTGAAAACGCAAGATATTGTGGGTGAAGTGACTGATTATGCCAATGAAAAAGGGGTGAGAAGACGTCCGATTTACATTGAAATGTCGCGTCGTTTAATTGAATTGCAAGCACATGCACTCATAGCAAGGAATCTAATGGGTGACGATGCATTTTACCCTATCTTCTTGCAAGATGATGCCACATTGAAAAAAGCCGTTGAGGTTTTAAAGAATAGAGAAGCACAGAAGCTAGCGGCTAAGGCACTTGCTGTAGCTCCGTCAAAATAATATCGACCGATTGGTCAAAGTCTAAGGTGGGAATTGTTTCGAAAAGTTGAAAATCGAAGCAGATTCCCACTTTTTTTGCCTTGATTTTGGGCAGTAGTCTGTCGTAAAACCCTTTACCATAACCGATGCGCTGCCCATTTTTGTCGAACGCAACTCCGGGCACGATGACTAAGTCTATAATTGAATAGCCTACTATCGTTTCGCCCATCGGCTCCTGTACGCCAAAGGCTCCTTCTTTTAGCCGATCTTCTCCTTCGAATGGCTTAATCAGAAGTTCATCATCTGATACAACTGGTAGAAAAATGTTTTTAGTGGTAGAATTCCGAAGAATTGCATTACGAGTTTCCACTTCAAACGGAAGAGCATCGTAGAATAGGATGTTTTTTGCGGATTGAAACTCAGGCAACAATTCCAGTTTTGCCAAGATAATTGTAGACCAATGATTCAGTTGCTCTTTGCCAAATTCTCGCTTTTGACGAAAAATGGCACTTCTTAGCAATCGCTTTTCGTCTGCAATCGTGTTAGCGGTTTTCATATTGGTCTATTGCTTCACGCCATTCGTCAGAAATCACTTTCGATTGCTTCAATTCGGGGTGATAGCCCACCATAACGGTGTGACAGATGCTTTTGACTTTGTTGGTCTCTAAATTCACCAAGTGCTGCAGTATTTTTACACTTTTGTTTCCAATGCCTGTCACTTTGGTCTGTACTTCGAGCTTTTCGTGCATATAAGTCGGTTCGAAAAAGTCGATGTTCACATTGGCAACAACAATGTCTATTTTTGTCCAGTCTATGATCTCTTTCTTTACCGTTTGAAAGTAGTCAGACTTTCCTAAATCGAAGTAAGTGAGGTATATTGCGTTGTTCACGTGACCGAGCGAGTCGATGTCGTTGAATCTGAGTTGAATGGGTAAGTGATGATTGAAATTTTCCATAATTTGTTGTTATTTATCTGAATACGATTTCTGAAATTACCTCTCTTCCGACGTGTTCGTTTAGACGAAAGAGGATTTTTTCGCGATTCATCTGGAGTTCTTGCCTTAAAACCGATGAATTTAGTTGCACATAAAGTACGCTGTTTTTTATAAAGAGCGATTTCGTGTAACTTGCCACCGATTTGCCCAATACAGCTTCCCACGCACTCACCAAATGAGTTTCGTCGAAACGCTTATCCAGCTTGTTCTCCTTGAGGAATTGGCTGATAGCTTCGCCTATTGATAGGGCATTTTTGTGCTGCATTTATTCTTATAATTGCGTAAATCCACCATTCTCAACTTGATAGAGGTGGTAGTTTTGATGTGCTTCTGCTATTATTTTGTCGAGGTATTTTCGGTTGGTGTCGGTGATAAAAATCTGACCGAACGTTTCGCCAGAAACCAAACGAATAATTTTCTCTACCCGAAGCGCGTCAATTTTATCAAATATATCATCAAGTAAAAGAATGGGAGTAGTTTCACTCGCACGCTTCAGAAACATAAACTGAGAAAGCTTCAGCGCAATCAAGTAGGTCTTGTTTTGACCTTGAGAACCAACCCGTTTGAGTGGGTATTCGCCAAGTTGCATCTCCAAGTCATCTTTATGGATTCCTTTGGTTGTGAAGCCAAGTATTTGGTCCTTTTGTCGAGAAAGGCGCAGTTGTTCCATCAGATTTCCATCCTTTAGATGTGAGTCGTATTCTAGCGAAACGCTCTCGTTGCCATCGCAAATAAAGGTGTAATATTCTTGGAAAATTGGGGTGAAATCGGTGATAAACTTACACCGCTTTTCGTAAATATATTCGGCTGCTTGGGTCATTTGCTCTTCGAGAATTTCCATCAGCGAGAAGTCGTTTCCAGAAACACTGTTTTTGAGCATGGCATTACGTTGGGTCAACGCTTTGTTGTAACGAATCAGGGCATCAAGATAGATGCGGTCTGATTGCGAAATCACCTGATCGATGAATTTTCGGCGCTCTTCACTGCCTCCGAGAATCAAAACCGAATCTTCGGGCGAAATCATCACCAAAGGCAGTAGCCCGATGTGATCGGAGAGGCGTTCGTACTCTTTTTTGTTTCGCTTAAACTGCTTTTTCTGCTTCCGTTTCATGCCGCAGTATAGTTCTTCGTCTTTACCTTGAAGGTCGTAAAACCCTTGAATCATAAAAAACTCTTCTTCGTGACGAATGTTCTGATTGTCAATGGTATTCGAAAAACTTTTACAAAAGGAGAGGTAGTAGATGGCATCCAACACGTTCGTTTTTCCCATACCATTGTTTCCCAAAAAACAGTTTATTTTTGGAGAAAATAAGAAATCTGCCTGAATAATATTTTTGTAATTTACAATCGAAATCTGCTTCAGAAACATAGTTGTAGCGGCTTTTGCTGTGCAAGTTTGGGTTGCACTTCCGACAAAGTTACAATTTTTCCGAACAATCTTCGATAAACTCCTTGATTTTGGCTTTCGATTGCGAAAAAAGTTTGGTCTAAATTTCGTTTATATCCATAAAAAAACTACTTTTGCCTTCCAAACTAAAAAACATTTGTCAAAAAATAAAAACGAATATGGCTGAAAAAAGTAACAAACCAACAGGTACAGATTTGGAGAATGTTCAAGAAGTTCTTACTAAATCGGAACAATTTATCGAAAAATATCAAAAGCAAATCCTAATTGGATTGGCCGTTGTCGTTATTGCCGTATCTGGTGGAATGGCATTTAAATATGCATACCTGAAGCCAAAAGAAGAAAAAGCTGAAGCTGCGATGTACAAATGTGAGATCTTCTTCCAACAAGATTCATTCAAATTGGCTCTTAACGGAAATGGTGCTGATGTGATTGGTTTCGAAGGCGTGATTGACGAATATGGAATTACCAAAACATCGAATGTTGCTAAATTTTACGCAGGTATTTGCCACAAAAACTTGGGTGATTACGCCAAAGCAATCGACTATTTGAGCGACTTTAGTTCAGACGATAAAATGCTGAAACCTGCTGCAATCTCTGCAATCGGCGATTGTCAAGTAGAGATGGGCAATGTAGCTGATGCTGCCGAGTCTTTCGAAAAAGCGGCAAAAGTGGCAAACAACGAACTACTATCTCCAATCAACTTGAAGAAAGCAGGATTGGCTTACGAAAATCTGAAGAAATTCGACAAAGCAATCGAGGTTTATACTACCATTAAAGAGAAATACTTCAATACTCAGGAAGCTGCTGACATCGACAAATACATCGAAAGAGCGAAATTGAATCAATAATGGCAACAGCTTATCAGAATCTCTCTTCCTACAATGCCGATTTAGTGCCTGATGCGTCTGAAATGCATTTTGGTATTGTGGTGGCAGAGTGGAACCCCAATATTACCGAACCTTTGCTTGAGGGCGCTGTGAACACGCTCGAAAAGCATGGTGCAAAAGCAGAAAACATACTTGTTACACGAGTGCCTGGCACTTTTGAATTGACTTTTGGTGCACGCGAAGTGGCAGAAAGTGCTGAAGTGGATGCTGTAATCGTGCTCGGCTGTGTTGTTCGAGGCGATACACCGCACTTTGATTACGTTTGTCAGGGAGTTACGCTTGGTATCACGAAACTGAATTTGCTTTTTACTATTCCGTTTATATTCGGTGTTTTAACTACCGATACGATGCAACAATCGCTCGATAGAGCAGGCGGAATCCACGGTAACAAGGGCGATGAAGCTGCAATTACTGCAATAAAAATGGCAAATTTCTCTTGCCAGATTAAATAAAAGGATTACCTTTGCAACGCATTTAAAAAGGGCGATTACCAGAGTGGCCAAATGGGGCAGACTGTAAATCTGCTGGTAGTACCTTCGGTGGTTCGAATCCATCATCGCCCACAACCGATTTGTAATTTACAGTTGCAAATCACCCGCGGGAGTAGCTCAGTTGATAGAGCATTAGCCTTCCAAGCTGAGGGTCGCGGGTTTGAGTCCCGTCTCCCGCTCACAAATAAAAAAGCACCTCATTGAGGTGCTTTTTTTGTTTCGGTATATGCTTGTTGTACTATTCGTCTTCAATGTCATCCACTGGTTTGCCGCTATCGAGCCATTCCATAATGCCACCGCCAAGTTCATATACTTGCAATCCAATGGATATCATCTCTTTAGCTGCCAGTTTACTTCTTACGCCACTGCGACAATAGATGGCGACAGGCTTTGTTTTATCTAACTCAGCAATTTGCTCTGTGAAGAATCCAGTAGGGTCAGTCACATTCATATTTACTGCACCAGAAATGTGTCCGTTGATGTACTCTTCAGTGGTTCTCACATCCACCAATTGCATATCGGGCTGTTGTATCAGTTGCTCAAACTCATTTGCATGAACCGATGTAAAGCTGTTGTTGCTCATTCGTTAACTGTTTTAATTGATTAGGTATTCTGATTTTATAACAACATTGTATTGAAATGGTTTATTCTCTTTTGAAAAACTGATGTTAATTAAACCGCTGCACACCTTCGATTTTCTGGTAAGGACGTGCGGAAATTATCGTTCTTGATATTCAAATAAGGCAGGGGAGTACCCTGAGGTTGAACTTGAGGTTACATTGAAATATGCTTTATTCCCAATTACGAAAACAGTTTTATTACTATCACTACCTCTAATCACTGGATAATTTGAAACTTCAACCCATAAATCTATAAGAGAGTTATATTTATATAACTTCATACCTGAATGAAGGATGTAAGCACTATTATTTAATGTAAATCCTACATCCGAATAAGATGAATAAGGATAACTGTTTTTTTGAGTCCATGTGTTGTTTGTAATGTCATATTTATATGTATGACCATCGCTTGCAATATACAATTCATTGTTAATATTAAATGCAAATAGAAATCCTCTCTCGACTTTTTTCGGGAAGTTACTTGATTTGGTGTACTTTTCGTTTTCAAAATCACATTTCCATAGTTCACCTACATCAGAAATCACAAATAATTCGTCATCAATCCAAGAATAGTTACAGATGCCTGAACTAAATGGTGTGTTATTTTTTCTTTTCCAAGATTGATTGATAAAGTCAAACTCCCATAATTCATTCATTTTATTGTGTAAATAATCGATTCCACCAAATTTATAAATTTTGTTGTCTATCACAACAAATTTGCACCAATCAGATCTTTCTCCTGGAAAGGTAGAAGTTGTGATTTCATGCCAGTCATTTGTTTGAGGATTATATTCTACAAAATTTTTTGAACTGACTTCGTAAATATATCCTTTACCTGAGTATACAAATGATTGATAATAATATGACCAATCGAATGGAGGTGATTTTAATTGGCTCCAAGATTTTATACACTTTAATGGGTGAGAAAATTTTATAGTTTTTAGACCATTTTGATAGTGTAATGTGTCTTCGTAGTCGGAAAATAAATTGTTTAAATTATAGGGTACAATAAAGTTTATTGAATTGTCGTTTGCTGATATTATGGTTGTTGGAAGAGATCCAATAAATAGCGACTTATAAGACCCATTTTTTAATAAATTATTTCCTTCTATTGTCAAAATTTCTCCTGAATGTGCACTTGTTTTTGTGATAGATTCAATAGTTGGACCAATTATGTTAAATGTTTCATTCAACTCAGATACTTTATCTCCATTACTAATCGCTATTTGAGCTTTTCCAACTTTAGTATTGTCAGGAATCCAAAATATTATGGAATCATTTGAGATGCGTTTAATGCTTGCATGTGCATTGTTAACATAAATATTATTCTCAGTCGCAATATGATTCATGTATTTGCAGGTCATTATTATACTGCTTCCGTCATATCCTTCTAGTGGAGAAATATTTTTAATTTGAGGGGTCTCTGAACCTTGGCTGGTAAATGCTACTGTATTCCCTTTTACAAAATAATTTTCTGTTTTTATGTAAGAGTAGCAGCTATATGTATAATTTTTTCTAAAATCAGACTCAATGATGATATTGAAATCAGTTACATCTTTTTTCTTTAATAAACTGTATGTGAATTCATTATTATATTTTTTATCATTACAAATAAAACCATAATCTAATATTTTATCTGTTCCAGTTGTTAAAACTTTAGCCTCAAGTTTAACTCCGTATTGTCCAATACTCGAAGCTTCCATCGTTGTTAAAACAGGGTATTTTCTATTTTTAAATAATTCTTCGTTCTGACATCCAAAAAGAAAAATTAATTGACTTAGCAAAAAAATTGTTACCCCGCAAATTTTTAAAATGTCAATCCTACAATTAAACATATTTCTCTATTATTTAGATGATCGCCTCCCGAATAAATTGCCTCAAGTTTGTTATATCTTAATTCAAATGACGGTTTAAACTTTCCAAAGAGTTGGTGCCCAAATCCAAATCCAATTGTATATCCAATTAACCAGTCATTTAGAATGTTGGGTTGAGTTGGTTCTAATATTTCAACTCTATTGTCAGAAATCAAAGCTGCATACAAAGTACTTTTTTTCTTGAAATTATAGCCGGCTATTGGTCCTAAACTTATGTAAGGACTATATGCTCTTTTGGTTAGAAGGTATTTTAATTGGACTGGAAACTTGATAGATGAATAATCCCCCAACAAATCGTAATCAGTTGTTTTATTATTAATGTTTACATTCATTGCATGATATATAAAAGAATATCTTGAAAAATAAATTTCTGTTTTTATCGAAAAAGAACTATATTCTATTGGTATTTCATTAAAAAGTCCAATCGAAAAAGAATTCAAAAATAAAAAATTCATATTTGCGATACCCACAAGCGACATTTGATCAGAATTTACAAATTTGCTAAATTCAAATGAAGCTCTAACACCCCATTTATATTTGGAAAGTTCATATACTTTACCTTTGTTCAGCCTGCTTAAAAATTCCGAAATCGAACCAAGATTATATTCTACAGTTTGAATTATTTCATTAATATTTTTATAACTCTGTGAGATTTCAAGTAATTTATCACGATAGTTGTCTTTAGTCAATTCACAAAATAATATATTTTTGACTGAGTTCTGCTCCAAAAAATATCTATTGTTTGAATTTTGGTATAAACAATACAAGTTATAGTCGCCTTGTACTACTAACTCCATGAAAAAATTTTCATTCTTCGAACCATTAATAATGCTTTTAGATCTGAAGATTCGGCCGTCCGCATAGCCAAATTCTTTAATTTCATACGGAGAATACTTTTGGAGTTCACCATTTTGTTTTTTCTCAATTAAGTAAAAAGTGTTTTTAATACCCCATTCCTCTACAATATTAATACCGGTATAAAGGATCGAGTCACTAAGGATATAATTCTTTTGTGAGAAAGATGATAAAGACAAAGCCCAAAATACAAAAGCGATTTTATAACACTTCATAGAGTGATTTAATATATTATTTTTTTTTACTTTCAGCAAAATTACAAACATTAATCAATAATATGAAATTTTTCAGTATTTATATATAAGGTTTTTCACAATAATTTTTAAACTCTTTGCATATTACATTTTAGATATAATCTATAATGTTCTTTTGATTCATCTTTTTCTAGTCGGGTTGGATTTGCTGTGGGTTACTTTCAATAACACAAGAATCTGTCTTTCTATAATATATTGATTGGATTTTTGGATTGAAAACATGATTGTCGCAGGCAAGTTCTTATATAAAGAAAAAGGCAGATTTAAATCCGCCTTTTTCAAAGTCACAAACTCTAGTAATCTGTGGCTGATGTTATTTGTCAACCGCTAAGCGCATAACGCGCTAAGCGGATATGGATAGTGGTTGTTTAACTCTCTCTCTTCCCGTGTAGCAAGAGATTCACGGCATCGTGGAGTGAACCGGCTTTGGTGACTGCTCCCGAGTTGATAAAGTAGATTTCGTCGGCATTCTCGATGGTGTTGAGGCGGTGCGCGATGATGATTTTGGTGGTCGAAGCAGGCAGTTTCTTTAGAATGTCGTCGAGCAGTTGCTCGGTCACGGTGTCGATGTTGGCCGTTGCTTCGTCAAGAATCAGCAGTTTGGGTTTGCGCAGCACCGCACGGATGAAGGCGATGAGTTGCTTTTGTCCGAGGCTAATTCCGTCGTTCGATGCCTGCACCGATGTTTCCAATCCGTTTTCGAATCGGTCGAGCAATCCGTTGAGACCAGCTGCTTTCAGCACATTCACTAACTCTTCATTGGTAAGTGACTGATATTCTGCGTTTCCGTAGAGAATATTCTCGCGAATGGTGCCTGTGAAGAGGAATGGGTCTTGCAGGATAAAACCAATCATCGACGTGCGCACTTCGGGGTCGATGGAGCGAATGTCTTCGCCATCGAGGTAGATTTGTCCCGAAGTGGGGTCGTAGAGTCGGGCAATGAGTGAGGCGGTGGTTGTTTTTCCACCTCCGGTAGGTCCAACGAATGCGTATGTTTTCCCGCTTTCGAGGTTGAAGCTGATGTTGCTCAGGATTTCTTTATCGGGAGTGTATGAAAACGATACGTTGCGGAATGAGAGCAGCGACGCTTTGGCTTCTGCTTTTGCTGCAGGCTCCACATTCAGATTGTTCTCCATATTCAATATTTTGGAGATGCGATCCCATCCAGCGAGTGCGGTTTGGAAATTCGCCCAAAGCGAAGCAATCTGACGAAGCGGATTGTAGAACTGCGCAATGTAAGAGAGGAAACTGATGAGCAACCCGACCGAGAATTGACCGATGGTAATGAGGTAAATCCCGAATGCGAGCACAATCATCTGCCCGATGCTCGACAAAAAGCTGTAAACCGGCATAAAGAGGTTGTTGGCAACGCCAGCTTTCACCGCGGTATCGTAGTTTTGGTTGTTCACTTCCTCGAAGCGTTTGCGGAAGTAGTCCCGCCGATTGAAGGCAATCACCACTTTGAAGTTCGCCAAACTCTCTTGAATCTCCGAACTGAGGCTTCCGGTGCTCTTCATATTGGTTGCATTCCGGCTCTTCACCCAAGGGGAAATACTGCGAGTGAAAATCAACAGCAAAAGGGCAGGAGCAAGCGCTGCAAAGGCTAACTTCGCATTGATAGAAAAGAGGAAGATGCCTGCACCAATCATCGTGAAAATGCTGCTCAGAAACTGCACAGACGATTGCGCGAAGAACTGATTGATTTTGTCGGTGTCGTTGTTGATACGCGAAATCAAATCTCCGGCTTTATTTTGGTTAAAAAAGTCGATGGGCAACTCCTGCAACTTACCAAAAACAGTGTTGCGCAGGTTGAAGAGCATGCGTTGTGCCACGCGCCCCATCAGTTGCGTTTGGGTGTAACCACTCACCACAGCGAGCAGAAAAATACCCAACAGAATGATGGAATATTCAATCACACCGTTGTATTGCTTGGTGACGATAAACTGATCCACCGCATGACCAATCAAGTAAGGGCCAATCAAGTTCAACCCCGAATTCAGAAAGATAAAGAAGAGCGCAAAATAGAGATTTCTTCGCTCCGAACCAATCAGGGTGATGAAGCGAGTGAAAGTGGTTTTTGCACCCGATTTGTGCGCCGTTTCCGACTCTGAATGATCGTAGAGATTATAGTTCATAGTGGTTTGTGCTGCGTTGTGAGTTGTAAATTTGAACATATTCGGGGCAAGATGCCATCAGCGATTCGTGTGTGCCACGTGCCAATATTTCGCCCTCTTCGAGCAGAATAATCTGTCCGTAATCGATAACCGATGCAATCTTTTGAGTCACCGACAGCAGGGTAATGTCGGGATAGTTCTTCGCTACGTTAGCGAGAATCTTCTGTTCTGTTTGGTTATCCACCCGAGCCGTAAAGTCGTCGAGCAGCAGAATCTTTGGATTGATTGCCAAGGCACGTGCAAGCATGATGCGTTGTTTCTGACCACCTGACAGACTGGTGCCTCGTTCGCTCACGATTGTTTCGAGTCCGTTTGGCAATGAGGCAATAAAATCGCTTAGCTCGGCTGTTTCAATCGCTTTCGCTATCAATTCGTCGGTCACCTTTTCGTTGAACGCAATGTTTTCGCGCAGACTCATATTGAATATCACACTGTCTTGAAACACAAACCCGATTTGGTGCTGAAACAGCTCTTTGTCGAATGCGTTGATGTCTGTGTCGTCGAAGAGGATTTGTCCTTCTTTGGGATGAATCAATCCGGTGAGCAGGTAGAGCAACTGCGTTTTGCCCGCAGCCGTTGGACCAATGATGGCAGTGCGAGTATTCGGAGCGATGTGCAGAGAAACACTTTTCAATGCCGCTTTTTCGCCATACGTCACCGTGATGTTTTGCAGTTCGATTTCGCCGTGCAGCGGAGTGGTAATGGTTCCAGTGTCGCGCGTGTCGGGAGCATGCAGAATCTCGTGGATGCGACCATACGAAACCGAAGCTTGTGTGATAAAGTTACTGATAAACCCCATCACCATAATAGGGAAAATCAGAATCACCAAATACGAACTAAACGCAGCAAAATCGCCCAACGACATCGCTCCTGTGATGACGAAGTGACCACCCAACAGCAGAATGGTGAGCGAAGCAATGTTGCTCACAAATACCACAATCGGTATCAGCGTGGCAAACAGACTCAAAATCGAAATACCAATGTTTTTGGCTTGCGTGCTGGCATCTATAAATTTCTTGTATTCAAACGTTTGCGCATTGAGCACCCGCACAATGGCAGCACCCATCACACTCTCCACAATCACTTTGTTGAGCCAATCCACCACTTCGCGGCTTTTCTTAAACAGCACACCCACTTTGCCAAATACAAATACAAACGAGGTGATAATAATCGGGATGATAGTGAGGATGGCGAGAGCCAGTTTCCAGTCGATGGAAATGAGCAAGATGCTTGCTCCAATAATGATGAAGAGCGAAGAGGCCATCGTAACGACTGCCATCGAAACAAAGAATTTAATCGAATCGATATCGGCTGTGAGGTTGGTGAGCAACTTCGACGGATTGGCTTCCTGAATAAAAGTATAGCTCTGACGCGAAATCTTGTCGGTCAGTTGGGTGCGAAGGTCGCGCGCTACCTTTTCCGATGCATAAGTTTGCAATATGCCTTGCAGAAAGGTAAAGATAAAGATGATGAGTGCTGCTACCACAAACTCGATAATGACTTTTTCGTACGAGAAGTTTCCGCTCGTGAAGTCGTCTATGCTGTGTGATATGAGTTTCGGAATCACGAGGTTCACGGCGTTGGCCAACAGCGCAAAACCAATTAAACCATACACCATCTGTTTGTAGGGTTTCAGCACCTCAAACACGCTGGGCTTGCGAGGTCGCTTCTCCTTTTTCTGCTTTATATCTTTTTTTGCCATTCTTTTTTACGATTCTAAATAATGTGCTGGCAAAGTTACAAAGAAGGATAGTTTCTCAATTGTGGATAAATCCTAAAATCGTTCTTCGAACTGTGAAACTTTGTAGATTTTTTCGCGGATGAGTCAGAAGTGTTGGAAATTGATGGAGAAAGAATGTGTTGAAAATGGGGTAGAATGGTTGCCAAAAGCGCTTAGCGATTAATCCGCTTAGCGCATTTCTTAGGCAAATGGCTTTTTACAGCCTCATATTCTGTTTGATCTCCTCCAATACCTGCATCGGGTAATTGAAGATTAAATTGTTTTCGAAGCGAATCACGCGAACGCCTACCGAGTTCAGGTAGTTTGTGCGCAGTGTATCATATTTCCGGCCTTCTTCTGTGAAATGTCCTGCGCCATCGAGTTCGATAGCCAGTTTGTGTTTGTGGCAGTAGAAATCTACAATGTAATGACCAATGCTGAATTGTCGCAGAAAACGCTCACCGTTCAATTGCCGATTCTTAATCATCATCCAGAGCGCAACTTCTGCAGCCGTCATACGGTTGCGGAGTTCGCGGCGGTAAGGCTTCATCTCGGGTAGGGTGTTTATTGGGCTTGGCATGGTGGGGGATTTTTTTAATAACCCCTCCGCTTCGCGGTATACCCTTGAAAAAAGGGGAAAGGGGACATTTACGCGGTGCGAAGAGATATACAATAAATTTTTATGCTACTATTATTGAGACTGAATTTAGATATATCCTATTTAAAAAAAATAAATCATTTAAACATTATTCGTTTCTGCATCTTACAATACTAATTCACAAACAAAACCCACAAATTCCCGAACTTGGTAATGTCCCCTATCCCCTTTTTAAGGGGAAACCACCCAGTGGTGGGGTTATAGGGGACGAGCGAAGCGGAGGGGTCAGAAACCTACAAACATCACTAATCTTCCTAATTACATCACCAATTCTCGCAAGTTTTTATCTAATTATTTTTGTCTCCGACTTTTAATTAAAAAGTACAAGTTACGCTCGTTAGGCGTAGTATAGTTGTCGCTATTTCAGTATGATTTTCGTTGTCAGCACGTTACCGTTTCTGTCTATCGCTTTAAAAATTCCCATTTGTCTACAAAGTTTGAACGAACTTCCTTTTCCTTGTTGTAAAAGTTGTCCTTCTAACGAATAAAATTTCAAATTCACTTCGTTGTCGAACTGCAATTTGTTGTCAACAAGTCGATAATTTATATTTCCTTCTTTTGTCTTGTCTAAAGCAGTCGCTTCGCCGACATCAAAATAACCATACGGATAAACTGCTGTATGAATTCCTAGAGTTGTTGTCAGTTTATATTTTCCGTCTGTAAGTGTTATGTTCTTTGCATTTCCGTCACCTACAAAGTTTTGTGTTTCTGTCCATGTAGTGTCAGTTCCACTAATAGAGCTAGCTTTCAATAGTTTATAAGTAATCCCAGTCGTTGTTGTCGGAAAATTAAGCGTTTTAGCCGTGCTGTTGAATGTCGGTTTTTCAAGAATTGAAATAGTATCACTAGATTCAGAGTTGTCATTAAATGTTTTATCCATTGTGTGAGACACATAAGAACCAAATGTAAATGTCTTTGTACTGTCTGTCTCACTTGTTGAAAAATAATTTCCATGCATATCTAACCAACCATATAAAACAAAATTTCTACCTGCAGAAACCTGTGCACTACTTCCTTGTGTTACCCAAATAAAATCGGGATAATTTCCGTAGGTAGCAGAACCAATTGTTTGGTCTTGTAGATCGGCTTGGTAGTTGACATAAAGTTCAATAGTTTTAGGATTTGATATTGTATTGAAATTTAATTGCCAATGTCCAGGAAGATTACAAAGAAAAGAACTTCCATATAATGTTTTTCCGTCAGGAGTTAACACTATATATGAATTTATATCCATTCCACTATTTGTAATATAAACTGATTTCCCAGTTTTAATAGATAAATTTATTAGTGACTTATCTGGAAGGTTTGGGATTACATATGGATTTACTTGAGAATAATTCCGTGGGTCAATAGTTGCATGACCAAGAGGTGAACTTACAACAAAATAACCATACGGATAAACTGCCGTATGAATTCCAAGTGTTGTTGTCAGTTTATATTTTCCGTCTGTAAGTGTTATGTTCTTTGCATTTCCGTCACCTACAAAGTTTTGTGTTTCTGTCCATGTAGTGTCAGTTCCACTAATAGAGCTAGCTTTCAATAGTTTATAAGTAATCCCAGTCGTTGTTGTCGGAAAATTAAGCGTTTTAGCCGTGCTGTTGAATGTCGGTTTTTCAAGAATGGAAATGGTGTCTCTTGACTCTGAGTAATTATTAGCGGTTGCATCCATTGTGTGCATTTCATAATTGCCAAATGTCAATGTCTTAGTACTGTCACTTACATAATTGTTAGAAATTATCACCCTTACTCCATCTATACAACTCCATTCATGGACAGCAAATATTGATCCGCTACTTGCTGTTGCAATACCACCTTGTGTTACCCAAATAAAATCGGGATAATTTCGATAGGTAGCCGAACCATTTGTTTGGTCTTGTATGTCGACTTGGTAGTTGACAATACAAGCAATTGATCTTTCTGCTCCGCTTTGATACCATGTTAAACCCCATGTTCCAGGTACATCAATAATGAAAGTTGAAACATTTACTAAATTTCGACCATCAGGAGTGCCATGTCTTCCAGTTCCCAAGTTTGCAAATTGAATAACAGCAGGTATTGGTTTGCCAGTTTTAATTTTTAAATAAAAAGTACTTCCATTTGGTAAACTTGGAATAACATAAGGATTTGCTTGAGAATAATTACGTGGGTTGATTGTCGCCGAATTTTGTCCAAAAGAACTAAAAATTGTGCTTCCAAGTAAAATCGCAAACAGAAAGAATCGAAATGAGTTAAAAAGTTGTTTCATAATGTCGTTGTTTTGTTGTTATATTTTCGTTTTCAGATTAATTTTTGCTCTGTCTTTTTTTTTTGAATGGGGCATAATTTCGTCGTGGCGGAATTGCATTCCGTCTCTTTTTATATTATCAGGAATTGTATTCCGAAAAATTATAATATTCCTTTACAAAACAGAAAGTAGCCTTCAATATTTTCCCCCAAATATACAAATTATCATAAAACCATCAAATAGAATTTTAGAATTGGGTGTAGATTGGCAATTATTTATCGAAATAGGGGTGATATGTTAAGAAAATGAGTTCTTTATTTACACCATTTGTTTAACATTTCCATGAACTCATTCATTTTTCTGGGCAATTAGGTTTGGTAAACGCTAAGTTCTTATCTCAGCTTAGTGTAAGTCTATGTTGTTGAGGTTGTATTCTATTATTTGTCTGCTACAATCGAACGGATGCGACCTCAATATTCGTTGTTCGTCCTCCACAAATGGTCGTTTGTGACCTCAAACCCGTGTGTTTGTCTTGCTCAATTCATCTGTATTGAGGTCAATCTCGGTGTTTTGTCTTCTTAAAAAGTCGGTTTTGACCTCGTATCTTACTATTTGCCTTGCTCAATGGATGGGTTTTGAGGTCAATCACTATCATATTTCTTGAAAAATAGGTGGATTCTACCTCAATCATAAGCATTTATTTGCGATGAAATGGCGGTTTTGAGGTCAATTACTATCGTTTGTAGTAATCAAAATGCCGATGTCAAGGTCGATAGTTGGTATAAGTGCAACACTGTTTATTGATCTCACAGATAATGCTGCATATTCTTTCTTGCAGTGGGGAGTGGTTTAGTTTCATTTGATTTTGACTTTCTCGAAGTACTGACAGATTTGGCAGATTTCTGACAGTTTGGCAGATGTGGTTTGTCAGATTTCTGACACGCTCGAGTTGTCGCAAATTCTAAACATAGAATCATTCTATTTTACATACTTCAACTATTTTATTAAAGTATCAGACTATCAGCTAAATACGATTGGGTGTTTGTGAGTTTTACGTGCTTGAAATTAAAATATATTGTGTTTATTTCACACTTTGGCACACCGTTTGATAATATGCTGATAGACATTTCTGACGACGGATTTGAAAACCTCGGGGGATGTTTATGTCGAAACTATGTGCGTGAGATAGCATGTAAACTCTTGAAAAGCGCAACAGGCAGTTTGATTGGTTTATCCGCTCCGCACGATAGCAAAACGGCATCTAATTATTTATTTTAAAAAACTTTTTACAATGAGAAAATTTATTACTTATGTTTCGTTTGCCAGGTTGGCCAATCTAGAATTTATGCGATTGGTGATGAAGCTGGTGCATGTGGTTGCCAAACACGATCCGGCAGCCCTCAAAATTGAAGGAGTGTATAACTTGTTGGTGGCTTTACTCCCCAAGCTGAAAACCCTACAAGTGAAATCGAGTAAACATCCGAACAGCACGGAGCTAAAGGTTTTGCGACTAAAACGTCGAAGCCTGTTGGTGGTGATTACGGGTAAAATGCGTCTGCTGCCCAAGGCTCAGGTAGATGTGTTGAGTGCACCTTCTGCTTTGGTATTGCCGCTGCTCGAGAAGTATCTCAAAAACATCGTGGCCGACAAGCTGAATACGCAGTCGGAGAAAATCAACGAACTGTTTGATGAGTTGAACGGCAATGCGGCGGTGAATGCGGCACTTGCGACCCTCGGTCTGAAGCCTTATTTCGATGAGTTGAAAGCGATACAAAGCTCTATTGAGCAGACGGGCGACGCGCAGTTGGAAAATAAATCGGTAAAAAAATTGAAGGTGTTGAATCACGAGATCAGAGCTGAGTTGTACGATGCGATGACAGATTTGTTCAATGCTATCGAAATTGCCAAAAAAGAGAACAAAGAGTTGGACTACACTGCGCTAATCAGTGAGGTGAACGAATTGTTGAAGCCTTACCAGACGGACATTAAATCGCGCAGCACGCGTTCGAAAAATGCGTTATTAGCTGCTGATAAGTCAGACGCAGAAATTGCTGCATCACCTACCACCGATAGCTTGGCGGTGTAGGATTTGATTCTTATTCCCTTTTTTAATTGATTGCCCCACATGCCTGTTTGTGGGGCTTTTTTTGATTAGTATAATCACGGTAGGCAGAATAGCAAGATCTGAGGGCTATGTGGAACTACACATGACAATTAATACATTTTTTGGCAAATATTCTCATAAAAACCAAAATGATTAGTAGAGCTCATCTTATAGCCAACTCAATTAGTAACTTTGCTTTATTTGTGATTATAAATTTCTAAGTCGCACCTCTATTTTTAATTTTACACATCAAAGCCACAAGAATAGTCTGAAAAATAGTCGTGTTTTTTTTGAAAGAAAATTGTTTTAATTTTGTTATATCGAAAAAAACGATTTGTTAAATTTCTTTTGCACGGTTTCTTTTTGTTTTTACGCATTTGAATTATATCGTTTAACAAATGATCAATTCTTGCAGAGTTGAAGTTTGATTGAGCTTGTTCAATGCTTTATTTTTATTGTATTATTTTGTTTTTCTGCTAAATATCAATTTGATTATCATTTAATTTTCTTATGAATAAGTCTTTGAAAGAATTTGATCTTGGTAAAAAAAAGTGGTTTCTTTTTTTGATTTTAATGATTGCTACCTTTCATCATGGTTTTGGAAAGAATATAATGAAAAATTCTATCCTTGAACAGAAATTGGCTAAATGCCTACAACTAATTCAGAATCAGAAATACAGTGAATTACTTCCTATTGCACGTGCAGGTGCAGCAATGAGCGGAACTAATTTAGAGAAACTATCATCTTTTTACTATTATGAAGGATGTGCGTTTCAATTTTCTGAAAAACTAAATGATTCGGCCACTTATTGTTTCGAAAAAAGTTTGTATTTTTCAAAAAAATCTAACTTCGTAGGTCAACTGGCAATAACCAGTCGTCAGTTAATGTTTTTGTATTATATTCAAAATGAAAGAAAGAAACAGACTTTATTGGCAGAAATTCTTCAATCGATTTACAAAAAAACAACCAATAAAAAGATTTGTGCATCTTTACTTTATGCTATCTGCGATTACGATTTATATAACGAGCACTTTGATACTTTTACCAATCATGCATTAGACTGCATCAATCTGCTTCAATCCGACACCGTTATCACGCCTCAATCTAGAAAAGATATAGGTGGACTGTATATCAAAATATCGCGTTCTTTTGATAGTATGCATCAACTTGATAAGGCGATTGAGTATTGTCAGTTGGCTGAAAATCAGTTTGAATCTTTAGATCTGGAAGAAATTTCTATAACCAATAATCTATTTGTCCGTTATTATGTGCAGAAAGGAAGCATTGAAAAAGCGCTGTTATATCTTTCGAAAATTGAAGCTCTAAATACAAATTCTTCGTTTAAAGAACTAGCTTTGGGCAATTCTTATAATTGTTTGGCTGAATACTACATTAAGGTAAATAATCTAAATCAATCGATGAGTTTTTCGAAAAAAGCGATTAAATTTAGTGAGTTGTCGAAGGATGGAGAATTATTATCGATAGCCAAAGTGCTATTTGCGAAAATATTATACTATAAGAAAGAATACGACAAAGCCATTTTGGTTCTAAAAGCAGTCGAATATGAAACAAAAAAATACAACAAACAAACTTATTTATTTTTGACAGATATTCTTGCAAAGTGTTATAAAGCAAAAGGCGATTACAGAAATGCATCCATTTATCAAGATAAAACATCGCTGCTTAACGATTCAATATTGAAAGCATCTTCAAATGAAAATATAGCCAAAGCCGAAGCAACTTTTCAAAATAAACTGAAACAGGAGAAGATAAATTCCTTGATTGCACAGAACAAAATAGCTACTTTGGAAAAAATGGAGGCAAAATCAAAATTATTGGTTCTTCTTTTGTGTATGATTATTGCAATGTTGGTGGGAGGGGCACTATACTTTCAGGGTAGAAATCGAAAAAAAGCTAACGTCCGTTTACAAAAGCTTAATGATGAGTTGGACGAGGCCAATCGAGTTAAGATGCGATTTTTTGGCATACTTAATCACGACTTGCGAAGTCCGCTTTCTAATTTGATTCAAATAATTGAGCTAAAAAACTCAGAATCTGAATTAATTGATAGACCTACAATGTCTCGATTGGAGCAGAGTGCGCTACTATCGGCAACAAATTTACTAACGTCGATGGAGGATATGCTTTTGTGGGGAAAAGGGCAGATGAGCAATTTTGAGCCCCATATAGAAGTTGTTTCAGTGGGAGATTTGTTTAGCTACATTGCTACATACTTCGAAAGTGAAAAAGAGGTGTCGTTTCAGTTTGAAGATTACGAAAGTTTATTGGTGACAACCGACGAAAATATTTTGAAGACCATTCTTCGCAATCTTACATCTAATGCGATTAAAGCTTTAAAAACAACAGAAACCCCGCTGATAATCTGGAAGGCTTGGAAGCAAGAAAACTGCATTTGTCTTTCGATTACCGACAATGGTCCAGGTATTTCTAATAATCAACTTAAAGCACTTTATAATGTGAATGAAGTAATTGGTGTGAAAAATGGTTTAGGGCTTCATCTGATACGAGATCTGACCGTATTATTATCTTGCCAGATTGAGCTTGAAAGTAACAATTCTATTGGCACTTCTTTTGTCTTGAAATTTAACTGATGGTTCAATGCAATCTTTATTTATGTTTCAGAAGTCAAATAGTATGTTCATAGGCAGCGAATAGTTTTTAAAGCTAGTTTTCGCTATTTATAATCTTGATGGAATTCTTTTTTATGGTTCTTAATAATGTTTTGGAAAAGTTAAAAAGAAGGAGAGTATCCTTATTTCCGTTTTAATTAGATTGCTCCACTACTGTTTGCGGGGCTTTTTTTGTTTAGCATTAACAGGCAGGAGGTTATATTGTGTTGGATACAATAGTCCATGAACCCACTTGTCGGAGAAGTAGAGAGTGATTATTGCATAATAACACCTTTTTTAATTGGCTTTCAATATCTCTTTCAAAGCTAATGAATATTTCAATTCCATTGGTATCACTTTATGAGGTGCTACACCTTTATCTTCAATTAAATTATGCTCTACGTCGGCTTCTTGCCACGTTGAAATCGTATAGCTCCACCCATTATCAAGCACGAAATTCTCAGGAAACCCTGATGCTCCACCAGTATTGACTCCAATAAGTGTGCAACCGGGTATTGATTTTAGCATCAAGGCAAAAGCTTCGGTAGAACTGAAACAATTGGCATTGATAATAGTCACTAATGGTTTAGAATAAAAGATGCAATGATCGGGTACTAATTTGGCATTTACCCAGTCGGTAAAGTGATTTCGACCTTCTCCTGTTGTGTAACGGACTGACTTAAATGTTATCGTATCTTTTACAAATCGTTGCACAAAATTCCTTGCATACTTTTCGTTGCCACCATAGTTATCAGATAGGTCTACAATTAACCCTTTTGATTTTGAAATATTATTCCAAAACCGATTATTAAAGATTATTTCAGCACCAAGACTTTTAATTCTTAGTAGCAGGACGCTATCACTGTTCATCAACATATCTGCCGCTTTGTTTGTGAAAACAACAGTTGGGAATAATTTCTTGAAACCCTCTTCTTTACTTGTATTCTGAAGTTTTGAATAACGATAAACCCCATAAGAAGTAGTCAACGAAACATGACAATCCTTTAGACAGCCAATGACTTCGGCGAATAAGAGCGCCTCTTTTTTAGCAGTAAGTCTTTTCGAAAATTTAGTAGAGTACACTTTTTTGATAGAATCCCAATCAATGTTTTTTTCTTTAAAATAGGAATAATTCAAATCAAAATCGCTCCAAAGTTTTTGAAACCTTGAATTTGCAATCTGCTCATTTTGGCTGTAACAAGCAATGGCACTAACCCAAATCAGTAAAGTCAAAATCCTCAAATTCATGATAGTATTAGTTATTTTTTTTTTCGAATTTAAGATCGCAGCAGCACGCTCCATTTGCTAAAGTGCCTTGCCGACTGTATTTGATTCCGTATTTCTCGAAATAGAGTGGATACGCCAAGTCATCGGCATAACAATTTGGAATGCAAGCTTCGGGCACGACCATTTTCGTTGCTAGTTCGAGCCATATACACCATCGTATATCCAACTGAAAAACATCTTTGTTGTTCTTGGTCAGATGCATATCTAGGCAACCGGCTTTGCGACATGATTCTGGCAGTGGCGCGAAATAGTTTCGGAAAAATTCAAAATTATTGCCGTATTCATCTATAGCCTCTTGTTCGGGTGTAGACTTGGAGAAAGCTTCCACCACGGTGGCCTCCATTACACGTTTCATAATATCGATAGCACGCGCAGTATTCAATACTTTCGATAAAGCAGAGAACATCGAAATATATTCCAATTGCTGATTTAGAAATGCCATATTGGTCATTCCTCTAGCTTTAATATCCGAAAGATCTAGTTTTTGAGCTTTTCGATTCTCCTTGTAATACAAGAATACCAATTTCAGCTTTTGCATAAAAGAGAGCTCTTGAAATATTATCTTTTGCGAAACGGCTTTTAGTTTTTTCTTAAAGGTATCGTCCCAATTAGCCTCTAAATCGCTGATTGCAATACCATATCCTTTCACTTCTTCTATTTTCATACTTTTTGTGTGCGTGTTGTTATCTATTTCAGTAATTTAATTGCTTGTTCGAGCTGCTTATCTACTCCGTTGGCAACATCGGCAGCGGTCTGAGGCACCACAATATCAGGAACGATGCCGTTCCACTCTACCATTTTGCTATCTTTTGATTGCACGAAAAAGGCATACGGCATTCTGATTCTTTTTCGGCTGGGTAGTGTGAAGAATTGAGTTGATCCACCGCCTCCACCTGTCGTATCGCCTACGGTAGTTACATTTGGCAATTGCTTCATCAGATCGGGTAGCAGCTCAGCACAACTAAAACTCGCACCATTGATAAGTATCACAACTGGTTTGTAATACTTTACAAAACCTGATGGTTGTATTTGCAGTTGACTATTTATCGTTCCGTCTTTGTAATAAAAGGTTTCGGTGATGTGTGTCGATATGAAGCGACTAATGATGACGTCTGAAATGTTGGATGAACCGCCACCGTTGTTTCGCACATCGAGAATAAGCCCTTTTGTGTTTGATAAGTCGCGCAATATCTTGTCAATATCGGTAGCCCAATCGCCCTCTTCGAACGACGACAAATAGATGTATCCAGCGTTATTGGGTAAAATACCGTACGCAAAATTACCCTCACCAGCTAATTGTAGTTTTTGATTGAAATAGGTGCTTATCACCACTTGGCTAAACGAGGTATGATCTTTGTAGCGCGGCCAGATGTAGGTCTGCATAGGAAAACCACCTTCGGTAATCAGTTGGATATGACCGTCTTTGAGGTTGCTGAGCAACGAATGAAAAACAGGATAAACCTCATCGCCCTGCGCCTGATCTACACGCGGTTGATAAGCACTGACTAAACTATCCCAATTGATGTGTTTGAATTTCAAAAAAGGATACTTTGTTTTCACCAACTGATTGAGATATTCGAAATCTCTTTGGTTTTGATTGTTCTCTTCTGTAGACGAAATCAATTTGTTGCACGATGTAAATGCCATACACAACAAAGCGATTGCAATAACGTTTAGTTTCATTTCTGATGCCTCCTTATTACAATCTTACAGTTAATGCGAAAAGAAGATTATCAGACACCGAAATTAAATAGTCCCACGAGGATGATTGGCAAATGTTGAACTTATAGCCTGTTTTCAGAGACAACGATTTGTTGAGGTCGTATCGAATCATGAATTGAGAATAGCCTCGTACATCAGATACCGCAGTAGTCGATTTGAAAAATGTAGAACGTTTATCGTTTATATCTGCTAATCGTCCCCCAATGGAGAATAGGGCAATTTTATCCTGGTTTTCGATAAAGAGTTTACTCGACAGCGGCATTACAAAAGTGGAATTCACACCCATCGACACAAACATTGCAAACGAGTAAGCATCGAACATCGCATTTCCTCCACTTGCAATTTGTTGCTTCCGATAATACAAGAATAGATCGGGCGACGGCCCAATATAAAAGTAAACCTCTTTGTGCAACAAGTTGAATTTACCAATCGAGTACATATAGTCGAGACTTAGGCCTCCTTGCAACACATCGGCAGCGATAGTATGGTTTTTAATCTCTGAGGATCCAAGATAGTCGAAAGACAGTCTGTAACCAGACGAAACATTACTACGAGTCCACGACGATGCGAAAGAGGAGACTTTGCCTTCGTACTTTTCCGTAGAAATATAGTTGTCTGTTATGCTAGCAAAGCCAACACCGCCTTCGAGTGAAATACCTTTGCCAAGTAAATCAATGGTTGGCTGTTCTGTTTGAGCTTTCGGCAAATAGCAATTTATACTAAATGCCAAAATTAGATAAAGCGTCTTTTTCATAGCTTTTAAAATATATGTCAAAGATTAAAGCTTGTGTTTTGAAGGATAAACTATTATTTGTTTGTTTGAATCAGTTTAATGGTATTCATCTTTTCGAACCAAAGATGATGGTGGCGAAATAGATTTCGCTTGACGCACTCGTTAGACAAATAATCATCTGTTCGCATGAGAGATTTTCTAACACAGACCATTGTATGAACTATCATTACCAAACAAATTGTATTGAGAATACTAAGCTAAATGGAGAAACTGCTATCGTCTAGATTTAATTGATTTCGTTTTTCCTCATTGACATTTAATGTCAATGAGGAAAAAGTGGAGTTAAGAAAGATTTACAGTAGCAAAGAGATTACTTGACAAAATAAAACCGAACAACTCATTATGACGTCAAATGCCAGTTCCTTGTTTATTGATTGTGTTTCTAACCGACCAAAGAGCATACAGTGTGATTTGCCATTATCTTTACTGGGTTTTATATAATTATAAGTACCAACTCTTCATTTCTTAGTTTCTTGGTTATTTGTATTTTTTCACACTTTTTATGTAGTAATTCTTAAGTTTGCATTTTCTCTAATCTTTTACTAAACGCACTGAAAAACCAAACTGTTTATTAGTGTAGCTATTGTTAAATCCTGCTACATTATTTGACAAATACCAGTAAGCGCCATTGTCACTATAGTTTATATATTTTTGCGAACTACTCCAAAATACATCCTCAATATGAATACCCATGAAAAAGCCCATGTTACTTCTAGCACCAGAAGCAATTGATGTAAATCCACTGTGATTATTGGCACCCTCATTTGGAGTTGCCCAGTGTGTGAATCCGGTTTCTTTCAATTTTCCACCTCCTGTTTCCAAAGAACCTAGCTGAGTCCGCAACGTTTCCCATTCGAAATCAGTTGGAACATGCCAACCTGGTGGAGCAATATTGACAACACCATCTACGCAAAACCAATTATACAATCTTCCATTGGTGATAATACTGTCATTTATCTGCGTGTTCATGTATGTGCAACAAGCCGATGTGGTCAACCCAGCCCATTCGTAACTGTTTGTAATCTGAGGTATATCTGACCCATCAGATAATTTTGTTGTTCGCAGGTTTTCTGCCATCCATATCTGACTCCCAATTTTAATTGTTTTGTAAGTATTTCCGTTGAGGTCGGTCATAATGCCATAATTCAAATACGGATTGAATAGCTTTGTTGTCATCGCTGTATTATATATCGAATCCTTATGAAATGTTATGCTATCTATCTGACTTATTGGATATCTGCAGATTATTGATCCATATCTGTAGATATATAATGAATCATTCTGTGCGAGAGTGATAACCGATACAAATATCAACATGACGATGGTAAAGATGAGTTTTTTCATTTTTTGTCTCCTATTTTTTTGTTATTATAAATTTTTTCGTGCAAATTACGCAATTATTATTTGTTAAGTTACATATATATATTCCAGTATTAAGTTTGTTAATCTCGATTTTTGTTAAGTTGTTTTGTAATTTATATTTTTTCAAAACATGCCCTTGAATATTCGAAATTTCAATCATCAGATTTCCAGCTAGTTCTCCATCGAAATTTATAAAAAGTGTGTTTGTCGAATGATTCTGGAAAACCGTCAGCCCATTGTTTTGATATATGTTTGGTGTTGTTTTAGTTACTATATTAGTGTAATCAATAAAACTAAGATATTCAGTCTGGCTAAGATTTGATTTATGAATGATTCCGGTATCACTTATTATTTGAATAGAATTTTCAGAAAAATTTATTTTGCTAATTCTGGATATTGCTATGCAATGATGTGAAGTATTTCCTTCCATTACATATAGATTCTGTGCTTTAAGGTGTGGAAGTGCGAGTTCAAACGCGATCACCCCTACAATTAAAATGCGATTGGTTTTCATTTGAGGTAGTGTTTTTTATTGATGCTAAAATGGACCGTTGACTCCAAATTTATTGTCAATTTAAAGTGTGTAAATAATATTAGTGTGCGATGAACCGAATTAATACCGCAATTTATACATATCCCGATTTGCCTTTGAATATAGGCGAATAGCTATTCGAAACAGGATGGATTTGAAATGCAAAAAACCGTCTTTTTCATAGCTTTTATATTATATGTCAAGATTAAAGCTTATGTTTTGAAGGATAAACTGTTATTTGTTTAATTGGATCAATTTAATGGTGTTCATTTTTTTCGAACCAAAGAAGATAGTCGCGAAATAGATTCCGTTAGAAGCATTTGTCGGACTAAATTCGACTTCGTGTGTGCCTGCATCCATCTCTTTGTTTACCAACGTGTTGATAGTTCTGCCAGTTGCATCAGTAATCACTATTTTCACCAGACTTGTAGTTGCGCAGTTATAGCGAATAGTTGTCGTCAGGCGGAATGGATTTGGGTAGTTTGCTCCAACTGAATTGCTGCGTAAGTCGTTTAATATTGGTTCAACCGACTGAGCTAAATCGCTGTATGGGAAGAAGTACTCCAGTGCAAAGTGCAAGTGCGCTTTCCAGTTGCCCCAACTGTGTCCTTCGTGAAAAATATTGAACTGATAGTCGTAGCCTTTGGGTTTCATGGCTATGTCAACCAAATTCTGGTTGTTTTGAAGAAAACCAACCTCATCGTATGTTCCTGCATCGATGTAGAATTTGAGTGGAAGCTTTTCGGATTGGTAGTATTCGGAGTTGTACCAATATCCCCCTGCAGAGAAACTACCTACATTTCCTATCTTGTTGCTGATTTTAAAGCCCAAATGTTGCGAAATATCTCCACCATTTGATATTCCGATAGATGCTCTGTATTTTGGTGCGCGTAGTACTCTGTATTGTGCCGAAATAATCGGTAGCAACTCTTCGGAAATAAACTTTACAAATTTATCGGAAAGCGTTCCTCTGTATTCGTTTGGTCGATCGACTGGAGGAATAAAGACTCCAATAATCGGTCTGATTCTCTTGTTTTCAATCAAATAGTCGAGGGTATTATTCGCATTTGCTAACGAGAGATATTCTAATCCATCGTGGAAAATAGCCAGCGGAAAACTATCTTTGGTAGCAAAAGAGTAGGTGGGTGGCAAGTAAATCTTGATAGTACGTGAGTTGTTTAAGTTGGCACTCGAAATGCCTTGTGAAACAACCTTTCCATGAGGAATTTCTGCATAATATTCGGTTTCAGGTGACACGATGTACTTCGGCATTCGAAGCTCTGAATTATTTCCAAAGCCACCTGCACAGGTAAGGCTATTGAATGGGTCGAGTATCCAATTTCCGTCAACAATCATTTTGTAGTCGAGTCGTGCATCATTTTCATAATTCTGTGTCAAAAACCAAAAGTCAGTCTCTGGAATATGTATGAATGGTTCTCCAGATGTTGCCCATCTAAACGCATCTCCAGATATTTGCACGCTGTTGGCTTGACCTCGATAAATAAATGTAGTCAATGTGTCACCTTCAATTAAGGGAAACGAACTTATTGTCCCCATAATACTATCTGTGATAGCCGATTTGAATGCAGTAGGGGCATCGTATATTCTGTCAATCATTTTCAGCAATCGATCTCCAGCCAAGTAGTAATTGACCGGTGTGCTGTCAGATTTTACAAAAATGTTAAAAGTCGGGTAAGGCAATTTCGAAACATAGCACCTCGTTAATTTCCGATTTAAAGAAATATTCAATGTGTTTAATTGCTTGTTATTTCGAATGTCTAACGTTGTTAAGTCAGTTGAATTCACGTCAAAATAGAACAACTCCTTACAATTTGAAACGTCGATTTTTTTAAGTTTGTTTTTTGAGCAATTAATCATATTCAACAATGGGTTGCTCGATACATCAAGCGAAGTAAGTTTGGTATTGGAGCACTCTAAATTTCTCAAATTAGATAGACCAGATAGGTTGATTTTATCTATTTCATTCACACCAAATCCAAGGTATTCAAGTTTGCTGTTTTTAGACACATCGAGTTGAGTCAATTTGTTTTCGTTGCAAGCTAATCCTTTCAGTCCTGGGCATCCCGATAAATCAATGTTAGTGAGTTTATTACCAACAATAAAAGCGGCAATCAAACTATCGTTTTGCCCAAAATTTATTTTCTGACAAGGGGTACCGATACACCAAAAGTCAGAAAGATTTTTCAAGATTGATAAATCGAGCGAATCAACCGGATTGCTATTGCAAAAGAGGTGTTTTAGTGCCGTGTTTTTCGAAAAGTCGAATTTACTTATCTGATTTCCAGATAAATTCAGCCCTTCGAGATTCACGTTTTTCGAAAGGTCTATAGAACTTAACAAATTGTCGGCACAATTTATGCTTTTTAAATGAGGCATTCCATCGATACCAGCAAGCGTTTCTATCCCTAAATTGTGAACATCGATTGCGGTTATAGTATCTACAATGAAGTAGTCGTTTTTGGAAAGTAATCCGCCTTGGGAATCGAACTGAATACTGTAATTCTTGGTCAAAAAGCTCCGAAACTGTATATCCGGAACTACGATTTGTGCAAATGAGTAGGCTGCAAAGAGTACACTAGCCATTAGCAGGATTGATCTTTTCATCTGTTTATAGTTTTATTTTAATTAATCTTTATCTACTTGGAAAGAAACTTGAACTGCCAGAGTGATCTTTATTCAGATCGTGTCGGGCGAGAAGAGCAGTTGATACTGCTGCCAAAACAAGTTTTTCTTCGTCTTTCAAGTCGTTGCTGAACCAAACTTTACCATTGTTGACCAAAGAAACTGCCCCAACAGATTTGCCTCGATACAGAAATTCGAATCCGGCATATTTTTGCATATCCCATCGCGAAGAGCCCGCAGACTGACTGATTCCTCTGATTTGTATCTCATCGCCGTTGGGTTGCTGTTTAACATCTCCGCAGAGAAAGCCTTGAGACGAAATTTCACCCATGTTGTAGAAAATGAAATCCCAACTTTTGGAAGAGTTATTATTCGAACTGATAATTGTTCCAGCAAATGCGTCTTTGTAGTTGAATGAATAGGACATATATCCACCTAACAGTGGAACTTCATTGTTCGTGAATTTACTTACCGCTAACACATCCACTGATCCAGATGAGCCAAATTGTGTGAACGATATTTTTTGACTTGCATTTTTAAATCGGGCGATAAATTCAACATTGAAGTGCGATTCCCATCCTCTTTTTATTTTCGAGGAGTGATAGTCACCATACGAAATGACTTGATTAATCTGCCATCCCTGGCGACCTTTTACATCGTAACCCACAGAGTTGTCTTTCAAATCGGGGGACATCATCAGGTCTGGCGATTTGCACCCTGTTATCAAAACTGCGACAATAACAATTAATTTTTTCATAGCAATTTGTTTTATAATTATAAGTAAGATCTACATATTTTGGAAAGTTGCATATTAAGTTGTTGAATTATTAGACTTAATTTCTGTCAAACAATTCAGTTTCTTGTAATCAAATGCTTAAAATCTGTTTTGCGAATAACCAAATTTACTAATTGTGATCAATAAATCATTGTTTAGATATCACGATTCGTTTTACAACTATATTTATACTTTTGCCTTCACCTTCGTGCCAAGCCAACCATAGTGCAGATCCCGATGACTTTAATTTGGGTGCTCTCGAGTTTGCATTTTCGGGCGAAATTCGAATTGGATTCGACCATTTAGAATCGTGTAGGCGAGCTAGAAAGATTCCCCATTTCGAGCCTTCTTTTAATGAGCGACCACTCCATGCAACCCAACAATCACCGTTTTTATCTAACGCTGCCACGGGGGTCTGATTCATTTCTGATACTATATTTGGCAATTTCTCAGAGAGCATCCAACGGTTGTTTACTTTGCTCCACTTGGAATAGCAAATCGTTTGCTTTTCATCTGCAAAAAGTGATTTAGAGGCAGATGACTCCCAAAAAACCAACGGGCAATTTTTCCCATCGAAAACAATTGATCCATAGCCACCTTCTTCTGATTTATTCCAGTTCGTAGCATCTAGATAAGGAATACAAAGAGGATTTGAATTCAGTCTTCCTCCACAAAGTGTTAGGCTTGCTGGATAATGTTGATTCCATACACACCAGACTTCTCCTTTTTTATTATAGGAAAGATTTGGCCACCATTGGTCTACATAGTCGATGTTACTCGGAACGGCTTGTATTGGTTTGATGGAGTCTAATGCACCATCAATAAGTCGGCGCGATTTGAGTAACCGATTGTTGGCTTGCCATTCGCTCCAAGCCACTGTTATCTCATTGATTTCGTTAGATGCTACGGACAATGTGATTGCATCACTTTCGTTTATCTCTGAAACAATAATCTCTCTCGAAAGATTTTGTCCATCAAAATTGCGACCACAAACTCTATATAAATCGTTTTGGCATTGAAGGTAAAAAACCCAGATTTTACCATTACAAAGCTCAACAACAGGATTGTAAGATTGATTATCATTGTTCTCAATATTAATTGTTTTTTCAACTTTGTTGTTTGTGATTTTTGCTGCCAATATATCCCCCTCCGATTCCCAAGTAACCCAACAACTATTACTACTTATCGCTTTAATATCAGGGAAAACAGACTTGGCGCCACCGATTGTCGTTTTATTTTTTGAGTTGGAAATAGTTGGTGAAAACCTATGCTTAATCAATGCAAGCGGTTGAGGCAAATCGCACTTTCCCTCACAATTTTTCATTAAGCTTACTTTTGGAAATACAGATTTCTCAGTAAAAGACCACGATTTGATTTTTGTTTTGTCAAAAATACCAGTCAAGACAGTTTGTCCGTTTCTATCGAAAACAGCATAATCATACCAATTATGCCACCCCTTTTGCTTTCCAGTATTAATATATATGAATTTGGACGGATTGTGCGGATTTGGAAAGCTTATTTCAAATGTGTATTTATTTAATTCAAATTGATAAGGACCAAAAGAAATAATAGAATCTTCAATGAATTGAAAGGGCAATTCATTCTCTCCCACAATTTTAAGTATTTGTTTTAAGTCATTGCTTCTAAATTCGATAGATTTCTTCAAATCAGTAACTTCAAGATTGCGGAAGTGTTTGATTGAGAAGCTCTTTGTTTTTAGTGCAAAATCTGTCTCTTTTTGAGTTGCCAAACGGTTGTCATCGTACACAACAATGGCATCGTTTGTTCGATTCTCTTCTATGAATTGCATTACCATGTAATTGTCGCCAGTCAAAATGATGTTTTGTTCTTTATTCCAAAGCTTAGACTTAAGAGAATCAAACTGAGACGGAAAAGGCCAAAGCAACGAACGCTCAATTTGAATCCCATCTCTGAAGGCCATAATAAAAGGAAACCCATCTCTGTGAAAGTTGTGTAGGTCGGGCGGGTAGGTCAGAACCTGCCTTTTTTCAGCTTTGAAGTGCCTTAAATAGGCATATATATCGAGTTGTGGGTTAAATAGACTTTGATAAAAACTAAGTCCACCTTGTTCAATATTTCTCTCCAAATAATTCTTCTCTAGAAACCATCCATCGCCCAGGCAATATCCACACGTAGCAGGTGAAAACGGAATAATTACGGTAGCCTTACTGTTACCAGTGATGGATGAAAAATCAAGTTGCTCGTTCCACAAATTTTCGACTACTTTTAACTTGGCTTGCTCTTTTGCATTAAGAGATAAACTTGAAATGTTCAGAACAGTCCAAATGAGAATAATTGAAAAATGGATGGTGGTCAATTTATTATTCACAATTTTATGATTTAAAAGGTTGAATTTTTTATAACATAAATGTAATTAGGAAAGGATAAAAAATTTTATCAATTATCATACATTACGTGTTTTAATATTAGCAGAATTTTCAGATTTGTTATAACCATATTTTTTAGATGTTAATTTATATCATGTCGCTGCATTCAACGGATTTAGATCAAAATAATAGTAAATAACAAGACTACTGTACTAAAAGTCGTTTAACAGCTGTTGAAATTCCAGTTGTAACTTTTATCAGGTAGATTCCTTTGGGATAGTCGTGTAAAGAAAGAGTTGATTTGCCTTCGAGCCAGCCTTTTGATATAGATTGACCCGAAAGGTTGGTTAATTCATAATTGGCTGATTGGCAATTAGACGCTAAATTTATCGTCACCTGATTATTTTTACATTTCAAAGAAATTATATTGTCATTAATCAATCCATTTTTAGCAGACGTCACAAGTGTGTTTATCGAGTTCGAAGGAGCGGAACTGCAATCAGAAAGCGTGACAATTGTGTAGTAGGTGTTTTGAGATTGAAATACTAAGTCCTGACCCGTTTCACCATTTATTATCCCATTGCTGTTGTACCACTGATTACCAGTTGATGCACTCGAATGAAGCGTGTTACCGACCATTGTGATGGTGGGTGTTGCAGGAGCAAGGCAAGGTGTATCAAAATTCGCTGGATTGTTTATCTCTGTTGCTGTTTGGTATTGTTCAATTCCCTTTACACCGTTGTATTCGATAATTTGCACACGATACGTAGTCAATGGGTTTAATCCACTAACGGCTATAGAGTCATCTACGCCATTGTAGACACACTGCCATCCGCCTGAGTACGAAGCACCCAAGCTGTCAAAAGTAGAGTTTGCGCTGTAAGTTGCACTGTCTGTGGGTGTAAAAGCACCTGTCGAACCTTGTTTGAGTAGAATTAGTCGGTTGTTTCCATTCCCTTTCGTGCATTTTATGGTTGCAGATGTGGCAGCAAGTTTCGAAATGCTGACATTTGATGCTTGATTAGTTGGGGTTGAAAGTTGCAACACCGGAGCACCATCCACCCAATCGCTGTATGCCACCATTGATCCTGAGGAGAGCGCCAAATTAGAATTGTCAGATAATGTGGCATACTTGCCGCTGTTGCAGTTGTAGTAGGCAACTAACCCATTCTCACGACCCGAAAGCTCAACATCTTTGGTGGAATTTATTTCCTGTGCTGTACGTGCTACGTTCCAAATACGTACTTCATCAACGTCTCCTTTGAAAAAAGAACTTTCATTGTCGTCGTAGTATTTCCCAATAGTAAGCGCGAGAGGTAAATATGTCCAATCAATTGCTCCTGCTTTGGGCATATTGGCTACTTGTGAACCGTTGATATAGAGTCTTAAATTTTGACCGTCATATGTTCCTGCTACGTGCGTCCATACATTGAAAGGTAACGTGTGATGAGGATATGCTGCATTAACATTTGAAGGAGTACGCTCTCCTCCCACGGTTTGTAACCACCACATTACATCACCGTAATAGGAGAAGAGTCCATACCCCGATTCAGAGAGGCCATTGTCTTGTATATTTGTTATTATACCCAATCCGTAGGAGGAGTTGCTTACTATATTTGATTTTATCCAAGCTTCTATCGTAATAGCGTTAGTCGGTCTTAGTGAAGAGCTTGTACCGCAGTTCACATATCCAGTAGTTCCGTCGAAACGCAAAGCCTTGTTTTTGGGAAGTGCCGAATATATAATATCGGGATTGTCGGCTGACCAAGTAGCACCGCCATAAATAGTTCCACTGTTGTAGGCGTTTACCGAATTATCAGCAATAATTGTACCGAGACCTTCGTTGAGTTTGAAATAAGCCATGAGTCCCGATTCATTTCCTATTAATTCGCTGTGCATGTCGTTCGCAATCTCTTGTGCAGAACGTGCGTAAGCCCAGACTCTTACATCATCGATTTTGCCTTTAAAATAGTGGTGCTCATCATCATCAAGATATTGCCCAATCGCAAAAGCAATAGGTTGATAGTTCCAATTAATAGTGCCTGTTCTTGGTCTTGAGCTCACCATCGAGCCGTTAATATACAGTTTAAGGGTAGCCCCATCGTATGTTCCTACCACATGTGTCCACGTGTGCATAGGCAGGGTATAACTCGGTACATCCATATTGTTTGGAATGCCACCAATCGTTTGAACCCACCATGCAATCTTGTTGTTGCTATTGTCCATAAACAGGCCATAACCTGACTCGTTGTTGTAATTATCTTGAAGATTTGTAACCACACCGTTCCAAGTGGTATTTACGTCTGGATTCACCCAAGCTTCTACAGTAATGGCTAATACCGGACGTAATGCTGAATTTCTGCCACAATTTACATAACCAGAGGTTCCATCAAAAGAAAGGGAGTTGCTGTTCGACGCAGATACAGTTAATACGGCAGAAAATACAACTAATAAATAAAATATTATTTTTCTCATGTAAAAGTTATTTTGAATTAGAAACTGCGAATAGCACGCACTCTATAGGCATTGTTTTTAACACCTGCGCCATATACTCCAGTTAAGAAATTGTGCGAAAACGCACTAGTTGATGATTCTGAGGAACTCCAATATAGAATTTTTGCAAGAGGAATAGTTGAAGAGTTATTATCATTATCGAGTGCCTTCTGAACCTCGAAAAAGTTTTTTGAAATAATTTCTAACTCGGCAATTGAAGGCAGATACCAATCATCAAATATTCCAGTACCATAGTCATTATTTGTGTAGTTTAAGCATAACCTAGCAGCACTATTAGTGTGTCCTGTCTGCGATATAATTGCTGTCGAGTTTCCTAAACCATTCCAGTCGGAGCTTGCACTTGTTCCTATTGAAGTATTGATATTACTCCATGTTTGAGAAGTACTTAAATCAATCATACTAACAATTAGTCCATGACTTTTGGTTTCGTTTACCCAAAATATTACACCACCCCCATAGACTTCTCCAACATAATGTGAGCCAATAGTGGAGTTTACAATGTAGGGACTAATCTCTGTTCCATTTCCTGAAATGGAAATACTAGCGCCGCCGAGGATTATTGTTTCAGACCCGTCAGTAATTGGTTTGTTAACTAGATTATTGTAATTGATTGGGTTAACAAGCGCCTCCGCCTTTTTCGAATATAGAGAGTAGGGTACACTCAACAACTGACTAACCCCAGAAATCGTGTAATTAGTGCCACCAGTTGGATCTATTTCCGTCTTTATAAAGTAGATTCCATTGCTCCAGTCTATTGAAGAAAAACCACCACTGACGACAACTCCTCCACCAATCTCGATGGAGGCTAACCCATTTGCATTTGTTGTAGGATTGTGCAATTCAACATATACAGCTTCACCTGACGAAGTGCCTTGAAGTATGCTTAAACGCATAGTTATTCTTGTGCTTGTCAAAAGGAAATTCCCTGACGATCGCACCACAGACTGGTAACTTATTTTTTCAGGAGATTGTGCCCAAATAGCTGCTATTGAAAAAGTTATTATTACCAATAAAAGCACACGTTTCATAATTCTATTTTTTTACTATTTTAATTGTATTAATTCGTTTATTTCTATCAAGTACATTTATAAAATATGGTGCGGAGGGATAATTTGAGATAGAAATAGTTGTCTCTTTTGTTGTAATTCTACCTTTGTGCAAGATTTTCCCATTTGTATTGTATATCAGAAAGGAGAGGTCTGAAAATTCAATCTTATTTATGCTTATTATCAGTCGATTATCTCGTGCGATAAGCAGAACGGTTACTGTTGCATTGACTTCTTTCTCTTTGATTTCCGTCACTAACGGAATTTCGTAAGATTGTTGTATTCCCTCTTCGATAGCTCCATTTTCTCCAACGTCCGATTTGTAGCAAGGTTGCCCCACTGTATAACTGATAGATCCATTACTTCCATTAGCTACTCCCCCTGAAGCTATTGCTGAAGTTTGACTCTTCAAGTCAAAAACTATAAATGATAGAATCAGCACTGTTATCATTTTAGTTTTACTGTTACACATCGATTACTCCTCTCTTTTTTAGAATAGTTTCGAACTATTCTGTGTGTTGTTTGTAAATGAGAAATTTATACAAATGTTAGTCGTTCAATTCTGTTTTTTTGATTTAGTTGGAAACTACAATTTTATCCGTAAGAATAACGCCCTCATCATCAAACAGTCTTAGAATGTATAGTCCATTGTGTAAATAATACAACGGAATTGATGTGCTATTCCCAACATATTTGTTCGCAATAATGCATCCCCGTAAATCGTAAATAGAATAGGACAGATTGTTTATAGCGTATGTGAGAAGAATTTCTTTTTTTACAAAATTTGTTTGAATCAATTTTATCTGTTTCGAATGCCAATCTGCAGTCGTACTTGTCCACGGTTTGGTTTTGTTGTTCCCCCAAATGTATTCTGCGAGTTCAGGATGGTCAATGAACGGATTGCGGTTGTGTTGGATACCATAAATGGCCTCCTGCCTGTTAGTCTCTTTTTGTGACACTGGATCTTGTGCGCTCCATCTAAGAAACATATCGATACACCACGATGCAAACGCTGGATATTGATTGCCAGCCAATTGGTCTGATTTCCAATTTGCAACACGGTCGTCATAGGCTGTCACCATATAAAAGTAAGATCTGGCAAAATCACCTTTGTACTCATCGATTGGTTCGTAAACTGTGCCCGAATAACCAGCAACAGAAGATGGGCCAAGTTTGCTTCCATTAATAAATGTTTTACTAGGAGAAGATGTCTCACCAAAAGCGTTGTTTCCTCTCGAATTATTGACATGTTTATCGGTAGGATACATGTGAAAAAGATCCGAATACATTGGGGTTGCCTTTGCAAACCAACTGTTTGGAAAGGAGTGCTCACGGTTGTAGAACTGACACTCAACTGTGCCTCCGCTTCCGGAGTCTTGATCTGTGCCGAAAGTGAAGTTGCAATTTGAATACATATCCCAGACTTTGCCATCAGCACGTTTGTCTGTAGTCTGAAAATCGGACCACAACTGATCGTATGTACGCTCTATATGACCTAATACCACTTTGCCTATTGCTGTTTTCAATGCAGCACCATTAGTGTTTTCTGCCGATGAGTAATAGCCTTGAGGCTCTGTAGCAAAAGTGTTTAAATAGAGGGAGAGAGCGATAAAACAAAGTGACCATTTCATAATCTGTAATTTATTAAGTCAAAGAATTTATATTAAATGCTCTTGAAACATGAAACAAAATTGATTTCAAATTTTACACAACTTTATTTATTATGATTTAGTTTGAAACTGTTATGTAAGTTGGCGATATTTGTGATTTGTAAACTCCTCTGATAGCATAATCCTATGTTTTTAGTGCCAAATTTTTGAAAGATTATTTTAAACTCTGACAAAGAAAATATGCATTAATAGTGCGTTCTTGAATTGTACGATAAACAACGGTTTCAGACGATAAACAACAGTGATTCTAATATTCTGAAACCAAAAAGTCAAATAGAATTCTAAATTTGTTTTTTTTGAATGGGAGCTTGTATTCTTTGTTCAAACCACAATTAGGGAAACAAAAATTGAAGAAAGTGTATTGTTTTTCAGCATTAAAATATTAGTTTTGAACTTTTAAGCTAATCAGCTGCCTAAAACCATTATTTCAGTATAGATTTTATACATTTGTTAAATATTAGATACATCACAAATTTTATTTCTTGATAATTGATATTTCGAACCACATACTCATCTGCTATTTGCCGCTTCTTTATTTATGACTAATCTGAATTGTATTATTATAGATGACAACGAACTAGACCGCTTGATGGTGGAGTCTTTGGTTCGCAAATTCTCCTTTTTTACTGTTGCTGGCGTCTATTCCAATGTAATTGAAGCACTCGAACATTTGGCGAAGGGCAATGTCGATGTTTTGTTTTCAGATATTGACATGCCCGAAATCACAGGCCTCGAACTAAGACGCCAAATGAAGAATATCCCAGTCTGTGTTTTCATCACATCTTATGCAGAATATGCCGTCGATGGTTTTGATGCCGATGCACTCGATTTTCTAGTAAAACCTGTTAATCTCGAACGCTTTACACGTACAGCGAATCGGATTAGTGAATACATGGATTTAAGGATGAAGGCGTCAAGTGCAGAGATTGATAGTGAATGTGTATTTCTAAAAGAGGGGTACAATCAAGTGAAAATAGTTGTCAGCGAAATCTTATATATTGAGGCTTTAAAGGACTTTACAAAGATTGTCACAAGTAATAGACGTTATTGCGTGTCAGTTCCCTTTGGTAATTTACTAAATGAGAGTGCTTTCAGTAAATTCGTAAGAGTTCATCGAAGTTTTGCTTTACCAAAGAAGCAGATACATAAGATTCATACGCAAAAAATTGAACTTGAGAATGGTGCTTCCATTCCTATAGGGCGCAGCTACAAAGGGGCTTTGAATTTAGATTGATATGAAGCTAATTAATATAATCCCTTTTTTACTTCTTGCATTTCTATCCTTACACGGACAAACTGCTCCAAATCTAAACCATTACTCTGCCGACACAACAAAAATGCGGGTGTGGACTGAGTATTGTAGAAAAGTATGCCTCAATGAGAACTTTACACTGCTCTCCACCAGTGCAAAAAAAGGAATTGCTCTATCCAAAGGAAATAACCGTTTCTCCTCCATTTTTTACTATTACGAAGGCATTGGGTACGAATATGCAACCCGACAAGATAGTTTGGCGATCGACTGCTACGAGAAGAGTCTGAATTTTGCAAAAAAAGAGGGTGATATGGAGCAGGTCGGGTATATCATTCGTCGGTTGTACTATCTGTATTATTTGTACAAAATGAACGATCGGGCAACTCAACTGATTAACTACATAAAATCGAGCGTAAAGTCGGTTAAAAATTCGGAAATAAAAGCCAATTTCTTGGTTTGTATCTGCAATTCCTATCTTTTTCACGACGAATATGAGTCGTTTATCAATTATGCATTTCAGACCATAGACGTATATAAAAACAGACTTGAAAAGAACACCAAAAACAATCGGAATATTGCTAATTTATATCGAAATATTGTAGGAGCATACATTCAGATGGGTCAATTTGACAAGGCTTTAGAGTATTGTGCGATTGCAGCAAAATATAGTATGCATGAACCCATAAATCTGGCTTATTTATACAGCTATTATGTGAAAATTTACTCGAATCTAGGACGAATAGATATGCAAATGAGGTATATACTAAAATTGGAGGCTATAAAAGATTATTACTACGAAAAACAGACATGTTTAGCAGAATCATACACTGCATTAGCCGAAAATTATTTGCAGATAAATCAGCTTTCGGACGCAACCAAATACATCGAAAAGGCTATTCAGGCTGGCATTTTATCAAAAAATCAGGAAGTTGTAGTTGAAGCAACAACCATAAAAGGCAAGATTCTCTATGCAAAAAAGGAGTATCAACCGGCAATAAAACTCTTGCGCTCAATTGAGAAAGATGCTAAGATGTATGATAAATGGAATTATGCCGAAATGCTAAATGTAATAGCAGAAAGCTATAAGTATTCGGGGAATAGCAACCAAGCATATCGTTATTTAGAGAGATATACCCTTGAAAAAGATACGCTTCTGAAAGAGACAGCCAAGAAAAACATTGCGAATGCAGAAGCAAGATATCAGAATAATGTAAAACTTCAGGAAATCAGAGCATTAAAGGCAAAGAATACAATTCATCAACTTCAAGAAGAGAAATCAAAATCGCAAATAGCCGTCCTGTTGTTGGTGTTATTGATGGTCGTTGGGATAAGCGGGTTCATCTATTACAAATCCAAAGAGCGGAAGAAAACCAACGAGAAATTGCAACAATTGAATGCCGAGCTAGATGAAGCCAATCAAATAAAAGCACGGTTCTTTGGTATTCTAAATCACGATTTGAGAAGTCCTTTGGCTAATCTAATCCATCTATTGGAGCTGAAAAAGGAGAATGATAATGCCATCGATCAAGCAACCATTACCAGACTTGAGAACCAGTCTATCGATTCTGCGCATAACTTACTCATTTCGATGGAAGATATGTTGCTATGGGGCAAAGGACAAATGAGCAATTTTGAACCACAAATGAAGCCCATCGCCGTTGAAGAGCTATTTCGGTATATTGAACAGTACTTCAAGAGTGAAACCAAGATTACCTTTAGTTTTGAAAACTCAAACAATCTGCAACTGATTTCGGACGAAAATATTCTGAAAACAATTCTACGGAATCTCACTTCCAATGCCATCAAAGCTCTTTTGCGAGTGGAGCATCCTTCTATCCGTTGGTCGGCACGGCACGACGAAGATTTCATATACCTGACCATAACTGATAATGGACACGGTGTTTCAAAAGACCATCTGAAAGCACTGTATGACGACACCGAGGTGGTCGGTGTGAAAAATGGATTGGGATTACACCTGATTCGCGACCTTTCGGGCATAGTAGATTGCAACATCGAATTGGAAAGTTCATCACCCGAAGGCACAACTTTTTGCTTGAAATTTAGAAAGCTAATTGGCTCTTAAGGTTTTATTCCATTGCACTGCAGTGTTTTTGATTAAACTCATTCTTGTAAAGAACTGAAACAAATTAACTCCATTTTAAGACAATAAGATAGAATTGTTTGCCCATTTCCTAAAAAATGACGAAATTTGTGTCGAATTTCAGAGCGTTGCGATAGATTGATTACAATCTGTTTGTAAACAGTTAGTTAGGATATAATCAAACACAAATAAAAATTTACACACATGGCAAAAAGTGCATTACAAATTGCGCGCGCAGCTTACCAACCTAAGTTGCCAAAAGCTCTTCTTGGAGCAGTGAAAATCGAAGTGGGAGCAGCTACAGAATCAGTAGCAGATCAGGCAGAAATCGCAAAACTATTCCCTAACACGTACGGAATGCCGATTTTGACATTCGTTCCAGGCGAAGCTAAAAGCGCTGCCCCTGTGAATGTGGGTGTGATTCTTTCGGGCGGACAAGCTCCAGGTGGACACAACGTGATTTCGGGTATTTTCGACGGTATCAAAAACATCAACGCAGAGAGCCGTCTGTATGGTTTCTTGATGGGTCCTGGTGGTTTGGTCGATCACCAATATATGGAATTGACTGCCGACATCATCGACGAATACCGCAACACCGGTGGTTTCGACATCATCGGTTCGGGTCGTACCAAACTCGAAACCACTGAGCAATACGACAAAGGTTTGGTGATTTTGAAAAAACTCAACATCTCAGCTTTAGTTATCATCGGTGGTGACGATTCAAATACCAACGCTTGTGTGTTGGCAGAATATTACGCAACTATCAATTCAGGCGTTCAGGTTATCGGTTGTCCGAAAACCATCGACGGTGACTTGAAAAACGATATGATCGAAACTTCTTTCGGTTTCGACACGGCTTGTAAAGTCTATTCAGAAGTGATTGGCAACATCCAACGTGACTGTAATTCGGCTCGCAAATACTGGCACTTTATCAAACTGATGGGTCGTTCGGCTTCGCACATCGCTCTCGAGTGCGGTTTGCAAACGCAACCAAACATCTGTCTTGTTTCGGAAGAAATCGAAGCAAAACAACTGACGTTGGACGATGTGGTAACTGAAATAGCCACAGCGGTAGCTAAACGTGCTGCGAAAGGCAACAACTTCGGTACAGTACTGATTCCAGAAGGTTTGATCGAATTTATCCCAGCTTTCAAAGTGTTGATGGGTGAATTGAATGACTACCTAGCTCACCACGAAGAGGAGTTCAAAGCAGTTCCAGCCAACTTGCAACGTCAGTTTATCATCGACAACATCTCTAAAGAGAATGCAGCTGTTTACGCTTCGTTGCCAGAAGGCGTTGCTCGTCAGTTGACGCTCGATCGCGACCCACACGGAAACGTACAAGTTTCGTTGATTGAAACAGAAAAACTGTTGAGCGAAATGGTTGGAAACAAATTGGCTCAATGGAAAAAAGAGGGCAAATACAACGGTAAATTTGCTGCCTTAGGTCACTTCTTCGGTTACGAAGGTCGTTGCGCAGCTCCATCTAACTTCGATGCAGACTACTGCTATTCATTAGGTTACAATGCTGCTAACTTGATTGGCGAAGGCAAAACCGGCTACATGTCGTCTATCCGCAACACCACAGCTCCTGCAGCTGAGTGGATTGCAGGTGGTGTGCCTGTTACGATGATGATGAACATGGAACGTCGTCACGGAGAAATGAAACCAGTAATCCAAAAAGCATTGGTAAAACTCGATGGAGCACCTTTCCTAGAATTGGTGAAACACCGCGAGCAATGGGCAGAAGAGACTTGCTACATCTATCCAGGTCCAATCCAATATTTTGGTCCAACCGAAGTGTGCGATCAACCAACCAAAACGCTTCAATTGGAAAAAGCATAATTGCTTTTCGAAATAATCTATTAAGGTGTAGGAATTTTTCCTGCACCTTTTTTTTACTTTTTTTGGATAAAAAATTTTGTAACTCGTGCAGCGAATCAGTCTTCAATAACATCATCTGTTTGTAATACACAATTTTAGGTTGTAATTAATATTATAAAAGTTATGAAAAGCAGATTTTTTACATTCATGATGCTGGCATTTTTGGTGGTTTCATTTTCTGCTTGCAAGAAAGAGGAGAGTGAGGCGCGATATTTAGCTTATGCCACCGTGACAGATGGTTCAAACAACGTGTTGATATCAGATGGAGATGCTCAACGACTCTATGTCGCTGAAAACACTACCGAACTTGCTGATTGGACTAATGGGAAACGTGTTATTGTTGACTACACAATTATTCGTGAAAACGAAAGTGCGTCGTTGGTGAAAAGTTATTATGTGCGTTTGAATAGCGTATATTCAATTTTGACAAAGAATCCGGTTAGAAAATCGTTCTTAAGCTCAACGGTTAGAGAGGATAGCATTGGACATGACCCGATAAACATTCGTGATTACTGGTTTGCAAACGACTATCTAAATGTTGATTTTTCAATTTTTAGAAACAATCCAAACACCAAACACTTCATTAATTTGGTACTAGATGATAGTCAATCGACTGCGGACGATGTGTATCTCGAATTAAGACACAATGCCTATTTCGATTTGCAAAGCATTGGTTCTTGGGGAAATGTTTCGTTTAAAGTTTCAGATTTGGTGGTTTCACCAAAAACATCTGTAAAACTTCATTTGAGCAGATTGACTTACGATGGGGTGGTTAAAACCGATACGATGACTTACACTAAAACTCCCATTGTATTTGCTCCTGCTGTTAAATTTACTCGTTCATTAATACAATAGTTTTTAATTTTGCGCAAGAAAAAAGGTTGCTCTCTTTGGAGGGCAACCTTTTGTATTTTATAGAAAACAGAAATCACTATTTCAATAAGAATTGTGAACTGATTGATTCGTTGTCAATCACTCGGGTAATTGTTTGACCGATGAGTTGAGAAACTGTGAGAATATGAACTTTCGAACAGTTTTTCTTAAAAGGAATCGTGTCTGTCATAATCATTTCGGTCAAGTTTGAATCACATACCCGCTGTGTGGCTGGATCCGACATCACGGCGTGGCTAGCAATCGCTCTGACAGAATTTGCGCCTACACTTATCATCAGATTAGCAGCTTTGGTGATTGTGCCAGCGGTATCCACCATGTCATCTACCAAGATAACGTTTTTACCCTTCACATCTCCAATGATGGTCATTTGATCTACTTCGTTTGCTTTTGCACGAGTTTTGTGGCAAATAACCATCGGAACACCGAAATATTTTGCATACGAGTTTACACGTTTTGAACCTCCAACGTCGGGTGATGCAAATACTAAATTGTTGAGATGTAGTGATTCGAGGTAAGGTAAAAATACGGAAGATGCGTAAAGGTGATCTACTGGAACATTGAAAAACCCTTGGATTTGATCAGCATGTAAGTCCATGGTAATCAGACGGTGAATACCTGCTACACTGAGCAAATCGGCGATTAGTTTTGCGCCAATTGAAACACGCGGTTTGTCCTTACGATCTTGACGCGCCCAACCAAAATAGGGAATAACAGCCACAATCGATTTCGCAGAAGCACGTTTGGCAGCATCAATCATCAACAACAATTCCATCAGATTGTCTGAGCTAGGAAAGGTCGATTGAATCAAAAATACATGAGATCCCCGAATAGATTCTTCGAAAGATACGCCAAATTCGCCATCAGCAAAGTAAGTGATATTCATTTTACCTAATTCACAACCTATACTTTCGCAAATTTTTGTCGCTAAATATTGGGAATTAGTTCCAGAAAAAATCTTGTAAGGTGGGCTTTGTACCATTTTTTGTGAAGAATTGATGGGTTTAGATTTATTATGCAAAATTAGATATTTCTGCTCGTTTTTCTCTTATTTAAATGGCTAAAAATCTTGGAAAATTGGCTTATGTTAAAAAACATTTCAATATTACGCCCGAAAAAGCCTTAATCTGAACTGAGAAAGGGGTATTGGGACTCAACTCTCTTTGAACGCTATTATTAGTAAGCAAATCAATAAATTCCACATTTTTGTTGGATTTTATCTTCAGAAACTGAAAAGCGTGCTGTGGAATATTGATTTTGATGTTAGCATTGCTCTCCGAAAAATTGACAGCAATCAGTATCAGTTCATTGCCGTGTTTGCGTAGGTAAGTAAACTGTTTCTCGGGATTGAAGCCCGAATTGTAGTAATTGGCATACATCAAGTCGAACAGTTCCCCCTCGCGAATTGCTGCCTCTTCGTTGCAAAGCAAAAGGACTTTGTTGTAGATTTTGCGCAACTTTTTTTGTTCTGTAGTCAATTTGGCCGTATTCACTTTTCCATTGTTGTACCAGTTTCGAAGCGATTCTGGGCTCCAATAGTCAAATATGGTTGTACGACCGTCGCGACCGCTAAATCCTTCGCAATCCATCCCTTTTTCGCCCAATTCCTGCCCGAAGTAGAGCATGAACGGTGCAGTGTTAATTGTTGCCGAAACGATTAGTGATGGAATAGCTTTGAATGCATCTTCGGCGAAATAGTCGGAAGCAACACGCTGTTCGTCATGATTTTCGAGGAAGTTGAGCATCTGTTTTTCGATATTACCCAACGATTGCCAACATCCGGTGATGACCGATGCAGAAACGTGTCCTTTGGTTACGATTTTTAGTGCATCGTAGAGACCCACTTTGTCGTAGAGATAATCGAATTTACCGTGGAAAATGTAGTTGCTGTATTCATTTGGATTGTAGACTTCGGCGATAAACAGAATTTCGCTGTATTTAGCTTCTACCTGAGGAATCACCCAACCCCAAAACTCGACAGGAACCATCTCTGCCATATCGCAACGGAAACCATCGACCCCTTTTTTTGCCCAAAATAAAAGAATATCTCGCATTTTTAGCCAAGTATCGGGTATCGGATCGAATGCGTGACGACGACCGTGCTGATAATCGACACCGTAGTTGAGTTTAATGGTTTCGTACCAGTCGTTTACGGTTGGATATGCATTGAAGCAGTCATTTCCAGTTGCTTTTGCAGGAAACTCTTGATAAGATTGACCGTCGTATTGAAAATGGATTTGCGGATAAAACGTTTCATTTGGGATGTAGTAAAAGTTGTTTTGTCCATCGAATTGAACCGAAATGTTGTCTTTCTCCCCAAAATCGGTTACACGTTTCGGTTTAGCATCCGACTTGTATTGACGCGCAACGTGATTGGGCACAAAATCGATAATCACCTTCATTTCCTCTTTGTGGGTGCGCTTCACAAGAGCTTCAAACTCTTTCATGCGGTGCGGAATATCTGTAGCTAAATCAGGGCAAACGTCGTAGTAATCTTTGATGGCGTAAGGCGAACCGGCGTTTCCTTTTACGATGTTTGGATTGTCTTTTGAGATGCCAAATGTGGAGTAATCTGTTCGGGTGGCGTGTTCGATAATGCCAGTGTACCATATGTGGGTGCAACCGAGCGCTTTTATCTCTTTGATTGCTTTAGAAGTGACTGATGCGAACTTACCGCAGCCGTTCTCTTCTATTGTACCGTTGAATTTACAAGTGGAATTTGTATTGCCGAAAAGTCTGTTGACGAGTTGATAAATAATGGGTTTTTGCTTCATTCAATCTGAGAAATAGGTGTAAGTTTCTGTCTGTTTGTGTTAAAGATAGACCACGCAATTTTCGTCGTGGCTTCTGAAAGCGGCTTCCAAGATAGCAATAAGTTTTAAATTATCCTCAGCAGAGGTCAATAATGGCGCGTTATTTAGAATATATTCGGCAATATTGTCGTAATAGGCAAGCCAATTACCCTTTTCAGTCTCCACGGGATAACGCACAATCTCTCCGTTAATCTCTGTATGCAGCACGCCCCATTTAGCAGGTTTGTCTTCTCCCCAATGTTTGTTGACGGGTCGTTTCCCCGCTTTCAGTGCATCTTCTTGTGGGTCTAAGCCATATTTTACAAACGAACCCAATGTGCCATGAATGGCAAAACGCGGTGTCTCTTCGCGCATCAAGTAGCTCGCTTTTAGTGTCACTTCGAGTTTTGGGTAAAACAATTGAATTTGAAAATAGTCGTCGATTTGCGAACCGTCGCGAAGCTTTTCGATGCGTGCAAAAACGGCGTCGGGGAATCCAAACAACACGACTGCTTGATCTATTAGATGAGGACCAAGATTGTAAGTTAGTCCTACGTGTTGGGTTGGCTGCTCTTTCCAAGTGTTTGGAGCAATAAAATTGCGAAAGCGCGGCATTGTAGATTGAAATTCCACCACGCGACCTAAGCTATTTTCCGATAAAATCTTTTGAATGGTAATGAAATCGCCATCCCATCTGCGATTTTGAAACACAGCTAATCGTCTGTTTCGTTCCCGTGCAATCGTCACCAATTCTTCTCCTTCGGCAACGGTGAACACAAATGGTTTTTCCACCACCACGTGCTTATTGGCAAGGAGTGCCCTTTTGCAATATTCGTAGTGCGTGGTATCGGGTGTATTGATGATAACGAGTTCGATTTCGGAAATAGCGAGCAGTTCGTCGAACGACTTCACGATTTTAGCAGCGGGGTAGAGGTGTTCAGCTTCGTTTTTACTTCGTTCACAAATAGCGGTGAGTTCGAAAGACGGATGTGTGTCAATCAAAAGTGCGTGAAACACCTTGCCCGACATACCAAAAGCGGCAACTGCTGTTTTGATTTTTCTCATTCTTTTTGGAATAAGTTGCAAAGATACAAAGATCAAACTTAGGACTAAAAAGAATTGATGCCAAATGAATGTCCTATCTAGAAAAAACAATAATTCGAATGAAATATTTTATCCTACCTTATCAATAAATTACATTTATATTTGGTTCCTTACTCTTCCTTTTCCAACAAAAACATCGGCGTTTGCTCTTTGTATTTGGCATTTTGGAAGTTTCGCTGTCCTTTTTTCTCTACCACACCTTTCACGGTGCCGATGATGTTGAATGAAAATCGTGCTCTTCTCATTTTAGAAAGCATATTTTGGTCTATTTTTAGATAGACTGTTTTCTCTGTTTCGCCAGGTTGAACTGTCACGGCATCCATGGTAATGTGCTTGATTTTGCGATTTAAGTTCAGCTCTATGGGTTCGGTAAACGTTTCTCCTCCGCGAATTCGAACAACCATCGGGATAACGGTGTCGGACGGCGAAATGGAGATGGGTTTCGATAAATGCGACTCAATCTCTTTCGACAGATGGAGCGAAAAAGGCGAAGCGGGAATGACCTCGGCAACCAATCCGGCAGCAATGATGTGATGGGTATAGTAGAATGCCTGCATCATATTGTCTGCCGCTACGGCAGATTGCATTGTCGATTCTTGGTTTTTTCCTTTCAGTTGGGCTTGTGTTTCAATATCGAGCGACAACTCCTCTTCTTTTGCATTTTCGGGAGCTGTGATGGATATTTCCCACACTTTATTTCCTGCCTGAGACTGGAGATTACTGAAAAGAAAGCCTTTGGGCAACCCTTTGATGGTGATATCTAACGGTGGCACAAATTTTTCGCTGCTCGATATATCCAACCGCAAGATGGCGGTGCTGCCCTTCTGAATTGAAAGATTGGCCGGCGAAACAAAAACTTCGTAGCTTGGAATGCTTCGCTTGCGTTCGATCAGGTAAAAGTAGTCTTTGCCAAAATTCCCCAAAACGTCTTCTACCTCTACCGTGTAGTATCCTGCTTCAGTAGCTTTGTATTTGATCACAGGATCGGCATGGTGCGTCATCAATCCTTGTGTAGGGTCTTCCACATCGTCCGAAATCAGCAAAACCTTTCCATTGGCATCGCGCAATGTCATCTTTGCATCGAGCAAAGAGCCTATTCGACGCGCTTTCACTTCAATTGCGATATTCTCGTTTTTGTCAATAAATAGTGGATATGTTTTTATTTGATAAGATGTAGTGAGAGAGTCGAACAACGCAGTTTCGGATGTGAGTTCAACCTTTTTTGAAGTCGTGAAAATCAACTCTGTACCTTTTTCTATGTTCAAAAATGGAATCGGATTCGAAATATTGTTATTCGTTCCGTTGGCAGTCAACTCTTCAAGACCGGCTTTGGTGGGTTTAAAGGTGGCGGTGTTTGATTTCAGATTGACGCCTTTGAGTGTCACTTTGGTCTTTTTGCCCACTCGACCAACGCAAGGATAAGCAAAATCTAAATGAGGAATCTCACCCAAATTGATTCGGTAATTAAAATCTTCGCGTCCGCGATAGATGGCATCGTGTATGGCAAGCGTGTAGGTATCTGTACGCGGAATGGTTGCGACGATGACTGGATCGACCGAATTGTGGTAGTCGTCGCTGTAGGCAATCTCTTTCCCCTGACTGTCTGTGATGCGAATGACGGACTGAAACCAACCCGGCACGGCATCGGCAATATAGGGAACCAACGTACGCGCTTTCACTTCGGCTACGAGCATCATCCCTTTGGTGGCTTCGAACGAATAGTAATCTACTTCGCCCGGCAGAATTTGTCCGCAGAGCGTCACAGGGAGCTTTTCGATGCGATTGGGCTGACTGACCGAAGATTTCGCTTGCTCCAACTGATTGGAGTATTGCCCCACTTCAAACATCAGTTTGTTGGAAACACCAACGGGCGATTCTAACCTCAAATCGCGCAGTCCGGGAGCGGCATGCTTGTCGATGGTGACCCGCACTTGAATTCGATCTGCCAACTGCGGACTGCTTTGGTCGTCGAGCTTGCCTTGGTTTTTGCCTCTTCTCTTTTTGGGTTGATCTGCCGTTTTGTTGGTGGTGATTAATTCGGCATTCACACCCGAGCCACTCACCACCACACCGGTGGTATTGGTGAGGTTGAGCCCGCCAATTTCAATATCCACCGTGGTGCCTCGCTCTCCACCGGCGGGATAGATGTAGCCAATGGTCAGCTTTTGCGCATGGACAAAAGCCATAGCGACAAACAGACAGAATATAACAGAAGAAGTACGCTTCATAAGGAGATACAGTTTGAGATTATTTCTTCAAATCAATCAATTCGTAGAGCAGTCCGTTACTCTGTTTTTCTTTACCCAAAGAAGGCAGCATCGGGATTTGCCCTTTCGATAGATGCGGCAGTGTTCCTTGTGGATTAATTCCCATTAAGAGATAGATTGTGCCAATCAGGTCGGAGGGAAAGACTTTGCGTTCGGTGATGTTTTCGCCTGTTTTGTCGGTGGCGCCCAACACCTTGCCCGGAATGAAACCGCCACCTGCTACGAGGTAAGAGAAAGCCTGCCCGAAGTGTCCACGACCGCCATTCCACGGAGCTTCCCACAACACTTTGGGTGTTCGTCCGAATTCGCCCCCGCAGAGTACAATGGTATTTTTGAGCAACCCCTTTTCTTCTAAATCAGACAACAGAGCCGACAGCGCCTGATCGAGCTCGGGCAACATCACATTCATCCGTTGGAAATGGCTTTTGTGGGTATCCCATCCTGTGGTTCGCACGTTAATGAAGGGTACACCGGCTTCAACCAATTTGCGAGCAACTAAGCAGGATTGACCGATTCGGGTTTTTCCATAGCGGTCGCGCATCTGTTTCGGTTCGGTGGATAGATCGAATACCTGACGCGCTTTGCCAAAAATCAATTCGTTGTTTTTCTTGCGTAGCGAATCCACTAAATTGGCGTAGCTGCTGTTTTGGAAGAGTGAATTCGATTTCTCAAAGTCGTCGAGCAGTTTCAGGCGGTTGTTCAGTCGGTCGAGTGAGACCATTCGATTGACAATGCCATCGACATCGAACGACGAGTTTTCGGGTGCGCCTCCGGTATCAAACGATTTGTAGTCATTCCCCAAAAATCCTCCTTCGTTGAAGCGTGTGTTTGCGCCTGTCAGTGAAATATAGGGCGGTATAATGCCTTTGTAACTATCCTTTTTCAGGAAAGAAATCACAGAGCCATACGAAGGATACACCACAGAACCACCACTCAAATCGCCGGTAATCATAGCGTAATGCCCCGTTTCGTGACCGAACGAACCGTGCGTCATGCTGCGAATGAGGCTGTATTTATCCGCCATTTTAGCCAACAGCGGTAGTTTTTGTCCGATAAAGATGCCGGGCACATTCGTTTCGAGGGCTTCTTTGTAGCTTCCCCAATAGTCGCGCGACGATTCGGGTTTGGGGTCAAACGTGTCTGTTTGCGAAGGGCCGCCATCGAGGTAGATGAGAATCACTGATTTTGCTTGTTGAGCCATTGAACTCAACGAGCAGAGAAAACAGGCTATGATGAGGAGTTTGCTTTTCATTTCAATGGGGTTTGATCAATGGTTATACAAAAATTCGGTGCTGTTGATGTAAGTCCAAAGCATATCTGTGGCCAAATCACGCAACTTCAGATTGTTCTTTTCGCCATACGAAGTGAACATCGCCACCTCTTGCGGAGTGGGATAGCGCGATAGGGTAATCAACGAAATTGCCTGACAAAGTTCGGCCGCGCTTTTCGTTTGGGCACAAAGTTGATTCAACTTTTCGCTCCGTTTGATATTTCCTTCTAGTTCTACGGAATTTGTGAGGTAGAGTAGTTGCCTCGAAGTCAGTTTATTCGAACGTTGGCTCTCGAGCGACACATCGCGCGACACACGACCAAACAATTCAAGTGTAGTACTCGACACGGTGGCATCGCCCAAATCGCGAGAACGGGTGCCTTCGGGATAAAACGTAAACGGCTCGGGCACACGGCTTTTGTAGGTCTCGGATATGCCGGTTAAATCGGCGAGCGCATCGATCAGCACCTCCGCCTGCAACCGTTGAGGGAAGAACGTGCCCCGCGGTGCTGCTTCACTCTGAAACACATCGGAGTTGACAATCAGTCGCACAAGGGCTTTCATGTCGAACCCCGATTCTGTAAATTGCTTGGTCAGAAAATCGAGCAACGGTTTGTTGGTTGGCGGATTCTCTTTTCGCCAATCGTCGGGTTCGTGCACAATTCCGCGACCGATCATCCAGTACCATAAGCGGTTTGCCATCACGCCTGCAAATCGGGTGTTGTCCATACTTGTCAACCAGTTCACATAGGGCACACGCCAATCTGTATTCTCATCGAGTGTAATCTCTTTGTTGTCGAACAGTTGAACGTTGTTTTTCAACGGATATGTGTGCACATCCACATAGACAATTTCCTCCTTCCACTCTTTGGTGCTTTTGTATTTGATTTGCGAAAAACAGACCTGACCGTCGTCGAGGGGTTTTCGATTGCCCAGAAAAAGCAAATTGATGTTGCTGTAGCTATTCTCGGGCGTGCGTTTCAAGAAAGCACGGTAGAAGTTGACTCCTGGAGCACGAAAGTTACTGCCTTTCGATAGTAAGAGTTCGCGCACAAATTGATCGTAGGGCGTGTTGGAGGCAATTTTCTCGTAAAGCCAACGGTCGTATGCTTGCACGCCGTTTGGCCAAAGATTGCTCGGAAACTCCGATTTGATGCGAAGAATATCGCCCCAACGCATGGCGGTATAGCGCACATACTCCTCCGAATTGAGTAGTTCATCAATCAATGCTGACCGTTTCTGTGGATTGGTCGAACGTAGAAATTCAACTGTTCTTTCTTTTTCGGGTAGCCGGCCAGTAAGCGTCAGGCAAAGGCGACGAATGAACACCTCATCTGAACACACGTTTTGATGCTTCTCTACGATATAGCGATCTAATTCATTTGCTTGAGAATAGTTGATGCTCAAGAAAAGCAAGGTGAATAAAAGGAGTTTCTTCATCAGATTTATTACTTAATATAATCATTGAGTTAAGAGTAAGAAATGCACAATTGTATTTGTACTCAAGTTGATTCAGAATCATTTAATTCAAAGATAATAAATTTAGGTTGCAATAGCCTCAATCTCAAGCAACAACTCTTCGCGGCAGATGTCAGCTTGCAAATAGACTGCTGGTGCATTACCCCAATGTGCTGCGACAACTTGGTGGATGGATGCGAAATCTTCCCAATGCTTGAGGTAGATTCTTAAAGCTGACACCTTTAATTGAGCATTGGCTATACCATGCTGGTTCAGATTTTCGTTGGAGATCAGTCGTTCTATGTTTTCGATGGTCTGTTGCGTTTGTTGAGTAGCATCCACTTCGGTCATACTCTTTTCGCCACGAATGGCAGCCGTGCCCGATACGAAGCAAATAGTGCCTGATTTGGTTTGAACAATTTTAGCACGCTCAAATTTTGGAGTGAGTTTAGGCATCTCAGATTTGCCAATGAGCTGCTCGGCCGAATAGGCAAAGGCGGGTATTTGCAAGGGATTGTTGATTGGAATAATTTTTGCAGAAGAGGATGGAGCCAAGGCAATGAGACTCACCAACACACCGTTACAACACATGCCAATGCCGGTAGCAGCTGGATAACCGTCAGACCATAACGCTTTTTCGTAGAAATGCGCCCGCGCATCGTTGAACGCCTGATAATTCTGGCTCTGACCTGCGATTTCGGTGATGCGACCAATGTAGTTCCATTGACGCACAATGTTTTGAATGGGAATGTTTTCGGCTGTCAGTATCGATTCTATTTTGCTAAAAACCTCTGCGGATTGCTGCGCCACCGAATCGGAGAAACTGCGTCCAAAAACGCCTTCCACCATCAGAAAACGATTTGCATCTGATTCGCACACCGCATAGCGCACATCGTGTAGCTGCTTAAACTGAACCGTTGCAGCAGCCTCCGATTTATCGAGTAGAGTGACTTCCATCGCCAATTCATCGGCAGTTTGCAGTGGTTGTGCCACGTAGGTGACTAAGGGAGATGTTACAAAATAGGTTTGAAGTGTCGCTTTTATAATTGCCAATTCTTCAAAATAGCGTTCCTCATTTGTCGCTCCAAAAAAAGTAAAGCTGACGATATTGGATGGTTTGTTGTTAATTTTTGATATTAGATCGACAATCCTATCGTTGAAATTAATTTGACGCGTAGTGTCGTAGCTGCAGCTAAATGAGCTCATAAATTGGTCGATCTAAGGAGAGATTAGTATACGTTAAGACTTTCGTACAATCCAAAAGTTTAATGGTTATCAGAATGAATTTTGTAATTCTATCTGTTTGAGACCTAAAATTCATGTGAATATTTTACTAAAACCACTTTGTAGAAAGTCTTTACTAACCAATTTTTTTGATTTTCAACAAAGATATTAATTTCAACAAAATATTTTCACAATAAAAGATAAAAATCCCACCGTTTTATCACTTTTTGGATAAATTTTCTACCTTTGAATTTCCGAATTGTAAAATGTAAGTCGTTATTTATTAGCATTCTAAATACTGAAATACGCATTCTTCCAAAAGTATATTACATCACATTAATTGATAGGATTTTATGAAACGCAGAGACTTTTTTCGTTCCGCTGGTTTGGTCGGTTTAGCTTCATTTTTTGGTAAAAATGTAATTGCTTCATCGCAATCGACGAAAGCAATAGCGGTGGAGGCCACTCCCGATTTAGTGGCGGTGATGGGCGGAGAACCCGAAGTGATGCTGATTCGTGCTTTGAAGGAGCTCGGCGGCATTCAGAAGTTTGTAAAGAAAGGACAGAAAGTGGTGATCAAACCTAATATCGGGTGGGATAGGAGTCCCGAACTGGCTGCAAATACCAATCCACTGTTGATTGGGGCATTGGTAAAACAGTGCAAAGCTGCTGGTGCAAAAGAGGTATTGGTGTTTGACCATACGTGCAACAATTGGCAAAAAAGCTATGCAAATAGTGGCATAGAAGAGGCGGTGAATGCCGCTGGAGGCCGCATGGTTCCTGGCAACGATGAGTCGATGTATCGCGAAGTAGAATTGACAAAAGGCGTGAACCTTAAATCAACAAAAATACACGAAGCGATTCTCGATTGCGATGTGTGGTTCAATGTGCCAATCCTCAAGCATCACGGTGGGGCGAAGATGTCTATCACGATGAAAAACCTGATGGGCATTGTTTGGGACAGAGGTTTCTTCCACGGACACGACCTACACCAATGCATCGCCGATATCTCGACGTATGCCAAACGACCTGCGTTGAACATAGTGGATGCCTATCGTGTGTTGAAATCGAACGGACCGCAAGGCAAATCAGAATCGGACACGGCTACCCTGAAATCGTTACTTGTTTCGAAAGACTATGTGGCGGTAGATACGGCTGCGATTAAACTCTTTTCGCAAGTGAAACCGACCGAAATCAGCGATGTACGCTACGTAGATTTAGCCGAAAAGCTAAAAGTGGGAACGCAGGATTTAGAGAAACTGAATGTCAAAAAAGTGAAGTTGTAGTAAATGAAGCATTTGAAGTTGATTCGTCGCATTGCCGCGGCGTTGTTTTTTGTTCCAATCGTGCTGTCGTTTCTCGATTTCACGGGAAAGCTACCGCTACAACTCCATGCACTGATACACTTGCAATGGGTGCCGTCGTTGTTGACGGTAAGTGCTGCAAGTCTGCTGTTTTTAGTTGTTTTGAGCCTTGTTTTCGGACGGATGTACTGCTCAGTGATTTGTCCGCTTGGGGTGATGCAAGACCTCTCTTCGTGGAAATCTACTTGGTTTCCGCGCCGCAAACGAAAACGTTATATCTACCGAAAACCACACACTATTCTGCGTTATTCCATTCTTACTTTAGTGTTAATCGCATTTGCTTCGGGTAGCTCGATGCTAGTCGTGTTGCTTGATCCGTACAGTGTCTTTGGAAGGATAATGACACAAATTTTCCGACCGATTTTTATTGTATTGAACAATTTATTGGTGGTGCCGCTCTCCCATATTGGCGTTTATTCGTTGTACAAAGTGGAACAACTGCCGTTTGTTCCATTGGTGTTTGGTGTTACAGTGTTGTTTTTTGTCATAGTGGCTGTGATGTCATGGTTTTGGGGCAGATTGTATTGCAACACAATTTGTCCTGTGGGTACTTTTCTAGGCATCTTCTCGAAGTTTTCGTTGTTTAAAGTAGAGATTGAGCAAAGTTCGTGCACCCAATGCAGCGCGTGCGAAACGAAATGCAAATCGCAATGTATTGACAGTCTGACAATGACGGTGGACGATTCGCGCTGCGTGAGTTGTTTCAACTGCCTTTCGGTGTGTAAAAAAGGGGGCGTGAAGTATGCTTTCCGTTATGAACGAAAGAAGAAAACGGCTCCGAAATCAACAATTTCGAATGAAACTACGGATCTACATAAACGAACATTTCTGATAACTACTGGAGCAGTTTTGGCTGGTGCTGTCACTGCCAATACGCGTATTATAAAAGGTGCGCAAGATTCGTATTTGACTCGTAAACCGATAATGCCTCCGGGTGCGTTCGATGCAGCACATTTTCATCAGCACTGCACGGGTTGTCAACTTTGTGTGGCAAAATGCCCGATGCAGGTGTTGAAACCGGCTTCGTTGCAGTACGGGTTTTCGGGAATTATGCAACCGCATTTGGTCTTTAGCACCCATGTTTATTGCAACTACGAATGCACAATCTGTACAGATGTCTGTCCGACTGGTGCTTTAAAACCGCTCACAGTTGCTCAGAAAAAAGTCAATCAAATCGGTGTGGCAGTATTCCGCAAACATCTGTGTGTGGTAAATGTGGATGAAGAAGATTGTGGCGCTTGTTCCGAACATTGCCCAACTCAGGCTGTGCATATGGAGCCGTTCAAAAACGGTCTTACGATTCCGGAGGTAACTGCCGAACTTTGTATTGGTTGCGGAGGTTGTGAGTCTATCTGCCCGGTGGAGCCGTATCAAGCAATTTATGTGGAAGGTGTGACTAATCAAGCAACAGCGAAAAAGCCTGTAGAAGCAGAGAAATTTGATAAAAAGGTTGAGGATTTTGGGTTTTAAGCAAATACGAAATAAGAAAATGGTTCTTCCAACTTCGCGTTGAGAGAACCATTTCTATTTAAGTTTTGGAATATCAAATGTAGGATTTGTCAAATAGAGGACTAAAAGAACTCCTACAACATTTTAATATTTTAGGGCTTATCCACCGCAACTCATTTCGCCGGCATTCTTTTTGGCAGAGAGTAGTTGATAAGCACCTTTCACCACCACTTTGGATGTTTTGAGGTTCATCGAGCCAGGCAAAGTGATGGCGGTGTATCCGTTTTCGGTGACACCCTTCGCCACTTCTACCATGCGGTATTCGGTGAATGGTTTGCCGCCTTCCGTTTTATTCTTCTCGAATACGAAAATGTACTCTTTGTCGTCGAAGCGCACCACGGCTTCGGACGGAACAGCGGTAGTGTTGTTGCCCGATGTTTCGATGATGGCGTTGACGTACATTCCAGGCAAGGTGTTTTTGCATATACCGTTCACTTTTGCATAGACGTTGTAGGTCTTATCCGAGTTGATGGACTTGGCAGTTTGGTAGATGGTGGCATCGTGTTGCTCGGTTTCGTTGTTGATGTAGAAACGAATCTTCTGACCGATGGAGACTTTATCAGCATCTTTTTCGAACAGTGTCAGATTAAGCAACAATTGGTCGCTATTCACGATTTCGAAGAGCACATCGGACGACGAAACGTATTTGCCTATGCTGATATTGACCGCTTTGACGCAACCCGAAATGGGTGAAACGACCGATACCGAGCTGTTGATATTTTCCTCCGTCAAGTGTTTGGGATTGATGCCAACCAATGAAAGTTTTTGTTCCAACGCTTTGAGGTTTGCTTTCAGATTTTTGTATTCCGAAGTCACCTGCTGCAAATTCTTCTGCGAATATACATCCTCTTTGTAGAGTTCGTTGTGCCGACGGTATTCTGCTTGAGCGTATTCGAGTTTGTTTTTCACTTCAAGATAATTCTGCTGAATGTCCACAAACTCCTGATTGGTGAGAATAGCCAACACCTGACCTTTGCGGACAGCAGTTCCGGGTGTGAGTTGAATGCTCTTCACAAATCCGCCCATCGGTACGCAGACGGTTGCCATGTCCTGCGGCGAAACAGTGACTGTGCCGTTTACCTTTAGGCTGCCACTCATAGAGCGCATTTCGAAGCTACCGAGTTCAATGTTAGCAAGTTTGATTTGGTCGGCCCGTAGTTCGACGATGTTTTCGGGGAGATTTTCCTCTTCCTTTTCTGTGCTTTTTTGTCCGCCTTTGCACGATAGTAAGGCGATGGACATTACGAGACAAGCTGATATAGTTTTTATCGATTGGTAGTTCATAATTCGTTCTATTAAAAGGTTTTACCAGTAATATAATCTATGGAAATAAGTGTTTGGTTGTAGCTGTTGAGCGCATCAAGGTAGTTTTGTTTGATGGTTAAGGCGCGCGTCAGATTGGTGATGTAGTCGAGGTAATCCATCGCACCGGAGCGATAGCTGCGGGTAGCCTGCTCGATGATGGTGTTGGCTTCGGGGATGGCCTGGATTTCGTAATAACCGACGCTTTGATTGTATTTGGCATATTCGTTCATCAACGAACGGTAGTTGCCTGCGAGCGACTTTTCGGCGTTGTCGGCATCCAATTCAGCTGCTTTCTGTTTCAGGTTTGCAGCTTTCACTTTTGCTTTATGAGGCGCAAACCACAGAGGAACAGCGATTCCCACCTGAATTGCGTTGAAGCGGTCGCCTATGCCGAACGTGCGCGGGATGCCGTTCACCTCTTGCACGCCTTGCATCGTTTGACTGACGTATCCGACGCTCAAATCGGGTAACATTCGGCTGATTTCCAGCTTCTTTTCTACTTTCGAGGTTTCGATTTGTTGCTTTTGATATCCGATGGAGGGATTTTCTGCCAAGTTAGGTTGCTCACTCTGTGGAAGCACATTGATTCGGTGCAGAACAGTATCAACAAGTTGCAGAGGCGATTGTATGTTGAGCAACGTTTGCAATTTTTGCTCATAAATAATGAGGTCAGCACCAACTTGTTGCAGCTGATTTTTGGCTTCCATGCTTTGGGAGCGGGCGGTCATCATCTCCAATCGATTTGTTTCTCCAATTCGTGCACGGAGTTCGGCTGCACGGAAGAAACCACTGTACAGACTGTCCTGATACTGAAGCAATTGTTTCTTCGAATGAAGATAAACCAACTGCCAGTAGATTTGCTTAACTTGGGTGGCAATTTCGAGTTGCGACGCTTTCAGTTCCCATTCGCTGCATTTGATGTTCGCTTTCGCGAGGCTATTTTGGTGAATGTAGACCGTGGGGAAAGCAAACGACTGCGACACCGAAATGCTGTTGTCTTTGGTGTGCGAATTGAGTTTCCCGTATTCTCCGCTAATGGTCGTTTTGGGAATGTCCCACGAAGCACCTTTCAACGCTTTCTGCACGCCGACCGAATAGGCAGACGAACGAACAGTCAGGTTGCTGTCCAACGCCGTTTCGATGGCTTGTTTAAGAGAAATGGTTCTTTGTATTTGCGCATTCAGTGTGAAAGAAAACAAAGTCAAAACAACTACGATTGACAAGGTCTTCGCTGATTTCCGCTTAAAGAAATTCTTGAAAGAGTACGACGAAAAGAGGATGTAAAACACTGGCAAAACAATCAACGTGAGCAGTGTAGCCGTGATTAACCCTCCTATGACGACGGTTGCCAACGGTTTTTGCACCTCAGCACCTGCAGAGGTAGAGAGCGCCATGGGCAGAAAGCCGAGCGATGCCACTGCTGCTGTCATCAATACGGGGCGAAGACGAGCATGTAGTCCTTTTTTGACACGGTCGGTGAGGTCGATGATGCCCTCCTTTTCGAGGCGGTTAAACTCTGCAATCAGCACAATACCGTTGAGCACTGCCACGCCAAAAAGTGCGATGAACCCAACACCTGCCGAAATCGAAAAGTGCATATCGCGCATCCAAAGCGCCACCACACCACCAATCGCCGACATCGGAACGGCTGAGTAGATAAGCAGACTTTGCTTCACCGAGCGGAAGGTGAAGTAGAGCAATACAAAGATGAGCAGCAACGCGACAGGCACCGCAATCGCCAATCTGTTTTTGGCAGCTACGAGGTTTTGGAATTGTCCGCCGTAGGAAATTGAGTAACCTGTTGGCAGCTTGATTTGCTGTTCGATTTTGGACGACACTTCGTTGATAACGCTTTGCACATCGCGGTTGCGGACGTTGAACCCGATGGTGATGCGACGCTTCGTGTTTTCGCGTGATACTTGTGCTGGTCCCGATTTGATTTCGATGGTTGCCACTTGTTCGAACGGTATTTGTCCGCCATTGGGCAGTGCAACGGAGAGATTTCTCACATCGTCGAGGCTTTGACGGTAATCTTTGTCGAGGCGAACAACGAGCGGAAACCGTTTCTCTTCGTCGAACACCACACCTGCCTGACTACCTGCGAATGCGGCGCGCAACGTTCGGTTCACATCCTGCACTGTCAGTCCGTATTGCGCCATTCGGTCACGGTTGTACTCCACCTGCACCTGCGCCAGTCCGGTCACTTTTTCGACGTTAATGTCTTCCACGCCTTCTATATTGTGGATTATTTCTTCAATGTTATTGGCTTTTTCTGCCAAAGTATTGAGGTCGTCTCCAAATAGTTTGATGGCAATGTCTTGCTTCGAACCTGAGAGCAGTTCGTTGAAACGCATCTGTATCGGTTGTTGGAACTCGAATTTCACGCCTGCCAGCACTATGAGCTTTTCTTCCATCTGTTCCACGAGCTCTTCGCGGGTTTTAGCAGAGGTCCATTCGCTTTTGGGTTTCAGGGTGATGATGTAGTCGCCCGTCTCCATCGGCGTCGGGTCGGTGGGGATTTCTCCTGCACCAATCTTGCAGACGGTGTGTTTTATTTCGGGGAAATTTTCGAGGAGAATTTTGTTGGCTTTCTGCACCATTTCCACCGTATTCGAGAGCGAACCACCTTGCAGCGTGATGACTCCAGCAGCCAAATCACCCTCTTCGAGTTGCGGGATAAATTCTCCACCCAAGCGCGTGAACAGTAGTAAACTCCCCAAGAACAATCCCAACGCCGATAACGATACCAATCGCTTCCGACGAAGGGCGAAATCAATTATTGGAGAAAAGGCTGCTTGAAACCAACCCATCAATCGGTCGGAGAAGTTGGGTTTGTGCGTGATCTTTTTGCTAAGAAATAATGCAGAAGCCATTGGCACATACGTGAGAGACAGAATGGCTGCACCCACCAATGCAAATGCCACCACTTGCGCCATTGGTCGGAACATTTTCCCCTCGATGCCAATCAACGCCATGATGGGCAGATAGACAATGAGGATGATGACTTGTCCGAACGTGGCGGTGCTCATCATGCGTTTTGCCGATTGAAACACGTTTTCGTCCATCTGTTGCTGCGAAAGTTTTTCGATGCCCTGATGATGCGTTTTGCTCATCGTGATGCGGTGCACCACACTTTCTACAATGATGACAGCACCATCCACAATCAATCCGAAGTCAATGGCTCCAAGGCTCATCAGATTGCCCGATACGCCGAAGAGGTTCATCAACGCGATGGCAAACAGCATCGACAGCGGAATGACCGATGCCACCACTAGTCCGGCACGAAGATTACCCAACAACAAGACGAGAATAAAGATGACAATCAGTGCGCCTTCGAGCAGGTTGCGCGATACGGTGCCAATTGCTCTGTCCACCAAGTCGGAGCGATTGAGGAACGGCTCGATGGTGACACCTGCCGGCATCGATTTCTGGATGGAAGCAATGCGCGTTTCCACATTCTCCACCACCTGATGCGCGTTTTCGCCCTTGAGCATCATCACCACACCACCCACGGCTTCTGTGGTGTCGATGATCAACGCACCGTAGCGAGTGGCGCTGCCGTATTGAACAGTTGCCACGTCGCGCACCAGCACTGGAATGCCCGATGCGCTGTTTTTGACCACGATTTTCTCGATGTCTTCTATCGACTTCACCAACCCGATGCCGCGGATGAAGTAGGCCGTCGGTTTTTTGTCGATGTAAGCACTGCCTGTGTTTTCGTTGTTCTTTTCGAGCGCATCGAAAATGTCGGTCAGCGCGAGGTTCATGCCGCGCAGTCGCTCGGGGTTGACGGCTATTTCGAATTGCTTTACAAAACCACCGTAGCTGTTGATGTCTGCCACGCCAGGTGTGCCAAGCATTTCGCGTCGCACCACCCAATCTTGCAGCGTGCGCAGCTCCATCGGATTGTATTTGTTTTCGAAACCTTTCTCCACCACCAAGCGGTATTGGTAGATTTCGCCCAACCCTGAGGAGATGGGTGCGAGTTCGATTTTCGCCAAACCTGAGGGAATGGACTCTTCGGCCTCGCGGAGTCGTTCGCTCAACTGCTGGCGCGCCCAATAGACATCGACATTGTCTTTGAACACCACGGTGATGACCGATAGCCCCAACCGCGAAATAGAGCGTAACTCGATGATGTCGGGCACATTGGCTACTGCCACTTCGATGGGTGCGGTGATGAAACTCTCCACCTCTTGCACTGCGAGCGATGGTGCTTGTGCGATGATTTGTACTTGGTTGTTCGTGATGTCGGGAATGGCATCTATCGGTAATTGGGTGAAGGAATAGGTTCCCCAACCGATGAGTGCGACGACGAACAATCCGACGATAAATTTATTTTTTATCGAAAATTGTATGATACGTTCGATCATAGTTATTAGTAATTAGCAAATGTGAGAATTAGCAAATTAGCAAATATGGGAAAAGGTAAATTAGCAAATTAGCAAATGTGAGTATTAGCGAATTTACTAATTTGCTAATTTGCTAATTAAAACACTTGGGCGGTTGCCAAATGGCGGAATAGAGGGATGATTGGAAGTCGGTGCGATGCACGGAAGAGTATTCCTGCATCAGCTGTAAATCGTTGAGATAGATAAATGTGGTAGCTTGCACAACAGGTGTGGCGCAGCAGACGCAAGTGCAGAATGGCGAGCAATCGTCTTGCCCCTCGGGGTGTTGCGAATGTTCTGTTTGCAGTTCAGTTTTTGTCAACGAATGACCGGGCGCATCGATGCAAGGGATGGCGGAGAGCACCATCACAAACAAGGATAATAATATTGCCAAAGCTCTTTTCATTCTGAGGGCAAAGATAGCGAATAAACTGTTCTCCACTATTCTGTGAAGGAAGAAAATAAAGGGGAATAAGAAGATGAATCTTGAGTTTTAGTCCGCTTTTTGTTCTACTTTGATTAGTTTATTCACGTCGTAACCTCTTTTTGCAATTTTAGCAAGTAATTCGTCGTATAATGGCTTTTCTAATTGAGGAGTGCGAGAGAGAATCCACAGATAGTTGTCGGAACTGCTGCCGATGATTGCCCATTGATAATTCTTATCCAATTCAAGCACAAAGTAATCGCCATAAAAAATCCAAAAGAAGGATACTTTTAGTTTCGAAGGTATGTTTGGATCGGGGATTTTTGCTTTTCCTATCGCTTTAGTTCTCTTTCCATCTAAAGTTCCTTTGTAGCCGCTGTTCACAACCTTTATTTTGCCATCTTCCCGCATTGAATAGATGGCAGTTACGCCAACCATTCCGCGTTCGAAGCTGTGGTCGTAACGCGCAATTTCGTACCATTTGCCCAAATATCGCTCTACATTAAGCTCTTTGACTACGGTTTTATCTATCATCTTGTTTTTACCCGAACAGGCTGTTGTTAGAAATAGTAGGGACAGTGTGAAAAGAATAATTTTCTTCATCGCAATTTTTGGTCTTTTTAATAAAACAAGAGTGCAAGCCATTTAGTTTATTCATACATCAGCAATACGGAACGAATGTAGCGATAATAGTTGCATTCTAAATTCTAAAGCTGAAATTTATATTAGTCTAATGATTTATTTTTTGTTTTCAAAAGGTGTATTTATAAAATTTTGACTCAACTATTGAATTTTTTCAATCTTTTCAAACCAAAATGGTCTTTTTGCTGTTTTGAAGTGAAAACTAACCATAACTTTTATGCAAACTCAGACTCCCGAAATAATCGAACAAAAAGTTCGTGAATTGATTACAAAAAAACTGTTTATCAAAGAGGAAGAACGATTTCTGAATAACCCTGGATCTATGACTGCGCTAATGGAGGATATTGTTTTGCTTGCAAAGTCCGATAATGATGTGCTTCAGGCAATGAACTACGACGAATCGGACGAATCGCGCCAAATTGATCTCGAACTGGTGGCTGCTGATTATGCCCCCGAAATATCGGCATACTCTTTTTATCTTGCTGCAATGCTGACCGAAACCAGTGAAGAGGAGATTTACGATGGAGTTTTCCTTGCACTCAACTCCGATTCGAAACTACTCGAGCGACGACTACATCAGATGATGATGCAATCACTATCCGTCAGAGTATCTGAGAAAGATGCCGAAGCGTTGGGTGTAGATCGATGGGCATTGATTAGCAATTTTGCCAACGAAGTGAAGCTGATTGCATCGCACGAGTCTATAGCTGAAGCGGTTGATGCAGCATTCGAAGAGTACTCAACACATCCTGAGCTTAAAGAGGTTAGCAAAGAAGATATTGAGCGCGAGTTCAATCGTTTTGCCCCTTTGGCAGTCAACGAAATAAATTCCTACAGACTGGCTTTAGAAATCAGCCAGCAAAGTGCCGACATCAATATGGTGTTGGCTATGGTTCAGCAACTGTTGAGGGTGGAGTAAAGGAGCAGTTGAATGCTGTAAAATAGGTTTTGCTGAAAAGCACGCTCTGACTCTGACGCGAGTTTATGACTCGTGCCTCTTTTTTAGCAGTTTGAAACTGCTTTGTAGTAACAATTACTTTTTTAAATATATAGTTACAAACTTGCTCCAAAGAGGGATTGATTTAATTTCTTTATTGCTTCCGTAATTAGACAATATCTGTTATATCGATAGTCCCAGCAGAGACAAACACAAATACCAGACTATCGAAAAGCTGCCGATTGAGTAGCCCATCCACGAATTTACGCAAAATAAGCAAATGCTGTATGGGCGAACGAGTGAGTTCTTTTCGATGAAGCATTTTTTGCTTACTTTTTTTTGCGTAAAAAAAGTAAGTCCGGCGGAAGACGAAATATTTAATCATTGTACAAGTGTAATATAATGCAGCTGAGTTTTTCAGCAAACCTTAAATATTTAAGGAAAAATCGCATAAATCACTTCAGCCTGCTTGATTAAATCTGCCTCTTCCACCGTCTGACAACGGAGATGCACCATATCGAAGGCGATGGGAAACTCTTCGGGGATAAATCCCACGCCGCTCTCTTCGAGCATTTGGTGCAGCTCCCGTTTGTTGTCGCATCGGTAGCAGGTTCTTCTGAAATCCTGATCGTCGGTGATGCGTCTGATAAATTGTATGGCGTTGTTGACAGACATAGTTCGTTCTTTTTTATGTGTAAATAAATCTAAACCCTCTAATCGGTATCGCACACAGCCGATGCGCACGAGCTGCATCCGCTGTCGCATCCGCCATTGCCTATGGCGTCGAACAACGAATAGTTCGGCAGTTCGAGGGTGTGAAACAAGTGCAGGTTTTGCTGCAGGTCGTTTCCGACCGATTTATACACCTTTATACCATTCTCCTTAAACAGTCTGAGCGCCATCATTTTGATATGACTGGTGATCACACTCTTGATGTTCAGGCGGTTGAGCTCGGCTACCACGTTGCCTTCGAGGTTTATGGAGTGGTTGGCGTCGATCCAGTTCATGGTTTTCGACTCCGAATTGTAGAGGCAGACGTGCTTCGACGTATTGAAACCGTCGGCAATGGTTTGCTTGTAGTCGTGATCGTTCACGACGGGAATAATCACATTCATAACGTTAAATTTTTTTGTGTCAATTTTAGTCATTAAGTCTCCTGTTAATTATCTAAACCGATCGTCAGATCGAAGTTTATCCAAGGGCAAATCTTTATTTTTCTCCAACCAACCAATCTGAACATTATCCCGATTGTCGTAACGAGGATAAAACGGTTTAATGTCAATAAGCGGAGTCCCATCCAACATATCCACTTGCTCGATGTATATAATATTGTCCTCTATACGAATAAGTTTGACTGTTGATACTCCGATTGCATTAGGTCGTTTAGGGGCTTTTGTTGCAAAAATACCTCTCATTTCTGTGTCCATAAAAGGAGTTACAACAAGTTCGTAACCCTCAATTTTGTGGAAATGATAGAGAAGCGTGAGGTGCGAAAAACCCTCCATATCTTTTAATCCCGCCGCAAATTCAGGAAGCAGTTCAATATAACCTTGAATGCCTTCGGCTGCAATTGGCTGAATCGGCATATCCTTCACATCGGTGTGTGGCGTATGAATGATACCAATAGGATGGATGATAATTTGCCTCATAGAATATAACCTAATCCACTGCCAAAATAACAGCCGAAGCTTTGATGATGGCAGAAACTTCCATGCCAACAGCTAATTCTAATTTCGATACAGACGATTTGGTAATAACAGCAGTAAGTGTTAGTCCACTACCTAGTTCGATTGCAACTTCGTCATTTACGGAGCCTTCAATCACAGCAGATACTGTACCCGAAAGTACATTTCTTGCACTGACTTTTGCTTCACCTACACCAATGATTACGTTCGAAGCTTTGATAAATGCGTACGCAATGCTACCAACTTTCAAATCAAGATTTTTCACTGCACCGTTGGTTATCACCGAAACAATTTCTACACCATCCGATAAACTTATGGTTACTTCAGAATTAATCACCCCTTCAGTCAAAGAACTAACTGTTCCTTTCAATTGATTTCTTGTGCTAAATTTCATACTATTCTATTTTACGAATTTATAATTGAGTTATAAATGTTGATTCTATATATGTATTAACAAAAAGAGTGCCACAATGATATTGTCATTGATAATCAGACTTTTACGTTTTATTCATTATGTGTTTCTTACAAATTTGTAGATTTATGTTTACACGAAATTCCTCAAATACATGAGTTTTTGATTGCAGGAATGTCATTTCGTATAAAATGAGTAATCAACTCGATAAATTAAACTATTAATTGGCTGAGATAGCACTTTTTTCCTTCCGAATTAGTAATAAATAATAGAGATTTCTACTTCTAGTTTCTTCCACTTCTGAATCTTCTATTCATTAAAATCCTACATTTTGGTAGAAGATTTCGTTGCATAAATACAAATATGTAAACTTTCAAAGACTTCCTGTTTTTACTAAATATTTGTCTTATAGATAGTTACGACTTTGGCACGCTATTTGACCGTTATTTATGTAAATGTATAACGGTATGCGACACCCATTTACCCTATCAGCATCGTTGGAGATTGAGCGAGACGGAGTTTGTTTCCTCAATAAGAAGCGCATCGAACTGCTCCGGCGGATTGGCACGAGTGGGTCGATGTTGGCTGCTTCGAAAGAGATGGGAATGTCTTATCAACAGGCTTGGTCGTATGTGCAGCAGATGAATCTACTTTCGCCATTGCCGCTAGTGATTCGAAAACGTGGCGGTACAAATGGAGGAGGAGCAGAGCTGACCAGCTTTGGACGTAAGCTGATAGATAGCTTCGAACAATTGGTGATGGTTCATCGCGAATATACTCGCAAGATAGGCGATGAACTGTTTTTTTGTCAGTTTTAGCCATTTGTTATGGTTGGCGTTATTCATTTTTCAGTATAACGAATTGAATTTTTGAAGTGCACTTACTCTCTATAAAAAGGTTAGAAATTTATAATTAGAATGGTATGAAAAAGAATCTATTGAAAGGGTTATTCTGCGTGATAATGGTATTGCAGATACTCGAAATAAGTGCCCAAGCGGTAAAAATAACCGGAGAAGTGCGCACCCGCACCGAGATGCGGAATGGGTTTCAGTCGCCGATTGGCGATAACGATTCGGCAGCAGTCGTCACAAATATGCGTACACGCATCAACTTACTCTACACTTCGAACGTGATGAAGGCGAAAATAACGTTGCAAGACACTCGCACATTCGGACAAACAGCGCCCAACACAACAGCCACTGCTAATACCGGCATTTATGAAGCTTGGGGCGAATATCTAATTGCTCCTGGAGTCTCGGCTGCTATTGGTCGTCAGGCCTTGGAGTACGACGACAAACGATTGCTCTCTGCCAGCAATTGGAGTAATACGGGAAATGCGCACGATGTGTTGTTGCTAAAATATAGTTCGGTTGGCTGGACGGCTCATGCAGGTTTTGCGGCAAACAATGCCAAAGACGAGAATGTCTACAAATCGGTGCTGATGGCAGGTTCACCCGCCAAACAGTATTACAAAAACCTAAACTTTTTGTGGCTCACGAAGTCTGTGGGTAATGCGGGTACTTCTGCCATTTTTGTGAACGAAGCGTTTCAGAAAGATACGATTTCGAAGGCGAAATATGGCAATTCGCAACTCATCAAAAACAACTACCGAAATACAACTGGCGGTAATCTATGGTTCAACAGTCCGAGCTTTCCTGTAAATTGCTACCTGACAGGCTATTATCAGTTTGGGCATCAATACCAGCTTAAAAAGAAGTTGATTCAGAATATCGATGCTTTTCTGCTTGCTGGTAAAGTGCAAGGCAAGCTCCACAAATATTGCACGCTGACCGTGGGAGAAGATTATTTCTCGGGCACGAGTGTAGATGTAGCCAAGGTCGGTGCAACAAACAACTCATTCGGAAAATTGTATGGCGTAAACCATATTTTCAATGGTTCGATGGAGTATTGGACAACGCCTCCCACGCAGGGGTTATCTGATTTCTTCGTTGGCTTGGAATCGAAACCAACGGACAAATTAAAAGCCGAAGCAGTGTTTCACAAATTCGATTTACCACTAAAACCTGCAACTGGCAGCAAAGATTTGGGTTCGGAGCTAGATATTGCTTGTAACTACGAGGTTTCGCCGGAGTTGATGGTTCAAGCCGGCTACAGCGTTTACTTCACGACAAAAGCTGTGAACACCGCCAAATCAATCACGAGTTTTAGCACATTGCCTATCGCACACTGGGCGTTTGTGATGGTCTCCTTTAAGCCTAAATTTTTGTAAATAAACAATCAAATAAAGATACAATTATGAAAACCAATTCTATAAAAATGATTCTGCTTACAATTGTTGTTAGCAGTTTTACGCTCTCGGTTTCGGCGCAAAAAGTGCGGGTAGCAGCTGCAGCCAATCTTCGATACGCATTAGAAGAGATCAAGAAACAGTACGAAAAGGAGCACCCAAGTACCAAAATTGAGATAACATTTGGCGCTTCGGGAACACTCACACAACAGATACTGAACGGAGCCACGTTTGATTTCTTTATGGGTGCCGACAGAGAATTCCCGCAAAAGTTGAAAGAAAAAGGAGCAACAGTAGGTCCGATTGTCACTTACGCGTATGGCAAAGTGGTGATGTGGAGCAGCAAAATTGACTTGTCGAAAGGACTGACCGCAGTGTTATCGCCCGATGTGAAGAAGATTGCCATTGCCAATCCTGTGGGAGCACCGTATGGAGAGCGTTCGGTAGAGGTACTGAAAGCGCAAGGACTGTACAGCAAAATTGACGAAAAAATAGTGTGGGGCGAAAGCATCACACAGACTGCGCAATTTGCCTTCACGGGCAATGCCGAAATTGGATTCATTGCACTCTCACTCGCTAAAGCACCAGAGATGAAGAATAAGGGATCTTATTACGAAATTCCAGCAAGCATTTGTCCACCAATGGAGCAAGCCTGCGTGCTCATCAAAGGGTGGGAGCGTAGTGCCGATGCCTCGAAGTTTATGAAATACGTCTTGAGTGCGAAATGCAATCCGATTTGGTTGGAGTATGGGTATCAGTTGAAAAATTAAGAAATTAAGGAATTAAGAAAATGAAGGAAGTGGAATATTTACCACTAAGCCACTAAGAGCACGGAGGTACACAAAAAAATGATTGAAAGACTAAAGTGATCATACTTTACAGTAGAGAACTTAGTGAATCTTAATGTACTTTGTGTCTAAGTGGTGAAAAATAAACCTTTGTGTCCTTTGCGAATTCTTAGCGCTCTCGGCGGTTAAAATCTTTAATAATAAATAATATGGCATCAGAATTTATCGAAACACTTTGGCTGACAGGCAAGCTGGCACTATCGACAACGGCAATACTATTGCTCATCGGTCTGCCCATTGCCAATTGGCTAGCACATACCCGCTTTAAGTTGAAAGTGGTAGTGGAGGCACTTATCTGTATGCCGATGGTTTTGCCGCCTACCGTGTTGGGGTTTTATATGTTAGTCGCTTTTAGTCCCGAGAATGGATTTGGTTCCTTTTTTGAACAACATTTTGGCATCCGCTTTGCCTTTAGCTTTGTGGGAATTCTTATTTCGAGCGTGTTGTTTGGGTTGCCGTTTATGATACAACCGTTGCAAAACGGACTGCAAGCACTGCCCGACAGTCTGCGCGAAGCCTCCTACACATTGGGGAAATCCAAAACGACCACCTTTTTCAGAGTGTTGTTGCCCAACATCAAACCGAGCATCATTACTGGAGTGGCGATGACGTTTGCGCATTGCATTGGCGAGTTTGGCATTGTGCTGATGGTGGGTGGCAACATGCCCGGCGAGACTCGTGTGGCATCCATTGCCATCTACGACGAAGTGCAGGCGCTCAATTACAAGACGGCCAACCAATATGCAGTGGTGATGTTCCTTGTGTCGTTTGTGCTACTCATTATTATATATAGTGTGAATAATAAAAATAGATAAGCCTCCCCCATAATTCTTAAAATTCCTTTAACTCCATAACTCCTCAAAAAAATATGATTCACATCGACATAGAACGAAAAATGCTCACTTCGGAAGGCGAACGCAAACTCGAAGTAGAAATAAACATTCCCGCCAATCAGTTGATTTGTCTGTATGGTAAATCGGGCTCTGGAAAAACGACATTGTTGCGTTTGTTGTCAGGGCTAACGAAACCCGATAAAGGTAGGATTACAATTGGCGAAACGGTGGTGTTCGATTCAACGAAAAAAATCAACCTCATGCCACAGAAACGTAAAGTGGGTTTTATGTTTCAGGATTATGCGCTGTTTCCCAATATGAGCGTGGAAGAGAACATTCGATTTGCACAGACAGCGAAAAACCTTCACGACGTGAAACTCCTGATGGAGGTATTCGGACTCGAAGCATTGCACAAACAACGCCCACACCAACTGTCGGGCGGACAAAAGCAACGTGTAGCATTGGCACGCGCATTGGCTGGTAAGCCAGAGGTATTGCTGCTCGACGAGCCGTTGTCGGCTGTAGATTACGATTTGCGGTTGTCGTTGCAGACCGAAATTCAAAAGGCGCACGAACTGTTGAAGACGACAACTCTGCTTGTGAGCCACGACAAACAAGAAATCAAACGACTGGCAAACCACGTTTTGCCCCTTACAGAAAGCAAAACATCGGCTTTTCTGAATCCTACATTTTTGTAGATTTTGGATTTATTCTACTACATGAATGATACATTTCTGTTGCAGTACGAATTATCAGAAAAATATTTCAAAATTTTAAATCGTTGTTTATCAATAGAATAACGATTATTTTCTTCTTTCCTACGACATAAATCATTGCTTTGGCACACGCTTTGCCATTTACTAAGTGAAATCAATTTTCAACTTAGGTAAAATTCTAAAAGTTAATGGTTATGAGAAAGATTGCAATTTACGGAAAAGGTGGAATCGGTAAATCGACCACAACCCAAAACACTGTTGCCGGATTGGCAGAGATGGGTAAAAAAGTCTTAGTAGTGGGCTGCGACCCTAAAGCAGACTCAACACGTTTATTGTTGGGTGGTCTCGCACAGAAAACAGTACTCGATACTTTGCGCGAAGAGGGCGAAGATGTAGAGTTGGACGATGTAATCAAAGCTGGATACGGCGGCACTCGTTGTGTAGAATCAGGTGGTCCAGAGCCAGGTGTAGGATGTGCCGGTCGTGGTATCATCACTTCAGTGAACTTGTTGGAGCAATTAGGCGCTTACGATACAAATATGTTCGAAACAGATTATGTGTTCTACGATGTATTGGGTGACGTAGTGTGTGGTGGTTTTGCGATGCCGATGCGTGAAGGAAAAGCACAAGAAATCTACATCGTTTGCTCGGGTGAAATGATGGCAATGTATGCTGCTAATAACATCAGCAAAGGTATCGTGAAATTTGCGCAAGCAGGTAACGTTCGCCTCGGTGGTTTGATTTGCAACAGTCGTAAGGTAGACAACGAGCAACAAATGATTGAAGAGTTTGCCAAACGATTGGGAACTACAATGATTCACTTTGTGCCACGCGACAACGAAGTGCAACGTGCCGAAATCAACCGTAAAACAGTTATTGAGCACAACCCAGGACATCCACAAGCAGATGAATATCGTGCTTTGGCTAAAAAGATTCACGAGAACACTAATTATGTTGTGCCTACTCCAATCGAAATCGACGAACTCGAAGGTTTGTTGATTGAATTCGGATTGTTCAACTAATCACCATTCTATTTGCCGACTGCGGGGCATAAAATTCACATCCCGTACGAGGTAAACCGACTGAGTGATGCAGCGACACAAAAGGATAATGTTGGGTCGTGAAATTCGAAATCATTCAGCGAAACCAAAATTCATTCATTCACTTTAAATCAAAAAAGTATGTTATTAATTCGTGCAATTGTTCGCCAAGAGAAAAGCCAAATAGTGATGAAGGCTCTTTTCGAATCAGGATATGTAGCTGTCACCCGTATGCCGGTAGTTGGTCGCGGAAAACAGAGAGGTTTGAAAATCGGTAATGTCGTTTACGACGAATTGCCAAAAGATTTGTTGATGTTAGTTATCAACGACGATGACAAAGATTTTTGCATTCGTACCATCATGGATTCGGCACGCACAGGCGATAAAGGAGCTTTTGGCGATGGTAAAATATTCGTCACTCCGGTAGAAGAAGCCTACACCATCAGTCGCGGCACTAAAGAGTTGTAACCAGTATTAATTCTAAAAAACACTTCTGATGAAACTGATTATTGCATTTATAAGAATCAATAAAATGAACGAAACCAAGCAAGCTTTGGCAGACGTTGGGCTCAACTCGTTCATGGCATCCGGCAGCGTTTTCGGAAGAGGTAAAGGCACATACGACGCAAAAGTAATAAAAGGGGCAAACGAAAATCACCCCGAAGCTTTGGCTCTCTTAGGTCCCGAACCTCCACTTCGTACGCACCGCATGATTACCCTTGTGGTTTCTCAAAAAAAGAAAGATTTAGCTGTGCAGACACTGATCGAAGCCAACCGAACAGACACTCCAGGCGATGGAAAAATCTTCGTGGTCAACTGTTTTGATGCCATCCGCATCCGAACCGGCGAAAGCGGCGATTCTGTACTCGACTAATCTTTCGTTAGTTATTCACTATTTATGGTAAAATGAGATGAAAACAGATAAATTTAAAGGAGAATTGCCCGATCCAACGGCTTTTCGTAACGAGATATTGGAGAAATATCCGACCAAAGTAGCCAAGAAAAGGGCTAAGTCGATGTTGGTGAACGACCCTGAAAACATTCAGGAGATTCAGGCTAACGTGCGCACCATTCCCGGAATTATCTCACAACGCGGCTGTACGTATGCTGGTTGCAAAGGGGTAATCCTTGGTCCGACCCGCAACGTGGTCAACATCACACACGGTCCTATCGGTTGTGGATTCTACAGCTGGTTGACCCGTCGTAATCAAACCCATACCGACAGCGATGCTGAGGAAAACTACATCCAATACTGCTTCAGTACCGATATGCAAGATTCGAACATCGTGTTTGGTGGCGAAATCAAATTGAAAGAGGCGATTCGCGAAGCATACGACCTATTTCACCCAGAATACATCGCTGTGTTTGCAACTTGTCCGGTTGGTCTAATCGGTGACGACGTGATGCGTGTGGCACAAGATATGACCGAAGAGTTGGGCATCGAAGTGATTGGTTTTGCTTGCGAAGGTTACAAAGGTGTAAGCCAGTCAGCTGGTCACCACATTGCGAACAACAACATCTTCAGTCAGTTTGTGGGAACGCTCGAACCAAAACGCGAAGGCAAATACCGCATCAACATGTTAGGGGAGTACAACATCGGTGGAGATGCTTTCGAAATCGAACGTTTGTTGGACATTCTCGACATCACGTTGGTCTCTTCCTTCTCAGGAAACTCTACGGTAGAGCAATTTCGTAGCGCACACACCGCAGATTTAAGTGTGGTAATGTGTCACCGTTCGATCAACTACATCGCAGATATGTTGGAAGCCAAATACGGAATACCTTGGATAAAGGTAAACTTTATCGGTGCTGAATCTACTGCAAAATCACTCCGTAAAATCGCTCAATATTTCGACGATCCAGAGTTGACTGCCAATGTAGAAGCATTGATTGCTGCCGAAATGCCAGAAGTAGAAGCGGTTCGCGTGGCTTCTTACGAGAAAACAAAAGACAAATTGGCGATGATGTTCGTAGGTGGATCTCGTGCTCACCACTACCAAGATTTGTTCCGCGAGTTGGGCATGAAGACTGTTTCAGCTGGTTACGAGTTTGCTCACCGCGACGACTACGAAGGTCGTGCCGTGATACCAACCATCAAAGTAGATGCCGATAGCCGAAACATTCCTGAATTGGACATCGAAAAAGACGAAAAACTCTACAGAGAGCGTCTAGCTGCTGATCGCAAAGCGAAACTCGAAAGCGAAAACTTCTTCCGCGAATACGATGGTATGATGGTAGAAATGGACAAAAACTCACTCGTTATCGACGACATCAGCCATTGGGAAACTGAGAAACTGATAGAGTTCTACAAACCAGACGTATTCTGTGCTGGTATCAAAGAAAAATATGTGGTTCAAAAAATGGGTATTCCATTGAAACAGCTTCACAGCTACGATTACGGCGGTCCGTATGCCGGATTCAAAGGCGCAATCAATTTCTACCAAGACATTGAAGTGATGGTGAGTTCAAACGTTTGGAAAATGATTTCTGCACCGTGGGAAAGCCAACCTGAATTGGTCGGTCGTGTAGGAACAGAAGTGGAATACGCATAAATAATAGGAGGAAACAAATTATGTTTTTAAGACACACCCCAAAAGAGGTGGTAGAGCGCAAGGCGCTAACTATCAATCCTGCCAAAACTTGTCAACCGATTGGTGCAATGTACGCAGCTTTAGGCTTTAATGGCGCATTGCCACACAGCCACGGTTCGCAAGGATGTTGCTCTTACCATAGAAGTACCTTGTCGCGTCACTTCAAAGAGCCGGTCATGGCAGCCACAAGTTCGTTCACCGAAGGATCTGCTGTATTCGGTGGTCAATCGAACCTTCTGCAAGCAATCGAAACCATTTTCGCAGTGTACGAGCCCGAAATCATCGCAGTTCACAGTACTTGCTTGAGCGAAACGATTGGTGACGACTTGAACCAAATTATCCAAAAAGCGAAAGACGATGGCAAAGTGCCCGAAGGCAAATACCTGGTACATTGCAATACGCCAAGTTATGTTGGTTCGCACGTTACCGGTTTTTCGAACATGGTTTCTGGTTTTATCAAAGGATTCTCTGAAAGTACAGGCGTAAAGAAAGATCAATTGAACATCATATCTGGTTGGATTGAACCATCGGATATGCGCGAAATCAAACGCATAGCTGCGATGATGGGCGTGAAGATTGTACTTTTCCCTGACACATCAGACGTGATGGATGCACCTCAATTGGGTCGCTACACCATGTATCCTAAAGGTGGAACCACCATTGCCGAAATGAAGACCACCGGCGACAGCCGCTTCACACTCGGATTGGGAAGCTATGCCACCACCGATGGAGCTATTAATTTGGAGAAAAAATGCAAAGTTAAATTCGATGTGCTCGACTTGCCAATCGGCATACGTGCTACTGATGCTTTTGTGAATGCACTTTCGGTGTATGGCGCAGTGTCTGTACCGACAGAAGTTGCTGACGAACGCGGCCGCTTGATGGATGTGCTCACTGATATGTACCGCTACTTGCATGGCAAACGTGTTGCATTGTGGGGCGATCCCGATCAGTTGATTCCATTGGTTCAATTCTTGGTGGATATGGATATGAAACCTGTGTACATCGTAACAGGTACTCCTGGAAATGAATTCGACATTCGTATGAAAGAAATTCTAGGCGAAAAAGTACCCGAAGCCAAATACCGCAGTGGCGCACAAGCAGATATGTTCCTGATGCACCAATGGATCAAAAACGAACCGGTTGATTTGCTGATTGGTAACACCTATGGCAAATACATCGAGCGCGACGAGCAAATTCCATTCCTACGTTTCGGTTTCCCGATTATGGACAGAATCGGACACAGCTACTTCCCTTATGTGGGATACGTCGGAGCAACTCGTTTGGTCGAAAAAATGCTCAACCTATTCCTTGATAAATACGACCGTGAATGTATCGAAGACAAAGCCGAATTAGTGATGTAATCAGGTAGTGAGAGAACCACTGATTACAAATCCGGTAGCCATCGGTAGGTGGAAAGTAGTACAATGAAGTACTGATTTGGTAAGAGTCGATTCTGATTCACGTATTACTTTCCATTACACACTTTCTTTTTTCTTTACTGTGAAAACGCAAAGCGATCTATTACAAACATTGATAATCTGTTTCGGTAATTAGTTTGCTTTGCGTTTTTTAATCATAACGGTTGGGTGAAATTTTTGCAATTTGCCCCTAAATCCCCTAAAGGGGACTTCAGAGAGTGCAATTCATCATCTTTTGCATGAATGAACAAAAATCACCTCAACCGTAGAAACTAAAAGTCCCCTTCAGGGGATTTAGGGGCGAATTTGATAACGCGATTATAAATCAGCACACAAACCAAAACTTAGCGATTTCGCTACTTTGCGTTCAATTTATTAATAACAAACAACGATGGGAGATTTTTTACAAGACAGACAAACGCAAATCGTTACCAAGGGTAAGGATGCACACGAACTGATTGGCGGTCGTCCTAGTGTGGCCGGATCGGTCAGCCAACGCGCCTGTGTGTTTTGCGGCTCGCGAGTGGTGCTCTATCCCATTGCCGATGCGCTTCATTTGGTGCACGGTCCCATCGGATGTGCTACATACACCTGGGATATCCGCGGCGCAATGTCGTCAGGTCCCGAACTACACCGCAGCAGCTTTTCGACCGATTTGCGTGAGAAACACGTCATTTTCGGTGGCGAAAAGCAACTATATAATGCCCTCATTCAGTTGATTGACAAACATCAGCCCAAAGCTGCTTTCGTCTATTCCACCTGCATTGTGGGCGTGATTGGCGACGATGTGCAAGCCGTTTGCCGCAAGGTGGAAGCCGAAAAAGGCATCTCGGTCATTCCCGTGCAATCCGAAGGGTTTCAAGGATCGAAAAAAGACGGCTACAAAATTGCCTGCGACGCCATCAATTCGCTTGTGGGCACAGCCGACGACAAAGAGATTAGCCCTTACAGCATCAACATTCTGGGCGATTTCAACCTCGCAGGTGAGTTGTGGATTCTGACCGATTATTACAAAAAAATGGGCATTCAAATCGTGGCATCCATCACGGGCGACGGTCGGGTGAACGATGTGCGCAATGCTCACCGCGCAGCACTCAACGTGGTGCAATGCTCCGGCTCGATGATGCACCTGGCAAAAAGCATGAAAGCCGAACACGAGATTCCTTTTATGAAGGTATCCTACTTTGGCATCGAAGATATGTCGGAAGCGCTCTACGATGTGGCGAAATTTTTCAAAAGCGACGAGATGATGGAGCGTGCCAAAGAGTTGGTTCGTGCCGAAGTCTCTACCTTGTTGCCCGCTTTAGCACCTTATCGCGAAAACTTGGAAGGCAAAAAAGCCGCCATCTACGTCGGTGGTGCGTTCAAAGCCATTTCGCTCGTTAAAGCGTTGCGATTGATTGGTGTACAAACCGTAATCGCTGGCACACAAACAGGCAACACCGAAGATTACAAATTGCTGCGTGCCATTTGCGACGACGGTTGCATCTTGGTCGACGACTCCAATCCGGTAGAACTCTCCGAATTTGTGAAACAAACAGGAGCCGACCTTTTCATCGGTGGGGTCAAAGAGCGACCAATAGCCTACAAACTTGGCATCGGATTTTGCGACCACAACCACGAGCGCAAACTCGCATTGGCTGGCTACGAAGGGATGCTCAACTTTGCCAAAGAGGTGTACGAAACCGTTTGCAGTCCGGTTTGGCAGTTTGTGAAGCGGGGATAGCGTTTTAGGAAGCCAAATCTGACGTTAGGAATCCTCAACTGGTCATTAGGAATGCTCAACCGACCGTTAGGAAGACAAAAGCTGCCGTTAGGAATGCACAACCAGTCGTTAGGAGTGCATAAACCGCCTTTAGGAACGCACAACCGATCATTAGGAAGCCATTTCCACGGTTAGGAATGCTCAACCGACCTTAAGGAATGCTCAACTGGCGATAAGGAACGGACAAACCGCCTTAAGGAATGCACAACCGGCGTTAAGGAGTGGACAAACCGCCTTAAGGAATGCAAAACCGGCGTTAAGGAGGCCAAAACCACGTTAAGGAAGGCATTTCCGTCTTAAGGAAGCCCAACCAGCGTTAAGGAAGGCATCCGAAAGCAGTGATATAAGGTATTAAGATTGAAATTGAATAGAAATTGTCTTCTACTAAGGTTAAAAACCTTATTTACTAACTTTTTCACCTTAGTAGAAAAAAGAAAGGAACCAACAATATGGCACACATCTATACATCACCACAAAAACCGGAAGAAACTTCCTACACCGCATCGTGCAACGCCTGCAAGCAATGCACGCCGCTGGGAGCCTGCTTGGCGTTCAAAGGAATCGAAGGCGTGTTGCCCATGTTGCACGGATCGCAAGGGTGCGCCACCTACATTCGCCGCTACCTCATCAGTCACTACCGCGAGCCGGTCGATATTGCATCGTCGAACTTCAGCGAAGAGACCACCATTTTCGGAGGAAACAAAAATTTCAACACTGGTATTGATAACATCATCAGCCAATATCATCCAAAGGTTATCGCCATTGCCAGCACCTGCCTGAGCGAGACCATTGGCGAAGATGTGCATAAACTGATACACGAATACAACGCGATTCACGAGGAAGAGCCAGTTGAGATTCCCAAAATGATTTTCGCAGCTACGCCAAGTTACCAAGGCACACATGCCGATGGATTCCACGAAGCGGTCTATGCCACTGTGAAAGCATTGGCCGAAGGTAGCGATACATCAGGTAGTCACCTCAATCTGTTTTGTAATCTCATTACGCCCGAAGACATTCGTCATCTCAAGGAGATTTTCGAAGACTTCGGCATCGAAGCCACCATTTTCCCCGACTACTCCGACACGCTCGACAATACCTCGTGGGACAGCTACAAACGCATAGCCGATGGCGGAACCACGCTCAATGCGTTGCGTTTGTGTGGTTCGGCAGCCGCTTCAATCGAATTCGGATACATCCTCAATGCAGGCGGACTCAACGGTCGCATCAAGAGCAATCACTCCACACAATCTGCGGGCGAATACCTCGAGTCTAAGTTTGATATTCCAAATATTCGCCTTGGTATTCCTATTGGAGTCAACCAAACAGACGATTTCTTTGATTCGTTAGCAAGATTTTCAGGAAAGGCTATTCCAGAAAAATATACCCGTCAACGCGGTAGAGTAGTCGATCTTTACATCGACGGTCATAAATACGTTTCAGATAAAAAAGTAGTCATTTTTGGTGAAGAAGACCTTGTAGTTGCACTCGCTGCTATGGCTTCCGAAATCGGCCTCAAACCTGTGCTTTGTGCATCGGGTGGCGAAAGTGGTAAACTCGAAGAGACGCTCCGAATCGTATTGGGCGACAACTACTACGAACCGATGATTGTGGGTCAAGGAATGAGTTTCGACCAAATGGACGAAGCCATGCAAGAGTTGCAACCCGACCTGATGATTGGCAATAGCAAGGGCTACTACATTGCCCGCAAAATGGACATTCCGCTCGTTCGTTGCGGTTTCCCGATTCACGATCGTATCGGTGCACAACACATCAAAACCCTTGGGTACGAAGGCGCTACGTGGCTTTTTGAGCAAGTTGCAAACACATTGCTCGAACGAAAGCAAGCCAAATCGCCCGTCGGATATAAATATATGTAATATGTAATTTTCGGAATAAACAACAATAAAACGGCATCTCTTCTCCCTCCCTTTTGGGGAGGGCGGGGTGGGGTCAAAAGAGAAAGGGAAAGAAAAATGAAAGATCTATCAAAACATCCGTGCTTCAACGAAGAAGCGAGACACACGCAAGCGCGAGTTCATTTACCTGTAGCACCTAAATGCAACATTCAGTGCAACTATTGTAATCGTAAATACGATTGCTGCAACGAGAGCCGTCCCGGTGTCACCAGTTCAGTTCTTTCTCCTATTCAGGCAGTGCATTACCTCAAATCGTTGAGCGAAAAACTGCCCAACATCAGCGTGATTGGCATCGCAGGGCCAGGCGATCCGTTTGCCAATCCGAATGAGACAATCGGCACGATGGAGCTGATGCAGACTGAGTTTCCCGATATTATCTATTGCCTTTCTTCGAATGGTTTGGAGCTTGAGCCTCACATCGACCGTATTGCCGAGATAGGCGTTTCTCACGTCACTATCACCATCAATTCGCTCAATGTAGAAACGTTAGCCAAAATCTATTCGTGGGTGCGCTACAACCGTCGTGTGTATCGTGGCACGGAAGGTGCGTCGTTGCTTCTCGAACGTCAGCTGGCTTGTATTTCGAAGTTGAAAGAGAAAGGCATTACGGTAAAAATCAATACCGTCATCATTCCCGGAGTAAACGATCAAGACATCGAAGAGTTAGCCAAAAAGATGGGCGAAATGGGTGCTGACACGATGAACTGCATTCCGATGTACCCAACTGCCGATACAGCATTCGAAGAGTTCGAAGAGCCATCTAAAGAGATGATGAAAGGTATTAAAGAGACGATTGCAAAATACATCAAACCGATGGCGCATTGTGCTCGTTGTCGCGCCGATGCTGCCGGATTGCTCGGTCACGACAACAAAGAGGCGATGGACATGATTGCGCAATTCTCTACGTTGGTTGTCAATAAAGACGAAAACCGCATCCGTGTAGGAGTTGCTACCAACGAAGGTTTGTTAGTCAATCTTCACCTTGGAGAAGCCGATAAACTGCACATCTTCGAGCAAACACGTAATGGATATAGGTTTATCGAAGCGCGCAACACACCGCCTACTGGCACAGGTGATAAACGTTGGGAAAATATGGCGAACGAAACATTAATTGATTGCCAAGCAGTGTTAGTAGCGGGTGTCGGCGAAACCCCTTTGACCATTCTTCAAGAGAACGGTGTACGCGTCATTCAAATGAGTGGTCTTATCGATTCTGGTCTCGATGCTGTCTATCTCAACAAACCGCTTAAAACGCTTGCTAAGTCTGAGTTTGCCAAATGCGGCGAGTCTTGCAAAGGCAATAGCATGGGCTGCGGGTGATAATTTGATAATTAGCCAATTCGGAAATTAGCCAATTGATAGACTCAGTCAATTTGCTAATCCACCATTTGCTAATCTGCTAATATACTAATTTGCTAATTTATAAAAGTTATGAAAAAACCAGATTACATGATTCTCGTGTGCAATTCGTACCGCGCAGCCGGCGATGCACAAGGCTTTTGCAACAAACAAGGAGCAACTTCTTTTGTACAAATGATATCAGAAGGATGTTCTGATAGAGGGATTGATGCCGTAGTAACCACCACTGCTTGTCTCAATGTATGCAGTCAAGGTCCGGTGATGGTTGTTCAGCCCAAAAATCTTTGGTACGGTGGCATCGACGAGGATAAGATTGAAGAAATTCTCGATGCACTCGAAAACGACGAGGCAGTCGAGGATTATCTTATTGCAAAATAATTTTCTTGTCCCGCAAATCTCGCAGATAACGCAGATTAAAAAATCTTTGCGCCCTCTGCGCCCTCTTAGCGTTCTCTGCGGTTAAAACAAGAATATAACATCGAACAAAATGGAAACTTACGCTGATAAAACCGTTGTTGCACCCCGTCTCATCGACTCTACGTTGCGAGATGGCGAGCAAGCGCCAGGAGTTTCATTTACGCGAGAAGAGAAACTCCAGATTGCCAGATTACTCGATCAATCAGGTGTTGACGAGCTCGAAGCCGGCATTCCCGCTATGGGTGCCGATGAGGTAGAGACTCTTCGCCAAATAGTCGGTTTAAAGCTCAACGCACGAATATCTGTATGGAGTCGCGCATTGAAATCTGACATTGATGCGTGTGCCAAAACCGGTGCGCAAGGCATTCACATTGCCTTTCCGCTATCGGATATCCAGCTCAGTTCCATTGGCAAAGATTTCGATTGGGTGAAGAGTAGTTTACCTGAATTGGTGGTCTATGCCCGTCGTTTCTTCAAATACGTTAGCGTAGGAGCGCAAGATGCTGGTCGTGCTGATAAAAGTCGTTTAATGGAATTTCTCACGTTGGCTTCGCAACAAGCTATTTGCCGTGCGCGAATTGCCGATACTGTGGGTATGCTCACACCATACTCCACATTTCAATTGATTCGTACTATCAAAACTCAACTGCCCACATTGTCCATCGACTTTCACGGGCACAACGATTTGGGAATGGCGACTGCGAACGCCATCACTGCGTGGGAGGCTGGAGCCGACAATTTGAGTGTCACTGCCAACGGCTTGGGCGAACGAGCTGGCAATTCGGCACTCGAAGAGGTGATGATGAGCCTTTCCACGCAATTCCAAATCAAGAAATACGACACTTCGGTAATCCAAAAACTTTGCTGTAAGGTAGCTGAATGCTCCCTGCGACCCATTCCCGATGGAAAAGCTGTCACGGGAGCATCGGTGTTTAGTCACGAGTCGGGCATTCACGTTCGTAGCTCGTTGTTCGATCCGAAAGCTTTTCAGGCGTTCGATGGTAAATTAGTGGGGCGCGAAACCAGTTTGACTGTTTTTGGCACACATTCGGGTCGTTCGGCGGTGCTTCATTTCTTTAAAAGTAAAAACATTCATTTGAACAATAAACAGGTAGAATGGATGGTTGAGCGCATTAAGCAGATAGCTTCGCAGCACAAGCGAACTGTCTCTGAGTGGGAGATGGAGGCAGCATATCACGAGATTTCCAGTGTATTAATGACATAATGATAGTATAAATAATAAAATTGAATCTTTTTGCTTTTATTATAGGTGTATGTTTTACACAAATCACTAAAATATGTATTTTTACATCTCAATAGGATAGTTTTTTAAAGATTGGGGGCGATATGATTTGTGATAAGATGAACAAGCAATGCTTTAGTGAATCGGATCTAACATTCCTGTTCAACTTAAGCAATACCATCAGCAGAAGTCAGGACATAAAGAGCGATTTAGAGCAGATTTTACCAAATGTTTGTAAGTTTTTGCATGCACAATATAGTATGATTACGATTGTGAATCGCAATGTTTCGAATCTTTCAATTGAAGCAGCTTACGGATTGACTGATGAAGAGCGAAACAGAGGCGTGTACAAGTTTGGCGAAGGAATAATTGGTGAAGTGGTTAGCAAAAAACGAGCGGTAATTATTCCCGATATTTCGAAAGCTCCAAATTTTCTGAATAAGACGGGTATCAACTACAACAGCATTCTGACAACCGCTTTTATTTGCGTTCCAATTATTGTAGATGAAGAGATTGCAGGAACGTTGAGCATACACAAACATCATCGCAATTTTATTGATTTTACGGCGGAATCGAAATTTCTGAGCATCGTGGGGTTACTGATTGCACGAAGTGTAGCCGACCGCCAAAAGCAGATCGAAGAAATTGAAACTCTTCGCGAAGAAAACCGACGGTTGAAGGGCGCTCAATCGATGAAACCAGACAACATTGTTGGTAATTCGTCGCTGATGAACGATTTGTATGGAATGATCGACAAAGTGGCTCGTACAAATGCCTCGGTGATGATTCGTGGTGAAAGTGGTGTCGGAAAAGAGTTAATTGCAGAGGCTATTCATAAAGCTAGTCCGCGCGCCAACAAACCGTTTATCAAAGTCAATTGCGCAGCTTTGCCCGAAAATTTGATAGAAAGCGAGCTATTTGGCCACGAGAAAGGTTCGTTTACCGGAGCAAGTTCGCAACACGTTGGGAGGTTTGAGCAAGCCGACGGTGGCACCATCTTTCTCGATGAAATAGGCGAAGTGCCGCTCTCTATTCAGGTGAAATTGTTGCGCGTGATACAACAGCGTCAATTCGAGCGGGTTGGAGGTACCAAAACAATCGACATTAACGTTCGCATTCTGACTGCCACCAACCGCGACCTCGAAGATATGATTTCGAAAGGCACTTTTCGAGAAGATTTCTATTACCGGATAAATGTTTTCCCGATTTATGTGCCAGCATTGCGTGAGCGACGAGCAGATATTCCGATTCTGGTGGATCACTTTATTCAGAAAATAAACCGCATCAACGGTACTGATGTGAAACGCATATCTGGTGGAGCGATTGATTTGCTGATGATGTATAACTGGCCGGGCAACATTCGCGAACTTGAGAACGTCATCGAGCGGTCTATGATTCTGAGCACCGATCAGGTGATTCGGTCGTATCATCTGCCACCAACGCTACAAACCGGAGCTTCGTCAGACACCATCAACAAAGGAACACTGAGCTCCATTATCGAAAAGGTGGAGAAACAGATGATTCTAGATACGTTGATTTCGCTCAAAGGAAACATTGCCAAAACTGCTCATTCGTTGGGTGTTTCGGAGCGTATTCTGGGTCTTCGAATTACGAAATACGAATTAGAACCAAAAAACTATAAGAACTTATCGAACGATGATAAATGAAACATATATTTTGGAGTGCGATTTCAACAATCCCGACCATTTGAAGGCATTGGGAATGCTTGTGAACGAATACATCCTCGACGATATGGGCGGTGGAAAACCACTCAACCCGCTTCAGCAACTTCGATTGGTAGATGGATTAAATAACCATCCGACTGCAATTGTGTTGCTTGCAATCACCAACGATGCGCCTTCGGGTATCATCGTTGCATTTAAGATTTTCTCGACCTTCACCGTGAAGCCGATGATTAATGTGCACGATATTTTCGTTTCTACCGAATACCGCCAAAGCGGAGTGGGAAAGAAGCTGATGGATGCATTGGTGGCCGAGGCTGAGATGATTGGTTGCAGTAGAATAACGCTCGAAGTGCGTGAAGATAATATTCCGGCACAGTACCTCTACCGCCGTTTTGGGTTCGACGACACTACGCCTCCGATGCTTTATTGGCGCAAGGATTTGTAGAAAAGAGACGAATTTAAATTAACTTACAATACCTCAAATTATGGAGAAAGAAATTTTAGAAGTAGCCTCTTTGTTTATTGGCAATGGCTACGGATTCGGAAAGTACGAAGATGGGTTTCTGTTTATGAAAGGCCCTTCTGATCCTTACTTACTCTATCTGACTCAAAATCGCATAACGATTCTTACGAACAAAGACCGCACTATTGTGTGGGAATTCACTAGTTTTTCGGCCGAAGCGTTGGCGGGATATTTTGAATTAAATCTTCTTAAAAAAACAACCATCAATTGGTTCGAAACGGTAAATGTGCTGATTCTTACAGCTGATTTCGAAATGACGAAGAAGAATATCATCTACTTTTTCTACCCTGCAGTGCAATTGAATTTTGTGGACGAGATTGTGCCAAACACAATCGTTATCTACGACCGCACAGTGCCAAATGAGGTGATCGAAAAGATAAATATGGAGGTCAGAACGCACGGCATTATCGAAAAAACGGAGTTTTGGTCTAAAATTAAACTTATCACCGTTAGCGAACGGATGGGTTATTTAGCACCAAAAGGCTGCTTCGATAAAACGATGGCTTCCTTCGAAAAACAAGCCTAAGTTTTAGTAAATAAACCATCTAGATTTTCTTTTCTCCTCTAATTGCTTTCACTTTGTAGTCCATTTGGCTGCTTTTCCCCACTTTGTTGTCGAACTTAACGGTGCAATATACGCGTTCGGCATTGAGTTCTAGGATTGCATTGGCTTTCGATATAATGTCGAGGCACTCTTCCATTGTTTCGCATTCTACAATGGTTCCCATTGGTGTTAACTGGCTTTGGTAGGGTAGAGCATCAATCATCTGCACCACTTGTTTTACGTATTGGCTCACGTGTGCCCCTTTGTCTGTGGGGAATATGGCAAATTCCATGATTACGGACATAATTTTCTGTTTTATAGTTATTTTTTTGTAAAGGTAACAGTTTTATCTAACAAAAATGGCGTTTAACTTTCGATTAAACGCCATTTTATTTATGGAATAAGACCTTATGCTCCTTGCGTCGTGACAGTATTGTCAACTTTTTTGATTAGACCTTGTAATACAGAACCTGGGCCTACTTCTGTGAAGTCTTTTCCACCATCAGCAATCATGTTGCGAACTGTTTGCGTCCAGCGTACTGGTGCTGTCAGTTGCGCTATCAAGTTTTCTTTGATTGTTGCCGGATTTGTTTCTGGTTTTGCATTTACGTTTTGGTAAACAGGGCAAATTGGTTGGTGAAATTCAGTAGCATTGATAGCTTCAGCCAATTCAGCGCGGGCAGGCTCCATACATGGAGAGTGGAACGCACCACCTACTTTAAGCTTCAATGCACGTTTTGCTCCGGCCGCCAACATTAGTTCGCACGCTTTGTCGATACCAGTTTCGGTACCCGAAATTACGATTTGACCAGGGCAGTTATAGTTCGCGGGAACAACGATATCGTCGATTCCAGCACAAATTTCTTCTACTTTCTCGTCAGAGAGGTTCAATACCGCAGCCATTGTCGAAGGCATTGCTTCGCACGCTTTTTGCATAGCCATTGCGCGTGCATAAACCAGTTTTACTCCGTCTTCGAAAGACAATGCGCCAACTGCTACTAAAGCAGAGAATTCTCCCAACGAGTGACCAGCAGTCATTTCTGGTGTAAATTTATCGCCAAGTGTTTTCGCAAGAATCACAGAGTGAAGAAAGATAGCTGGTTGAGTCACTTTCGTTTGACGAAGGTCTTCGTCTGTGCCTTCGAACATCAAATCAGTGATTCGGAATCCAAGGATTTCGTTTGCCTTTTCGAATAGATCTTTAGCCAACGAAGAGTTTTCGTACAGCTCTTTACCCATTCCTACAAATTGGGCACCTTGTCCCGGAAATACATAAGCTTTCATAAGCGTAATTTTATTGTTTAACAATGAATGCGTAGTTATTTGCACCTCAAAACCATTGAGGGTTGCTAAATTCGGATGCAAAATTAATAAAAAAGTTCCGATGTTTCTCTTTTTTGACAAGATAGAAGTATATTTGCACCTTTAGCGAAAGTGAGTAAATGTTGCCATTTTATCACTTTTTCACACAGATAAATTTAAATTCGAAATATAATTCAAAAACAGGCTACTATTATGGACCATTTATTGTTTTTAAATCTTGGAACAGGTGAGGTAATCATTATCGCTCTGATTGTGTTGTTGCTTTTTGGTGGTAAGAAGATTCCTGAATTGATGAAAGGCGTTGGTAAAGGCGTTAAGAGCTTCAAAGAGGGGATGACTGAAGTAGAAAAAGATTTGAAAAGCGACTCGAAAGAGGAAAAAAAAGAGAGTGACAAATAATGACGATTGAAGAGATCAGTGAAATGACCTTTTGGGATCACCTCGACGACTTGCGAGAAGTGCTTTTTCGCATTGTTCTTTTCTTGGCAGTGGTTTCGGGGGTTCTGTTTACTTATATGAAGGAGTTGTTCGACAATGTCATACTCGCTCCTTCGCGCAACGACTTCTTTCTCTACGAATGGATGAATCGGATGGCGGTGAAATATCCGCTCTTTTTCCCAGATTTTTGCATTGGCGATTTTCAGGTCAAAATCATCAATATCAACCTTTCTTCTCAGTTTTTTATCCACATGTCTACCTCCTTGTGGTTGGCAATGGTGGTTAGTTTTCCGTTTATCATCTATCAAATTTGGCTGTTTATTAAACCTGCACTTTACGACAACGAGCGTAAAAATGCGGGTTCAGCCTTCTTCTTCGGTAATCTGCTGTTTTTTATAGGCGTAGTGGTTGGCTATTTGATGGTTTTTCCGCTCACGTTGCGTTTTTTAGCTGGTTATCATTTGAGTAGTTACATAGAAAACAGCGTCTCGCTCGATTCATACATGGATAGTTTTCTGATGCTGTGCTTCATTATGGGCTTGGTGTTCGAACTTCCGTTGTTGTCGTGGTTGCTCTCCAAAGTCGGTATTTTGCACCGTGGATTTTTCCATAAATTTCGGAAACACGCCATTGTGGTCATCATGATTTTGGCGGCGGTTATCACTCCTTCGAGCGATCCGTTTACGCTGATGGTGGTTTTTATCCCGATTTATATGCTTTGGGAAATCAGTGCAATGGTGGTGCGCAAAAAGCCACAACCTGTAGAAGAAGTTGAATTAGATTAAATTTTTTCGCAATGAAAAATACACTTGTCGATCTGTTTGAGAAAGCGGTAAGTCAGTTTCCGCACAACTCATTTCTGTTTGAAAAAACAGACAAAAAATACATCGAAACCTCATACGAGCAGACGCGAGAACTGGTCTATCGGTTTGGCGCAGGGCTAAAGGCCATTGGTGTGGAGAAAGGGGACAATATCGCATTGCTCTCAGAAGGCAGAAGCGCATGGATTATTGGCGAATTGGCGATGTTTTACGCTGGTGCTGTCAATGTTCCATTGTCTGTTAAGCTCGAAGAGACTAATGATCTACTGTTTCGCATCGAACATTCCGATAGCACATATATTCTTGTTTCGGGTGGTCAACTGCCTAAAATTCGTGCCATAAAGGATAAAATTCCAAACGTTCAGAAAATTGTGGTGTTTGATCATTTGTCTGAATACGAAGAGCGTGAGATTGCGTTATCCGAACTCTATCAGTTGGGTAAGGAGTACCTCGCAACTCATTCGTTGGAAGAGTTTTTGACTACTTCGCAAGCAATTCAAAACGACGATTACGCCACCATCACTTATACCTCAGGCACTACAGCCGAACCGAAAGGGGTGATTCTGACGCACCGAAACTATACAGCCAATGTGGAGCAAGCGCTTACATTGGTTAACGTGCCCGAAACGTGGCGAACTCTGATTATTTTGCCGCTCGATCACTGTTTCGCTCATGTGGTTGGGTTCTATATCTTTATGAAATGTGGCGCTGGTGTTGGCTTTGTGCAACTGGGGAAAACTCCGATGGAGACCCTGAAGAATATTCCACAGAATATCAAAGAGTTAAAGCCTCATTTGCTGTTGAGCGTTCCGGCTTTGGCGAAGAATTTCAAGAAGAATATTGAGAATGGTATTCGTGCCAAAGGCGCATTTACCGAATTGTTGTTTAACTCCGCTTTAAAAATTGCTATCAAATACCACGGCGATGGAATGACCTACGGCACTGGACTTCGGATATTGCTCAAACCAATTGTTGAGTTATCAGATAAAGTCTTGTTTTCGAAAGTCAGGCAGAATTTTGGAGGAAATCTTCAATTTTTTATTGGCGGTGGAGCATTGCTCGATACTGATTTGCAGCAGTTTTTTCATGCCATCGGCATTCCAATGTTTCAAGGCTATGGATTGTCGGAGGCAACACCAGTGATTTCGTCAAATACGCCCATGCGTCACCGTTTTGGCTCTTCTGGAATTTTGGTGAAACCACTCGATGTGCGTATAATTGACAGCGAAGGAAACGACCTTCCGCAGGGCGAGAAGGGCGAAATGCTTTTCCGTGGCGAAAACGTGATGGCTGGTTATTGGAAAAATCCAGTCTCTACTGCCGAAACAGTGCGCGAGGGCTGGCTCTATACTGGTGATTTGGGTTATATCAACAAAGATGGTTTGCTTTATGTGTTGGGACGTTTCAAAAGTCTGCTCATAGGTAGCGATGGCGAAAAATACAGTCCCGAAGGCATCGAAGAGGCGATCGTGTCGCTTTCTCCTGCGATTGATCAAATTGTATTACATAATAATCAAGATGCTTACACAACAGCACTTTTGGTGGTGAATAAAGAATACCTAAAGAAAGCCGTTCAGTCGGATATATCCACGTCAAAGGGAAGGGAAGAGGCGGTGAAATTGGTTCAAAGCGAAGTGGATAAATTCAAAGGCAAAGGACAATTTGCAGGAATGTTTCCCGAGCGTTGGTTGCCTTCCACGTTTGCCATTCTACCAGAACCTTTCACCGAGCAAAACCGCATGGTGAACAGCACGATGAAAATCGTTCGCCCGAAAGTGGAAGAGGTTTATGCAGATAGAATTGCTTCCCTCTATACTGCCGAAGGTAAAAATATTTTGAATGAAGAAAATTTGAAAAATGTGTTTTGAAGTATAGAAGTTGGAGGAAGTCAAACAACTTTTGACTTACGACTTTTGACTTACGACTTTTGACTTACGACTAATGAAATATCAATATAAAAGAATTGCAGTGAAAATTGGTAGCAATGTGTTGACCCGAAAAGATGGCACATTGGATGTGACTCGCATGTCTGCGTTGGTCGATCAGGTGGCGGAGTTGCACAACAAAGGTGTTGAGGTGGTGTTGATCTCTTCGGGTGCTGTGGCGTCAGGTCGCAGCGAGGTGAAGAGCGACAAAAAGCTCGATTCGGTGTCGGCACGTCAGCTCTATTCTGCTGTTGGTCAGGCAATACTGATTAATCGGTACTACGAACTTTTTCGCGACCACGGCATCACTTGCGGACAAGTGCTCACCACCAAAGAGAGTCTTTCTACACGAATGCACTACCTCAATCAGAAGAGTTGCATGAACGTGATGCTCGAGCACCGCGTGATTCCGATTGTGAACGAAAACGATACGATTTCGGTTACTGAGTTGATGTTTACGGACAACGACGAACTGTCGGGTCTTGTGGCTACCATGATGGGAGCGGAGGCGTTGATTATCCTCAGCAACATCGATGGAATCTACAACGGTGACCCATCGGATCCGACTTCGCAGGTGATTCGGGAGGTGAAGAGCTCGAAGGTCGATTTGTCGGACTACATTCAGACCAACAAGTCGTCGTTTGGTCGTGGCGGAATGCTCACCAAATGCAACATTGCCCGCAAAGTATCGGATGAAGGTGTGACGGTGATTATTGCAAACGGCAAAAAAGATCACATTCTGCCCGATTTGTTGAAAAATTCCTCTGCGATTTGTACTCGATTCGTGGCTTCAAACAAAGCCATTTCGGGCGTGAAGAAGTGGATTGCACATTCCGATGGTTTTGCCAAAGGCGAAGTGCACATCAATCAAGGAGCGTTCGATGCCATGTCGCAGCCTAAAGCTGTCAGCTTATTGCCTGTTGGAGTAGTTCGAATTGAGGGCGATTTCGAGAAGGATGATATTGTGAAAATCTTCAATCCGGATGGTGTGCAAATCGGTGTGGGTCGTATTTCGTACGAAAGCGACAAAGCGCGCCAAATGCTCGGCAAGCAAGGTGCAAAAGCCCTGATTCACTACGACTATTTGTATTTAGACTGAGAAATTTTATAATTGAATAAAAGCAAAAAGGGAAATCACTTAGATTAGTGATTTCCCTTTTTTATGATGATGCAATTCCAAGTTGGAGCTTTAACAACTTAATTGGTCGATTATTTGAATAGGAATCTGAAAAGGTCGTTTCCATTGGCAAACAACAATAGCCCAAACAAAAGGAACATACCCACCATTTGCGCATATTCGAGGAATTTTTCGCTTGGTTTGCGTCGGGTGATGATCTCGTACAACACAAACAACACGTGACCACCGTCGAGAGCGGGGATAGGCAGAATGTTCATAAACGCAAGGATGATGGATAGGAATGCTGTAATTTCCCAGAAACCGAACCAGTTCCACTCCGATGGAAAGATGCTGCCCAATGTGCCAAAACCTCCTAAACTCTGTGCGCCTTCTTTAGTGAACACGTATTTCATACTGCCCACGTAGTTGGTGAGTTTATCAACGCCTTTTTTCGCTCCGGCAGGGAACGATTGTGCAAAGCTGAACGAGGCAACTTCCGATTTGTAAACATCTGTTTCGTTTTTGATAGCGACACCAATTTTACCTGTTTCGTCCACTTTCACGTTAGCAAACTGCTCTGTGCCGTTGCGATAGAAGCCCAATTTTACAACCTTATTGGCGTTTTTGAAGAGCGTATCCATCACGTTAAGTGCAGTGACGGTTGCTTTTCCGTTAATCGACGTGATACTGTCGTTTGACTGAATTCCTGCTTTAATAGCAGCCTTGCCTTCAACAGGTTTTTCGACCACCATTGGTACTCGCTTGGCTGCAAAACCTTTTTTCTCTCTCAACAGGCGTTGCATAAAGTCTGCTGGCATTGCTATTGCCGTGTCTTTACCGCTTCGTTCGATGGAGACTACTTTGGCCTCAGCAATTTTACGCAGCGTATTTTCGTCGAAGCGTACAAGCTCAGTCTGATCAGCTTTTAAGAGAATATCACCGTCTTTGAATCCCACTTTCTGAGCCGTTTCGCTAAACTCCATTCCGAGTGTCACGTTTTTCAACGGAACGTATTTGTCGCCCCACGTGAAGAGCATCATCGAGTAGATAAACAGCGCCAATAGGAAATTCATCAGCACACCACCAATCATAATCAATAGCCGTTGCCAAGCTGGTTTCGCTCTGAATTCCCACTCTTGAGCCGGTTGAGCCATCTGCTCTTTGTCCATCGATTCGTCGATCATTCCTGATATTTTCACGTAGCCGCCTAAAGGCAACCAGCCAATTCCATACTCGGTTTCGCTGTTTTTAGGTTTATATTTGAAGAGGCTAAACCACGGATTAAAAAAGAGATAAAACTTTTCAACTCTGACTTTGAATAGACGAGCGAACATAAAATGGCCGAACTCGTGAATGATGATGAGCAGCGAGAGTGAAAGAATAAGTTGAAAGGCTTTAAGAAGGATTGATTCCATATCTATTTTGTTTTAATTTGTTTTATAAAAGCTCAGAGGCGATTCTTCGTGCCTCGAGATCGGTTTGTATGTAATTTTCGTATGTCGGTTTGGCGATGAACGAACACTTTTGCATCGTATTTTCGATAATTTCTGACATTTGCAAAAACCCGACTTTTTCTTGTAAAAAGGCTGCGACCACAATTTCGTTCGCTGCATTCAGAATGCAAGGCATATTGCCACCTACACGCATGGCTTCGTAAGCAAAAGCCAAATTTCGGAAACGCTCCAAATCGGGCTGCTCGAAGGTGAATTCGGTGCATTTGGTCCAATCGACGCGTGGCGATTTGCTCGGTAATCGATCCGGAAACGAAAATGCGTAACTGATTGGCAACTTCATATCTGGCATTCCGAGTTGAGCTTTCACCGAACCATCAGCAAATTGCACCATCGAATGTATGATTGACTGTGGATGCACCACCACTTCAATCTCCTCGGGTTTTGCATCGAAAAGCCACTTGGCCTCAATCACTTCAAACCCTTTGTTCATCATCGTTGCCGAGTCGATGGTGATTTTTGCACCCATCTCCCAATTTGGGTGTTTCAGTGCTTGCGCTTTTGTGACGTGTGCCAACTGATCCATCGACCATGTGCGGAACGGTCCACCCGAAGCCGTCAGAATCAATTTTTCGACCCGATTATTGCCTTCGCCCACTAAACATTGAAAAATGGCAGAATGTTCAGAATCAACAGGAAGTATTGGTGTGCGGTATTCAAGAGCGAGCGATTTGATCAATTCGCCTGCTACCACGAGTGTCTCTTTATTGGCTAACGCAATCGCTTTGCCCGCTTTGATGGCAGCAATGGTCGGTATGAGTCCCGAAAAGCCCACCATCGCGGTCAAAACCACGTCTATTGGTTCCGATTCAACAATTTGAGCAATGGCTTCAGCGCCAGCGTAAACTTTTATGGGCAGATGATCGAGTGCCTCTTTTAGTTTACTGTATTTATCTTTGTTGGCAATCACTACGGCTTCGGGCTGAAAATCAATTGCTTGTTGAATCAACAAATCGACGTTTTCGTTGGCTGTGAGAGCATAAATTTCGTACAATTCTGAATTTTCGCTAACCACTTCGAGCGCTTGCGTGCCGATTGAGCCTGTTGAACCTAAAATTGCCAGTTTTTTCTTCTTCATAGTTCTCAAAACAAAATATAGTGTGTCGGATCGACTGGTTTACCTTTGTACCAAAGCTCAAACATAAACGGATGAGCTGCCCTATCTGCCGCTTTATCGTCGCTGTTTGCAATGGCTTCCCCAGTGCTCACGCTGCTTCCAACTTGCTTTAGCACTTCGCTACAGTTTTTGTATATCGATACAAATCCACTTTGGTGCATCACTTGAATGAATTTCAGACCGTTCTCTTGTCTGCCAGTCAGGATCACATCGCCAAGAAGTACTGCCATCACCACACTTTGAGGTGGCGTGCTAAGCGTGATGCCTAAAAGTTTACGCGCAGGATTGAACGATTTCATAATCGTTCCTTTTGCTGGACGGCTAAATGCCAAATCACGTGCATCGTCGTGAACAGTGGGTTTTATCGATAGGTTGTATTTTTCATCCTCTTCATACTGTTTGCGGAAGTCAAGTTCATCTTCGGTAGCTTTCAACTTTTCGGGGTCGATGTTGTTCAGCGAATCGATGTTTGTAGTGAGCGAATCAAAGGCTATGTTACCGCTCAGAACGCTCTTCACTTGTGCTAAATATTTCTCTTGTAGTGCCACAATTTCGACCAGCGAATCTACTTTTAACGCATTTTTCTGGATATCCTGACGAGCATTGATATCAAGATAACCGGGCAGATAGTTTTTAAGTGGCGTGGTGGCGATAAGCGAAGATACGACAACCAAGGTAACGATGAAAAGAACAGCACCAGCGTAGATTACCGAAAGCAACGAAAGCCTAAATGCAAACACATCCTCCAGCGTCTTCTCGTTGAGGATAGATAGTTTGTATTTGAATTTAAGCTTTTTCCAAAAAGTTTTGCTTTTTGCTTTTAGAGTCATATCCGATTGATGTGTACGACAAAATTAAGAATTTATCTCAAACGAAAGAGTCGCATACTCTTTTATAGCACTATTTTTCTGACCAACTAATATAAAAAACGCTTATTTCGGAAGAGTAAGATTTGGTTTCTTCTGAAATAAGCGCGTCTAGCTTTAAGTTGAATGATTATTTGGCAATTACCAATGATAAATTCAACCCGTCTTTTAATAGTTTTATGCCTGTTGGACTGTTCGCATGTCTAATTGTAACTGGCGAAGTCGATTCATTTACCGAAACTGGAAGCAATACATACGCTATGGCATCAGGTCCGTTGTAATTTCCTGTTTCACTCAAATATTCCGTGAATATTTTTGAAATATTGGTGAATGTGTAGCTATTTGTCGAAGAATTGAACGTTGCATAAGCATGTTTTCTTGCATCAAATTGAGGCTTGTTTTTAAAGAAATCAGCCAATTCATTCTCCTTTATCAGCATTAAATAGCTTGGTGGTGAGAGCAACGTATTTGTATCATAATTTGGGCGTTCTGCTTTGATGGTCAGTTTTGCACCATTGAGTCTAGATTTTCCAACTTTTTCGGCCAACTTTTTAATCGGAATATTGATGTGGTTGAATAGCCCTGCCGGTGACTTGATGTAAGTGTAATTGTCAGTTTTAGCAGGAATAGGTAAGTGACTGTTTTTGTAGCGATTAACTAAATAAGTTTCCTCATTTACTTTCATCGAATGAGAAGTCACAATAACTGAGTCTTGACCTTTGTAAGTTGTATCTACTTTGTATTTGAAGAAGAAATTCAATGAAATCGATTCAATGGATACAATCGATCCTGATCCAGAATTATTAGTTACGTATATTCCAGGAAAATAATTGGCGAATGACTCGTTGCTTTGAAAAAATCCACGGTTATTTCTCAGTTTATCGTGGAAATCTTTCGTAAATTGATTGCTTAGTTTTATTTGAATCGAATCGTAAGCCGAGTTACCAGATGCCGCGTAAACGTTCTTTGCTACGTATCCTTTTCTACCAAGAAGAATGGATTTATTGCAATATTTCGACGCATCTACATCAGAATTTATCTCTTTGCTTAACTTGTTGTTTAGTTGATAAACACTGGCTTGCATCGGCTCATCAGGGTTTCCTGCATAAGACCTATAAAGAAGTGTTACGGTAGAATATAAGAGGGAGTCTTTTCCGCTAATTACCGAATCGGGAATGTTGAAATTTTCAGTACAATTGAATTGTGCCATAAAATCACATTGTGTTTCGCCATACGTTTTATCGCTTAAATTGCCAAGTAACGCAGAGTTAGAAAGGGCATAAATTGAGCCAATGTCAAAAGTCGAAATGGAATCACTCAATAGTAGAGTATCTGGACGAATGTCAACTTTGTCGGAATCGGGTTGAATAGAAGAGCCAATTAAGCTCATATCATCGGAGCAAGCTGCAAATGTAACAACGGCTAATAAAAGGAAGAAATATTTAAAATTCATCTTCAGAATCAGGTTTTTGAATATCAAAAGCCAAATGTAATGATTAAATTGGAAGTAGTGGCAACCCCGTTTCTAATATTTTTATTTATTAGCATTTGCCCACACAATGTCATAAAATTCATTATAAGCATCGATGTATTGGTCGGGTTGTTGGTGGTCAAGGTAAGGCAATCCGGTTGCTTGAGCGTAAGTTTTAACCGCTTCGTTCACATTTTCGCTTCCTTGAATCACACCATCGGAGTAGTTGATGGCAAATTGAGAAAGTTCGGTGAAATCTAGTTCTTTGCCAGCAATGGTCGAAACGTCTTCGTCGCTAATGCCATCGAAACGAAGCATTTCGCTGAATCCCTTGCGGAATTTGCCTTTGAAATCGTTGTCGTAGAGCGAAAAGACGATTTTTGAATTGCGGAAAAATGGATCTTCCGAATATAATTTCTTGATGTAGAGCGGTGCAAGAGCAGTTATCCAGCCGTGGCAATGAATGATGTCTGGCGTCCAACGCAGTTTTTTTACTGTTTCGAGAACGCCTCGTGCAAAGAAAATTGCGCGTTCGTCGTTGTCGTCGTATTCTACTCCGTTTTCGTCAGCAACCATTCCTTTGCGTTGAAAGTAATCGTCGTTGTCAATGAAATAGACCTGCATACGAGCCGATTGAATGGATGCAACTTTGATAATCAACGGGTGATCGGTGTCGTCGATAATCATATTCATACCCGAAAGTCGAATCACCTCGTGAAGCTGATTTCTGCGCTCGTTGATGCAACCGAATTTAGGCATAAATGTCCTAATTTCTTTTCCTCGGTCTTGAATTCCTTGAGGCAGTTGACGGCAAATGGTGGCTATTTCAGATTCTGGGAGGTAAGGAACGAGTTCCTGAGAAATAAATAAAACTTTGGTGGCTTCCATTCTAAACTAAAACTAAATGCGATTTTGGAATACAAAGATAATACATTTTATTTGTCTTTTAGTCATTTAGACCAATTATTCTATTGATGCAATACCCCAAAAGTAAAAGATGAAATGCTTCTTTGCCATCAATAAGAAGAAGGATTAGTACTTTAAATTCAGTGCTTAAGCATTTGCAACTTCGATTTATTCAACCTAAAGTGTAGCTGAAGTGGAATATTATTACTTATTTTGCGGAGTTTTTTAGTAAATTTAGATGGAAATTATAAAAACTATACATCAGCTTCAATCGGTAATTCGTCGTCAAAAAGAGATAGGATTGCGTGTTGGCTTTGTGCCTACCATGGGTGCTTTGCACGATGGTCACCTACAATTGGTGAAACGAAGTTCTGCTGAAAACGATGTTTCGGTGGTCAGCATTTTTGTGAATCCAACGCAATTCAACGACAAAAATGACCTCAAAAACTACCCCCGAACGATGGAAGCTGATTGCGCATTGCTCGAAAAGGTGGGTTGCACCATTGTTTTTGCACCATCGGAAGAAGAAATGTATCCCGAGCCCGATGAACGTAAGTTTGAATTTGGAGCGTTGGAACAAGTGATGGAAGGCGCATTTCGTCCAGGACACTTCAATGGAGTAGCGCAGATTGTGAGCAAATTGTTCGATGCAGTGTTACCTGATAAAGCCTATTTTGGGGAGAAAGATTTTCAGCAATTGGCGATTATTCGCGAGATGACTAAGCAGTTGGGTTATTCGCTCGAAATTGTGCGTTGTTCGATCGTGCGCGAAGCTGATGGTTTGGCAATGAGTAGTAGAAATGCTCGATTAACGCCCGAACAACGAAAAAATGCGGTTGAAATTTCGCAAGCATTATTTAAAAGTCGTACCTTTGCGGCGGAAAAATCGGTAGCTGAAGTGATTGATTTTGTGAAAACAACCATCGATGCTGTCCCTGATTTGAAAACCGAATATTTTGATATTGTTGATGCACGCACGTTGCAGTCGATTTCAGATTGGAGCGAAACCCCTGAACCAATTGGCTGTGTGGCCGTGTTTTGTGGTGTTGTTCGCCTAATAGACAATGTGTCGTATGCAACAAATAATTGATTTTGTGAATTTGTAAAATAAAGACAAATATGCTAATTGAGGTAGTAAAATCGAAGATTCATCGGGCAACAATCACCGATGCCAATCTAAACTATATCGGAAGCATCACCATCGACGAAGATTTGATGGAAGCTGCCAATTTGATCGAGTTTGAAAAAGTTCAGGTGGTGAATAACAACAACGGCGAGCGTCTCGAAACGTATGTGATTCGTGGTGAACGTGGTACAGGTACAATCTGCTTGAATGGCGCTGCAGCTCGCAAAGCACAAGCTGGCGATATTGTAATTATTGTGTCGTATGCTCAAATGGATTTCGAAGAGGCTAAGAAATTTAAACCGTCAATTATTTTCCCCGATTCAGGAAATAAATTAGTATGATAAACGAAAAGCCTGCATCGTCAGGCTTTTTTTATTGAATAGACTTTTGTACACAAACAGAGACATACTTCGTGTAGCCTATCCCATTTTTCTGAGCTTCCTAGCGCAGAATGTGGTGAACGTGACTGACACAGCTTTCCTTGGCAGAGTGGGAGAGGTTGAGCTTGGTGCTTCGGCGTTGGGTGGTGTTTTCTACATGATGCTCTTTATGATTGGGTTGGGCTTTAGTGTAGGTTCGCAAATATTGATTGCGCGCCGAAATGGAGAACAGAATTACAACAAAATTGGCGAAATTTTTCATCATGGAGTCGTTTTTTTGTTGCTGTTGGCTGTGGTGACCATTGTTTTTACCCAATTTTTTGCTGGAGCGTTTCTGAAACAGATGCTCTCTTCCGAATCGGTTTACGAGGCTGCGATTAAGTTCCTTGATATTCGCATTTTTGGATTGCTTTTTATCTTTCCCAACAGCCTTTTTCGCGCTTTCTACATTGGAATCACCCGTACCAAAATTCTGATTTGGAATGCCGTAATTATGGCAACAGTTAATGTTATCCTCGATTACGGATTGATTTTCGGGCATTGGGGTTTGCCTCGAATGGGCATTTCGGGTGCAGCTTTGGCATCGGTGATTGCCGAAGGAGTTGCGCTGCTGTTTATGTCCATTTACACCATAATGACGGTGGATGTGGAGCGTTTTCAAATGAAATTTTCGATTCATCTGCGCATCAACGTTATTCGTCACATCCTTTCGGTGTCCATTTACACGATGATTCAGTCGTTTCTTTCCATTGCCACCTGGTTTATCTTTTTTATGGGAATAGAGCATTTGGGTGAACGGTCGTTGGCTGTCTCCAATGTGGTGCGAAGCCTTTATATGCTGATGCTGTTGCCAATCTTATCTTTGAGTATCACGAGCAATACGTTGGTGAGCAACTTAATTGGCAAAGGCGAGACCGAAAAGGTGATGAAGTTGATTTGGAAGATTATTCGGTTGGCATTTGTTATTCTTTCGCCGTTGGTGTTTGCAATTGCAATTTTCCCGCAATTTTTTATTCGGATTTACACCGATGAATTATCTTTGGTGTCGGATACGGTGATGCCGTTGCTTGTGCTCGCATCGTCGCTTTACATTGCAGCTGCAGGCAGTATTTTGTTTAATTCGCTTAGCGGAACAGGTAGTACGCGCATCTCGCTTTGGGTGGAATTGGCGAGCATTACGCTTTACATCGGATATATGTGGTGGCTGATTTTTGTACACAAAGCCTCTGTTGCACTTTGTTGGACAACCGAACACCTCTATTGGGTTACGCTCATAATTTTCTGTTTTTGGTATCTGAAAAAGGGAAAATGGCGGGAACGAAAAATTTAATTGAATGATGAGTTTTTTAGGTATGAATTATGAGTATCTAATTGCAACGACTACAAGACGTCAAAGGTGATGAAATAAATTTTGCAGAGCTCTGTGTAAATTATTGTGCACTCTGTGTTTAAATTCTTGAATTATGACAAACAAATGGATATTGGCAGCACGGCCAAAAACATTGACAGCGGCTTCTATGCCAGTATTAACGGCAAGTGCGTTGGCGTGGTACGACGATGTTTTTAAACCACTGGCAGCGTTAAGTTGCATTGCGTTCGCCGTTTTGGCGCAAATAGCTGCCAACTTTGCAAACGACTATTTCGACCACAAAGATGGTATTGATACTGAGGAACGGCTCGGTCCTGCGCGAGCCGTGGCTTCGGGATGGATCACGCCCAAAGCGATGTTACGAGCAACTTTTGCAGTGTTGGCTTTGGCTTGTATGTGTGGTTTAGTGCTTATTTCTTATGGCGGCTGGCTGATGATTGCAGTTGGCTTGGCGTGCGTGGTTTTTGCTGTGTTGTACAGCACTGGACCTTATCCGTTATCGCGATACGGCATGGGCGATATTTTTGTGATTGTCTTTTTTGGATTCGTGCCAGTATTGTTTACTTACTACGTTCAGGGTGGCACTTTCCCGCTTTCGGCATGGTTGCTTGGAGGCATGATGGGTCTGATGTCGGAGAATATTCTGATAACCAACAACTACCGCGATATAGATACCGATAGGCAGACAAATAAATACACGACCATAGTCTTGTTTGGAAAAAGCTTTGGCAAATGGCTCTATTTTTCGACAGGTGTAGTCGCTACTGGTTTATTCGCTTACTATTCATCTATAATTGGCAATCTATATGGCGTGTTTTTGCCAATAGCCTATTTGATTCTTCATATTACGACTTGGCGAGAAATGGTGAAAATAGATCGAGGAAAAGGTTTGAATAAAATACTTGGTTTAACATCACGAAACTTTCTGCTATTTTCAATTTTGTATATTTTGGTTCTATTTTTAAGCAAAGTATAAGATTTCATACATGAGTGAGTTAAGGGAGCAATTGCTCCCTTTTTTTGTTGAAAATAATTTTATTGAAATATTTTGAGATAACTTTTTATTTATATATTTGTGAGAGAATTTTAGCCTACTGTTTGATCTAACTCACTTAATTATGAAAAAGCCACATCTACTTCTCTTTCTTCTTGCATTCGCAACGTCTGTTTTTGCTCACGATTATCAATTGGTTAGGTCTGATCGAGTGTGTATGTATCAGTTTGTGTATGGTAATACTGATCTAAATAAGTATGTGGGGTTGCGCATCGATTCTGTAAAACAGATTGGCTCAGATTCATTATTCTATCCTAATATACATTTGCAGCAAAAAGGCTCATATTATCGAATTGATGGTTCGTGGATCGGAAAAAGAGTTGTTGTGAAAGCGAATGGAGATAATTTTATAATTAATAGCGAAAATGACTCGATTTTGATAAAAACACAATCTGTGCTAAAAGATAGTTGGATTGTTTATAAAAAAAACAATGTGATGAAAATTACGGCAGAGGTTACTGGAATTGAGAAAAAGTCGTTTTTAGATATGGAAGATTCAGTGAAAACGATTACTTTTCATGTTTACGACGCATCGATGCAGCCTATGCCAAATCAATTTGAGGGTTCACAAATAAAGATCAGTAAAAATTTTGGATTGATTGAGTCGCTTCCTTTTTATGCGTTCCCGAATGTAATTTCTGATAATCAGGTCTTGCATTGTTCATTATCAGGAATGACCAATCCTAAAGTCGGCGTGCAAAATTTGACCGCTGAAGATATTTTTGATTTTCAAGTGGGGGATGAGTTTCATACAGTATATGCAAAAGGAGTCTCTTTGGGATTTGCAAATAAGGACTCTGTGATGACAATAAATCGCATATTAGAGAGAAGTTCCATTGGCAATAACATTACTTATAAGATTGATGTGAATGAACGTCATTATCAGTTGGATTGGAGTACACAAGTTATCACCAATGTGGTAAAACAAGATACAATTTCTATTGATCCGTTTAATATAAAGTTTTCAACTCTGCCAGGCGAAATTAAAGTAATCACAGAGTCTGAAAATGTTCAAAGTGTGAATATGTATGCTGATAATAGTAAGTCTTTTCGCTCGATGTATTTGGTAAATTCTGGTTCAGGTAATTGGTCAGAGGCTATAGTTACGAATGATATGACATGTAGTGATAACGTATATTATAAAGGATACGGTGGCCCATATTACAACTGTAAAGGAAGTTTTACGTATGAGAATCGTTCGTTGATTTATTCTAAAAAAGGAGGAGTTGAGACTGGAACTAAACTTGTAATTTCGTCAATACCTACGGTTTATATAGAAAACTCTCTCAAGATTTCCTCCACTATCGGTTGTAAAGAGCTGACCGCAAAAATTGCATCATCGGAGCTTCCTGCACGTTTGGAGGTATTGAGCGTGAGTGGAACGGTTGTATTCGGCAAATCAATCGATACGGAATCAAGCACCATTTCGTTGCAGTCGCTTCCTGCAGGGGCATACCTCTATCGGGTACGGGGCGATAATGGAAGAGTGATGGGTGGGAAGTTGATTTTAAAATAACATTATTATGAGAAAAATTTGGTCTTTAATTTTTATTTTAGGTTGTATCTGTGCTCTTTTTGCACACGATTATCAATTGGTTAGGTCGAATCGAGTGTGTATGTATCAACAAAATGGATATGTTGGTTTAAGAATTGACTCGGTAAAATTGCACAATAACGATTTTGTCTTCTACCCAAATGTGAATTTGTTATTCCTGAGAGATACGTTTCGTGTCGATGGATCTTGGATTGGGAAAAGAGTGGTTGTGAAATCGAATGGTGATAATTGTTTTATAAATAAAGACGGTGATTCAATTCTATTGAAAACAAAAGCAGTTCTGAAGGATAGTTGGACTGCATATTCAAAGGGAAATTTATTAATAATAACCGCTGAAGTGACCGGTTATGAAAAAAGTATGTTTCTTGGGTTGGAGGATTCTGTGAAAACAATTACTTTTCACGTATTTGATGCAACAATGAAGCCAAAGCCAAATGGATATGATGGTAAGCAAATAAAAATCAGTAAACATTATGGAATTGTTGAATCAAAATCATTCTATATCTTTCCCAATGAGATTGATAACTCTTTTGATCTGAATTTTACTCTTGCTGGAATGACAAATCCAAAAGTTGGTGTTCAGAATTTGACGGCTAATGATATTTGGGATTATAATGAAGGTGATGAATATCATATTTTAGATGTTCATTCAGATATGTTTGATTCATATATAGATTCAACTTTTTATATTAATAAGATTGTTAAGCGAGAGCAAAAAGATGATTCGATAACATATTCATTTGATCAAAAATATAAATACGTTTCAATTCGGAAATATCCAAACCCAAGTAAAAATATTGAAATAGGGACTCGAAGCTTTAAGTGGAGTCCGTTTTCTGAAAAATCACTTAATCTTTTATCTGGAGAAATTATGATTAGTGATTATGATATTTTGGTGACTAGTATGCCGACATTAAATATTAAAATGCAATTTAACCATTTAGTCCAGCCAATTGATTCTGTAACATTTACCTACGGATGTTGTGAAGATCCACCTGCTCAACCGAGTTTGTATTATCGAGGGTTTGGTGGTTCTTACCGCATGAGCAATTCATTTCCAGATATTCCTCATGCAGTGGTCTATTACAAGAAGAACAATGTTGAGTGGGGTAAGAAACTGGTAATTACCGGAATTCAATCTGTCAGAAAAGAAAATTCAATAAGAGTTTCATCCATTATCGCTCGTAAAGAGTTGATTGCAAATATTGCATCGTCCGAACTTCCTGCACGGTTGGAGCTGTTGAGCGTGAGTGGAACGGTTGTATTCGGCAAATCAATCGATACGGAATCAAGCACCATTTCGTTGCAGTCGCTTCCTGCAGGGGCATACCTCTATCGGGTACGGGGCGATAATGGAAGAGTGGTATCAGGGAAGGTGATACTTAATTAGTGACAACAAAAAAGACGGAAAATTTTTCCGTCTTTTTTGTTGTCATTAGGTTTCTTATGCGTCTATTGTTGCAATGAATGTTTTTTAATAAGTGCTTTCCATAGGCGCGGAAAAATAACTTCAAATTTAATCTTTTGGTTATCAAACCTTATGCCAGTGGGAAGACCAAGGCAATAGGTGTATTTGACATTGTTTGCAATCTCATTCAATGAAAATTCATATTGCGAACGACCTCTGTTGTTCTCAATAAAAATAATTCGTCTGTTAGTGAGGATAAACCGACCACTTTTTCGGTATCGCTCAATTCGCACATTTCCAGAAATAGATGCCACCTCTACTTCATCTTTTTTGAAAGCAATCCGTGTTTTGCTCTTTAGATCTCTATATCTGAAGTATAGGAGAGTACCCAAAGAGAGATTACCAAGAAGAGTTGAAATTATTAAATCTTGAATAAAATGGTCGTAATTATGAAAATCGACTAAAATAGTGTGTTGAAAGAAAATGAAAATACCAAATAACGTGCCGAAAATCCAATATCGGAATTTCAAAATTAAAATAGAGAGATTCAATAAAGTAAAAAATAAGGTCACGAAAACCCCACTTATCAATACAACTAAGAATGACTGTATTAGCTCGTTAGATTGTAATTTGGTAAAATACACTCCTCCCGATAGAACGACAATAATTAATGGTGCAATAGTATATTGAAAAATATTTTTAAACATAAAAAGAAGTAATCAATTAGATGTCTATTTAGAAACGTGAAATAGTCCATGTTTGTTTATAAATTCGCCCGGATTTCGTCAAAAATGCTTTTTTTGTTAACAGCAATTTTAATAAAATCGATTTGAAAATTCTATATGTGAATTTACTTAATTTTAATAATCAATCTGTCTTCTAAATTTTTCGAGAAGTTATCAGTATGTTTAATCCACGATATAGCCGTAGAGAAACCCCATTTACTCCATCCAAAGCCGGTATAATAGATTGTTTTTTGGTTTGAATTATAGTTGGTAATGGCTATCGTATGGTTTTTGATGCATTTAATTCGTTCCCATCTTTTTGCTGAAACAATAGCTAAAGCCAATGAACCATCTTTAGGAGATTTGGGCTCGAAATAGATGAAATATTTTTTCAAAGGATCTATAACTGTGGAGTCGGAGTTTGGTCGTTTCACTATTCCAGCTGCAACACTTATATTTTTTGGAAGTCCGATATACTCTTCTACGATTTTACAAAATTGCGACCCTGCATCAAGAGATATGGTTCGTGACTCAGAAACAGAAGAGCCACATACGTCGAATGGATGGTAAGTTAATTTGAATGTAGTTCGAATTGGTCCATTGTCGAGTGTCTCCTGTTGCTCGAAATTTGATCCAAGGAAAAGCGAATCGTTTAAATAAGGAGCCATAGCACCAGCACCCAATGTTCGTCCTACTTTGTAGATATCGAGTCCATCACCCCAATCGGTATGGTAACTTCCCTTTCCAGAGAGTTCTTTTTCGTAACGGAGATTAATAATGGGTTTTTCGGTACGTTTACACCAAATGTCTATTCCATTGCATGGTCCATCAGTTTTGATAAGAGCGGGTCCATACATCCGAAATGCAACGCGGTCGTTTTCCCAAGCATAATCATCTTTTCGTTCGGGAACGAATCGTCCAAATGTTTTTGATTCGTAGTTTTGTGGCAATCCTTTGCGAATCATCACCACACGAGTTTGTTTAGCTGAGAATGAGAGTTGAAAGATAAGTTTTTGAGGTGATTTTCTTTCCTCAAATACAAGTTGGGATGGGTATTCTACACCTTTAGAATCTACCACAATCACTTTATCTCCTGTTTTGAGGTGAAGTTTTTGAACAACTATATTCCAGTCTATTTCGACTGTTTCATTTTGACGTTCACGGTTAATAGGATTTTTGACCGAAATATCAAGTGCCATTAAAGATAGGTGCGAAAGAAGAAAAAGGACAATTAGAATTGGTGTGTAGTGTTTCATTAGTAATAGCATTAGAATATTAAAGAAACTGACTACAAAGGAGATCTACAAACCCCTTTGTAGCCAATTATAGATGTAGATTAGCTCGGCAATTTACCCAAATAAGCTAAGATGCCACCATCTACATATAGAACATGCCCGTTTACGAAATCTGAAGCACGCGAAGCCAAGAAAATTGCAGGACCTTGAAGGTCTTCGGGCGTTCCCCAACGTTCTGCTGGTGTGCGTCCAATGATAAACGAGTTGAATGGATGTCCTGGTTCACGCAATGGTGCTGTTTGTGATGTTGCGATGTAGCCAGGACCGATGCCGTTTACCTGAATATTGTGCTGAGCCCATTCGCAAGCGAGGTTTTTTGTCAACATTTTCAATCCACCTTTTGCAGCCGCATAAGCCGAAACAGTTTCGCGACCCAACTCGCTCATCATCGAACAGATGTTGATGATTTTACCAGAACCTTGTGCAATCATACCTGGTGCTACTGCTTTCGACATAATAAAAGGACCATTAAGATCTATATCAATTACTTGACGAAAATCAGCAGCTGACATTTCTACCGCTGGAATTCGTTTGATAATACCTGCATTATTAACCAAGATATCGATTACGCCAACTTCTTCTTTTATTTTTGCAATACCAGCATACACTGCATCTTCGTTTGTAACATCAAACAAGTACCCTTTTGCATCGATTTCCTTAGATTTGTATTCTTCGATGGCAGCGTCTATGCGGTCTTGATTCAAATCGTTGAAAACGATAGTAGCGCCGGCACCAGCTAAAGCTTCAGCCAAAGCCATTCCAATTCCATGGGTTGCCCCAGTAATTAAGGCAATTTTGCCTTTCAGAGTGAAAAATTCTTCTAACATAATTATTGAGTTTTAGTATTTCGAAATTTAACGTAAATCGGTGTGTTTGTAGAAATCTTGATCGCTGTAGTCGAGGTTTTCGCCACCCATTCCCCAAACAAAGGTATAGTTGTATGTTGCAGCTGCTGAGTGAATCGACCACTCTGGAGAAAGAACTGCTTGATCGCCCTTCATCCAAATGTGCCGTGTTTCAGTTGGTTCGCCCATAAAGTGACAAACAGCTTGGCCTTCTGGCACTTCGAAATAGAAGTAGGCTTCCATTCGACGACTGTGAGTATGTGCCGGCATCGTATTCCAAATGCTTCCGGTTTGCAACTCGGTCATTCCCATTTGTAATTGACATGTTTCAATCACTTCACGCACCAACATTTTGTTAATGTTTCTGTGGTTAGCAGTTTGAAGTGAGCCAAGTTCCATTACGATTGCGTCCGATTTGGTCACTTTCTTGTCGGGGCAGTTTTTGTGAGCAGGGGTAGAGTTGAAATAGAATTTAGCTGGAGTTTCAGAATCGAAGCTTTCGAATGAAACATTTCTGTCGCCAGATCCAAGATACAAAGCTTCCTTGTAATCGAGTTCATAGCTTTCGTCTCCAACTGTCACTTTCCCTTTACCGCCAACATTGAAAATGCCTAATTCGCGACGATGCAAGAAGAATTTTGCTTTCAGTGGATCGATAGCTTCGAGTGGCAGAACCTCTCCAACTGGTTGAGCTCCTCCAACCACCATTCTGTCGTACAACGAATAAACCATATTGACTTCATTTGGTGAAAAGATGGTTTCAATCAAGTGCTCTTTTCGAAGGCGAGCTGTATCGTAAGATTTGGCATCTTGCGGATGCGATGCATAACGTAATTCGTAGTTTGTTTTCATAATTGTCTTTTTTATTTATGTTCAATATTTAATGTTTATTCCAAATAAATATAAAGCATATTTACTTGAAATATATGGGATATACTACTTTTATTATTATATTTGTGCAATCGGTTGCGCAAAGATATGAAATATTTTATATTTGACTATAAATGATAAAAATATTTATTCAAAAAGGTAATTAGATTTCAAATTTCTTTCGTTTGCACTAAATTTACGATAAATTATTCTATTAGTAAAATTAAGATTTGCCTATTAGGATGAAAATTATAACTTTGAAGTGAATTTTGGAGACAATTCTGCATAGTTAGCAGATTGAATGTTGATATAACTAAATTGATGATGAAATTGCGGAATATTGTAGTTTGTGCTGTTGCTTGTCTTGTCTCTTCGTGTATTCAGAATGAATACGATTTGTCTAAGGGGTTAAATACAGAAATGTTGATTGGGGGAGATTCTCTTTCAATGCCTGTTTTGTCCGACTCTATTATTTTAGCAGATGTAGCCACGGATACCAATATGTTTAAAACGCTTGATGGGGATTTGTCTATTGTAAGAAGAGATTCTATGTCTGTAAAAGTTGATACCATAAAAGCTGTTGTATTTGATCTTACCCCACCTAAAATTGATACTTCTGAGATTAAATTTACTACGATTCAGTTGAACCCATTTCAGTTAACGCCATTCAATTACCAATCGTCACTCCCGATTCCTGATTTAGATGTTCGTAAATCGATATTGCCCATCAATATTTCTAATTTGTATTCTTATCCTATTTCGACGAATAAGCTTAATAGACTTAAACGAAGAGTGGCGAAAGTTTCAAGAGAGATAATCGACACCATCTCAATTGCATCTGATAGTACGATTGATAGTGACTTGTCGCTCGAAAACTATCCGATACAACTAAAACAGGTGAACCGAATTTTGTTAGGCAATAGGCAGGTGAAAATTGTTTTTGATCGCTCGTTATTGTCAACACTCAATCTTACGAGTCAATTTGAGAAGATTGCACTGTTTAGAATAGATTTCCCAAAAGAGTACCATATTTCCAATGCCGTAGGCTCGAATGCTCGAATTGAGAGTAATTCATTTATTATTGAGAATGCCATTTTGCCACAAGAGAGCCAGCTTTCAAACTATTCTTTTGACGTCGATTATATCGATTTATCGAATACTTTGCAAACAAATTATTTAGATTTCAAGAAAAAAATTCCCTATAAATTCCTCTATAAGTTCCAAGGTGAGACGAATAATATTGCAAGTTTAGATGGTAAAAGCATTGAAATGATGGTCAAGATTAATTCGAATCCAATTGTTGATGATTTACTTTTGGAGACGAATTCTATTTCGATTGCAGCAAGCACAGGTAACTATCAAATAAATAAAGTGATTTCTACTTTACCAAAAGAGGTAGAGTCATTGTCTGATATTACATTTAAAACCGGAGCTTATTTGCAAATTGTGATTGATAAACCCAAAATTAGTCCCTTTGTGTTCACTTCTGGTTTTTGCGAAATACAACTCCCCAAATTATTTAAATTTAAAAGAGCACTTAATCTAGATTTAAATTCCAATGTCTATAAGATTCCCTATTCGCAACTCTTTAAAACACATAAACTCTATTTAGCCGGAGTAAACATCAATCAGCAATTTCCCGCAACAGGTGGCGAGTTAGTGTTAAATGATAATGTGACGTTCACAATCAATGATTTTAAGTTGGCGCCAACCACCGTCTATTCATCACAAGTAGAAGCAATGACCAATTTGAAGTATAACTTCAATGTTTCAACTAATCTGATCAATATTGAGAATGCGAATTTAGTTACTCGTGAAATTCTCCAAAAAATGCCTGACCGAAAGATGAATATTGATATTCATCGATTTGTTTCAAATGAAGTAGAAAAACTCTATTCTACGAATATGGCAAAACCTGTGAATTTAGAACTAAAGTTTGATGTTTTTGATGTTCCATCATCGGTTGATTCTGTCTTTTTTAGAAATTATACCATAAAATTGCCAAGCATTCTACGTTTTAAAGATGGGCAGACAAATTACATGAATGAAATTATTATTAATCGAGGATTTAAAGTTTCTGAAGGTTTTTCAAAAGTACTAGAACTTGTTAAGCTTGATTTTGGACCAGAAGGTAAAAATTTAGTGGATGGATATCTTGATTTGTCTGAAATTGTAACTCTTACAGGCTCTGTTTACATTAAAAGCTTAAATTTGAAATCAAGCGAACTAGGCGCAATTAAAGTATTACCAAAAGTCAATATCGATGAGGTAAGATTAGGATTAGTAGAAGGTAAATTCAATCCAGTGTTGTCTGCAATTAATCAAAAAGTGAATCTTAATATCCCATCTTATTTGCTCAATGACAGTGTGAAATTAGATATAACTAATCCTGTTATTTTGGTTGAAGCTGGAAATCCAATGGGTTTGCCAATTGAAGTGGAATTGGAAATGAAACCTAAGCGCAATGGACAAGTATTGACTGATGCAATTATTCATACCAAAATAAACATTGCTGGTACACAAAATCTAGGGTATTTGCAATGGAGTAAAATAGGTATGGCCGTCAACGATAGTGGAGTTCCAGGTAATTATCAACCAGTTATTGTTCCTGAATTGGCGAATCTATTGAAGACTATACCTGATGAAATTGAGATGAAAATGCAGCCAAGGGTTGTTTCTGATCATCATCTAATTGATTTGTCAGCTCAGAAGAACCAAATGGAGATGAGATATGAGGTTAGAATACCGATGACTTTTGGCGCAAATTTTCGATTTAAAGCAACCAAGACTGTTACGAATTTGAAGGAACGCTTAACCCAAATTCTTGCTTATTCTAAAAGGATAAATATTGCAACTATAATTGACAATAACATCCCGCTCGATTTAGGTGTAGATATTAAGCCAATCGATGTTGACGGAAATATTATCCCTGATATTTCGATTTCGAAGCTTCCTAGTGTAAAAGCTGGATATAACGACTATATTTCACATACAAGATTTGTAATTGATGTTCAAGAAAAGCCGAACTCTAATGCGCTCTTTAAGCTCGATGGATTGCTTGTAACTGTTTCCGCAAATAGAGATCGTACAACAGCGGGATTTCCTATTCGCAAAACACAATATTTTAAGATAGATCTAAAAGTTATTATACCCAATGGTTTGACCATGAACCTTGGAAAATAGATACTGTGAAAAATAAGTTGTATATTTGTTGATGAAGTTTTGGATATGATTTGGAGAGTTTTTCTATATATAAGTTTTGCTTTTGTTGCAGTTTCAATCTCTGCTCAGACACTAAATTCGCTCTATTTTTTAGATGAATGGAGTCTTCGACACCGAAGTAATGCTGCATTTGCACCAGAATTTGGTTATGTCTCAATACCTTTCCTTGGGAGTTCACAATTCTCACTTTCTTCAAATATTGGACTGTCGGATGTTGTCTTTCCTTACGAAGATGGCTTTGTTACATTTATGCATCCATCTGTCGATGAAAACAGTTTTCTGAGTGGAATTCATAAGGATAACTATTTCTCTCAAGAGTCGAACAACAACTTCATTTCAGTAGGATTTTGGGGTAGCAATAGTGGCTTTTGGACTTTTAGTATGTCACTAAAAGAACAACTAATAATGAATGCTCCTTACGACTTATTTCATTTGGCTAAAGTTGGAATGAAAGGCGTTGCAAATCATTATGATTTGACCAATCTGTATATGAAAAACACCTATTATGGTGAATTGTCAATCGGTTATTCTCAAGATGTTGATGAACAATTTCGTTTAGGTGGTAAAGTGAAACTCATCGCTGGATTAGTTTCGACTAATATCAATTACAGCCAATTTGATGTCGATTTGTCACAGCAAGAGTGGCGATCTGATGCAAAAGGTGAAATGATGCTCAACTCTCGTGTTTTTCGATTCAACAAGGATGCTGATGGCTATTTAAAATTTGATGATTACAATTTCAATATCAACTCCTTTAAACCCTCTGGTAACGGAATAGCATTGGATTTTGGTACAACCTATAAAGCAAATGATGCGTTGACTCTTGGTCTGAGTTTTAGTGATTTAGGCTTCATTACATGGCGTAGGAATTCTTGGCAACGAGGTGTTGTCAATGGGTCGTTTTCATTCAAAGGTTTTCAGAATGTGGATTTGGCAAACGTCAATTTAACGTCTCAAGTCGAAACATTGAAAAATGACGCAATGACTTTGGTTAAGTTCAAAGAAGAGGAGGGGAACGACGAATATAAGCTACAAGAGTTGCCCGCTACTTGGAATTTGAGTGCAGAGTACAGTTTCTTGCAAAATCACGATAGAGATGTCACCGCAGGTTTGTTATGGAATAGTCGGTATATTGAAAATCGCCTATTTACAGAGCTTTTAGGAGCACTAACTTTGAAACCTTATTATTGGTTGACCTCTTCATTGACTTATTCAATAGCTAGTAACAAGCCAAATACGTTGGGCTTTGCAATTAATTTCTCACCAAAATGGATTAATTTGTTTATTGCTTCAGATGGTATTAATACCAGACTAAGCAAGCAATATTTACCAATCAATCCATTTTATACCAGTATTCAAGCAGGTATTACAATTCCTTTATCCAAAAATGTTAAGTACAAAGAGAAGAATCAAAGCGACTACTATCACCGTCGATAGTACTATTTTAATGTCTTAATAATGCTTTGGATGTAATCGAGCACTTCGTCTTTTCCATCGAATTTTTCGGCAGAAGTATTGAATATCGGAGGCAACTCAAACCATGTTTCGAGTAATTTTGCTTCGAATGCCTTTCTGTTACTTTTCAAAATGCCTTTTCCCACTTTATCTGTTTTTGTGAGAATAATCGAGAATGGAATTCCCGATTCACCCAACCATTCCATAAATTCGAGATCAATTTTTTGCGGTTCGAGGCGAGAGTCGATGAGTACGAACAGATTCGTAAGCTGTTCGCGCTCCAGAATGTAGTTTTCGATAATCTCACGCAATTGCTCGCGACCGTCTTTTCCGCGGCGTGCATAGCCGTATCCCGGTAAATCGACCAAATACCATTCGTTGTTGATGATGAAGTGATTGATTAGCATCGTCTTTCCGGGCGTGGAAGAAGTCATTGCCAATCCCTTGCGGTTGGTGAGCATATTGATGAGCGACGATTTGCCTACATTCGAGCGACCAATGAAGGCAAACTCAGGTAAATTTCCGTCTGGGCATTTCTTAACGTCGGTGTTACTGATAGCGAATTTCGCCTCTTTTATTATCATAGGAGAAAAATATTAGTCCGGCAAAGGTAATCAATCCGTTTATCATTAGTATCTCATACCCGAATTTATATCCCGTGTAGCGTTGAATCGTGTAGTCGAGTGCATACGCCAACAGTGGCGAAGCGATGCAGATGTAAGGTGTGAACCGGTCGCGTGTCATCCGTTTGGTGAGCATTCCGAAGGCAAAAAGCCCCAGCAATGGCCCATAGGTGTATGCCGCAATCGTGTAGATGGCATCAATCACGCTTTTGTTATTGATCTCTTTTACTACCAGAATAATAATCACGACCAAAACTGTTATCAAGAAATGTGTCTGAATACGGATGTGTTTCGCTTTCTCAGCCGGATATTGGTCGATGTTCAGAATGTCGATGCAAATGGATGTGGTGAGCGCAGCTATTGCTGAGTCGGCACTGGCAAATGATGCGGCGATGATTCCGAGCGTGAAAAATACCAACACTGGAGTACCAAGCATCCCGTTTGTGGCAAAGAGCGGCAGAATCTGATCGCTCGATTCGGGCAGCGTGGTTCCAGTTTGTTGCGCCAACATCAACAGCAAAATCCCCAATGTCAAGAACAGAAAGTTGATTGGGATAAAGGCAAATCCGTAGCTGTACATGTTTCGTTTCGCCTCTTTGAGGGTGCGGCAGGTGAGGTTTTTCTGCATCATATCTTGGTCGAGACCCGTCATCACGATGGTGATAAAGATGCCGCTAAAGAATTGTTTGAAGAAGTTTTGCTTCGATTGCCAGTCGTCGAACACGAAGATGCGACTGTGTTCGTGTGTGGTTACCACTTGCACTATGCCGTTGAAGTCGAGATTCATGTGCAACGATATTTGGCGAATGATTAACACGAGCATCGTAATCATGCACAACGCCTGCAACGTATCGGTCCAAATGATTGTTTTGATTCCGCTGCGAAAAGTGTAGATGAAAATCAGCAACAAGTTGATAATCACATTTACATAAAATGGAATTCCCCATGGGTCGTAAACAAACGCCTGCAAAATAAGTGCTACCAGATAGATGCGAACAGCTGCTCCGATGGTTCGCGAAAGTAGGAAAAACGAAGCACCGGTTTTATAAGCTCGCATCCCGATTCGCTCCCGAAGGTAGGTGTAGATCGAAGTCAAGTTCAACCGATAGTAGAGCGGCAGCAGCACGTTGGCAATAAACAGATAACCGACGAAGAAACCCAACACCATCTGCATATAGGTCATATCGATGCCCCGCACCATGCCCGGTACAGAGATAAAAGTGACTCCCGAAAGCGAAGTGCCAATCATTCCGAAGGCGATAATGTACCACCGCGACTGCTTGTCGGCAGTAAAGAAGGTACGATTGCCCGTCTTTCGCCCAGTGAGGTACGAAACGGTTAGCAATACCGAGAAATAGGTTACGATGATAATGAGTATGAGGCTTCCTGACATAGGCGTTGTTTTTTTTTGTGTCCCGCAGATTGCGCAGATAACGCAGATTTTAATTGCAGCTTTTTTTGAAAATCTGCTAATTATTTACAAAAATATCTGCGTAATTAGCGAGATCTGCGGGCAAAGCTTTATTTATCGTTTGGGCACAATCTCAATCCAATAACCATCGGGATCTTCGATGAAATAGATGCCCATTTTCGGATTTTCGTAGCAGATGCAACCCATCTCGGTGTGCAGAGCATGCGCTGCGTTGTAGTCTTCGGCAGTGAAGGCGATATGGATTTCATTGTCGCCCAGTTCGTAGGGTTTCTCCCAGTCGCGAAGCCAAGTCAGTTCGAGTTTGTGGTGCGAATGTCCATCGGTGAGGAATACGATTTTGTAGCTTCCATCGGCAGCTTCTTTGCTGCGAAACTCTATCAAGCCGAGTGCCTGACGATAAAATGCAAGACTTTTCTCTAAGTCGAAAACATTGAGATTATTGTGAGCAAATGTAAATGCGGTCATAGTATCGAATATATTTATGAAAGATGCAAAATTATTAAAATATAACCATTCAAACAAAAAGGTCGGAACTTATATTCCGACCTTGAATTTAATCCTAAATAACATACTATTATTTCTTTCCGTAGTCCTTAAACAAACTATTCATCTTCATCTGAATGACGCCGAATACAGCTTCGCCAAATATGCCACCACTCATTTTCGAAGTCCCTAGCTCGCGGTTGATGAAGATTATCGGTACTTCTATTAGTTTGTAGCCGTGTTTGTAGGCAGTAAATTTCATCTCTATTTGGAATGCGTATCCTTTGAATTTAATGCCATCGAGGTTGATGTCTTCGAGCACATAGCGACGGTAGCACTTGAATCCGGCAGTAGTGTCGGCAATCTTCATACCTGTAACGTAGCGAACGTATTTCGATGCAAAATACGACATCAGCACCCGACCAATCGGCCAGTTGACGACGTTTACACCCGTAATGTAGCGTGAGCCAATAGCCACGTCGCCACCTTTATTAGCGCAAGCGTCATACAATCTCAATAAATCGTTAGGATTGTGCGAAAAGTCGGCATCCATCTCGAAAATGTAGTCGTATTTGCGCTCAATCGCCCACTTAAATCCGCAGATGTAGGCTGTGCCAAGCCCCAGTTTGCCTTTGCGCTCCACGATGTTGAGTTGCGCGGCAAACTCCTTTTGCAGACTCTTCACAATATCAGCTGTGCCATCGGGTGAACCGTCTTCAATGATAAGGATATCAAACTGTTGAGGGAGATTAAAAACTGCGCGGATTATACTCTCGATATTCTCTCGCTCGTTGTAGGTGGGAATGATTACCAGGCTGTCGCTCATCTGCTTTTGTTATTATCGCTCAAAATTAGCGAATTATATTTATTTGAAAAGTTGTTTTCTCGAAATATGTTTCGAAAAAAGTTAATTTTGCACTTTATACTTAACGCAAAGTCGCAAAGACGCGAGAAAATTAGTAAACGAGTAATCCGCGGAATCTGCGAGATCCGCGGGACAAACAAAACTATTTCCCGCAAATTACGCGGATAACGCAGATGTAAAATAATATCTCTGTGTCCTCTGTGTAAAACTCAGCGTCCTCTGTGTTTAAAAAAATCTACAAACTTTGGAATTACAACAACTTTTTCAACTATACATCAATCATCCGCACGTCAAGGCGTTAACCCGACTGGTGGGTGAAAAAAACACACAGACTATCCGTCTCGAAGGGGTGAAGTGCTCGCTTGTCGGATTCCTCTTTTCTGCCTTGCTTAAATCTACCAAAGAGACATTCGTGGTGGTGCTCAACGATGCCGAAGAGGCGGGCTACCTCTACCACGACATGACGCAGATGTGTGGCGACGACGATGTTTACTATTTCCCATCATCCTACAAACGCGCCATCAAATATGGTCAGATAGACCCTGCAGCGGGCATTCTACGCACCGAAGCGCTGAATCGATTGCGCCATCCACAAGGTGCATCAATCGTGATTACCTATCCCGATGCTATTGCCGAAAAGGTGGTTTCCGACAAAACCCTTAGCCTCAAAACCCTCCGCATCGCACAATCTGAGCGAATCGACTCGGTGTTTGTGGCCGAAGTGCTCTACGAATACAGCTTCGAGCGTGTTGATTACGTCTATGAACCCGGTCAGTACGCCGTGCGGGGTAGTATTCTCGACGTCTATTCTTATTCGAACGAATATCCCTACCGCATCGACTTCTTTGGCGACGAAGTGGAAAGCATCCGCACGTTTGAAGTTGAAAGCCAACTCTCGAAACAGAAACTATCCGAAATATTCATCATTCCCGACCTCGAAAACGACGAGGCAGAAGGCGTTTCGTTTCTCGAATTTATACCTGCGAATTCTATGTTGGCGACAGTTGATTTGCCTTGGATTCAGGGGCGCATCGAGAGCATCGTGGCAGAAGGCATTTCGTCGCAAGCAGTGCAATCGGAGGAGTACGATAAGCAACTGACTCGCAAATTGGTCGAGCCCAAGAGCGTTGCCCGCGATTTGTTGAAATTCCGCCGCATCGATTTTGGGGCGAAAAGCATTGCCGCTGCGCCAACGGTAGTCAGTTTTTCGAGCAGTCCGCAACCTATTTTCCATAAAAACTTCGATTTGGTATCCGAGGCGTGCCACAAGTTGCTCGAAGACCAGTATCAACTCTACATCCTGAGCGACAACGCCAAACAGACGCAACGCTTGCAAGCCATTTTCGAAGAGCGTGGCGATAAAATTCCGTTCACCGCGGTATTGAACACCGTTCACGAAGGCTTTATCGACCACGATTTGCGCATTGCCTGCTTCACTGATCACCAGATTTTCGACCGTTTTCATAAATACAACCTCAAATCGGACAAAGCGCGTTCGGGGAAAATTGCACTCTCCATAAAGGAGCTGAACCAGTTTGAAGTGGGCGACTATGTGGTGCACATCGACCACGGTGTGGGTAAATTCGGTGGATTGATTCGCACCGAAATCAACGGCAAAATGCAGGAGGTGATTAAATTGACGTTCCTGAACGACGATATTCTGTTCGTGAGCATCCATTCGCTCCATAAACTGTCGAAATACCGCGGCAAAGAGGGCGAACCACCGCGTGTGAACAAGCTTGGCACGGGAGCGTGGGAGAAGATGAAAGACCGCACCAAGGCGAAGGTCAAAGACATTGCCCGCGATTTGATTAAACTCTACGCGGAACGACGCGACGAGAAAGGATTTCAGTTTTCGCACGACACTTATATGCAGCAGGAGCTGGAGGCTTCGTTTATCTACGAAGACACGCCCGATCAATTGAAATCGACTGCCGATGTGAAACGCGACATGGAGAGCGAACGCCCGATGGATAGACTGATTTGTGGCGATGTGGGTTTTGGCAAAACGGAAATTGCAGTCCGAGCAGCCTTCAAAGCAGTGGCGGATAGCAAACAGGTGGCTATTTTGGTACCCACCACGGTGTTGGCTTATCAACATTACAAAACATTCTCCGACCGTTTGGGCGAATTTCCTTGTCGAGTCGATTACATCAGTCGTGCCCGCAAACCAGCCGAAGTGAAACAGATTTTGCAGGATTTGAAAGAGGGCAAAATAGATATTTTGGTCGGCACACACCGATTGATTAGCAAAGATATTCAGTTTAAAGACCTCGGTCTGCTCATTGTGGACGAAGAGCAGAAGTTTGGCGTTTCGGTGAAAGAGAAGCTGCGCCAACTAAAAGTGAACGTCGATACCCTGACGATGACTGCCACGCCCATTCCACGGACGTTGCAATTTTCGTTGCTCGGTGCGCGCGATTTGTCGGTCATTCAAACACCGCCGCCCAACCGTTACCCCATTCAGACCGAAGTTCACACCTTTAGCGAAGACATTCTGAAAGAGGCGATTCAGTTCGAAATGAGTCGAAACGGTCAGGTGTTTGTGTTGAATAATCGGATTCAGAATATTTTTGAACTGCAAGGACTTATCCAACGTCTTGTGCCCGATGCCCGTGTGGTGGTGGGACACGGACAAATGGAACCCGAGAAGTTGGAGCAAATCATCATCGACTTTGCCAACTACGAATACGATGTGCTGGTGGCGACTACCATCATCGAATCGGGCATCGATATCGCCAATGCCAACACGATTGTGGTGAACAATGCGCAGAATTTCGGTCTCAGCGACCTGCACCAGTTGCGCGGTCGGGTAGGGCGCAGCAACAAGAAAGCGTTTTGCTACCTCTTTGCGCCACCGCTCTATATGCTCTCCACCGAATCGCGGCGGCGATTGCAGGCGATTGAGAATTTCTCGGAACTTGGAAGCGGTATCCACATTGCGATGCAGGATCTTGATATTCGCGGAGCAGGCAATATGCTCGGAGCGGAGCAGAGCGGTTTTATCGCCGATTTGGGTTACGAAACGTACCAAAAAATTCTACAGGAAGCCGTCACCGAGCTCAAAAACGAAGAGTTTAGCGAGCTATATCGCGATGTGGAGATGCAAACCATGGCAACAGAAACCGGCGAACATAGCTTTGTGGCTGAAACCATCATCGAGTCGGATATGGAGCTGCTATTGCCTAACGAATACATCCCAAGCGATTCGGAGCGCATCTCGCTCTACCGCGAGCTCGACAATATGGAGCAAGAGAGCGACATCACCGCTTTCGTAGCTCGCCTTGAAGATCGTTTTGGTCGCATACCGCACCAGGCGAGAGAACTGATTCGCATTGTTCGTTTGCGTAGGTTGGCCAAGCTGCTCGGCTTCGAAAAACTAACGTTGAAAAATGAACGGATGTTTGTCTATTTTGTCTCAAACGACGATTCTCCATATTACCAATCGGAGGTGTTTGGCAAAGTAATTGCCTTTCTGTCGCAAAATCCACGCATCTGTCAGTTGCGGGAAACCAAAGGCAAACGCTCGATGGTGCTTCTGCACGTTGCCACGGTAGAAACTGCCATTCATTTATTGGAGAGAATGCTGGAGTAATAAACGAGTGAGGGGGTGACTTTTTTTTGAGTCACCACCTCACTATATTAACAAGGTTAATGTTTGACAAAACGGTGTAGAGTGATATTGTTGCCTACTTTGACGTTAGCGATGTAGTTACCTTTTGCCAAATCGTTTGTAGAAACAGATTCACTACCAGAAATTGTTTTGGTTTTTATCATTTCCCCCTTCATATCGAAAATAGTGATAGTAGCACTTGAAGTAAAACCCGATAATCTAAAATTATCTTTTACGATGCTTGGGTAGAGTTTTACTACTTCTTTCGTTGGAGTGTTTGCCGAAGCCTGAAAGTCAGTTTCAACAATATTTATGAAATCTTGCCATTGTGCAGCACCTAGATAGGCCATTTGTGATTTAAGAGGTACATATAAAGTGCATTTTAATTGATCTACACTCATGAAAACACCACTGACTGAACTTAAATCAATCGGAGTTGTAGCCAGAGCATAAATGCTTATCAAGTCTGCACAAAAAGCGAAAGCGTAGCCTCCAATTGATGTTACGGAATTAGGGATGGTAATACTCGTTAATCTACAGGCAGCAAAAGCAAATTTTTCAATAGATGTTACAGAATTCGGAATGGTAATACTTGTTAGTTTTGTACAGCTATTGAAAGCGGCGTATCCAATAGATGTTACAGAATTCGGAATGGTAACACTTCTTAATGCCTCACATCCTTCGAAAGAGTAAGCGGTAATAACTGTTACGGAACTCGGGATGGCAATGCTTGTCAATTTCGAACAGTATTGGAAAGCACCATCACTAATAGTTGTGACAGAATTCGGAATGGTTATACTTGTCATTGCTGTACAGCTCCGGAAAGCTCCGTATCCAATTGTCTTCAAAGAATTCGGTATGGTAATGCTTGTCAAGCCTGAACAGCCTTCGAAAGCACTGCTTCCAATTGTCGTCACAGAATTCGGGATGGTAATGCTAATCAAGCCTGAGCAGCTCTGAAAAGAATTGTTTCCAATTGTCGTCATTGAATTCGGGATAGTAATGCTTGTCAAGCCTGAGCAGCCTGCGAAAGCGCCCTCGCTAATCGTTGTTACAGTATTAGGAATGTTAATGCTATTCAATCCTGAGCAGCTATAAAAGGCGGAGTTTCCAATAGCTGTTACTGAATTAGGAATATTAATACTTGTTAATCCTGTGCAACCATAAAAAGCGAGATCTCCAATAGTTGTCATAGAATTGGGGATAGAAATGCTTGTCAACCCTGTGCAACCCTTGAAAGCGTTGTATCCAATAGATGTCACTGAATTGGGAATTGAAATGCTTGTTAAGCCTCTAGGGCATGCGACTAAAGTTGTTAATGATTTGTTGTATAATACACCGCTAATACTTGCGTAATAAGCATTGCTCGATTCTACGAGAATTGAAGTCAAACTCGGACTGCTATAGAAAGTTAGTTCTCCAATAGATGTAACGGAATTAGGGATGGAAATGCTTGTCAAGCCTGTATCGTAGAACATGATCCCGAGGCTTCCAATTGATGTTACGGAATACTTTACAGAATTGAAAGTTACAGAAGCTGGAATGGTCATGCTACCACTATAATTACCGCTGGAAACCGCAACAGTGGTGTCCGATAATGTGGTATAACTAATTCCATTTACTGTAAAATCAGATGCAAAGACGCTGTAAGTCAATTGCATTAAAATTATTGTTAGTAGGATTCGTTTCATGTGACTTCTCTTTAATTTAGGTCTAAATTACAACTATTATTTAATAAAATAATTTAAAGTAGTATTTTTCTTTTCTCAAAAATGGATGGCAAGAAAATTGATTATATCATTACGTTATATTATTCTTTTGAGATAATTTTAGAAAGTAATATTTGCAATCTCTTTTAGTAACAATAGCAACTGTATTCTGACCACAAATAAATTTTATTGAACAAATGAGGAGGTGACCCAAAGTCACCCCTCTCACTATGTTTACTCTCATTTTGCCTCTTCCACTTTCGGCTTTTTCGCCCGACTTTGTGCGATAGCACTTGCGGCGCGGTCGATGCGGGTGTTGAGTTCCTTTACAAATTCGGTGTAGGGAGCTTCGCCGTTGACGATAATGAGGGCGTTGATGCGCTTCACTATGGCATTGTATGCAGCATCTACCTCTACGCGCACCTGTTTCATTTTCAGTTCAGAGCGGTTGGCTGCTTCGCTGTTGCGCGATGCTTCGAGGGCGATCACGGTGTTGTTTTGGCTTTCCACCACAGGTACCCAACCGTCAATGCCGATGGTCACGATGTCGGTGGCAGCTTTGGTGCGCAGGTCGGTGATAAGGCTGGCGAGGAGTGCCGACTCTTCGTCGATGGGCTTGGGCACGAGGTTGCCGTAGCTGTCGAGGATTACCTTCACCCGTTTGGCTGCTTCGCGCACTTCGGGGTTGTAGTGTTTCAATTTACTTTGCGCCTCATCCGACATGCCACGAAAGGTAACGTCGCGATCGTGATCGGCATCTTCGATCTGCTCGGTGGTGGCACTTTTGGTGATTACATTCAACGCGACTCCTTCGTTGAGGTAGCACGGCTTATATACGGCATACACATCTTCGATGTCCAACGATTTGGGTGTGTATCGTGTCACCAAGTCGTTGAAGTCAGTTTGAAACTGGTAATGTGCGGCATTACGTTGATTGTTTAAATGCAGGCTTGCTATTTCCATAAACATTCATTAATTAGGGTAAAACATTGTATTATTTAAATTCAAAATTATTCTAATATCGACCGATTTGGCGTCACACTGTTGTGAATCGTCCACCGAGGGCTCGGGCAGGGTTTCACAAGTGTGTGAAAGGTCTGCCGAGGTGTCAGGCAAGGTTTCACAACGTTGTGACTGTTTCGCCGAGGGGTCGGAGAGGGTTTCACACCTCTGTGAAAGTTCGGCTGAGGGGTCAGCGGGGTTTTCACAGAATTGTGACGGCGTTTTGCTTTTAGATTTGAGCAAATCACTGTTTTGCAAAATTCGAAATTTATTTTCAGATATGCAATAAAATACCTAGAATATTTTATTTCTTTTTCTTGTTTTCTGTCAGTTCTATCATTGTATGCCATATTTCAACGTAAGTACCAATTTGTGCAGAGTCAACATAGGATATCATGCAGAATAAATTCCAAAATAGAATTAATTTCTTTAAGTTTCTTTTAATCTTTTCCATATTCGTTTTTTCTCGAATATGCAAGCTTGACATCATTACATTGCGCTACATATTATTTTTGTTCATGGGGTGAAAATTAAAATGTATTGCTTGTCTATTGAACAACTTTAGCCTAAAATGAGTTATAAATCTAACCATTCCTAAAAATGGGATGCAATTTCCAATTACAACTTTAAATTTAAAATTATGGATTCATCAAACAATGTAGGCAAAGCGCCTGTAGCAGTAGAATTAGAAGAAGGAAAAGCGTATGCATGGTGTGCTTGTGGAAAATCGGGAACCGGTTTTTGCAACGGATCTCACAAAGGCTCTGGACTCGGCCCTAAAATGTTTAACGCTGCAAAATCAGGTGTGAGCTACATTTGCACGTGTGGAAAATCAAAAAATAGCCCATACTGCGACGGATCGCACAAATCGTAAATAATAATTAATGAAATTATAACCCTTGTCGAAAGATTGGGGTTCTTTTTGTTTATAATCAATCGTTTTTTTAATCTTTAAATCGTATAATTATGAGTAGTATCGAAATTTCTAAAGGAAGAAAAATCGCGGCATGGGTGATTGCCGGACTTTTAACAGGACTTTATCTTTTTAGTGCAGCCGGAAAGCTATTTTTTACACCAGAAATGATGACTCAGTTTCATCTTGCTGATTGGAGAATCATAATTGGAATTGGTGAAATCGTTTCGGCATTGTTGTTTTTAGTCCCAAAAACGAATAAAATCGGAACGCTATTGTTGAGTTCATACATGGGTGGAGCTATCATTATTCACATGACAAACGGTCAGTCGATTATTATGGCGTCAGTTGTATTGATTTTGGTATGGGTGGTTGGTTACCTTCGCAATCCAGATTTGTTGAAATAACCGATTTAGGATAAGATACTAAAGGCTTTCGGATAAAAATCTGAAAGCCTTTTTTGTATGGGATAGCTTATTTACTTTTCTTTTGCTTTTTAATAAATCCTTGCTCAATCAAGAATTCGGTCATCCGCGTCAGTGTCGGTAGAAAGTTAGGGTTTGTAATTGGCCAGTCACACGAGTGATCTGCCTCTTTTACCGTAATTAACTCACATCTGTTTCCAATCTCTTCCATTTTCTTCCCGAATTCAACAGCTCCAGCATAAGGAGTGGTTTTGTCGTCTGTGCCATTCGATAGTATAATCGGTGGCCAACCTTTTTTGATGTGAAGAATCGGAGAGAATTCGGGATGTTCTGCGAAAAACGAAGCTCCAAATCCTACTCCAGTCACAGGGTTGTGCAACACCAGTGCATTCGGACGAGTACTGATTTGTAAATTCTCTCCCGCTGCATCACCGCCTTCAAGAAGTGTGCTTAGTGCTAAATGACCCCCAGCTGAACCCCCAGCAGCAATAATTTCATTCGGATTTATACCCAATTTTTTAGCGTTTTCTCTTACATAGCGCACTGCCGATTTAGCATCTTCAATGCAAGCCAATGGCGATGTTCCACTGCGACTTTTCACACGATATTCAGCTGTTATAGCAATGATTCCGTGATCGCGAAACCATGCTGCAGTTTGAATTTGGTTCTCAGCGTCACCACGTACCCAACCGCCTCCGTAGAAGTATATGATTGCCGGAAGGCTTTTCTTTGCAGGTGCATTTGGTCGCAACAAATACATATACAAATCAATTTGCGGAGTCTTTTTGTATAAAATAGCTTCGGACAGTTCTACCAATTTTTTTCCTGGAATTTTATAACTTTCTTGTACGTTCACCAAAGAGGTGATGGAATCGGATCCGTTTTGTGCGAGCAACAATACAGGCGATTGCAAGAAAAATAGCATCAAAATGCAAAACTGAACTTTGTTTTTCATCGGAAAGGTTGGTTTAATTCGCTTATTTCAATTATTTAGTTGAATTTTAGACTACTCGAGTTAGGCGTGTGACAATTCACTAACTTACAACAAATATAGAAATTTTATTTTGTTCAGAAAAAATATGTATATTTGTGCACTCAATTGTTGTAAATCAATTCATTAACCAATGTTTGATCACGTGAAAATCGTAATTTACACCTTCTTTTTTTTGGTTTTTACCTCTTGTTTATCCGATATATCCGATTTCAAGACTCAAAACACCGATTTCAAGGAATTGAGTGTCAATCCAAATTTTGTTTGGAAAACTACGAAAAATGTTGTTGTCAAATTTTCGTTTCCCTTTTCGGGTGTGATCATTGTCTCTTCCATTGATGGTGGGATGCAGTTTTACAAAGGATTTTGTGACAGTACAAAGAATCTGCCCTCCATCAACATCACAGTGCCGACTTATATTACTCAACTTCAGGTAAATTCTGAGATTGTTAACATAAACGATACATTGGCGCAAGTCGATTCTTTTCCTCAACTTAGGTCTGCTAAATCGCTCAATTATTCGCTGTCACTCAATGGAACTACCGATTGGGTTTCTATCCCTAATTCAGCAAATGTACTCTTCAATAATTCATTTACACTCGAAGCTTGGGTAAAGGCTGACCGTCAGCAAACGGCCAAGATTATTCAAAAAGGCGATTGGGATGGTTTTTCAATAGGGCAAGATTTATACAAAGGATGGATGGCAAGTGTCGAATTAGGCGACATGACAAATACAGATGTGAATTGGGGAAATGGTCAACCTTTACTGAATAGATGGTATCATGTAGCCGCTGCTTACGAAAATAATGTATTGAAGCTCTATGTTGATGGTGCATTAGTGAATTCTCAGACCACATCAGCTGGTGATTTGCATAAAAACGGTCGGTTAATCTCAATTGGTAGCGACGCAGGAAATCAAAAGTTTTTTAAGGGAAAATTTGATGATGTTTCCATTTGGTCAAAATCGTTAACCGGCTCTGAGATTATGCAAGGTAGAAATCTGGGGTTGTCCGGATCAGAAAGTGGTTTGGTCGCTTTGTGGAAATTTGATGAAGGCTCAGGTTATCTGGTTAATTCGTCGGTAATTACCAATTTGCCCGGAACACTTGTGGGAGGATTCTCTCTCGATACTGGTTACGGCGTCGACAATGATAATGATGGAGTGCTAAATGGTTACGACGATTATCCGAACGATGCGAGTAGAGCCTTCAATAACTATTTTCCCGCAGGAGGTTTTGGTAGTTTGGCTTTCGAAGATAATTGGCCTTCAGCTGGCGATTATGACTTCAATGACTTGATTGTTGACTATCAGTTCAAGAACGTAACTGACAGTCGGAATAAACTTGTTGAAACTTATGCCACATTTATTTTAAAGGCGGCAGGTGCTTCTTTCCGAAATGGGTTTGGATTTCAATTAGCCGGAAACACAATTCCAGAAAGTGCTATTTCAGTTTCTGGTTCAAAATTGAGTGAGGGCTTAATTGCTACCTCACAATCAGGTCTTGAAAGCAATCAAAACAAACCAACTTTAATCGTTTTCGACAATGCGTTTAAATGTATCAATTATCAAAGCGGATTAGGCGTGAATACGTCACCAAATCAGTTATATTCTAAGCCCGATACGATTGTTTTGCACATTACCTATACTCCGAATACCTATTCTGCTTCAGATCTAAATATCGCGGCATTCAATCCATTTATATTCATTGATCAGGCTCGAGATCGAGAAGTGCATTTAATGGACTATCCTCCGACGGCTCTCGCTAATTTGTCTTATTTTGGTAAGAATGATGATGTCAGCAGTATCGATTCTAAGAAATATTATCGTAGTGCTAAGAACCTTCCTTGGGCAATTAACATCTATCAAAAGTTTGATTATCCCTTCGAAAATGTGGGAGTTTTGAATGCCTACACCCATCTCTCAGATTGGGCTCAGTCAAATGGATTGAATTATCCAGATTGGTACGAAAATAAGGTTGGTTATCGCAACAATAACTTTATTTACAAATGATCCAAACGAAAAGAGCTTCACAATGATTGTGAAGCTCTTTTTTGTATATAACTGAGTGAACGACTACTTGTTCAACAATTTTTTCATCAGTTGTGGAATCTCGATTGGTAAACGAGCCACAGGAACACCGATGCTTTCGAAAGCTACAATCTTCTCTTCTGCAGTTCCACTTCCACTCGAAATGATGGCTCCAGCATGTCCCATCCGTTTGCCAGGAGGAGCTGTTTGTCCAGCAATGAATGCCACAACTGGTTTGGTTACGTGATTTTTGATGTACTGCGCCGCACGCTCTTCTGCATCACCTCCGATTTCACCAATCAAAACAATGGCTTCAGTGTCGGGGTCGTTTTGGAACATTTCGAGCAACTCTTCGTAGTAGAGTCCTGCTACTGGGTCACCACCGATACCGACACAGGTGCTTTGTCCCAAATCGGCTTGTGTGAGTAGGCTCACCATCAGGTAAGTCAGCGTACCACTTCGGCTCATCAGACCAATATTTCCTTTTTTGAAGATGTTTCCCGGAAGAATTCCAATCAACGATTCTCCTGGTGTGATTAGTCCCGGACAGTTTGCCCCAATCAATTTTACTCCTTTTTTCTTCAAGTAAGCTGTTGCTCTAACCATATCGAGTGTAGGCACACCTTCCGAAATACAGATAACTAATTCAATGCCGCTATCAGCAGCTTCGATAATTGCATCTGCTGCGATTGGAGCAGGGATAAAGATGATTGAAACAGTAGCACCAGTCGCTTCTACAGCATCCGAAACTGTATTGAAAACAGGCACACCGTGCACCTCTTGTCCGCCTTTACCAGGAGAAACGCCAGCTACAATATTTGTTCCGTATTCTATCATTTTGCCGGTGTGGAAACTTCCATCACGGCCAGTAATTCCTTGTACAAGGACTTTCGTATTTTTATTTATTAAAATGCTCATGATTTGATATTTAATTGATGTTGATAATACTGATTGATAGTTCGATTTTATAAAGCATTCACTAGGCGGATAGTCTCTTGTGCTGCATCGCTCAACGACCCTACTACAGGCAGATTAAGCTCGGCAATAATGCGGAGTCCCTCTTCTGCATTTGTACCCGAGAGACGTATGACAATCGGTATGTCCATATTCAATTGTTTGAGAGCTGTTACAAGACCTCTCGCAACGTCGTCGCAACGTGTGATTCCACCAAAAATATTTATCAAAATCACTTTTACATTTTTGTCTGATGTCAACAGATTCATTGCATCAATTACCTTTTGTGGGTTCGAGCTACCACCAATGTCAAGGAAGTTAGCTGGATGTCCTCCAAAATGTTTGATCACGTCCATCGAAGCCATCGCTAATCCTGCGCCATTTACCATACAGCCGATGTTGCCATCGAGGCGAATGTAAGTCAAACCGCTATCTTTAGCTTCAATCTCTTTCTTTTCGTCTTCTGTTGGCTCGTTGAGTGCTTCAATCGCTGTTTGGCGGAAAAGTGCATTGTCGTCGAAGTTCATTTTGCCGTCGAGTGCCAACAATTTACCTTCGTCTGTCACCACCAATGGGTTGATTTCTACCAATGATGAGTCCGTATCGAGGAATATTTGATATAGTTTTTGGAACATATCCGCTCCCTGTTTTACCAACGAGAAGTCGTCGAACAGTTGGAATGCGATTTTGCGCGCAAGGAATGGAGCCATTCCTAAATCAGGATCGATTGGGAATTTCAGAATCGCTTCAGGGTTATCTTTTGCTACTTCTTCGATTTCCACGCCGCCCTCTTTACTTGCCATAAAAAGTACCGATTTCGTGTTTCTATCGATGGTCATACCTACATAAAACTCTTTGTTGAACTTCACACCTTGTGCTACTAACACTTTTTCTACGGTGTACCCTTTGATATCCATTCCCAGGATTTGATTTGCTGCATTTTTTGCATCGTCTAATGTACGAGCCAACTTCACACCACCTGCTTTACCGCGACCGCCGGCGTGAACTTGTGCTTTTACTACTACCGGATAGCCTAATTGATCGGCAGCAGTACACACTTCTTCTGTTGTGTAACATACTGTTTCTTTCGTTACGGGAATGGCGTAACGGGAGAAAATTTCTTTCGCTTGAAATTCGTGAATTTTCATCTTCTTTTTAGTTGGATTATTTTGATAAAACTTAAGGTTGCCTTTATTATCTATTAGAGAAATATTTATTTATTATGATTACAAATAAATAACAAAAAAGCAAAGATATAGAATCAGATAATATAAGCAACGCTTTTACCAAAAAGATGTTTAATGAATAAAATAAATTTTCTTAAAATGTCATTATTTACCAATTAATGCTACAATAATTGATAAAAAATTATTCACAAATTGTTCGAATTGTAACCAAAAGAAACTCAAGCGACTTTTTATTCTACGATGGGATAAGTATTATTTTGAGGTAATAGGTGTTTATGATTTCAATTTTTTATGTGTCATTAGGTAACAATCTACATCGAATGGAGGCTAAGGCGTGATTGGATTGATTGTTCTTACTAATCTCACGTAGTTGGCTATGCGTATTGCATCGCCCTGTGGTCCTCTTCCACGAGGATATAGTTGAGCGTTACCGGTTTTGGGATCGCTGCGTTGGCAACCAGCCCCATGTACATCTACCCAACCGCCCAGCATCCACATATATCCCATACCGCGCCCAAAAGAGAGATAAACCGCTGCAGATCCATTTGAGTAAGGTGAACTGTTGGTGTGAGTTGTGCTGCTCCAATAACATGGATAATCAGCAATTCCAGCTTCATTCACAATTTTTGTGCAGTTAAATAATGGGTCGATTGCCGCCGAATTGCTTGTTGAAGGAGAACGACCGTAGTCGATTATGCTTTGCAGCTCTTTCGCATCAGGAAGCCTCCAATCGCTGAACCCTGCGAATGAATGATTTTCTGCGTAACTCAATGCTTCTTGCCAGTTCATCCCTTTGCCACTATCCTCTTGCATCCACATCAAGCCAGTAGCCGAATCGCTGATTGTTCCATCTTTGTTATCGGTAAATTTATTTTTGCCATAGTCTAAATTCCCTCTGACATAGAGTCGGTAAAACTTTTTTTCACCCGAACCACGTGGATTATTCAACCCATACCCTTTTATTCGTCCATCGGCGAAGTTTACTCCAAAAACTGTTTTAGCTTTATTCATTGTGTAATCGACATAGCAGGTTGAAGAAACAAATTGAGCATCAATTAGTCGTTCCCCGGCTTTCGTATCTCCGTATCCAAAACCAAAGTAGCGTGTATCAATGAATGGCACAGAGCTGTATTGACTTCCACTCACATCCAATCCACTAAAGAGAATGAGCGAATAAAGCTCTTTGATAGATGGCAATCTCCAGTCGGAATATCCACCTATGTGGCAACTTGTTGCACCAGCTAAAGCCTCTGAGTAACTCTCTTTGTCAGTAATGTCTATTACCCCATCGCCACTTTTGTCAGCGGACTGTTGCCACATAAGTCCTGTAACTAAATCAGAAATGGTTCCATCGCCATTGTTTTTATACTCAGGTTTGTTCCCTGGATAACAAGCATTCTGACCAAAGAAATCGGATCCTACATTAGATGATTTAATTTCAGTAGTGTTGTCGTAAAACTTGCTTTGATTTGTTCCCACAATTGGATAATTGCCAACAGTTTCCGTTTTTGCACCAACAGTTGTAGTTGAAATTAATAGTACAACTATCCAAATTGAATAGTGCATAGATTTGCGATTTTTAGCGCTCGTTTCCATAATCATAAGTTTTTGTTGTTACTCAACAATATTACAAACGAGAGTTTTGCCTTCAAAATGATTTCAATTAAAAGGAAGAAATCTTCATTCGATAGTTAGTTTTGTTCAGTCAATTCTTCAAGAAAGCGCTTTGAGAATAGTCAAATATAAATAACCAATATAAATTCAACTGCAAAAATCTGTCTTATTAGTGTTCTGTGGAGGCAATCAAACAATAAATTTAGAAAGCAAAACAATTTTGCAATACTGTGTAAAAGGTGTACCTTTGCGAATTAATTTATTCGACCCACGATGAACGAACAAGAAGAGATTGAAGTGCTTGGTGCAAGGGTGCACAATCTGAAAAATATAGACGTCACAATTCCTCACAACAGCTTTACCATCATCACCGGATTGAGTGGTAGTGGCAAGTCGTCGCTCGCTTTCGATACCATTTTTGCAGAAGGACAACGCCGCTACATCGAAACGCTTTCGTCGTATGCACGCAACTTTTTAGGTAATCTTGAGCGACCCGATGTCGACAAGATTTCTGGTCTTTGCCCTGTGATTTCCATCGAACAAAAAACCACCAACAATTCCCCTCGTTCTACCGTTGGTACCACTACAGAGATTTACGATTTTCTGCGTCTTCTCTATGCACGGGCAGGGGAGGCTTTCTCTTACAACACGGGTGAAAAGATGGTGAAATACACCGAAGAGCAGATTTTGGAACTGATTCTCGAACGCTATATCGGTCAACGAATCTACATTCTTTCACCATTGGTGCGCAACCGCAAAGGACATTACAAAGAGCTGTTCGAGAACCTCCGCAAGAAAGGCTTTCAAAACGTGCGCATCAACGGTGAACTGCGCGAAATCATTCCCGGACTGAAACTCGACCGCTACAAAAACCACAGCATCGAACTCGTTATCGACAAGATGCAGGTCTCCAACAAAGACGAGCAACGCCTCCGCACCAGTGTGCGCCTCGCCATGAAACAAGGTGAAGGGTTGCTGATGATTCTCAACGAAAAAGAGGAAGTGCGCCATTTTAGTCGTCAGCTGATGTGCCCTTCCACAGGGCTTTCGTATGGCGAACCTGCACCACACAACTTTTCGTTCAACTCGCCACAAGGTGCGTGTCACCGCTGCAAAGGGTTGGGTATCATCAATCAGATCGACCACGAAAAGATTATGCCGGACACCAATAAAAGCATCTACAACGGAGGGATTGTGCCACTTGGCAGCCACCGTCAGACGACTTTGTTCTGGCAAATAGAGGCTATTTCTGAGAAATACGGCTTTACGCTCAAAACCCCTATCAAAGATATCCCCGAAGAGGCGATGGAGGAGATTCTTTACGGTTCAGAGGAGCGATTGAATGTAAAAAATAGTGCATTGGGCGTCAACTCAAATCTTTTCTTGAGCTACGACGGTGTGATTCGTTACATCGAAATGCAGCAAGAGGCAAGTGCCACAGCTACGGGTCAGAAGTGGGCAAATCAATTTGTGAAAGTCTCCGTTTGTCCCGAATGCGAGGGCAAACGCCTCAATAAAGAGTCGCTGCACTACCGATTGGCAGACAAAAATATCGCGCAACTGGCAGAGATGGATATCTCAGACTTATATAATTGGCTTGAAACGGTAGAAATCCAACTGAATGAGAAGCAACGAACCATAGCACTTGAGATTTTGAAAGAAATTCGCGGCAGATTGCGCTTTCTACTCGATGTAGGTTTGAATTATTTGGCGCTCAACCGCTCTTCACAATCCCTTTCGGGCGGCGAGAGTCAGCGCATCCGACTCGCCACGCAGATTGGCTCGCAACTAGTGAATGTGCTCTATATTCTTGATGAGCCAAGTATCGGACTCCATCAGCGCGACAATGAACGATTAATTACGTCGCTCAAACAACTCCGCGATACAGGCAATACAGTCGTAGTCGTAGAGCACGACAAAGACATGATGCTCAGTGCCGATCGTGTAATTGATATGGGACCTCGTGCTGGTCGCTTTGGTGGCGAAATAGTGTTTGCTGGCACACCTGCCGAAATGCTCAAAACCGACACACTCACTTCTGCATACCTCAATGGAACTGCAAAAATTGAAGTGCCAAAAACGCGAAGAAAAGGCACAGGGAAAAGTATTAAGCTGAAAGGCGCAACGGGCCATAACCTCAAAAACGTGAGTGTTGAATTTCCTCTTGGCACACTTATTTGCGTGACAGGAGTTTCGGGTAGTGGCAAATCGAGTCTGATTAATGGTACATTGCAACCGATTATCAGCCAGAAATTCTACCGTTCGCTGCAAGATCCACTTCCTTATACCTCTATGGATGGCATAGACCACATCGATAAGATTGTGACCGTCGATCAGAGTCCACTCGGACGAACACCACGCTCTAATCCAGCTACGTACACAGGTGTATTCTCCGATATTCGCAACTTGTTTGTTGGACTACCCGAAGCTAAAATTCGTGGCTACAAAGCAGGTCGATTCTCGTTTAATGTCGCCAGCGGACGTTGTGAAACGTGCAGCGGAAACGGCTACAAAACCATCGAAATGAATTTCTTACCCGATGTATTTGTACCTTGCGAAGATTGCCATGGCAAGCGCTACAACCGAGAAACACTCGAAGTGCGCTTCAAAGGCAAATCCATTGCCGATGTACTCGATATGACCATTTCGCAAGCGGTGGAGTTCTTCGAAAACATTCCGATTATTCTCACTAAAATAAAAGTGTTGGAAGATGTCGGTTTGGGTTACATCAAACTCGGACAACCATCGACCACGCTATCGGGTGGAGAAAGCCAACGCGTGAAACTGGCAACTGAGCTTGCCAAACGCGATACGGGACAAACACTCTACATCCTCGATGAACCGACTACTGGACTGCACTTCGAAGACATCAACGTGCTGATGGGTGTTATCAACCGATTAGTGGACAAAGGCAACACCATGATTGTGATTGAACACAACATGGATGTGATTAAATGTGCCGACTACATCATCGACATGGGACCTGAAGGCGGAAGTGGCGGAGGAAAACTCCTCTGCAGCGGCACTCCCGAAGAAATATGCAAGAAAAAAGAGACCTTTACCACAATGTTCTTGAAAAAAGAATTATAATTCAGCTTACTTTCATACTTAAGGCTGCATTCATTTCGATGGAGGCAGCCTTTCTATTTTTAGATGTAATATCATTGTATTGTTTATGTTGTATTATTTTAATTAACACTGCTTATTTTTGCGAAGTTTTTATGTTTAACAATAATTAGATTAGTATGAAAAAAACTCGCAGAATCTTGCTATTATTGGCAACTGTATTCACATTTATGCTTCAAGCACAGGTTACGACCTCTTCCTTGTCGGGAAAGATTACCGATGAAAGTAATGGAGCTTTAGTCGGAGCAACTATCGTTGCCGTTCACACACCTTCTGGATCGACGTATGGTGCAGTTACCAATGATAAAGGTCGTTATTCAATTCAAGGTATGAGGGTAGGGGGTCCTTACAAAATTTCTGTGTCATTCATTGGCTATGCTCCAGTTGAGTTTACCAATATTCAATTATCTCTTGGAGATGAGTCTAGCATTAACGCTGTATTAAAAACATCGGCAAAAACATTAACAGAAGTTGTTGTAAAAGCTTCCAAAGGAGTGAAAAGTGCAGCGGGTGGAGCAGCAACTAATTTTAATCAGAAGCAAATCACGAATGCTCCAACCATTGATCGCAATATTTATGATATTGCAAAACTTTCTCCATTGGTTTCTACTTCCAAAATCGGTGGAATATCCATTGCTGGCTCAAACAATCGTTACAATTCATTCCAGATTGATGGTATGGTAAGTAATGATGTTTTTGGTCTTGCTGGTTCTGGCACAAATGGTGGACAAACTAGTGCTAATCCAATATCTTTGGATGCAATTCAGGAAATTCAAGTGGTCGTATCACCTTTTGATGTACGCCAAAGTGGTTTCACTGGTGGTGGTATTAATGCAATCACCAAATCGGGTACCAATAATTTCAAAGGATCTGCTTATAGTTATTATAACAATCAAGATATGTTTGGCAAATGGAGTGTGTTAAAAGATACAATTTCGAAAGTAGGAATACAATCGACAAAAATTGCAGGGTTTACATTAGGTGGTCCAATCATTAAAGACAAACTTTTCTTTTTTGCAAGTGCAGAGTATAAATATGATACCTATCCATCAGACTTTTACCCTGGATATACTACAAAATACATTTCAACAAGTGAAGCTCAAACGATTGTTGACAAATACGCCCAAGTTACAGGTCAAAAGGATGTTTTTGCGAAACGAGATATAAACACAAAAGGATTATCCTTACTTGGACGCATTGACTGGAACATTAACCAAGACAATAAATTCTCGTTACGCTATCAATTGAATGATTCGTATAAAGATATATATGGCAACAGTTCATCGACATATTATTTTGGCAACAGTTCATATCGCATGATAGACAAAACGAATTCATTTGTTGCAGAATTAAATTCACATTTAACAAATTCTTTGAACAATGAGCTACGTGCAGGTGCAACTTTTGTGCGCGACAATCGAGAAGTGCCATATCAAGGAGCAAATATCCTTATAAAGAATCTGGGTGGAACCTATAATGCTACTTTGAACACGTGGAGTACGGGTACAGTTACTGGTAACATTGGAACAGAATATTCATCTGGTGCAAATACACTTAATCAGGATATATACACTCTTGAAGATAACCTTACTTGGAACAACGGGAATCATGCGTTTACGTTCGGTACTCACAATGAAATTTATAGCATGTATAACTTATTTATTCAAGCTAGTAACGGTTCATATTCGTATAATTCGTTGAATGATTTTTTAAACAACAAAGCTTACCAGTTTGCCTATAATTATTCCGATTCTGTTCTCACAGGATCATACCAATGGGCTGCAACAGTTAAAGCTGCTCAATTCGGTGTTTATGCTCAAGATAAATGGAATGTTACGAACAATCTTAATTTAACGTATGGTGTTCGTCTCGATGTGCCTACATTTTTGAATGCACCAAGTGTTAATGACGCATTTAATGCAAGCACTTATGCAACTAAAAATGGGGTGAAAGTAGGAGAAGTTCCATCAACCAAAGTAATGATTTCACCTCGCCTCGGTTTCCGCTGGTACACCGACGACAGTCACAAAACATTAGTACGTGGTGGAACAGGTCTTTTCACAGGTCGTGTACCATTTGTCTGGTTGTCTAATAATTGGAGTAATACAGGTATAGAAATGAAAGGTACTACTATTAGTGCTGGTGTTCCTTCATTTACCACTTATGGTAATGATCCTGTAGCTGCTATGAAATCGGCTGCTGGTACTGCATCTAAACCAACCATTAATACCGTTTCGAAAGACTTCAAATATCCGCAGGTGTTCCGTACAAATCTTGCCGTAGAGCAAGTGTTGCCTTATGATGTTAAGCTGACTGTTGAAGGTCTCTATTCTAAAACGTTGAACAATGTATGGTTCGAAAACCTTGCATTAACAGATGCAGGTAAAAAAGTATATGCTGTTAGTGCAGATGATGCAAATTCTGCTGCTACTTATTGGACTAGAGATGCTGGAAGTTATTTCGCCATTGTAAATTTGAAGAATACCAACAAAGGCTATACCTATTCATTGAGCACTAAGTTGGAAAAGAGCTTCGATTTTGGACTTGACTTAATGGCAAGTTACACTTTTGGCCATGCCTACTCAGTGAATGATGGTACAAGTTCTGTGGCATATTCAAATTGGAAATACAACTACTCTATCAATCCGAATGATGCCAATGAGCTTTCGTATTCAGTGTTTGATGTACCAAACCGCGTTTTAGCAACAGCAAGTTACACAACACCAAAATACCTGAACAAACGATTAGCAACTGTTATTTCATTAAATTATAATGGATCAGACGGTATGCGTTACTGTTTGACTATGAATGAAGTTAAAGATTTCAATAATGATGGACAAGCTGGCAACTCATTGCTATATATTCCAAATGCTGATGAATTAGCTAAGATGACATTTGCAACTTCTGCTGATAGAACAAAGTTTGGGAGTTGGATAGATGGAGATGTTTATGCTAAAGATCACCGCGGTCAATATGCTCCACGTTATTCTAATAGTGCTCCTTGGGAAAATCATTTTGATTTTCATTTGGCAGAAGATTTCTTTTATATGAAAAATGGAAGCGAAAAAATTTCATTATCATTTGATATTATCAATGTGGGAAATTTGCTTAATAATAAGTGGGGTAGTGTTTACGGAAGTGATTACAACGTATCTCCGTTGAAAGTTACTGCACTTACTGCTGATTCAAATGGAAATCAAGTTCCAACTTATTCATATCAAGATGATAAGGTGTTTAAGAGTGACTTCTTAAGCCGTTGGCATGCTCAAGTGGGTTTGAAAGTAACATTTTAATTGCAATCAATAAAATGCTTTTACGAGCTATTAATAGGAATTAATTTTATTCACATCCTTGCAGAATTTTCTGCAAGGATGTTTTTTAAATATGTATTCTGATTGATTTTAGAAAATAACGATGGCTACCATCAGTGATCACCAAAATATCTTCTGTAGATATGGAGTTCGAAGGATGTAGAGGAGGAGGCGAGCTGCTATGCAGCGGCACTCCCGAAGAAATCTGCAAGAAAAAAGAGTTATATAACTCAGCTTTTAGATATTAAATAGCCAGCGTTTCATTGTAAATGAACTGTACCCCAAAAGTTATTCTCCTGTTTTTGCATACTCTTCGTAGAAATGACAAACAGTTTCCATCCCTTTTAACCATAAATCGATGGGGTAGTTTTCGTTGGGGGAGTGGATGGCATTCGATTCGAGTCCGAAACCCATCAACACTGTTTTGGTCTTCAAAACCCGTTCGAAAACCGAAATAATCGGAATGCTTCCACCTCGACGAACGGCTAATGGCGGTTTGTTGAACGCTTTTCCGTAAGCTTTCTCTGCTGCTTTATAGGCAGGCAAATCTATTGGGCAGACATACGCCTCGCCACCGTGGAGCGATTCCACATTTATCTTAATGGCAGAAGATGCGTTTTTCTGAAGGTAAACTTTCATCAATTCGGCAATCGTTTCGTGATTTTGATGCGGAACAAGGCGGCACGATAGTTTGGCGAAAGCTTTGGATGGCAAGACAGTTTTGCTTCCCTCGCCTGTGTAGCCTCCCCAAATGCCACAGACATCGAAAGTCGGTCGGGTTGCGGTTCGCTCAAGCGTAGAGTAGCCTTTTTCGCCTTGCAGCGCATCAACATTGAGCGCTTTGGCATAATTCTCATCGCTGTGTGGTATTTGTGCCATCATCTCACGCTCGCGTGGCGAAAGTTCTTCCACATCGTCGTAAAATCCTGGAACGGTTATTTTTTCATTTTCGTCAGTCACATACGCAATCAGTTTGCACAATTCGTTAATGGGATTGGCAACCGCTCCACCAAAAATACCGGAATGCAAATCGCGGTTTGGGCCTGTCACTTCCACCTGCCAATAGGCAAGACCACGCAGCCCGGTAGTGATGCTTGGTGTGTCTTTACTAAGCATACTGGTGTCAGAGACCAGGATTACATCGGCTTTCAACAACGCTTTGTTAGCCTCACAAAATGCCTCCAAACTAGGCGAACCAACCTCTTCTTCGCCCTCAATTAGGAATTTGACGTTACATTTGAGCAAATCGTGCTTGTTCATAATCTCAAAGCCTTTCAACTGAATAAACGATTGCCCTTTGTCGTCGTCTGCACCACGTGCCACGATATGATTATTAATGATTTGTGGCTCAAATGGGTCAGAGTTCCACTTTTCGAACGGCTCGGCTGGCATCACATCGTAATGAGCATAAATCATCACTGTTGGCGCAGCTGCACTTACGATTCGCTCGGCATAAACGATGGGATTGCCAGTAGATGGCATCACTTCGGCTCGATCGACTCCAGCTGACAGAAGTTGCTCACACCAAGCTTCGGCGCAGCGTAGCATATCTGCTTTGTGCTCGGGCTTTGCACTGACAGAAGGAATGCGCAAAAGTGTGAACAGTTCGCTTAGAAACTGATCTCGATTTTCTGAAATATAGGATTGGTAGTTCATAATATTATTTGCTAAATATAGGATTTCCATTACTATCGTACGGAAAAGAGTTCTTAAAAATGTTGTGTATAAATAATTGATTGTCTGTTATTTCTTTAATTTCTTTCTGGCGGTAATTGTTTTTCGAAAGAGACCTGTTAAATGTCTCTTTGAATAGAAATAAGTGTTTCATCGGGTTGATGTGGTTGTCGTAATCACTAAGTACAATCACTCTCTTGTAAAGTGGATTTTCGATACTGTAAGTCACAATACTATCTAAATTTGATGAACTATTGAAGTAGTAATGTGTGAAAATGGTGTCTTTTCTTAAGTCAAGTATTGTGGTTGATTTTAATAATAAGCCTTTCGAATCATATTCATAAATCGTCTTATCGAATCCTGTATTAGTTTGGTAGTCTATCATCTTTAGCATACGTTGCTGGTTGTCGAGATAAATTATTCTTTCATTTGGATTCATTATCCAAAAGTTCGATTTTTTAACAATATGAATCTCATTATTGATATATGTAATTTCATCATAAATACTATCTGTCGTTATAGTTGGAAAATATGGAGATATTAACATATCCCCAACTCTCTTAATAACCTTTCCGTTTTCGTATATTAGTTTTACGTTTATTGCATTCGGAGAAGTTGCATAATTTTCATAATCCATATAGCCATAGAAGTAGCTGTCAATCATATTGTTTTGAGGCTCATTGTCTTTAGAGCAACCCGAAAATAGATTGATTAGAATAATAAGAGTAAAAATTATATTTAAATTTCTCATAATGATAAGATTCTAATAATATTCGTAACCAAATAAATCGGGGATATTGTTCGCATCGACTCTGAAATTCGTTGTTTCGTTAGTAGATGATTTAAGTGTAAGTTGATTGTTACTTACAGAGTAAATATTGAGACTGCTTTTTCTATAATTATTTGCTGAAAATGCGTTGTTGAAGGCTCCGTGTATATAATACAAGCCTTTTAATAGGTTGATTGATTGGTCGTAGTCTGAATAGATATATTCGGTTTTCGAATATATTTCTTTTGAAATGTCGTATTGGAATCTTTCAATTCTCTCTACATTGCTGTTATTCAGATGAATAATGGTTGTTTGTAAATCGTTGTTGGTTTCAATTATTTTGTTGCTTGAGTAAGTGTATTTGAAGATTCGCTCATATATTGGAGACTGACTATCAAATCTCCGACACTCTCTTCTTTCAATCAGTTTACCGTCTTTTATCAGGTATTTTGTTGTGTCAGGATAGGTTGTATAAGGATAACAACTTTCGGTGTACACGGTATCTCCTTTGAATTGTATTTTATTGACGTTTGATTTGGAAATTACAAGAAAACTCATATTTGTTCCTGCATGATAACGTGTTGCGCCGTAGTTTGTTCCAATTATTTGATTGTTATTGTCGTACAGAATATCAATCGAGTTTTTGAAGTCCTTGTCATAAACTATATTAGAATACGAAGGATAAGGGTTCAGTTCGGTATCCATTTCTTCATAGTAAAGTAAACTAATATTTATAGTCGTTAGTTTAACTCGTGGTGATGGTTCATCGACTTTGGAACAAGCAAAGAATAAACTTGTCGAGATTAAAAATATTAAAATGGAAATTGGATGTTTCATATTGAGTTTTTTTCATTTTTAGAGATTAGTGAAGTAGTCTTTGGATATTAAATCTTTCTTCCTATCCAAATTCTGGGGTTTCTGCTATTGTGAAATATTGCAAGAATATAGATTATTTCATCGTCGAATGAATAGAATATGGAGTAAGGGAATTTCTTGATAGTATATTTTCTTATTTTCAGTCTCACTATCGGATAAGTTTCTGTGTGTTTTTCGATCTCTTTCAAAGAAGAGTTTAAAACGTCAAGAAACGTTTTGTCTAAATTGTATTTTTGCTCTTTGTAAAAGGTGATTGTTTCCTTGATATCAGATTCTGCATAGGGTAGAATTATAATTTTTCGCATAAACTACAATAGCTCTTTTTTTAAATCATCCCAATCTTTTCCAGATTTGTCCTTTAGAAAAGAAGCATACCTGCTTTCCAATTCAGCAGCGATATTCACATCAATCTGAGCTGGTGAGTCTTCTATTATTTCGATAAAATTACACTCCTCTTTTAGCTCTTTTAGCATTTTGATTAAGCCTTTAGCTCTTAGTGAAGAATCTTCAATTTTAATTGTGTAGGTCATAATCTTAAAATTACACGTTAGTTGTTACAAAGATGATAAATCTCAATTGAAATTCAAAATTAGAAGTCCCAAAAAACAAAACAGCCCAACAGAATTTCTTCCATTGAGCTGATTTATTCCCCTCTCCTTGGGAGAGGGGTTAGAGGAAAGGTTTACTTTACTTCTTCAAAGTCAACATCAGTTACGTTGTCTTTTCCATCTTTTGGAGCTTCTTGCTGAGCACCACCTGGTTGACCTTCTGCTTGTTGTTGTGCGTTGTACATATCTTGCGATACGGCGTGGAAAGCAGTGTTCAACTCGTTGGTTGCAGCATCGATACCAGCCAAATCTTGTGCTTTGTGAGCATCTTTCAGTTTGGTCAATGCCGCTTCGATTGGAGCTTTTTTGTCCGCAGGAATTTTATCGCCCAGCTCTGTCAACTGTTTTTCAGTTTGGAAAATCATTGAATCCGCTTGGTTCAATTTGTCGATTTTCTCTTTCTCCACTTTGTCTGATTCAGCATTGGCAGCCGCTTCGTCTTTCATACGTTTGATGTCAGCATCAGACAATCCGCTTGATGCTTCGATGCGTATGCTTTGCGATTTGCCGGTTGCTTTGTCTTTTGCAGAAACATGAAGAATACCGTTGGCATCGATGTCGAACGTTACTTCGATTTGTGGCTCACCACGACGAGCGGGCATGATGCCATCTAAGTGGAAACGACCTATCGATTTGTTATCTTTCGCCATTGGACGCTCACCTTGCAGAATGTGGATTTCAACCGAAGGCTGATTGTCGACTGCTGTAGAGAACGTTTCTGATTTCTTGCTTGGTATAGTTGTATTCGATTCAATTAATTTGGTCAATACACCACCCATGGTTTCGATACCTAAGGAAAGCGGAGTAACGTCGAGCAACAACACATCTTTCACTTCACCGGTCAATACACCACCTTGAATAGCTGCACCAACGGCAACCACTTCGTCAGGATTCACGCCTTTAGAAGGAGCTTTTCCGAAGAATTTCTCAACGATTTCTACAATCGCAGGAATACGAGTCGATCCACCAACCAAGATTACTTCGTCGATGTCAGATGTTGTTAAACCAGCATCAGATAATGCTTTACGACATGGTTCTACAGTTGCTTGAATCAATTTGTCAGCCAATTTTTCGAATTGCGCACGGCTCAAGGTTTTCACCAAGTGCTTTGGAATTCCGTTTACTGGCATAATGTATGGCAAGTTGATTTCTGAAGAAGAAGAACTTGAAAGCTCAATTTTAGCTTTTTCAGCAGCCTCTTTCAGACGTTGCAACGACATTGGGTCTTGACGCAAGTCAATTCCTTCGTCTTTTTTGAATTCGTCTGCCAACCAGTCGATGATTACGTGGTCGAAGTCATCACCACCCAAGTGAGTGTCACCGTTGGTCGATTTTACTTCAAATACACCGTCGCCCAACTCAAGGATAGAGATATCGAATGTACCACCACCAAGGTCGAATACCGCGATTTTCATATCTTTGTGTGCTTTGTCGAGACCGTAAGCCAACGAAGCTGCAGTAGGTTCGTTCACAATACGGCGTACATTCAAACCAGCGATTTCACCCGCTTCTTTGGTTGCTTGACGTTGTGCATCGTTGAAGTAAGCAGGCACAGTAATTACTGCATCAGTCACTTCTTGTCCGAGGTAATCTTCAGCAGTTTTCTTCATTTTTTGAAGTACCATTGCCGAGATTTCTTGTGGCGTATAAAGACGTCCGTCGATTTCTACACGTGGAGTGTTGTTGTCGCCGCGCTTAACCGTATAAGGTACGCGTGTAATCTCTTTCGCTACCTGATCAAATGATTCACCCATGAAACGTTTGATAGACGCAACCGTTTTTTGTGGGTTGGTGATGGCTTGACGTTTTGCAGGATCACCCACTTTGCGTTCGCCGCCATCGATAAATGCTACAATAGAAGGAGTAGTTCTGCGACCTTCGCTATTAGCGATTACAACCGGCTCGTTTCCTTCTAATACGGCCACACAAGAGTTGGTTGTTCCTAAGTCAATTCCAATGATTTTTCCCATAATTTTATTTTTGTTTTTTAAGTTATAATATCTTTTTTGTGAAGCCGGGCTTTTAAACCTCTTCGCAATGGTTATTTCAAACAGCGTGCCAAACTATTTTGAGGCAGAAACCCCTAATTTTGTCAGAAAAGTCCGATTTTCGTCAGTTTTTTCTGTCAGTTTTCTGCCATTTCGACAGAAATTTGATTCAAATAGGCGAAAACAACCTTGATATTTCATGAATTTTGATTCGATTGTTATGCCATTTATTTGAGAAATTGATTTCTATTCTTAGCAGAAAGTCCTATCTTTGCAACTTCAAAATTCTGAGAGTCAGAATCCTACTTTTTTCCACCTGAAATTATTTAAACCAACGATAAAATGAAACGAGACAACGTTATTTTTGACATTATCGAAAAAGAGAATCAACGTCAGTTGAAAGGTATTGAACTTATCGCTTCTGAAAACTTTGTGAGTCAGCAAGTGATGGAAGCCGTTGGGTCGTGCTTGACCAACAAATACGCCGAAGGTTATCCCGGTAAACGATACTATGGTGGTTGCGAAGTGGTCGATTTGAGTGAGCAAATTGCTATCGATCGTCTGAAAGAGCTTTACAGTGCTGCTTGGGCGAATGTTCAGCCACACTCTGGTGCGTCTGCCAATTTGGCAGTGTTTTTTGCCGTAATGAACCCAGGTGACAAATTCCTCGGATTGAATCTTTCGCACGGTGGTCACCTGACACACGGTTCGGCGGTAAACTTCTCTGGATTGATGTACAAAGCGCTTGAGTACAATGTGCGCGAATCGGATGGATTGGTTGATTACGAACAAATGGAAGAGGTGGCATTGCGCGAAAAACCAAAGATGATTATCGGCGGAGCATCGGCTTACTCTCGCGATTGGGATTATGCTCGTATGCGCAAAATTGCTGATCAGATTGGTGCAATTCTTTGGGTAGATATGGCTCACCCTGCGGGAATGATTGCCGGTGGATTGCTTGCAAATCCTGTGAAACATGCACACATCGTAACTTCTACCACGCACAAAACATTGCGTGGCCCACGTGGTGGCGTGATTTTGTTGGGCGAAGATTTCGACAATCCTTGGGGAAAAACAACTCCAAAGGGCGAAATCAAAAAGATGTCTGCTTTGTTAGATTCTGCTGTATTCCCAGGTGCACAAGGTGGTCCGTTGGAACACGTGATTGCTGGTAAAGCGATTGCATTTGGCGAAGCGTTAGCTCCTGAATTTAAAGAGTACCAATTGCAAGTGAAAAAGAATGCTGCTACTATGGCGCAAGCATTTATGGCAAGTGGCTACAAAATTGTTTCTGACGGAACTGAAAACCACTGTATGTTGATTGATTTGCGCTCTAAATTCCCTGAATTAACAGGTAAAGTGGCAGAAAATGCGTTGGTGAAAGCTGACATTACGGTGAATAAAAATATGGTGCCTTACGATAGCCGTTCTCCATTCTTGACTTCTGGTATTCGTGTAGGAACACCTGCTATTTCGACTCGTGGCGCAACAGAAGATTTGATGCTCGAAATCGTTGAAATGATGGATACCGTGCTTTCAAATCCGGATAGCGAAGCGGTGATTAAATCGGTTCGCGACAAAGTCAATGCGACCATGGCTAAATATCCTATTTACGCTTGGTAAAAGCCAGTTGAAGTGAACAATATTTCTGAATTTGCGTTTTTAATATTCAGAAAACAAATAGATAGAGTGCATCGAAACCTTGTTTTTGGTGCACTTTTTAATTTTACCGCGAAGAGCGCAAAGAAAACTTATAACCTGATTATCGTCAGGCAGACTCAACATTCATAACTTATAATTCATAACTAACGAAAATGGCAACAGTTAATATTAAATGGACAGAAGGAATGTCGTTCGAAGGAATACTCGAAGGGCATAAAATCAGATTGGATGCAGCATCCGAAAGTGGGGGAGCCGATTCGGGTTTTCGCCCAAAAGCACTGATGCTCGTGGCTTTTGCAGGCTGCACAGGTATGGACATCGTGTCGCTCATCAAAAAAATGCGCGAAGAGATTGAAGAGTACGATATGCAGGTAGATGCTGACTTGGCAGAAGATCATCCAAAGGTTTATACTCGTTTCAATATTGTTTACAATCTCAAAGGCAGTAACCTTTCGGCAGAAAAAGTGATTAAATCAGTCAAAATGTCACAAGAAACTTATTGCGGTGTTGCTGCGATGTTGCGCATGATTGCGCCCCTGTCGTATCAGGTGATTCTCAACGGAGAAGAGATTCTTTCTGTGTAATTGACATTTTTATTCAGAATAAAACTCCCGCTATCGGCTCTGTTCGATAGCGGGAGTTTTTGTGTTGTATCCTCTTCTAAATTGATTTCTATTTATCGTTGTTTTTTCAATAAGTAATAATGTGGATCGTATTTCTGTCTCAGCGAATAGACATACCCAATCAAATTGTCAAGTTTTAATGGGACTTCACCCTCTACTGGATAATAGATAATAGCTGTATCAGACAATGAATTGAGCGTGTAGATAATCGATGTGGAAGCATAATCAGTCGGTTTATTTTCTCCCAATCCGTAATTGGACAGTTTGGTTTTACTTACTTGAGTGATTTTATATTTAAGTGAATCAGCTTCATCGTTAGTTAAACGAAATATTTTTCGTTCAAATGAAGGTGCAGGATTTTCTCTTTGTTCTGTTAAAACCATTACCCCTTGTTGGTTGATTTCTGTTTTTTGAGACCACATTGTCCAACCACTTCCTATCTCAATGGTGAGCCGAAAATCTTTGTTCTCAATCAACTTTTCATCCGCATTGGTGCACCCAATTATTGAGGCTATACCAATTAAAAGTAGAAGTTTTTTCATAATTACATCGAATTAAAATCTGTATCCAATGGAAAGACCAAAATTAGCAAAATCATTCTTAATTGTCGGATAGGTAGCTCTACCTCCATACATTTGGTTGTAATACTCCTCTTTGGTCCAATTGCCATAAAATGGAGGAACCACTTCGTTGAGGAATTTTTCTTTGTTGAAGAAATCGTGGAGCGCAAACATCGGCGAGTAGTAGATTTTGAATAGCCATCCTTTTTGGAATTTATCGTAACGATATCCAATGGTTGGAGCGAAATAGATGCCTTCATCTTCGAATTTCTTACCATATACAACTAATCCGTGAATATAGGATGCACCCAACCCCAATTCTAAATGATGGTTTTTTTCGCCTGAGATAAGGTTAAGCCCAACTGGAGCACCGATGTATTGTACACCATCGACTTTAGCATACCCAAATCCTAAATGAAGATTGATTCTGTTCGATTTGAATTTCCCGATTTCATACTCACCATTCAAGGTGTAAAGTCCACCCATACCGCCTAAATCGAGTGTTATAGCGGTTTTGTTTTGAGTGAATCCTGTAAAACAGATTGTGAAAAGTATTAACGTAATAGAAAATATTTTTTTCATATTAAATCTATTTATAATGTCTGTGAAATATAAAATTACCTCTTTTTCGCAAAGATTGAAATTAAAATTATAAAATGCAATAAAATACCATTTATATTTATTATTGTGTTGATAACTTTTGTTATAGTGACTGATTAAGGTATTTCTTATAACAAATATATAATCTAACTATTTTAGTAATTTCTTCAAATATCTTAAATATGATGTGTAAATGGAAAGTAATATGAAATGAACTGTAAATAAAAGTGTTCCTGATAGTTATTAGTGAAGTGCCTGTATGTTTTGAGAACGACTAAAGCTGCTTTTCTCTTTATCTGCAATGCCTAAATGCCGTCAAAAATTCCTATTTTTGCAGTCGCAAAATCAAACCAATCGTTATGGGAAAAAATAAATTGAAGAAATTCTCCGACATGGAGACCTATTCGCACGTGTTTCAGTTTCCGTTTGCTGTGATACAGCAAAGTGGATTTCCGATGCAAGGAGTTTGGGGAAAGCAGTTTTTCGGGAACGATAACCCCATTGTGCTCGAGCTTGGCTGCGGTAAAGGCGAATATACTGTTGGATTGGCGCGGATGTTTCCTGATAAAAACTTTATTGGCGTCGATGTGAAAGGCGCTCGGATGTGGAGCGGTGCCAAGCAGTCGCTCGAAGAGGGATTGACCAACGTGGCGTTTCTGCGCACCGACATCGAGTTGATTCACCACTTCTTCGGAGCAGGCGAGGTGTCGGAGATTTGGATCACTTTTCCCGATCCGCAGATGAACAAGGTGCGCAAACGCTTGACTTCTACTCGTTTTATGGCACTTTACCGTCAGATTTTGAACGAAAATGGCATTGTACACCTCAAGTCCGACAGTAATTTTATGTTCACCTACACCCGCTTGATGGTAGAGGCCAACGCCTATCCGGTGCTTGAATGTACCGACGATTTGTATAACTCAGATGTGGTCGATCCGATTCTCGCCATCAAAACATTCTACGAACAGCAATGGCTGGAGCGTGGACTGAACATAAAGTACATCAAATTTGTTTGTCAGCAGAGAGAAAAGCTGATTGAACCCGACGTGGACATCGAACACGATAGCTACCGGAGTTTCAACCGCAGCAGACGAAGTGACACATCAAAACAAATAGAAAAAATCAATGGAATTAACTGAACAGATAATTTTAAATGCACTGTCGAAAGTACGATATCCAGGTACCGGAACTGACCTTGTGGCAGGTGGTATGGTAGGTAAAGACATCGAAATTGATGGTAAGAAGGTGAGTTTTTCAATTCTTTTCGAAAAAGCGAACGACCCTTTTGTAAAATCGGTTATCAAAGCGGCCGAACAAGCGATTTTGACCTATATTTCTGAAGATATCGACATCAAAGGCAATATTCACCCCGTAGCTAAACAGGCGCCACGACCAACCGAGCCAGACAAATTATTGCCTAACGTAAAAAATATTATTGCCGTTGCTTCGGGTAAAGGTGGAGTAGGTAAATCTACTGTTGCAGCTAACCTCGCTGTATCGTTGGCGAAATTGGGTTACAAAGTTGGTCTGCTCGATGCTGATCTTTTTGGTCCTTCCGTTCCGAAAATGTTTGGACTCGAAGATTACCGCCCAATGATTGAATCGGTGAATGGCCGCGATTTGATTGTTCCACCAGAAAAATTTGGCGTAAAACTCCTCTCAATCGGATTTTTTGTAGCCAAAGAAAGTGCAGTCGTTTGGCGTGGATCTATGGCGAGCAACGCACTGAAACAGTTTATCGGCGATGCACAGTGGGGTGAGTTAGATTACTTTTTGATCGACCTTCCACCAGGTACTAGCGACATTCACCTTACTATTGTTCAAACTTTGGCGGTGACAGGTGCTGTAATGGTGACCACGCCACAAGATGTGGCATTGGCTGATGCGCGCAAAGGGATCGACCTCTTTATTGGTGAAAAAGTAAACATTCCGATTCTCGGATTGGTCGAGAATATGGCGTGGTTTACACCTGCCGAATTGCCAAACAACAAATACTACATTTTCGGAAAAGATGGCGGAAAAGATTTGGCAAACAATATGAATATTCATTTCTTGGGTCAAATTCCGATTGTGCAAAGCGTTTGCGAAGGTGGTGATACCGGTGAGCCAGTGGCTTCTGACGAAGCGTCTATTATTGGAAAAGCATTCCACGCCGTGGCTGTAGATGTGGTGAAGCAAGTTGAACTCAGAAATTCGAACATGGCACCTACGCAAGTTGTGTTTGTAAAATAATGTTATTTTCTGATTTTCATTTGGTTAATCACGATTTCTGATTTATATTTGAGAAGCAGAACAATAAAAATACATAGAACATTTTTTAAGAAAAACGCACTAATAACAGGTTGGTGCGTTTTTCTTTTACTATTTTTGCAAACGTTTTCTTTCGGCCGTTTAAGCCGATTATTCTAAATAATTAATGGAGTATCCTTCAGTTTTACTTGAAAATGCGGTAAACGAATTTTCGAAGCTCCCTGGCATCGGGAAAAAGACAGCACTTAGATTGGTGTTGCATCTGCTGCGCCAAAAAGAGGAGGTAGGCGTTGGTTTGGGTAGTTCCATCATCGAGTTGCGTCGCAACATCAACTATTGTAGGGTGTGTCATAATATTTCGGATGTCGATGTATGTGGTTTGTGCTCCAACCCCACGCGCGACAATTCGGTTGTTTGCGTTGTCGAAAACGTCAAGGAACTGATAGCCGTTGAAAATACGATGCAGTTTCGCGGTCTTTATCATGTGTTGGGTGGCATTATTTCACCTATGGAGGGAATTGGACCTGCCGATCTCGAAATTGATAGCCTTTGCGAGCGAGTTGCTCAAGGCGGAATAAAAGAGGTGATATTGGCTCTGAGTACAACCATGGAGGGCGATACGACGAACTTCTATATTTTCAGAAAGTTGGCAGCCTACGACATAAAAATTTCGATTATTGCTCGCGGAGTTTCTATTGGCGATGAGCTCGAATACACCGACGAGGTAACACTTGGTCGTTCGATTTTGAACAGAACGTTATTTAACGAAGCCTTCAAGTTATGATTATTGCTATTGATTTTGATGGTACGATCGTGGAGCATGCTTATCCAAAAATTGGCAAGCAAATTCCTTTTGCATTCGAAGTGCTACGAAAACTCAAAGAGGATGGGCATCAACTTATCCTTTGGACCATTCGTGAAGGTGAATTGCTTGATGAAGCAGTATCCTTTTGCGAGCGACACGGAATAATTTTTAATGGAGTCAATAGAAATATTGATGATGAAATTGATGGTTTTTTGTCCCGCAAAATCAATGCAGATTTGTTTATTGATGACAGAAATCTGGGTGGACTTCCCGATTGGGGATTGATTTATCAACTAATTCAATCCAACGAAATATTTCAAGGATTTGTGCTTAGTCAAAACAGACCTCGACGAAGGACTAATTTGATACTGCGTTTAGGTGAGTTTATTCAGACAATTTATGACAATAAGCCCGTTAAATAACAGTTATGCATCTATCTATTGTTATTGTCAATTATAATGTAAAGTTGTTTCTCGAGCAGTGCTTACTTTCTGTACGTTCCGCCATTGTTGGTCTTGAGTGCGAAGTGATTGTTGTGGATAATCAATCTACCGACGATTCGAAATCGTATCTTGAACCAAAATTTCCCGATGTAAATTTTATCTGGAATAAACATAATGTTGGTTTTTCTACTGCCAATAATCAAGCAATTAGCATCGCAAAGGGCAAATACATTCTTCTTCTGAATCCCGATACATTGGTTGGCGAGAATCTGTTTTATCGCGTAATACAATTTATGGAGGAACATCCGAATGCAGGAGGAGTGGGAGTGACGATGATTGATCGAACTGGAGCATTTCTGCCCGAGTCGAAACGTAGCCTTCCTACACCTTGGAACTCATTTACCAAAATGTTCGGATTAGCTTCATTGTTCCCAAAATCACCACTTTTTGGCAAATACAGATTGCTCTATCTGGATAAAAACAAAATTCACCGTGTGGAGGTGCTTTCGGGTGCTTTTATGATGTTGCGAGCTGAGGCCTTAGCTAAATCGGGCTTGCTGGATGAGACCTTTTTTATGTATGGCGAAGACATTGATTTATCTTACAGGATTATCATTGCAGGATACGACAACTACTATTTGCCTGAAACCATCATACACTACAAAGGTGAAAGTACTCAGAAAGGTAGTTTGAAATACATTCGATCATTTTATGGTGCAATGCTCATTTTCTACCGCAAACACTACCCACGCCACAGTTTTTACTTTTCGTTTCTAGTGCAATGTGCCATTGGTGCACATTTGTCTTACTCCTATTTCAAAAATTCGCTGAAGCACAGCATCATTCGAAAATCGAATTCAGTGGATTTATTGATGCCAAAATCTGGTGAATCATACGAATCGCTGATTAAACGAGTTGAACTGGGTGAATAATCTGAATTTTATGCTTAAATCACTCTTCGCTAACGATGCTTTTGCCGTAGTCAGAATTGCAAACTTTCGTTATTTCCTTGGCTATCGTTTCCTGATGACAATGGCAACGCTGATGCAATCCGTAATCGTGGGATGGCACATCTATTTTCTGACAAAAAATGTTTTCTGGCTCGGTTTTGTTGGCTTGGTTGAGGTGATACCACAAGTTGGGATTTCACTTTTTGCGGGACATTACATCGATTTGTGGAATCGCAAGAAAATTATCGGATTTACGACATCTTTACTTCTCATAGGCTCGGCAATACTGTTTGTCTTTTCGATCGAAAGCCTTAATTTCTATGCGTTACTCGGGATTTGGCCAATCTTTGTCACAGTTTTCTTGACAGGACTTGCACGTGGTATTTTGATGCCTGCTCACACTGCATTGATGGGGAATTTAGTGGAGAAAAAATTTTATGCAAATGCCGCTACTTGGAGTAGCATTAATTGGCACGTTGGAGCAGTGCTTGGTCCTGCTTTTGGAGGTGTTATTTATGCCTTGGGCGGTATTCAGTTTGCCTATTTTTCAGTTTTTCTCATCTATTTGCTTTCATTGCTACTTGTCTTGAAATTACAAGTTGCAAGTCGAACGCAAATTACAGTGAATGGCGAAGAATCAATCTTCTCACGCATCAAAGAAGGCATTCATTTTGTGTTAAAAACCCCCGAACTGGTAGGTGCATTTTCGCTTGATATGTTTGCTGTGCTGTTTGGCGGCGCAGTGGCTATGCTTCCCGTTTTTGCTTCAGATGTGTTGCATGTTGGACCTGCTGGATTGGGTTTTCTCCGTGCTTGTCCAGCTCTTGGTGCAATTGTCATGTCTGTATATCTGATGTTTAATCCACCGACCAAAAATAGTGGACGATTACTTCTTGCGGCTGTAGCAGGATTTGGATTGTGCATGATTGGATTTGCGTTTTCGCAAAGTTTCTGGCTATCAGCATCATTGCTTGTGCTCAGCGGCTTTTTCGATAATGTGAGTGTGGTTATTCGAGGTACAATATTACAACTCTATACGCCGGATGCGATGCGTGGCCGTGTTGCTTCGGTCAATAGCATCTTTATTGGTTCGTCAAATGAGTTGGGAGCATTCGAGTCAGGAGCAACGGCTAAACTAATGGGATTGGTACCGTCGGTAGTCTTTGGCGGTGTAATGACACTTGTGGTCGTTGGGGTAATGGCCAAAACAAATCCAGTTCTACGAAAACTGAATATTAATTCTAGGTAGAAAGTTTATTCAGAAAGCAGGAATTTGATCGTTCATCAACGATATTTTAGAAAGAATCTTCTGATATTCACTCGTTTTACAAAATTCTTCTAGCGCTTCGATGTGTCTCATGTGATGCACATCTGTAGCTAAAAAATCAATGTAACCGTAATTTAATAGGTAATTTGCGGCCACTTTTGCTTCTTTGCCATAAGATCCTGCAAATGAAAGAATATTTACTTGAAATTTACACCCCATGTTATGAATCTTCTCGTATGCTGCAGTATCGTTTCCGTAATATCGATAACGCTCTGGATGGGCTAAAATCGGTTGAAATCCTGCATTAATCATTCTGAATATTAAGTCATTGATTCCCCAATAATCTTGATAATAAGAGTTCTCTATTAGAATGTAGTTTCCTGGAAAAGGAATTAATTGATTGTTCTGGAAAAGTTCAAGGTAATTGTCATCCAATCGATATTCTGCAGAATAACAAAGATTAACTTTCATGTTTGCTTCCTTTAAAGCTTTATCAAGCAATTTGTAAGCTTCCGAAATCTCAACTATGGTGTTTGGAAATGCTGACTCGGCGATATGTGGTGTTGTTATGAACCGCTCTATGCCTAGTGCTTGCATACGAGTGATTAATTCAATGGACTCTTCAACACTATTTGACCCATCATCAATGCCTGGAAGCAAGTGTGAATGCAGGTCGGTTTTGAATCCTATATTGGCAGGTATATTTGATTTTTTTGATTTGAAAATTTGTAACATAATCTGATTTTTATTCTGAATGACAGATTATTAGCCTATATTGCAAATATTGTTATTCAGCCTTTGACACACTATTTTCGGTCAAAACATATTTTTCGCCACTTGAGGGACAAATTGCTTCTCCTTTGGAATTGAACTCTAAATTTATTCCAGCTTCACTTATCCATCCGCTTTGTTGAGCCGGATTCCCTACCCAAAGAGAATAATTCGGTATGTTTTTGGTGACAACAGCGCCTGCTCCTACAAACGCATATTTGCCAATGCTATTACCACAAACAATTGTTGCATTAGCCCCTATAGTTGCTCCCTTCTTTATTATTGTAGGTCTATATTTGTCTTTTTTATTGATGGCACTTCTAGGGTTAATGACGTTTGTGAAAACGCAAGATGGCCCAAGAAATACATCATCTTCACACATTACTCCGTCGTAAAGTGACACGTTGTTTTGAATCTTAACGTTATTCCCAATCACAACCGAAGAGGCAATATATACATTTTGCCCAAGAATACAATTCTCTCCAATCTTGCAACCAGACATCAGATGTGTGAAGTGCCAAATTTTCGTACCATTGCCTATAATACAGTCGGAATCGATAACAGCGGTGTCGTGACTAAAGTACATTTGCAAACTCATTTTCGCAAAAGTAATGATTTTCCTTTATAAAGAATGTCTAATTACTTTTTAATTAAACGCACAAATTGTTCTTTTTGTTCCTTTCAGTAAAAGTTTTGTTTTGCTATAAATGAAAATATGGAATTTGTTAATAAATTTTTCGTACACATTTTTATCGGTTAAATTGAATTAAAAACAACACAAATAAATCTGTTTTTTCAAATCGAAAAAATATATTTAATATCTTAGTCGTTAAATTAACAAATAAATTTAACACATACATTAACCATTAATTGATTTGACTTATGAAACAAAATGCAAGAATCGTATTGAGTTTAGTGGCTGTTTCGATTTTTAGTTCCGGAGTTACACTCTTCGCGTCATGTTTGCTGAAAAGCGATGAGCGAGTGCAAGCGTCAACATCGTTTGCAACACCTGTTGGTTACAATTCGACAAATGCCTCACAAGCAGTTTTGCCCGATTTTACAGTTGCTGCCGAAAACAGTGTACATGCTGTGGTGCACATCAAAGCCACTGTTTCAAAGAAAATGATTAATCAGTCAAATGATCCATTTTTCGATTTTTTTTTCGGTGATAGAGGTGGTATGCAAAGGCAAATGCCAGTGCAACCTCAAGTTGGGTTCGGTTCTGGTGTCATTATTTCGTCCGATGGCTACATCGTAACCAATAATCACGTAGTTGATAATTCTGACGAATTGGATGTGACATTGAATGATAACCGCACATTCAAGGCTAAATTAATCGGCACAGATCCTGTCACCGATATAGCGTTGATAAAAATTGAAGCGAAAGATTTACCTACCATTCCTTTTGGCGATTCCGAAAAACTGAAAGTTGGGGAGTGGGTATTGGCAGTCGGTAATCCATTCAACCTTACTTCCACGGTTACGGCAGGTATTGTAAGCGCAAAAGCACGTAGTATTGGCGTGGGTGCACAAACTGGAGCTATGAAAATCGAGTCGTTTATTCAAACAGATGCTGCTGTGAATCCTGGAAATAGTGGTGGTGCTTTAGTGAATACACGTGGCGAATTAATTGGAATTAATACGGCAATAGCCTCTCAAACTGGAAGTTATGCTGGTTATTCATTCGCAGTTCCAGTCACCATAGTCGGTAAAGTTGTGGCGGATATTAAGCAGTTCGGCACTGTGCAACGTGCTATGTTGGGTGTATCGATTCGAGATATAAATAGTGATTTTGCAAAAGAAAAATCGCTCACTGTTCTTGAAGGGGCTTATGTAGAAAGCGTTGGCGAACGAAGTGCTGCAATGGAATCGGGAGTTAAGCAAGGTGATGTTTTGATTGCCATTAATGGTAATAAGGTAAAATCCGTTTCAGAATTGCAAGAACAAATCAGCCGTTACCGACCAGGCGATAAAGTGAAAGTAACATTGGTGAGGGGTAAAGACGAAAAGGAATTATCGGTCACCCTTAAAAATAAAAATGGAAATACTGAAGTCATAAAAGATGCTGGTGTTGAAGTTTTGGGTGCAGCTTTCAAATCCGTTTCTGCTGAGTTGAAGCAACAACTCGGTATCAATTCTGGAGTTCAGGTAACAGGTGTCACTAAAGGAAAATTTGAGAATGCAGGAATTCGAAAAGGATTTATCATTCTAAAAATAAATGAAGAACGAATGGCTTCTCCAGAAGATGTTGAGAAAAAAGCCAATGCAATTCTGAATGGAAATGGTGATGATAAAGTGCTGTTTGTTGTTGGAATCTATCCAAATGGAAAAACAAACTACTATGCAATAGACTTATCTGAATAAAAGTGCATCTATGAAATTGATCTTATTTATAAAACAAATTTGATAAATAGTTGTTTTATATTGTAGAACCACTAATAAAAGGAAGTAAAGCGGATCTATTTACTTCCTTTTTTAGCTTTTGATGAAGGTTTTTGCATAATTTCCACTATCTTTGCACCCAAATTTTTTCAGAATGAGACAGCTAAAGATTACAAAATCGATCACTAACAGAGAGAGCGCATCGCTCGATAAATATCTTCAGGAGATTGGTCGTGAAGATCTTATCACGGTGGAAGAAGAGGTTGAATTGGCTCAGCGTATCAAAAAAGGCGATCGTATCGCTTTAGAGAAACTGACAAGAGCAAACCTTCGATTTGTAGTATCGGTTGCGAAACAATATCAAAACCAAGGATTGAGTCTGCCCGATTTGATTAATGAAGGCAATTTGGGATTGATTAAGGCTGCTGAGAAATTTGATGAAACTCGTGGATTTAAATTCATCTCTTATGCCGTGTGGTGGATTCGTCAATCGATTTTGCAGGCTTTGGCTGAGCAATCGCGTATTGTACGTTTGCCATTGAATCAAGTTGGTTCTTTGAATAAAATCAGCAAAGCATTTTCGAAGTTTGAACAAGAAAACGAACGCAAACCTTCTGCTGAAGAGTTAGCCGATGAATTGGATATTCCTGTAGAGAAGATTTCTGACACGTTGAAAGTTTCAGGTCGTCATATTTCGGTGGATGCTCCTTTTGTTGAAGGTGAAGACAACAGCCTACTCGACGTTTTGATTAATGATGATTCACCGATTGCCGATCGTGCATTGATTAACGAATCACTTGCGAAAGAGATTGATCGTGCATTGTCAACACTCACCGAACGCGAAAGCGATATCATCAAAATGTTCTTCGGAATTGGTGTTCAAGAGATGACTCTCGAAGAGATTGGAGATCAGTTTGGTTTAACTCGTGAACGTGTTCGCCAAATCAAAGAAAAAGCGATTCGTCGTTTGCGTCAGAACTCAAGAAGTAAACTTTTAAAAGGATATTTGGGATAATTTCTCAAGTTCGCATTATAATTAAAAAGGCTTTCTCAATGAGAAAGCCTTTTTTTGTGGAGAATACCGGAGTCGAACCGGTGACCTTTTGACTGCCAGTCAAACGCTCTAGCCAGCTGAGCTAATCCCCCTTGTGCTTACAAAAGTAGCTATTTCTTTTCATTTTCAAAAGATATTGATGCGATTTATCTACATTTGTAATTCGAAACGGAAATAAAACTTACCAATGATAATTTTTAACACGACTTATTGCATCGACTCGACCATTCACGATGAGTGCCTGATGTGGTTAAAAGAAGAACTTATTCCTATTGCCATTCATTCTGGGGAAGTATATCTGTCCACCCTTGCTCGAATTTACTCGCAGGAAGATGGTGATAACGGCGTAAACTATTCATTGCAATTCAAAGTAGAGAATGTGGATGTGCTACAAGAGTGGTTTGAAACTACTGGAGATATGCTTCATAGCGCATTGACTAGAAGGTTTGGTGAGCAGGTTTTGACTTTTACGACGTTGATGGAAGAGGTTGAACTGTGATGAAAGAGCGTGTAATTTTGGGCATTGACCCCGGAACAACCATAATGGGATACGGTTTATTGAAGATTACAGGCAATAAACCGACACTTATTGCAATGGGTGTTCTTCATCTCAACAAATTAGACGATCATTACCTTAAACTTCGTCGGATATTCGAGCGAGTTGTTTCGCTTATAGATCAATATCATCCCGATGAATTGGCAATTGAAGCGCCTTTTTTTGGAAAGAATGTGCAATCGATGCTAAAACTTGGTCGAGCTCAGGGAGTGGCTATGGCTGCCGCTCTATCGCGTGATATCCCGATTGTTGAATATGCACCATTGAAGATTAAAATGTCGATTACAGGCAGCGGTAGGGCTTCTAAAGAGCAGGTAGCGGATATGCTGCGTCGCATTTTGTCGATTCCCGAAGCTGATATGCTTCCACAGCTCGATGCAACCGATGGATTAGCAGCGGCACTTTGTCATTTCTATCAAACAAATAATCCTTTAGGAGAAAAGAAATACACGAGTTGGAAAGATTTTATCAATAAAAATCCGAAAGCGGTAAAGAAATAGCTATTCAAATCGGTGTTTTTCGCTGATTTTGAAGCCACGAAGAAATTCATCTACGTTCATCCGTTTTTTTCCAGCTAATTGCAACGATTGAATTCTGATAAAACCCTTATCCACAGATACATCGAGGGAATGTTTTCCATCTGTTCTGATTGTGCCAAACACAAAAGAATGACTTTCCTCTATTTTGGAGGTTGAATATATTTTCACCATCGTTCTCTTGCCGTCTAAATCTACCAATTCACTCCAAGAAGTAGGGTACGGAGAAAGCCCCCTCACGAAGTTGTAAATTGTAATTACATCTTTTGACCAATCGATTCGACAAGTCTCTTTATATATTTTTGGTGCAGGCTTCAGCTCATTTTGATTCGCGGACATCTCCTCTTGACTAATGGTTTGAGGGTCACCACTCAATACCAAATCGACAGTTTTACAGACCAAATCTGCTCCTTTTAGCATCAATTTGTCGTGAATAATCTCTGCATTATCTTGGTCGTCAATAGCTATTCGCTCTTGATAAATCACGAGTCCAGTATCGATTTCGTGAGTGAGAAAGAAGGTTGTGATTCCTGTTTCCTTTTCACCATTGATAATTGCCCAATTGATTGGTGCCGCTCCACGGTATTGCGGCAAGAGCGATGCGTGCAGATTGAAAGTGCCTAAATGAGGCATATTCCACACGATTTCGGGTAACATACGGAACGCAACTACGATTTGCAAATCAGCTTTAAGAGAACGAAGCTCCTCTATAAACTCACTGTTTTTTAGTTTATTGGGTTGTAGCAACCTTAGGTTGTTTTCCAATGCAAAATTCTTGACTGGAGAATACATTATTTCGTAGCCTCTGCCTGCGGGCTTATCTGGCATTGTGATTACCCCTACAATATTGTACCCGCCTTCCACAAGAGCTTTCAACGAAGCAACTGCAAAATCGGGTGTTCCCATAAAGACTATACGTAAATCTTTTTTATCCATCAATCTTCTGAATAGTGCACCAACACTTTGCGATACGAATTAAAAATCTTAGATTTCGATACAAATCCGACATATATTCCATCCTGATCTACTACTGGTAAGTTCCAAGCTTGAGTTGAATCGAATATTTTCATCACCTGATCCATCGATTGCCCCACCACAATTTTCCCAGGAGGGTAGTTCATAATTGTATTCACTTGAAAACGGTTGTAGTATTCGGGTCGAAACATAATATTGCGTATGTCGTCGAGCAATACGATTCCGAGGAACACATTCATATTATCTACAACAGGAAAGATATTGCGAGAAGAGCGTGCAATGACTTTTACCAAATCGCCCAAATACATATCTGGTGTGATTGCTTCGAAATCTTTTTCAATTACTGCATCCATCTTCATCAAGGTCAACACAGTTTTGTCTTTGTGATGTGTAATCAATTCCCCTTTTTGTGCCAAACGCATGGCATAAATGTTATTTGGCTCGAAAATTTTAATCGTTGCAAATGCAGTGGCAGAAACAATCATCAGTGGCAGAAATAGATTGTAACCGCCAGTCATCTCGGCAATTAGAAAAATGCCTGTCAGCGGCGCATGCATAACAGCCGCCATAATGCCAGCCATACCCATCAATGCGAAATTCTTAACAGGAAGGTGAGCGTTTGGAATCAAATAATTGATTGAATTTGAAAAAGTAAAGCCAGAAATTGCTCCGAGAAAAAGGCTTGGGGCGAAAATTCCACCAACTCCACCACCACCATTTGTGGCAGCAGATGCAAAAACTTTGAAAAGTATAATTAGAAATAAAAATGCTGTGAAAACCCAGAAATTATCTTTGAAAACATAGAATAAACTACTGTCTGTCAGATGATTTGCATTTCCATTTAAAATAGCCGTGATGGATTCATAACCTTCACCGTAAAGTGGTGGAAAAAGGAAAATAAGCGAACTAAGAATAACTGCACCTACCCCAAATTTAGCATATGGGCTTTCCAAAGTTCTAAATTTTCGCTCAGTCCAGTTCATCGATTTGGTAAAATAGAGCGAGACCAAACCACACATTACTCCAAGCATCAATACATACGGAATTCGCTCAATTTTGAATGTTTCAGTTTGAAGAAACTGGAACACAGCATCTGTACCATAAAAAATGTAAGAAACTGTCACAGCTGTTATTGACGAAATGAGTAGTGGGAGAACGGATGTTGTTGTCAAATCGAGCATTAATACCTCTAAGGTGAAAACCAACCCTGCAATTGGCGCTTTGAATATACCTGAAACAGCACCTGCCGCTCCACATCCAAGGAGTAGAATCATTGTTCGAGGTTCCACCTTGAAGTAGCGACCAAGATTTGACCCAATTGCTGCTCCGGTATAAACGATAGGTGCCTCAGCTCCAACAGAACCGCCAAAACCTATCGTTATTGAACTGGTGAGAATAGAAGAGTATGTATTGTGTAATTTTATGCGGCTATTACGCTTAGCAAATGCGTAGAGGATTTTCGTTACCCCGTGACTGATATCGTCTTTGATTATTTTTCTAACAATTATTCCAGTCAAGAATATCCCAAATGCAGGGAAAATTAAGTAAATGATGTTGGCATTCTCAACGTCTGAATAGGAGGTGACAAAGCGTTGAATGTGATGTATAAGGAATTTCAAAAGAGCAGCAGCCATCGAAGCAGAAACGCCAATTACAAAGCTAAGAAACAGAATGAAGTAACGTTCATTCGATTTCTTATTTCTCCATTTCAGTAGCGTCGTAAACCATTCGCTCATTATCTAGTAGGATAAAATATATGTTTCGTTTATAAAGGATCAAACTCCTTTTCCTGTGAAAACTGTTCTTGTTGTATAAATCAAAATTTTCAAATCGATTAAGAGCGAAATATTCTCTATGTAGATTATATCGTATTCCATGCGTTTAATCATTTCTTCAACAGTCGAAGCATAACCATATTTCACCATTCCCCAAGAAGTAATTCCTGGTTTTACTTTATGTAGAAGGTAATAGAATGGGGCTTTTTGTACAATTTGATCAATATAGTACTTACGCTCTGGTCGCGGTCCTACAAGAGCCATATCTCCTCTCAACACATTCCAAAATTGAGGGAGTTCGTCTAATCTGTATTTACGCAAGAATTTGCCGAAATTTGTGATTCGTTCGTCGTTGTCATTCGACAATTGAGGTGTTTCTCCTTCAGAATTCACATACATCGATCTGAATTTAAAGATCGAAAATGGAATACCCAAATACCCAATCCGTTCTTGTTTGTAAAATATTGGTCCAGGAGAGTCCAATATTATTCTAATGATAATGTACAAAAATAGTGGAGATAAGAGAATCAAAAAGAGACATGATAGGAAAACGTCGAGTGATTCTTTGATGTTTTTCTCCCATTCGTGTAGCTTATTGCCTGAAACATCGACTAGTGGAGTGGCATATATTGTATCCATTTTAACACTTCCCGAAAGGATGTCGTATTTGCTAGGAAGAGCTTTGATTGGTATGTTATATTTGAAAAGTTGATAGACAAGGTTGAGGAAAAAATCACTATCTTTTGACTCAAGTGCTACAATAATCTCTTCAATTTTATACTCTTTTACAATTTGATCAATATTCTCGAACTGCCCAATGATCAGGCTATTGTCAACTTTAACTTTTGCTTTTTCAGCACCTACACATCCAATAATTCTATATCCAAGAGAGAATCTAAGGTTACTTAGCTCTTTAATAAGATTATCCGCTTTCACCCCTGTACCGATTATAAGTGTGTTAAACCCAACTTCGCGGTGATGCACTTTCTTCGTTGAAGCCTGAGTAAGTATAAGTCGAGGGATATAGGTCAGAAAAAAAAGTAAAAGAAAAAGCGAGGATAGAAGTGAATAATAGATTGAGTAATCACGAGGTAAGTCGTTGATTACTATAATGAAAAATAGAAGGAAAGTGGAAATTAATGATGAGTAAAATGTATTTACAAGTTCTGAAAGTCTTGATTTCTGCAGAGAAAAATTGTAGTAGCCAGAATGGTAATAGACTGTTAGGGTTAAAATTGTAGTTAGTAACTGACCCCACAAAATTCTTGGAAAAGTTAGGTATTCTTCGAGTGAAGGGAAGTTTTGATAAGCAACTAAATGAAAGCGAATGACATTGAATATAACCCACGAAATAGATATGGCAAAAATATCAGGTATTAAATATTTGTATCTTGATTTAATCTTTATCATGAGTTATTATTGTCTAATAATTTTAACCACTCCACCTTTGTCTAAACGAATGATACTAGACGGTTTTGGTTTCGATGTTTCATTCTGTCTATAACACACTACATAGTCTACAGCGTTAATCAATTCCAGCGAAATTTCACTAAAATTGGAAGGTGTAGGTTCTCCACTGAAGTTAGCAGAAGTAGAGACTAAAGCTTTTCGGAATCGTTCACATAATTGACGAGAAAAAACTTCTTGCGTCACTCGAAGACCAATACTCCCATCTTCAGCGATTAAGTTTTTGGCTAGATTGCGAGCATTAGGATAAATGATTGTTAAAGGCTTATCAGAAATTTCAATCAAATCCCAAGCAATCTCTGGAACTTCTGAAACGTAAAAATCAACTTTTACATCGCTATCCACCAAAACAAGTAAAGCTTTAGAGTCAATTCTTTTTTTGATTTCATAAACTTTACTAACGGCTGTTTCGTTTGTAGCATCACACCCAATACCCCAAACGGTATCGGTCGGGTACAAAATTACACCACCAGCATGTAGAACGTCACAAGCTTTTTTAATTTCTTCGTGCATTTTTATCTCTTTGTATTGCAAAAATACATATTTTGATGAGAATATCGACTATCCGTTTTAACAAAACAATCAACTTAAGGCAAATAAAAAGAGGATGACATTATGACATCCTCTTTTGCAATTTTATTTTAATTATTCAGCTGATTTTTCTTCACCAGCATTCTTTTTTGATTTGTGTTCACCCATCTCTTTTTTATTCATCTCTTTCAATTTAGTCATCTGTTCAGAAGTCAAAATCAGTTTCATTTTATCTTCTCGTTCTTTAGCTAACGCTTTCATTTTGTCTTTGTTCGCTTCAGATTTTCCTTCTCCATTTTCGCGAATCTCTTTCATTTGCTTACCCAACGAAACCACCAGTTCAGTAACTTTCGCAGTTTGATCGTCTGTCAAATTTAATTCGCTTTTGAGCATTTCAACACGCTTCTTCATCTTATCCATCCCTTTTTCACCGTTTTTGGGACTTTGAGCACAAACACTTGAAATTGCAAATACCATTGCTAACGCAAAAAACATTACTTTTTTCATAATCTTAGTTTTTTAATGAATTGTAAAATGTGAATTGTTTAGCATTATGACGTAAAACTTTTCGAAAGGTTTAAAAGGAAGTTTTATTTATAATTTTGAAAACTCAAGTAACTGATTGTAAATTCCATCAACATCAATATTACAAAGTTTATTTAGTTCGGGAACTGATCCTTGTTCAATAAACTGATCCTGAATTCCAATTCGTTTAACGGGGATAGCGTAGTTGTTGTCAGACATAAATTCCAAAATCGCAGATCCAAAGCCGCCTTTCAGCACACCTGATTCAACAGTGATAATTTTCTTGAATTTTTTGCATATTGTGTGAAGTAGTTCCTCATCAAGTGGTTTCACGAAAACCAAGTCGTAATGTGCTACATTCAACCCCTCTGCTTTAGCCTTGATTATTGCTGTTGCAGTATCGTTACCAATATGCCCAATCGACAGAACAGCAATGGATTCGCCTTCCGAAATACAGCGACCTTTCCCAACTGGCAATTCCTTCATTTCGCTTTCCCAATCAATACAAACACCTTTTCCTCGTGGATAACGAATGACAAAAGGCCCCATGTTTGGTCGTTGAGCAGTAAACATTAGGTTTCGCAATTCGTGCTCGTTCATCGGTGAAGCAATAGTCAGATTTGGAACACATCGTAGGTATGGAATATCAAACACCCCGTGATGTGTTGGTCCATCTTCTCCAACCAAGCCTGACCGATCAAGGCACATCACCATATTTATTTTTTGCAGCGCCACGTCATGAATAATCTGGTCGTAAGCACGCTGCATAAATGATGAATAAACATTGCAGAAAGGCATCAATCCTTCTTTCGCCATACCTGCCGAAAAGGTAACAGCATGAGCCTCAGCTATGCCAACATCAAACGAACGATTTGGCATTTTCTGCATCATAAATGTCATTGAACAACCTGATGGCATTGCTGGTGTAACCCCAACGATTTTATTATTCTTTTCAGCAAGTTCAACTAATGTATAGCCAAAAACATCTTGATAGAGAGGTGGTTCATTGAGTGATTTTTTGACCAATCGCTCTCCAGTCTCTTTATTGAAAATACCGGGTGCATGCCACTCTGTTGCCGATTTTTCAGCAGGTTCAAATCCTTTCCCTTTTTTTGTAATGACATGTAATATTTTTGGACCATTCAGATCTTTGATGTCATTCAATACCTTAATCATCTGATTGACATCGTGTCCGTCAACGGGGCCAAAATATCGGATGTTCAAACCTTCAAATAGGTTGTGTTGTCCAGTGATGAGTGATTTCAAACTGTTGTTGAAACGGATAATCGAGTCTTTCCGATCGTTGTTTATCAATTTCAATTTTCGTAATAATCGATAAACATCGTAACGCAATTTATTGTAGGCTTGCGATGTTGTCAGATTGACTAGATATTCACTCAATCCACCAACATTGTCGTCGATTGCCATCTGATTGTCGTTCAAGATTATCAACAATTTATTAGGGTTGATAGAGGCATTGTTTAATCCTTCATAAGCCATTCCTCCAGTCATAGAACCATCGCCAATAACTGCAACAACGTGCTTGTCGTATTCCTTATTTATATTCGAAGCCACCGCCATGCCCAATGCAGCGGAAATGGACGTTGATGCGTGACCAGCTACAAAAGTATCGTATTCGCTTTCGTTTGGATTTGGAAAACCGCTTAACCCCCCAAATTTTCTATTGGTATGGAAAATATCACGTCTTCCAGTTAATATTTTGTGACCATAAGCTTGATGCCCAACATCCCATACGATACGGTCGTAAGGTGTGTTATAAACGTAATGAAGTGCTACGGTTAGTTCGACCACTCCTAAGCTTGCCGCAAAGTGCCCTGGGTTGTTTGATAAGACGTCAATGATGAAATGACGTAGTTCGGTGGAGACTTCTTCTAATTTATCGGATGATAAATTCCGTAAATCGGCAGGTGAGTCTATTTTATCTAAAAAGCGATATGACATAATTAAACTAGTGTAATTCAAAAAATTTAGACTATAATTTGATGTGCAAATCTATTGGATTTTTTGCAAAATACTAAAACAAAAGTCAAAAGTCAATTTTTCGTGAACTTGACAGCAACCCAACGATTTTTTTCTGCGTGACTTTGGTAAATCAACCCGTTAACAAGTGCTTCTGCTTCAATTATAGGAATATCTTCTACATAAAACCCGCTCATTATTAACGTTGCACCACTATTCATGCATTTGGCATAATGACGAATGTCATTTAAGAGAATATTTCGGTTAATGTTAGCAAGTATAATGTCGAATTGTTTTCCGTCTAATAATTCGGCTCCGCCTAATAAAACTTCAATATCGGCCGTATTGTTCAGTTCAATATTCTCTTTTGAATTGTTGACTGCCCAATCGTCGATGTCGATAGCAGTGATGGGTGATGCTCCTTTCATTCTTGCTAAAATTGCCAGCACAGCAGTTCCACATCCCATATCAAGCAACGATTTGCTTTCCACGTCAGTAGACAATAGCTGCGCAATCACCAAACTTGTTGTTTCGTGGTGACCAGTACCAAACGACATTTTCGGGTCGATTAGTATGTCATATTTTACTTTTGGGATGTCTTTATGAAACGAACTGTGAATAATACACTCATTTTCGATTAAAATCGGTTGGAAGTAGTTTTTTTCCCACTCTTCGTTCCAGTTTTGTGAAACAATGGTTTGAACACTATATTCTGTTTTCGTGTCGAATGGTAAATCGAGCAGGGTTGTTTTTAGAGCTTCTTCCGAGAAAAGCGATTCGTCGATATATCCAGTCATTCCATACTCTGAAACCGTAAAACTCTCAAATCCGATTTCGCCCAAAAGAGCGGCAGTTACATCTGTGAAAATCTCATTAAAAGGTGAAAAAATAATGTCAACTTGTATATAGTTGTTCATACACTCTAAAAATTATTTAAATGTGGTTCTTCGACGAGCAAAGTCCGTTCGAAAGAGTTATCTTTGTTTTGAAAGCATTGGGAAAATATAATTTTCAATGCATGCAGCAATACGAAAGCGAGTTTCGTCTTTCAAATGCTATGGGTTGATAAATTAATTGCAAAAATAAGCATTTTATCGAGACCATTAAACTTTTCAAGCAACCAATCGTCATATTCACTGTAGAACATAATTATAGGAGATTACATTATGAAAACGCTCAAATTCGCTTCAATCTCTCTTTTGTTTGCACTTCCAATGTTTGTTTTTGCTCAGTCGAAATATATCCCTGAAGATGATATTTATGTGAGTAAGGGAGAAGAAAATCCGATTGTTAAGATAAAAACACAAGAGCGCGCACAACGACCTCAACAATCGTATTCTGGTTATAATCAAGAAGAAACGAGTAACAATAATACGTCTAATAATCAATCCTATACTGATGGTAATCAAAATACCGTACAAAATAATGAGAAAGGCGAATATCTGAATGATTTCATCGGTTCGCAATCTGATTACGAGTATGCTGAGCGAATTCGTCGATTCCACAATCCTCGATTTCTCGTTCACATCAGCGATCCAGCTTACTCCAATATTTATTTTCTGAATAGTTATGATTGGAATGTTTATACTGATGGCGCCTACGCTTGGGTAACACCAACTTGGACAAACAGATATTACTACAATTATATGTGGTCGCCTTATAGCTATTACCCAAGCTGGCACAATGGTTGGTATGGCTCGAGTTGGTCGTATGGATATAATTCTTGGTGCGATCCTTGGTATTCGCCTTACTATTCTTATGGTTACTATGGCGGTTGCAACTCGTATTATGGAAATCATTATGGATATGGTGGTGGTTATTATAATGGCTACTTCACTTCGAATTATACTCCAAGACAGCGAAACGACGCTGGTCGTCGACCAATAGATGATAATTATTCTTCGAGAGGAGGACGGACAAGTTCAGGATATGTGAGCAGTCGTTCTGAAACAGACAATGGCGCAGCTCGCTATTCAGGAGGTGGACGTTATACTTCTGCTATTCCAAATAGTTCAAATGTGAATACAACTACGTCAAATTCTGGAAATGGGCGATATACTTCGACACCCGATTCAAGACCAAATTCAAACTCACAACAACCAAATACTACCTATTCAAATAATCGAACATCGAGATACACACAACCCGTTGTTGGTGGTTATACTGCGCCACTTCCCGATTCTCGTCAAAATAGAACAGTAGAATCGTCAAGTTCAAATCCAACGCCTCGAACAAATTATTATTCAGGTTCATCAGAATCAAATACTAGAGCTACAAGTACTTATTCTGGAGGAAATACACAAAGTCGTGGAAATTATTACGAAAGATCCACTTCAACTCCTACATATTCAACTCCAAGTTACAACTCCGGTAGTTCATCAAGCGGTGGAAGCACTAGTGGAGGGGGAGAAAGTCGCTCTTCTGGTGGCCGTAGATAATTTGAGTATCACAATGGTTTAGAATTAACAACATTAGAACAATGAAAAAAATAATATTGACTACTGCTGTCTTTGGGATGGTATTCTGTTCACTCTTTGCACAATCAGAAATTGATGCATTGAAATATTCTAAAACGGATATTAATGGAACAGCTAGATATATGAGTATGGGAGGTGCGTTTGGAGCTTTAGGCAGTGATATTTCTACACTCGCTAATAATCCTGCTGGTATTGGGGTTTATCGCACATCTGAGTTTGCTGTTACAGCAAATATCAGTAATGTTGCTACAGCAGGAGTTTGGAATAAAACGAGTGTTGAAGCAAACAATATGAAGTTTAACTTTAATAATTTCGGATATATTGGGGCTTTTAAACCGGATCTAGAGGGTTTGGTGAGCTTTAATATTGGAATCGGATTCAATCGTTTGAAAGATTATTACCGGAACTCAACGTTTGATAACTCTTACTTAAATGCAACTATCATCGGAACTAGCAGCTTGCATCAAAGAGGCATTTCGCTGACAGACTATATTGCTCAAGTTACAAATCGCTACAGTTATAAAGGTGGAGACGGAATCCCAGAATCTGTATTTAAGGATAGTAAGGCGTATCAATCGGTCAACGATTGGATTGGAGTATTGGCATACGATGCTGGATTGATTGATCCAATTTCAGGTACAAATACATACAAACCAATGAATACAACTGTTACTCCTTCAGCTAAATTGAAGATATCGGAAAGAGGGTCGGCAGATGAGTACAATATCTCATTTGGTGGAAATGTTTACGATGTTTTCTACTTTGGAGCAACAATTGGGATTTCTGATTTGAGCTATCGTTTAGTAAGCACTTATGACGAAGATTTCTTAAATTCAGGGGGTTACACATTGAGTAATTCGACTGACGTTCGTGGCTCAGGAATAAATCTGAAAGCCGGGGTTATCTTACGCCCCACTGATTATTTCCGTTTTGGTTTGGCTGTTCACACGCCAACGTTTTACAAGATTACAGAATACTACGATGCCAATATTCTAAGCAATTATGCCGATGGAACTACACTACATCCTTACAATCAGCAAGATGCCCATGTCTATGTTCCAGAAAATTCTTATACCGAATATTCGCTACAGACGCCATTCAAACTACAAGCTAGTTCCGCTTTTGTTCTGGGCAAAAAGGGAATCTTGAGTTTCGAATATGAAATGGCAGATTATTCGCACATGAAAATGAAAGATCCAGATGGGTATGGATGGGCTGCAAATGACTACATTAATCAAGACATGGGTATTGGAAACACTTTTAAATTTGGAGGGGAATTCAGACTAACGAAACAATTTAGCTTGAGAGGTGGTTATGCAACTCAAACTCCATTCATTAAGAGTAGTTTGATGAATAATGAAGCGATTGTGGGTGAAGTAGATGTATTTGGTTCTACACTTCCTCATTATACTTTAGATAAAGGCACAGATTATTATTCGGGTGGGTTTGGTTACCGTTTTGGGAGCTATTATACAGATTTTGCCTTCGTGCACAGAGTACAAAACGAAGATGTTTATGCATTTTCTCCAATTTCAATTGGGTCGGATTGGGTTATTCCTGAGAAGGCGACACTCAAAACAACAGCCAATCAACTTCTTGTTACTTTTGGAATAAAATTTTAGAATTTTGAAATATACTGAATCCCTGCAAACCGTGTTTGTGGGGATTCTTTGTTTAAGGAAAGTTTATTCACAATAAATATGATTGTAGAACATATTTGTAGTATCAATTCCGATTTTTATCTTTAAATTTGTTATTCATACCTCAAAAAAGCTTCTTCTCTAATGAAAACTGCTTTTCGTATCTATCTGCTTTTTATGCTTTGTGTGATTGGTTTCGCACAAATTCAGGCACGCACATTTACGATAGGCGAATCGACTCAAATCATTTTTTCTTCCTCAAATTTTGCTCAAACTCCCGTTGGTGGCGATACAGTGAAGATTCTGGCTGAACGGAAATCGCGTTTGCAATTTCGTGGCTTAACGGGCGGCGACAATAATCCAATTTTATTTGTTAATTCCGGTGGGGTGGTGCGTATTAAAGGTGGGACGATGCCTGCTATTATGTTCGAAAATTGCAAATATGTCAAGATTTCTGGTAGAGGAGAAGCGGCTAATCGATATGGCTTCTTGTTGACGGGTCCTTCATTTGGTCTTTCTTTCGAGCAATATTGTTCTTACTGCGAAGCGGAAAATCTCCAAATTGACAGTTGCTCACTTGGCGTTCATGCCAAAAAAGATTTTGGAGGTCATCCACCTGTTCCTTATCCTATTTTCACGCATTTGGCGATTCATGGCAACTTTATCAATCATTGCAGTGAATCGATGTACATAGGCGAGACCAAATCGCCAGGGATGGAGTTTCATCACGTCAGGATTTACAATAATGTAATTGTAAACTCTGGTAGAGAAGCGTTTCAGATTGCTAATTGTGTAGATGATATTGAGGCTTACAATAATTTTTGTTACAATTCTGGACTTGAAAACTCATTCGGTCAACTCAATAACTCACAACTTGGAGGGAACAGTATTGGGAAATTCTACAACAACATCTTTATAAAAGCTCCTGGCTGTGGAGTAGCCATTTTTGGCATGGGTGATATGCAGATTTCGAACTGCTATTTTGAAGAGAATCAGGGCATTTTCTCGGATGATCGTTACACACCTATTGTCGGAGCTCCGCTTCGCATCGAGGGAAACTATTTCTATAATACAAATGGACCTTCTATTCTTGCGCTCAAAAATAGCTATTTAGACCTTTATGTAAACAACAATAAATACAATACAAATACCGATTTCTTTACTGGCTCTTTGCCTTTGGTAAAAGAGAATAACGGCAACAAGATGACAGGCGTTTTGCCTATGGCTTTTACCGTCGAGAATGGTTTTTTTCAATCTGATGCTTCAAATCCATCTGCCTATTTTTCAATGGGCCCAAAGTCGGGATTGGGACATGTTTATAATGAAACGCCTATTCTGAATTTCATCCCCGATATCATAATAAACAAAGGAGAATATTCTGAGAATATTCTAACAGCTACTGTTGCTGATGGCGACGATGTAGCTATTTCTGCTAAAAATCTACCGACATTTGTGTCTCTTTTGCAAGGGCCAAATGGAACTGCGATGCTTAAAATTGATACCCGAAATCAGCAAAAAGGAGTCTATTATGTTTCAGTTTTAGCTGTTGATCAGAGTCATGGGGCTGTTGCTAGGCAGACTTTGAAAATTGCAATTAAAGAGGTTACTAATCATCCCGTCACGATACCTGATTTAACGGATGTTTCATTAGAGTCCGCTTCCAAAGTTGATGTCAATATTCTTGGAAACGATCCCGATGGAGATAGTATTCGCTACACGATTGTGGAGAAACCAGATTTTGTAGATTTTGTGAGAAGTGCAAACGTGGCAAAGCTCGAAATAAAACCAACGTATTTAATAACAGGTCATTATCGTGTCATTGTTAAAGCAGAAGATGGATATTCAGATGCAGTGAAAGATACACTTTTTATATATGTAGAACTTGCAAAACTGTTTACCAACAAAGTGATTTATCGCGTAAATTACGGTGGACCCGAACTTGAAGATACACCAATCAACTGGCAAAAAGACCAAGGAAATAACACAAGCTACGAAGCGAATTATTCTGCAGGAACGGGTTCTGGAACTTGGAGTGGAAACAACAACACAGGCGCACCGAATAACCTTTTTGGAACATACCGATATAATGGGGTTGGAATGACAGAAATGTTGTTTGAATATCCTTGCCAAAATGGTCGTTATCAAGTAAATTTGTATTTAGCTGAGCGAGAAAATGAAGTGGTGAATAATTTAGTAGAAGTCTTTTCTATTTATTTGGAAAATACATTAAAGCAAAGCAATCTAAATATCTATCAAGAAGTGGGTTACACTGCTTTGAAAAAGAGCTATTTGGTTGATGTTTTTGACTCAAAGATTGATTTGAAATTAAAAACCTCTGTAAATAATAGCAAGTTGAATGGGATTGAAATCCGCTACATTCAGCCCATTAATATGCCTCATCAAATTGCGAAAATTGACACCATTACCATTTTTGCAGGGAAGACGCTACACTACCTTCTAAGCATAACCGATGACCATTTCGCTTCGTGCGGAGCATTACAAGTTTTCAGTGATTTGTCGACAAATATTGGTATGGTTCAGAAAATTGATACAACTTTCGAACTTCTCTTTAATGCATCTATCAACGAAATTGGTTATCATCCATTTACGCTTTCTGTTTCAGATAGTTGTGTAACTGTAAGTGAACAGGCAGTTGCTTACGTTATTCCCTATCATCCAAATGCGCCTCAACTGGATTTTGTCCCCATTCAACAAGTGATGGAAGGTGACAAAGACACTATTTTTGTTCATTATACAGATACTGATGGCGATGCTATAAAGCTCGTTGGCAGTAAGTTGCCATCTTTTTCTTCATTCGTGGATAAAGGAAATGGAACTGGTTGGTTGTTAGTTAATCCTGATTATATCAATTCAGGAAAGCAAAGTTTCGAAGTGACGGCTATTGATAACTACGGTTTGAAAACAATTTCAGAAATCAATTTTGAAGTTCTGGACGCACAACCCATTCAACGAATTCTTTTGAATGAAGGTATGATACACGATTTAGTGCAAGGTGGTAGTGTGAATCCTCCGTCATTACTGGTGGATGAACAGAGTCTTGATCCTGACAAAAAGGAACACCCTATAAGTGCAAGTTGGAAACCATATTTTACCAACGCAAAAGCACCTTATTACATCTATTTCGATTTGGGTAAAGAGTACGTTATTCGAAAGGTTAAGTTGCACGATATGAATAATATTTCGCCCTTGAATTTTTCTGCTGGATCACCCGATAATTGGACTGATTGGTTTGTATACACAACATCTGCTTATAATTCTTGGGTCAATTTTGGTATGAATCAAACAACGCGATTTATTGAATTGTCGCAACTCAATGCCACTTCTGCAGAAATAAATGAATTGGCTATTTATGGATACGAAAACAATCATGCTCCACAATTGATTCAGCAAATACTACCGGTCTTTGCGTTGAGTACAAATGACACAATTTCAATTAGTTATACAGATTTTGAGAACGATTTAATTCAGATTTCAGCCTCAGATTTACCTAACTTTGCTGACCTACATCAAACCGGAAACGGACAGGCTCGGATTTACCTATATGGTTCTCAAAAAAGTATTGGAACTTACTCGATTGTGTTGAAAGCGACAGATTCCAAAAACTACCTTTCTACGGACATACTATCATTCGAGGTTACAAAAGATGGATTGAATAATATCGTTGAAACGAAAACGACTTCAAACGCAACAATTCTATTCAATAAACAAAATAGATTGTTGACCGTAAGCAGCAATGATAGAGCTTATTACACGTCAATTGTTTCTCTCGATGGACGAACTCTACTCTCTTCAAACGAGCATCAAATATCATTAGCTTTACTGCCTAAAGGGGTTTGCATCGTGGTCGTTATTGATGCCCAAACCAAGGAAATTCTAGCTCGTAAATTGGTAATTATCTGAACAGAAAAGTCTTTTAATTGCCAATTCTCTTGAATCAGTTTAGTTTTAGGGTGTTATTCCATCTCCGAATCTGCTTCCGATTTACTCAAAAAATTGTATCTTTGCCTTTCAAAATTTTATTGAATAGAGAAATGAGTGTTATCCAAATGATTCAAGATGCCAAAAAAACGGCATTTTCCTTCGAAATTTTACCTCCGCTCAAAGGCAGTAATATCGAACGCGTTTTCAAAACCATCGATACGTTGCGTGAGTTTGACCCCAAATACATCAACATAACCACACACCGCAGCGAAGTGGTGTATAAGACAACCGAAAACGGGCTTTATCGCCCTGTGGTTGAGCGGAATCGTCCCGGAACTGTAGCTATTGCAGCTGCGATTCAGAATAAATATGGTATTACGGCTGTCCCACACATCATTTGCAGTGGGTTCACTAAGGCAGAGACTGAATACGTGTTGATAGACCTTAAATTTCTTGGAATCACTGATTTGTTGATTCTGCGCGGAGACAAAGCTAAATCTGACAAAAACTTCAAAGCCGCAGATGATGGTCACCGCTATGCCATCGATTTGCAGCAACAAGTGAATCAATTCAATCAAGGTATTTTTCTTGACGGTTCGAAAGTAGACCCATCAACTCCATTTTCGTATGGTGTAGCCGGCTATCCTGAGAAGCACGACGAGGCACCAAACCTCGATTCAGACATCTATTACCTGAAAGAGAAAGTGAAGGCAGGAGCCGAATATGTGGTGACACAGATGTTCTTCGATAATCAAAAATACTTCGATTTCGTAGAGCGTTGTCGTGCCGAAGGCATCACAGTTCCCATTATTCCTGGGTTGAAACCATTGACTGTGCTCGATCAGATGACTGTTTTGCCAAAAATATTCCACGTCGATATTCCCGAAGCGTTTACGAAAGAGTTGCGCAAATGCGATAATGACGAAGCTGTTCGTCAAGTGGGAGTGGAGTGGTGTACACAACAAGCTAAAGAGCTCATCGCACTCGGTGTTCCAAGCATTCACTTCTACACGTTGATGGCAACAAAAAGCGTGAAAGAGGTTGCACAAGCGGTTTATTAATGCAAAGTCGTAAGTCAGATAGTCATAAGTCGGAGAAAGACTTATTCACTTTCGACTTACAACTCATTAACTTACGACTTATATCTTATGTTCCAATCCATTATCGGTCAGCAAGATTTGAAGGCACGCCTGATTCACTCCGTGAAGAGTGGACAGATGGCTCATGCGCAGATTTTCTGTGGCTCAGAGGGAGTTGGAGCGTACTCTTTGGCATTGGCTTATGCGCAATATGTGCATTGCACCAATCGTGGCGAAAGCGATTCGTGTGGCGTTTGTCCGTCGTGCAAGAAATACAACAAACTTATTCATCCCGATTTACACTTTGTTTTTCCGATCTACAAAGTGGCGAAAACAAAGAAAGAAGTTTGCGATGATTACCTGCCCGAATGGCGCGAGTTTAATCTTGAGAGCAGCTATTTTTCGTTGGCACAATGGATGAGTTTTATTGGTTCGGAGAATGCGCAGGGAATGATTTATTCGAAAGAGAGTCATGAGATTTTGCGCAAGTTGTTGCTTAAGACTTATGAGGCAGAATATAAAATAATGATTGTTTGGCTACCTGAAAAAATGAATGAAGAGTGTGCCAATAAGTTGCTGAAAATCATTGAAGAACCACCTGCTAAAACACTCTTTTTGCTCGTTGCAGAACAGACTGAACGCATACTTCCAACCATTCTTTCGAGAGCACAACGCATCAATGTTCGTCCGATTGAAAGTAATGTCATGACTGAGCTTTTGATCTCGAATTACGGACTTACTCAGCAAGATGCAGAATCGGTAGCACACATTGCCTCGGGCAGTTATTTGAAGGCAATCGAAACCATTCAATTGAGCGAAGATCAGGAGCGATTTTTCGACTATTTTACCCGATATATGCGATTGGCATACACCGTTGCCAACATGAAACGAGCCGACAATCCGGCACTTAAATTCGAAGCATTACGCGATTTGAAGAGTGTAGCCGATGAGATTGCTGGTATTGGTCGCGAAAATCAAAAGCAATTTTTGGGTTATTGTCAACACTTTTTGCGCGAGAATTTTGTGCGCAATTTTCAGGTTACGTCCATCAGTTACCTCAATTCAAAAGAAGAGGGATTTGCCGCTAAGTTTTCGCCGTTTATCCACAGCAACAACATATTCGGTTTTCTCGAAAATTTCGAAGAGGCAGAAAAACAGATTGAGCAAAACGTAAATGCCAAAATGATTTTCTTCGATATGGCTCTCAAAGCCATTATGTTGCTCAAAAACTGATTTTTCATTTCTGCTATAATGTTTAAGGTGGGTATTTTCTAACCCTATTCGATTGTAGAATTTGAAATCAGTAGTCCCAAAGGGACAAACACAAATACCAACGTCGAAATCTTGTAGAGTGAGAGAGTCCAATTACAAATCTTGAATAAATTTGTAGTTTCTTGTATGGACGAGTGAGCGAGTTATTTCGACAATGAAATAAATGTAAAAACTCCCTCTCCATTTGGGAGAGGGTCGGGGTGAGGTCTTTGCGCCAAAAAAAGTAAAACCCGCGGTAGCGAAACGGTTGACATAAAGGAGAATAGATTAAAATTATTTGTATTTGCCTTTTTCGTTATAGAACTTTTAAAATTCCGTTTATAAAATGATTATATTTGTAGGCGTATTCCTTCTTGGAGTAAGCTTTTTTTTATATAATTTTTCGTAATGGAGATAAAACAAGAGAGCGGCGGCTGCGGAACACACTGCGGTAGCTGTACAAATAAAGCAACTAAATTAGACGTTTTCGATTGGCTTAAAGACATTGAAGAATCGCATGCCGATACCGATTTCATCGAAATTCAGTTCAAAAATACACGCAAAGGATATTTTCGAAATACCAACGATTTGCGTTTAGAGAAAGGTGATGTCGTAGCGGTTGAGGCTACTCCCGGACACGACATAGGTACAGTAACCCTCACTGGTCGTTTGGTGTTAATCCAGATGAAAAAGCTCGGACTCAAAACCGACAATCCAGAGATTAAGCGAGTCTATCGCAAAGCCCGTCCAGTCGATTTGGAGAAAGCCGAAGAGGCAAGAGCCAAAGAGCAGGACACGATGATTCGTTCCCGTAAAATTGCTGAAGAGCTCAACCTCAATATGAAAATTGGAGACGTTGAGTATCAAGGCGATGGCAACAAAGCAATTTTCTACTACATTGCTGACGAGCGTGTCGATTTCCGTCAATTAATCAGAGTACTTGCCGATACATTCAAGGTGCGCATCGAGATGAAACAGATTGGTGCACGTCAGGAAGCTGGTCGTATTGGTGGTATTGGCCCTTGTGGTCGTGCGTTGTGTTGCTCGACGTTTATGTCGAGTTTCAGCTCGGTTTCGACCAGTGCTGCGCGTCATCAAGATATTTCGCTCAACCCGCAAAAGCTTGCTGGACAGTGTGGTAAACTGAAATGTTGTCTCAATCACGAAGTCGATAGCTATGTGGAAGCACAACGCAAATTGCCGTCGAAAGAGATTCCACTCGAAACGAAAGATGCGACCTTCTATCACTTCAAGACCGATATTTTCAACGAATTGATGACCTATTCGAGCGATCGCAACATGTTGGTGAATCTCACTACGTTGCACGCCAGTCGTGTGTTTGAAATCATTTCGATGAATAAGAAAGGTCAAAAGCCTGAATCTCTTAAAGTTGAAGAGAAAAAAGAGGCTCCAACACGTGATTTCCAAGATGGAGTAGGAGAAGAGAGTTTGACTCGTTTCGACCGCGACCGGAAGAAAAAAACGTTCAATCGCCCCAATCGCGAAAACGAAGGGAACCGTGAAAATCGACCACCACGTGATGAAAATCGACCGAGCCAAGGCAACAATCAACCGCGCGAGAATCGACCAAACAACCCGAATCAGAACCGCGAGAATCGTCCAAATCCAAACAACAGATCGGCGAATCCAAATCAACAACGGGATAATGGTCCAAGACCAAACAGACCTAATCGACCAAGCAATCCAAATCAGAATCCGAACGCTAGGAATGGTGATGAACCTCGGATTCCGAAACCAATATTGAGACCTCCACAGGCCTCTGAATAATTCTTATAGTCACTTCGTACCTCGTGCGAAGTGACAATTTTTTTTATTTTCTGCATTCTGAAAATTGATTCAATTTCATTACTTATGTTTCGATTTCCAACTTTTCTTTTTGCTATTTTCATCTTATTCGCAGTAGTTTCTTGTCGTCAAGATGGTACCTATTCTGAGTTTCGAGACATTCCTTCCAAAGGGTGGAATCGTTACGACACACTCTTTTTTTCTCCTAAACTGGATTCAGCTCGAGCGTACAAAATCACGCTTGAAACACGAAATCACGCAAATTATCCCTATCAGAATATCTGGTTTTTTATTCATTGCCAGCAAGATACCACCGTTTTGTTTTCAGATACCGTGCAAGTGATATTGGCTGATAAAATGGGTAAATGGTTTGGTTCGGGTTGGGGATCGCTTTACGAACTTTCCACGCCGTACAAATCAAGTGTTCGTTTTCCTAAATCAAACAAACCGCTTACAATCAAAGTAATACAAGGAATGCGCGACTACGATTTGCAAGGCATCGAAAGCGTTGGTCTCACCATACAACCTATCAATTAACATAGCCTTTATTCCTCAATCCCTCATTCCCTCAATCCCTAATACTATGATCGATTGTTTTATTCCTTTTGGCACCAAAGAAGAGACTTTGCGCACGGTAGCCACGTTGTCGGCGTCGCCGCTCGTTAATCAGATATATTTGTTGGCAACTTCCGAAAATCAGCACGTAGAAGGCACGACGCTTTTGCTGACAGACTCCATTCAGAGTTCGAAATCGGTTAGATTAATAGCCGAACACGCCAAGTCTGAATACACGCTTATTTACACCAAAACAACGGCTTTAACACTTGGCTATTTTGCACTGAACAGAATGGTTCAAATCGCCATCGATAGTGGCGCAGGAATGCTCTATTCCGATTATCGCCAGATTGTCGATGGAAAGACACAAGCCGTTCCGCTGATTGATTATCAAGAGGGAAGTGTGCGCGACGATTTCAACTTTGGGTCGCTCATGCTCTATTATACTGAGATTTTGAAATACGTGATTTCGGCTAAAACTGACGATTATAAATTTGCCGGTTTGTATGATTTACGTCTGAAAGTTTCGCAACATACGCCTTTGGTTCATTTAAACGAATACCTCTACACCGAAGAAGAGTTGGATAATCGCCTTTCGGGTGAAAAGCAGTTCGACTACGTTGATCCGCGCAATCGTGCCGTTCAGGTAGAATACGAAGCTGCTTGTACCGACCATTTGAAAGAGATTGGCGCCTATTTGTTCCCCGATTTTGAATCAGTTTCGTTCGAAAGTGAACCGTTTGAGTTTGAAGCTTCGGTTATCATTCCGGTGCGCGACCGCGCGAATACGGTGGAAGATGCCGTTCGTTCTGCTTTGGCGCAGGAGTGCTCGTTCAAATTCAACGTCATTGTCATCGACAACCACTCGACCGACGGAACGACTGACATTCTCAAGAAACTTTCGGCAGATGAACGATTGGTTCACTTGATACCCGAACGCAACGATTTGGGCATTGGTGGATGCTGGAACTACGGCGTGCATCACGCAAAGTGTGGTAAATTTGCCATGCAGCTAGATAGCGACGACGTTTATAGCTCTCCCGAAACGTTACAGAAAATAGTGGATGCATTCTACGAACAGAACTGTGCAATGGTGGTTGGAACCTATCGCATGACCAACTTCAAGATGGAAGAGATTCCTCCAGGAGTGATTGATCACCGCGAGTGGACACCCGAAAACGGACGTAACAACGCCTTGCGCATCAACGGATTGGGTGCACCAAGAGCCTTCTTTACACCGATGCTTCGCGAAATCAACGTGCCAAACACGAGCTATGGCGAAGATTATGCGTTGGGATTGAACTTCTCGCGGAAATATCAGATTGGTCGCATCTACGATGTGCTCTACCTTTGCCGACGTTGGGATGGAAACTCCGATGCCTCGCTCGACATAGCTAAATTAAACGCCAACAACAGTTATAAAGATAAAATTCGTTGCATTGAGATCGCTGCCCGTCAGCGACTAAATATGCTTTAATCTCCTCAATTATGAGCAACACCGAACCACATTTGGTTGAAGTCTATGATGGAAAATTCGTAGATGCACACATTCTGAAAAGCATGCTTGAAGATGCCGAAATCGAAGTTTTTGTCTTCGATGACAATATCGGAGTGATTGCGCCTTGGAATGCTGCAGGTGGTGGGGCAGGAGCTGTCCGCCTAATGGTTTCGAGTGACGACGAAGTTGCTGCTCAAGCGATTGTAAATGAGTTTGAAGCGAGTTTAAAAGGTTAATCATTATTCTTTCATTCCATTTGGCGAAAGACTCTGCTTTCGCCAATTTTTTTTGTCTTTAACATTGATGAAGGCCGAGCCTTCGCAAAAAAAAACTTTTCTAGAAGCCAATCAATAAAATTATAATTGCAGATAATACCACAACTATAATAATTGGTTTATTGTACTTCTTGATTCTAATAAACTCTTTTTGAAATTCAAAGTACTTATCTTTCGTGTCAATATAATTATAAGAGCCAATTATTGAAATTAATAAGCCTATAATTGAAATAATATAAATCCAACTGCCAAAAGATTGCAACAATTTTGATATCATTAAAAAAAACAGGATAAAAGATATTGTTTGTAATTGAAACGCACCAAACCTTATATTCCAGTTATACTTTATTTGATATAAAAATGGTATAAAATCTTTCTCCATCTGATCTCTCCAACAGCTAAAACCAAATTGAATAAATCTTACGTTTTTAATCCAGCATATTGGATTAATGTAAACTAATAAAATCTTTTGAAAATAATAAAGTACTAAACAAAAATTGAAAAATAGTATATTAAATGCTTTTTCCATTATTCGATTTATTTGTAAAATCTTCAAGAATTTTTTTAACACTCTCTATCGCAAGACTATGACTTGTGATTTTTATTTTTGCAGCGTCGCTTCTCGGAATAACTGATTTGCAACAGTAATATATCCCGATAGTTATCGTGGACAAACTGTAATAAAGCACGGGGTTGCAAACCCGCGTCAAAAGGGTAATTATATGTCCTTTTCTTTTCAAATATCCTGTCCAGTATTATCCTAATTTATTGAGGATCCATTAATTCTTTCATTTGTCTTTTGAACCATTCAGTCGATGCAAGTTCCTTTTGCTTTATGTTGAATTTATTTATAAATTCTTTATTCAAATGATCTTTAACACTAAAAGCTTTAAAGAATTCCTCAATGTTGTCTGAATCTAGGTATTTAATAATATCATTTTCATTAGCTCTATCTGCTATTTTCTCAGAATCAATTTTGAGTTCTAAATATGATGTTCGAGCTTGTTTAAATATTGAAATGATATGACTTTTCTTTTGATTCTTCTGATTGATTATTTCTTTTGTATAATCACTAATATTAATGTTATTTATTCCAATTTCTGCAATGTTCGATGGATGATATAAATAGTTTTCAAAGCAGTAATATTTTAAAATATAATAATTTGGGTATTTCTTTCTTAATCTTAAGATTTCAGAGTCTAAAAGAAAGTCTCGATCTCTAAGGCCATATTTCCCAATTCTTAATTTTGTTTGGCTAAAAACTCCGTTTGCATCTCTTTCTGAAATAAAGGAAACATTTGTTAATTCTAAGTCATTCAGGAACTCAGAATTTTTATTTTCGCAATATATTAGTTTGTCTTCAGATAATCTGTCTCTAGTGATATCTGTGATTAGATTTGAGATATTTACTTCAACCAAACTTTTGTTGCACATTATTTTTAATAGACCTTTGGCTTCACAACGTCTAAGTAAATCATAAGAATAAAAGAATGGGTTATCCGAATTAATACATTCTTCACAGTTACATTGAATCATCTCATCCACTTTTAACCTTTGAAAATCTTGGTTGATTTCAAGAATATTTTTTCTGATAATTGCTAAAAAATCTTTTATATTATCTCCTGTTAAAGTAATAGATATTTTATTCTCAAAGTATTTTTCTCTAATTAATGCATAAGTTTCCTCATATTTTAATAATACACCATATCTCCAATATTTATTATCATAGATATCTTGATGCATTTTTACTATTAATCTTGAAAGTATGCCTTTTGGCATAAATTTATACCTTAATTCAAACATTGTTGAATTGCTGTTAGGTGTCCAATCTAAATCTATTTCATCTACTGGTAATAATCTAGGAACTAAGTAATCTCCGTTTTTTAACTCAAAACACAAGTCAAATTTTTTATTTCTCATTAAACACAATAATTGTGGCATTTTTTCACGATAACCTGGCTCTGACCATATCCTAAAAATATCATCATTTGTAAAACGACCTTTCTGTTCTATAACTAACTTGTCGTCAAGAATTTTGTAAACACCTTTTGTTACCCATTCATGATTTAAAAATATAGTATCTTTTAGATCTAAATCTTTCTGGAAGTGAAGTATGACACCAAGGTCATGGAAGTACTCACTTAAGAATAATGCACTTTCCTGATCCTTGTAATGCATTCTGCACAATTCTAAATATTGTGCTAGATTTATGTAGTTTAACTTTTGGCTTTTTAACTTTTCAAGTTCAAATCTGATATCAACCCATACTTTTGGTAATGCAGTGCCAATGTGTGGTAGATTTGAGGTTATTTCAACTAATTCACTCTTAAAGGTCAGAAAATCTGGTCTAAACTCATTTTTTAGACTTACTTTATAATACTTCAATAAATTTGGAAAAGATTCTTGAAACTCTTTAAATGGTATTTCCTTATTCGATTGATCTGCTTTGTTTAATACCATAATTACAGGACTTTGACCTCCTAATAATTTGATAATATTTAGCCAATAGTAAAAATCTTCATGTCTATCTTCTTTTCTTGATTCAGTAACAATCATGTAAATTGATCGCTTGGTTAAGAAAAACTGGTGAGTAGAATGATATATTTCTTGACCACCAAAATCCCAAACATTTATTTGAAAATCCCTTTGAATATTGGAGTTTACTGTTTTTATCTTTTCATTGGGAACTATCCAAGGTTGAATATTGATTCCTTCTGTACTAACTTCTTCTTCAAGTTGATACTCATCATTCAATAGACCTTTTGAAAGACATGTTTTGCCAACTCTTCCTTCTCCTACAATTACTAATTTTGCTTCATATAGATAATCTGGGACATCCATTTGTTTAATAAAATTTCTAATTGAATCAACTCCTCTTGCTACAATTTCAGGAGGTAATACATCAAAAGAATTTCCTTCAAGAAATAATGAAGTTAATTTGGGTAAGTTAGCCACCTTTGAAGGTAGATGAGTAATTTTATTGTTCGATAAATTTAAATAAGTCAAATTCGTAAGTTCACAAAGACTCTCCCTAATTTCAGAAATTTGATTATTCGCTAAGTTAATGCGTGTTAGCTTTTTAAGTTTTTTTATTTCCTCCGGAATGTTTGTAATTATATTTTTAGTTTCAGAATATTCATCATTACTTAAGTCGATTATAAAAAGTTCTGGACAATTATCAAAAATAATCTCAGGGATTTCAGTTAATCCACAATTACGGAGATCGAGTCGATTCCACCCATGAACAGTTACATTATGCAAACTATTCTTAATTTTTTCTTGTAATGTCATATTTATTTATTTTATTTTAGAGGTTAATTGAGATACTAAGTTCAAGCTATTTGCCTTTTGGATAGCTTCAAACATCTTTTATACTCTCTTCTATTAGTGTATTCACAATACAATTAGATATCTAATATTTATATATTTTTCACAAAGGTATCAAAATATTTGATTGTATATTGTATGGTAGCATTTAAGTTTTTGATGTTGTTCAGCACAAAAAGTCATAAAGGTTGAGAGTTGTGGCTTTGAAGTCGTTACTCAAGTCACTTTTTCACGCTTTATTGAATCTTCTTTCAAGCGGAAAAACGTATATTTGCATAGAAAAATTGGACTAACCATTGAATGAGATGAATCGCATTTTGACCTCCTCCGAATTAGCACCTTACCAAACGCAATCGACTCCGTCGGGCAAGGCACGCGCATTGCTGGCTCACCAGTGGGAGTACTTTCCGATGGCGAAGAAGTTTCACGATGCGATGAGTGGTATTCGCGAGAAAAGTGTCGAAATGAGCGGATTGACTATTCGCATTCAATTCAATCCTGCGCGCATTGTCTCTTCGGCTGCAAAGATAGATGCCAAAAGTATCAGTGAGCGAAAGTGCTTTCTGTGCGAGGCCAACTTGCCTGTGGAGCAACTTGCGCTTCCGTTTGGCGACAATTACCTGATGCTGAGTAATCCGTTTCTGATTTTCCCCGAACATCTCACCGTTCCGCACCTTCAACACACCGATCAACGTATTCTGGGTAGAATGGGCGATATGCTGGCTCTTTCGAAAGAGTTGTCTGATTTTGTGGTGTTCTACAACGGACCGAAATGTGGCGCATCGGCTCCCGATCATTTCCATTTTCAGGCAGGTAACAAGGGATTTGTGCCGCTGGAGACTGAGCTTGAGATGATTTTAAAACAGTCGCAAACGATTGTTGAAAAGGATTCGTTGCAAATCTTCCGTGCTAAACCTTTTGGCGCAAATGCGCTTATTATTTTATCAGATAATTCGGCAGAAGTGGAGCAAGCGTTTGAAAAGGTGTATCATAACCTTGCGGTTTTGTCTCCAAACGAACCAGAGCCAATGCTCAATCTGCTGTCGTGGATGGTGGGAGAGCGCTACTGTTTGGTGGTGTTTCTGCGAAAGTTGCACCGTCCATCGCAGTTCTTTGCCGAGGGAGATGCCAATATCTTGTTGAGCCCAGCATCTGTAGATTTGGCGGGAGTTTTTATCACGCCACAGGAGAAAGATTTTGAGAAAATCACTGCTGCCGATTTGGAGGATATCCTCTCGCAAATTATGGTGAGCGATGCGGTGATGGAGGATATTTCCAACGGATTGCGCAAATAAAGTAAAAAAATAAACCACTAAGCCACTAAGGAAACTAAGTTTCACAAAGAGTTATCGGCATTTAAAATCAGTCTAATTTTGGTTATTTTCTAACAAATAATTGAAAACCAATAACTTAAAATTAAATCAGCTGATGTTTTTCTTAGTGCAATCTTAGTGTATTTAGTGGCTTAGTGGTGAACTTTCTTAATAGCTAAGCGGGTTATTTCCTAAGCCGTTTAATCAAAATCTGCGCCATCCGCGTAACCTGCGGGAGATAAATATAACGATTTATGAAAATAAATACCAATCTTTGGAACAGAATCCGCTATACGATTTACACACCTGTGTATGATTCGGTGGCGAAGCATTTCTATCATTCGCGCAAGCTGTCGATTGAGTCGCTTAATATCCAGAAAGGCGATCGGGTGCTGATAGTGGGAGCGGGGACTGGTCTCGATTTGGAGTTTTTACCCAAAGATTGTGAAGTAGTGGCAACCGACATTACTCCGTCGATGGTAGAGCGCATCAAACTTCGGAATGAAGAGTATCAGCTCAATTTACAAACGATTGTGATGGATGGTCAGCAATTGCAGTTTCCCGATGCATCGTTCGATAAAGTGATTTTGCATTTGATTTTGGCAGTGATTCCCGATCCAGTGGCGTGCCTCAAAGAGGCTGAGCGTGTTTTGAAACCCGGTGGCAAGATTGCAGTATTCGATAAATTTATACGAAAAGGAAAAAAGATTTCGTTGAAACGAAGGTTGTTGAACCCTTTGACTAACTTGCTTTTTTCTGATATTACGCGTGATGTATATCAGCTTGTGGAGCACACAAAATTGAATGTTTTGTTGGACGAAGAGGCTAACTTGAATGGTAATTTAAGAAGATTAATTTTAAAAAAATAGAAAAAACGCAATGGAAAATTTTGAATTTCACAATCCTGTAAAGGTAATTTTCGGGAAGAAGGATGAGTTGAAAAAACTATCTACTTTGATTGATCAATCGAAGAAAGTGTTGTTGGTTTATGGAGGTGGCAGCATCTTCAAAAACGGAGTTTACGATGCTGTGCGCAGCGCGTTGGTCAATCACACAGTACTTGAATTTGGCGGTATCGAGCCCAATCCACACTTCGAAACAGCGATGAAGGCGGTCGAAGTCATTAAAGCCGAAAAGGTTGATTTTGTATTAGCTGTAGGTGGCGGTTCGGTGATTGATGCGGTGAAGTTTATCGTTTCGGCAGCGTTGTATGATGGTGCAGATCCTTGGGATATTTTGGCAAAAGGAGCAGAGGTAAAAGCCGCATTGCCTTTCGGCGCAGTGTTGACGCTTCCAGCTACAGGTTCGGAGATGAACAGCGGCTCGGTGATTACCAAAGCAGCCACAGAAGAGAAATTTGCCTTTATGTCGGTGCATTCGTTTCCTCAATTTTCATTTTTGCTACCCGATGCAGCTGGTTCTCTTCCAAAGAAACAGGTGGCAAATGGAGTGGTCGATGCGTTCGTCCACGTAATGGAGCAATACATGAACTATCCTGCAGGTGCGCCTTTGAATGATCGTTTTGCAGAATCCATTCTACAAACATTGATTGAAGAAGGACCAAAAGTATATGCTAAACCCGACGATTACGCAGCGATGTCGAACTTGATGTGGAGTGCAACTATGGCTTTGAACGGCTTGATTGGTTGCGGTGTTCCTCAAGATTGGGCTACACACATGATTGGTCACGAGTTGACAGCATTTCATGGAATCGACCATGCGCGAACGTTGGCTATCGTGATGCCTGGTTTGTGGAGCGTGCTCAAAGAGGAGAAAAAAGCAAAGCTGTTACAATACGGTGCTCGTGTGTGGAATATCACCGAAGGCACTGAAGAAGAACGCGTTTTGGCAACAATTGCACGAACGGAGGCATTCTTCCAATCGTTGGATATTCCTACCAAATTGGCATACTACGACGTGAAACAAGGGACCATCGACCGAATTGTAACTCGTTTTGAGAAACGTGGCTGGAAGGCTTTTGGCGATCGTGGATTGGTCACACCTTCTGTAGTAAGACAATCGTTAGAACATCAATTGGTCTAATATACTTGACGTTTCCGCAGATTACGTAAATGTCGAAGATTCTAATTCGGTGTTAGGTGCGAAATCTGCGGGAACTTTTTTATTCTATCTCAATGTTGTATTTCGAAAGAAGTCCGATCGTGCCTGCCTGAGAGAATCGGGCTTTTTTTATGCGGTTATTTTCAGGGTCGATGATATAGTTGTAGGCGGTTCTTAAATCGGCTTTTTCGAGGTTCGTTCGATCGAAAGTCGCTGCAGCCATTTCGCACTCGGTAAATGAAGCACTGGTGAGATTTGCTTCCGTAAAATCGACTTCTTGCAATTGGCAGTTTACGAATTGTGTCTCTTTCAGATTCACTTGGTAAAACGACGAGAGGTTGAGCTGAGAGTTGACAAATGAAGCTGAAAAGAGAAATTTCCGGCAATCGTCGAAGTGCAATCCCAACATTTTGCAGCCTTTGAACTCGATTTCTCTGAAAGTGGTGTTGTGCACGATTGCCAAGCTAAAATCGCAGTTTGTGAAACTACACTCTGCAAATTCGATATTCGATAAGTCGCAACCTGCAAATGAGCAATTGGTAAAAGTGCAGCGGTCGTATTCTGCAATCTCAATCTCTGTTTGGCGAAAGTCGATGGAGGCAAACTCTTTTTCGTCGATGTAAGTCATTCTGCTATAGATAGATAATTTTTTATTTCATTCTGACCTCAACACGATTGACTTCACCACTCAGATAAGGTTTCAGTCCATTTTCGTTGAGTAGCTTTTTGAGTGAAATATCGTTTTTGAGAAGTTGATTGAAAAACATAAGTGTTGAAGCGCGTACAACTTTTTGCACATCTTTTCGGTTTTTCGACCGCATGCCATGCGTTTCGCCTCCTTCGTTGTCGCTGAAATCGAGGTGATGGGCATTGTTGAGCCAAACAAAGACGTTGTTTCCGGTTTTTCCCCAATATTCGAAAGCGTCGTATCTATTTGTTGCCGTAAGCCCATTTTGCTGCTTATCTTCGGTCCCCGTTATGCCAAGTAACGGAGTGGATAATGAGTAAAAACTCTCTTGAATAAAAAATGGCTCACCAACGCCTTGAGGCGAAAGTGCAACACATGCTGAAGCGCGTTTGTCTTTCATACTTGGCATGAGACCAGTTCCATATTTTGATCGGGGCTCCAACCAATTTTGAGCCGGATTCATACCCGCAATCACCATACTTGTAAATGCACCATAAGAGTGACCAAGCACCCCAATATGCTGAATGTCTATTTTGTTTTTCAACTTTTCATTCGATTGGTTCCAGCTGATTGCCTGATTGATTGCAAAACTCACGTCTTTAGGTCGCGCAAGAAACTCATTTCCGTCGTGAATCATATCATTCAGGTTCTTGAATATGCGAAGGGTGCGTTTCAACCTTTTGGTGTTGCTACCCACGTGTTCGAGGCAAAAAACGACATATCCATGAGTTGCAAAATGGTGAGCCAGAGCAAAATGAGTATCCCAATCGCCACCTGCTCCGTGCGAAATGATAATCAAAGGATAAGTTCCTTTTTCGGTGGGATAATGCACTTTTATGGGAATATTTCTCGAACGGCTCGAATCGGTAAGGTCTCTGAATTCAACGACTTCGGCACTGTATTTTCCAATAGCCGAATAGTCTATTTGTGCACAAATTTTGTTGTGCATCGCAACTAAAAGCAGACTTAGCAGAATAAACTTCTTCATTTTTTTCGATTAAAAGTTACCCAATCAATTCGTGTATTTTTTGTACAAATCGCTCGATATCCTCTTCGGTGGTGTCGAAAGCGCACATGAGGCGCACTTCGTTGGTCTGTTCGTTCCAGATGTAGAACGGCACCACCTCTTGCAACGGCGCAATCCAATCCTTTGGTAGAATGGCGAATACGGCGTTGGTCTGCACCGGTTTTGTGATTTTTATTTGTGGAAATGCACTCAGTTTTGTGTGAAGCTGTTGAGCCATTCGGTTGGAGTATGTTGCCGATTTAATGCCTAAATCGTCTTTCAGCAATCGGTCGAATTGTGCAGAGATAAAGCGCATCTTGGAAGGCAGTTGCATACTCTGTTTTTGACGGAAACGAAGTGTTTTTGCTAACGATTTATTGAAAAAGACAACCGCTTCGCCAAACAGCAAACCAACCTTTGTGCCACCGACCGACAGAATATCGACACCCGCAGCTTTGGTCATAGCCTCCATCGAGCAATCCAATCCCACTTGAGCATTAAATAACCGTGCACCATCCATGTGAAGGAGTAAATTATGCTCGCGTAAAACGGCTTTTATCGCTTTCAGTTCGTCTATCGAGTAGAGCGTGCCATATTCTGTGGGCTGTGCGATTGAGAGCACACTGATTTGCGGATGATGCTCATCGCCAATGCGGATTATTTTTTTGCGAATGGTTTCTGGTTCGAGTTTTCCATCGGCATTGGTGGGTAGGGCATAGAGGCGACAGCCGGTGAATCGCTCTGGCGCTGTAGATTCGTCCACATACATGTGCGAGATGTCGGCACACAAAATGGCATTAAACGACTGCGTGGTAGTACCGATTCCTAGCACGTTTGCGCCTGTGCCGTTGAATACAAACGTCACTTCGATATCCGATCCAAAGTGTCGCTCAAACTCACGTTTTGCTTCGGCGGTGTAGTCGTCGTTTCCATACGAGCGGGCGTGTGAGGTGTTTGCCGTGGCTACGGCTTCGAGCATTTCGGGCAGTGCTCCGGCGTAATTATCACTGGCAAATGATTTCTTCATAATCTATCTCTTTTTTCAAGTCCCAAAAGTAGTAAAACGATTTGAAATTGCACTGATGAGCGGATAAGTTTTGTTCGAACATCTCCTTCATCCAACCACGACAAATAGGACTTCAGTCGAAATATTTCCCTTTCACTATTGTATTTCATTGAATAAAGTCTACATTTACAAAACGAAACAAGTTTTCCTAATCGATAAATAAACAAGATCATGGCAAAATCGACTGATGCTAAGAAAGCCGTTAAAAAAGAGGCACTTAAAACTCCGAAAGAAAAGAAAGCAGAGAAACTGCTTAAAAAAGCAAACAAAAGAGATTAATCATTACGCATGCTTTCCCTTTTGAAAATTTACAACGAACCCCGTTTAAGCTGTTTTGCTTAAACGGGGTTCGTTATCTTAATGCTTCTACTTATATCGCAACTGTATAAATTTAGACGCTAATTACACTTCGATATACTTGCGCCGAATGGGGTCTAGTTATTTGTATTCAAATTTGTATTTTTTTATCGAGCTACAGAATACCTCGAAATCCAGCTGCCATATTTGCCAAATTTATAGTCAATTCTGTATTTATTGTTTTAGAATTGTGATCATGCCCTTAAACCACTTAAGACGATTTCTGGATTACTAAAGTCAACGGTTTCTGATATTTAATTTCCATTTTTGCAAATCTAAGGTAAAGGGGCCTTATTATTCTACTTATAATTATTTGTATATCAATGGTCTATTTGGCGATATATTACATCTGTAAGTGTCCCCTTAAGGAGATTTAGGGTCTTCTAAAAAAGGTTTTTTGATAGTCTTATTATTTTGTGACGAATTAGAGGAAATGACAATGCTTCAATAAAAGAAAATGAGGCTTTAATACAATTTTGCCAATGCCTCTTTAACTCTGCGCATAGCTTCAATAAGTTGTTGATCGGAAGCAGCATACGAAAGTCTAATGCAATTGGGTGCACCAAATGCTATACCACCAACACATGCCACGTGGGCGTTATCGAGCAACCACATCGCTAAATCGTTTGAGTTGTTAATCGTGATGCCGTTATATGATTTGCCGAAGTAGTAGCTGATATCAGGGAATAAGAAGAATGCACCTTCTGGCACATTGACAGTGAAACCGTGTATATCAGATGTTAGTTTAACCATCAAATCTCTACGACGTTTGAATGTTGTCTTCATAAACTCTAAGCATTCCTGATTGCCTGTCAGTGCAGCTTCCGCAGCTTTTTGAGCAATTGAGCAGGGTCCAGAGGTGTATTGACTTTGCAATTTATGACAGGCATCGGCAATAGATTGGGGTGCTGCTGCATAACCAATACGCCATCCAGTCATTGCATAAGCTTTAGAAACGCTATTGATAATTACAACACGTTCGCGAACATTTTCGAATTGGGCAATGCTTTCGTGTTTACTCACAAAATTGATGTGCTCAAACACTTCGTTAGAGATAATCAAGATGTCAGGATATTTCGCCAATACACTAGCTAACTCTTTTAGTTCGGTGTGCGAATGGACACTCCCAGTCGGATTTGATGGTGAGCAGAGAATAATCGCTTTTGTTCTTGGGGTAATTGCAGCCTCAAGTTGAGCTGGGGATATTTTAAAATCTTGTTCAATTCCTGCGTATACGATTATATTTTTTCCTCCTGCAAGTTTCACCATCTCCGTATAGCTTACCCAGAACGGTGCAGGTAAAATCACTTCATCGCCAGGTGAGATAGTACTTATAATTACATTGCTTAATGCTTGTTTAGCACCACTGGAAACAACAATTTGCTTGTGTGAGAAGTCGAGGTTGTTATCGATTTTCAATCGATTAGAGATAGCTTGTCTTAATGTTTTATATCCTGGCACTGGGGAGTAGAACGAGTAGTTGCTATCGATGGCGTCTTTTGCAGCTGCCTTTATGTGGTCAGGCGTGAAGAAGTCAGGTTCTGCAACACTCAGATTGATTACGTCTATTCCTTTGGCTTTTAGCTCGTTGCTACGTTGCGACATCGCCATAGTTTCCGAGGTAGAGAGATTGTTTAAGCGATCTGACAAAAGATTCATGGTTTTCAGATTTTTGAGTTTGTTTGTGAGTACAAAATAAGTCAAAAAAACGGGTTTTCCAAAACCTGAGGCAATTAAGCGTTGAATTTGTTTAATTTTTTTTCAGTGAAAGGATTATAAAATAAAAACAAAGAGGGCCGGAATTTATTTCTGACCCTCTTTGTAATACTCTTATAACTTAATTGTCCAACTGTTTGTACCATCGCTTACAGTGGCAAATCCATCGCATATGCCATCACCGAAATCAATGGTTAAAGTCTTATTGGGTCTGGTGATAACTTGTATACCACTCACTACTTGTCGGCAAGCAACACGGTAAATCAGCGGTTTCAGTTCTGTAACGGTTTTGCTCAGTGTTGCACCTTTTACGTTTGTAAATTGGGATGTTCCCCAAGTTGTAATTCTGTCGTCACGAACCAGAAGTGGACGGTTGAAGTCGTAAATTCTGTACATATCCGCTTTTCGTGAAGCTGTTCCAGCATTGTCTTTGCGTTTAATTGCAATGTCTTCAACAATGTGAGCTTTTCTTTTGTATTGATCCAACACAAGTTGGAATGTTTTCTTAATGGTTCCAGTGACAGTGTCGCCATTAACAATGAAATTTTGGAACGAAACTGTTCGTTCAACATTCAACTTAGAGAAGCTTGTTGATGTAATGATGATTTTTCCTGAGCGGGTTTTTCCATCATTCCCAACACAACTCGTTCCGAAATCAATGGTCAGTGATTTAGTTGCGGAAGCCGTGTCAATAGTTACGACTGCACAACTTCCAATCCAGTTGTTAGCATCCACATTGGCCGATTTGAGTGAAATTGATTTCATTGCGAGTGCCTCGTCAGTTGTTCCGTCAATCTCGGTACTGGCTTGTTCCACAGCCTGTTCTTCACTGATGAGTTGGGAATTTTCTGTTTGAGCAATAGACAGATTCTCTGATTTATCGCAAGAAACAAAGGTTAGAGCGGTAATCGCTGAAACGAATAAGATTAATTTTGTTTTCATACGCTAGGGCTATTTTTTATGATTTGAAATTGGGTTAATTGTATCTATGACATAAATTTACCGATTTGGTTTAAATGTCCCCTCTTATTATTACAACAAAATTATTGAAAATAGTTTTTTTCTATCCCTAAAGTTTATCAGGTTCGTGTTTATGCTTGAAACTGAAGGCAAACAGAACTGCAACAACCAAGGCATAAATGGCAAATGTCAACCAAATTGAGTGCCAATCTTTGATGCCTTTGTCGTTGGTGAAAAATTTATCGATGATTTCACCGCTTGCAATGCTACCAATGATTGAGCCAAATCCGTTGGTCATCATCATAAACAAACCTTGTGCACTCGAACGAATGGAACTGTCTGTACTCGTTTCTACAAAGAGTGAACCCGAAATCTGGAAGAAATCGAATGCCATACCATACACAATACACGATAGGATAATCATCCAAAGACCTTCGGCCGGGTTGCCGTAAGAGAAAAGGCCAAAACGGAACACCCACGCAAACATACTGATGAGCATCACATTTTTGATTCCGAATTTCTTTAGGAAAATAGGGATTGCTAAAATAAAAAGTGTTTCAGATATTTGAGAGATCGACATGATAATCGTCGAATACTTCACCACGAACGAATTGGCATATTCAGGCATATTTTTGAAGTCGTCGAGGAACGTATCGCCATACATGTTGGTGAGCTGCAATGCAGCCCCAAGCAACATCGAGAAGATGAAGAAGAGTGCCATTTTGAAGTTAGCAAACAGTTTGAACGCATTCAGCCCAAGCATGGTTACCCAATTGGCGTTTGCTGCGTTTTGTTTGGTAGGCGGGCATTTTGGCAGTGTAAATGAGTAGAGCCCTAACGACAATGAGCCGATAGCTGATATGTAAAACTGCATTTCACTCGCTTTGTTACCCGTGAGGTTCGTCACCCACATGGCGATGATAAAACCAACGGTTCCCCACACACGAATCGGTGGAAAATCTTTGACCACATCAAAACTGTTTGATTTTAGGGCATTGTAGGTAATGGAGTAGGCGAGAGCGATGGTGGGCATGTAGAAAGACATAGCCACGAGCATAAACCAAAAGAACGTGTTGGGATCGTTTATCAGTGGGAAAAACATCACTGTTACACCACTTAAAATATGAAGTGTCCCATAGAGCTTTTCTGCATTCATCCAGCGGTCGGCAACGATACCAAAAATCGTTGGCATCAATATCGATGATATACCCAGTGTGGAGAATATTGCCCCGAATTCGGCTCCTCCCCAATGCTTTGTCGCAAACCAATAGTTGGCAATAGTAATCAACCAGGCTCCCCAAACAAAAAACTGGAGAAAATTCATTAAAGTCAATCGAGTTTTCAAGCTAAATATACGCTCCATGATGTAAAATATTTAATGTGTATTTCGGTAAAAAATGGGTTTAAGAATAGCAAAATTAATAAAATAATGCAGCTGTCGTGCAGATTGCAGCTAAATTTTTCGACTTCCTTAAAACTGTTTAAATCTTTATAGCTATTCTGATTTATTATTACGAAAAATCCCGTTTTAGCACTGATTTCTCAGATTTAAAACGGGATTTTGTTTGAAGAATAGTTATAAATGACACAATTTTACAGATGTTTTAAGATATGCCCCATTTTATCTTTCTTTGTTTTCATATAAAATTCGTTGTGCGGATTGTGTGAAACTTCAATCGACACATTTTCAGTAACTTCCAAGCCATAAGCCTCAAGTCCAATTCGTTTCACAGGATTGTTCGACATCAAACGCATTTTGCGAACTCCAATTTCACGAAGAATTTGAGCACCAACGCCGTAATCGCGTTCGTCGGCTTGAAATCCAAGATGAAGGTTGGCTTCTACGGTATCGAATCCGTTTTCTTGAAGCTTGTAAGCTTTTATTTTATTCATCAAGCCGATTCCACGGCCTTCTTGGTTCATATAGACAACTACTCCCTTACCTGCTTTGTCGATGGTCTCCATCGCTTTGTGAAGTTGATCGCCACATTCGCAGCGTTTGCTTCCGAAAATATCTCCTGTTACGCACGAAGAATGAACTCTTACCAAGATTGGTTCATCTTCTGCCCAAGTCCCTTTTATCAGAGCTACGTGCTCTAGTCCGTTCGATTTTTGGCGGAAAGGAATTAGTCTGAACTGACCGTAATCTGTTGGCATATTCACCTCTTCTCCTTTTTCTACGAGTGATTCTTTTTGAAGCAAATAGGCTATCAATTTAGCCACAGATATTATTTTCAAACCGAATTGTTCTCCGATTTTAATTAATTCTGGCAAGCGAGCCATTGTGCCATCTTCGTTCATGATTTCTACCAAAACACCAGCCGGAAAAAGTCCAGCAAGTCGAGCTAAATCTACCGAGGCTTCGGTGTGTCCAGCGCGGCGAAGAACACCTCTGTTGCGGGCACGAAGTGGGAAAATATGTCCGGGGCGACCAAGATCTTCTGCTTTAGTTTTTGAATCGCAAAGAGCTTTGATCGTTTTAGCACGATCATCCGCCGAAATACCTGTGGAGCAGCCGTTTCCAATCAAATCGACCGAAACGGTAAACGGCGTTGAATGAAGTGCCGTGTTGTTTGTCACCATCAAATCGAGGTCAAGTTCATCGCAACGCTCTTCGGTGATGGCAGCACAAATCAGTCCACGACCGTGGCGGGCCATAAAGTTGATGATTTCTGGTGTAATCAATTCGGCTGCTGCTATGAAATCGCCTTCATTCTCACGATCTTCATCATCTACCACAATCAGTATTTTTCCATTGCGAATGTCTTCTATCGCTTCTTCGATTGTATTTAACTTAAACATAGTTTGTTTAGTTGATTAGGTTTAATAACTCTTTGTTGATGCGACTGATAGTGGTTAAGTCATTTATCATTCGCTTTTGTTGTTGCTTAATGTAAATATAATACGGCAATCCCAATGGGAAAAATATCCCGATTGTGATTCGTACCCATTTTTGTTTAGTTGAGATATTGTATCGCTCTACTGGAAGAATTGGGTATTCTCTCAGTTTAAGATAAACCTGATGTTCGGTTGTATTGTTCATCTCTTCAATAATATTTTCGAGAATTTGACTTATTTCAACCAATTCGTTTGAGTGAATTCCTTCATTCCAAAAGGCAATATAGTTTGTTTTACGTCTATCCTTGAAGTAATTTATGGTTTTCTCTATTAGGCCATTTTGACGATTAACCATTGCGTTGACTGCCTTGACATCGGCATTATACATCACCACTTCTTTCTTGACTAAATCTCTAGTCATTCGTTTACCGAAAACTCGTTTGAAGAAAAGGGCATATAAATCAGCATTCAGAATCACCGAATCACGAGCCGCTTTATAGGTTAAGAAAATACCAAGCGGAAGAAAGATGACTGAACTGAGCCAAGTCCCCTCGAGTGGTGGCCAGCGTCCATCACGAGCGAGTTTGTAGCCAGTACTGTCGAAAATATAGTAAATGATAAAAAGCAAAACCGAGAGTACAACGGGCAGTCCGAGGCCTCCTTTGCGAATGATTGCTCCGAGTGGTGCTCCGATAAAGAAGAAGATTAAACAGGCGATAGAAAGCGTGAATTTTTTGTTCCACTCGATGTAATGTCGACTGATGGTTTCTTGTTGCGACTTAATGGTGTACTCTTTGAATTCAAACTCTTGCTTACTTGATGTTGCCGAAGCTATTGCTCTGCTAACTGCCGCACTTCTATTTGTAGGAGTTGCCTCTTCGTATAGGCTATCAATATTTATAGGTACAAAATGGGTGAGTGCGACTGAATCTGTTGCCTGTTTAGGCATCGAATTCTTATTATTTAGCGGAATTAGAAAGCCAATCGATCTAGCATTTTGTTTGATCATACTATCCACGGTAACCTCCATCGAGTCAATTGAATGCCGAAGTTGAGAGATGTTTTTCCCGATGTATTCGTTTTGTAAAAAGCTGTTATCTATCCGTTTAAAGTTGGCGTCAAACTCTATCAGAATTTGCTTGGTGGCAAATGTTTCGCGACGATAGGGTACATTTTCGTATGAAGAGCGTTGTTTCTTTAGGTTTTCGAACGATTCTCCGTTGTAAATCGTGAATACAAGGAATTTCTTGTCATCGGTCATTTTTATGTTTGCAGAATCTGCTGCTATAGCCATCGCATCTTCAAACCCACGCGAAAAATCGTAAATCATCACATTGCGAAGCATCCCTGTTTTAGGGTCTTTTTTCTCTATGTAGATGTTATAACCACTAATTTGATCGTAAAATACCCGTTCAGGAATATCTAGTTCAGGTGATTTCTGTCTAACGGAAAGCATCAGACTCCAAAGTTTGACCTGCACTTTGGGCATAACGTTGTTTTGAAAGAAAAAAGAAGCAATCGCGATAATCACCAATGTTACAATCAACGACCGCATTATACGAATTAGCGAGATACCTGCCGATTTCATCGATAGCAGCTCGAGACTTTCTCCCAAATTGCCAAAAGTCATCAACGAAGCAAGAAGAATGGATAGGGGCAACGCCATCGGAATAAGGCTCAATGCTGCGTAGAAGAATAGTTCGCTTAATACCGATACACTCAGTCCTTTTCCTACCAATTCGTCGACATATTTCCACAAAAACTGCATCAATAAAATAAAGAGGCAGATGAAAAATGTCATCAAGAAGATGGGCAGAAAAGTCTGTAAAACAAACAGATATAATCTTTTGATGCGGAACATAAGCAAACTTCGTACTAATTGCGTGCAAAGTTAGCAAAAAAGAGTGATAAAAATAACCAAAATCAAGCGCCGATACTTCGTTTGAGTGTCTCGATTTGAGTTTTCCATAGTTCGTGCGTGTCTTCTATCTCATCGGGGAATGCAAAATCGGTAATTTCGAGTTCTACTTCACCTGATAGTTCGCCTGTGTTTATCTTCAACTCGAAGTAAAATTTTGTGTTTTCGTCCTCTTCCCACCTGAAACGAACGAAGTGTCCTTGGCGAATGTGTATCAAATCGGCTTTTTGGGGAGACTTTTGCCAAAGAAAAGTGAATGTCTTTCCATTCACTGAAACATCATCGCTAAACCATTTAGACAAGCCGCTCGGTGTGCTGATGTAGGTCCAGAGTAGATTTAAAGATACATTCTTCAGCTCGTATTCGAAGTTGATTTTCTCCTTTGTCATTTGGTTATTGTTGTGTATGGTTTAGGGCTCTAATATATGCTATTTTTTTATAACAAATCACCATTTCAGAAAAAATGTGAAAAATTATTTCAAATATATTGATGAGTTGGTTTTTGCAATAGAAAATGCTGCAGGGAGAGGTATGCATAAAAAAAAGAGCACCTAAGCGCTCTTTGTAGTTGCGGAAGCCAGACTCGAACTGACGACCTTTGGGTTATGAGCCCAACGAGCTACCACTGCTCCATTCCGCGGTACAAAAGTACTGCTTTTTTTTGAATTTGCAAATTTCCAAACTAATTTTTCGCGATTAATGGAGTTTGAAAAGGTGGTTGGCTTATTGTCAGTTGGTTATCCCAAAATAAAAAATTAAATAATTTCTCCGCTACCAAAGCAGAGTTGACTGTTTGTGTCGTACATTACTCCAAATTGACCGGCAGCAATACCTTGAATCTTCTCTTCGGAACGAATACGGTACACATCGCCAATCTTTTCAATGGTGCCTTTGGTGAAATCGGGCGTGTGGCGAATCTTGAACATCAAATCGCGACGGCCTTCGAAATCGCCCCACGGATCGCCACTGATAAAGTTGATGGCTTGCAGATTGACCACCTTGCCGTATTGTGTTTCTGGATCGTAGCCATTCGAAACATATATCACATTGGCGTCGATGTCTTTTTTTACCACAAAGTAGGGTCCACCACTAAGTCCAATACCACGGCGTTGCCCGATGGTGTGAAACCAATAGCCTTTGTGTTGCCCAAGCACTTTCCCTGTTTCGAAATCAACAATTTTACCTAGTTTTTCTCCTAAATAGCGTTTAATAAAGTCGTTGTAATGCACTTTTCCGAGAAAGCAAATGCCTTGACTGTCTTTACGTTGTGCACTCAGTAACCGCGCATCGGCTGCAATTTGTCGCACTTCACTCTTTTCGTAAATGCCAATTGGAAACATAATTTTCTGCAACTGTTGTGGTGTGATTTGTCCTAAAAAATAGGTTTGATCTTTCACCTTGTCTTTGGCTGTCGAAAGGTAGAGTTTGCCGTCAACTTCAGTCGTGGTGGCGTAGTGTCCAGTAGAAATTTTATCGTAGTCTTTTCCCCATTTTTGCTCAAAATAGCCAAATTTAATGAGCTTGTTGCACATCATATCGGGGTTTGGTGTCAGACCTCTCTTTACGTTTTCAATCGTATAGGAGACAACGCTTTCCCAATACTCTTCGTGTAGCGATACCATTTCGCAGCGACATCCGTACTTTTTTGCGAGCCATTCCACTATCACCATATCGTCTTCGGCAGGGCAATCGATATAGCCGTGCTCGTCTTCCATTCCTATTTTGATATAAAATATGGTTGGGTCGTAACCTTGTTCTTTCAGTAGATGTACAGTGACAGAGCTATCTACTCCGCCAGAGACTAATGCAGCAATTTCCATAATAGAGCTTGGGTGATTTGAGGTGCAATATTACAACCTTTTATTCGTTGTATCAAATGCGTGAGGATTATTGCTGTGATTTGAGCATAGTCATTCGTTTGGCAAAGCGAATGAAGTCTGATGCCACTTCGTTTTTGCTGCTTTGTAGTTCAATGAACTGAAGAACACGATTGAACGAAAGATCGGAGAGTGGTACAATTTTGAATTTATCCAAATCGCTTGGAATCGAAAGAGATTGTCGCGATACAAACCCAACGCAATCGGCTTTTTTGACGAAGTTTTTGATGCTTTCTGGGTTATCCAATCGAATCATAATGTTCAAATCCTCCAACTTTACCCGTCGTTTTTTGAGTGTATCTTCAATCAAAAGGAAAATTTCGTTCTCGGTTTGAGGTATAATAAGTGGAATATGCTTTAACTCTTTCAACGAAAGAGAATTGTAGGTTGATATATTGCCATTTTTGGCACAAATTGCAACAATTTCGTCAGTTGCGAAGGGCGATTGTGTTAGAGATTCGTTTTCAACCTCTTGTTCGATTGCGCCCAAATCTATTTTTTTCTTCGAAAGCGCATGTTCAATATTTGCTGTTTTATTGGGGATGATCGAAATTTCTACATTTGGATTTTTCTTCAGAAATGCCGCAATCAAAGCAGGGAGCGTGTAGTTGTAGAGTGTTTCGGTGGCTGCGATTCTTAGTTTTCCAACTCTAGATTGTTGCGCAAATTGGCTCATATCGTAGTCGAGCCAGTCGAATGCATCGATTATTCGCGTGCTGTGAGCCAATAACGTTTCTCCAGCAGAAGTGATTTTGATTTGATTTCCTTCTCTAATGAAAAGTGGAGTGCTGTAGAGCGATTCCAACTCTTGGACGTGCTTTGAGATGGCTGGTTGCGAAATTTTTAGCTCTTTGGCTGCACGCGTAAAACTCAAATTGCGCGCAACACTTTCGAAAACTCTCAGTCTAAAATCCATAGGTGAAAAATCGGTTGATGAGCAAAGATACAGTTTTTCGAAAAAGAAAAGGACAAAAACCGTTACGTTTTCGCCCTTTAATCTTTTCTGAATCAAAACGGAGTTTGATGTTATGGTATAGTAACCGTTTTTTTAGCAGGTGCTTTCTTGCTTGCACCAGTGGTCGTTACAGGATCTTCTTTTGCGCAAGCCGCAAACAACAAACCGATAGCGAGCAAGATTAAAATCAGTTTTCCTTTCATAGTGTCTTGAATTTAGTGGTGGTTGTAACTTTAACTATTCACCGAGAATGGAATTCGTTACCCTAACTAATAAACACTAAATTAAATGAAATGAGTCTAATTTAGAATTTCTCGGCTAAATGCTCCAATTTGCTCACACTTTCTGCAATAGACTCTGCAGAAATTGGGAAATTGGTCAATTTGCCTGCAAAAAACTGGTCGTAAGCTGCCATATCCATCAAACCATGACCCGATAAATTGAAGAGAATTGTTTTTTCAACACCTTCTTCTTTGGCTTTCAATGCTTCGGTAATGGCAACTGCAATGGCGTGAGTCGATTCTGGTGCAGGGATAATACCTTCAGTACGTGCAAATAACACTCCAGCTTCGAATGTGTCGAGCTGTTGAACTGCTTGAGCCGAAATCAAATCGTCTTTTAACAGTTGGCTTACAATAGCACCTGCTCCGTGGTAACGCAATCCACCGGCATGAATATCAGCTGGTTGGAAGTTGTGTCCCAGGGTGTACATCGGAATCAACGGAGTCAATCCAACAGTATCGCCAAAGTCGTATTGAAACACACCACGGGTGAGTTTTGGGCACGAAGCTGGTTCAGCTGCGATGATAGATGTTTTTCTGTCTCCACTCAAGTTGTGGCGCAAGAATGGGAGTGAAATTCCCGAAAAGTTTGATCCGCCACCAAAACAACCGATTACAATATCGGGATAGTCGCCCGCCATCTCCATCTGTTTCTCAGCTTCGAGTCCGATGATGGTCTGGTGGAGCAACACGTGATTAAGCACACTGCCTAATGCATATTTTGTAGCAGGATCTTTGGCTGCCATCTCTACCGCTTCAGAAATGGCGATACCTAAACTGCCTGATGAATTTGGGAACTCACTCAATATTTTACGACCACTGTCGGTGAGGTTGCTTGGTGATGCTACCACGTTTGCTCCCCACATGTTCATCAACGATTTGCGGAAAGGTTTTTGTTCGTAGCTTACCTTTACCATGAAGATGCTGAGGTCGATTCCAAACAGCTGACAAGCGAAGCTGAGTGCTGTTCCCCATTGTCCCGCACCAGTTTCGGTAGTCATGCGAGTAGTTCCTTCAATTTTGTTGTAGTAAGCCTGTGGAATGGCAGAGTTCAGTTTGTGAGAACCAACGGGGCTAACACTCTCATTTTTGAAATATATTTTTGCTGGTGTATCGAGTGCTTTCTCTAGTCCGTATGCTCTCACCAGAGGAGTTGGACGGTAGATTTTATACAACTCATACACTTCGTCTGGTATGTCTATCCATCGCTCTTGCGAAATCTCTTGAGCAATTAATCCTTTGGCAAAAAGTGGCTCAAGTTCCGCCGGATTAAGCGGTTGTTTGGTACCTGGGTGGAGTGGAGGAAGTGGTTTGTTGACCATATCGGCCACTACGTTGTACCACTGACGTGGCATCTCTTTTTCAGAGAGCATAAATTTTTTAGAAATCATAGGTGTAAATTATTGGTTATTAGTTTTTTAAAAAGCCCGACGTTCGGTTGTGAACATCGGGCTGTCTGTATGTTATTTTGAGGGATAGCATGTGTGGTGACGCAACGAAGTTACAGTATCGATTTGTTGCGCCATCGCCAATTGTGTTTGTTCAACTTTTTCATCTTTGAAATTCAAGTGCTCAGTTTCGCAAATATATAAAAAAAATAATAGTTCGATTAATTGTCGAACGAAATTTATTCAAAATGAAGTAAAAACGTTCGAAATAGTAGCAGAGTGAAATATTTAGCCCTGAATTTATTCGAAGTTTTAGCATTTTTATTTCACATACAACTTCGTCGTTCCGCTCCAAGATTGGCCTGGTGCAACAACTTGAAATCCAGTGATTTCGTCAGGTAAGTCGAGATTCGGAGCATTGATTGCCCAAGTTTGAGGCTCAGGACAAGCCCATGCCACATCTCCACCATTGTTCCAAAATGTCCAATGTTTGAACTGTTCATCCACTTCGTAGAAAACTCGTGTGTTGGTTCGTGTATCGGTCAATACTGCGCCGTGATACGGTTCGCCATCCACCAAAATAGCCTCGTCGGTCATTGCCCACTCAATCGGTTTGCCTGTAGGAGCGATGCCTCCTTGGCGTAGGCAAGTCACTTCGGCAGAGAGGTTGAGCAGATTGCCCGTTGGCAGACCTCGTTCGTCCAATTCCCAGCGTTTGCCTACGGATAGTAGGATTTTGTAATCTTCAGCTTTGCTGCCTTCGGCAAAAGGTACCAAAATCGGTGTGTGGTAGCCAACTCCAAGTGGCATTTTATTGTCGCTCAGATTATCAAACGTGACGGTTTGAGTTAATCCTTCGTCAGATAATGTGTATCTTATCTTGCAGACAAATTCGTGTGGAAAATCTACGAAAATGGCGTTGTTTATGCTGTTTGAGAAAAAGCTAACTTCTACTTCTACAGACGATTCGCCTATACGAGTATCAGTCACCACAAACGGTTCAGATTTCAGGATTCCGTGGTGGTAGTTGTTTTGTGCAGGTAGTGTGATTGGGAAGCAATATTTGCGGCCTTCGTAGCTGTAGGTGCCATCAGCAATGCGATTGGGTGGAAACAAAACAGGGATGCCGAATATCTGAGGTCTGCTGCAAAATGTCTCAATCTCTTCTTCAGACGGAGTTCTAAGTATGTTGATGTTTTTTTCTTTGTTGTAAAGTTTGATGAGATTTGCACCTACTGATGGGATGAGTAGTGCTTCGTAGGTATTGGTCTCTAGCGAGATGGCTTCGAAGCCATTCCAATTCAGTTTTTCAATAATCATGGGGTTGAAGATTTTTGGTTTAGTCAAATTGTTATATCTCATTACAAAGATAAGTTTTTAGTCGAATGTTCCAAAAAAATACCGACGCAACTGTTTGCATCGGTATCTTCTTCGAAAAATTGGGTTCGATTATTTCTTTTGTTGCGATTTAATCTCTTTGTCAATAGCATCAAACTCTTTGTTCATATTGAGGTTGTAGTAAATTGAACGCAATGGATTGAGGTATTCCAGTGATTTCGGATTCAACTCCAAAGCCTTTTGAAACGATGGCATAGCTTCTTTGAAAAGAACTTTAGTATTCGCCAGCATTGCTGCTTGTTTTTTCTTGTCTTTAGTTTCGTATGCTTTGTTGGTCAAATCAACGGCTTTGTTGTACGATGCACGTCCAATATAGAAATAAGCTGTGTGATTTTTTGGATTAAGTTCAATCGCTTTTTGAAAAGCTCCTTTTGACAAATCGACACCTTTTCCAGCCTCTTCATACACTTCACCTAAAGCCACATAAAGATTTTCGTTCGGTTTATGAGAAATTGCGTCGTTCAAAAATTTTATAGCGTTGTCGTAATCTTTAATGTTGATGTAGTTATTGATCAGATTGCCAACGAAATAGTTGCTGTCGGGGAAAATTGTATTGCCTTCTTTCAACGTTTCTATGTACTTTTCAGTTTGATTTGTGCGTTTATAAGCATCAGCTAAAAAATTGTAGATATTGTATTTTTCATAACTGAATTTCTTAGAAAACTCTAATGAACTAATGGCTACCGAATCGTTGTTCATGCGGAGTGCTGCGCTACTTGCGTAGTAGGGTATCATCAATGACGTTGAGTCAGTTCCAAGTTTAAGTGATTTTAACTCTTCACTTCGTGCCGATTGATTGTAGAAATTCCAATGTTTATAAGCCGAATTAAAGTTCTTTTTGTCGTAGAAAAACGCTCCTGCATTAATCAACATCTGAAAATCTTCAACAATTTTCTCTTTGATTTTTTTCTCAAATTTTGGCTTAATCTTCCCGTTTTTATCAGGCTGATTGTCCAATGCAATGGCTTTTATCCAATAATTGTAAGCCCCGAAAAGCGATTCATAAATAATTGATTCGTCAAACGGCATTTTCAAATACTGTTTTTTTCGCTCTTCATCATATTTCGTTTTGTAAACAAGTCCTGCAACATACCAAGTTTTGGCATCGTTTTTGGTTTCATCGTTCAGCAATGCTCCCTTAATTTGAGCTTCAGCCGTCTTAAAGTCTGGTTTGTCCTGACTAACAGCACCTTCGGCTTCATTTACAGCCTTTTTTTGTGCAAACAGGCCGCAAACTCCTACAGTCAATAGGAGGCCTATAAACATTAACTTTTTCATACGTTCAATTTTTATATTTAATTTGTTGGTTCATCAATACTATCAGCATCTGGGATATCTACGTTGATTTCAGGAATAATTGTTTCAATTTCCTCTTCAGCATCAGTAAGCACTTTACAAACAGATGCGATTTCGTCGTTTCGTTTTTCGAGATTTATCAATCTTACACCTTGTGTTGCGCGACCCATCGTTCGGACTTCAGCCATTTTTAAACGAATTGCGACACCCGATTTATTAATGATTACGAGGTCATTTTCATCTGAAACGCTCTTTATTCCTACCAATTTACCTGTTTTATCAGTGATGCTCAGTGTTTTCACACCCTTACCACCGCGGTTGGTGATGCGGTAAACACGAATGATTTCGCCGTTTTCGTCCAATAAGAAGTTACCATCGGCATCTACTTCGTCGAGAAGGGTACGTTTTCCGTATCCTTTTTGCGAAATCACCATGATGTCATCTTTATTGTCTTTGCCAACGCAGATCATTCCTACTACTTCGTCTTGTCCGTCATCGTCGAGAGTCATACCTCTTACACCAGTGGCAGTACGTCCCATTTCCCGAACGGCACTTTCGTGGAAACGAATTGCACGACCGTTTCTGTTCGCCATGATGACGTAGTTATCACCATCGGTTAGTCGAACTTGTATCACTTGATCGTCTTCGCGAATGGTAATAGCATTCACACCATTCTGGCGAGGACGAGAGTACGCTTCAAGTGAAGTCTTTTTGATAACACCGTTTTTCGTACAGAAGATGAGGTAATGTGAGTTGATGTATCCAGCATCGTTCAGTCCTTTCACACGAATGAAGGCGTTTACTTTGTCGCCTGATTCGATGTTTAGCAAATTTTGAATAGCACGACCTTTGGTGTTTTTTGCACCTTCTGGAATTTCGTACACTTTCAACCAATAGCATTTTCCTTTTTGTGTAAAGAAAAGCATTGTGGCGTGCATCGAAGCTGGATAGATGTATTCGATAAAGTCTTCATCTCGTGTTTCGCTGCCTTTAGCACCTACACCACCACGGTTTTGCGCACGGAATTCGGTAAGTGCAGTACGTTTGATGTAGCCAAGGTGCGAAATTGTAATCACCATTTCGTCGTCCGAATAGAAATCTTCGGGGTTGAAATCTTCCGATGCATAAACAATTTCTGAACGACGAACGTCACCATATTTATTTTTGATTTCCGTCAATTCGTCTTTGATAATGCTCATTCGCAACTCTTCGTTGTTGAGGATTTCATTCAATCTGTTGATCAATGCCATTACCTCTTCGTACTCAGCGCGGAGTTTATTTTGCTCGAGCCCAGTGAGTTGACGCAGACGCATTTCGACAATTGCACGCGATTGAATATCAGAGAGTTCGAAACGTTCCATTAATTTCAAACGAGCCTCTTCTGGGCTTTGTGAAGCTTTGATGATTGCAATCACTTCGTCGATATTGTCTGACGCAATAATCAATCCTTGTAGGATGTGAGCACGTTTTTCGGCTTCTGACAATTCGTATTTTGTGCGACGAACAACTACATCGTGACGGTGCTCTACAAACAACGAAATTAAATCACGCAAATTCAACATACGCGGACGTCCATTCACCAACGCAATATTGTTTACGCTGAAAGAGGTCTGTAGCGCAGTCATTTTATATAATGTGTTCAATACCACATTTGAGTTAGCATCGCGTTTTACATCGACCACAATGCGCATACCTGTACGATCCGATTCGTCGTTGACATTCGAAATGCCTTCGATTTTTTTGTCTTCAACGAGGTCAGCAATTGTTTTGATTAGCTCAGCCTTATTAACAAGGTATGGAATTTCTGTAATTACGATTTTCTCGCGGTTGCCTTCTGTTTCAATTTCGGCACGAGCGCGCATTATAATACGGCCTCTACCCGTTTCGAAAGCATCTTTCACCCCGCTGTAACCATAAATGAAACCCCCAGTTGGAAAATCGGGAGCTTTCACGTATTTCATCAAACCTGGAATGTCAATCGTACGGTCGTCGATGTAAGCAATCGTTGCATCAATCACTTCTGTCAGGTTGTGAGGAGGCATATTCGTTGCCATACCTACTGCAATACCCGAAGCTCCATTTACCAAAAGGTTTGGAATTCGAGTAGGCAAAACGGTTGGTTCTTTCAGCGTATCATCGAAGTTGAGTTGGAATTCGACCGTGTCTTTATCGATGTCCATCAGCATCTCTTCAGCAATTTTGCTTAAGCGTGCCTCTGTGTAACGCATTGCTGCAGGGCTATCGCCATCGACCGAACCAAAGTTACCTTGACCATCAACCAATGTGTAGCGTAACGACCACTCTTGAGCCATACGCACTAAAGCGAAATATACAGACGAGTCACCGTGTGGGTGGAATTTACCAAGAACTTCCCCGACGATTCTCGCACATTTTTTATAAGGTTTATCTGAATTATTGCCCAACTCATTCATTCCGTACAATACACGGCGGTGAACGGGTTTGAAACCGTCTCTTACATCAGGCAATGCACGCGAAACAATGACAGACATCGAATAGTCGATGTAACTGCTTTTCATTTCGTCTTCAATGTTTACTCTAATAATTCTGTCTTGATCACTCATTAATACAAATTTTTGTAAGATTGCTTTTTAAAATGGTAAAAATCGTGCTAAGGTAATTCTTTTCCCTCAAATAGAGAAAAAATTGATGTAAAAAAATTGACCTAAATGTTATCATTTTGAAAATCAAATGGAATAATATTATTTGACGAGATATTTTCATTTAGAGTTAACAATTCGATTTGTAAATGTGTTATATTTGCAATATGCACATATTAAAATATAAATATGAAGAGCAATTATACACAACGGGTAAAAGATGTATTGGGTTTCAGCAGAGAAGAAGCCGAACGACTTCAGAGCAACTCCATTGGCCCCGAACACTTGATGCTTGGGATTTTGAGAGATGGAACAGGCAGGGTATTCGATCTTTTTAGAGGATTGCAAGTGGATCTTACCGATATAAAAAAACGCATTGAACGTGAAATGCAAAAAAATAACACTTACCTCACTCAATGGGATAAGGTGCAAGATGGAATAACTGTCAGTCAAAAGGCTGAACGTATACTTAAAATCAGTATGTTAGAAGCTCGATTGATGCAGAGTGATGTGACGGATACAGAGCACGTTTTTCTGGCTATTTTGAAAGATGCTGATAATCTTGCCTCTGAGGCATTTGCCGAATGGGGTGTAAATTATACGTCTGTTCATCAGATTATGGACAGTCCTGAATTGACTGATTCTCCAAAAAATATGGGTGCTGATTTTGGTGAAGACGACGATGAAGACGACGGCAAAGGGTCACAGCGTGGTAGCGAAAGTGCTTCGACTCACAGCAAAACTTCACAAGATACACCTGTATTGGATAATTTTGGTACTGATTTGACCAAAGCTGCTGAAGAAAATCGACTCGACCCTGTAGTCGGGCGTGAAAGCGAAATAGAGCGTCTTGCTCAGATTTTGAGTCGACGAAAGAAAAATAATCCAGTACTTATTGGAGAGCCTGGTGTTGGTAAATCGGCTATTGTTGAGGGCCTCGCATTGCGTATTGTTCAACGAAAAGTATCACGGATTTTGTTCGACAAACGCTTGATTTCGCTAGATATGGCTTCTGTTGTGGCTGGTACCAAATACCGTGGACAGTTCGAGGAGCGTATCAAAGCCATTTTGAATGAGTTGTCTAAGAACCCCAATGTGATACTCTTTATTGACGAAATTCACACCATTGTAGGAGCTGGAGGAGCTGGTGGCTCTCTTGATGCTGCAAATATGCTGAAACCAGCTTTGGCACGAGGTGAAATCCAATGCATTGGTGCAACGACTTTAGATGAATATCGAAAAAATATAGAGAAAGATGGCGCTCTTGAACGTCGGTTCCAGAAAATTATGGTAGATCCTACCACGGCTGACGAAACTTTGCAAATTCTGAAAAATATCAAAGAGCGATACGAAGATCACCACAATGTGACTTATACTGAAGATGCGTTGTTGGCTTGTGTGAAGCTTACTGATCGTTACATCAGCGACCGCAATTTTCCTGATAAAGCAATCGATGCGCTTGATGAAGCGGGATCGCGTGTTCACATTACAAATATCGTGGTTCCTAAAGATATAGAGGAACTTGAAAAATCAATTGAAACGGTTCGTGCAGAAAAAGTTGGAGCAGTTAAAGCTCAGAATTTTGAGTTGGCAGCAAGTTTCCGAGACAAAGAAAAAACGTTCATGCATCAACTTGATGTTGCAAAAGAACAGTGGGAGAAAGATGCCAAAGAGAATCGCCAGGTGGTGAACGACGAAAAGATAGCCGAAGTTGTAGCGATGATGTCGGGCGTTCCTGTACAACGAATAGCGCAGGCAGAAAGCCATAAACTGTTGCAAATGAACGAAGAGCTTAAATCGCGTATCATCGGACAGAATGAGGCAGTTGATAAAGTGGTGAAAGCAATTCAACGCAATAGAGTAGGGTTGAAGGATCCGAACAAGCCGATTGGTACATTTATGTTTCTTGGTCCGACTGGTGTAGGGAAAACGCACTTGGCGAAAATTTTATCAGAATTCTTATTCGATTCTACCGATTCAATGATTCGAGTGGATATGAGCGAATACATGGAAAAATTCACTGTTTCGAGATTAGTGGGGGCACCTCCAGGTTATGTTGGTTACGAAGAGGGTGGTCAATTGACTGAGAAAGTACGTCGTCGTCCTTATTCGGTAGTACTTCTCGATGAAATAGAAAAGGCGCATCCCGATGTGTTTAACTTGTTGCTACAAGTACTCGATGAAGGCAGATTGACAGATAGTTTGGGTCGGAGAATCGATTTTAAAAATACGATTTTGATTATGACTTCAAATATTGGAACGCGTCAGTTGAAGGATTTTGGAAAAGGTGTAGGTTTTTCGACTACAACGACTGAAGCCGAAGAGAAAGAGTTTTCTCGAGGGGTAATTCAGAAAGCTTTAAACCGTGCTTTTGCGCCTGAGTTTTTGAATCGTGTCGATGATATTGTAATGTTTGATCAATTAGATCGGGAGTCTATTTATAAGATAATTGATTTGGAATTGAAGGGCTTCTACAAGCGTGTTGAAAATCTTGGTTACAAATTGAATCTTACTGAGACTGCAAAAGAGTTTATAGCCTCAAAAGGATATGATGTGCAATTTGGTGCGCGTCCATTGAAGCGTGCAATTCAGAAATACCTTGAGGATGAAATGGCTGAAATGATTATCAGAGCCACTGTTTCCGAAGGGGATTTAATTACTGTTGATTTTGATAAAGAGACTCAAAAAATTGTTTCTTCAATTTCACAAGAGGCTTAAAATCAATATATAAATAATAAATCAAGAGGGTTGTTTCTGAAGGGAAATGACCCTCTCTTTTTTTTAAGAGGTGACAAAAATACAAATAGTAGTTGTTTAAATTAAGGCATATTCTATCGATATATTTTAAGAATTAAAGTATATTATTAGATATTTAATTAAATTCATTTTATAGATTTTATAAAATTTAACAGGATAATTTACAATTCTTTTTTTTATATTCTTTAAATTGTTTTTGCTTGCCTTTTTATTGTCTATTTTTAAGATTAAATGATTATATTCTTACTAATTTCTACTTTCTTATTGTCAAATTAGACTAAATGTGCACAAAAATAGCTATTCTTTTTTCAGTATAAAGGGTGTATATTTTGCCAAAATATTTATTATCAAATCAAAACATACTATATTTGCATTTTTAATTTTGGATTTAATATTTTGATTAACAATATCCATAACAATATATCTATATTTAATCATGGCAGATTTTTCATTAGTTTCAAAGGATTTGGAGACTGAAAAGCCCACAGACAGAGTAATTGCAAAAATTAAAGAGTTAATTGGAGCTGGAGAACTAAAGCCTGGTGATAGACTACCTGCTGAACGTAAATTAGCTGTAGAGCTAGGTGTTGGTCGTACTCAAGTAAGAGAGGCATTGCATAAATTGGAATTTTATGGAATCATTAAAACTCTTCCACAGAGTGGTTCGGTCATAAATGGCTTGGATATTACGACACTTGATGGTTTAATATCGGATGTGTTGAATCTGCAGCATTACGACTTTCTTTCGTTAGTAGAAACAAGAATTTTGCTGGAAATCAAGTCCATTGAATTGTGTGCCGAAAGAAGAACGGATAAAGATATTGAAAAACTTGAAAAAGCATTAAGCGACTACATTAAGTACTTTAATACGCCTGATCGAATTAGTTATGACTTTGCTTTTCATCGCGCCATGGCAGAGGCTTCTCACAATCCAGTATTCAAAGCAATGTTAATGATAGTCATACCTGATATAATGACAATATATTTGAAAGATAGAATTTGTGCACCGAATGAAGTTGTTTCAGAGGAACATAGACTTATGTTGGATTGTATCAAAAACCGCGATTCTGCTGGAGCTGGTAAATTGATGGCACAACACTTACAAGGTGTACTCGATTTCGCGAAGGCACAAATTTGACAAATTATTACATATTTACTTAAAGCTGCTCCAATTTTGAGAGCAGCTTTTTTTTGTATAATATTTATGTTTTACAACAGAAATTTGAAAATAATAAAGAATTTCCATTGTTGATATAAAACTAAGTATTATTTTTGGTCGACCAAATATATTGGTCTGCCAATTGATGCGCAAATACCATTAATTCCTAACATACATGAAAAACAGCAAAATGTCAAAGCATTTCAAACGAAATGCAATGTGGATGTTCATTATTTTCTGCTTGAACATCTCTGGAGCAATAGCCCAAACAAAAGTAAGTGGCGTTGTTACCGATACTAAAAATGAACCACTTATTGGAGTAAATGTAGTCGTGAAGGGAACCCAGATTGGGACAATTTCTGACACAAATGGAAAATATTCCATACAAGTGCCCAGTAACAAATCTGTATTAGGGTTTTCCTATATTGGTTTTAAATCTTTGGAAAAAACAGCGTCAACATCGGTCATTAATGTTTCGCTGAAAGAAGACCCGACTATGATGGACGAGGTTGTTGTAGTAGCATACGGTACTCAACAAAAATCGCATCTTACAGGAGCTATTGCGAAACTAAAAAATGACAAATTAGATGAAATCCCTGTCGCAAATATTGAGCAAGCTTTGCAAGGCAAAATGGCAGGTGTTTCGATATCAAATACCAATCCTGAAGCAGGAGAAGCAGCATCTATCAGGGTGCGGGGTATGGGTTCGATCAGTGCCAATGTGTCTCCTCTGATTGTTGTAGATGGTTTTCCATCCACAGATGGTCTTTCTTCAGTGAGTATGGGTGATGTGGAATCTATAGAAGTTTTGAAAGATGCTTCTTCAGCAGCTCTTTATGGTTCACGTGCAGCAGGTGGAGTTATATTGGTAACGACCAAAAGTGGTAATGTGAAAAAGCCAAAATTCAATTTCAAAATGTACACTGGTATTAAGAATGCTTTGAAAATGCCAGATATGCTTTCTCAAAAAGAGGTGATGCAGCTCTACATGGATGAAGCAGCAATCCGTAGAATGGACCCCTTAGTTGATGGTACAACTGCAACAATGACGTACAATAAGATGACCACTGGCGATCAAGCAGCATATTTGATTGAGAAATACTTCGCCGACGAACCAACCGATTGGGTTGGCGATGCTTTGCGTGCTTATGGTACAAACACGAATTATCAATTGAGTGCAGCAGGTGGTGATAAAAACCTAAAATATTATGTGTCGGGTAATTACACAGGTGAGAATGGTATTATGAAAAATAGCACCTACGATAAATATACTTTCAGAGCAAGATTAGATGCTGATTTGTCGAAAAAAATATCCATTGGATTCAGTTTGGCTCCAAGTTATAGCCGTAAAGAAAACCCAGGCATAGACTTGAATAATTACGGTCGTTATCCTACTTGGTTGCCAATTCGTCACAACGAAGCAACAGCAGCTCTTACTGGGAAAAATGTAGGAGATTATGCTACACAATCTGACTTCAATGGGACAATTATTTCTGGTGAAGGGCTAAATGGGGAAATCTGGAATATTACAGGTGCAAATCCAGGTGGTTCGAGCCAACAGAACCCAACTTCAATACGCGAACGTACACAGATTATGACAGACGATTATCGTTTACAAAGCAATGCTTACATTACTTATGAGATAGCGAAAGGATTGAAATTAAAAAGTTCTAACAGCTCATACGTAGCTTATAAAGAGTATAACAAAAAATTGCAAACGTCCGCAAATACATTTGGAGCTCCCAACGAACTTGATCGGTTGATGACAATGCGTACAGAATTATTGACCGAAAATACATTGAACTACACAAAGAAAATAGGCAACCACGAGATTGGTGCTCTAGCAGGATATACACTTCAATTGACTAATAATAAGTTTAATCAGATTATTGGTACCAATTTCCCAGATGAAAATCTTTTGTCTTACAATATGGGTCTAGCTTTATTAATTGACAATCCTTCTGCTAATGTGAAGGGCTCAACAAGCTACTATTTTACTGAAGCTTTGATGTCTTATTTAGGTCGTTTTACATACGCTTATAAAGGAAAATATTTAGGGTCAGTAAGTCTGCGAGCCGATGGTAGTTCAAAGTTTGCTGCTGGACACAAGTGGGGTACGTTTCCTGCGGCTTCAATTGGCTGGAGAGCATCGGAAGAGAGATTAATTAAAGATCTGGGTTGGATGTCGAACCTTAAATTCCGTTTGAGCACGGGTTTGACAGGGAATAATGGGATACCTCAATATGCATATATGAATTTGTTGAATACAAATAAATACGTTACAGGCAGTGGTACTGGAACTATTCAATCTGGATTATCAGCAAACGGTTCATCATTAGGTAATCCTGATCTTACATGGGAACAAACAAATGAAACTGATTTTGGGATTGATTTAGGTCTTTTCAATAGTCGCGTAAATTTAACTGTTGATATGTACAACTCGTACACCATCCAACTTTTATTGCAACAACCTGCGATGTTTATAACTGGGCATCAAATGTTTTGGAATAATATTGGTCGAGTAAACAATAAAGGTCTTGAAATTGAACTATCAACCACAAATATTGATTTCAAAAACTTTAAGTGGAAAACTTCTGCTAATATTTCAACCAATAAAAACACGTTGATGAGCTATGGTGATCAAGAACACGTGGACAATTTTGGTGAACGAAATGAAGTTTACCGCGCTATTGTGGGTCAACCAGCGATTCAATATTTTGGATACAAAACAGCTGGTGTGTGGACAACATTTGATGAGGTAGCTGCAGCAAAAGCTGTCACTGATGCAAATGGAGTTCCATTTAATTATACAAAATATGCTCCAATTGTAGGTGGTCTGAAAGTAGTAAACACCAATGGCGACAATGCCATTAATACGGATGACCGTGTTGTGTTGGGTTCACCATTCCCTGATTTTACTTGGGGAATCACCAATACATTTAACTACAAACAATTTGATTTGAGTTTTATGTTTCAAGGTGTTCAGGGCGGTTTGCTGATCAATGGAAATATCAACTACAACGAACAGTTGCGTACAAATACAGCTTATACAAACAACCGATATTTAAGTCCAAACTTCCCAGGTGATGGTAAGACTGTCTATGGAACGACAACGAATGGTGGTGATTTGATGTTGAGTGATTATTGTATGGAAGATGCATCGTATGCAGCATTGCGCGATTTTTCTATGGGATATACAATTACTCCTAAATTAGCCAAAAGGATTGGGTTAGGATCGTTAAGAACCTATTTCTCAGCTCAAAATCTGCTCTATTTTATGGCGGCAAACTACCGTGGAATAAATCCTGAAGTTCGAAATGAAAGTCAAAATGCTGCTGACAAGGAATTTTCGCCTAATCCGCAAGACAACAACAAGAATCCGTTGAGAGATGGCTATCAAAGAGGAGCTTTCCCATTGAGCCGTACCTTTACGGTTGGATTTGACTTAACTTTTTAATCAAATAACTTCAAAAAAATACGAAAATGAAAAATATATTTAAAATCGTGTTCGCGTTGTCAATTCTTTTCACAATTACTTCTTGTGAAGATATTTTGACAGACAAACCAGAATCGGTGCTTTCACAAGTTAATTTCTATACCGATCCAACGCGTATCAATTTGGGAGTTATGGGTTGTTATGCTGGAATGGCAAACGTAACATCTGTCGAATGGCGTTTTACTGAATTCAGAAGCGATAATACTTGCAACGCCAATACCGGTTCGGGATCAGGTGAACGTGTCGACATTTGCGACCTTTCGTTCTTCCGTCCATCTTCGAGTATGCCGATGATCAAAGATTATTGGTATCGTTTGTACCAAAATATTTCCAACATTAACGCTGTTTTGCCTTCTGTTGTAGATAATCAATACGTTAGCATAGAGTCGAAACGTGCCCAGTTCGAGGGCGAATTGCTTTTCATGCGTGCATATCACTATTTTACGTTGGTCAATCTCTTTGGTGATATGTTTAAGGTAACAACTGTGATTGGGCCAAGCGAAGCAAAGAAAATTGTGCGTAGTCCTGTTAATGAAATTTACGACGAAATAATTATTCCTGACTTAATAAAAGCAGCAAGTGAAGTACCGAACACGTATGCATTAGCTGCCGACAAAGGACGAATTACTAGTTGGGCGGCAAAAGCGATGCTTGCCAAAGTATATATGCAGCGAGGTGGTGCTGAAAATTTAGCTTTAGCGAAACCATTGTTGCAAGAAGTTATGGCATCATCTGATTATGGATTGCTTACTGACAAAGGTACTTCTAACAGTGCGTTCGCCAATATTTTTAATGTAAGCAACGAGATGAATAAAGAGATAATTTTTGCAGTTCGCTATTTGGGTGGTACTTCAGGAATTGGCTCTCCATTTTGGACAAACTTTGCTCCTGACGGTTCGGCTAATATTTTCTTGAAAATTGGAACACCCGAAGGCAATAATAACCCGACTTTAGAAGTCATGTCTCTTTTTGCATCTGATGTGAAAGATACACGCTCGGCTGCTAGCTTTGGTATGTGGCAAAAAACACCTACAACAGCCGTTCCATATATTGCAAAATACCAAGATGCCACAATGTCGCAGTCTGGACAATCCGAAAATGACTGGCCTGTAATTCGATATGCAGATATTGTATTGCTCTATGCTGAATTGTTAGCACAAGATCCAGCAGGTTTTGCAATTGCTAACGTCGAAGTCAACAAAGTTCGCACTCGTGCAGGTGTAGATCCACTTCCTGCTTTCGCTTCTGCTACAGAAGCATTGGATGCTGTCTACAAAGAACGTCGACTTGAATTGGCATTCGAAAACCAACGTTGGTATGATTTATTGCGTATGAATAAAACCTACAATGATCCTGACAAAGCGATGAATATATTGAAGAAACACCACTTTGTGACAGATTGGGCACTGCTTTATTCTAAATATAACCCGATTTTGCCTCCAATTGAGAGTTTCTTCATCAACGATCGATTGTTGTTACCAATTCCGCAAACAGAAATTGATACCAACAACGAGATGGTGATCAAAAATAATCCAAGTTATTAATCTTGAAATAGAAATGATTATGAATAAGAAATATAGCAATTTTAAATTGCTGATAAGCGGATCACTAATGCTTATGAGTATTGCGTTTGGAGCATGTACTATTGATGACCCATTGACTGTTGTTGAACCCAAAACTTTGGAAGAATATAAGGTGCAAATGACCGATTATCTAGCTAAAGAAAAAATAATGATCGACACCGCGAGAGTTGGCTATAACGTCAATAATTATAAATCGGCTACTGATTCTACAAATGTAAAAGCACCCTATTTGGCAGCTGTATTAGCCGCACAAGTAGTTGTAGCAAGTGCCGATGTTACAATTACTCAAATCGTGAAAGCTAATAATACACTTGCAACACCAGGCAAAACTTTTCGAGCTGCATTGTGGATTGCCGATCGTCGACAACTGAACGATTCGATAATTGCTGCTAATGCGTTAAATACTACTGTTGCGCAAGGTAATCTTGGAGGGCAGGTTTTGCCTGATGCAAAAGCTACATTTACTGCTGCTATTGCAAAAGCCACTTCTACAAGAGGAGCAACTGCCTTGTCGGCTTTGCAGATTAAGATGGCAGTACAAACGCTTACGGCTGCAAAAAAAACATTCTTGGCAGCTGTTATTCCAACAGACTTGAGTGCTTTTCTAGCAAAATCAAAAGCGTATGTAACTGAGCAAAAAACTATAGTAGAAGCATCGGCTGCAGGATATAACAGTGGCGAATATATTGCTTTGGCTCGAACGAATTATATGACAGCTGTTTTAGCCGCAAACGATTCAGTAAATAAAGCTGGAATATCGTTCGATGGAATATCTAAGGCGATGATTAATATGATTGCTCCAAAAGCATCATTTATTCCATTTTTGACAGACCATCGCTCACTCAACGACACCATTCTGTTGGCTGAAACATTGAATCCAACGTTTGTAGTTGGAACTGCAAAAGGGCAAGTAGTGGCTGCTGCAAAAACGGCCTTTACTACTGCTATTACAACTGCCAAAACAGCTCGCGAAACTGTTGCGCTTACCGATGGGTTAACAAAAGCAGCACGTTTCAAAATTGCTCAGGCTATATTTACCATTCAAGCGAGTATTGTGTTGGGCGATTTAATTATCGATAGTAATGCTTTGAAAACTGCTACCCCAATAGGAACAGCAGTTGGACAAGTGTCCACGGCAGCAAATTTTACGTACAACAAAGCTATTGTAGATGCAACAACTGTTCGAAATAGTGGAACATCTACTTATGCACAAATGACAGCTGCTATCACATCGTTGCAAACAGCTACCACATTATTCACTAATTCTATTAAGAAATAGACTATTTTCAGCTGTTGAGTAATTCTCAACAGCTGAAAATTTGTAGCCTTAAACAATCATTCGTTCTCCTTTTTGAATAACAATACCCCTGATGAACAAGTCAAGAATTCTTTTTCTTTTTGCATTTATTATCCCCTTTTCATTATTCGCATCAACTTATAAAGTCGCTGACATTTCTGAATTTAAGGAAAAGGTTAAACATGCGGTTGCAGGTGATTCCATCGTACTCAGAAATGGTGTTTGGAAAGATGCACAACTTGTTTTTAAGGGAAACGGAGAGAATGGGAAATGTATCAGTTTAGTGGCTGAAACACAAGGAAAGGTTTTTCTACAAGGTAAATCATGTTTGAATTTATCAGGTGATTATCTCTTTGTTTCGGGATTAGTTTTCAACAATGGCTATTCTCCTAAAGGCGTGGTCATAGACTTTAGAACAAGCTCAAAAGAGTATGCATATAATTGTGTAGTATCTGAATGTGTGATCGATAGATACAATCAACCTGTGAAAGATTCCGCCGATCATTGGGTTTGTTTTTGGGGTAAAATGAATAAGGTTGAATATTGCTATTTAGGTGGAAAAACCAATGTTGGTACAACGATGGTGGTGTGGCCAAACGACTCCAACTCGACAAATAACGGACATTTAATATATCGAAACTACTTTGGTACCCGACCACGTCTTGGGTCAAATGGAGGGGAATCGATACGCATTGGTACAAGCACTGTTTGCACGAATAGCTCAAAAACGATTGTGGATGGGAACTATTTTGAACGTTGCAACGGCGAAGTTGAGGTGATTTCAAATAAATCGTGCGACAATATTTTTGTCAATAACACTTTTCTTGAGTGCGAAGGAAATCTCGTTTTGCGACACGGTAACAATGCTACAGTCGCCGGTAACTGGTTCATTGGCAATGGTAAAGAGTATACAGGTGGCGTTCGCATTATCAACGAAGGTCACAAAATATACAACAACTTTTTCTATAAACTTCGTGGCGATGGTTTCCGGTCACCGATAACTATTATGAATGCAATTCCCAACTCGCCCCCAAGCGGATATGCTCCCGTAAAGAATGTTATTGTTGCAAATAATACGTTTTTCGATTGCTCCACTCCTTGGGCATTTTGCGTAGGAGTAGAGGAGCGAAATCGGATTGTGAGACCAGAAAATGTGTTGCTGCTCAATAATTTAGTTTATTGTCCGAATTCAGCGGAGTTGATAAAGAGTTACGATAATACGGACGGAATTATTCAAGATAATAATCTGATGATTGGTGCAAATGGTATGTCGACAGACAAAGGTACCGTTGCGGGTGAAATCGTAAATTCTTCGGTATGGGGAATCGATTATATCTATTCTGTGCTGAAAGCGAAGCGTTTGCCATTTGTGAAATACGATATTTTGGGTCAAAAACGAGATGACGCAACAATCGGTGCATTTCAAGGAAATAGTGAAAAACCTCTTGTAGAAATGGCAACCAGTCGCAACTGTGGACCTTCATGGTATCAACCACAAGCTGCGCTACCAAAAAAGAAAGTTACGACAAAAGGAAATGAAATTCGTGTTTCTGCAGGTGTCGATTTGCTGAATCAAGCCATAAAAACAGCTAAAGCAGGCGATATTTTGGTTTTGGATGAAGGCGAACATATTATTACAAAAAAGATTGTCCTTGCAAAGGATATTACCATTCGTGCTGCTATTGAAGCTGCTTCAAGACCAGTGATAAAAGCAAAATATGAAAGAACTAATGGCAATCTTTTTGAAATATCAGGTGATGCTGTTATCCATTTAGCGCGAATAGCATTGAACGGAGATAGTAAATCACGATTTCCTGCAAAATACGCCATTACCACTGCGAAAGAAAGTGCCGTTGGTTATTCCGTTTTTCTAACTAATTGCGAAATCTATGATTTCAATGAAGAAACTGGAGCTATTCTGAAAGGCTACAAAGGTTCGATGGCTGACTCAATTAAGATTTCTAATTCCATTATTCGCGATTCATATCGTGGTTTTAGCTTGGGTGAAGAAAAGGACGATTTGGGTAAATACAGTGCTGAAAATCTTGTTTTCGACAATACGGTTTTCAATAATATTCAGCAATATGTTGTCGATTATTACCGCGGTGGCAACGATGAATCCACATTGGGTGGTTCGTTTGCGGTGAATCACTGTGTTTTTAGTGCTGTTGCCAATGATGAAAAACAGACCATCTTCAAACTTACAGGAATTGTCAATGTGAATATCGCCAATTCAATTTTCTCAAAATCAATGGCGCAAACTTCATTTAAATTATATGGTGCGAAAAATCATATTTCAAATTGCTGCATTTCTGATTGCGCAATGCCTCAGATTGGCAAAGGGGCTGTGGTCTCGAATTTGCGAACTGACAACCCGATTTTTGAGAAAGATAAATTTACGTTGTCGAAAAAATCAACTTTTTTGGGTAAAGCCTCTGATGGCTCAAATATTGGGTTAAGTAAATAAATTAGTCATAATAAATTTCACATCATGAATTCCAATAAAAGGATAGCTATTTCATTAGCATTTTGCTTTATAAGTATTTTTTGTTTCTCTTCATTTGTTTACTCAATAAACAAAACGAAAAATAACAATTCGCAACCGTCCAAAAATAGAATCAATGCCCAAATAATAAAAGCTGATAAAGAAAGGATTATTCGATTAGCAGATGAGTTTATTAAAGAGAAGCCGATAACAGTAACTGCTACATCTTGCCCAAGAAGTGCTGGCGGAGTTCATGACTTCTATTCAGAAGCAACCTATTGGTGGCCAAATCCTGCAAATCCTAATGGGCCTTATATACGCAAAGATGGTGTCAATAACCCCGAAAACTTCGATACACATCGTCAAGCTTTAGGGCAATTTTCGTGGATTTTAGGTACCGAAACATCTGCTTATCTAATCACTGGCAACAATAAATACGCCGATGCAGCCGTAGGACATTTGAAAGCATGGTTCGTTGATACAACCACATTAATGAATCCTCAATTGCTCTATGCACAAGCTATAAAAGGGGTAAATACGGGAAGAGGAATAGGCATTATTGATGCTGCACCGCTGATTGAAGTCACTAAAGCAGTTGAAATCTTAGCAAAGAATAATCGCATTTCTGCTAAAGATTATTCAACCATAAAAGCATGGTTTAGTTCTTTTCTGATCTGGTTGTGTACTCACCCAAATGGAATTGAAGAGATGAACCAAAAAAATAACCACGGTACATGGTGGCATGCGCAAGCCGCTGCTTATGCGAGATTTGTTGGAGACGAAGTTACTTTAGACAAATGTAGAAAAAAATTCTCAGATTTAATTTTGCCTACTCAAATGGCACAAAATGGGGGATATCCACTTGAACTTGAAAGAACTAAGCCTTATTCATACTCGCTTTTCAACCTAGATGGTATGAGTGCGTTAGCAATTTTGGTTTCCAACAAAGATTTTGATGGTTGGAACTACTTATTATCAGATGGTCGCGGAATGAAGAAAGGGGTTGATTTCATCAAACCATATCTTCTAGATATAAGCAAATGGACTTACAAAAAAGACATTGCACATTGGGATGAATTACCAGGAAGACACCCATTTATGTGTTTTGCTGCCTCATCTCAAAATGATTTAGAATGGGTCGAAATTTGGAAAAAAAATAATTCTGAATTTCCGAGCGATGAAAGTAAAAGAAATCTGCCACTGAAAAATCCAATTCTTTGGTTAGATATTGCTTCACCAATTAAATAGTGAAATAAATTCCAATAAACAAAAATGTGATTTGACAAATGATTTCCAAAGACTTCGTTTGTGAAGAGAATAACATTTTATTAATTAACAATCAAGTTAATATTTTATGAAACGAATAGTCATTTTAATTATCATATTATCAGCCCTTTGTACTAAAAGTGAAGCGAAATGGTCAAAACCTCCACAATGGGTGAAAAATGCAATTTCAAGATCGGAAGTGCAATTGTTGACTGCCGCTGAGACTTTTCAAAATTCGAAGAAATGTCCGCGTTCTTTCGAAAACGGAAGTGTAACATTGGCTTGCACAACCGATTGGACATGTGGATTTTTCCCTGGTTCGTTGTGGTATATGTACGAATTGACAAAAAACGAACAATTCAAAACCGAAGCTATTCGCTATACCGAATTTCTTAATGCTGTTCAGTTTCGTACAGATACACACGACTTGGGATTTATGCTCAATTGTAGCTATGGAAATGGATTTCGCATTTTGGGTAATGATAGTTACAAAAATGTGATGATAACCGGCGCAAAGTCCCTCATGACACGTTTTCATCCCGAAATTGGGTTAATAAAATCGTGGGATAATCGTAGAAATTGGCAATTCCCAGTGATTATTGATAATATGATGAATCTGGAGTTTTTGTTTGATATAGGTAAGATGATTGGGGATTCTAATATGGTAAAAGCTGCAATCAGTCATGCTAACCGCACTTTAGAAAACCATTTTCGTCCCGATAATAGCTGTTTTCATGTTGTAAATTACGATAGCATTTCAGGTAAAGTCATATCCAAAGAGACACATCAAGGATTCAACGATAGCTCGTCGTGGGCTCGCGGACAAGCGTGGGCTCTATATGGATATACCATGATGTATCGCGAAACAAAAGATTCGAAATACCTCGATCAGGCGCAGAAAGTGGCACAATTTATCCTTAACAATCCTAATTTACCAAAAGATAAAATTCCATATTGGGATTTCAATGCGCCTAGAATCCCTGATGAGCCACGAGATGCTTCGGCCGCAGCGCTTTATGCATCGGCTTTGATTGAATTGAGTGGTTTCGTGAAAAACGATAAAAACTACCTCAAAACGGCGGAGACAATTCTGAAAAACCTATCTTCAGACAATTATTTAGCGAAGAAGGGTGAAAACGGACTTTTTATTTTGAAACATTCCACAGGAAATTGGCCGAAGAAATCCGAAGTCGATGCACCACTCAATTATGCAGATTATTATTATTTAGAAGCGCTAGGGCGCTATATGCGTGCAAAGAATATTAAACTTTAAGAGCTATGAAAAAACTTATTTTTATCGTATTTGCGTTGTTTTCTTTTTTGTCGGTCTTTTCGCAAACTTTGACTGAAAAAATGCGAAATGACGATAAAATGAGTTGGTGGCGCGATGCACGATTTGGAATGTTTATTCATTGGGGCGTATATGCCGTACCTGCAGGAAATTATAAAGGATTTCAACAGAAAAAGGGTGGCGCAGAATGGATTATGAACCGTATGAAAATTCCAGTTACTGAATATCAAAGTTACGCCAAACAATTTAATCCAATAAAATTTGATGCAACTGCTTGGGTGAAAATGGCAAAAAATGCTGGTATGAAATATATCGTCATTACCGCCAAACACCACGATGGATTTGCAATGTTCAAATCTTCAGCAAGCAAATGGAACATTGTGGATGCTACTCCTTATGGAAAAGATGTGCTCAAAGCACTTGCAGCAGCATGTAAAAAAGAAGGTATAAAACTTGGCTTCTACTATTCCCAAGCACAAGACTGGAACAATCCCGGTGGCTCTGCCGCTCGAAAAGTCGCCATAGAGGGTTGGCCTAATCCCGATTCCGCTCGAATCGATGCCTATACGAAAGTCAATGCAGGACATTGGGACTCTCTCCAAACAACAGTATCTATGGCAGATTACATAGATAAAGTAGCCGTTCCTCAAGTAAAAGAATTGTTGTCAAATTATGGAGATGTATCCGTTTTGTGGTGGGATACACCAACGAATATGACGGATGAATTTGCAGAAAAATTTCAGCCAATTTTGAAATTATACCCCAAAATTATCACTAACGACAGGTTGAAACGACCAAACTATAAGGGTGATTTTAAAACGCCTGAGCAGAAAATTCCGAATCTGAGTGAATTAGACGGAAAAGATTGGGAAACCTGTATGACGATGAATGCCTCGTGGGGTTATCGTAATTACAATCCAAATTACAAAAGCAGCGAAATACTCATTCGCAATCTGATTGATATTGCATCAAAAGGCGGAAATTATTTGTTGAATGTGGGTCCAACAGCTGAAGGAGAATTTCCACAAGAGAGTATTGAACGGTTGAAAGAGATTGGCGATTGGATGAAAGTGAATGGTGAAGCTATTTACGGAACAAAAGCAAGTCCTCTAACCCCTTTTACATGGGGACGCTGCACAAGCAAAGAAACTAAAAACGGTACTACACTTTATATCTCAGTTTTTGATTGGCCAAGTGATGGGAAATTGATCTTACCTGACATCAATCAAACAGTGCTCTCTGCTCGAAGTTTGGCTACTGATAATAAATTATCTACCAAGCTTGCAAATAGCACATTGGAAATTGAAGTTCCCTCAAAACCAATCAATAAAATTGCGACTGTTATAAAAATTGATTTCAAAGGACGAATTGAAAAATTAAATTCAACTCTACCACAAAAGAAAATGAAGTCGGGCGAATTGGATTAAAATTCTATTAATCATCCTAAAATCAACTATTCACACAAGATGAAAAACCGAAATTACACCAATAATCTCAATCTGGCTCTTCTCAGTTTGACTGCTATTTCTGCTTTTGGGCAATCTACTCCTTCAAAACCCAATATACTATTCATCGCTGTTGACGACTTGAAGCCGATTCTAGGCTGTTATGGCGACAAACTTATTAAAACGCCAAACATAGACCGAATAGCCAAAAACGGAACGGTTTTTCTCTCAAATTACTGTCAGCAAGCCGTTTCGGGACCTACTCGTGCTAGCATTATGACAGGAATGCGTCCTGATTATACCGGAGTTTGGGATTTGAAAACAAAAATGCGTGACGTGAATCCTGACATTTTGAGCTTACCACAATATCTTATCACGCAAGGATATAGCACTCAGGGAATTGGCAAAATTTATGATCAACGCTGTGTCGATAAAAAGATGGATGCTCCATCGTGGAGCGTACCTTATTACAACTACTTCAAAACGCAAGAGAAATATTATTCTTCACAAACAGGAATGCCTGCTTTAGGCGCTTATCAATTGCCACAAACCAAAGAACTTGCCGAAAAATATCGACAAGAGGCAGTAGCAAAAGGCATTGCAGAGAGTGAGATCGAAGCATACATTTCCAAATTCGTTAAACCATCGGTGGAGTGTGTTGATGTGCCAGATAATGCCTACAACGATGGCGCAAATGTGTTGCGAGCGAAGGAAATTCTTGCTCAATTGAAAACCGAAAATAAACCATTCTTTTTCGCCGTAGGTTTCTCAAAACCGCATTTACCATTTGTTTCGCCAAAAAAATATTGGGATCTATACAAACGAGATCAAATGCCAGTTGCTGAATTTCAAGAAATGTCGAAAAATGGACTCGCAATTGCTTATCACAATGCAGGTGAACTTCGCCAATATTCCGATATTCCAGCTCTCACAGAATTCACCGATCAGAAAGATTTTGGACTTACTCTACCACTCGATAAGCAGAGAGAGTTGATTCACGGCTATTATGCCGCGGTTTCCTACACCGATGCTCAGATTGGAAGTCTGCTTAACACAATGGATTCGCTTGGGTTGCTCAAAAATACAATTGTTATCCTTTGGGGCGATCATGGTTGGCATTTGGGCGACCATAATATTTGGTGCAAACACACCAATTTTGAACAGGCGACTAAAGCACCACTCATCATTTCTGCACCGTGGTTGAAGCCGTCAAACACAGCGTCACCTTCCGAATTTGTTGACATTTTCCCAACCCTTTGTGATTTGGCAGGAGTATCCATTCCGTCTCATTTAGATGGAAAAAGTTTAGTTCCTTTGATGAGAAATCCTAAATCGATGGTGAAGGAATTTTCTGTGAGTCAATATCCACGTAGTGGAGAAAAAAATGAAACTGTAAGGTTGGGTTTTGCAGATGGTAAATGCATGGGTTATTCAATCCGTACGACCCGATACAGGTATACTTTATGGTTGAAAGACGACTTCAGAACTAATCGTGTTTACGACAAAAACCTGATTGTTGCTACGGAATTGTATGATTATCAAAAAGATCCAAACGAGACAATCAATGTAGTTGGGGATGCAAAATACGCTGCTGCAACTTCAGATTTACATCGTAAAATGTTGACATATTTTGAAGATCAACGAATAAAACTTAGTAAGAAATAGCCTTCGTTATCGTTATATTTTCTCCAATTTATTTTGACAAGAAAATTAATTATACTTATTTTTGAAAAATTGGTGCACCAAATTAAACCTTTGAGATTAATAAAAGTCTATATTTGAAGTTCACTATACTTTTGTCCTTATTAAGCAGCTGAAATGGCCGAGTGAAAGACAAAAAGATAGTGCAAATTAATAAAAAATAAAACCATGAAAAAACTAATTCAAAATCAAGGATTAAATCTTGCAATGATGGGGTTGGCAGCGTTGCCCACTTTTTCTCAGGCTAAAGAAGCCAAATCACAAAGACCAAACGTTTTATTCATCGCAGTCGATGACCTCAAGCCTCTGATTGCGGCTTATGGCGATAAAATGGCCATAACTCCTGGATTGGACAGATTAGCCAACGAAGGAATGGCTTTCCAAAATTGCTACGTTCAGCAGGCTATTAGTGGTGCGACTCGTGCGAGTTGCCTTACTGGAATGAGACCAGATAAAACCAAAGTTTGGGATTTGATCACCGATTTTCGTCAGGTGAATACAAAGGCTGTGAGTATGCCTGAATATTTCATGAAAAATGGGTATGAAACTGCTGCAGTTGGTAAAATTTACCACGTTGGAAGTGCTGCTCCTGGGCACGATGGCGCTTCGTGGTCTATTCCTTGGGTAAATGACAAAGCCGAAACGTATGTAAATTTTGTCCCTGAAAAAGGCAAAAAAGGACCAGCCGTAGAGTGTGCTGACGTGCCAGACAATACTTATCAAGACGGAGTTTGTGCCGAAGAAGGCATCAAATTGATGAATAAGTTGAAAGGTGGCAATAAACCATTTTTCTTAGCCGTCGGATTTCATAAACCGCACTTACCATTTGTTGCTCCAAAAAAATATTGGGATTTGTACAAACGCGATCAGTTCCAGATTGCACCTTTTCAACATAAATCTTCGGGAAGTCCTGATTTAGCTTACCACACATCTGGTGAATTGAAAAGCTACACCGACATTCCAAAATTCGACAGTTATTCGGAAGCCGATCTCGATCATTTGCCAGTTGACAAGCAAAAAGAGCTGATACACGGCTATTATGCAGCGACTTCGTATATGGACGCGCAATTGCAGAAAATGTTGAACGAACTCGATCGTTTAGGATTGTCTGATAACACAATTGTCGTGCTTTGGGGCGACCACGGTTGGCACTTGGGCGACCACGGATTGTGGAACAAACACACTGATTTCGAACAAGCTACACATGCTTGTATGCTGATGCGCGTGAAAGGTATGAAACCAAGCATCAAGCCGATGACTCAATGCGAATTTGTGGATATTTTCCCTACATTGTGTGAATTGACGGGTGTTCCAACTCCAAAATATTTGGATGGAATCAGTTTGTTGCCAGCTATGAAAAATCCAAATGCTGAATTGAGGGAATATGCATTCAGCCAATATCCGCGCAAAGACGCCATGGGTTATACCATTCGCACAAAACGCTTCCGTTATACCGAATGGATTGGCGATCTTTATTCAGCCGAATTGCCTTACAGCAAAGCAAATATTGTGGCAAAAGAGTTGTACGATTACGACAAAGATCCATTGGAAACCAAGAGTTTAATCGGAGACAAAGCGTATGCTAATGAAGAAGCTGCAATGAAGAAACTCTTCACCGAAGCGATGAATCGCGAACACGTTCAGTACGAAGCATATTCTAAATTGGCTGATTGGCACGAACCAATCAGTACAACTCCTGAGAAAAAAGGGAAAAAGCCAAAGAAAGACAAAAAAAGCGGTGAAGTAGAATAACCACTTCATTGTGAAAAAAGTGAGTTCAATGTGCCAAAACAATTCTTAGATTTAGCCATTGAGCTCACTCATACAAATTAGTTAATGCATTGGATGATAGTCGTATGAAGAAGTTTATTTTAATGCTTTTTATAGCATTTTCTTTCCATGTTTCTGCTCAGCAGCAATATACCACGGAGAAGAATATTCATTATTATGGCGATTCCATCGCTAAAAGTGACGCTTATATCGCTTCGCAATGTGTGTTGGATCTCTATTTCCCTCAAAATTCAAAAGGTTTTGCAACCATTGTTTGGTTTCACGGCGGAGGAATGACTAAAGGTGAAAAACAGATACCTAAAGCGTTGACGAATAAGGGATTTGCTGTGGTTGGTGTCGAATACCGTTTGTCGCCAAAAGCAAAAGCTCCGTCCTACATCGAAGATGCCGCAGCCGCAGTGGCTTGGGTGTTTCAAAACATTGAAAAATATGGAGGCAACACCAAATTAATCTTCCTCTCAGGACATTCTGCTGGTGGTTATCTTGATTTGATGATTACACTTGACAAAAGCTATTTGAGCAAATACAACATCGATGCTGACAAAATTGCGGCCATAATTCCTTTTAGTGGTCAGGCAATTACCCATTTTACGATACGCAAAGAGAGAGGCATAAAAAGCACGCAACCCATCATTGATCAATTCGCACCACTTTATTTTGTTCGAGCCGATGCGCCACCAATGTTGTTGATTACTGGTGATCGTGAGTTGGAGTTATTGGGTCGATATGAGGAAAATGCCTATCTGTGTCGGATGATGAAATTAGCTGGTCATAAACGAACACGACTTTACGAATTACAAGGATTTAATCACTCAGGGATGGGTGAACCTGCTTATCCGCTGTTAATCAAGGAAGTGAATGAGATTTCGAAAGAGATTATGGGCGATAAGAATAATCGGCAATTGGATAAGAATACAACAAAAGTGACTGAATAATTTTTCTTTAATTGAAATGAAATATACCCTCATACTCTTCATCTCGTTCTTCTCTTTATCGGGTTTTGCGTCCAATTCGCTCGATTCTGTTGCGTTGGAGAATGACTATGTGAAGGTGATTCGTCATTCATTTGTGAATTTTTCGGGGGATAATTCGATTTATAGCACACGAATCATCGTCGCATTATCTGATACAAAAATTGACTGCAATCGACTGAGCAAAACGCTGAAACGAGGTGAAGTAGCTGTTTATAAATCAACTGAAAAATACAGTGTTATTGATGGCGATTTCTTTGAAGTTCTAATTAAGGCTAATCATCCTGAGGTGAAATCACCAGAAAAATGGATTGAGCCGTTGAAAAACAAAACCGTGTATGAGAATGACCAATTGCGCATTTTCGAAGAACGACTCGAACCGGGTGATACCCGTGAGTTGCATAGCCATGCACAACGCGTGGTAGTTCGGCTAAACGAAGTTCAGTTAACCGATCCTCGCTTTCATCCGAACGGAACACCCAGAGGTGGAATACAAGTTCCAAATACGGTGAAATTTGCTGAGCCGATGACTCACGTGGTGAAGAATCTCAGTGAAATACCACTGTTTAATATTATTATTGAATTTAAAACTCAACGAATATGAAGAGAATAGATTTATTGAAAACTGCTGGAATGGTAGCCGCTGGATTGTTTGTCGGCAACGCGCAATCACAGACAAAAAGTGAAAGTAAGAAAGAGACCAAGAAGCCAAATATCATACTAATTCTGGCAGACGATTTGGGTTATGCCGAGATTGGATGCAATGGCTCTGATAAATACAAAACACCAAATATTGATAAATTAGCAAGCGAAGGTCTTCGTTTTACTCATGCGTATGCCAATCCGTTGAGTGGTCCATCTCGCACTGTGTTGATGACAGGTCGATACGGTTTTCGTACGGGTGCCACCAATCAGGATGCTTGTTCTGAAGTGTTTTCTCCTTCCGAAAGAATGTTGCCGGCGTATTTGAAACCGGCTGGGTATGTCTCAACTTCAATCGGTAAATGGGGTCAACTTCCACTTGATCCATCCGATTTTGGATTTGAAGATTATCTTCGGTTTACCGGCAGCGGTGTTTATTGGAGCAGTGCTGAGAAAACTCAAAAATACAAACTAAATGGTGTAGATTTAGTATTAAAAAATAACGAATATATGCCGGATTTGATGCACAAGCAAATGGTGGATTTTATGACCAAAAACAAAGAGAAACCATTCTTTGTCTATTATCCATTGTCGCATGTGCACGGTGAAATTACTCGGACACCCGATAGTAAGAATGATGCGGATTATTATAATGACAATATTGTCTACATGGATAAACTTGTGGGACAATTGCGCACCGAACTTGATCGACTTAAAATTAGTGACAATACCATCGTAATTTTCTTCAGTGATAATGGAACGGCTGGAGGTCATTCTGATGCTGCTACCATTGGTGGTCGCAGGTTGATTGGTCAAAAAGGAAAAATGGAAGAGGGTGGAAGTCTCGAACCGTTGATTGTCTATTGGCCAGGTGTTACCCCAAAAGGCAAAGTTTGCAACGATTTGATTAGTTCTTCAGATTTCCTACAGACTTTTGCCGAAATTGCAGGAGCGAAACTTCCTACAGATGTAATTCTTGATGGACAGAGTTTCAATGCACAATTGCATGGTCAGAAAGGAAAGCCACGCACATCGCTTTTTGTGCAATTGGCGAATAATTATTGGGTTCGAAATTTGAACTATAAGCTTAATCAAGCCGGTGAATTATTCGATATGAGTAAAGCACCTTTCGAAGAAATTCTCGTACCCACTGATTCAAAAAATCCTGAAGCAATCGCAGCACGCACAAGTTTGCAAGTTGAACTCGACCGTTTGAATCCTAAAGGTGGCTTCATTGATAATGGCGATGGTACAGGAAGACATGGAAATAAAGCCAAAAAGAAAGCCAAAAAAGAGGCAAAAAAAGGCCAGAAAGAGATTTAAATGCAAAAGATATTCGTATTAGTACTTGTTTTGTTGGGAATAGTTACGCCACGTGTGATTAGCCAAACGACCACATTGGTGTCAATTGACGCCAACGGAAAACTAACGTATAAGCCCGATTCGAAAGGGACAATTATTCCTGATTTCAGTGGGGTTGGCTACAAAAATAGCGAGTCGCCGATTCCGCATATTTCGGTGGTGAAAACTGTAACCGCAGTTGCTGGGGATAATGTGGCAAATGTGCAAGCAGCTATCAACGAGGTAGCTGCTTTGCCATTGTCGAACGGAATTCGAGGGGCAATACTTTTCAAAGCAGGTACGTATGAATTGAGCTCTACGATTGATGTTTCTGCAACCGGAATTGTTTTGAGAGGTGAAGGCCAGAATACAATTTTTAAATCGACTGGGACTGTTCAATACGATTTAATTCATATCAATGGTGCAACTGGGAAAACCGATATTACATCTACACAAAAACAAGTAACTGATGCTTTTGTGCCCGTAGGTACCAAAACCGTTACGGTTCAAAGTGGTCATTCGTTTGTGGTTGGTGATTGGGTGCATTTTCGTCGTGAGCCAAACGACGCTTGGATTCACATGCTTGGAATGGATACCCTTTCGCACATAGATCCACTTGCAACCGATTGGACAGCATCGTCTTACAAAATCAGTTCTGAGCGCAAAATCACGAATGTTCAAGGGAATACGCTCACGTTTGACGCTCCGGTTATGGATATTATTGATCCTATGTATGCCAATGCATTTGTCGTGAAATTTACTTCGACACGCATTTCGAATTGTGCTGTCGAAAACATAAAATTAGCATCAACCTACACTTCAGCTACTGACGAACTTCATGGGTGGAATGCCATTTTGATGAGTAATGTTGAAAATTGCTGGGTAAAAAAAGTAATGGCTTATTCATTTGGTTACTCTTGCGTGAACGTAGGAGATGGATGCGCCTTCGTGACCGTGGACAGCTGCTCTATGATTGATGGAATTTCGCAAATAACGGGTGGTAGAAGGTATTCGTTTAACCTAGATGGGCAACGTTGCTTAGTTCAGAATTGTACTACTCGCAATGGCCGTCACGATTATGTAGACGGAAGTCGAACGCCAGGTCCAAACGTGTTTTACAAATCTACGGCAACTCTTGAACATGCCGATATAGGCCCTCACCACCGTTGGTCGACAGGCATTTTGATTGATAATGTGACTACCGATGGGCAAATTCGCGTTCAAGATCGAGCTGATTCTGGCTCTGGACATGGATGGTCGGGTGCGCAAATCATGTTTTGGAACTGCGCTTCACCCGATTTTGTGGTGCAAGATCCGCCGTCGTACCACTGTAATTGGGCTATTGGCTGCGTGGGGCCCATTACCAATGTAGGACAATGGCAAACTAATCCGCTCGGAATCGTGGAGTCGAAAGGCACAAAAATAGTTGCCATTCCAAGTCTATTTAAAGCACAATTGGCTGAACGTTTGAAAAATCTATCGACAGCCGTTGAAGTGCCACTTAAATCTAATTTTGATATTCAAGCTATTCTAAATAAAACATCCCAGCAACTTCAAGTGAAAGTTTCAATGTTGCAAATATCCAAAATTCAACTGACTCTTTGCGATTTAAGCGGCCGATTGGTGAAAACTCTGATTTCAGATAGGCTAAAAGAACTTGGGACAACTGATTATGCTTTTAATACATCGAACTTAAAATCAGGAGTTTATTTTTTGAGATTGACTTCGCAGAATTTGCAGAAATCCTTGAAACTAATCATTCAGAACTAAAACTATGAAGATCGGAATTTTGCAGATATTCAATAGTCAACGCCTAATGGTCATTGTTTTGGCTATGCTTGGTTTTGGTTTGTTTGATGTCAACGCAACAATTATCAACGTTAACTCTATTATCTCCTTACAGAACGCCATTAATGCTGCACAACCGGGTGATGTTATTGTCCTAGCAAACGGACATTATGCCGACAACAGCATTGATTTATCTAAAAGCAACATCACGGTAAAAGCAGCTACTTCGGGTGGCGTTTTTCTCGATGGATATAATTCGATTGTTCTTTCTGGCAATAATTCAACTGTGAGCGGATTTCAGTTTACAGCAAATTACACCATGGCAGGTAACACATTTGATGTGTATGGCAATGGAAACACCATAACCGAGATGAATTTCAATGGATATTCTGCCGATAAGTTTATCCAGATTTCGGGGAAAGACAATGTGGTTTCTTATTGTAATTTCCAAAATAAACTCTGTGATGTGACAACTTCCAAATCGGGAACAGGTGATATGGTTCAAATCTTGCCAAATGCAAGTTATGTGGGCAACAATGTGATTAAATATTGCTCATTTCAGCACATTCCAGGTTTGGGTGGTGATTTTGGTAATGAGTGTATCCGAATTGGCAATAGCTCTTATTCCAAAATGATTTCGCGAACGGTTGTTGAGTATTGTTATTTTGAAGATACGGGCTTAGGAGATAGTGAAGCAATTTCCGTAAAATCGAAAGAAAATATCCTTCGATACAACACGATGAACAACAACAAAGATGCCATGTTTGTATTCCGAAATGGCGATAATAATGTTGCATATGGCAATTTCTTTATTAATTCGGGTGGTATCAGGGTAAAGGAAGCGAACAATATTTTTTGTTACAACAACTATTTTGAAAAGTCGGGAGCAACTGGGTCGATGAATGCTGTGTCTTATATTTACGACACATCAAATACAACTTATGTTCTTGATAATGTGAATTTTATTCACAATACATTTGTAGACTGTGGCTTAATTGATTTCGGTGGAGTAGGAGCTACCAATGGAACCTGGGCTAATAATATTTTCAAGAAAACAGGCTCAATTTTTATCAATCCAAATGCTGGAACAACGTTCAAAGGCAATATATATACGGGCACACTTGGCATGACTATTCCTATAGGGATGACATCTACCGATCCAAAACTAGCGTTGAATTCTTATGGTTATTATGGTTTATCAGCATCAAGTCCGGCAATTGGAACGGCAAGCAATGAATATCCATCGCTACTCAATATCCCCGGAGTTGACACTTTGCTTTTGGACATCATGGGTCATTCGAGACCGGTCTCTAGATTACAGAAAGACGTTGGTTGTCAGCAATTTAATTCTAGCGGTCTCGTTACCAATCGTCCGTTAAAACTAACAGATGTTGGACCATCTTATCTTTCACAACAATCTGCAGTTGTGCAAGTGATGCAAGATGATTTTCGGTTGTCTGCTTTTCATGGTTCGACTTCTGATATTGTGATTTTAAAATATGCACTCAAGCACGATTCAAAAGTGAGTGTTTGTATTTATAATCTTCAAGGACTCTTGGTGAAACAACTTATCTCGGGTGAACTCCAACAAAGTGGTGTTCATTCATGTAGTTTTAATAAAGCAAATTTTCAAAAAGGAACTTATCTTGTTCGTTTAGTCACTGAAAATGGCTCTAAGACGATCAAATTTATTATCGGAAGTTAGATTCTGATATTCAATCAAAGAAACTTATTTTCAAAAATCAGCACATCATGAATTTACACTACATACACTATCTTAGAACTAAATTGCACAGAATCAGTAAGATTGCAATATTTCTCTGCTCTATTTTTACTCCAAGCATTTCCGTTGGTGCTGCAACTTTCACCGCAACTACTATCGCTGATTTGCAATCAAAAATTAATTCTGCAGCCTCTGGTGATGTAATCAACTTGACGAATGGTCATTACACCAACAATAACATTACCATTTCTAAAACTAATATTACCGTTCAGGCAGCAACTTCTGGCGGAGTCTATTTGGATGGTACAAATGCAATAACCATTTCTGGAAATAACAATACATTCAGTGGTTTTCAGTTTACGAATGGAACCATTACATCCAATGTGGTTACGGTTACTGGGAATAACAATACAGTGACACAACTCAATTTTAACGGATATTCTGCCAGTAAAATGGTGCAACTTGAGGGGCAGTACAACGTCGTTTCATTCTGTAATTTCCAGAATAAACCTGCACCAAATCTAGTCAATCATGGAGGCGATGGAGATATGGTTCAAATTATACCGAATGCAACAAATCCTGGGTATAATACCATCAGATATTGCTCTTTCCAGCACATGCCTGGCTTTGGTGGAGATTTTGGAAATGAATGTATCCGAATAGGGGATGGAGCTTATTCAACCTATATTTCGAGAACCGTAGTTGAGTATTGTTATTTCGAAGATACAGGATTGGGCGATAGTGAGGCCATCTCTGTAAAATCGATGGAAAATACGCTCAGATACAACACAATGAATAACAATCCGAATGCCATGTTTTGTTTCCGAAACGGAGATGACAATGTGGCTTATGGTAACTTCTTTATTAAATCAGGTGGAATTCGTTGCAAGCAGTCGAATAATGCTTGGATTTACAATAACTATTTTGAAATGGCAGGAATAGGATGGGATAATACATTGCCTGGTTCTGGATCGAGAGCGATTTATTTTCTTACCTATCCAGGATACAACAACAATTATAACGTCATACACAACACATTCTATAAATGTGGGGAGATTGAAATACAATCGGGTATGACTAATTGCACCTGGGCAAATAATGCCATTTATTCAAACTCGGGCAATATCTTCTCGAATTCAGGCACAACGGACGGTCAGACTTTTGTAGGAAATCTTTACACTGGAACTTTGGGATTAACGATACCAAGTGGCATGGTGAAAAATGACCCTAAATTAACTTTGAATTCAGATGGTTATTATGGTTTATCCGCAACTAGTCCTGCCATTGATGCAGCTAATGCAAGTTATACTGCTATTCCTGATATATCGAATATTACCGATGATCCGAATCTCATGCTCGATATTAGTGGGCAATTGCGACCAACAAGTGTGACTCTGAAAGATGTTGGGAGTGATGAGTATGGAACTACAGGAGCAGTATTGAATAAACCGTTGACAGTCTCGAATGTAGGTCCATCGTATTTGGGTGGTCCTTCTACGCCAACGCTTACCAATCAAACAATTGTCTTCAATTCACTTCCTACTAAATCGGTAGGAGATGCTAATTTTTCAGCTGGAGCATATTCAACTTCAGGACTAACCGTTGCCTATTCAAGTTCAAATACAGCTGTGGCCACTATCGTGAACGGTCAAATACATATTGTTGGTGCAGGCACGACCAATATCACTGCCTCACAAGCTGGTAATTCGACTTACTATGCGGCAACAAATGTTATTCAATCTTTAACAGTCACACCTCCTGTTTTGTTAAACCAAACCATTACGTTCAATGCGTTGACAACTAAAAGTACTTTAGATAGCGATTTTGACCCAGGTGCAATAGCCAGTTCTGGATTAGCTGTCAGTTATGCGAGCTCCAACACATCTGTTGCGACAATTGTCAACGGATTGGTACATCTGATTGGTGGTGGAATGACTACAATCACAGCATCACAAAGCGGAAATGGAAGTTACAATGCTGCACCAGATGTTACTCAATCGCTTTCAGTTGAGGCGGTTTCCAATGTTTCTAATACGTTAAATCCTGTTGCGGATACCTATGTTTATGGCAGTGCAACGACAACGAATAATGGCACATTAACCGATTTAGTCTCAAAGAAGGGAAGTAACTCTACTGGCGACAGAATTATCTACATGCAATTCGATATTTCGGGACAAAATATTTTCTCCATTTCTTCGGCTAAAGTTAGATTATATGCAAACTCAGTTCCGTCTGCTTCAACAATTACAGCTTCGCGCACAACCGATATTTGGACAGAAACTGGAATCACTTATGCAAATTGTCCGGTGAAAGGCACTGATATTAATTCAGTTCTGGTTTCTGCGGCTAGTGCATATTACGAATGGGATGTAACTTCTTACGTGCAAAGTCAATTCTCGACAAACGACAACTTAATTAGTTTCGTTTTCAATAATTCGACCGCTGATGGAATTATTGTCAAATTCAATAGCAAAGAAGCGACTTCGAATACTCCTCAACTATATCTTACACTGAATCAGATTGTGACTTCAATAAGTGAAGAAAGAACAGATAATTTTAAAGTGTATTTAAACTTGACTTCATCCTCAGCAACTTGTCACTATTTTTTGCAAAATGAAGGTAAAGTTTCTGTTCGAGTTTATAGTATTGACGGTCAATTGTTGAAAAATATTCTTCAGAATCAGAATCAAGGAAGTGGATTTCATCAATTTTCGTTTGATACATTTGACCTGAATACAGGTATTTATTTAATTCGATTTGACTCAAATAAAGGTTCGAAAACAGTGAAGTTTCAAGTAAGAATATAGTTATGAATTGTTGTTAAGTAATTGCGAAAAGCTTGTAATTCGATATTTAGTGAAAAACCTATTTTTCAAATTGGTATTAAACACAATTCTTATATTAGGTGCTGTCAATTCCTCTGCGCAAACCATACTAACGGCTGATGGCCCTGGCAATACTTATGAATTAATCAACAGAGTCCTTGCCCCCGGTCACGATGCTATAGATACGCCTGACGCATTGGATCCTGCTTTCGGACGCCACATCGCTGAAGTATGGGATGAAGATTTAAAGCAGTTTGTTTTCGAATTTTATCTGCATGTGTCTGTGGTAAATGAATTGCAGGACGTGTTTGAAACCAGAATTGCAGGTAAACAACGCATTGAAATTAAGAGCTACAAGTATTCGCCCGAAAATCTTCAAGGCGTTTCAGGAGAAACAGTGATTTATAGGTGGAAATTCAAATTGCCAAAAGGTTTTCAAACTTCCTCCCAATGGACTCATATTCATCAAGTAAAGGCATCGGGTGGGGATGAGTATAACCCACTTTTTGCATTAACATGTCGAAAAGGTAATCCCAATCAATTAGAATTGAATTACTGCAGTAATACGATTTCAGGGTTTTCTAAGTTGCGTACAATCAATCTTGCCCCTTTTGAAGGTACTTGGGTCGAAGCTACAGAGCGGATAAAAATAGACAGCATTCACGGCAACTATTCCATAGACATCATAAAAGTCAGTGATGGTTCTAAAATGTTATCATATTCTAATAACGATTTACCTACCTATAGAGCCAACAATTCTTTTATTCGTCCTAAGTGGGGCATTTACCGTGGAATAGTAAAAGTGAGTGATTTGCGGGATGAAACAATTCGTTTCAATAGTTTTTCAATAGCTGAAGAATAGATTTTTGCAATAGATTCGTACTGTCAACTTCTCCTTCCTCGTATATATGTGTAAATCATATTTCAATGAAATAAATGTTACATTTCTGTATGCATTCATCCTTCTTTTTAATTGGTCTACCAGATTGGCTGTTTTACTGAAACTACCCGACTTTACACTGAAACAAATTTGAATCGACTCCTGAATAATAGATCTTTGCAATACAATGTTAAACCCATTAAATTGCAAATTTTATGTTAGAACTTATAAAAGTCGTTGTCATCTTTGGCATCTCATTCTTTCTTGCCAGTTTCTTTTTGAGCTGTTGGATTCCCAATAAATGGTTGTTTCAGTATAGATTCTGGTTTTTTGGGATGATGACAGGTTTATTATTCTCAATGATTTATCTGATCACAACTCACGCAAACGATATTTGCCAAGTTTGCATTGATACCGTAAGCAGCTTATTGGTGGGCAGTCTTCTTCTTGGGGGAGTGTTGCGTTGGTATTTTTTGGACGTTGAAGAGAACACACCTTATCCTAAATATTACGAAGAGAATGAAATCGTAAGCGATACTGCTAAGTTAATTTGTGACAGCAGTATCCAATCGGGTCGAATAGTATTGACAGAAAAGCGATTAACTTTTTTGTCGAAGTCAAGAGGTCGAGCCCAATTTGACTTTTACCTCTCAGATCCAAATTTTAAGATCGATGTAGTTTGTCGATTTGGAATCCCTTGGAGGTTGAAGGTTTTTAACAATGATATTTGTATTGATGTAAAGTTTCCAGGATTTTGGAAGAAACAGATTCTAAATGTACTTTATAAATCTGCGTAATCTTAATTGAGACTTTTTTTAATCTTCAAACTACTAGAATATTATGGTTGAAAAAGGATCTTACTGCGCTTTTTTTAGAAAACTAACCAATTTGGTCGTCCAATTATATGCTTTACAGCATAAATAAAAAATTTGTGATAAAAATATTTTGATATTGTGTTCGCAAACACTACTTTTGGTCGACCAAAATACAGATATAACTATTCACTCAATTATTTACAAAATATGAAAAAACTAATACTATACATTTTTATTCTTTCAATTACACAGCTCGTCCATGCAACTGTATATTTAGACGAAACATTCAATTACACAGTAGGAGACATAAATGCTCAAGGTTCATGGATTACGGCTGGCTCTTACACAGGAGGAACAGGCTACACAATTGGTTCTTCTTCATTGTCGTATAATGTCTCAACACTATCATACGTACTGTCTGGTTCAGGTAAAGCATTTGTTAATAATATTGGAACAACTGCAACTGACTATAAAGCCTATAAACCTTTTAATGGTGGTGCATCGGTGAGTTCTGGAGTCATTTACCTTTCGTTTTTGATGAAGGCAAATGCGAATATTTCTTCAACCAATCAGGAATTATTTGGTTTGGCAGATGGTACAAGTGCTGGACCAAAAGTGCTCATCGGAAAAACGACCACTGGATTTTTCAAAATTGGAACTGTGCGTGGGAGCACGGCCAGTGCAGATTATAAATATGCTGCATCGCCGACTTCGCTAACTGTAGGAACAACCTATTTTATTGTTCTGAAATACGACTTTTCGACCTCTACTTCTTCTGTTTATATAAATCCAACTTTGGATGGTTCGGAGCCCGCTTCACCAGAAATATCGGATGCTACATCTGCTACAACTCGCACCAAATTGAGTAACCTATGGGTGAGAGCCACAGGAACAATAGCGACAATTTCTACAGTAAGTGGTGCAAGGGTTTCATCATCATCATGGGCTGAGGCTGTCGCTTCAACGGCCTACGTACCACCTGTTTCATCTGCATTGACAGCGCCTGTGGTTGGCACTGCTTCAAGTTTGGCTTCTAGCGGTTTTACTGCAAATTGGACGCCATCTGCCAATGCTACAGGATACACTGTGAAAGTCTATTGGGGAACAACGTTTGTCGATTCCACAAATGCAAGTGGACAAAGTGCATCGAGTGTTGCTGTCACAAAATTGGTGCCTGGGTTGACTTATACCTACAATGTTATTGCTCGCGGAAATGGTTCCACAAACGCAGATTCCAATCCATCGACTTCGTCAGCTAGCTTTACATTACTAACAGCCACAATTCCATCCAATACGTTGAAAATTATTCTCAAATTAGATGATTTAGGTGTCTTGAACAGTGTGTTTGCTGCTTCTCCAGTGTACGATTATCTTACCAGTAACAAGGTAAAATTTGGTGGTGGAGCAATCGCCAATCGATTCGATGCTACCTCTTTGGGCGTGCTTTCGCCTTATTTGAGTGCTACTAATGCAGTGGGCGATACTTTGATAGAGGTTTGGAACCACGGTTACACCCATACTTACGATGCCGGAATAGGCATATACGAATTTTCAGGCGAAACTTATGCCAATCAAAAGTCTCATTTCGATATGGCAACATCTGCTGTCAAAACTTATCTTGGGGTACAAATGCACTCATTTGGTACACCTTATAATGCAAGTGATGCAACTACGAATATGGTAATTAGCGAAGATCCAAATTATAAAGCATTCCTATTTAGCGATATAATTCCAGCAACTTCTAATGGTGTAACCTACCTCGATCACCGTGTAAATATGGAGAGTGCAACGGGTAATCCGCTTTACAACTATTTTGTTGCAAACTACAATACCTACAAAAATAGCTATACGGATTATATGGTGCTGCAAGGTCATCCTAACTATTACACTTCTGGTTCGTCAAACCTCGAGCAATTCAAATTGATAGTTCAGTTTTTGATGTCCGAAGGAGTAGAGTTTGTTCGACCATACGATTATCAGCGCAGTTTAACATTTATTGCGCCATCAGGTCTAGCAGCAACGGCAATTTCTGAATCTGAAATTAATCTATCGTGGACAGATAATTCGAGTACTGAAACGAAATTCAGAATTGAACGCTCAACGGATGCTTCAACCTGGACATTGATTGGTACAAGTGCACAAAATACAACTTCTTATTCCGATACTAATGTTCCTTCTGCTGGAAAGTATTACTACCGAATTTACGCGACTTGCGGAATGAGTTCGGCGTATTCAAACCAAGTATTGGTTGATAATACTCAAGCGGGCGTTTTGCTCGAAGCAAATGGACCAGGCAATACGTATGAGCTGATAAACAGTGTTTTTGCTCCAGGATATACTGCGGTGGAAACAGCTGACACCTTTGATCCTACGTTTGGCCGACACATTGCTGAGGTGTGGGATACTGATCTAGCGAAGTATGTATTTGAATTTTATGCACACTCAAGTGTTACAAATGAGTTGCAAGATATATCGACCGGAGATACCGACCGTCAGCGTGTCGAGATTAAAACCTATGCAGCTTCTCCCGACAGTTTGAAAGGCGTTTCTGGCGAAACGATAAAGTACAAATGGAAATTCAAAATCCCGACAGGTTTTCAGCCTTCCCCCAATTTCACACACATTCATCAGATTAAAGCTGTTGATGGATTAGAAAGTAGTCCTATATTTACATTGACTCCACGATACAACGCAAGTGGAAATCAATTGGAGCTCATTTTTGTTGATGGGTATGGCAATTCAACCAAAGAGACAACGGCGGATCTTTCGCAGTTCGAAAATACATGGGTAGAAGCAACCGAATTAATCCGAGTGGATAGCGTACATGGCAGTTATTCGATTATTATCAAAAAAGTGAGCGATGGCTCAACGATGTTGTCTTATAGCAACAGTGACATGCAGACCATTCGTTACAACAATTCGTTTATTCGTCCTAAATGGGGTATTTACAGAAGTATAGTCAATATTGATTATTTGCGAGATGAAACCATGCGTTTTAATAGTTTCTCCATTCAAGAAATCAAAAATCAAGCACAAACAATCACATTTCCCGCTTTGCCAAGTGTGACCTATGGGGATGATAATTTTAGTCCAAATGCGACGACAAGTGCAGGCGTCACTTTGCCTGTAACTTATACAAGTTCGAATACAGCTGTGGCAACAATTGTGAACGATTCCATTCACATTATAGGAGCCGGCACCTCCACAATTACGGCCAAGCAGGTTGGAAATGCATCTTATGCTGCAGCAACAAATGTTACTCAAACGCTCACTGTTGGTAAATCAGATCAAACCATAGCTTTTTCTGCGGTAACTAAAGCCTTTGGTGATGCTGATTTTAGCCCTGCAACTGCAAGTTCTGGTTTGACTCCGACTTATGCGAGTTCAAACACAGCAGTCGCAACTATTGTAAATGGTAAAGTGCATGTAGTTGGTGCAGGTACCTCAACCATTACTGCATCACAAGGTGGAAATACGAACTATAATGCTGCGACTGATGTGTCACAAACACTCACAGTCACTACATCAGCACTTTATACATACAGTCCAACATCTGTTACGGTGACTTCTGGGTCAACGAATAGCGGTACATACGCCAATCTGGCGAGCAACGATGCGTCGTATTTGAGAATAAATTCCACGACAAGTGGTACACGTACCCTCGATTGGTATGGTAGTGTAACCATCAGTCAATCAGTTTCGTCGGTTGGTAAATTAATTGTGAATTATGATGGTCGTAGCCAATTTAGTAAAACACAGATTCTCTATCTGTACAATTTTACTACCTCGTCGTGGACACAAATAGATTCGAGAACGGTTTCAACTTCTGATGTGTCTATTACCTCCGAACAAACATCGCCAGCAAATTATATATCTTCAGGCGGTGTGATTCGATTACGGGTTTACACTAGCGGAGGAACACAAAATTACTCTTGTGCCGCAGACTTTATGCAGTTTACAATTCAAAATATAAATAAATCAGACCAAACCATTTCGTTTGCTTCGTTACCATCCAAAACGTTTGGCGATGTTGATTTTGCACCGGGAGCAACTGCGAGTTCTGGTTTATCAGTTACTTATGCCAGTTCAAATACTGCTGTAGCAACGATTGTGAGCAATCAGATTCATATTGTAGGGGCTGGTACAACAATAATTACTGCTTCGCAACCGGGTGATAGCTACACCAATGCTGCAACAGATGTAAGTCAATCGCTTACTGTGTCGAAGTTAAATCAGACTATCACATTTGGAGCATTGAGCTCAAAATATACTTATGATGCCGATTTCACTCCTGGTGCTACAAGCAATTCTTCGATGCCAATTTCGTATTCAAGTTCAAATCCTTTGGTAGCTACAATCGTAAGTAACCAAATCCACATCGTTGGAAGTGGCACAACGACAATAACCGCTTCGCAAGCAGGCGACTCAAATACGAATGCAGCAACAGATGTTGCTCAAAATCTTACCGTTATAGGCGTGTTGTTAGACGAAACTTTCAACTATTCTGTTACAAACTTGGCTAATGAAGCTACTTGGACAACTGCAGGTACTCTGACAACTGGAACAGGGCGTAATATTTTACTCCCAGCTCTAACGTATAGCGATGGGTCAAATTCGTATATCTTATCAGGAGTTGGCAAAACAATGAACGCTGATATTACATCGACCACAGACTATAAATCGTATAAAAGTTTTGGCAATACGGTGTCTTCTGGCAGCATTTATCTGACTTTCATGTATAAAGCAGGGGTTTCGCAAAGTCAAACTGCGTCCGAGGTTTTTGGCTTAGCTACGGGAACTAGTGCTGGCGCGAAAGTGTGGGCAGGTAAGGGCACAATTTCTACAAGCAATTATAGATTTGGAACGACAAGAGGAAGCACGACCAGTGGAGATGTAAAATGGAGCACAACAGAATATTCAGATGCAAATGCTGTGATTTTGATTGTCTTGAAATACGATTTTGCGACATCAACTTCTTCTATTTTCCTCAATCCGACACTTGGATCAAGTAATGAACCAACCGCTGATATTTCGGACAATACATCAGCCACAATTCGCACCTCGTTGAATAATTTATGGTTAAGGAATACAGGATCTTCTAATGCAAAATACAATGTCGGTGGTGCACGAGTGTCCACTACTTGGGGGGATGCAGTAGCTAAAAATATTGCAACAAAACTAGCGATTCAAACTTCTTCTACTTTAGTAACAAGTTATAGGAAAACCATTTTTGCCTCTGAAGTTGGGTCTATTCGCGTTTACAATTTACAAGGCACTCAACTATTACAAGCTGAAGGTGTAAACAGTGTGGAGACAAATTTGGCAACTGGATTCTACATTGTTCAATTCACAAATTCAGTTGGTGGAAAAGTAGTGCAGAAGATTGCAATTAGATAATAATACATTTCTCTCCAACTTTTTATTCGATGAGTTGGAGATATTATTGGCTTTAATTCATGAAACGAGCACGATAAATAAATATTGACAAACAAGGAGATGTTTATTTGCGAGTTCCATCTGGCAATTAAAATCAAAATTATTAACAGATGAAAAACATACTCTCAAAATCCATGCTTTTGTGGTGCAAATCAATTTGCCTTAATCGAATATTGTTTTGCGGCTTTGTGTTGATTTTTTATTTTCTCGTCCCCAATGTTGCGCTTTCTCAAGTGCTTCTCAATGCCGATGGACCGGGTAATACGTACGAGCTCATCAACAGTAAATTGGCTCCCGGAGCAGAAGCTGTGGAAAATCCAGAATGTGTACATCCCGAGTTTGGAAGACATATCGCTGAGGTTTGGGATGCGGATTTAAACCAATATGTTTTCGAATTCTACAGTCATGTGAGACCCGATAACGATCGCTGCATCAACTTCGACCGTCAACGTGTAGAGATAAAAACCTACGATCCTTCCCCGGATAGTCTGAAAGGCACGCGCCGCGAAACGATTCAATATAAATGGAAATTCAAAATTCCTACGGGATTTCAGCCATCTTCGAGTTTTACCCATATTCATCAGATTAAAGCCGTTGGAGGTGATGAAGATGCGCCAGTTTTTACACTCACCGTTCGAAAAGCATCACCCAACAGAATTGAGTTGATACACAACAATACGACCAAACTGGCAACCGTCAATTTGTCGCTATTCGAAAATACGTGGGTGGAAGCTACCGAAACAGTTATGGTTGATAGTTTGCACGGGTCTTATTCGATGATCATCAAGAAGGTAAGTGATGGAACAACCATCCTCAGCTACAGCAACGCTAATTTGATGACCATCAGATACAACAACAACTTTATTCGCCCAAAATGGGGGATTTATCGCAGTTTGTTAGACTCAACTTCTCTTAGAGATGACGCCATTCGTTTCAATAGCTTTTCAATCTACGAAGTGCCTGGCCCTAAGCCGCAAGACATCAGTTTCCCTTCGTTACCAATTCAAGCAGTTGGCAATCAAGATTTTTCTCCAGGAGCATGGGCTGATTCAGATTTGCCTGTCTCGTATGCGAGCTCAAACCCATCTGTTGCAACAATTGTGAACAATATGGTGCATATTGTAGGTCTTGGTACTTCGATTATCACAGCTTCGCAGAAGGGTGATGCCAATTTTCAACGAGCAGATGATGTTACGCAACTTTTGCTTGTTTCGAATTACAATCTTACGCTCAATCCAGTTGCGGATGCCTATATTCATGGCGCAAATCCGACCACGAACTACGGAGTTCTGCCAGTTTTGCAAATAAAAGAGAACGGTACACCTTCTTTTACTAGAAAATCATTTCTGAAATTCGATTTGACAGGGGCGGGTTTTGAATCCATTTTCGGAGCGAAAATTAGACTTTTTAGCACTGGTCATACAGCAGGATTATCTTCACCTATCTCCATTGCCGCATGCAATGACAACTGGACTGAATCGGAAATTACCTACACCAATGTGCCATCAATAGGGAGCATATTAAGCACAACAAAGGTGGAGACCGACTCAATCTACTACGAATGGGACGTAACGCCTTATGTTGTTTCTTGCTTAGGCAAATCCACACCGGTGTCTCTTGTTATTTACAATAGTTCGCCGTCGAATAACTTGACAAAATTCAACAGCCGAGAGGCCCTTTCAAATCTACCTGAATTGGTGATTTCGGGTGTCTCTTCCGAATCTTCACTTTCGGAGATTTCATCAGCTAAAAATCGGCTAATTGTTTCGCCAAATCCTGCTTCAAATCAGGTTAAACTTGATTATACCGTTTCCAAGGATGCTGTTATTCGGGCAGTCATTTGTCAATCGAACGGTCAGATAGTAAAATCTATCATTGAGAATGAACTTCAAACGGAAGGATTTCATCGTAAATCTTTTCGCGTTTCAGATTTGCAGAATGGAATCTACTTTATCCGTTTTTCGTCTGATAATTTCAGTAAAGCAGTAAAATTGATTATTTATAGATAGACCTAAATATACCAAAACTCTATGAAAACTTACATCAAATTAACCCTATTCGTTCTGAGCTTTTTCTTTATCCAATTGACTTTTGCACAACAAAAAACAAGTGTTCGACTCAATGAAAATTGGAAATTCTTGAAAAGTGACCTTGGTGGAATATGGGAAGCCGTTCGACCAGTGAAAGATGGCAATCCCGAAAGTGTTCCTTTGTGGGAAAAAGTGTCGTTGCCACACTGTTTCAATGCAAGTGATGCAGTAGATCCCGATGTGAATTATTACCAAGGGCCAGGTTGGTACACAAACCAGATTGAGGTAAACAATCCATACAAAGAAGGTCGTACTATTCTGCATTTCGAAGGTGCGGGACAAAAGACAGATGTCTACGTTTATATGACCAAAGTCGGCTCACACGTTGGGGGTTACGACGAATGGAGTGTCGATATTACGGATGCAATCAAGGAATTCCAGAAGAATAAAAAAATAGCAGATAGCTACAAAGGCAAGATTCCAGTAGAAATTCGTTGCGACAACTCACGCGATTTAGAGATGATGCCTTCTAGCCTTTCTGATTTTAATGTTTACGGTGGAATTTATCGCTATCTAAACTTGGTTTATCAACCGGCTTTGTCAATCAACCGAGTGCACCTCTATCCGAATGTCGATGCCAAGGGTGTGTTGGGTAAATTGAACGTCGGGGTTACTATTGACAATAAATCGACTCTTCCAAAGGGCAAATTGAAAATCGAACTTTTTGATCCAAAAGGGAAATCGGTACTCGTAAAAGAGCAAGATGTAGAAAGTTTCGATGGTGAAGAATCGCTACTTTCGACCACCATCAAAAAACCAAAATTGTGGTCGCCTTCGCAGCCTAATCTCTACAGTTGTAAAGTGACCATCAATTCCGAAGCTGGAGAACAAACAATTACTGAAAATTTTGGCTTTCGAAATTTTCAGTTTCTCGAAAAAGGGCCATTTATGCTCAACGGTTCTCGCCTGTTAATTCGTGGTACACATCGCCACGAAGACCATGCAGGGGTTGGTGCTGCTATGACTGAGGCACAAATTCGTCAGGAAATGCAATTGATGAAAGATATGGGAGTCAACTTTATCCGTTTGGGACATTACCAACAATCACGTATTGTACTGGATTTGTGTGATAGCTTGGGGATTCTCGTATGGGAAGAAATTCCTTGGTGCAGAGGTGGATTAGGAGGAAAAATTTATCAAGAACAAGGGAAGCGGATGATGAGAAACATGATTACACAGCACAGCAATCATCCCGCAATCATTCTTTGGGGATTGGGTAACGAAAACGACTGGGCTGGCGATTTTCCTGAGTTTGACAAAAAGAAGATTCAAACCTACATGTCGGATCTTAACGTGATTGCTCATCAAATGGATTCTACCCGATTGACCTCCATTCGTCGCTGCGATTTTTGCAAAGATATCCCCGATGTTTACTCGCCTTCCATTTGGGCAGGATGGTATCGCGGTATTTATACCGAATACAAAGAGATGACCGAAAAAGAGATTAGTGGAGTTTCTCGTTTCTTCCATGCTGAGTGGGGGGGAGATAGCCATGCTCGTAGACATTCTGAAACGCCAGATAAAGGATTGCAAGGTATAAAAACTGGACAAGGCGTAGATGAACGAGCAGGCGATGCTTCGCTTATTGGCGGTTCAGCCCGTGCATCGAAAGACGGCGATTGGAGCGAATCGTATATATGTAACTTGTTCGATTGGCACCTTAAAGAACAAGAAACTATGCCAAATTTGACTGGCTCAGCTGCTTGGGTGTTCAAAGATTTCTCAACACCAGTTCGACCTGATAATCCGATTCCATACATGAATCAAAAGGGAGTTGTGGAACGTGATTTTACGAAAAAAGAAGCTTATTACGTTTTTCAATCGTATTGGACAGACAAACCGATGGTGCATATCTACGGACACAGTTGGCCAGTGCGTTGGGGCAATGCAGGTGAAGAGAAAATGGTGAAAGTCTATTCCAATTGTGAGGAAGCAGAACTATTTTTAAACGGTAAAAGTCAAGGTGTAAAGAAACGAAATAGCCAAGATTTTCCTGCTGCTGGTTTACGGTGGAACGTCACTTATTTGAGTGGAGCTAATCAACTGAAAGTGATAGCTCGCAAGGGAAAAACAACAGTCACAGACGAAATCGTTCAAAACTACCAAACTGAGAAATGGGGAAAGCCTGCGCAAATGACATTGACCAAAATTGCACAACAAGGCGATACAGCGACTATCGAAGTTAAACTGTTGGATGCCAATAAAGTCTTGTGCCTGGATGCCAAAAATGTAGTCACTTTCGGATTAATTGGAGATGGAAAATTGATTGAGAATCTGGGTACATCATCAGGATCGAGAGTGGTAGAAGTACAAAATGGCCGTGCAATTATTCGTGTGAGATTGAATGGAGGTAAAAGTATAGCAAGTGTGAAATGTAATATGATTCCTACTGTGTTTTGTGATTTGTGAAATTTATGTTAGTTGGCAAATTTTGGGTAACGAATTTGAAAAGAAATTTGATGAAGTCTCGCTTTGTGGTTGTGACTTTTCATCTGATTATTTATTCTATTTTGCTTCAATTTATTTTAAGTTTAACCATCATTTTCTTTGAATAATAAAGTCTCTGATTTCTAAAATGAAGATTTTGTATTTTATACCCTATTTTGGTATACCAATTATATGTTATACAGCAGTTTTTTAAAAAAAATGTTATAAATATTTTGTGCATCTGATAACATACATTAATTTTGGTTGACCAAAATAAATTCATCTGAATCACGAATAAACACTTAAATAAATTATTATGAAAAAACTAGCCTTTTTATTTGCTTTTTCCTGTTTCGCTCTCTTGAGTAAAGCTCAGGTAATATATGACGAAACATTCGATTATCTAGGTAGTAGTCTAACTACTGAATCAAGTTGGACAAATACCTTAGCTGCCAATGGTGCAGCAATTGGTACAATTGGTAATCTCTCTTCAGATCCGCTATCTTATGGAGATGCGAACGGAATGTATGCATTATCTGGACTTGGGAAATTGGTAACAAGTGACTACACATCTGGTGGAACGGATTTTAAGGTTGTGAAAACAATACCTGCAAAATCATCTGGTGTAATCTACCTTTCATTATTGTTTAAGCCAGGAGTAGCTCAAAATCAAGCAAACTCTGAAATTATGGGGCTTTCGATTGCAGGAAGCAATGGACCTAAAGTATTAATTGGTAAAGGTGTTAGCACAGTTACAAACTTTCGTTTTGCAACCACTCGGGCAAGCTCATCATCTGTAGATTATAAATTTGCAGCTACAGAATATTCAGATATTAATCAAACATTCCTACTGGTAGTAAAATACGATTGGACTGCAAAAACAGCCTCTTTGTTTGTAAATCCTGTTATTGGATCAGCATCAGAACCCACACCTGATGTGATTGATAATACGAGTGCGAAAGATGTCGCAGCTGCGATTGATGGAATTCGTTTCCGTACTAACGGTAGTAGTGCTGCCAAATTTCAAGTAAGTGGTGTTCGTGTTTCTGGTTCTTGGGCAGCAGCTGTCGGTAAGCAAGTAGCTGAATTACCAAGTCCGGTGGCTTCTGCCGCTACTAATGTGTCTAACAGCAGCTTTACGGCTAATTGGTCTCCAGTTGCGAATGCTCTTGGTTACAGTGTTGCAATATATTCTAACAGTGTATTGGTAAAAACAATTAGTGTTGATGGTCAAAGTGCAAGCAGTGTTTCCGTTACAGGACTTAGCTCCAACTTGACTTACACATATAAAGTAACAGCAATTGCTGACAAATTAACGTTTGCAAATTCGCAATTGGGAAATGCATCACCTGATGTAACAACATTAGGTTTGTCTGTACCTTCAATTAGTGCAGCGTCAGCTATTTCGACTTCAGGCTTTACTGTGAATTGGGGTGCGGTCTCAGGTGCAACAGGGTATGATGTTGTGCTTACATTGAATACATCTTTAGTGAAAACCATCACTGTGGGAGCTGGTGCTACAAGTGCTCCAATTGCTGACCTGCAGATGGGTACAGGCTACAAAGTGCATGTTGTTGCAAAAGGAAATGGATCAACAATCTTGGATTCTACACCTTCAGAAACAATCATTTGCACAACTGAATCAACTGCTGTGGCATCAATTTTGACAGATTTTGGTGTTGCTGCAATTTGGGGAGCTCCAGTGCCTTCTCCAAGTACAAATTTGCCACTTAACGGCAATTACCCAACTTGGAAAGTAAATGGATTCTCATTCGAAAAAGCTCTTTTCTACGCCGGAACTAACGAAGGTCCTTATGGAGAGTTGCATTCTAATGTGATAAGTTTTGATAAATTGCTCACAGCTGCTGTTGTTTTTCCTGCCGTAAGCACAGTTGGTCAAATTGAGTTTCACGTATTCTCAGGTTCTGACGCAAAATCTATAGCCTTAGAAGAATTAGGTGTTGATGGCGTGACATGGACACCAGTAGGGGCAAGCCCTTACACGACTACAAAAGTTGAATCGGTTGTAGTTGAGAATATTTCACGCTCAACACCGACGGTTTTCCGTTTGCGTAACAATGCAACAAGTTCGATGAATGTTTCTCAGATAATCGTTCGTCCGACTTTACCTTCTTCAACTGCTCTTACCTCACCGATAATCGGCGCTGCAACAAATATTATTCCTGGTGGATTTACCGCAAATTGGACTCCAGTAGACAATGCTTCAGGTTATTTCGTGTCAGTGTTTAACTACAGTAAAGCTTTGTATAAAAACTTCAGTGTAACTGGTCAATCGGTAAACAGTTTAAATGTTTCGGGATTAGATTCTGCTTCAGTATGTTCTTATAAAGTTGTGGCTGTTGGTGATGGTGTCACCCATACAAATTCTCTTCTTTCTGCGGCTTCTCCAACTTTTAAACTTGAAGCAGATCCAGCGGGTATAAATAGCGCTGTTGTTTCTCGATACATCAACGTGGTAGGAAAAACAATTTTTGCTTCAGAAGTTGGAAATTTTGAAATCTACACTATTCAAGGTGCTAAGATCTACAATTTGCAAGACGTTAGATTTGTGAATACGAATTTGGCCAAAGGCATCTATATCGTGAGGTTTACCAATAGTTCAGGTTTACCTTTAACTCAAAAAGTAATCATAAGATAAAGTGTGTGTAAATAGTTCGGCGTAGATTGTGTGGTCTTGCCGAACTATTTTTTGATCAATTTTGTGTGCGAACACAAGGTTGTTTAGGGACGCCTTTATTCTTTAAAAACGAAAAACACTAATTAAATAATACACTAAAAACTAAATTCACTAACTAAAACTTAACAAAAATGAAAAAGATTATTTTACTCTTAACCTTTTGCGCATCGGCCGTATGGGCTAATGCGACAATTTACACCGATGAGCTTATAAATGGTAGTGTCGGTGCACTTTCAAATGCTGGTTGGACTATCGCTGGAACAGCTGGAACTGGTGGGTATACCATTTCTTCTGGAGCCTTAACTTATACTGATGGAACAAATACTGTTGCAAATTCTGGTTTGGGGAATACATTGGTAGATAATGTAACCGGAACAATGGTCGATTACAAAGCTTACAAAGCATTCAATGGAGGAACTTCTGTTAGTTCTGGCGTGTTGTATGTTTCGTTTTTGTTTAAAGCAAATGCGAATATTGTATCAACCAATCAGGAATTATTAGGTTTAGCAGATGGAACTAGTGCTGGGCCTAAGGTGTTGATTGGGAAAACAACAACGGGTTTTTTGAAGATTGGGACAGTAAGGGGTTCATCAGCAAGTGCAGATTACAAATATGCTACCTCTCCAACTTCACTTACTGTTGGAACAACCTATTTCATTGTGTTGAAATATGATTTAACGGCTGGAGTATTAACTTCTTCAGTTTATATCAATCCCGCAATTGCTGGAACTGAGCCAGCTTCTCCAGAAGTTTCGGATAATGTATCAGCGACTACTCGTACAAAACTTAGTAATCTTTGGATACGACAAAACGGTACAGCTACAACAAATTCAAGTATTAGTGGAATAAGAGTAGCAGATACTTGGGCAGAAGCTGTGGCTAAATATGTTTCTCCAGCAACACCTCTCGCAACCGCTACTGGCATTAGTACAACCGCTACTTCTAATAATGATTTCTCAACTAGTTGGACAGCAGTACCTAATGCGTTGAGTTATATTGTCAAAACTTACATCGGCGGCACTAACTTAGTGAACACTACCAATGTAGCTAGTGGCACTAGCACAACCGTATCGGGTTTGATGTCGGGTTTGGATTATACCTACAAAGTTACTGCAGTAGGTGATGGAACAACCTACAGCAACTCCGAGTCTTCAGCTACCAGTGTATCTACAACGGGTAAAGTAAGCACAATCAGTACTGATTTTAGCGATGGTAATTGGGGTACAGTTGCAGTTTCGACACCCGCATCGGGCACTTATGGTAATTTGGCCATCAATGGTTATGATTTAACCAGCACCATCGTTTATACGGGTTCAAAAACAGGACAAAAAGGCGAAACGCATACCAATCGTTTGGCACTTGACAAAAGTGCAAATGGGGGAGCTGTTATTCTTCCTACATTAAACTCTGTAGAGCAAATCGAAGTTCATGCGACGTTTGGATCACAACCGACTGCAGGAACACCTAAAACATTTGCCTTAGAGGAATACAACACCAGTACCAATGCTTGGTCGGTGGTTGAAACGTATTCACAAACAGACTTAACTTGGACATCTTCGGGCGATGTGATATTTATTACCAATATATCGCGTGCATCTGCTGTTAAATTAAGAATAGCAAACAAAACATCAAGTGGATTATACATTTGCCAAATAATTGCACGCACTACTGCCCCTGCATTGTTGGTCATACCTACCGTAGGTACAGAAAGTGCTCATACAGCTACTACTGCCACTGCTAATTGGACTGCAGTAACGGGTGCTACGAGCTACACAGTGAAAGTATATTTACAAAAACATAATGGCGAGGGCGCAATAGTAAGTACTTCTCTTAAGTTTACGGGTAGTGCATCTGGTGAATCAGCATCAAGTATAGCTGTTACTGGGCTTCAAGCTGACTCAACCTACAACTACACTGTGCAAGCAATTGGTGATGGAGACGTTAATTATTCAACTTCATTTATTTCATCTGCTTCTGCGAATTTCGTTACAGCTCATCAGTTGGCAGTCCCAGTAACTGGTTCTGTCTCCAATAACACAGATGGAACCTTCACTGCTTCTTGGACAGCCGTTGCAAATGCCACTGGAGGCTACAATGTGAAAGTTTATGAAGATGCTGTTTATCTCAAAACCGTTAGTGTATCTGGTCAAGCAACTGAGAGTGCTGATGTGTCGGGCTTAGTAGACTATGTTTCACATATGTATTCTTATTCTGTAACTGCTATAGGTGATAATTCTACCTATTTCGATTCAAGTGAATCAGGACAAACTGCACAGTTTGGTATCACCACATTGATAAATAATCGTTTAGCTCAACCTATCATTGCAATAAAAGATAATTCACTAACAATTAATGCAAGTGGTATTCTCTCTCTCTTTTCGCTTTCAGGAAAAGAGATTACAAAACTAAACGTAAAATCAAATGCGCCTATTCGCTTAAATCCTGGTTTATACATTGTTAGTTTTGTGAACAATAATGGTTTCTCACTAACGAAGAAAATATCAATTCGTTAATTATTTGATAACATTGATCATTGAAGAACATCAGCTACGTTATGCTGGTGTTCTTTTTGTTTTAATGAGTCAATAAGAAAGCTGAAAATATATTGTACAACATACTTTGAGAAAAAAACTGAACAAATTGTTTTTTTATTGTAAAAAGTATTGTATTTTTGGTCAACCAATAAATACATTCATCTAAAATCTCTTTATTATGAAAAAATTTACTCTTTTCTTCGCTTTTCTACTAAGCATAGCAATGGCAAGTACAGTTTCGGCACAAACAGTGCTTGACATACCTTCTGTTGGGACAGCTTCGCGTGTAACACTGACTGGTTTCACAGCCAACTGGACCGCAGTGCCCAATGCCACCAGTTACGCAATCAATGTGTACGATGGCTCTAATGCTTTAGTCACAGGTTCGCCGAAGAGTGTCAGTGGCGCAACTTCTGCCACGCTTTCTATTACAGCAATGTTAGCACCAAACACCACCTACACTTACACCGTTACGGCGATTGGCGATGGAGTCACTTTCCTTAGTTCTGCCGCTTCAGTCGCTTCTGCTTCATTCACTACGGCAAGTTCTACCGGCACATTTACTTTGCAATACGCTGCCAGCGAAGCTGCTACACTTTTTGCTGACCTGAAAGCAGGTGCAGCCGATATATATGAGTTGACGGAATCGGGCGGAGTTTATACCTTTACTTCAACTGCTTCGAATAATGCGATTCTGATTAGACACACGACTGTACGTGCCGCTGCCGGATTGGCTGCAAAACCTATTATTAAATTAAACTCAACATCGACAGGTACTACTGCCAATATTTTCTACACTGCAACCACTGGTTTAACACTTAGATTTGATGGACTCGAACTGGACGGTGCTAATCCAGCATCGGGTGGAGCGCAGCCAATAGCTATTTACGATTCAGGTACAGGAGCTACTAATACCAAGATATATGTAACAAATTGCTATTTCCACGATTTTAAGAACGTTCCCGGAAACGGTACTATCCGAATGAATGGAAGTTCGGGAACTCAGGTTTTGGATGTACAAGGATCTACGTTTAATGCTTGCGGTGGTCGAATTTTGTATTTGAATGGAACAACGACTGGGCCAAATACAACTGTAAATCTTAAGAATAACACGTTTAGCAACAGCACAACGCTTACCTCCAGAAACAACGTGATTTATAATGCAGTAGCCAATTCTGGTACCACAACGATTGATCATTGCACCTTTTATAAAGTAGCAGATGCTGGCATAGCATCAGGAGTTTTACGAATTACTGGCACAAACGGATCAATCAGCATCAAAAATAGCTTGTTTGTATCAGTGCCTACCATATTGCCTGCAAGTACGGTTGATTATTGCTATTTAGCTGGACTTGCTACGGTTCCAACGGCTACCAATACGTTTTCTACAACCCCTGCATTCACGAATGAAGCTTCGCGTGACTTTACGCTTACCAACAGAAGTTCATTTACTTGTGGCGATGGTGTGACGGCAGGTAATTCAAGTATATATCCTACATTGGCAAAATTATCTACACCAACTGTGGGAAGCGGAGATATCCCAACATCTACTGGCTTTACGGCTCATTGGACACCTGTTGCCAATGCTTCAAGTTATTCTGTTCAGACTTATTTAGGCTCAAATCTGATTAATGCTACCGCATCTGCCGCAGGCGCTTCTACCTCTTCGGCTGTAGTTACTGGTTTGATGTCTGGTTTAGCATACACCTATATTGTGACAGCTGTTGGCGATAATGCAACGTATAGCAACTCCGATGCTTCTGCATCTTCAGGTACTATCACTACCGCAGACCCTGATGCAAAAGCAAGTTTCAGCACCGACTTTAGTGATGGCACATGGGGCACAATCGAAGCCGCAGTTCCAGCTAATGGAGCTTTTACTTCGGGTATGATTAATGGTTTTTACCTCAACAATGCAACATTAAATGTTAATACGGCTAAAGGACCCAAAGGTGAATCTCACACCAACCGAATCTCCTTAGATAAATCGAGTACGGCTAGTAGCGTTTCGTTACCAACAATTACTTCAGTTGGTCAATTGGAAATTCACTTCGCCATGGGAACTGCGCTAAATACAATTAATGTTCGTGAATTCAATGCAACTACAAATACATGGGATTTGGTTGGAACGTATTCTTACCCGCAAGCCTCGAAAGATGCCAGCATGGATTATATTGTTATTATTCCATTTGCAACACCTCATTTAAATGCAAAATTCAAGATTGAGAACAATACCAGTGGAAGTTGTTATATTACACAAATCATAGCACGGGCTACAAATCCTGCGTTATTAACAGCTCCAACCACAGGCACTGCAAGCAATATTTCTGCTACTGCTTTCACAGCAAACTGGACTCCAATAGATGCGAATGCAACTAACTATGAAGTTAAGGTTTATAAAGGCACAACCCTTAAAGTGACAGCCACTACAACTGGAGGTCAAGCAGCTACTAGTTTAGCAATTACTGGATTGCAAGCCGACTCAACGTACACCTATAAAGTGAAAGCTATAGGAGATGGTGACGTAGCTTATTCAGACTCTTATCAATCTGCTGCTTCGGCTTCGTTTACAACAATCTCATTTACAAAATTGGCTACACCTGTGCTTTCAAATTCACCATGGGCGGGTAGTTTTCCATCTACTCTTGTTGTAAATTGGCTTCCTGTTGAGAACGCATCTAGTTACGATGTCTCTTTGTATGAAGGCACTTCCTCTGGTAGCTTGACCTTGCTCAAAACCGTAAATGTGTCAGGGCAATCAACGAATATGCTTTCAATTGATGGTTCAACAGCGGATAGGTATTACACTTTCACTGTAACAGCAAAAGGTGATGGTATTCTATATTCTAATTCAGATGCAACTACTCAATCGGGGGAATATTACAACGATTTAACAACTAAGATAGCGGATAAAGCTACGACTTCTAAATTGATTATTGTTGGAAATAATGTAACTGCTCCTCGGACAGGTAAAATTGAGGTATACAATTCGCAAGGAGTTCTTGTGATGTCTGTTCAAGATGTGAACAAGGTAAATCTGAATCTAAAAAAAGGAATTTACATTGTACATTTTACAGGGCAATCTAATATTCATTTGACCGAAAAATTGGTGATCAGATAATTAATTTATCAGAGTTGAATAAAAGGTTCGGTATTGATTTCAGTACCGAACCTTTTTTATGTGAACTTGTCTGGTCAACCAGTCGTATGTTATACAACATTTTTGATTAAAATTGTTGTAGATTTTTTTTTTATTGTGAATGTAAATATTAATTTTGGTGAACCAATATTGGTCTACCAATGGTGGGATTTAAAAAGGGAAACATTAATAACAATCAAATTTTATTCACCATGAAAAAACATTTTTTTCTTCTGCTCTTTTGCTTTATTGCGTTTATTGCAAATGCACAAGTTGTATTGATTCAAGAGAATTTTCAAGACTGGAAAGCTGAACAGGGAATTGCACCAGAACCACCCAGTAAATCGCCTACAGGAGTTGCTTATTCCATTACCAAAAAACTATTTGATGGTAAAACAGATGGTACTTTTAGTTCGAATGCTTTGATAGTTTCTCCGGCTCAATCAACAGGAGCTGCAGGGGAGGCTGCTGGCAATGGAAGCCCATCCAAAGGTAGAATCGTAATAAAAGGAACGAAATCGTATCTTGAATTGCCGAAATTGTCAAGCATTGGCCAGGTCGTTATCAAAGCTAGTGCAGGTACTGATTTGAAGGAGTTTAAGTTGCAAGTGTTGAATGGAGTAGTTTATGAGGATATTCCAAACTCGGTTACACCTTGTGAAAAGGCAGTAATTAAAGCATTTACCTTTAATTTAGCATATTCTGTTCCTACAACTTTGCGCATAGTCCCTAACTCAAGTAGCTCCATTAATATTTGGGATATTCAGGTGATGTCAAATGCATCGTCTACGAAGAAATAGAATTTAAGTGCATCAATACTCAAATTATTAAGGCTGTCTCATTTGTCAGATTTTGATAAATGAGACTTCCTTAAATATACGGTAAAAAGATTTTGAATTAAATTAGCTTTTTCATTATTTAATTACTAATCTTGCTTATTCAATTAACTTATAATCTATTGATTAATAAATGAAAACTAGTGTAGCTCTTTTATTTACAGCTGTTTTAAGTGTATTTTCTCTTCATTCAACTGAATACCATTTACAAGAAGGTTTTGCGTCTTCTTCTCCATCAGGATGGGTCAGGCAATGCAGCTCTACCACAACCATTAACCACACAGGATTATCATTCTCAGGCACTTATGCTATAAAGTTTGACCCAGCTGGATCAGGACGCTACAATAAAAACCTGATTACACCTCAAGTAATAGGTGCTGATACCCTCTCGTTTTATGTTTCCAAAAATGCAAACGCGACTTACATGACTCTTTATGTTGGTAAAGTCGTAGGTGCAGATACTACAATTTTGCAGAGTTATAATGCTTTTAACTTTCCTAACAAGACAGCGTCACCTGGTTTTGCTAAAATATCATTGCCGATAAGGGATTCGTTATCAACGTTTAAAATAATTTTTTATGCTACCCTATCCACCGATCCTCAGTATGTAAATGCTGGTTGGTTTGTGGTGGATGATATTGAACTATCAAAATATGCATCACATTCGCCTATTGTTCCACCTACCTCTGTCGCAAAAATTAGCACAAATTTTGCTGATGGTTCGTGGGGTACAATAGCATCCACAGCTTTGGCTACGGGTAACTATCCCTCATCAACTATTAACGGGTTCAATCTGACAAAAGCCTATCTTTACACAGGATCCATGACTTGCCCAACTGGCGAAACGCATACCAATCGCATAGCTGTAGACCGAAATACACAGGCTGGATCTGTCGAACTTCCTACATTAACTACTGTAGGTGAAGTAGAAATTCATGCTTTAACTGGTACAACTGGAATGAGTTTTCGCCTCGAGGAGTTTGCCAATAGCGCTTGGCAAACTATAGGTACCTACACTACCATTAAATCTTCCGATAGCGTATATTATATTCCTTTAGCACGAAATACCGAGACAAAACTTCGTATTGCCAACAATTCAGGTAGTGGACTTTATATCTATAAGATAGCTACTAGAACGCTGCAAGAGACCATTGATTTGACGTTGAAGAGTTCTTCACCATCAGAAAATGGAATCTGTTTTGCTAATTTGCAGAAATCGGCTACTCTTACATTCAATAAAAATATACAAAAAATGAGTGGTACTATTTTGCTTGATGGCGTTGAAATTCCATTGAGTAGTTGTAGTGTCTCTGATAATACCGCGATAATTCCTGCAACACTTACCACAACGACTTCGTCAAATAAAAACCATACGCTTACTGTGAGTGCTGGAGCTTTCGCCGAAGTATTAAATCCGACGAATCTTTCAAAAGCAATAGTCGTTAATTTTCAAACCATTAAATCTGTGGCTTATCCAGCCAATTACAATGGTTTATTGGATGTGGTCTACAAAAATGTAAACAGCACCAATTGCCGGATGGATATCTATTATCCGACTGATGCTGCGACTCCTGTTCCTGTGGTTATCAATATGCATGGAGGCGGCTGGGTAGGAGGATACAAAGAGGAACAAGGTGGCTTTTCAACTTATTTCGACAGAGGTTTTGCGGTTGCCAATGTAGAATATCGGATGAGGAATGAAATTCTTGCCCCAGCAGCTGTAGAGGATGTAAGAGGGGCAATGCTTTACCTGCTGAATCATGCGCAAGAACTGAATATTGCTAAAGATAAAATCATTTTTCAAGGTGGTTCTGCAGGCGGTCATCTGGCTTTAACAGCGGGCTATCTTCAGAATAATAAAATGTACGACAATGACTGCACACCTTATCCTGAAGAAATCAAAGTGATGGCTGTAATAGACAAATATGGTGCATCAGACCTGATTACTTTTGCTCCAGTTTATCCCGGAATGGTTATTTGGCTAGGAACGCATGCTAATGATACCGCATTTGTAAAATCACTTTCACCTATTGAAATGGTAAATGCCAACACGCCGCCGACTTATATCATTCACGGAGATGCTGATCCAACAATTCCGTACTCACAGTCCGTTAAATTGCAAGCTGCTTTGCAAGCTGCAGGAGTCAAAAATAAGTTCACAACAGTTCCAGGTGGTCTACATGGTGGATTTCCTGACAGTTATAATACCCAAATGACAAATGAGGTAAATACATTTTTGACTGAGATACTTGATGGAATGACAACGGTTGTGAAATCAATGAACGTCGAACAGAATTCTACAAGTGTTATTCAAATTGGAAATCAGCTGGTCATAAAAAATGAGGGATTCATCTCTGTCAAAGTTTTCGATAATTTAGGTACTTTGATTCTAAAAACTCAGAATAAAACCTTCGAAGCACCTGGCAAAGGTCTATTTCTGATTCAACTGAAAAGCACACAGGGTGTTTCAACAACCAAGGTCTTTATAAAATAATCTTCCACGGAAATATAAGAATAAAAAACTCGTATGAAAAAAATTATTTCAGTCTTTCTGTTTGGTCTTCTTCTGACAATTCCTTTGAATGGACAATCACTAAAATTAGGTGAACTATTTAACGAAGGAGCCGTACTACAAAGGAATTCAAAAATTGCAGTTTGGGGAACAAGTGCACCAAAAGCAACTGTTACTTTATTTATTCAAGACAAGCAAATTCAAACAAAAAGCAACAGTGATGGAAAATGGAGTTTAGAATTATCAAAACTCAAAGAAGGTGGACCATATTCATTGACAGTTGTTTCGGTAAAAGACACAATTAGACTGAAAGAAGTCTATTTAGGTGAAGTTTGGATTGCAGGCGGTCAATCGAATATGGCTTTTATGCTTCAAAATTCGGATAATGGAAAGGATGAAATTTCACAGGCAAAAAACACGAATATTAGATTTGTATTGGTTCCATTCAAAGCCTTCGATGGTGACAAAAATCGAGGAGATATGCGTTGGCGGACGGCTACTACAGAAAATGTAGCTACAATGTCGTCAGTCGCTTATTATTTTGCAAAAGAATTGCAAGCAAAATTAAACGTTCCAATTGGTGTAATCTGTTGTTACAAAGGCGGATCTGGCGCCGAAACCTGGATGAGTCGTGAATCAATTCTGAAAAAATCAGAGACAGCCCCACTTGTCGAAAATTACGATAAAAACTACACTAAGCTTGGGAAAGAGAAATATTTTGAATTGCTTGCCAAATACAACAAGGATTTAAAGCGATATAACGATACGACTAAAGAAGGAAGAGCGAGTTTGAAAAAACCAAACGAACCGATGGGTGAACAGAACTACAATCGTCCCGGAGGTTTATACGGTACAATGTTAAATCGTGTGTTTCCTTATACTGCCAAAGGTGTGATTTGGTATCAAGGTGAGCATAACTCCCCACATGCAGCTCAGTACCGCACGTTGTTTCCCGCCATGATAGAACAATGGCGAACTGATTTTAGAAATCCAAATCTTCCGTTCTTATTTGTGCAATTGCCAAGCTATGCTAATGCCAGTGTCAACAATAGTCCAACTTGGCCTGAACTTCGTGATGCTCAGTTGTACACGTTCAAAACCGTCAAAAACACAGGAATGGCTGTGACAATCGATCTTGGAGAAAAAACGAACATCCATCCAACACACAAAGAACCTGTTGGTAAGAGACTTTCGGCTATAGCTCTCAATCAAGTTTATGGTTTCGATAACCCTTATTCAGGACCACTCTATAAGAATGTAGAGATTAAAGGAAATCAAGCGATTGTTTCGTTCGATTTCGTTACAAATGGTTTTAAAGTTGATGGCGAATTATTGGGATTCACAATTTGTGGTGAAGATCATACATTTTTTCCAGCTAAAGCAGAAATCAAAGGAAATCAATTGATTGTTTATGCTGGAAGTGTTCCAAAACCTGAGGCCGTTCGTTATGGCTGGGAAAACTGGACTGAAGCGAATCTTAAGAATGGTGATGGTTTTCTGGCATCTCCTTTTCGAACAGATAATTTCCCATTGATTACCGATAAATAGAGCTTGTTTCCTTTAGACAAGAGGTTTGATTTTTCCTATTACCTTTTTTTTGAGATTAACCAATTATAATTTTGTGAAAACCACAAAATGTAGTAAATTTGAGCAACTTTTTAATTGGTTGACCAATAGAAAGTTTCAGTAGCATTAAGAACAAAAAATTTATGAAAAAAGTCATCTTTGCCTTTTTGTTTTTCAATTTAGCATTTACTATTTTTAGTCAACCATGCATCTGGAATATTGACAAATTAAATCGAGAAAAAGAGTCTCCCACAGTAGCTTCAAGATTGATTATGAAAGAAGCAAATAGACAGCTTTCAATCGTGATATCATCGGTTATGGATAAGGAGCTTACTCCACCGAGTGGCGATAAGCACGACTATTGGAGTATGGGGCGTTATTGGTGGCCAGATCCCCAAAAAAAAGATGGATTGCCTTATATCAGAAGAGACGGGCTTGTCAATAAGGAGATAGATAAACTAGACAGAGCTCCAATGAGCATGATGTCGAAAAGTGTGACAGTTCTTTCATTGGCGTATTATCTTACTGGAAACGAGGATTATGCAGCAAAAGCGGTGCAAAACCTCCGTATTTGGTTTGTTAACAGCGATACACGAATGAACCCAAATATGAATTTCGGTCAAACAATTCTTGGACGAAACGAAGGTCGTGGAAGAGGTGAGGGCTTAATCGACTCTTATGCTTTTGTCGAAATGTTAGATGGTTTAGAGTTGTTGAAGGAGTCTTCACGATTTAAGAAGAGTGATCAAGCAGCTATGAAGTCTTGGTTTTCAGACTATTTGCAATGGATGCTTACCTCCCCAATAGCAAACGAGGAGTATGAGGCGAAGAATAATCACGGAACGGCATTCGATGTGCAGGTTGTACGTTATGCAACCTATGTAGGTAGAACCGATGTCGCGCTCAGATTCATCAATGAGTTTTCAAATAGACGACTTTTTGCGCAGATAGAGCCAGATGGCAGCCAACCACTCGAGTTGGCACGAACAACGGCTTTAGGCTACTCCATTTTCAATCTCACACACATTCTCGATATGTGTGTTATGGCAAAGGGTGTGACAGGAGTCGATCTATTCAACAAAGTATCATCTGATGGTAGAAGCGTAGACAAGGCCTTAGCTTACTTGGCGAATTTCGCAGGAAAACCGTCATCAGAATTTCCTTACAAGCAAATTAAAGAGTGGGACAAAGTACAAAAAGAGCTGTCTTGGCTTCTCTACCGAGCAGATAAACTAAGCAAAAAATCAAAATACCTGAGTTTATACTCTGCCGAGCTTCTATCTGGAGGAAAGGCAGTAGAATCACTCCTTTATTGACTTTAGTGCCTGAATAAATTTTTATTGAATGTGATGTGTTTTTTCTAGTAATAAATAGTTTGATGTAGTGTGTTTTGGAGAGCGGACAATGAGATTCGTTTAATTGTCCGCTTTTTTTTTGAATCTAAGCAATGAAACATTTTTTGATTAGTTTTTTATTTTCGATTTCGATTCTCTTTGCTCATGCAAATAGAATTATCTTGACATCTGTCTCCCAGATAAACAGTGGGAAATGGTTGGCTGGTGATACTATTGTGCTGAAAAACAATACATACACAGATCAGTCGATTCTTATTAAAGGTGATGGCACTGCTGCGAATCCCATCGTTTTATCAGCAGAAACAGCTGGAAAGGTTTTTCTAACTGGAACTTCTCATATCGGAATTTCTGGTCAATACGTTGAGGTTTCGGGTCTGTTTTTCAAAAATGGTAATTTGAGTGGCTCAGAAATTGTTGCTTTTCGCACCTCATCAACTGTATTTGCAGATCATTGTCGATTGACAAATTGTGCAATTGTCGATTGCAATCCAGCCGACAGTGCTGTTGACAGCAAGTGGGTATCGCTATATGGCGCCAATAACAAGGTGGACCGTTGCTCTTTTCAGAATAAAACAAACTCCGGAACGCTTATGGTTGTTTGGCTTCAGACTGGAATAACTCCAAATCACATCATCAATCAAAATTATTTCGGTTATCGTAATGCAAATGTTGATTCTACAGGATCTGAACTCAACGGACAAGAGATTATTCGCGTAGGGGATAGCTCAACTTCGATGCAAACTGCCGGTGTGAGTGTTACAAACAATATTTTTGAGCATTGTAACGGTGAAATTGAAATTATCTCCAATAAATCGTGTGGAAACTACTACTCAAATAACCTCTTTTTGGAGTGCAAAGGGATGCTGACCCTTCGACATGGAAATAGTTGTACCGTTGATGGTAACTACTTTATTGGAAATGGAGTTGCTAACACAGGTGGAGTTCGCATCATTGGTGAAAATCATAAAGTCTACAACAATTATTTTGAGAATCTCACTGGGACAAACTATAGATCGGCTCTCTGCATCGTACGAGGGAAAGAAAACTCGGCACTTAACGAATATTTTCAAGTGAAAAACGCATTGGTTGCGTTCAACACAATGGTCAATTGTGCTCAGGCGTTTATTATCAACTACAACAGCAGCACAACCTGCACCTTACCTCCAATAGGTACGACTATTGCTCATAATCACATATTTAACACGTCTGCTTCATCGGTAAATGTAACCATCGCCCAAACGAATCCATTGATGGATGTAGTTTGGAAAAACAATGTGATGAATCAGGGTAAATACGTTGATTTTCCTTATACTTCAGCGCAGGTTATTACGGGTAAGAATGCTAAAATGGTTCAGGGTTCTACCATTCCCCCAATATTTGAACCCACATCAGGTTCAGCACTCTCTACCTATTCCACTAATAATTTTCCTGAAATTTCAGTTGATTTACGTGGCCGTTCACGTGTTTTGCCACCGAAAATTCCTGGAGCAAGTCAGATAAATGGAACCACTACCCGAATTACACCGTTGAGAAACTCTGTAGGTGCATCTTTTTTCGACAATGGAGTCACATCCATAAAAACGGTTCCATATTCTTCCAAAATGCAGGCTTCAGTTGCTCACCAATTTCTAACTGTAGCAACTTCAAAATCTGGCGTGATTACACTTTATTCAGTCGCTGGAATTCCGATTTTTAGTGAATTTATTCAAGAAGGAATTTTTACAAAATACATTGAAAGCAAAGGGATTTATTTTCTCTCATATAAAGAATCAGGAGGTTCTTTTATGTTAAAGAAGATTTTGGTTTGGTAAATATTTTGTTCAAAATTAGTTGTGAATAATAGCATAGATAAGCTATATATAGAGAGAAATAACATTTTAATGGTTTAACTTGGTAAGCCAACTTGGTTTCGTTACTTTTGTAGAGTAATCTAACTTAAATAGGTTAAATCAAACAAAAATCTAATGAAAACACAAAGAGTATTTCTAATAGTTGTAGGAATATTTTTCCTATCATCGTCGTTAGCTTTAGCGAATCAGCACCCTAGTCTGATGTTGACTCCAGTTGGTGTAGCCGAAATCAAAGCTTCACTTGGTAAGTATCTAGCTTTCGACAAAGCAATTGCGGAACTAAAGATTGTTGCCGATGCTGCTCTCAGGTCTGAAATCGTAGTACCTATACCTAAAGATGGCGGTGGTGGTTATACTCACGAAAAGCATAAAAACAATTACTACGAAATGAATGCTGCAGGCATCCTTTTCCAAATCACTGGGGAGGTGAAATATGCCCAGTTTGTCCGAAATGTGTTGATGAAATACGCTGAGATGTATCCTTCGCTGCCTTTGCATCCAGCTGCACGATCAGAGTCACAAGGCAAACTCTTTTGGCAAACTCTCAACGAAGCAGTGTGGCTTGTGCACACATCTATCGCTTACGATTGTGTCTACAACTCAATTTCTGTGAAAGATAGAGAGTATATTGAGAATAATCTTTTCCATCCCATTGCTGATTTTCTATCGGATGGGAATCCAAAGAATTACGCTACATTCAATCGGATGCACAACCATGGAACGTGGTCTGAAGCCGCCGTGGGAATGATTGGTTATGTGATGAACGACAAAGAATTAGTCGAAAAATCATTGTATGGATCAAAAAAAGATGGCAAAACAGGCTTTATCAAGCAGTTGGATACGATGTTTTCGGCTGATGGATATTTTACGGAAGGGCCTTATTATCAAAGGTATGCGATTTGGCCGTTTATGACATTCGCGCAAGCAATAGATAATAACCAACCGGAGTTAAAGGTCTTTGATCGACGTGACAAGATTTTGCAAAAAGCAGTAATGGCTTTGATTCAATGCTCCTACAACGGTCAAATATTCTATATGAATGATGCTTTGACGAAAACCTTTAAAACACAAGAAATTGTGTATGCAATTGATATAGCATTCAAAAATAATCCATCAAATCTTCAACTTCTCGATATTGCTGCTCAACAGCAAAATTTTGTAGTTTCTGATGCGGGTTTAGCAACAGCTAAAGCACTAAATGCAGGCAAGATAGATCCATTTCAGTACCATTCGCTTTACTTGCGGGATGGTGCAAAAAATGACGAAGGTGGTTTGACTGTTTTTAGAAATGGTGAGAGAAACAGCGAAACTTGCCTCACCTTTAAAGCTACTGCTCACGGTTTGTCGCATGGACACTACGACAAATTGTCTATTTGTCTTTTTGATAATGGGAATCCCATCCTTGCGGATTATGGCGCTGCACGATTTTTGAATATTGAACCCAAAAGCGGCGGTGGCTACACCAAAGAGAATTACACTTGGGCCATGCAGACGATTGCGCACAATACTGTTACTATCGACGAAACAAGTCATTTCGATGCAGATATCAAAACGTCTTCGCGTTTCCATTCAGACATAAATTACAGCGATTTTAAGAACGTCGATGTTCAGGTCGTTTCAGGCTCCGACAACAATGCTTATCTAGGAGCATTGATGCATCGTACCTCAGCACTTGTGAAAGTAAAAGCCTTCGAATTTCCGATTGTGATTGATTTGTTTAGAGTGACATCAGATTCAGCACACACATTTGATTTACCCTTTTATTACAAGGGTCAAATGATAAGTACAAATTTCGAGTACAAGAAAAATACGAACACACTGAAAGCGTTAGGAGATAAAAACGGATACCAACACCTTTGGCTCGAATCTGTAAGTAAAACCGATAAACTAAATAGCTGTTTTACATGGCTGAATGATAACCGTTTTTATAGCATTACCACTTTGACAGACTCGAATTCGGAGCTTTATTTGACTCGTATTGGCGCTGGAGATCAAGACTTTAACCTGCGAAATGATGCCGCATTTATGATTCGGCAATCTAACCGTATTTCGCACACTTTTGCCTCAGTAATCGAACCACACGGACTTTATGATTTGAATAAAGAGGTGACTGCTGGCTTTGATTCTTTTGTTTCTAAAATCGAACTTTTAAGAGACGATGAAAATTTTTCAGCTTTGAAAATTATAGCCAAAAATGGGTCGACTTACATTTTTGTTACGGTCAACAGCGATTTTGGTGAAACAAAGAATCGAGTGATGAGCTACAGAGGAAAAAAAATGACGTTTACTGGAAATTACTATTTTGGAGAATTAACAAACAAATGATACAAACATGAAACGAGCACCACAAATAAGTATTGACACACAAGGTAATTGAAAATCAACGGAGTTAATGTTTATGTGCGAGTTCCATCTGACAATTAAAATCAAAATTATAAACAGATGAAAACAAACAGCGAAAATTATTTAATGGGCTTAGAGCTTCCATGGGAAGATGTTGGAGGCGGTCTTTCTCGTCAACTTTTAGGTTTCGACGGACAACTGATGTTGGTGAAAATCAAATTTGAAAAAGGTGGAATCGGGTATGTTCATCAGCATTTTCATTCTCAAACTTCTTACGTGGTGAGTGGTGTTTTTGAAGCCAATATCAAAGGTGAGAAGCGAATCATTAAAGCAGGTGACGGCTTTTATGTTGAGCCTAACGCTTCACACGGCGTAGTTTGCCTCGAAGAAGGCATCTTAATCGACGGATTCAGTCCTGCTCGTCAGGATTTTCTGAAATAACAGATTGCTGATGAAAGTAAATGGACTCCGATGGTGGATTATCAGTTTAATTGTACTGGTCACTATCATTAACTACCTCGATAGAAATACCCTAGCCATCATGTGGCAGGGCATTGTAGGCGATTTGAAACTCATTCCAACAAACCTTTCGCCCGAGGAGTACTCGCAAAAATCAAAAGAACTCTATTCGTACATTTATATGTTCTTTATGGTTGCGTATGGCATTAGTCAGATTTTGTCGGGTAAACTTTACGATAAAATCGGAACACGTCGCGGTTTTGTAGTGTCGGTAGCTCTTTGGGCTGTAGCCGATGCTTGTACTTCGTTTGCCAAAGGACTCTTTTCGTTGGGATTTTTTCGCACGTTACTTGGTTTAGGCGAAGCCGGGCCGTGGCCAGGAGCCACCAAAAGCAATGCAGAATGGTTTCCTCAGAAAGAGCGAGCTTTTGCTCAAGGACTTTTTGGTGCAGGAGCATCCATAGGGGCAATATTTTCGCCAATTATCATTGCATTACTGTACACCGCATTTGGGTGGAAAATGACTTTTGTGGTTGTCGGTTTAATTGGTCTTCTTTGGTTGATTCCATGGTTGATAATCAACAAAAAAGGACCAAAAAATCACCCGTGGATTACACCCGAAGAGCAAAAATATATTCTTGATGGTCAACCAGAATCTAAACTTCTGATGGACGAAAAACCATTAACTGTTGGTCAGTTGCTGAAGAATAAAAAGAGTTATTCCATTATAGTTGGGCGGTTTTTCCTCGATCCAGTTTGGTGGATGTTTGTGGCTTGGTTACCAATTTATCTGCTCGATGTCTACAAATTTGACATTAAAAGCATTGGAATGACAGCTTGGGTGCCCTATGTGGGAGCTATGATTGGTAGTATAGCCGGTGGTACCTATTCTAGCGCAATGATAAAACGTGGAAAATCCGTCAACTTTGCCCGTAAGTCTGCTTTAATTATAGGTGGAACAATCATGTTGCCCTCGTTGATTACAACTGCATTTGTTTCTGATGCAATTTTAGCTGTTTCGTTGATGGCTATTATCCTCTGTGGATTTCAGTTTTGCATAGGTAATATTCAGACATTGGCTTCTGATCTTTTCACTGGAAAAACGGTTGGAACAATGGCTGGACTTGGTGGTGCAGCGGCTACTTTCGGTGTTATACTCACCATGTTAATGGTTCCTTACCTTACTAAAGGTGGAAATTGGCTTCCTTTTTTCGTGTTGGGTGCGGTGTTGGTTCCCCTTTCTATCGGCTCAGTTTATCTGTTTGGTGGTAAGATAGAGACGCAAGATTAAATTGTTCAAATAAAAGATATTCGAAATGAAACTTAACGGAAAAGTAGCCATTGTTACCGGTGGTGCGCGCGATTTAGGACGTGCAATTTCAATCAAATTAGCTTCTGAAGGAGCTCGTGTTGTGGTAAATTATTTTGGAAACGAGGAGAATGCCAACGAAACTTTATCGTTGATTCGCCAAGCTGGAGGGGAAGCTATAGCTGTTAAAGGCGATATGACTATTGCATCAGATGTTAAACATCTATTCGACGAAGCGGTGAAATCCTTTGGTAGCGAAATTCATATTTTGGTGAACGTAGTGGGTGGCATTGTTGGTCGCAAAACAATTACAGAGCAGGATGAAGAGTGGTATCACCTGTTGATGGATGTAAATATGAAGAGTTGCTGGTTGTGTACCCGCGAGGCTGTGCCTTATATGCCATCAGGCAGTGCTATCGTCAATTTCTCATCGTTGGCGGCACGCGATGGTGGCGGGCCTGGAGCATCGCTTTACGCCACAGCAAAAGGAGCCGTGATGACATTCACCCGATCGATGGCCAAAGAGCTTGGACCAAAAGGGATTCGCGTAAATTCGCTGGCTCCTGGAACTATTGCAACCTCGTTTCATGATCGCTTCAATACTCCTGAAAACAGGGAGCGAATGAAAGGAATCTATCCCCTACGTCGTGAGGGAGACACTGGCGATATTGCCGATTTAGTTCTATTTCTCTCTGCAAATGATTCCGATTATCTAACAGGCACGAACATTGATATTAACGGCGGAATGTTTTTTTCTTAAAGCTCGACCGAATCAAAACAAAAGCACTTACATAAATTTGTAAGTGCTTTTTTTGTGAGTCTGAATTGCAAGAGTGTTTTCCCTACTTTTCCCAATCTTCTCTCTTTATCTCGAATTCAAAATTGATAGATTCTATTCCATTTAGTTCGGAGTTTGTTTCGCCAATTTTGGTGGCTCCTAATTTAAGGATGGCTTTTTGTGAACGAATATTTAAAGCTCCAATATGAAACACAACCGACGAAACGAATTGAAATGCGTAGTTGAGAAGCAATTTTTTCATGGCGCTGTTGTGTGCGCCACCCCAATATTCACGGGCAATAAACGTGAATCCGATAGCGATGCTTTTCTTTTCAGGAGAATATTCGTAGAAGCGTGTGGATCCAATTAATTTGTTGGACGCATTGTCGAATACCAAGAATGCGCCTTTCGATTGCAAAGCACTGTCGAAGAATAGCTGAAACCGCTCTTTTTTGTAGCGCTCTTTGTCAGGGTGTTGTTCCCATATAAGAGGATCGGATGCAACCTTATAAAGCCTCTCAAAATCGTCCGATTGCACCGGTATGAGTCGTACTACGTCGTTTTGTAGTGTCTCTAGTTGTAGGTCAAAATGTGTAGATTCCATCGATTTTTGCATTTTCGTTAAAACAAAAAACGAGAATCATCGGGTGATAATTCTCGTTTAGAAGTGTGACCCGGGAGGGAATGAGGCTATAGATTTTAAATTGATTTTATATTTTATAAAATATAATATAAGTAATTGATTATTAAATATTTAAAGAATATTTTATTATATTTAATAAATGCTATAAATTGCTAGTCTTACTTAAAATGGGTTAGAGATGGGGAAAATATGGGGAAATTATTCTTATGTTTGCTCTATGTCCACATTAAACGTATATATTAAAACTACAAATAAAGATAGACCAACGAAAGTACGATTTCGCTATCGCTCTGGGGTTGATATTGATATCGATTATACCAGTGAAATTCTAGTCAATCCTCAATTCTGGGATTCAAAAAAACAAATTCTCAAAAGATCTTCAAAATTTCCTTCCGAAGAAATTCTTCACTTGAATTCAATAATCTCAGAAAGGAGAGAAATGATAATGGATATTATAATTTCTGCTGGAATTTCAGCCAAAATTAATTCTAATTATTTGAATAAACAAGTTCAACTTAGATTGAATCCTCCAAAGACTGAATCCGTAGTAGATACAGACCTTGGATTCTTTGAATTGTTTGATTTATTCCTTACAACACATGATTTAAGTGAGAAAAGAATAAATGCTTATTATGTCGTCAAACGAGCATTGGAAAGATTTGAATACATGAAGCAAATAAAAAATAAGAACTTCAGACTGAATTTTGATAATATGAATATTGTATTATTGAACGAAATAGAGAAATATCTAGCCATTGAATATTCTTATTTGAACCAAGACAAAAATTTTAAGAAGAAATTCCCTAAATATCAATCCAACAAGCCACGTGGAATCAATACAGTCATAGGTATGATGAAAAAGATTCGGGCATTAAATAATTGGGCATATAAAAACGACTTTACTCTTGTTGATGCCTTTAAGCGCTATAAAATTAATGAATGCATTTATGGAACGCCAATATATTTAAAGATGAATGAACTAGAAACATTGTATTATTATTCCTTTACAGAAAGGCCGCACTTGGAAATTCAACGAGACATCTTTCTATTTCAGTCAATGACTGGGCTAAGGATAGGGGATATGATGAACCTTACAGCGTTGAATATAATTGACGGATCACTTCACTATGTCCCCCAAAAAACAAAAAAGGAAACTGGGATGACAGTTGTGGTTCCATTAAACAAAATAGCCATCTCCATTTTGGAGAAATATAAAAATTATACTGGATCAAGTTTGCTCCCATTCATTAGTATGCAGAAATACAATGATTCACTAAAAGAAATACTTTCCATTGCTGGCATTAACCGGAGAGTCACTGTATTGAATTCAATTACAAGAGATTATGAGATCAAACCAATTTGTGAAATTGCCAGTTCGCACTTAGCAAGAAGGAATTTTATTGCCAATATCTATAATTGCGTTCAAGATCAGGCATTAATATCTCTACTAACAGGTCATGTGATTGGAAGTAGGTCATTTGAGAGATACCGTACCATTGATGAAGATTTGAAGAAATCGGTCGTAAGTCATTTGGAATTCAAATAATATTTTTTGAATAAACTCAAACTTTTCAATTTCATTGGGATACAATATTCTGAAAATCGTTCAATCGATAAAAAAAGAATCCAATTATGAATGTTGAAAGTACATGCAATTATCAAGAAATACAAAGCAAAATCTACAGCAAATGTCATGTTTCGGGTGCGCGATGGTCAAAAGGTTGATTTATCCTACACTAGTGAAATAGTGGTCGAAGTAAGTCTATGGGATAATGAAAATCAAGGATATTCTAGAAAAGAGACGCTCCAAGATCCTAAAAAAGAGTTGGTCAATCAACAGATTTTTGATATTATCAAAATCCTACGTGAAGTATGTTCCAATAGAGACCAAATGATAAAACCAACATCAAAATGGTTAAAAGAGCAAGTCTCCCAGTATTTGATAAATAAGAAAAACGATAATGATGTAGGTAATATTAACCTAGTTGATGAGTTTGAATACTATATTAAGAATCATGATATTTCTGAGTTAAGACGTAAAAGTTTCAGAACTGTATTTAATAGTTTTGTGAGATTTCAGGATTACTATTCATTGATCAAAGGTAGAAAGATTGTCTTTAGATATACTGATATTGATTTTACAGTTTTGACGGAGTTTCGTACCTTCCTCCAAAATGAATATAAACTGTGTAAAACCTTTCCTGAATTGTATAACCTACCAACTGGAGAATCTATCATTAGGAGAGGGAACAATACCATTGTTGGGTACATGAAGAAACTGAATTGTTTTATCAATTATTATAAATCAAAGTATAACCAAACATACAATCCGTTTGAGAATTACAACATTGGGTCTGAGGTGTATCAGAACCCAATCGTCTTGACTAAAAATGAATTCCAAAATTTACAGAATGTTGGGATTGTGGATAAACAACTTCAAATAATCCGTGATGTATTTCTATTGAATTGTATGATAGGATTTCGGGTTACAGATTTTTTCAATTTGAAACATAGTGATATAATCAATGGTAAGATAGAGTATTATCCAAGTAAAACGAGGAAACACCAAATTAAAGTCAGTGTTCCATTAAATGAAATAGCAAAGGAAATCATATTGAAATACCAGAACGATTCTGAATATTTGGTTCCAAGAATGAGTTTGAAAACCTACAGAATTGGATTGAAGAAGTTGTTTAAAACTATAGGATTAACAAGAAGAATCTCTAGATTAAATAGTAAATCAAATGAAATTGAGCAAACATCGTTAGACCAGTTAGTCAGTGCTCATCTTGCTCGAAGAGTCTTTTTATCAACTCTTGTAAATTTGGGTTATAATAGTGAGACAATTTATTCTATGAGTGGTCATAGTGTTAATTCCAAAGAAATTAGTAGATATTATAATATTGAAGATTCAACCCAACTAGAATGTGTCAATGGATTAGATCTAAGAATTACTAGACCATTGAACCCTGAATTCAAGATTACAAACGAAACCGAGACTGTGAATTTTAATAGAACAGATCACAGTATAGGTCTTTTTGAATTATTGAAAACCGTATAAGATTTATCTCACAATTTGTCAATGTGAGATATGAACAACCAGTATATTCTTCAATGACAGGGTTGTAAGTTAAACCCACCTCATTTGGATAGATAAAGCTCTTGTCTATTTATAATCAAGAAAACATAGGTAAATTGGGTTTGTATCATCTTTTCATATAATCCTAATTTTGTGATAAATATTGTACTCAAGAATACAAACTTTATAGAATGTTTTATTTAAGAAGTGTTTAATTTAAACCTTTTCGTCTGCCAAATTAGCAAAATTCAAAGCAAACAAACAAAACTACATATCCTTTATATATATTATTTAGTGTTATTTGTACTGCTTTAATGTGCGGAGCATTATTTTTGTCAAATAACATTAGTAAGCGATTATTTTTTGAAAATTTAATTCATATATTTGTAAAAATAAAGTTTGTAAAAAAATGACTTAAAAATTTAATTTTATGGGAACAATTAAAAAATCAAATGAAGAAGCTCCTAAAAAAAGCATTCTGATTACAGGTGATGTTGCAATGGATAAAAACATTTTCAAAGGCATCCGTAAATCGCATGAAGTGAAAAAATTTGGGACTGTTATTTTACCAACAAAAGGAGGTTCACATTTATTAAGTGAGATTGTTTCACAAATCCTATTAAAGAGAATACCTGTAATAGATTCATTAATAAAAAATGCAGAAAAAGAAAAGGATGAATGTAAAGATGATAAAAAGCTAATCAAAAAGATCGACAAAGAAATTCAACAATTAATTTGGATAAAAAATGACATTTTGAATTTGGAGAGCAAAAATCCAATCAATTGTCAATATGGATTAAACTTAGATATTTTCAGTCAGAACAATTTTCCATCATCTTTGGAAACCTATGCAACATGGAACTTAATAAAAGATATGCTTGTTCCAAAACCATATCAAAAAACTTGTGGTGAGAAAACTGATGCATGGAAAGTAACTGAAATGATAGGTTGGGGACAGGATCAAAAGGAAGAAGTCGAAAAAAACAATACAGAAAAATCAGATGCGAAACATGAAAAACCTTTTTCATATAATAACTATATTAATCAAGAGATTGAAAATCCCGATATATTAGTTTTCGACGATGGCGGAAACAGTTTCAGAAACGATGAAAAAGCTTGGAGTGATTTACTTTACGAAAAAACAGAAAGTAAAGTAGCGAAAGTGCGAAATATTTCACAGATAATTTTAAAAACTGCATATCCGCTTTGTCATGGTAACCTTTTTCGCAATCTGACAAAAGATTTTAAAAATAATCTCACAATCGTTACTTCCATCAATGAAATACGTAAAGAAGATGTATTAATTTCGACAGGTGTTTCGTGGGAACAAACTGCACTCGATCTAGTTTCTGAATTAAAGAATAACAAATCCATCAATCTGCTTTTGAATTGTAAGCGGTTAATTGTAAATTTCCAATCGGAAGGTGCGCTATATATTGAAACAGGTAATAATAATGAGATAAAAAAATGCCGGCTCATTTTCGATCCAGAACATCTTGAAGGTGACTGGGCTAATACAGGTAAAATTCAAGGGGATGTTTTTGGTTTAATGTCATGTTTTACCGCTGCTGTTATATATGGGATACAAGATTCATTTGCTAAGGGAAATATTGATGATAAATTAAATCTTGAAGCTACAATCACTAGTGGTCTGTCGGCAATGAGAAAGTTTAAGATTGTAGGTCATGGAAAGAATGAAAATAATCCGGAGTTTCCATTCGAAAGCATTTGTTCTGAAATAGTAGCTCCAAACACACAGTTTGCATCGGCGTTTGTACCTATTCCGGATAAAAATCAAAGTACATCAGAATATCTTAATCAAAATTGGACAATTCTGGAAGGAAATTATAAACCATCAACAGACAAGAAGCCTGAGCCCTTATTTGATACGGCGTTCCGGTTTGCCCTGTTTGGAGATAACGAATTGGTTAACACTCCATTTCTTAAGATTAATTTCCTTACTACCTACGATCGCCACGAAATTGAAGCTTTGCGCAACATACGTAACCTGATTACAGATTATGTTCAGGAAAAAAACTCGGAGAAACCTTTATCACTTGCCGTTTTCGGAATGCCTGGTTCAGGAAAATCTTTTGCAGTAAAACAACTTGCCAAGTCAATGGACCTACCATTTCTTGAATTCAACCTTTCCCAATTTGCAGATGGTGAATTGGAAGGTGCTTTCCACCAGGTACGCGACAAAGTTCTTGAAGGAAAGACGCCTGTTGTTTTCTGGGACGAATTTGATTCGCAAGCCTATAATTGGCTTCAGTATTTACTGGCACCCATGCAGGATGGTAAATTTCAGGAAGGACAAATAACGCATCCAATCGGTAAAAGCATTTTTATTTTTGCAGGTGGTACAAGCTATACTTTTGATACTTTTGGAATAAAAGAGCCCAAAATACCTGTTTCAGATAAAGAATTAGATTTGAAAAATTACGAAATTCAGTTAAGGACGTACAATGAATTTATTCTAAAAAAAGGACCTGATTTTAAAAGCAGACTTAGTGGTTATCTGAATATTCAAGGGCCAAACCAGCTTGAAAAATTGGATGAGTTAGGGAAAATAATGAAAGATGATAAAGGAAACGTGGTCTATAATGAAGGAGATATTCAGTATCCTGTTCGCAGGGCATTGTTTATCAGGGGTATATGCAAGATAAAGGGCGACAAGGAATTAAATATTGATTACGGATTACTGAATGCACTGATAGAAACACGAAAATACAGGCATGGTTCCCGTTCATTAGAAAAAATATTGAATTACCTGACTTCAAAAAGTAGCGATAAACTGCAAAGGTCGAATCTGCCTACAGCAAGTATTTTGGAAATGATGGTAGAACAAGATTTTATTAGTCAGATTGATGGTGATAAATCAATTGAATTCAAGTCCTTTAAAATTGCTCCTCAAATACATAGAAACTGGGTAAAAATTGGAGATAATGGAGGATGGAAATTAGAGTATCACAAAGAATATAATTACCTACCTGCGCACATGAAAGTAGATAATATTGAAGCAGCACGAAGAATACAGAAAGTACTAGATTCTTTAAAACCAGAGCTGGATCTGATAATTATCCCTAAGGACGAAGCTGAATTTTACGAAATTGTTGATTTTAACAAGATTACAGCAGATGTGAAGCTTATGGAAAGGATGGCAATTGAAGAACACAAGGGGTGGATGAAGACTAAGCAATTGGCCGGTTGGAACTATTCAAAAGACAGAAATGATGATTTGAAATTACACCCTTGTATGCTCGAATGGGAATCTGGTAAATCTTCACAACTTCCAGAAAATGAGAAAAAAAAGGATGAAATAGCAGTTAGTTATTTTGCCGAGGTATTAAAGGAGGCAGGGTTTGTCATTGTAATTAATAAACAAATATGATGTAGTAAATAACGTTTAATCCCTTTCACCATGGATATCTTCAAGAATAAGCATGCCCAAGAATCGAATAAAGCAATATCCCAAAAGCGTAATATCCGTGTTTTTATCTCTTCGACTTTCAGAGATATGATGGAAGAGCGTGATGCTTTAATGACACATTGCTGGCCTGAACTTCGTAAATTTTGCAGGGAACTTCAGGTAGAAATGGTGGAAGTAGATCTACGGTGGGGGATTGCCGAAGAACAAAGTACCCGAAAGGAAACTTTGAAACTTTGTTTGGATGAAATCCGTGCTTGCAGACCTTTTTTTATTGGTTTGCTGGGTGAACGTTATGGCTGGATACCTGGCGATGATGCTTTTACACCCGATTTAAAGGAGGAACAACCTTGGCTGAAAGGTATTCACGACAAGAGTGTTACAGAACTTGAAATTCTGCACGGGGTGCTCAACAATCCCGAAATGGCAGGACGTGCCTTTTTCTATTTCCGGGACCCGCTATATATTGAAACAGTTCCGAAAGAAAAAAAAGCTGATTTTCTTTCGGAATCACCTACTGATGCAAAGAAACAAAACCAACTGAAAGATGTAATTCGTGCCACCTGTACTAAAAAAAATATACAGTTGCTGGAAAATTATACCGACCCGCAAGCATTGGCACCCATTATCCTTGAGCAACTAAAAGCTGCCATAGAAAGTCAATTTCCCAAAGAAGATATTCCTGACGAGCTTACACGCGAAGCCCGCGAACATGAGGCATTTGCCGAAGTGCGTCGTCGGACGTATATTGGCCGACCGGAATATTATAATCAACTGGACAAACATGTAGGTGAAACTGGGAAACCACTATTGTTGCTGGGTGATTCGGGAAGTGGTAAATCGGCATTGGTAGCCAACTGGGTGGAACACTGGCAAAAACATCAACCGAATGATTATATTTTCCAGCATTATATTGGTGGAACGAATGACAGTTCGGATCATTGGAAATTGATAAAACGGCTGATATCTGAAATTAAACGCTGGACTGATGATATTGAGGAATTGCCAAGCTCTAATGAAGACATTCTTCGTGATTTTCCGGTATGGTTATCTAAAGCACGTATCAAAGCCAATCGCGAGGGCGTCAAGTTTATTGTAATTATGGACGCCCTTAACCAATTGGAAGACACAGATCATGCACATGTGCTAGGGTGGTTACCCGTTGATGCGTTCAGGGAAAATTTGCGTTTAATTGTTTCAACTTTGCCGGGTGATATACTGGAAGTATTAGAAAAAAAAGAATTAACCACGCTCCTTGTTAAGCCATTGACACCCCTAGAGCGGGGAGAAATGATAACAGATTACCTCCTGCGATTTGGAAAAGCACTCGACAAACCCAGAATTGAAAGACTTTCTACCAACAAAGCTACTGAAAATCCACTTTACCTGAAAATTGTATTAGACGAACTTCGTGTAACAGGTACGCACGATCAGTTAGACCAACGTTTGGATGATTACCTAAGTGCAGTTGATATTCCGGCATTATTACAAAAAGTACTTGCCCGCTATCAGCGCGATTATGAACATGACCGCAAGGGATTGGTTAGCGATGCATTGAGTATGATATGGGCTGCAAGGCGTGGACTTACTGAAAGTGAGCTCCTTCGACTTTTAAAAACGGAAGATTTAGAACAACTTCCTTTAGCTTTTTGGTCACCTCTCCGTGCAGCACTCGAAGATAGCTTAATTGAACGAAACGGAATTCTGAACTTCGCTCATGATTTTTTGCGTAAGGCGGTGGAAAGTGCTTTTTTAATGGGTCAGGATGAAATTGATGATATTAGAATACATTTAGCTGATTTATTTGACAAAAATTTATGGTCAGAGTTTCAGACTTATGATTTTAGTTCAATTTTCCCAATGTTGAATAAGGAGAATATGGTGGATAAAAATGAGTTAGAACAAAATTTAAACAAGCTATTTCAATATTGGTACAAAGTTGATAATACTGTGGTTATTCTACAAATATCCCCTTCTAAGAGAGATTGTGATGAACTACCTTGGTTACTTTGGAAAACAGATTCATTGCAAAGACTCCGTCAATGTTTGTTAAATGTCGATTTCTCTACTGAAATTTATGAGAATGATAAAAATGAACTACTGAAATATTGGATTTACTTAGGTGAAGAAGCTTCTATTGGTAAAGAATATATAAATTCTTTTGAAAAATGGAAGAAAATTAATTCTAAGAAATGGATTATTCCTGCAACATACACTTTAAGGTCTTTTCTTGTTAATTTTGGGCTAATTGCAGATGCAGATTATTTTTCTAAATTGAATTATCAATTCTATTCAGAACAATCAAATGTTGGCAGTTTAGATTATGCTGCTTCCCTTGATCAGAGAGCCGATCATCTAACAAAATTAAATAGGTACGAAGAGGCTGAATCAATGTTTAAAGAATCAATTAAAATATATGAAGAAAACAATAATCATCCTGATATAACTAGTCCTTTAAATAATATAGGATTATTATTTTCGAAAACAAAAAGATTTGATGAAGCTGAAGTGTATTTAAAAGAAGCATTAAAGATAAATGAACATAATTTCGGTAAAAATCACCTGAAAGTAGCTATGAATTTACTAAATTTAGCCGAAGTATTAAAAAGAGCAAAAAAACTGGATGAAGCTGAGCCGCTATGTAGAAGAGCTTTAAAAATAAAAGAAGGTTTTTATGGGAAAGAGAGTCCCGAAATTTCAATTAATCTTAATAATCTTGCTGGAATTCTTCTTGAAAATAATTATTGGAAAGATGCCGAACCTATTCTTAATAGAGCACTTAAAATTAATGAAGAAAACAACGGGAAAGATGATATTAAAACAGCAAGTATTTTAACTAATATTTCTTCCATGTATTTTAACACTAATCGTTTGGAAGAGGCAGAAAAAAATAGTAGACGTGCAGTCCAAATTTATTATGATTATATTATCTCAAATAGTATCTGGGAACAACGTCTTGAAGATATTGTAAATAACTATCGAATAATACTTCATGCGCTTGGAAAAACAAATGAAGAAGGCATAAAAGTCATCCTTAGAATTGCGCCCAAGTATTTTGAATTAAATCCAAAAATTAATGTCAAGATACCGGACAGTTTTACACGTGATAAAAAGAAAGATATTAATTTTCTAAATCTACTAAAACCTAAAGAACAAAATGAAGATAGATTGAGAAAAAAATTAAAAGATGATGAAAATAAATTTGGCAAAAATAATCCTAATGTGACAATTAGCATTTACAAACTTGCCCTTTTTTTGGCTTCTAAAAATCAAAACAAGGAAGCAGAATTATTAATGAGACGTGCAATTAATATTGATGAAGATAATCCTGATAAAAATTATTTGGCAATAACTGCTGGGCTTGGCAATCTTGGATTGCTTCTAAAGACCCAATCAAGGTTTAGCGAAGCAGAGGTTATGATGAGAAATGCAGTTCAGATATTGGAAGATAATGGGTATTCTAACAAAAAAGAAATAATAGCTCCTCTTAATAATTTAGCACAATTACTCAAAGCAAATAAACAATACGATGAAGCAGAATTATTAAGTAGACGAGCTGTTCTGACGCTTACAAGTATTGAACGGTTGACTGGTCAAACTCTTTCGGATTTGCAATTTGTCATTGAGGTTTATAGAGGTTTATTAAATGAAATGGATTGGGATGTAGAACAAATTGAAAAAAAAATTGAAAAATTGCACCCAAACAAAAAAACACACATTAATATAAACGAAAACGAAAATGGTTTAAAAGAGGCACTAATTATTTATGAGGACAGTTTCGGTGAAAATCATCGTATAATTGTTGACACCCTTTTCGATATAGTTAAATTGCTTTTGGATTCAAAAAGAATTGATGAAGCAAGACCATATTTAGAAAGAGCTTTTATTATACTGGCTAGTCATTTTATTGAAGATCCATTAACAGAGCAATTCAAGAGCTTATATATTGAATTACTTAAAGAATTAGGATGGAGTGATGAGAAAATTCATAAACATTTGTATATAATAGCACCAAATCTATTTAAGAATCAATCAAATTTTACATTAAAAGGACAAATAGACCAGATTAATAATTTAAGTGAAAAAGCTGAAAGGGAATTTGAACAAGAGCATTATGATGAAGCAATAAAATTATATCAACAGCAGATTCAACTAGCAGAAAGTATTCTCAAATCATATCCTTTACATGAAGAGAATAAAAAAACTTTTGCTATCAGTTATAACAGATTGGGGGAAATATATGAAACCGCCGGTTTAATATATGAAGCACTGAGCAATTTCGAGAAAAGTCTATTCTTACAAAATGAACTATATGAGTCTAATCCCCAAAATGAATCCCTTAAAAACGATCTCGCGATTTATTATGAGAAAATAGGTTCTATACAACAGTCATTAGGTTTAAAAGATGAGGCACTTGTTTCATTTAATGAATATCAGAAATTATCTTCTGAACTTTATTGTGCTAATTTAGAGAACACAGATTACTTGGAATCTCTTTGTATTTCATTTTTTAGACTTGCAAACCTACATAACGATCTGGGTAATATCGATACCGGCAGAAATAATTTTGATCAATGGAAAGAAAATTTAAATCACCTTATTGAAAAATCCCCACAAGAACCAAAATATAAGGAGTGGGATAGTATTGAATATGAGCCAGATATTTCTGATGCAAATTATATTGATGAAGATGAAGATCAAAACACCAACCTGAAAAATGATTCTACAGATAATAATATTCAATCAGAAAAATCAGAAGAAGAACTTATTATAGAATTAAATAATGTAAAAGAACTTTATGAAGCCAATCCACAATCTAATGAAAAAGCAGAAAATGTGGTAAGCTCTTACAATAACTTAGGTTATCATTATTTTACGAATAAGATGCTAAAACAATCACTTTCTTGTTATGAAAATTCATTGAAAATAGCTACAAAGCTAAATGAAGAAAACTCTTTGAACCCTGTTTATATTAAAAATCTTGTTCTTATTTATTTCAATCTTATTGCAAATAAAAAATATGGATTTTTTAAAAGAATGAAAATAAGAAACAAGATATCTTCTTTGTTAATGATAATGATAGATAATAATATAGAGTTGGATGATTGGATGACAAAAAATAAACAGCTAATGACTGCTTGGAATTTATCAAAAAAGTTTAGATAAATAATTATTTCTCTATTGAAAAATTACTAGTTTGTTAGCCTTAATCTGCATTAAAAATAACATCACATGAAAACCCCCGAATACTACAAAAAAGAATCACAAGAACTAAAGGCTAAAAACCCTTTACAGTCGTGGTTAGCATTAGGTCGTTATTATTTAATGACGGGGGAGGATGTGGAATGTATCAGGACTTATGCTAAGGCTATTGATATCATCGTAAAAAACACGAATGATACCTGTTTTAAAGCCATAGAAGCAGAGTTTGAGTTTTTAGCTGAATGTCAGGCAAATAATCCGGTAATGTGTTTTCAGATTAAATTTTACCTGCAAATTACCTTGTTTATTATCTCTGACGTTGAAAACAAAGAGCAGATAAAGCAACAATTAGAAAGTCACTGCATTAAAAAAGACGGTTTCAAACAGCCGGTGGTTATTATTGCGGGTGGTTCGTCTAATATGGAGCAATCGGTATATAAATATCAATTTGAAATGCGTGAAATATTTCCGGAATTCTGTGGAACTTTAATCAGCGGAGGAACAACTGCAGGGATACCGGGTATGGTGGGTGAACTGAAACAAAAATTTGAGGACGAGCAAAACAAATATAAGAATCATACTCAAAGCTATGAACTGATAGCTTATCTGCCCAAACAACTTCCCGAAAATGCCGTAAAATCAAGTGCTTATGATGCTTTTTACGAAACAGATTCCGATTGTTTTTCAGCATTGGATATTTTGAGTTACTGGTGTGATTTGGTGTGCAGCGGTGTTAAGCTTTCGGAGGTGGTTGTTATTGGCATTAATGGAGGTGATATTGCCTCGATGGAATACCGCATAGCACTTTCGTTAGGAGCAAAAGTTGGGATAGTAGTGGATTCAGGAAGGGCAGTTACCGATATCATTCATGATGAAAACTGGAATATCCATTCCAATTTAATTGAAATTACAAATGTATCGGACATCATAAAGAAATTAACTTTATAAAATCAATAAGCAGCTATGTCAAACACTACGAAAAAAACTTCATCTTCCCAATTTATACCCGAAAAAATCAATTCGCGTATATTGGTAATAACCTTTCTTTCATCCCTGATACTTGGCACAATAGGTTATAAGCATTATGCTCACGGTGGAGAAACTGTGTATATTACAAATGCGCTGTATCATGCGGTTCAGCTTTTCGTATTGCATGCACCACATTTTGGCGCTCCCGTACCCTGGACATTAGAAATAGCTCGTTGGTTAGCAGCAGCTTCAACTGGATTTGTACTGTACAATACAGCATTGCATTTGTTGCATAACGAACGAATGGCTTATGTTCTCAAACGAAGGGAAAAACACGTTGTAGTATGTGGTTTGGGGCGTCGTGGTATGGTTGTGGTTGAAAAACTTCATGCCTCCGGAATAAAGTTAGTTGCAATTGATAAAAATCCAGAACCAGATGTCGTAGAGCGGTTAAACGCTTTGCATATTCCATTAATTACAGGCGATGCAGCCCGTAAGGAAATACTGAAGCAAGCAAGAATTGAATATGCCGACCGCTTCTTCACGTTTTGTCCTGACGATACCATAAATATCGAAATAGCACTCGAAGCTCAGAAAATTGGTAATAAAACGGGTTCATCAAGACAATGTTTTATACACATTAATGATGCAGAATTGCGTAATGCCCTCCAATCCAATACGAATAAGAAAGTTTCTGCAAAACCGACTCAAGTCCTACACTTTATTGATGCTTATGAACCTGAAGCTATTTCGGTGTTGACGGAAAAATTACCGCTCGATCATGATGGTATTTCTCCCAATGACAGTAAACAGGTACATTTAATTATTCTTGGCTTTGGGTGCATGGGGCGCATCATTGCGGTGAAAGCTGCACAATTGGGAGTATTTGCAAACAGAAAGAATTTGCGTATTTCGGTGATCGATCATAAGGCTGAACTAAACCGATCGTCACTATTGTTTCATCATCCGTATATTGAAGAAGTTGCTGACATAAAGTTTTATCATCAGGAAGTGCTTTCGCTCGAAACCCGCAATCAAATAGAGAAATGGTGTTCTGAACCAAATACGCTTGTAAATGTGGCTGTTTGTTTTGATAATACCACCCTAGCTTACGATACTGTCTTCAATCTGTTGCCACTTTTCAACCGAAAAAATGTAAGGGTAGCTGTGCGCATCAACGAACCGGAAAGTTTTGATTTTCTTTTGAAAGGAGCAAAAGCAGAAAAAGACAATAATCTAACTATTACAACTTTTGGTCTAGAAAGAAGTTTTGAGAATCTCACAAGCCCACTCGACAATGTAATCGAGAAATTTGCCATAGATATTCATAAAGCCTATGTAAAAATGATTCACAAGGAAAATGAAAACACACCTGAAGAGCTTGAAAAAAAGTTAGAATCCGGCGAGTTGAATGATTGGAAAAACCTGTCCGAAGATTTCAGGGAATCGAATCGTCAACAGGCAGTTCATATCGGTTTTAAATTGCGGGCGAGTGGATACGAAATGGTGGATATTCATGACCCACGACCTGCCATTGAAATTTTTCCTCCTAAGCTTTTAGATAACTTGGCAATAATGGAACATAACCGCTGGGTAGCCGAACGAAAAGTAAACAACTGGAAATATGGAGCAAAAACAGATAAATCCAACCGAATCAATGCAAACATAACCGACTGGGACAAACTCACCGATGAAATTAAAGAATATGATTATGTAACCGTAAGACGTATTCCTGAGCTATTGAAATTGATTGGGATGAAGATGGTGGAGAAACAATTAAAAGTGCTAACATATTAAATTCAAAATATGGAAAATAGAATCAGGGTTTTTATAAGTTATTCGCATCAGGATTTTAATTTGGTACAAAAAATTGTTTCAATATTGGAACAAGAGGGGATTATGGTTCTATGGTCTCAAAAGCTAACGGGAGGCATTGGTTATAGTGAAAAATTGAAAATTTTTATTGAACATGCTCATATTTTCATGCCGGTAATTACAGAATCGTCATCAGCAAGAGGGTGGGTTCATCATGAGATCGGTTATGCTATTGCACTTCATGTTCCCATATTTCCCGTAACTATTGGCAAGTTAGTACCTGTGGGAATGTTGGAGTATATTCATGCTATTGAGTTGAGCAAAGACATCCAATTATTAAAAGAACAGATTGGATATAATACACTAAGCAATTTGTTAAACGAAGAGGTTCTTCCTGCATTTTATCAAAGAGCAGCGAAGGTTGAAGATCGTGCAAGTTTGATGAAAAATTTTGCAGATAAAGTGTGTAGTATGGGGAAATATGGTGTTGTAAGGCAAAAGGGCGGACTTAGCTCATTTCATATTCCGAATAAACATATTGGTCATCAGTCTTGGGCTGACAGGTATGCTCCTGAAATACGGGGTTCTAATCATAAGGAACTTCAACTTGGTGAAAGAAAAGCGTTACAACAACATGCAGATAAAGAAGGTTGTAAGCTAATAGTCAATCCAAAATATGCTCTTGAAAATCGATCTGAATTATCCGCCAAAACAAGAATAAACACTATGATTGAATTCCTATCATCAATGCCAAATGAAAAAGTTATTATTGCCTTTCAAAATACAAATACAAATATTGAATCACTAACGATGGTTGGCGATTGGTTTTTGGCTGAATCAGTTTCTTTCAAGGCTGGCGATGGTTTTACAAATACTTTTTTTACTCGAAATGCAGCAGAAATCACCAAACGAATACTCACCTTTGATGAAGAACTTGCGGATCTATTGGATCAACAAGGGTGGACACCAGAAAATTCAAGAGATAAAGCAATTGAAGAATTAAAATGTTCGTTAACCTCAATTGAAAAATAAGCTATGCCACAACAAACTAAAACATTCCGTGTATTTGTAAGTTCTACATTTACTGATATGAAGCAGGAAAGAGGCATTTTGATGCGGGATGCCTTTCCACGACTAGAGAAGTATTGTGAAGAAAACAATGCCAAATTCCAGGCGGTTGATCTTCGATGGGGGGTGAACGAAGATGCCGCACGAGACCAGAAAACCCTGCAAATCTGCTTCAACGAAGTAGCAAGATGTCAGAAAATATCGCCCAAACCCAATTTTTTGATTTTGCTCGGCAACCGTTATGGTTGGCAGCCTGTTCCTGAAATTATTCCAAAAGAGGAGGGGATTGCAATTTGTGATTTTCTGAAAGGAGCACAGAAATCGTTGTTTGAAAAATGGTACAAACAGGATTTTAATTCCATTTACGAGCACTTTGTATTGCAACCTAAAGATCGGTTGAAAAAGAAAGCAGATGAAAATGAAGAAGATTTAAAAATAAGAGAATATCAAAACTGGGAAAATACGGAAAAAGAGCTGCGGAATTTGTTGAGAATGTCTGTAAAAGAACTAAAGTTTTCAGAAATACAGCTTGAGAAATACTTAACATCTGCCACTCATCAGGAAATAATAAAAGGAGCCTTAAATCCCCCAAATGACGTAAAAGAACCGGAGAAGCATATTTTTGCATTTTCGAGAAATATTAATGATTTGCCTAATAATGTAAGTGCAAAAGACTATACGGATTTGATTGGTAATGAACCCGATTTTGATAGTGAAGTGAAACTCACAGCTTTGAAAAAGGAACTTGGCGACATGTTAGGGGTATGTCATATAAATAAAATTCCACAAATTACTATAAAAGAAAAGGAAGAGGAAAAAAGAGTATATGATTTACCGACACATTACGTGAATTACGACGCGAAATGGGTACATGATTGTGTTGAGTTAGATGATTTGCAGAAATTCAATGATGTGGTTTTCGATGCTTTGAAGAAAGTAATCAGTGAACAACTAGCGTTGGAGGATGTCAAGGACGAAATCAATCACGAAGTAAAATTGCATAGCGAATTTAAAACAAGGCTTACAGAACATTTCAAAGGAAGGGATGAAATTTTAAAAACAATCCAACGTTATCTCGATAACAAAAACGAAAAAAGAGTCATGTCGCTGATTGGTGAATCGGGCACAGGCAAATCGAGCGTGATAGCTCAGGCTATAAAGCAGAATGAAAACGATGGGAGTACATTTGTTTACCGCTTTATTGGCACAAGTTCCGGTTCTTCCAATATCATGTCGCTCCTGCAAAGTGTGTGCAATCAGATAGCCAAAGCATACGGTGTGGATGCCAAAACACTTGCCCGCGAAGGTAATGAAAAAGCCTGGTACGATATGAACGGATTAGCCGATGTTTTACGAAAGTGTTTGGCTTTGGCAACCGAACAAAAACCCATCCTGCTTTTTCTCGATTCGCTTGACCAACTCTCCGACACAGACAATGCCAAAGCTTTGTACTGGCTGCCCCGCGAATTACCTGACCATGCCCGTTTTGTTGTTTCCTCTTTGAAAGAATTGGAGCCGGCATTAAGTGCAACTGATAAAGTGGAATTGCCGGTTATGCCCGTTGAAGACGCTGTTGAAATTCTGAAAAAATGGTTTTCATCCATTCATCGTACATTAACTAAAGACCAGAAAGACCTGGTAATCGGCAGTTTTAGTAAAAACCAATTACCTATTTACTTGAAATTGGCTTTTGAAAAAGCACGCAAGTGGCACAGTTACGACAAGCAACACACTCTTAAAGAAGATGTTGCCGGAATTATAAACGACTATTTCGATGACTTGGAGATTGAACACGATAAGGATTTTGTAACAAATGCGGTTTGCTATCTGCTTTCAGGACGTTATATGGGTTTGGCAGAAAACGAAATTCTTGAAATTTTGGCTTTTGACCCTGAGTATTGGGAGTTGTTTCTCGAAAAAAACAAGTATCATAAAGATGACCTGACTGCTTTAAAGACCTTTCTTGAGGGAACGAACAGAGAAAAGGGTGGCTACATGAAAATCCCCATTGCAACCTGGTCACGCCTTTACCTCGACCTCGAACCATTCCTGACTGAACGCGATGCGGATGGTGTACCGATTATTACCTTTTTCCATAGGCAGTTTAATGAGGTATTGAGGGAGAGATATTTGCTTATATATTTATCTAATAATTAAGAAAATAATATAAATGATACTCCAATAAATCAAAATATCAATAAATATTAATATTATTTAATTATATATATTGTCCAATGCTGTATAAAAAGTTTTTTTATTGGATTTGATAAAAGTGTATATATTTGTATTTTTTATAAGTCTTTATTTGAAAATTATTACTATGCAAAAATTTGAATATTTATTTAATTCAATTCCTTATAATAAAGAAAGCATTAAACCAATTGAAGATGTACTCAAAGAAATTGGACATTCTGATTTTACTTTCCAGTCTCATTCGTCTGGGTGTACATTGTTGATTATTCATCTCGAATCATTTATGGACTTTTTAGCATTAGAGTCGGAATTTATGCATGCCGGACTTCGTGGAAAATAGTTCGGATATCTGATGTAGTATCAATATATTTTTCTTAATTTGTTTGTTCTATTTGATTCAAGGAAACTTATCATTCTTGTTTGCCTCATTTTAAGAAAATATGGATTGTTTGTAATATGTGGTTTTCATTTAATAAAATGCTTAAAGAAAATGAATGAAATAAAATATAGAAGTAAACTTGCGGATTATTTTGATGACACCAATTATTCTATAAGAAAGATTAAAGAACTTCCTTGGTTGTTAAATAAAAATCATGATTGGGTTAGGCTTCAGAAAGTTATATCTGATAAAATTCTTTTTAAAGGTATTTGGGTGGCAAGTGATATTGATTTACGGATATACTTAAACTCTTTATATGAGAATACGACGTTCTCCCTTGAGACTTCTTATTACAAAGATATTTATGCAGGTCCACTAAAACCTGATACTGATTTTTTATGGGCATTACAGATTTTTCTTAAAAATAGAAATCAATTGAATGGAGTAAGAGCAATACATAAAACTTTATTGTGGATAGCAGATAAAACAAATGATTCATCTTTATACCTTGACGTTTATAGGCAAATGGCAAACTTGTTTCGCGATGAAGGCCAATTAGATAAAGCAAACCAGATTTATTTGAAATTAAATGAAATGTGCAGCAATTCAACTGACAAATCAGACAACATTGAAGTACTATATGAATTGGGATCTATGGCTATGGTTCAAAACGATTACAAAACGGCCATCGGCTATTTTATAGAAGCCACAAAAAAAGCTGAAATTACAAATAAACTCTCATCTAAAGTAAAATGCCTTGGCGCAATTTCCGCCATATATATGGACCTCAATCATTGGCAGCTTGCAAAAGAAACATTGGATGAATGTGAACTCCTATGTAAATCCATTAATGACTTGGATTTATTAAAGCTTGTACTTCAGGAGAAATCCAATTTGTTAATTTTAATGGGCGATTACAATGCAGCGATAGAAATACTAAATGAAAAAGAAAAAATTTGTATAACATTGGGCGATAATATCAGCTTGTTGCGATGTATAAGTACAATGGGACTAGCATTAATTCGTCTCAATAAAGGCACTGAGGCACTCGAGGTATTAGAAGAAGGACTTGAGATTGCCAGGCAATTTGGCAGGATAGATGAAATAGCAGGGATTCTGGGTAATTTGTCACTTGCTTATTCCAAAATAGGGGATTATGATCAGGCAAAAATTGAAATTAAAAATGCTTTTAAAGAAATTGAAGGCAAGGGTTTGATTAACTTGGAGAAACAGCTACGTGTAATTCATACTGAAATTACTTTAAATGGTATCTAACAAAATAATTATATTTACTAACCAATAAATTAATAGGAGGAATATCAAATCATGACAACACTTCACATGCTAGTTTCAACCGGTAAAGCAGACATGGTTGAAAATTTTTTACTCACAAAACCAGATGTAAATGAACGAACTCAACCTAATGGTTTTACAGCACTTCACCTTAATGTCTCCGGTGTGTTAATTGATACTCAGGAGAGACAGAGAATTATTAAGTTACTACATAATGCCGGAGCAGATTTAGAAGCCAAAACTTTTGATAAGGGCTTAACGCCACTTCAACTTGCAGCAATGAGAGGTAAACCCCTTTGCGCAAAGACTTTAATTGATTGTGGCGCAGATGTTAATGCTGTAGAGGGCAATGGTGCCACTGCTCTTCATGGTGCTGCATTCTATGGTGATGAAGATATTGTAAAAGTACTATTAGAAGCAGGTGCAGATCCGTTATTTCCTGATAAACATGGAAATACACCATTATCATTAGCAAGGGATAAAGGGCATGAGAAAGTTTATGAATTGCTACAATCTAAAATTAATTGATAAAGTTTTTTTGATAGAAATAATTAAATCATAAATAATTGTAATAGTATTAATAAATCAAAGAATAATCATGATAGATCAAATTTTATGTTTTACAACAATGGATTCCGTTGATATGTTTCTCGAATCGATGCACAATGTTGTAAAAGAAAATCCTCAGCTAAAGTTGGGTTCTCCAGAAGAACTGATTGAAAAAGTAAGATTAAGGATAATTGACGACTTTAGCTATATTCGGGAAGATAAAAAAAAACTTGATTTTTTTTATAAAATGAAAGACCTTCCATGTAAAGATGTTGTTATGCATTGGGCATCAAACCCGGAGATTGCATTAACAAACGAGGGATCACATCTATTGTTTGCTGAAGCATGGATAAGGATTTCGATAGCAATGTTATTGGCAAAAAAAAACCAAGTAGATGACCTCCTTCAGGTCTCTTTTATATGTTGTAAATTGCTATCTGATTGGTCCAAAGTTGGCTATAGGTTGGATTGGCAACCTAATAATGAAAAAGTGAATCATTTAAGTAAATCATCTCCTGTTGGAATCTGGACTATAGAATGGGCAAAGGATCAAAGTCGATCTAAAATAAATATTAAGGTCAAAAAGAAATGGTGGCAGTTTTTTAAAAAATAATTATATTAAAGATATATGCATTCTTTATTACCAAGAGAAGTATAGAATAGCGACAATAGTAAATGTTACTTATACAAGATAACATAGTAACATTATTAAACTTAAAATCAAAGAAAATGGAAATTAATAAATTAAAACTTGAACCCAATTGCGAATATAAAGGCAAGGGAAAAATGGAACTATTTGCTGGAGCAAGTATAACTTTTGATGTAACTTTAAAAACTAATCCTTATGGAAAAATAACTGAATATAAAGATTCAAGTCCAGGCGAACCAATACCGGAATTAGTTGATATTATTTCACTTTTAAATATTACTACTGGAAATGTCGTTTTATAAAAAATCGTTTTCGACAAATTTAATAATCAAAAAAAAGAAATATGTCATTCAAATGTATAATTGGTATTCATACTTGGGATGGATATAAATGTTCTAAATGTGGAAAAATCATCAAGATAAGTAAACTTCCGCAACAACTCTTCGTCCCAGCCATTAATATACCAAGCACGGGAATAGTTCACGCACCTGTTACGGATGCTGAGAATATGGCAATCCCAGCATTTGACAGTGAAAGCAAAGCAGTCAACTGGCTCGAGAGTGGCGGTGATGCATTGATTTGGCCAATTGATAACCAAAGGCTATATCCAGGAGGACGTATAGTAATCTTAGATACAACTCCTGAGTTGCTAAGAAATGGATTACCATCCATTGGTGGTCGCAAACGCGTTGTACACCTAAATCCACGCATTGGAATATCTCCTGATGACCTAACTAAGGACTTATAAAACTGGTGAATGACTGCCTAAGAAAAACGCATGCATTGCTTATTTGACGGAATGTTAAAACAATTTTAACCTAACAATAGGATTACTATTAATTAAGACACAGTTCACTGTTTATCTTCTAGACTTGAATCCTAAGAATTTTTTATCCATGATGCCGGTGCTGAGTTGGCAGGGCAAACCCATCACTTACAACGATAAAGAGGTAGGCAGAGCCTCAGTTGTGGATGTGAAGAACGACGGACGAGTAATAATTACGGTTGAAGTAGAATCGGCCTACGCATCCAAGAAGCTCGGAGAGGACTTTGTGCTTCGTGACTAACTGAGAACCTTCATCCTTTTGGACTTCGAAAATGGGCAGACGGTCAAAGCACTCAACGTATATTCTTGAAGAGTTGTATCAGTTGCTATCACCCTGGATGGAAAAAGAGCAATATCTGGTTTCTTTGATGGTAACTGCATCCTCTTGATCCTCGAAACTGGGAAAGTAGTCAAAACTCTCTTTGGGCATACCTCAAGAGTTTCTTCCGTTTCAATCACTCCCGATGGCAAAAGGGCAATCTCCTGATCTGCTGACCATACCTTCATCCTATGGGACATGCAAACAGGGGAGGCAATCAAAACATTCAACGGGTATAATAACATGGTTCGCGCCGTTTCAATCACCCTTGATGGCAAATGGGCGGTTTCTGCATCCGATTACAAAACCTGCATTCTATGGAACCTACAAACTGGGGAACAGTGGGTTCGATTTGTTTCAAATTCTGAAATACATAAAGTTACACAATTTCCAAAAGGTATCGTTTTGGGTAATCTTTCTGGTGAAGTGGTGATATTGAAACTAGACAAGGAATTAGTTCAACAAGATACACCATCACAACCATCCTTCAAATCTGGGATTTTGAATTTCAACAATACCAGCCACTTTCAGTAGATTGCCCATTATGTGGGCATCACTTTGCACTACTTGTTTCGGTTTTGGCTACCATTGAAGAAATAACTAAAAAAGCAGGATTAAGACCGGATCAATCACCTTGTTTGGAGTTACCTGATGAAGTATGGGAAGAACCGGGGTTAATCGGAGTATGTCCGGAATGTGGAGAGACATTGAAGTTTAATCCGTTTATTGCAGGAGGAGATTAAAACCAAAATAATAACAACAGAAAATATATACAACCATGCAAAAACAAAAAATCCAGTTAAACAACAAGCTCGTATGGCCGAGTGAGCCATACACGCCTAACCCTACCATGATGCCGGCATTTGTGGGCAGAGAAAAAGAAATGGAGTTGATTATGGCTTCGTGGATAGCCGGTCCGCACACCTTGCCACTGTCACCTGTATTGGTGGGTGAGCCGGGTGTGGGTAAAAACCGCATTGTGTACGAGCTCGCACGATTTACCAACCGTGATCTGTATTTGTTTCAGGGACATGAAGATATTACTGCTGAAGATTTGGCTTGTACAGTACGTTTTAGCGACGATACTGCCAACTTGATGGAATATGTGCTTTCGCCATTGGTTTGTGCCATGCTGAATGGAGGTATCTTTTTTCTTGACGAAATAGGGAAAATCCGTCCACGGGCATTAGCATTGCTGGTGAGTGTGTTGGACGAGCGGCGATATATTGATTCTACGCTGTTGGGTGAGCGGGTATATGCCAAGCCGGGCTTCCGCTTTATTGCAGCCACCAATACAGGTGAAGTGGGCATGTTACCTGAGTTTATCCGTTCACGCCTACGTCCGGTCATTAAAATCGGTTTTCCACCTCGTCAGGAAATAGAAGAAATCATCCAACGACAATTTAAAAGCCGCATGGAAAACCTGTCAGCCTTGATGGAACGGTTCTGGTATATGTGGGATATGCACAGTACCGACACGCCACCAACACCACGCGATGCAATAGCTGTTTTCAGTATGGCATCCAGTATCAGTGATTTTGAATCACGAGACGGATTGGAACAACTAAGGTCGATTATCAAAACAGATGCTTTTACCTTGGATGCATCTGATAATCAGATTGCTGTTTCTTACGATCATCTGGACAAAGCCATAAAGGAATTGTTTGGAAAAGAAAAATAACAAATTGCAAACAAGGCAAGCAAATGACAGATAAAGATATAGTTGTGACAAAAAATCCAAACGACTTCTTGGCAATCGGTATTGGTCAGATAGGAAAAGATGCTATAGGCTGCATGATAAATGAGAAATTAGATCATGTAGATTATCTGACATTTGATAACGCTGAAACCGATAAAATGGTAGTTAGTGAATTGGTAGATCAGAAATTGAACTATGGTAAAATACTATTTATTGTAACAGGTTTTGACGATTGTATTGATGGTGATTTTGTTGGATTAGTTACAGCCAGTTCAAAAGAAGTGTGCTTTCTTACTTTTTTGATTGTATTAATACCGGAATTTTCTCTAAACGAAAAAAACAGAAATCAGACAATCTCTGAAATGAATAGATTAAAAACATCTGTTGATTTGACTATTCCAATTTCAATTAAATCTCAGGCTGAAGTAAAAGATGCCATTTATAGGTCTATGTGGACTTTAAAAACCATTAGTTATTTGGCATTGGGTATAAATTTTATCAGTACAGATTTTGCGGATATTCATTCAGCTACACGGAATAAAGGTTTTGGATTTATCGCTAAAGGGGAAGCATCGGGGTTAAACAGAAGTACAGATGCATACCTTAATTGTCTGAATTCACAGAAAAACCTGTCAACAAACTTACTTAATGCTGAACACATTTTACTTTTTATTGATAGTGGCCCCTCAGACTTACAAGCGGATGAAATTTCTGAAATTGTGAATCTTGTTGAAGAGGCAACAAACAAAAACTCAAATATCCTTTGGGGCTGCATCAATTATAATTTAGGTGATAAAGTCAGAGTAACCCTAATGGGTACTGGCTTTACTGATATTTCTACGTTGATTTAAATTACCAGAAAATTCACACAAATGGCTGCTGAATTTCACCAATACAAATATCACGAAAGCAAACTGATGGCTGTGCCTGCCGTGCATCACCAATCAGCTTTTGCCACTCAGGTTCACACTATTTGCCGTAATGAAAAGTTACGTCCCGATGCAATAGCTGTTGAGTTGGGACATTCGGTTGTCATGGAATTGGTCAAGTTTCTGAAAGAGCTGAAACAGGGTGGTACAAAGAAAGTAAATCTTCCTATCATGTTAGGACTGATGACACGTAACAAATATATTCATCCCGATTATATCGAGAGAAGTCTGTTGCTCCAGGAATTGTATCGTCTGCCACTGTATCATTTACCTAATGATGTGTTGTCTGATAGGCTTGAATTCTCCAAATGGTCTAGTTATCATCTTTCACCCACCGATTCAATTATAGAAGCCATACGTTGTGCTATCGAATTGGATATTCCGGTTTATGGTGTGGATTTAAGCGACTTTGGGTTTACAAGAAGAAAAGCAATCAGCATTGAAGACTCACATAGTGCGCATGATGATAGTATTGCTTATGGTAAACGAATTATGAAATATAGTGATGCTGTTCGCGACCAAACGATTGATATAAACCGAGAAACCTTTATGGTTGCCGGACTAAAACATTGCCTTACAAATCATAATAAAGTGCTGTTTACATGCGGTATGGCCCATTGGAAGAGTATTGTCAATTTGTTGGATGACAGTCGGGTACTGCCTTTTCCTGTATATGAGATTTCTGAAGGAAAAGAATTTGAAAGGGTGATTATCCATCCAACTCTGGCTTCTTCCCACATGTTTATTCTGCCACAACTAACATTCGACTATGAAGCAAACCGATATCCAGTAACAGTAAAAAATAAGAATCCCCAAACTATTGATCCGGAGAAATTGATTCGAACCTGTCTTGATGAAGTTTATACAACATATACTTCAGACTTACAACCCAGTGAATTTAATTTGCACGGTTCAGCCAGTTGGATCAATATCGGTCAATATGAACAGTATCTTTACCACTTGACAGCAATCAGGCAACTCAAAATACCTGACTTTCATACCATGCTTACAGCTGCAGATGGTATGATGGATGATACCTTTTGCAGAATACTCAGCAACCAAATCATGGATGTAAATCCGACATGGACTTCACCGAATGATTTCCCTAAATTGCCAGTAATTTCTCCGTCAGATAGTACTGAGGGGCATAAAGAGAAAAGATCGAACCGAAGAACAAAAGTGATGGTGAGCAGAAAATCGAACAAAAAACGTTTTCAATGGGATGAGTCTGAATTTTATACCTCGATGCCAAATGAATCAGGTATTTATACAAACGATATAAATAAAAAATGGAAGTGGTCATCTGCTCCTAAAAATAAAAAAAACGAACGAGGTTCTCACGGTTCTGAATGGATCTGGCCACCCTGTGAGTCGCTTTTGTATGGGCTTGCCTATAAAGCAGCTGAGATATCAAGAATGAATCAAAACAGGTTTAACCAATCATCTGCCTTTGATGGTTCGCTCGAAGGCGGAATAGATGTAAAAGCAACTATGCGTTCAATTATTCGAAACGAAAGAAAGATTTATGTTTCGAAGCTAAATTCAGGGTTAGAACAATCCATTTTTGATGGCATAAATCCTGATCCGTTTGTTTTTATTTTTCCTGAAACTACTGATTTGAAAAATGCAGATTGGAACTTCTTCATAGCCGGATCGGATCTGAAAAATCATGTAAAAGACAAAGAATTATTCGAGAAAATAACTAAAGAACAAGGAGATGTCCATATTGCAAGTATACTAATCGGTGAGCAGGTAGAAGCTCCCGAGCAATATAAAAAACTTTTCACCACCATGTCGAGAACATATGGAACGGTCATGTTTGGAAATCCATGCATCAATGTGCGTCAATCGGTGATATGGTTAGAATCTAGTAGATATAAATGCTGCCCGATTGTATTTTCGCGAAATTTACAATCAATTCTGGAATATTACGAGTACAATTTTAATATAGAAATAGACCTAGAAAATTGGGAGGAGGCATTAATCCGTATGGCAATACCTTTTGCCAAGAAAGAAGTAACTATTATCGCGGGTGATGAATTTCGTTTTACAGAACGAGTCAGGGTTGAAGCTGAACGTAAACGGGTTTCGTTGAATGTAGTGAGTTATTCAAATTTTTCGACAAAGCAACTCGAAGAAGCGCGAAACCGCTTCATTATCAAAACTCTGGATAAAGCAGGACTTCAATTTCCTCCCGAAACTGAAATTATACTTGGACAAACGAAGGAAACCTATTTTGAAATGTTGCCGTATGCCATACGAAAGCAGGTTGGTTATGTCGAAAAATGAATTTGATAATTGAAACTGATCCTGCAAAGAAGTCACGATTATGAAAAAAATATACGATTACCTGATATTTGACAACCGAAAACCCGATAATCTGTTTGATGAACCTCATCTCAGACAACCTTATTATGCTGATATAGTAAAACGTTGGTCCAATGGTGCTTTGCTTACAGTTGGAGAACAAAGCATAGTGTCCAACATTTTGATTTATACTCCTGATTTTGTTTTGGAAAATAACAAAATACCAGAATTTATTGCTTTGTTAAGATTGGCTTTGAACAGTAAATATTTTGAAGATCAAAAGAGTCCTGAGAAAGGATTGGTTATATATACACTGGCTTATCTGCTTTTTAAAACTGGTAATGCAGTTGAAGCAATTAGCTTACTAAGCAATCTGAAGCCGCTACTAAAAAAATACAATTGTTCCGAAGATCGGATTTTTGATAATATAGAAATCACAGAACAAATAATCCATATTGTTACTTCTGATACCAACCAATTTACTTCCCAAAGAGCTAGAATTGCAAAAGCATATTTCGAAATTATCTCACGAATCATGGATTTAAATGAGTTACTCTGGCTTGAACCAGCTTTTACTATCGACCAAATACCTGTTCCCGATACTTCAATTTTTAAGATGCTATGCTACAATTTGCGCATTAAGGCATTGGATCTATTCAATGAAAATTCTCATCAGGAAGCATTAAAGTATTATCAAATTCTACGTTTGGCAAAATATGAGCTACCGGGTACATTTATTCATTTTGTACGAGTGAAGCTGAGTCTTGGTGATATTGCTCAATCTCAGTTTTATACAGCTATGGCCTGGCGACAGCGCGAAAAAGCAAGCTATTATGTGCAGGGCAGAATACTTTTTATGATTATTCTGTTAAATGTAATCCAATCAAAACCGTTTGAAATCTGGATTGCCTGTTTAAAAAATGTGGTAAGCGAATCTGATATGTATATGTTTTGGGAAATGGATAAAATTCTAAACCAGTATACTAAAGAAATGAGTTCAGATGATAGTAAATTACTAAACGGCATATTGAAGTTGATATCATTAAATATAGAATCAGAAGAATTAGACTCTTTGGCGATCTGGCAAAATGCAGTACCACTTTCGATTGAATTATGGCCGGAATATCAAATAGTACAATAAAATTTAAACTGAAACTCAATGAATGTAACCCTGCGTTACGAAGACCTTTTCACCTTGCAGCAATGCCTGCAATGGGAATTCCAAAATACTGAGACAGAAGTTGATGTGAATAGTTTGAGGAAAATTATTCTGGATAGCTTTCAGGAGGCTGCTAATGTCCTTAACCTCAAAGACACAATTCCGTTTTCAACCTGCGACATAGATATAAAACTTGTGATGCGGGGAGTTCAGGGAAATACGATATTGGCATATTTTGATATGAATAATCTTACGGTTCAGTCAACTTGTTTTTCGTTTAAGCTCTATGCCGATGTATTGTTTCCTCTGTTAAAATCAGGTGACTTACACGATTTGAAAAGTATTTGGGTACACGAGATTATGCATTTGTTGGATTATCGTGAATTGCTTACAAACCTGAAACTATGCCGGGAAAAGAAAATTGAACGTTACACTTCCTGCTATAACAAAACCCGAAACGACAAGCATATTATCCTGATTGACTTGTTGATGCACTTCAGAGCTGAAGGAATAGCTACCTTGGTGGGATATGCATTGGACGATTCGAAATCACCTCTCGTTCCTTCAGTTGAAGCTGCTGAAAAATTTACAGAGATTATTGACTATTCCTTTTCGTTGATCAATGCAGTGGAATCCAATAGTACGAATCTTGCTCAATTCATTAAACAAGTAAGACCTTTTGCTTATCAGATTGGTGCAGGAGTTGTCCTTCAGGGATTAATGAAAAAGCACCCCGATTTTGCTATTTTTCGCGAAATAGATCAATGCATCGAGAATAACAAACCCTTTCGTTTGACGACAAATGAACCTTTTATCAGTGATATCCGGCAGTTCAACAGTTTCAACTTTATTGAGTACTGTTTTGACCATGAATGGCTATATGAGAGAATGAATGAGCTTACTTCGAATTACGCCGATAACCTGCATTTGTATTCAGGATTTTTCGGGTTGCTCAACCGAGTCCTAATCACCAACGACCGTGATGGTTTTGTTGCTTTGCTGGGTCAGCTAATCGATGCATCTTTAACCATGAATCAAATGAAAGAATTGTATGAAAATGCATCTACCGACGATACAATTCCAAGTGAAGTGAAGGAAAATATGGCAATTTTATATCAATATCTGAGGCAGAACCCCACTGATAATATATGTTTGTTGGCTCTGACCTATCTCTTTGCCTGTAATGATTTGCTGGACGACACGATTGAATATTTTGGATATATCGATGATTTGGACGTGCTTATTACAGCGAGGCATTTGATTGAGAATTAAAAGCTGTTTATCAAGTGTTTTATCAATTTTTATTTGAATTATTACTTTATTTGAATCATAATATTTTTTGATTTTATCAATCAATCATCTATTTTTGTTTATGGAAAAACAAACCCAATGCCCCGAATGCCACTCTACGAACATCAAATACTTTGATGCCCGTAAAATCTACAATTGTCTCGATTGTGGCTTTAGTTTTTCTGAAAAGGAATTTAATAAACTCCGCATCTTCCTCAGCTACGGCCACGACCACAACGAAGAACTCGTCCGCCTGATTAAAACCGACCTCGAAAAACGCGGACATGATGTGTGGTTCGATAAGAACGAGATAAAGTTTGGTGATGAATGGAGGTGTTCCATTACCGATGGGATATTAGGCAGTAACCGTGTATTATCTTTCCTTTCCAAATATTCTACACGTGACCCTGGTGTTTGCCGTGATGAAATTGCCATTGCTATTGGCGTAAAAGGTGGTAATATCCAAACCATTTTGGTAGAAAGTGAGAAGGAAGTACAACCGCCGGTAAATATCGGACATATCCAATGGCTCGATATGCATGACTGGCAGGAGAAACGAAGCTCAAATATAGCAGAATGGGAACAATGGTATCAGGCAAAGTTAGATGAAATTGTTCAGGTAATAGAAAGCGACGAATCCCGCCGTTTTGCCGGAGAAATTGACAAACTCAACGATTATTTAAAACCGATAAAATCTGATGCCCGTATTTCAGGCTTGTTAAGCAAAGGTTTTTATGGCCGTGAATGGTTGTTTGATGCTGTGGAAAACTGGCGAAAAGACTCAACACAAGATTCTAGACTTTTCTGGATTATGGGTGACCCCGGTGTAGGCAAGAGTGCCTTCGCAGCACAACTGACTAATACACATGGTGATACGGTAATTTCCGCTCAGTTCTGCGACTGGTCTATGCCCGACCACCGCGATGCCCGACGGGTGATTTGCAGCATAGCTTTTCAGATGGCTACCCGTCTGCCCGATTACCGCAAGTTGCTGCTTACCTTGCCCGAAATAAAAGATTTAGACCGAAAAGAAGCTTCTGAATTATTCGATTATTTGCTGGCAAATCCCTTAAAATCGGTTATTAACGAAGGACGTGAAAAACTTTTAATAGTCATTGATGCCTTGGATGAAGCCGGAGTATCCGGACGAAACCCATTGGTAGAAATGCTTGCCCGCAATGCACATCACTTGCCCGATTGGCTTGGTATGGTGGTTACCAGCCGTCCTGAGTTTGATGTCAAAACTCCGTTCCAGGCATTAAATCCTTTTCCACTCGATACTAAATCCGAATCAAATAAGGCAGATATCCGGGATTATCTCAACAATAAACTGGCAATTCAACTCCAAAACAAATCCAATGCTGAAGCGCTTGTGTACCAAATCCTTGAAAAAAGCGAGGGGGTTTTTCTTTATGCAGAACGTTTTTGTGAAGATGTTCATCAGGGACATATTTCCCTTGACCAGCCCGAGCAATTTCCACAAGGGCTGGGCGGCATCTTTGCTCAATATTTCCAACGCCAATTCCCTCACCTGGAGAACTTCCGCAAGGAAATCCGACCAGCTTTAAGAGCCATTCTTGCTGCCCGCGAACCACTGCCATTGGAGATATTACAAAAGCTTTTTAACTGGAAGGATGAAGAACTAAGGGATTTTACTCATAAGCTTGGTTCGCTTTTCCCAGTTACGAAAAATACGGATAGTGAAACAATTAAACCTTACCATAAATCGTTGCCAGATTGGATGGGAGATGAAGCGAAGGCCGGGGTATATTTTGTGAGTATTACGGAAGGACATAAAATATTATCTTCGTTTGGCTTTAAAGAATATGAGTTAGGCCCAGACCATATGCAAACATATTTTCTTAGTCATTTACCTGCACATCTTTTATTTATAAATGAGAAATTTTTGAGCCGTCGTGTTAGACAAGATAAACAGTTTATACTTAGTCGTGAAATTCGTTTCTATGGCAAACGACGAGGCATGAGTGTTTATATTAGTTCAACATACAAGGATATGCAATCTGAACGAGATTATTTAATTAGACGAACGTTCCCAGAATTAAATCGACTTCTTGATATTCATCGTATTGACTCATTCCCTGTTGATCTTCATTGGGGTATTAATGAAGATATAATCCAAGAGAGTTCAGGAGATGAAGTCCTTAATCTTGTTTTTCATGAGATTGATCGATGTCGCCCATTTTTTTTATGTCTTTTAGGTGAGCGTTATGGTTGGGTGCCTGAAAATAAGAATATAAGTACTTTTGAGGATGAAATTAGATATGCAATAAATAGTTCAAAATCAAAACAAAGTGAAAAGTTTTTTTATTTTCGAAATTGTCAATATGAAAAAATACCATCAAATACTTCTGGAGATTATGTAGATTCTTTTCCAAGACAAAACCTTAATATGACTCGTCTAAAAGATTGGCTTAGTGAGATGAAAGTATCAAAACGAACTTACGAAACTAATTGGGACTTACAACGTGACCAATTATGGGGGTTACAAAACTTTGGCAACCAAGTCCTTAAAGATTTGTATGATTCAGCAATTGAATATTTTGGTCCGTGCCCGCAATATTCAACCAAAATTGAACAACGACTTCAACTCGATTATACTCATCGGTTACTTAAGACATTCATTGGCAGAAAAACTGAAATCACAAAGTATTATTCTTTCATAACATCAGAACCATCAATAAAATTGAGTTTTATTGGTGAGGAAGGAGTTGGGAAATCTGCGATTTTAGCAGCATTAATAGAGTTAATAAAAGAAATGAGTAATTACACTTTCGCAATCCATCATGCAGGAGTATCTGAACAATCTCTTTCCAAAAGGGGAATTTTAGAAAACTGGTGTGCACAATTTGAAGATTGGCTTAGTAAACCTATTACATCATTTATGACAATTGATGAAATAGAAAAAGAGTTTATTTCTTGTGTTAACCTTGCTTGTGAGGAGGGGAATACAATAATAGTTTTAGATAATGCTGATTGGTTTGAAATGGTATCTGGCAAGGGTAGTTTAAAAAGTTTGCTTCAAATAATTCCAAAAAAAGCAACTGTTTTAATAAGTAATAGGGAGATTATTGAATTAAGTTCGTTTTCATATGTGGAGATATTACCATTAACAAAAGATGAAATTAAAGTTGGAATACAAGATGTTTTATCAATATATTCAAAGCAACTTAGCATAGAACAGATAAATCTATTACTTATTAAACCTGGAATAACACATCCAGGAATCCTTGTATTGTTATTGAGAATTCTAGTAACAACTATTACTAATCATTTTGAATTGACTACAATTATACAAAACATATCTGACACATTTACTGGACTTTGCAAATTATTCTTCGATTCATTAGAACGAGACTATGATCTTATATCTGTCAAATCTGTTATGCGAAAAATAATAAATATTAATGATGAAAGTCTAGTTCTTTATAAAAATTTAGAACGTGATGAAGCAGAAATTATTCGTCAAATATACGCTGTTTTCCCAGAACAATGTACTCCTCCAGAAGAAGGTATGATAATTCGAAAAGGTGGGCTAAAAAATGCTATTATTAACAGATATATATAATCATCTTATTGTTATTTTAAAATTAAAGGCCGATATAAATATAATAATTAAAATAATAATTCATACTAAAATATAGACTAAATTTGAATTATTCAGAGTTAAACAATAACGAATAAATATACTACCATACCCTACGACCTCTTTATCAGCTACTCCCGCCTTGACAATGTCAATAACCGGGTGATCGAAATGAAAATTTAAAAAGAAATCAATGGATGAATATTGAGTAATTGTTGAATTTAATTTATGAAACTCAACCGTAAAACCTATCTGTTTGTATTCGTCGGTATAATCTTACTGGCAATAATAGCTGTGTTTTGGTATAATTCGCATTCTAAAGAAAAAATTAATGAGGATACTATTAATTTCCCTGAGGAAAATGAAAGGTGGGAATCCTATTTCAAGGATAGTACCTACAAGGTGGTGGTGGATTCAATGATAACGATTTATGAAGTCAAAACTGGTAAGAAACTGAATTCGTTTGGCAAACCTATTGGATATCGTTCAATGGAAATGCATCCTTCGGGAAGTCATTTGGCGGTATTGGATGAATATCAGTTATATCTTCATAAGGTTAATGAAAACGACACCTTAACCCCACCGGAAGATTATACTCCCATTGATGAATATGACAAAGATTGTGTTGAGTTTAGTTCGGATGGTAAGTATTTGCTACTAACGGACTATGCTGAAGTTCAGATTTGTATTTACAGCTGGCCTGAGTTAAAATTCTTGGATTCAGGGAAATGTGGTTTTTATCGAAATAATTTCTGGTGGAAGGAAAAAGCAGGAAGTCTTATTTTTTATTATGAGGATATAATTCATTTTAAAGAATCAAAAGCTAAAAAATTTACCTATCGCATGTTTTTTCCTGTAAAACCTCATAAATTGCGGTTTTCAGAGCCAGTATGTATTGATTCGTGTGAGATAAAAGAGGAATAAATGGCAAGTGTAACCCATATACCAAATAAATCTACGACTTCAACAATTTAATAATCCTCCCCACCTGAGACTTACTTATCCCACATTTTTCTGCAAGTTTTCGAACAGATAAACCCTGATTTTCTTCAATCTGATAAACTGACATAAATCTATCAAACGACCCATTATCTGAGTTATTAAATAAAGAAACCCCTTCTTTCAACATATATTTTTTAATGGTTTTAATAGACAATCCTATAATCGATGCATTCTCTTTCAAACTAAGGTTGGAGTCATACGAATTCAATACCATACCCTGATTTCTTTGCGCTCTTATTTTTTGTAACTCAGAGAGTTTCTCTTTTTTACTCAAATAACTAAACTTCGGATTCAATAAATAATACCTCTTACCTGCACTGTTCATATACCTGTTTGCAATAACCTTACGAACCATCCTCCAAATCGTTGAGTTATCCATCTTCTGCGGATCAACAAAGTAAGTATCTGCATACCTCCGTAATACAGTAAATAGAACCTGCTCATCACTGTCGGGATAGATGTTACGAACTACCAGTGCAGCATAAAGTAAAGTCTTGTGTCTTCTGGAATCACCGATTTTCCCATTTGTAAAGAAAGTAGTCAGGGAATAGATGTGTTGGTCTCCCACATAGAAATAGACCTTATCGTCATCCAATTCATCTATGACTGCAGTATGGTAATTGTTGAATGGATTTTTGATAAAATAGAAAGAATTATTGATTATTTCATAAGAGTGTCCCATGGAAGGAAAACAGAAGAAATCTGTTATATTACTTAAGTTTTCTTCTGATTTCTTGGTTTGGGACACTTCACTGTTTTCATTGTCTTCAAAGAGATTGTTAATCCCTAAAAATTCAAATACCTCTTCAAATGAATTAAACTTCTCTTCACTGAATTCAAATAACCGATTGATTGAATCTATAGATATGAACGTATCAAATACCTTTACCTGTTGATTAGTTCCATTACAGATTAAAACAGGACTAAGACAACTTGTATCAAATGACTTTTTTAGTAAATCGAATTCCTTCTGATTAAATAGTAGATAGAACATCATCAATGTTTTCCTTTTAAACTCAGATACAGATTTGATAGGTTCTTCAAACAAATAAATCAATTTAAACCGATAGTTAGTCTTTGTATTAGAGTAGGTTTTAAATGCAATAGACGGTTTGATTCTTATTGTATCTAATACTTCTTCTAATGCAATAGAGGAATCATCAAAATCAAGGACAATCAGATTGCTCTGTTTAAAGTTTTCATAGGTTTTCTCAGAAAGTTTTAATCTTTCAATATTAAATTCAGAACAAATCGAATAACCTTGACTGATTAAATCTGCAAGTGAGTTGGTATCAACTTCTTTGGTGTGAAGTTGCATGGTTTTAAAGTCTTGTTTTGTCGGTTTAAATGAGTAAGAGTGATCCGACACAGTGATATGAAATAACATTTATACATACGATTCTTTTTTTAGGTTTTACCCATTTCAATTATGCAATTCAAATAATTCATAGGGAAGGTCGGTTAGGAATTCGACTTTAGGTTGTTGATTTGGTTCTTCTATGATGCAAACATATTCAATATTATAATCCCCATTAAACTCTTCATCGAAAAAACACAGGTATTGCGTGATGGAGTAAATCAATACCGAAATATTTTCTTCATCTAAATCACTTACAGTAAATGTTGTATATCCATCTACA
>JBMOKJ010000007.1:0-155246 GCA_049315325.1 Bacteroidales bacterium
TCTGTGTTTAAAAATAAGCATTTATTCCTATTTACACAGTTTTTTGGACAGTCTCCATCGCCGCGCTTCATTTACTCCTTTCTGCGCTTCAATCGCTTCTCTTTGACACATCCATCGCCCATGCGTAAAATAAAAACGCACCTCTTCGCGCAAAAAACGCCATAGTGTGACGCACCCATCGTCGACGTTTGACGCACTCATCGTCGCTATGCGCGCTCTTAACGGTGTAGTGTACGCGTTCATCGATGCACTTTGACGCACCTAACGATGCACTTTGACGCATATAACGATGCTCTTTGACGCACCTATCGATGTACTTTGACGCATGTAACGATGCTCTTTGACGCATGTAACGATGCTCTTTGACGCACATAACGATGCACTTTGACAGTAAGCTAAAGAGAAAATCACCAATTTTGCCGGAATTGGCAGACCGTATTTTGTTGAATTAGAAGAATTAATTTTAGAGCCAAGAAAAAGATGGTTCAACCCCTTCGGGCCTGTATTTGAGGAGGAGATTACCCACCGTGCGTTTCACTCACGGTTATTAAGCCTGCATATCGCAGTCTGTTTACCCCTTTCAGGGAAAAGAGTTAGCATGAATCTTTTTCGCTAGTCCCAGTGGGGACAAACACAAATACCAAACGTCGAAATCCTGTAGAGTGAGAGAGTCCAATTACTAAGAGCCAAATTAAGGTAGAATGCTGTATGGACGATTGAGCGAGTTATTTCGACAAAGGAAGCAATTTTGCTTACTTTTTTTGCTAAAAAAGTAAGACCCGCGGTAGCGAACCACATCACTTCGACAAGCTCAGTGAACAGGGAGGAGGCTTTTAGATTGAACCAATTAGGAAGTAAGCGTTAAGAATGACATTCATTGAGAAAATGCCCTTAAATGGTAGAATCAAACATCCCCTTTAGGGGCTTGGGGCATATTTGAAAGTGCAATAATCATAAAAGAATCAATCGCTAGTCCAGCGGGGACAAACACAAGCTCCCTCTCCTTGGGAGAGGGCTGGGGTGAGGTCTTTGCGCCAAAAAAAAAGTAAGACCCGCGGTAGCGACAAAGCTCATTCATAGCTGAAAGACTCATCTATTTGTCGTCATATTTTCTCGTAGACGATTTTTTTTTTTGTCAGATTCAAGAAAATTTAAATAGGACGCTGATTGGCGCCGATTTAGCGGATAATCCCGATAATTATCGGGGCGGATTTTAATTCAACTGCGTTGAATAGGTTTTTTTGCTAATCTCTAATCTGTGATGCTCGCATCACAACGATCTGTTTTTTCAAATCGTTTCGATTCATATCCGTGCTTATCCGCTTAATCCGTAAAATCCGCGTCCCATTTACAACTAATATAATGGTTCAACCCCTTCGGGGTTGTATTTGAGAGGAGTTTACCCACCGTGCGTTTCACACACGGTTATTAAGCCTACTTATCGCAGTCTGTTTATCCCTTTCAGGGAAAAAAGTCTACACAAAAAAAACCGTAGCCGATTTTCATCAGCCGCGGTCCTTTCAGTTACTCAGTTACTAATACAAGTGCTCTTCCTTACTTGTCATTTCAGCCTTATCGATAGGTTTCGCATTGATAGCGCGCCAAGCGTAGAAAATATACGCCAACACAAATGGAATCAACAACGACACCCAGCTCATAGCAGTCAGTGTGAACGGACTTGAGCAGCTGTTACCAATGGTCAGTGAGCTTTGCAAGTCGCTGTTCGATGGGTAGTAAGCTGTGTTGTTTAATCCTGAGATCAAGAATAACACCAACACTGCCAACACCGCACCGATACCAGCAAACCAGATACCACCTTTATATTCGGCTTTCAACAACGTTTTGATGATACCAAACAGCAACGACACCACACCAATCAACAGCACCACCAACAAAACTGGCATCTGAATCAGATTGAAGAAGTATTTGTAAGGTTGCATCGATACGATTTGCGAAACAGGATCTACCGCGTAGCCGTCTTTCAACAACACCCAAACCAAGAATGGTAGGAATGTGGCGAGAAACAACACGGTGTTGATCAACAACTGTTTGCGCGAGCGAGTGACGATAGCCTCGTCGTTGATGTTGTTGATAAAGTAGAGAGATGCCATCAAACGAGAGAGGAACAACACCGCCAGACCCAACAACAGATTCAACAGATTAAGAGCTGCTTCCAGTCCGTGCAACGGATTTTGCCATTGCGAAATAGCAGGCGACAATTCGTTAGTGAGGTTCATTTTGTTCACAATAAACTCCGAACCAGTGAAGAACGTACCAACGGCAGCACCCAAAAGCACTACACCACCAAATCCGTTAATCATCAAGAAGATTTCGAAGGTCTTTTTACCCAACACATTGCCGGCTTTAGAGCGAAACTCATAAGCCACCGCTTGCAGGATAAAGCAAAACAAAATCACCATCCACACCCAATAGGCACCACCAAAACTGGTAGAATAGAACAGCGGGAACGATGCGAAAAACGCACCACCAAACGTAACCAATGTAGTGAACGTAAATTCCCATTTACGACCCAATGAGTTGACGAGCATAGTCTGCTCCAACTCTGTTTTACCAACCGTGTAAAGCAGTGTCTGACCGCCTTGCACAAACAACAGAAACACCAATAGCGCTCCCAGTAACGAAACCAAGAAGAACCAATATTGTTGCAATAATACGTAATCCATAATTGTATATTTTTAATTTTGATTGAAATTTATTTTTCTAAACCCAAATTGAAGAACTTTTTATTGCCCCTAAATCCCCTAGAGGGGACTTGAGATTCTACATATTTGAATTTTTGTTTATATAATGAACATTAATGACCGGCACACCCCAAAAGTCCCCTTAAGGGGATTTAGGGGCTTTTATAAACTCAATGTTCAGCTCCTTTTTTAATCTGACGAATCATAATGCCGATTTCTGCTACCAACAATACGGTAAACAAAATAGCAAACATAAAGAAAGTCGTTTGCACTGCACCCACTTCGATGCTCGAAATAGCGGCATACGAAGGCATAATATCTTGAATTACCCAAGGCTGACGGCCCACTTCAGCCACAATCCATCCGGCTTGTCCACCCACATACGCCATCACAGTAGAAAGAATACCCAGACGAAGAATCCATTTTTGGTTCTCAATCCAGCCTTTATAGCTCGCTAAAATCAAGTAGAGGAAGAAGAGGATAAAAAAGATACCCACTACCACCATGGCGTGGAACGAGTAACAAGTCAACGGCACGTTAGGCATCAACTGTTTTTCGTCTTTGATAAATCCGTAGCCAAAATTAGCGTAGTTATCTTCCATTAGTTTTTTACTCACGGCAGCTAAACTGTCGTTTTTCTCAGCTTTTGCCTTTTTGTAGTCTGCCAAAGCCTGAACAGCGATTTTGCCGCTAGCCATTTTTTCTTGTGCAGAGAGTGCTACAATATCATTTCCGTAGGTATCTTTTGTAGGGAAACCACCTTTCATCAGGTCGTTCACACCCGGCACAAACGAGTTGAAATCTTTGTTTGCCAAATACGAAAGCACGCCCGGCACTTCTACTTTATACAAATAAGGCTCTACACCATCGTCATACGCTTTCTTTTGTGGGTTTAGCACACCAAAAATCACCAGCGGTGCATTTTGTTGACCGGTGAACATACTCTCCATAGCAGCCAACTTCATAGGTTGGTGTTGTGCCACTTCGTATGCCGAACCATCGCCCGTGTAAGCAGCCAATAGCGAACCTACCAAACCAAATATCGCAGCAATTCGGATACTCTTTTTCGCCAAAGAGACTTCACGCTTTTTGAGCAAATACCAAGCACTCACACCTACCACAAATGCCGATCCAAGAATCCAGCTCGATGTGATGGTATGCGAAAATTTGTTCATCGCAACGGGTGAAAACAATACTGCCCAGAAATCAGTCATTTCGTTGCGAACGGTGTCTGGATTGAAGTGCATACCTATTGGAAATTGCATCCACGCATTAGCCACCAAAATCCACAATGCCGAAATCGATGCACCAATCACAGTCAACCAGGTCGATGCCAAGTGAAATCCTTTTCCTACTTTGTTCCAACCAAAGAACATCACGGCAATGAAGGTCGATTCCATAAAGAATGCCATAACCCCTTCAATAGCAAGTGGGGCTCCGAAGATATCACCCACAAACCAGCTGTAGTTCGACCAGTTGGTACCAAACTGGAACTCCATAATAATACCTGTAGCAACTCCGATTGCAAAATTGACTCCAAACAATGTCATCCAAAATTTGGTAATCTTTTTCCATTCTTCGTTTCCTGTCTTGTAATAAATTGTCTCCATGATGGATACAATCACACCAAGCCCCAATGTCAATGGAACAAATATCCAGTGATACATTGCAGTCAGAGCAAACTGGGCGCGAGACCAGTCAACCAATGAATAATCTAATGATGCCATAAAAAATTAAAATTAAATGATTAATAAATGATATATTGTTTGATTTGTAATGCGAAATGGCTTTTACTCACCCTTGTTAATTGGGATTATGTATTATCGTTTTCGGAGCCCCTATATCCCCTAAAGGGGACTCTTAGATTCTACAGTCAATCAATGACGTAAAACAACTTCAACAGCACTTTCCCAAAGGTCCCCTTTAGAGGATTTAGGGGCATTTTTAATCAGCCTTATTTGCTTTCTTTAAATTGTCAATCGTAATTCGTAATTTTTAATTCGTAATTGACATTACTTTCTCTCAATCAACTGATTGCCCACGAAATCGGCCTTTTGCGCCTCAGTCTTAAATTTGCTATTCAATATATTCGGGAAAAAGAATAATTTCAGGATAAAAAACATAATAAACAGCTTAATACCAATGATGAGCCACAGTGTTTTTCCCAGCTTCATATTTTTGAATCCATCGATGTAGAACCGATAAACTGAATAGAATGGATTTTGCATTGTTTTAGGTCAAAAAAGAGTTATACTACGTTTCAATGTTGGTTTTCAGTAAACAAACCCCGCGGAAGTCTGTTATTCATTGTGTATTCGATTCTATGGTTGTAATACCGTGTTTTTCTGCAAGTTTTCGTCAATCGATTAATAATTAACGCAATACCAAAATGCTTATTTAGAACAAGCGCCAATTCTCTCTCAAAACATACAAATTTTCGCAATAATTAATATAATTTTAAGAAATGACGAGTACAAATTTAGATTAAATATTTTTTTCACCAAATAAAATGACCACTAATTCCACATCATTAGATACAAGTTTTTTGAATCTTGTGCCGCAACTGATCGAAAAGCTAAAGGAAGTGTTGCCGGGTGCATCTGCACACCAGCGAATGGAGTCTGATTACCGACGAAAGTTGGACGGAACGGTTCAATTGAACGACCCCAAGCAGAGTGCAGTGCTCTTTCTGCTCTACCCCGACGAATCGGGTGAAACGTGTGCCGCATTTATTCTCCGCCAAAGCAATCTGAGCATTCACAGCAATCAAATCAGTCTGCCGGGTGGTCGCACCGAAGAGAGTGATCGTTCGTTCGAAGAGACAGCTCTCCGCGAAACGCACGAAGAGATTGGTGTGGAACCACAGAATGTAACTATTATTGGGAAACTGACGGAGGTGTTGATCCCTCGTAGCGGATTTTTGGTGCATCCGTATGTAGGCTTTGCAGCAGAGCGCCCGACATTCAAATTACAAATCGAAGAAGTAGCTGATCTATACGAAGTAAAACTAGCGGATTTGTTTCATCACGAAACGAAGAGCACTCACCACATTACCGATGCACAGGGCAATCGCTACACTGCACCCTCCTACCTGATTGCAGGTCGTCACCTCTGGGGTGCCACTGCTATGATGATGGCCGAAGTGGAAGAGATTTTAAATCCCCGATATTAAGTAGCTATTAGCCCTACGGGCGATATGTGTTGAAAAAGAGCGACAATATCGGCGAAGCCTACTATCGCGCAGCAAATATCAATAAATTCTATTTCTTCAAAAAGCAGGTCTTTAGCACAATGCTGCTACCATCAATTTTGCAATCCACCTCTTCAGGCACATCAGTCAGGCGGATGCTTTTCACCTTTGTGCCGCGTTTAATCACCATCGACGAACCTTTCACTTTGAGGTCTTTGATTACAGTCACCGCATCGCCGTCTTTCAACTCAGCACCATTGCTGTCACGTGGAGTATCGTCGTGCGCTTGTTCGTCTTCACTTCCAGTCCACTCGTGACCACAATCGGGACAATAAAACATCATTCCATCGGTATAGGTATTGTCCATATCGCAGACAGGACAATTTGCAACTTCGCTCATTTTGTTAGGTGTATTTGTTAATTTGGGCACAAAGGTAACGATTACAATCTCAGTAAACAAACGGACTTGATTCGTTCACAAAAGCTACGTAATAAAAACTTTATTACTCAAAATTTGCTTATGCGGTGATAAAACTCTATTTTTACCGCAAATTATGCAGTGAAAAAGCCATGTATATACACGAAAGAGAAAATTGGTTCAAATTTGTATGGGACAACGAGAAGATTCTACCAATCTTAGCCTCTGTGCGACACCTGCAAGGAAGATTGCTCGGTCACATGGAAAGATTGGGTTTTGACCTCATTGAGCGTGCCACTTTAGAATCTCTCATTTTAGAAGTGGTTGACACATCGAGAATAGAAGGCGAGTTTCTAAATTCAGAACTTGTACGCTCGTCTATTGCCCGAAAATTGGGAATTGAAGGAGCAGAATTTACCTCAACACCTCGTGACATTGAAGGAGTAGTCGATGTGCTTTTGGATGCAACACAAAATTACGAAAAGGAAATATCGGAACAACGGCTTTTTGGCTGGCACAATGCTTTATTTCAATCCGGTTATAGCAGTCATGTAAAAATTGACGTTGGACGTTATCGTTCTGCAGGTATGAAGGTTATTTCAGGTGCGTTTGGAAGAGAAAAGATACATTTCGAAGCTCCAAGTGCTGAACGAATTGTTGGTGAAATGAACGTTTTTCTTGATTGGTTGAACGAAAAAAGTCAACTCGATTTAGTACTGAAATCTGCCATATCACATTTTTGGTTTGTCACCATTCACCCATTCGATGATGGCAATGGACGACTTGCACGAGCAATAATGGATCTATTCTTGGCGCGTAGCGAAGGTAGTAAAATTAGATTTTACAGCATGTCGAACCAGATTTTCAAGGAACATAAACATTACAACGAAATCATAGAAAAGACGCAGAAAGGAACAAGCGACATTACAAATTATTTGTTGTGGTTTCTGGATTGTTTCGAAAGAGCGCTCCATGCTAGTGAAAAAAATCTGGAAATAATACTCGACAAATCACTTTTTTGGGATAAACACAAATTCACACCAATCAACGAAAGACAACTCAAAATAATCAACTATTTGTACGATAATTACGAAAATGAAGTTGGTTTTTTGAGAACATCAAGCTATGCAAAACTTGCAGGTTGTTCGACAGATACAGCACTGCGCGATTTACAGGACTTGGTGGAAAAAGAAATTTTGAAAACAGATGACACAGGAAAGAAAACCAATTATCTGATTATTAGTCCGAAGAATATCAGAATTCCTAAAATTTCAACGAAGAAATAATTTCAGCATACCGCCGATCCTCTCACAGCCGACAGCGTGTGGGTGAGCAATGCCTCCACCAAATCGGAATACACGCTCCGTGGGTTGAAGTCGAGCACCAAATACTGGTGCAGAGTGATTGCCATAGGCAGCAACGACCAACAAACAGTATCGAACCCCGTGGCACGCATCGTGCAATAGATACTTCAATACACAACAAAACACCCTCCTACTGACACGCTCAAAGACCTGCCGACGATATTCGGTGGGTCTTTTTGCAACTACTCATCTGCTTTGCTGTAAAATCACATTAATTCAGGTACGTTCAATGTCTGTTTAACTGTAAAAAACCAATGTGGTACGAATACCTATTGTGAAGTAATAACAGGAGGTCTTGGAATTGAAGAAAATTCCCACACTTTAAAAATAAAGGTATTTCCAAACCCAGCCAAAGACTTTATTTTTATCAAATCTGAAGAACATGAGGGTGTAAGTTTGATTATTATTTCTGATATCATAGGAAATAAAATTACATCAATTGGAAATATTACTCAAAATCCAATTAAAGTCAATACTAGTACGTTGAGTAAAGGGGTTTATCTTATTCAATTATTTATGTCTGAAAACAGGTCGTTTACTAAAAGACTAATCATTGAATAATAAGCAAATTAGATAATTGCTGATTAACTACACTTATGTAAAATTGCGAATTGCATTTTTTCGGTTTGTTCCAAAGGCTTTCGAGTTGATTAATATGATAAATATTTATACAATAAATTGATAGAAATTCCGCAAAAACTAATCATTAACTTCGAACAAAACCCGACCAACAGTCGTTTCATAGGTAACTTCACAAAAAAATAAACGACAAGTATGACAAACCTCACCATGTTTATTCAGCCACGATGCCCGTTTTGCAAAAACGCTTTAAAGTACATCGATGAACTCAAAAAAGAAGAATCAAAATACAATCAGATTAACATCGAATTGGTCGATGAGTTGATAGAAGTAGAACGTGCAGATTCGTTCGATTACTACTATGTACCAACGATTTACCTAGGCGACAAGAAACTACACGAAGGAGGAATCTACAAAAACGAAGTGAAAGCCCTTTTCGACTCCGTTTTACAATAAGTCAACATTTTATTTGCTAATTAGTGCAAATAATCTCACCTTGTTCTCGGTCAATTCAATCGAGACTATACTTATTTAGAAAATTTCAAATCAAAAGCCAGTAATCTAAATTTGCTCTAACTTATAAGCAAAAAGCTGACTATTAATGGCACTTTGAAGGAGAAAATATGTTATATAATATCGTAATTTTCGAATTTTATTTAGAGCCGTTATAATTTATTTTTCTACCTTTGTCGCACGGAAATAAAATAAACAAATTTTAATTGATGTTAGAATGAGTTCAAACGAAGAAAAACCAACAAAAAAATCGAGAAGAGATTTTTTACAACAGATAGGTTTAGTAGGAGTTGGAACGGTGCTTGGCGGTTCAGCCATTTTAGCCGGAATCAACTACGATAAAAAGAAAACCACGAAAGACCGCATCAAGGTTTTGACCGCCGAAAACAAATTGGTGGAAGTAGAACGCAGCGCGATTTCGGAAGTCGGAAAACCCGAAGACCTCACCTACCTGCACAAATTAGGCAGAGAAGGATTGCCTGGCAAACGTTGGGTGATGGTGATTGACCTCTCAAAATGCCGTAATGCACGCAAATGTATGGCTGCATGTCAAGATGCGCACCACTTGCGTCCGGAGCAGCACCACATCAATGTATTGAAAATGCAGGAGTCGGCAAACACACCTGCTTACTATATGCCAAAACCTTGCCAACACTGCGACAACCCACCTTGTGTGCCTGTTTGTCCGGTAGATGCTACATTCAAACGTCAAGACGGCATCGTGTTGATTGATAACGAACGTTGCATTGGTTGCCGTTTCTGTATCGCAGCATGTCCTTACAGCTCACGTATATTCAACTGGGCCGACCCACTCCACGCTGAAGAAGACAAAGACACACCATATAATATGGAGTTGAACGTGCCACAACGTAAAGGTACAGTCAGCAAATGTGTATTTAGTGCCGACCGTTTGCGCGAAGAGAAATTACCTTATTGCGTTTCGGCTTGTCCTAACGGTGTTTACTATTTTGGCGATGAAAACGAAGATGTAGTAACTAACGGAACCACAAAAGAGTCTTTCCGATTCAAGAAACTGCTTGAAGACAACGGTGGATATACGCTTATGCCTGAGTTAGGAACTAAACCGCGTGTTTACTACCTGCCTCCAAAAGGCAAAGAGTATCCTTTCCAAGACAAAGACAAAGAAGAAGCCGCTGAGCACTTGAGCTAATAGTAAGGTAACGAACTTAATTGCAATGTTTAAACAATAAATATATGTTAGATCATTCGAAAGCAGATAAAATTACATCCGACCTACTGAGATCAATCAGGATGAACAAGAGTTTTCTTGTTTGGATGGGTGTTTTGAGTATTTCATTGGTAGTGTGCCTTTACGCATACTCCATTCAGCTACGCGACGGATTAGGTGTTACTGGTCTCCGCGACTATGTTTCGTGGGGAATGTACATCGCCAACTTCGTGTTTTTCGTAGCATCCAGTTTAATTGGTATGTTAATCAGTGCAGTGCTAGGTCTGGCGGGTGTGAAGTGGATTACTCCCATCACCCGAATTGCAGAAATGATTGCGTTGGCTTTTGCTGCTGTTGCAGGTTTGGTCATCGTATCCGACATGGGACGTCCAGAGCGTTTGTTGAATGTATTTATGTACGGTCGTGTGCAGTCGCCCATCGTTTGGGACGTTACTGTGGTGACCATCTACGTTTTGCTCAGCACACTTTACCTCTACATTCCGCTGATTGCTGACTTGAAAATTTGCCATGACAAACTCGAAGGCCTCACGCCGCTTCAACGCAAGATGTACAAACTCTTGTCGCTCAACTGGCAAGGTTCGCCAGAGCAGGCTGCCATCATCAAAAAATTGGTTTTCGGAATCTCTGTATTTATTATTCCTGTAGCATTTGCTATCCACACCGTTACATCGTGGTTGTTTGCAAGCACATTGCGCGTGGGTTGGGATTCTACCATCTTCGGCCCTTACTTCGTATCGGGTGCATTTGTTGCCGGTAGTGCTGCGGTGATCATCGCGATGTACTTCTTCCGCAACAACTACAAACTCGAAGATTACCTCACCGATATGCATTTCGACAAAATGGGTAAACTGCTCGTGTTGGTATCGTTGGTTTACTTCTACTTCAACCTCAATGAATACATGGTGCCGGGTTACAAAATGAAAAAGTTTGATGCCATCCACATTCGCGACCTCTTCGCCGGATCTCACGCGCTACTTTTTTGGTCTGTACAGATATTCGGATTGGTGTTGCCAATCATCTTATTGTTGTTCAAAAAGATGCGTACACAAAAGCCAATGTTGATTATCGCTATTTTTGTGATGATTGGTGCTTGGTTGAAACGCTACATCATCGTTATTCCAACCATGGAACATCCATTCCTCCCAATTCAGAATGTGCCACTTAACTTTAAGGTGTACTCGCCTACACTGATTGAGATACTGATAAACATTGCTCCATTTATTTTGGTATTGATGATTATCACCGTGTTGGCAAAAGTGGTACCGGTAATCCCTATCCACGAGACTATTGAAGAAAGCGAAGAATCACATAAATAGACTAATTATGCTTAGAAAGAATTTTATATCAAAGATTAGTTTAGTAATCTTATTTGTTTCCGCCTTTGCGCTTCGATCTTCGGCTCAACAAGGCTGGGATGTGCCCGAAGCACAAAAGAATAAAAACAGTAACATTGTCTTTAATGCTTCTACGGCTACCGAAGGTCAGGCGGTTTATTCAAAGAACTGCGCATCGTGCCACGGCGAACCTACCAAGAACAATAGTATGAAATCGATGGTTCCTGTACCACCCGATTTATCAGGTGCTAAAACAAATGTACTTACCGATGGTGAGCTTTCATATATTTTGGCTACAGGTCGAGGCTTAATGCCATCTTTCAAAAACATTCTATCAGAGTCAGACCGTTGGAAAGTGATTGGCTATTTGAGAAGTTTCCACAAAGGTTATACTCAAGTGGTTTCGAAAACTGACCCAAACAAGAGTAAACTGGTAAAAATCAATACCACATTCGACAAAGCCACAAACTCTGTGGTGGTAGAGGTAAAAGCAACCGAGAAATCGGGTGTTGTTGCGCTCAAAGATGCAGAAATTACGGTATTTGCAAAACGCTATTTTGGTAAACTGCAAATTGACAAAGCTGCTAAGGCTGACGCATCAGGCAAAGCAACATTCAAATTCGACACAAAACTTCCTGGTGACAAAGAAGGTAACGTAACCTTTAATGTAAAAGTCAGCGACGAAGTCTATGGCGAAGTAGAGTCTGAAAGCAAAATGCAACTGGGTGTTCCTACTGACAAACCAAGTCTAACCAAAGACCGTGCGATGTGGAACGTGATGAAAAAAGCACCTTGGTGGATTCTCATTACCTACTTTGGCTGTTTATCGGTGGTCATCGGATTTTTCGTGTATGTTTTGAAAAGCCTCAAGAAAATCAACGAGTTAGGAGCTCAAAAATAAGATGAAGACTCAATTTTTCTTTGTTCTATTGATTCTTTCATTCGTCTTTCAACCGGCGAAAGCTCAGCAAGAGCTAGGCGAAGATGGTGTGGGTGTGATTGAACACATCGGCAACACATTACCTCTCGATTTGGTTTTCACCAACGAAAAAGGCGAAAAAGTAACACTCGGTCAAGTGATCAACAAACCGACTATCCTGTCGTTTGTCTATTTCGACTGTCCGGGTTTGTGCAGTCCTTTACTCGAAGGACTCGGAGATGTGATTAAGCACTCTGACTTGAAACTCGGCACTGACTATCAGGTGGTGACCATCAGCTTCAACTTTAGAGACACACCCGAAAAAGCGAAACAGAAGAAAGATAAATTTGTGACCAAATATTCGAAAGGGAATGGCAACGGTTGGTTATTTCTAACCACAGACAGCACCACTATTTTCAAAATCACAGATGCTACTGGATTCAAAACCAAAGCTGTAGGGCTCGATTTTGTGCATCCATCTGCCGTAATAGCTATCACTCCAAAAGGCAAAATAAGTCGCTACCTGTATGGAATCAACTTCTTGCCTATCGACGTGAAAATGTCGATGTACGAAGCAGAGAAAGATCAGGTTGGTCCTTCTATCAAAAAGTTGATGTTAGTCTGTTTCAGCTATGACGACAACAATAAGAAATTCGGATTAGATGTTACAAAAATAGGTGGCTTTATTATCTTGCTGGCTATTCTTCTTTTTGTATTTTTATTTATAATTAAACCCCAAATCAATAAAAAAAAACTAAACAACCATGAGTAGTGGAGAGAATAAAATTGAATATGTAAGCTATTTGGAGCACCCTTCGAAATATAAAGGGATCATGGCTTGGCTTACAACGACCGATCACAAAAGATTAGCCTTGATGTATATGTGGGCCATGTGTGTGTTCTTCTTTGTAGGAGTCACATTGGGTTTGTTGTTGAGAACAGAGCTCTCAGCTCCGGGCGAAACCATAATGAAGGCACAAACCTACAACGGCACATTTACATTGCACGGTATCATTATGATCTTTATGGTTGTAATTCCGGGACTATCTGCCGTGTTTGGTAACTTCTTCCTGCCAATTCTGATTGGTGCGAAAGACGTTGCATTCCCTCGTTTGAACCTTTTCTCGTGGTACCTTTTCATCATCGGTAGCATCGTGGCTGTCCTTTCTCAGTTGTTGAAAGATGGACCGCCAGATACAGGATGGACATTTTATGCCCCTTATAGCGCTTCGACAGGTACAAACGTGATAACGGCTCTGACGGCAGCATTTATACTCGGGTTCTCCTCCATTCTTACTGGATTGAATTTCTTGGTAACTGTGCACCGAATGCGCGCACCTGGTATGAGATTCTTCAACATGCCTCTTTTCCCATGGTCAATTTATGCTACAGCGTGGATTCAATTGTTGGCCACTCCGGTAGTGGGTATCACGTTGGTGATGTTGATTATGGAACGTGTGTTCAAAATCGGATTCTTTGATCCGGCTTTAGGTGGCGACCCGCTACTCTTCCAACACTTGTTTTGGATATATTCTCACCCTGTAGTGTATGTGATGATTCTGCCGGCTATGGGTGTGATTTCTGAAATTATCCCTACCTTCTGCCAAAAGAAAATCTATGGTTACAAAGCGATTGCACTTTCTAGTTTAGCCATTGCCGGTATCGGTTTCTTGGTATGGGGTCACCACATGTACACATCTGGCATGAGCGATCAAGCACGTTGGTTCTTCTCGTTGCTTACACTGGTTGTTGCCGTTCCTTCGGCCATCAAGGTTTTCAACTGGATCTCGACCATGTACAAAGGTTCTATCGACCTGCAACCTCCATTTTTATATTCAGTAACCTTCATATTCCTCTTCACCATCGGGGGCACCACTGGTCTGTTGTTGGGTTCTGTGGCTACCAATGTGCATGTGCACGATACTGCGTTTGTAGTTGCACACTTCCACTACATTATTTTTGGAGGAATGGGATTTGCATTCTTTGCAGCACTTCACTACTGGGCACCGAAAATGTGGGGTAGAATGTATAATGTGAAGCATGCAAACATCGGATTGGCATTCAATTTTGTTGGATTCAACATGTTGTATTTCCCTCAATTTATCATTGGGATTCAAGGTATGCCACGTCGCTATTTCGATTATTTGCCACAGTTTCAGTGGGCTCAAATGGTTTCGTCGGTTGGTGGATTTATTCTTGCTATCGGATTAATCATCATGGTGAGAACACTATACGTAGGATCGCGTAGAGGACCCAAAGCACCGGACAATCCTTGGAATGGTTCAACTTTGGAATGGACTATCCCATCGCCTCCGTCACTCGAAAACTTTGACGAAGCACCGAAAATTAAAGAAAACCCATACGATTATAATTAAGATTTAGAGAAATGAGTGAACACGTAATTCATACAGAACATAGAGACGACGAAGCTTCTAAGCTTGGGATGTGGCTCTTTATCTTCACCGAACTCCTGCTTTTTGGAGGTTTATTTATTGTCTATTCAGTTTACAGACTTCAATACGGAGCCAATTTTCATGAACTGAGTTTAGAGTTGAGTGTAACTATAGGTGTAATCAACACTGTTGCCCTGTTGGTAAGTAGCATGACCATTGCAATGGCTTTGACCGCAGTTCAGAAAGGCAACAATAAAATGGCGCTGAGATTAATCTTTTTCACGCTGCTGATGGCTGCTCTTTTCCTCTTCAATAAATACATTGAGTGGGGAGCAAAATTCCACCACGGATTATATCCAGGTTCAGAGTTATTAAATCATTTAGAAAGAGGTCACTTGTTGTTTTTGAGCCTCTATTTCTTTATGACGGGTTTACACGCGCTGCACATCATTATCGGTATGATTCTACTGATTATTTGCTATGTGAAAGTAAAACACAACACCATCAATACCGATCGCTTTGTATTGATGGAAAATGGAGCACTCTACTGGCACTTGGTCGACTTAATCTGGATCTTCCTGTTTCCGTTATTGTATCTCATTTCTTAACTCAAAAAACGATAAGCTATGTCTAGTAACAGTCCACATATTTCATCGTACAAATCGTTGACAGTCATACTGCTCATCCTTTTGTCCTGCACTTTTTTGACTATTGAAGTGGCCACACACGATTTCGGTAAACTGGCACTCACCATCGCGCTTATAATTGCCGGTGTGAAGAGTTATTTTGTGATGACCTACTTTATGCACCTCAAATACGAAAGCCTGCTGCTGCGTCTGCTGGTGATCTTCGTATTTGTTCTTTTTGCGTTGTTGGTGGGTATTACCTTGATCGATTACGGATTCAGACCTTAATTGTTCTATTTGAAATTAAAATAATAATAATATGTTTTCGAACGCATCAAATTTTGTTTCGGGAGTTGATAGTGCTTTCCTATTCATCATAGCGATTTCACTCTTCTTCCTTGTATTTCTGACTGGGTTAATGATCTATTTTATTGTGCGATACAATAAAAAACGTCATCCAAAAGCTATTCAGGTGAAAGACAGCACGACTTTGGAGGTGACTTGGACCGTCATTCCATTGATATTAGCCCTTGCGATGTTCTACATCGGTTGGAAAGATTTTCTTCCTATGCGCCAAGTGCCCGCAGATGCCATGAAGGTAAAAGCAATTGGTAAAATGTGGAAATGGGAGTTTGAATACCCCGGCAACAAAGTATCTGACACGCTCGTAGTGCCTATCGATAAAGCTATTAGAGTTGAATTAGTTTCGACCGATGTATTGCATGGATTTTCGGTGCCTGCGTTCCGCATCAAAGAAGATGTGGTGCCACGCAAAGGAAACTACTCTTGGTTTAAATCCGGTGAACTTGGCGGCTACAACCTGTTTTGTACCGTTTACTGTGGGTTGAGTCACTCTGGAATGTCAGGAGAACTAATTAAAGTTGTTTCTCAGGCTGATTTTGATGCATGGATTAAGAAAGTTCCTGTTCGCAAGATTCTGGACAACAACAAGGGTTACAATGCGTTGCAAAAAAATGGTTGTATTGCTTGCCACACTGTAGATGGTAAAACTACCGTTGGTCCTTCATTCAAAGGGCTCTATGGCAAAACAATCGAAGTAACTGAGAATGGTGCTACCAAGAAAGTAGTTGCTGATAGTGCATACATCGAAACCTCTATACTTGACCCGAACAAACAAGTGCACAATGGATTCCCGCAAGGGGTAATGAAATCGTATAAAGGAATCGTAAGTGCTGACGAGATTAAAGCAATCAGCGACTACATTAAATCAATTAAATGAGTAACGTTTCGTTGAAATCGCTTTTGGCTCTGATTAAATACAGAGTTTCGATTGCAGTAGCATTTACTTCTGTGACCGGGTACGTAATCTATTCTCACAGTTTAGATGCCAAAGTGATGCTCATGATTTTGGGTGTTTTCCTACTTGCCAGTGGCGCTAGTGCGCTAAACGAATGGCAAGAGAGCGAATACGACGCATTGATGGATCGCACCAAAATGCGCCCTATCCCATCGGGTGAAATGAGCTCGAAAGTTGGGCTTCAGATTTCGCTGATGTTTCTGTTTTTTGGCACAGCTTGCTTGTACTTGTTCTTTGGCACAATCACTGCACTCCTGGGGTTGAGTAACATTGTGTGGTACAATCTGATTTACACCAAACTAAAACGAGTCACACCATTTGCGGTTGTGCCTGGTTCGATGGTCGGAGCAATCCCAGTGTTGATTGGATGGTGTGGTGCTGGTGGTTACGTATTTGACAAAACAGCCATTTTTGTAGCCTTCTTTATGTTTATTTGGCAGATTCCTCACTTTTGGTTGTTGATGTTCAAATATGGAAAGCAGTACGAAGAGGCAGGTTTTCCGACCATTAATCAGGCAATCAATCCCAAAACCTTGAAACTGGTTATTTTTGCTTGGATAGTGGCGACAGCATTCTCGTCAATTATCATACCTCTCTTTTTGGTGCAAGTCTCTTGGTCGTTTTTCGTGACTGTTTTTGCACTCAATATCATGTTCATCGCATTTTTTGTAAAAATCTCTTTTGGCAATATGCAGGAACTCAGCTTCAAGAAATCGTTTATCAGCATCAACGTTTATATGATGCTGTTTATGGTGGCTCTGATTGTATTTCACCTCTTTTCTTTGTAGATATTGAGAAAAAATCATACATTTGATTATCAAATAGATTAAGGAAGTTAAAGATTCAATTTAACTTCCTTTTTTGTTTAATTTAGTACGATGCAACTACAAACTCCTGTCGCTTTACCATTCGCCTCCTCTCCCATTGGTTACGAAGATAAAATTCTTCTGATGGGTTCATGCTTTGCCGAAAACATTGGTGCTAAACTTGTCGCGAATAAATTTAGAACAGATGTCAATCCGTTTGGGGTGCTCTACAATCCACTATCGCTGAAATCGGCATTGAACGACTTGTTGCAAGACCGTATTTTCACCGCTGATGATCTATTCGAGCACCAAGGCATCTACCGCAGTTTTTCGCATCACTCTTCTTTTTCTTCCGATAAGAAGGAAACCACTCTCCATGAAATAAATGAGAGAGCCAAACAATCCTCTGCTTGGCTCAAATCGTGCACACAACTCATTGTGACTTTTGGCACAGCTTCAACCTATTATCTGAAAGAGAATGAGATAGTGGTGAGTAATTGCCATAAATTACCCGAGAGCCAATTTATCCGCAAACGAGTAGATGTCGAGATCGTTGTATCGGAATGGTGTAGTCTGATTAACAATTTAAAGTGTTCAAATCCAGACTTAAAGATACTTTTCACCGTAAGCCCAATCCGCCATTGGCGCGATGGAGCACACGAAAATCAGTTGAATAAAGCTACCCTACTGCTCGCCATCGACAAGTTGGTGGCTGAATTTGATTTTTGCAGCTATTTTGCTGCTTATGAATTGGTGATGGACGAATTGCGCGACTACCGCTTTTATGCCGAAGATATGATTCATCCATCCGATCAAGCGGTGGACTATATTTGGGAGTGCTTCTGCGAGTCTCAAATTTCAGAAGAGAGTCGGCTGATAATGAAGGAGTGGATCGATTTACAAAAAGCGCTTTTCCATCGACCATTCCATCCACAAACTGAGACTCACAAGCGATTTTTGGAGCAAAACCTAACGAAATTGGAGCAACTATCCAAAAAATCTCCTTACTTTGTACTCGAATCTGAAATCACTCTAATCCGTGAGCAGCTTCAATCTTTTGAATCGTTATGATCTACTCTATTGTCGATATTGCACGAATTATCCACGCAAAAGAGGTGACACTGAGTTACAGTAACATCTCCATTTTGCTTACCGATAGTCGCTCACTCTCCTTTCCAGAAGAGACGCTATTCTTTGCTTTGAAAACGAAACAGAACGATGGCCATAAATACATCAACGAACTGTATGAAAAAGGTGTTCGCAATTTTGTAGTGAGCAACGCTTATCAACCAATCGATACGCTACCTTTAGCTAATATTTTAGCTGTAGAAGATACGTTGATAGCGCTGCAGCAACTCGCGACTCATCATCGGCAACAATTTACTATTCCTACGATTGGAATCACAGGCAGCAATGGCAAAACGGTGGTGAAAGAGTGGCTTTTTCAACTTTTGAATCACGACAAACGGATTATTCGCTCGCCTCGCAGCTACAACTCGCAAATCGGTGTGCCAATTTCGGTTTGGCAGCTTGACAACGAGGCCGAATTAGCCATCTTCGAAGCCGGCATCTCGAAACCTGATGAAATGGATCGGTTGGAGAAAATTATATCGCCTCAAATTGGCATTATTACCAATATTGGACACGCGCATCAAGAGGGATTTTCGTCTTTGGAGCAGAAATGTTTGGAGAAACTCAAACTATTTTTGCATTCCGAAACGTTGATTTTTGATTACGACGACGAACTGATTCACAAATGTGTGATGTCTGCCACGCATTGCCAAAACCTGCTTTCGTGGTCGAAGAAAAGCCGTAAAGCGCCGCTTTATCTCTCCAAAATTGAGAAAAAAGAGCAGTCTACAGAAATATACTACAACTACCTGACTGTTATCGAAGGCAGTTTTGAGATACCATTTACCGAAAATGCCAACATCGAGAATGCGATACATTGCCTAGCGGTGTTGTTGTTCCTCGGCATTCAACCCGATGCTATTCGTCAGAAAATGAGCAGCCTGCATTCTGTTGCTATGCGACTCGAAGTGAAAGAGGGCATACAGAACTGTCTGGTTATCGACGACACATACAACCTCGATATGAATTCGCTCGACCTAGCACTCGACTTTTTAGCTCGTCGTGCACAGGGTTCGAATATGTCACGCACGTTGATTCTATCAGACCTACAACAAACGGGGAAAAATGCCAAAACACTCTACCGCGAAATTGCCAATCTGATTAAGCAGAAAGGCGTTCAGCGATTGATTGGCATTGGTGAAAACATCTCCGATTTTGCTTCATTATTTGAAGTGAGCAAGTCGTTTTATCCCAACACAGAGGCTTTTCTGTCGTCGCGGGAGTCACTCGATTTTCAGCGCGAAATCATCCTAGTAAAAGGAGCACGTGAATTTCATTTCGAGCAAATCTCTGATTTGTTGCAATTAAAAGTACACGAAACCATCCTCGAAGTAAACCTCGATGCCATCGTTCACAACCTCAATTTCTACCGAAACAAACTGCAACCAACCACCAAAATGATTTGCATGGTGAAGGCGTTTGGCTACGGAGCTGGTTCGTATGAATTGGCTAAGACGCTGCAAGAGCACCGCTGCGATTATCTCGCTGTGGCTGTGGCAGACGAAGGAGCAGAACTGCGCAAAGCGGGCATCTACCTGCCAATCATGGTGATGAATCCTGAATTCAGCAGTTTTCAGGTGATATTTGCGAACGACCTCGAACCTGAAGTGTATAGCTTCAAGCTGTTGAAAGCATTGATTCGTGCAGCCGAAATCCAGGGAGTGAGCCACTACCCTATTCATATCAAAATCGACTCGGGAATGCACCGTTTGGGCTTCTTGCCTAATGAGATAGACGAACTCTCGAACCTGCTTGCCAGCCAATCGGCGTTGAAGGTCAAATCGGTCTTTTCGCATTTGTCGGGTAGCGATAGCGAGCAGTTCGACAACTACACCAATCAACAGATTGAAACATTCACCACCAGTGCCGACCTGCTCGAACAGGGCGTTCGCTACAAGTCGATGCGCCACATTCTCAACTCAGGTGGCATCGAGCGATTTGCCGATAGTCAACTAGACATGGTGCGACTGGGCATCGGTTTGTATGGCGTTAGCGCATCGGGAGAAGAGGGTCTTCGCAGCGTAAGCACACTGAAAACCACCATTCTACAAATCAAAAACATTGCTACTGGCGAATCGGTGGGCTATAGCCGCAAGTGGATTCTCAACCGTGATTCGCGCGTAGGCTGCATACCGATAGGCTATGCCGACGGACTCGATAGACACCTGAGTAACGGCGTAGGCGAAGTTCTTATAAACGGCAAACGCGCTCCCATCATCGGCAATATCTGCATGGACATCACAATGATTGACCTCACCGACATCGCTGCCGAAGAGGGCGACACAGCTATCGTCTTTGGCGAACAGTTGCCTGTCACCGAAATGGCAACCAAACTCGGCACAATCGCCTACGAAATCATCACGTCTGTATCCTCGAGGGTGAAAAGGGTCTATTTTAGAGAGTAGAAAGCTGTCAATCAATTAAAATTTCAGCTTTTTAGGGTTTTGTCTGTTATCGTAAAGGCGGACGACCTCAATTCTATCACTTGTCTCACGATAAAAAAGCGAGTTGTGTTTAGTGACTACGCATTTTCGAAGCTTTTTCTTTTTATTGATTTCGGGATAAAGCTTGGGGTGTTTTGAAATGCGACGTAATTGATCGTCAACAAGATCAATAAAATGAATTGCTGTTTGACTATTCCATGTCTGGAAAAGATAATCGAGTAGATGGTTAAAATCGGAAGAGGCAAGAATAGACCAAACAATAGGCTTATTTGTTTTCATATTTTGCTCTTGCCTGGCTAATGACGCTTGAGTGATATATTACCTCGCTATCATTTAATTGTTGAAGTGCAGTCTCTATCCCCTCTTTTTCTGCTTCTGAGAGGTTATTCCATTCTTCTTCATTGTTTTGGCTATTCACAAAGTTTTTGAGAATGCCATACAACTCTTTTAATTTGCTGCCATCTAGCGAATCGACTTCACGAAATATGGCAAGTTTTAGCTCTTCTGTGCTCATACAAAAACTGGTTATACAATGCGGGATTGCATTTGATTTTTTCTATAATACAAATATAATTACTCAGACTGAAATTGCTTTCGTATTTTGGAAGTTTATTTATTGCCGTCAGAGAATAAATACATAAAAGCGAATTTGCAGTTTGTATTCTAACAAAGAATCCTATTTATCAAGAGAATGAGTGAAGTTCGCAACTTCAAAAACAGTCACGGACTGTTTAAACAAAAAGCACAAGTTACGCTGCGCTAAACTTGCGTTAAAAAGGAAACCTATTTGCAATTATTTCTCAACATCTCTTTAGCCTCTTTGTTTCCAAGTTGATCAGCTTTAATAAAATCAACACATGCCTGTTCTTTTTTATTGACTTTACAATATGCTAAACCTCTGTACAGATATGAATTAGCAATTTTACAATCCATTTTTATTGACATTGTTAAATCCAAAATACTTTTCTCAATTTCACCTAATCCATAATACCCACATCCTCTAGTATCGTAATAAGTTGCAATTTTATTATCTTTTTCAATTGCTTTATTCGAATATTCTACACATTTAGTGTAATTATTCTTTAGAAAATAGAACCATCCAATTTGATTGTAAATATTTCCCAATTGTTCTTGAGGATACCAAGTATCTTGTTTAATAAATTTTTCCGCTAGTTCACATTCTAAAATAGCATCATCATAATATTTTAGTTCCGATAAAATATGGGATTTAAGCATTAAGCCGTTTATATTTCTTGAATAAGATGATAAATAAAAATCGATATCCTTTAGGGCATTCTCATATTGTTTTAGTCCAGTATATGCACGTGCTCTTTCATAATAAGCATTGATTATGGAGTTATTTAATTTAATAGCTTTAGAAAGCAGTTCAAGTGTACGTTGGTGGTCAAAATTGTATTGATCCTCCAAATATGCCATATAAATGTAGACATCTCCATTAATTGAGTCGATTCCTAATGCACTTTTAAAATCGTAATATGCATCTTCAAGTTTACCATTTTCATAATCTTCAAAACCAGATGCAATAAATTGCCTAGCTCTATTTGGATTTTTGTCACAAATTTGTTTTAAATAATATCTTGGTGATTTCGCTCTTTTCAAGTTTTCAGTATAATAAAATTTTAATTTCTGTTCAATTTGAATTATTTGCTTATCCAAAATAGCAAAATTGACTTTATTATTGTAGTAGTTTCTTAGTTGTTCATCCACTGCATTCAATTGATCAGTATATAATGAATCAATTCCTTCATTTTCAGTATTCCTAATCCAATTCATTATATATATAACTCGGGTTAGATTATTGTCATATTTCCAGCTATAGAATTTTGTTGTGTCTTTGACAAACGTATTGTATACAAAACGATTAGGCATTGCTTTCATATCAATCTGACTATAAGAATTAAACCATAAAAATATGAAAAGCGAAAATAGAAAAAATGACTTTACCATGAAATTGACTTTAATTTGACTATTCTGTATTATTAATTTTTGTAACAGATTATTTATTTGGATTATAAGACTATTTGTCTTCTAACATTATCAGATTTCTATAAATTTGCAATGATTCATAAATCTCTTGCACAAATATAAATACTAATTCTAATATATTGATGCAAAATTGAAAATAAAGTACAACCAAAAAAATCAAAAAAGGCAACCCATCTATCCGATGCATTGCCTTTCAGTTATACAATCCTGATAGCTATCGAGATTAGTTACCCAATATTTAATACCTCAGCCATTTCCACAACTCCTTATAGTTCACCTTTTTGCCATACATAAGTATGCCAGTGCGGTAAATTTTGGCTGCCATACGTGTAGTGCCAATAAAGGTGATAACGAGCAGCGAAAGCGAGAGCAGCTTCTGCCAAAGCGGCACATCAAACGGCAAGCGAACCATCATCACAATGGGTGACGTAAATGGAATGATCGAACACCAAAAGGCCAATGGACCATCCGGATTTTGTGCACTATACATCCCTGCATACATAGCAAAGATAATGGGAATTGTTATTGGAAGCATAAACTGTTGCGTATCAGTTTCGTTATCGACAGCAGAACCAACAGCAGCAAACAGCGAGGCATAGAGTAAATAACCACCTAAGAAATAGAGCACAAAATAGAAGAGAATCTCTCCAAAATTGAAAGCAGAAAGCATCTTTAAAGCACTAGCAATTTCACTATTCGGCATTTGCTGACCCATACCTTGCATCTCCTGCATTGCGGCAGCATCAGGCATTTTATTAAGTCCGAAAATCAAACCGATAATAAAGAAGAGCCCACCCGAGAAAATCACCCAAAGCAGAAACTGTGTAAGACCAACCAATGCGATTCCGATGATTTTGCCCATCATCAACTCAACCGGCTTCACCGACGATACGAGCACTTCGACAATGCGCGAGGTCTTCTCTTCCATTACTCCACGCATAACCATTGCACCATAGAGGAAGATAAACATATAGATCATAAAGGTGGAAATCAATCCGATAGCCGTTGCCAGCTCAGCTGAGCCAGTTTTCTCTTTGCCATCGTCAGACCATTTCACGGTACGAATATCGAGACTAATTTCACTCTCTTTGATAATTTGTTTGAGATTTGGAATGTTGTAAGACGCCAGCTTTTCGTTACTCAGAGCCTTATTCAATTGATCAGATATGTAACCTTTCAAATCTGTAGTTACCTGTTTATCAGCAAACAAGGTAATTTTATCAGGTTGCTTGAGCAAATCGGCATCAATCACCAAGAAGGCATAATATTCGCTCTCTTCGCTGTTTTTGTACTTCGACATATCGCCTCTAAACGGAACAAAACGATAGCTTTCGTTACTTTTGAGCAAATTTACATATTTCCCTGTGACATCGACTACTCCGATTTTCTTGGCATCAGAGTCTTTGATGGTCGAAAGCAATAGCGGCACTGCCACCAAACATGCAATCAGAATGGGTGTAAGGAAGGTGAAAATCAAAAACGACTTTTTGTTGACCCTTCGCAAATACTCTTTTCGTATTATCAGACTAATTTTACTCATGGCTCATCTTATTTTCAGGGTTCACAACTTTGATAAACACATCTTCCATACTTGGCAACTCCTCTTCGAATGCAATAATTTCGTGACGAGCAACTAACGAGCGAATCAAGTCGTAAGAAGTTCGGCTTTCGGATGCTTTAATATGCACTTCAAGGCCGTATGGTTGTTCTTTTTTATCCATAACCACAAAACCGTCATCTAGTGATGTTTCAAACGAATTCCCAAGCACCTTGATGCGATATGTAAATGTGCGGTAACGGTTGCGAATCTCATCTACTCGGCCTTGTAAAACGACGTTAGCGTGATCGATGAGCGATATTTGGTCGCAGAGCTCTTCTACCGAATTCATGTTGTGCGTCGAAAGCAATATTGTTGCTCCTTTTCGTTTGAGTTCGAGTATTTCATTTTTGAGCAAAACGGCATTCACTGGGTCAAATCCGCTGAAAGGCTCGTCGAAAATCAACAACTTGGGTTCGTGTATCACGGTGGTGATAAATTGCACCTTCTGCTGCATCCCTTTGGAGAGCTCTTCCACTTTTTTGTTCCACCAATCGGTGATTTCAAACTTCTCGAACCAGATGCCGATGCGCTTTTTCGCCTCTTTGCTGTCCAATCCTTTCAGTTGAGCGAGATACATTGCTTGCTCGCCCACTTTCATTTTTTTATATAAACCACGCTCTTCGGGCAAGTAACCGATGTGGCGCACATCGTCCATGGTGATGGGTTTGCCGTTGAGCAACACCTCTCCGCTATCGGGCGCAATAATCTGATTGACAATGCGAATAAGCGTCGTTTTTCCTGCACCGTTCGGACCTAGCAGTCCATATACAGTTCCTTCGGGCACATGCACAGAAACACCGTTGAGTGCAAGGTGTCCGGCATATTGTTTGACTACGTTGTTGGTTTGAAGCATACTAATGTGGAGTTATAAGGAAGTTATATGTAGTTAGCGGAAGTTAATGGAATTACTCCTTCAAAACAATTTTTCCATTATGTAGAATGGGTAATCCACTTACCAAATCAATAGACAAACAAAAGTTGATTTGATCTAGCAAATCGTGTTTCTTCAGTCGTTGATAGTGCTCTGTCTGCGAAATGTACTTCATTGGATCTTCTTTTGCACGCTGCCACAGTATAAATGACGAAAGCGAAGAGTCTGACGTAACATCAAATCCTTTTTTTGCCAACTGTTCGACCAATGCTCCGGCAAAGAATGTGTCTTCGGTACTGAAACGATTATTCCACCCTGAGCAAAGAATCACTACATCTCGCCCCTCTTTTTGGCAATATTCTGCTACTGAAGATAGATTGATAAATGCCCCAATTAACAACGAATAGGCACTTTGCGCACAATTAATTGCCTGTGTACCGTTAGTCGTAGTAAGCACAATATCTCGATTGCAAACATGATCTGGCGTATAATCGAAAGGTGAATTTCCGAAATCAGCAAAGTCACACTTCGCCACATTGCGCTCCGCTCCTACCAAGAATCCTTTTTCTTTGTACGCTTTTGCCTCTTCGATAGATGCAACAGGGATGATGCTACTAGCTCCATTGACAAGCGCTGCACAAATAGAAGTTGTGGCACGAAAAATATCGACAACCACCACAATAGCCTCACGATTCTCGTAAGCCGGATAAAGAGCAGGTGAAAAACAGACCTCTACTTTCATTTTCTGAAAGGTGGTTTCACGACTACCGCTTTTATATCTTTGTTGCGGATGCGAATGGCGATTTCGGTATCAACTTTAGCGTAAGCTGTTTGCAGATAGCCAATGCCAATGCCCTCTTTGGTGATGGGCGAAATAGTGCCGGAAGTGACTTCACCGATGATTTCGCCTTGTAGATTCACGATTTCGTAATGCGAACGAGGAATGCCTCTCTCAGACAGTTTGAAGGCACACATTTTGCGCGTTACTCCTTCATCTTTTTGCTTTTCGAGAATCTCACGCCCAATAAAATCGTGTCCATCGTTGAATTTAGTAATCCAACCCAATCCCGCTTCGAGGGTCGATGTGGTGTCGTTTATATCATTTCCGTAGAGCGAATAGGCCATTTCGAGACGGAGCGTGTCGCGCGCGCCCAAGCCGATGGGTTTGATGCCAAACTCTGCTCCAGCTTCGAATATTGCGTTCCAGATTTGCTCTCCAAATTCGGGGTAGAAATAGAGTTCGAAGCCTCCTGCTCCCGTATAACCTGTGTTGGCAATGATTACCTCTTTCACGCCAGCCAATTCGCCCACCGTAAAGTGATAATAAGGAATAACTGCCAAATCCACGCTCGTAAGTTTTTGAAGGGTTGCAAATGCTTTTGGGCCTTGCACAGCTAATTGCGCTGTGTGGTCGGATGCGTTTTCGAGAATGGCACCTACGGTGTTGTTGGTAACACACCAATTCCAGTCTTTCTCCATATTCGACGCATTCACCACAATCATGTATTTCTCAGCTTCGAACTGATAAATGATGATGTCGTCCACAATTCCGCCTTCGAAATTAGGGAAACATGAATATTGAGCTTTAGCAATAGAGAGTTGCGATGGGTCGTTCGACGTAACGCGATTGAGAAATGCAAGTGCATTAGGACCTTTTACCCAAATTTCACCCATGTGCGACACATCGAACACACCAACAGCATTCACTACCGTGTTGTGCTCATCAATGATTCCGCTGTATTCGATGGGCATATTGTAGCCCGCAAACTCGTGCATTTTTGCACCTAACTCTTGGTGAAATTTGGTAAATGGGGTTGATTTCATTGTGATATAAATTTTTCAATTATTTATGCTTGTTTCTCCAACAGTTCGGCAATCTTCACAATCACCTGTGTCGCTTTTTCCATAGATGGCACGGGCACAAACTCGAATCGTCCATGGAAATTATGTCCACCTGCGAAGATATTCGGACACGGCAACCCTTTGTAAGACAACTGCGAGCCGTCTGTTCCACCACGAATTGGTTTCACCAAAGGCGTTACGCCAACTTGCACCATCGCTTCGTTGGCCAAATCAATGATGTGCATCACGGGTTCTATTTTTTCGCGCATGTTGTAGTACTGATCTTTCATTTCGATAGAAGCACAGTTGTCAAACTCTTTGTTTACCTTGCGAATAAGGTGCTCAACTTCTTTTTTGCGACGTTCGAAACGGTCTCTGTCATGATCTCGAATGATGTACGTGAGAACAGTTTGCTCAACCGTTCCTTCAAAATTAATGAGGTGGTAAAATCCTTCGTAACCTTCGGTGTGTTCGGGTGTTTCCCAACGAGGAAGCATAGTGATGAAGTCGTTTGCAATACGAATCGAGTTCAACATTTTGTGATACGCATAGCCCGGATGCACGTTTCGCCCTTTGATGGTGATTTTGGCTTGTGCGGCATTGAAATTTTCAAACTCTAACTCTCCTATTTCTCCACCGTCAATGGTGTATGCCCAATCGGCTGCAAACTGCTCCACATTGAATTTGTGAGCACCTTGTCCTATCTCTTCGTCGGGTGTAAAGCCAACACGAATCTTACCGTGTTTGATTTCTGGATGCGAAATCAGATATTCCATCGCAGTCATAATCTCCGCAACTCCGGCTTTATCATCTGCGCCAAGCAATGTTTTGCCATTGGTGACTACCAAATCCTGACCGAGGTATTTATCTAACTCAGGAAATTCACGAGAAGACATCACAACTTCATCCTCTGCACTCAAAACAATATCTGAACCATCGTAATTCACAATTCGCGGCGATACATGTCGTCCAGTCATATCTGGACTGGTGTCGAGGTGTGATATAAACCCTATGGTTGGCAGCGGTTTTTCGCTATTGGCTGGTAATGTTGCCATCAGGTAACCATTCTCATCGAGTGTAATCTCCGTTAAGCCTAAATCTTTCAACTCTTGCTCGAGGTATTGAGCGAAAATAAGCTGTCCGGGTGTGCTCGGAGTCAGGTTTGTGGTGTCATTCGAACGGGTGTCGAACGAAACATATTTCAGAAATCTCTCTAAAACTGTCATAATCATTTTGAATTAGTAAATTATCTTGTTTTTTTAAGCCATCGAAACAACTCTTCTGAACGATAGCCAAGTGTTTTTGCCTTCTGAAAATCTTGATATGCCAACTCTTGCTCATAAAGTGCAAAGTGAATCTTACCACGTAAAAAGTAGCTCAACGGATCATTCTCAGAATGTTTCAGCACTTTATTAATGTCACCCAATGCCTTGGTTTGCTTTTGATAGAGGTAATACAGTTCTGCACGATTAAAGAGCAGCTCCTGATTGTCGGGTAGATGCGACAACAATTGGTTGTATATTTTTTCAGATTCGCTATACTGCCCTACGATTTTCATAACTAAAGCCTTTCCTGATAGTGCACGAATATTACGTGATTCAATGATTAATGCCTGTTCGAAATCGCGCCTTGCTCCTACTGTGTCGTTCAGTGCAATTTTAATTTCGCCACTCGAGGTCCAAGCCTCATTGTTCTTCTCGTCGAGGAGTAAAACCGCATCGTAATCGTCGAGAGCTGCCTTCAAACTATCCATTTCGAGTAACAATGCGGCACGATTAAGCAACAAAGTGACTGACTTAGGAGCAAATAGCAAACCGTTCGTGTAAGTTTGTAACGCATCAGCTTTTTTGCCCAGATTCCGCTGATAGGTTCCCATATTCGATAGCAGCCAACCGTTTTGTGGATTCGCAGGTTCGATTCTCAACGCATTTCGCACACAGTCTGCTGCCGAAGCCCAGTCCTTACCATCAGCAGCCAAATACGAGCGATCGAGCCACTCCTGATACGTTTGAGCAGATAAACTACTTAACGAAATCAGTACGAAAGCAAATAGAAAACTCCTTTTTATCATTTAGTTATTGAATCTTGCGTTTATCAAGTTCGTTGCGGTAGCGTTGAGCATTTTTGTGGTGCTCCTCCATTGTACGAGCAAAAGCGTGGTGTCCCGAAAAGTCATATTTCGCACACATAAACAGATAATCGTGGTGCTGGTAATTAAGCACAGCATCAATTCCTGCAGGCGATGGCACTCGAATTGGACCAGGAGGCAACCCAATGTTTTTGTAAGTATTGTAAGGCGAATCTACCTTTAGATGTTCGAACAAAATGCGACGCAGCGAAAAATTGTTAACCGCGAACTTCACTGTAGGGTCGGCTTGCAGCGGCATTCCTATTCGGTAGCGATTGAGATACAATCCCGCAATGGCAGGGCGTTCATCAACACTGTTACTTTCTTCTTCTACTATTGATGCTAAAATGGATATTTCTACTGGTGATAGACCAACCTGTTTCGCTTTTTCAAGTCGTTCTGTTGTCCAAAAACGATCATACGCCTGTTTCATTTTGGTCATAAACTTCTCATACGAGATATTCCAATACATTTCGTATGTATCTGGAATAAATAAAGCAGGAATAGTTTCGGGCGTAAATCCCCAGCGGGCACAGCTATCTGGATTGGAAAAAATTGTCATCAATGTGACAGAATCCATCATCAATTGTTGACCGAAACGTCCTGCCAACTGATCTTTTGTACGGATATTATTAAATGTCAAACGGACAGGCGTCTGTCTTCCTCTATACATTTTCGTGAACAACGACCACACCGAGCTTCCTTTTTTTGCTTCGTAGCAACCCTCATGCAATTTGTTTTCCAATCCCAAAACGGTGGAGAAAACGCCGAAGAAAAACCTAGACGAAAGGTTGGCATGTTGACTCATTTGCTCCTTCACATCGGCATAAGTAGAGGTCGGTCGCACATAAATTGAAAATTTTTCGTCACCTACCGGATGCTGAAAAATAAGATAAATCTTAAGTAGACCCAACAGTGCAATTGCAACCACTATTCTAACAATCAATTGCTTAGTTATTTTTTTTGATTTCATAAACTTTGAAAAGGAAATATGGATTGAAAAAACATCGTTTATTGATTCCAAAAGTACAAAAATAATTTCTAATTAAATCGTTAAAAAAATTTGTGTAAATCAAAACTCTACCCTATATTTGCAACCGCAAACGCAAAATGGATGCACTTCTTTGGAAGTGTGGGTGAGTGGCTGAAACCACCAGTTTGCTAAACTGACGTACGGGAAACTGTACCGGGGGTTCGAATCCCCCCGCTTCCGCTAATGCGTTTACAAAAAAGCCGCTAAGTTTTTTCTTAGCGGCTTTTGTTATTATTTGTTGAGCAATTTGCTGTACCTCAAGAGCGCTTCGACGTAGTAATAGTCGGCATAAGTCAACGCAACATCTACTTCTGCATCTCCCGGTAAGGACCCAACGCTGTGCTTCAGAATAAAATTTCCATTTGTGCCAGGTGTTGCCAAATACTCTGAAGAAGAGAGTGTTCGAATTTGGATCTCTGCCACTTTCAAATATTGCGATCGCAACGGTTCGTCAACAAACTGACTCAGTTCAATCAACGCAGAGGCAATAATGGCTCCGGCAGAAGCATCTCGCGGCTCTTTTGGAATGTTCGGTGCGTTAAAATCCCAATACGGAATCTTATCAGCTGGCAAATTTGGATGGAAAAGAATAAACGACGCAATCCGCTTAGCTTGTTCGAGATAACGCTTGAAACCCGTTTTGCGATACATCATCGTGAAACCATACAAGCCCCAACCCTGTCCTCTTGCCCAAGCCGATTCGTCAGAAAACCCCTGATAAGTACAGCGTTTGTTGACCTTTCCAGTGATTGAATCGTAAGAAACCACGTGATAAGAGCTAAAATCGGGTCTAAAATGGTTTTTTAAAGTTGTATTAGTGTGAGAAATAGCGATATCAGCATACGCATTATCACCAGTCTGATTCGAAGTCCAAAGCAGTAGTTCAAGATTCATCATGTTATCGATGATAACGGGAATCTGAAAACCTCGATTTGCATTCCATTCACCTAAATCCCACGACTGAATACAACCACAGAGCGGTCGAAATCGGGTTGAAAGTGAACGTGCACCAGTTATTAAAACCTCCTCATACCTAGGATTTCCGGTCAATCGATAGCCATTTCCGTAGCTACAATTTAGGATAAATCCAATATCGTGGTTGTTGGTTGTGTGCTTTTGTTGCTCTAGCCTATCGGTGAATTGCTGAGCCCAAGCTAGCACTTGAGGATTTTTTTTGTATTCGTAGAGATACCACAATGTGCCCGGGAAAAAGCCACTCGTCCAATCGTGAGAGTCGACCGTTGTTACTTCCGACTTCCCACGAGCAGTACGAGGCAATTGGTCTTTTTTATTTTTCAATTTTTGAGCAAGCGCCAGACTGTGTATTTCAGCAATCTTCAAACTCTCTTTGATGACTTTCTGAATCGATTTCTCTTTAGCAAAAGCAGAAGTTGAAATCAAAACAGCAAAAATCAATAAAATTGACCTAATCTTAATGGGCAAATTATAATTCATCCCTATTTTTTCATTTTGTAATTACATTATGCCTCTTTCGCGAAGCTTGAGTTGCCATTTCCATGCCGAAAGCAGCGTATCTTCTACACTCTCTTTGGCAGTCCAACCCAATACATTATTAGCGTGATCAGGATTTGCCCACACTTGCTCGATATCACCTTCGCGACGACCTACAATTTGATGATTCACTTTTTGACCCGTCACTTTTTCAAACGTATTGATAATGTCGAGCACCGAAAGGCCGAGACCAGTTCCAAGGTTAAAAGTCTCCACATTTTGTAAACAATTACCTTTTACCATACGATCTACAGCAATCACGTGAGCTTTGGCCAAATCAACTACATTGATGTAGTCGCGGATACACGAGCCATCAGGTGTATTGTAGTCGCTACCATAAACGCTCAGCTTTTCGCGTAACCCAATTGCAGTTTGAGTAACAAATGGAATAAGATTTTGTGGCACACCATTAGGTAATTCGCCAATTTCTGCTGTTGGGTGCGCACCGATTGGATTGAAGTAACGAAGAATAATGCTCTTGTAATTCACTCCCGAATGAATGGTATCGTGGATAATCTCTTCGCAAATCTGTTTTGTATTGCCATAAGGCGACATCGCTACTTTGATGGGTGCTTTTTCAGTTACAGGCAATTCGTCAGGCTGACCATATACGGTACATGAAGACGAAAATACAATTCCTTCAACACCAAATTTTGGCATCAAATCAAGCAGATTTATCAGCGAAACAAGGTTGTTGCGGTAGTACAGCAACGGATTTTGAACCGATTCTCCTACAGCTTTGCTTGCTGCGAAATGGATGATGCCTTTGATTCCAGGATTTTTGGTAAAAAGAGCCTCAAGACCTTCTTTATCGGTGCAATCCAATTTTTCGAATACGGGTCTGATTCCCGAAATTTTCTCAATGCCATCCAAAACCTCCAAGTTCGAATTCCAAAGATTATCAATCGCAATTACTTCGTAGCCAGCATTCTGAAGCTCAACAACGGTGTGTGAGCCAATAAATCCTGTACCTCCGGTTACCAAAATTTTTGTCTTCATTTGATCTCTATTTTTTATTTGTGTGTGAATAATAATCAATATGCACGTGCAAAAAGAACACGTTGAGCAGATGGTTTGCCCGTTACCATGCAAGCACCAGGCGTTTTATCTCCAGCCAACGGCACGCAACGAATGGTTGCTTTGGTCTCTTCTTTGATTAATGCTTCGGTTTCGGCTGTTCCATCCCAATGTGCAAGAATGAATCCTCCATCTTCGATCTTCTCTTTAAACTCAGCATAACTTTCGACTTGTACGGTAGTCTTTTCGCGGAAATCGAATGCTTTTTGATAGATGTTTTGTTGAATCTCGTCCAACAAATCTTTGATGTATTGCTCGATGCCATCGCAACTGAGTGTCTCTTTTGTCAATGTATCACGGCGTGCAACTTCTACTGTGTTGCTCTCCAAATCGCGACCACCCATTGCTAAACGAACTGGCACACCTTTTAATTCATACTCTGCAAACTTCCAACCTGGTTTCTTATTGTCAGAATTGTCGTATTTCACGGAGACGCCCAATGCTTTAAGTTTTGCGACGATTCCTGCTACTTTTTCGTTGATTTGAGCCAATTGCTCTTCGTTTCTATAAATCGGAACAATCACAACTTGATATGGAGCCAATTTTGGAGGCAAAACCAAACCGTTATCATCTGAATGCGCCATAATTAATGCGCCAATCAATCGGGTAGAAACACCCCACGAGGTTGCCCAAACGTATTCCTGCTTGCCCTCTTTTGAAGCAAATGTCACATCAAATGCTTTGGCGAAATTCTGACCAAGGAAATGAGAAGTTCCCGACTGCAAAGCTTTTCCATCTTGCATCATCGCTTCGATGGTGTATGTGTCTACTGCACCGGCAAAACGTTCGCTTGCCGATTTCACCCCTTTGTGCACTGGCACTGCCATATATTCTTCGGCAAACGTGGCATACACATCGAGCATTTGACGTGCTTCGGCTTCTGCCTCTTCGCTCGTTGCGTGGGCTGTGTGACCTTCTTGCCACAAAAACTCCGCTGTACGCAAGAAAAGACGCGTACGCATCTCCCAACGCACCACATTTGCCCACTGATTGCAAAGAATCGGCAGGTCGCGGTACGATTGAATCCAGTTTTTATAAGTGTTCCAAATGATGGTTTCCGAGGTAGGGCGAACAATCAGCTCTTCTTCTAATTTAGCATCGGGGTCGACAATTACGCCACCGCCATTAGGGTCATTTTTCAAACGATAGTGTGTAACAACGGCGCACTCTTTGGCGAAACCTTCGACGTGAGCAGCCTCTTTACTTAGAAATGATTTTGGAATAAACAGAGGGAAATAGGCATTAACGTGACCAGTCTCTTTAAACATATCGTCTAACTGGCGTTGCATTTTTTCCCAAATCGCATATCCATACGGTTTGATGACCATACAACCTCTCACGGCTGAATTCTCGGCCAAATCTGCTTTAATTACTAAATCTTGATACCATTGTGAATAATTCTCGCTGCGTGATGTCAGCTCCTTTAACTCTTTTGCCATTCTAAAAATTGTAAGTCGTAAATAATAAACCGAGGCTTGTAAATGAATATTGGGTTCGTCTCTTCAAATAAGCCCCTAAATCCCCTAAAAGGGACTTTTGTATTCTACAGATAATCAACTCTTTAATCAATGAAATAATTTTCTCAATAATGACTCCGCAGAAGTCCCCTTTAGGGGATTTAGGGGCAAAGAGAACAGAAATAATTTTTGCATTATTCCCCGCTTCCATTTTTTTTGCTACAATCACTAAAAAAAGATAGTCAAAAAGTCTATTTTAGATTGACATTTTGACTATCGGACTTTGTTGTGCAAAAGTACATATTTTACTCAAACATTCCAATTGACTCGCAATAATCGAGTTCGCCTCGCACAATAAACATTACTTCATCGGCAGTATAGATTCCAACCTTATCTTTTTTAGCTTGTTTTACTACAAAAGCGACCAGTTTATCTTCATCAATATCGACCATTTGGTCGTCTTCAGCTTCAAAAAGACCACAATCATCGTAGTATTCGTAAATAAGGTCAACAATATATGCCAAATCGTCATCATTAAATTTGTCCTTCATCTCCTGTGGAAGATAGTTTTTGATAAATTTAATTGATTCTTCATCATCGTAAACAAAGAGATCGTCTTGGTCGGCCATAATTTCTGTAGTTTTGAGTGAATTTATTTGTAAACATAAAAAGATAATTTGATATTACAAAGTTTATTCTAAAAAAATTGAATAAAATAATTCATTATCTTAAAAACCCAATTTTCAATGCACAATTTTCCCCGAAAAAGTGTTTTACTAAGGTATAACAACTATTTTTGCAACCAAACTAATCGACAAGCGCTCAAATGAAATTCAAAACCATAACCCTATTAGCCGTATTACTCACTTTTGGATCAAATGCCTTTTCTCAGCAGTTTCAGTTCAAAAAAGGTGAACGGCTGAGCTACAACATCTACTATCAATGGGGATTTATCTGGAAAAAAGCGGCTGAGGCCACGCTCAGTTCGCAGGAGACCACCTACCAAACCAATAAGGCTCTGCAACTTAGATTGGCAGCTAGAACAACCTCCTTCTTCGACAATTTCCTGCGTGTTCGCGATACGTTGGTGGCACTCACGTCTACTGATTTGCAACCCAAGTATTATGCAAAAATCACGCACGAAGGTAGCTATCATGGCAAAGACGATTTGCACTACACCTATAAAGACGGCAAAATTTCGACCCGCTCGCGCACCTACCGCGATATGCAACTGCGCTCAGATACTTCGTTTGTACACGACAAAACTCAGATTTTTGATATGTTGAGCCTTTTTTACAACATTCGCACACTCGACATCCCTTCGCTGAAAGTGAATCAAATCGTACCAATGACCATTATATCAGGCGATAAGCTATACAATATCAAAGTGATTTATAAAGGGGAAACCGAAATGGAGACGCCAGACGACAAGAAATATCAAACGTATAAGTTGGTCTTGATACTGGAAACACCGAAAGGCAAGAAAATCCAAAAAGAGGAGATGAATTTCTGGATGAGTAAAGATACGAGTCGTCTGCCAATGCAGCTTTCAGCAAAATTGCCGTTGGGGTCACTCAAAGCATTTTTCAAAGGAATTGAATAGAGAAACAGCAAACAGATGGGAAACACCAAGTTTTCGTGGAAAAAACGAGCCAAAAGCTTTAGCTATGCTGGACGTGGCATTGCGTTGATGATTCGCAACGAACACAACGCATGGATTCACCTGATGGTGTTTGCATTGGTCATTTTTGCCGGACTATTTTTCCAAATCTCCGCTGCAGAATGGATTTACATTGCGATTGTGGCAGCAATGGTTTTGCTCTCAGAAGCTTTCAACACGGCCTTCGAATACCTGTGCAATCACACCTCTCCCGAACAAAACGAAACGATTGGCAAGGTAAAAGACATCGCCGCTGGTGCGGTGTTGATAGCTGCCATTGCTGCAGCAATTGTCGGCTTGCTTATCTTCGTCCCCTACTTGATCGACTTCGTAAAGCACTGATTTATAAAGAGTAACTGATACTTGATTGAATTATTCCAATAACTCCAATTGTGTGCTCCAGGGCGCTCTACGTAATCGTGATCAATCTTCATATTCAACAGCTTATCGTGCAAATCACGGTTGATTTGATGGAAATTATCCGACACACCGCAATCTATCATTATATCAAACTCACCGTTTTTGAGTGAATCTACCAAATAGAGTGCAGAGCGATTGTTCCACTCCTCGGGATGCTCTTCTTTCGACCCAATTCGTTTAGCTAAGGTCGATTTCTGACCAGAACCATTCAGATTAACCACACCACTCATGCTCCCGATGTGACCAAACAAATCTTTGTGTCGGATAGCGAGATAAAATGCTCCATGACCACCCATACTTAATCCCAACACTGCTCTCGCTTGTCGGTTCCTCACAGTTGCATAATGAGTATCAATATAAGGTATTAAATCGTTGATAATGAACGATTCGTAGCGGTAAGCTGAATCAACAGGACTATCAATATAAAAGCTATTATTTCCATCGGGACAAACAATTACCATCTGATAGTGGGTTGAAAACTCTTTCAACTCAGGTACATCGTGGATGTAGCTGCTGTATTTCCCTCCAAAACCGTGCAACAGATACACCACCGGATAATGTTTCTTTTTCGAATAATTTTTCGGTACGATGACTACATTTTTCACCTCTTTGTTCATCTTCTCAGAATGAACAGAAATGGTATCGACCTGATTGACAGAATAAGAGAGTTGAAAAGAAAAACAGAGGATAAGAATAATTGTCAGGCGTCTCATATTGCAATTAGTTTATAAAAAGTAGAGTGAACAAAGATAGCCATTCTCTTTAAATCGCTGTTTGTCTTACAATCCAATAGAGTCAATTAAATTCTTATATATTTGATTTATTAACCTGACAGCGTGTGAAGCTCCTGTCAGCGTTTGTATTTTCAGATTGGCAGATTCTCAGTGCCGTAGGCACTATTCCATCTTATAACGCTGCGGCTTCAGCCCAGCGATAGAAAACCTCATCAACAGCCAGAGTGCCGTAGGTACGACACATCTTTCTTTTTGCAACGGGTTGAAACCCATTGCTACAATATCGTTCATCCCTACGGGATTTGTTCGCGGCGAAGCATCGGGAATGCAATTATTAACGCTGACAAGTCTATCGACGTTGTCAGGTTTTTCAGCGTGCGTAGCACCTGAAAGCGTTTGAGAAATTAATACTCCTCATTCACAAAACTTCCCTTGTAATCTGCATTACTATATACAGTGTCAAACAATCCCACATCTTCTCCTTCGTGGCGGTTGATGCCGATGTATTCAAGGCTGGCATCTTCGTATCGTTTGAATTTGTAAATGGCATCGTTCATTAGTGCACTATTGAATAATCCCAAACTGACCAACAGTTCGAAATCTTTGACTGCCAGACCTGTCACCTTCCGAAACAAAGCTGGTTCGAGCTGTGTGATGACATCGCGCAGACTTCGCTCACGATAGTCGGTGAGGTACATAAACACCGGAACACGTGTTGCAAATTTTATCAGTTTTTCTTGTATTTGTTTGCGTTTGCTCTTGAACTCTTTTTCATCGTCCGACAGCTCCTTTTTCTCCGATTTGGTGATGTCTCGTTCGTTGGCTTCTTTCTTTGCTTTCTTCACCGCTTCCGACTTGTTTATGATTGTTTCGATGTCCTGATTCAAACTGCGGAAACCTTCGATACTCATCAATGCAGCCATAGCTTCTTTGTTGTTCATTAATCGGGCAAGAGTGGAATTATCCACGTTGACAAGCAGTGCACTTTCCCAACGCCGAGCCAGCAAAGTAGCCGAAGTACCACTCATGGCGATGTCAAGAATGTTAGCTGCGTCAATCTGTTTCATCGTACTACCATCATATGCTAACACCGGCAAGAAGTTGATAAACTCTGCTACTTTCACTTCAGGATTCGATTCGTTCACATTCAGCCGACAACTGTAGTCCGCAATTTGGCGCAAAGCACGGTCTGGTGCAAAGTCAAATACATAACACTCTTCTTTCAGAATATCCACTTTGTTTGGCGACTTGCTGTCGGGATTATTTATCGTCCAAGGAGTCTGCACTCGAAAGGCTGCCTGAAAATAGGTTTCGGGACTCGAAGAGTTGCGGAGCATAAAGATACCCGTCCACGGTTTTACGGATACACCAGTAGTCAGCTTACCGCACGAAAGTGTGATGGTTTTCGATTCGAGGGGATTATCTGTCATGGCATCCAATACGGGCGGCAATGCCTCTACACCAATACCTGCACTTGTGCCAGCCGCAACCACCACCGTGTAATCGTGGTAGAATTTGTTTTGTCGCTGTTTGAGTAAATTTGCCATAGCTTGGCACGAAGCCACCGTAGGCAAAAACCAAAAGGTGTGATTCAACACCCTTAGCAAAGGCGCATGAGAAAATGGCAATGGTGGCTTCTTAGCTCCAAGTTTCAGATTATCTACCGATGTTTCGCTGAATGAACCACGTATCAAATCTAACCACTTCTGCACCTCATCTTCGTATTTGAATTTGGCAGTTCTACCGTCGCCATCAGCTGAGAAAAACACATTTAAGTCAAATTCATTGAACTCATCTTTCTTGGCTATATCGCTTATAGCGTCTGGCAATTGATAAGTGAGCATCACCATACGGGGCAACGATGCATAAGGATTGTCGCCTCCCGCCCAATTTTCTTTCGCACGTTGTTCGTCGGAATACGTCCAGTTAAATATCTGCTCTTCGATAAATTCACCCGACGAAATAGCTCTGAAAGGTGTACCCGATAGATAGAGGTAGTGATTGGTGGTAATTGGCATTATCTCTTCGTCGAAATAGTCCATGCCTTCCCCTTCGGCAAATTTTATTTCTCGTGCCCCTTCAGCTTCGAAAAGCTCTTTGGCATTTTCGCGCCATGCTCCATAGTGGTACTCGTCAAAAATCACACAGTCCCATTGGGTGGCATGCACCCATTCGTTGCGTACCTTTATGCCGCCTGCATCGTTTCGACCCAAATAATCTTGAAACGACCCAAAGCAAACAATTGGTTGCTTTGGGTTTGCATCTTCAAACTGCAATCCATTGCGCGAAATAAACTGCCAACCTTTAAAATCGACGTGCGACAGCAAATCTTCGTCCCACGCACTCTGCACTGCGGGCTTAAAGGTAAGCACCAATATCTTTGTCCAACCCAATCGTTTTGCCAATTGGTAACTGGCAAACGTCTTGCCAAAACGCATTTTGGCGTTCCATAGGAAATGCGGTGTTTTGTCTTTGTTCTCTTTCTTGAAACTTGTAAAGTAAGCAATTGATTTATTTACAGCTTCTTCCTGTTCTGGTCGCATTCCAAAACTTAGTGTTCGGTTCTCTTCGTTCCGCTCTCCACTTTTGATTGCCCAAATGGCGGCTTTTACATCTTTCACACTACACTTAAACCATTCACCCTCCGAGTTGACAAAACCCCGACGGCGTAAATGTCGGTGAATATCGTGGTCGGTAAACGAACTCCCATCGCTCTTCATTGCCGATTCTTCGAACACAATTCGGTATTGCAAACGAGCCGTTTTAAGTTGCTCGGCAACTCGCAACTGTGCATCGCGGTCGGTATATCCTACTTTGAGCAAACCTGCGTGCGTATCAACGCCTATTAATTCGTAGGCATAAATGGTGGGCGTAGCCGCGAGGCGTGGTGGAAAGAATGGCTTGTTCATATTTTATAGATTCAGATTTGGATTGCACGAAAATGTTGTATATTTGTAAAACTTCGTAAAGAGAAATTACTATGATTATTACAGTAAAAATAGAGACCGATTCACCCGAGGGAAAAAGACTTGTCGATGAACTTCGTCGTTACCCTGAAGCCGTTGAGTTTATAGAATCCAACGTAGTGTCAGAACCTGGCGTTGCACCATACAAACTTGCAAAAAAGAGTTTTCACTCTACTAAAGAGCCAGTAAATTCAATTTCAGCAGCCGATTCGGCTAAACTTGCCTTCAAAAAACTGGGTGAAAAATACAATCGCACCTTCGACAACAAATACACTCGATGAAAAAATATGCTGTTCGCATCACCCCGTCGGCACAAGAGGATATTTATCGGATAATTGATTACATTGCAGAAATCTACAAAGCTCCACTCACTGCCGAGAAATACCTGATTGAATTGTACGATACTATTTTTTCGCTCGAAAACTATGCTGAATCTATATCTATTTCTACCAAATCCGATATTTTGATTCACGATGTAAATGCTCGATCAGTTGTGTTCAAAAAACTTACAATCGTTTATTCTGTGTATGGAGATTCTGCTTTTGTTCTCGCTATTATACCCAGTGCACTGATTAAAAGCTGATTATATCTTCTTTTTTACCCTGTCCGAATAAGGCCTTCATATTTCTTTATCCCATCGGGATTACATATTTATAGAAAAATTTACCAATCAACCATATACGACCCCTATGGGGTCGAACAATCAATACAATCATTCATTTTTTCTATAAATATGTGACACCTTTGGCGTCTGATTACCAAACCTAACATCGGAGTGCGACTTAGAGTCGCGCCCCGACTACACCTCCATCGGGCGTATCATACTTTCGATGAATGCAATTTCTTCTTCTGTTAATCCGTATTTCTTATAGAGCTTTTCGTCTGTCCAAGGTTCAGTGAAATCTTGAATGGGGACGAATTGATAAACTTTTTTCATAGCATTTTGAGTATTTTTTATCAATAAAACTAAAAACCTAAAGAACCGAGTTTGTATATAAGTAATTACATTTTGAGCCTCTTCTCTAGTATCGAAAGGACCAATTGCTAAATATGTTTCTGTACAACAAGAATATTTCTCCCCAAATAATGGGTTGTTAATTATCTGATGTGGATATTCATCACCAGCTCCATAAGCTTTAGAAATATATACTTTGTATTTCTTGGAAAATTCAATATTCTTGGGCAGATCTGTAATAGATATAAAACCTAACCCTTGACTTTGCCAACCATAATAGTAAACTCTAAGATCACCTTCAATCTCATTTTTTCGAAAATTAGGTTTTACTCTCTTATAACTATTTTCTTCACGCATATCAAATCCAAAAGGATCATTAGCACTTATTATATTTGAAAAACTTTTTTGATTCTTTAATTGAACTTTGTGCAATATTTCAATAGCTTCATTATATCTTATGAAGGTTTCTGCACCCTTTTCTAATAAGAATCTTTCTGAGATTGAATTGCTTTTATCACTAGAATGTGTATTTATAATACATTTACCGTTTGAATCTTTTTTCCATAAAAAAAAGCACACACCTCCTTTAATTTCTACTCCTGGAAAACAATCGCCAGCTTTTGGGAAATCATGTATTATTCTGATTCTTTTATCATTCAACATTTCATCTCTAAATTCGTCTAACCCACGTCCTCCAGAAAACCACCTCGATGGTATTATCATTGACAAATATATTGGGTTTAATTTCTTTGCTTGTGTTACAAATTTTTGGTATATAGGCATTGCACTTGAGCCAGTTCCTCCCCCATCATTCAACTGATACGGAGGATTTCCAATAATTACATCAAACTTCATTTTGTTAAATAGTTTTTCGGGATGATTGGTGTGTATAAATTTATAGGCATGAGTTTCAGCTGCATCGCCGCGGTCGTATTCCGATTGACTTGCACCACAAAACGAGCATTTCCCGTTCTGAAATGTATGCTGCATTAACTCATATCGGATGTTGCCCTGCTCGTCGTCGAATTCGGTACAAAGCGAATATTTGCCATTGGCTATTTTGGAGCAATAGACGCTTCGGCGGCTGAGTAACGAAGTTAGTTCGGTAATGGCGATGCCATAGAGTTGGTTTTTCAGAATGTGGTTGATGCGTGTCTGTTGGTCGGGGATTTCGTTTTCGAGCCCAACCATCAATCGCTTTGCTATTTCTCGAAGAAATACCCCCGATTTACTGACCGGGTCGAGAAACCGAGCTTCGGCATTGTTCCACAAATCAACAGGTAAGAGATCGAGGATGTCGTTTACCAACGTGGGTGGCGTGAAAACCTCATCATTGCTGAGGTTTGCAAGACATGTGAGCACATCGGGATTGTAAGACCTCACCCCCTTCCCCTTCACCTCACCCCAGCCCTCTCCCATAGGAGAGGGAGCAAGAGCGCGTGAATCATCAGTTGATTGGGTTGTATGATTTTTTATCATAATTTACTGCTATTGAATATATTATTTTTTATTTTCACCATACATCGTGAAATACTTCGTGCCTTTGTGCCCCCCGCTGCTCGGGATGTCCCTTTTGCGAAAAATACATTAGGTATCATCTTCACCAAGTTTTAGGAAGTGAATAAGGGGGAAGTCTTTGATGGGTTCGTCGATGGCAGCTGCATTGCCTTCGTCGTTGAAGAGCGAAAACTGATGCGTTTTTTCGACCAAGAAGCGAAACACATAGTCGCGCCGCTTAAACTGCGATTCGTTCACAGCACTCCATTCCGAGAAAACGATGGGTTCTTTTGTGTGTGGGTTGGTGAAATCGAGTGCGTCGCCCCAAAGAATGTTTCTGTGGAGCAGAAACTTGATGCTACGGCGACACGTCTCTTTGCAGTTTGTGTTGTAGAGACTGGTATATTGGTCGTCGAATAGCTTGAAAAGTCGTTCGCGGCACTCTATCGCATTGTCCTCTTGTATTTCTACACCGTAGATGCTCGACACGGCAACTGCCGCATTTCGCTCCCAATCGAATTGATTTTTGCTGTAGCGATCGTTCACTACCTGCATTTTACGGCGTAAGATTTCGGCAAGAAAATTGCCATTGCCACAAGCAGGTTCTAAGAAGGTAGATTCGATGCGCTCTGTCTCTTGCTTCACAAGGTCGAGCATCGCATTTACCTCTCTTTCGGCGGTGAACACTTCGCCGTGGTCGGCTACGCGCTTCTTCGATTTTACCTGCTTTTCGCCTTTCGTGAGGGAAGTTTGTTGGGATGTAGTTGGGTGAATGTCGCTTGTCATTTTCGGGCTTTCGTTGCATCGCTGCAACTGCCCCGACTCGACTTATCCACATAAAAGAAGCGTGGACTAAGTCTTATCCACACCCGAGGCCCTAGTAAAGCCCACACAGAAATGATAAGTCAAAAGCCCACGCCGTTGGCGTGAGCATTTTGCTTATTACTCCATTTCTGTGGTGTTCGACTTATCTGAAATTTACTAGGTTTCGGGTGTGCGAACAATAGCAGAATGCTATATTAAGTTATTTACAATTCGTTTATTTACAATTTACAATTGATTGGGTTTGGTTTGTTGATTGTTTATTTATTATCACGCTGACAGGAGCTACGCACGCTGTCAGGTGGGAGTTTACTCTCGTGTAGTCACCCAATCTTTTTCCCAAACTTTACTATTTGGCTAACGATGGGTATATTTTCATTAAATTCCTCTTTACTAAAGACATGTGGTTCGATTATGGTTTCGTTGCCTTGTCGAATCACCATCAGTTGCACATCAGTTTCGAATGTATGACTTACAGAGTCATTTAGTACGATAGCAATATCAATATCGCTATTTTCGTGTTGATTACCACGTGCAAACGAACCAAAAAGCCATGCTTCGGCAAAATCAAAATTCGCTTTTCGTACCCGTTTGAGGTATGCTCGGCTGATTTTTAAAGCTTCTCTTTTATCCATAATCTACATGTTTCGATTTTTTCAATCCATTCAGAGGTGAAATTATCTGTGCAAAGTTTATAAAAACTTTGTTTATAATCGTCGTATCGTGCATTAATATTGAAGCGAGATATACTGTCTAATACAATTTGCTGCTCCATATCGAGTTTTACATCTGCTTTTTCGCAAATCCTTCTCAAATCATGTATCAATGGCGGATAATCTCCTTTTGTCTTTACAAATAGGGCTTTCAGGAGTTTTTCTATCACCAAATGCCCCATAAATAGAGCCCAACTATTGTTCTTAGTTTTATACAAATCAAGCATTGTCTTATAATCCTTGTCGGCACTTTCTATCCATGCGTTGGAAATTCTTTGTATATCAAATGATTCAGCCATGATTCTTTCGATTTCTCAAAGATTTACTATACTTTTTCTCTCTTTTCTAACCTGTTCTACTTCAGCCGTTATTTCGTCTAATGATGGAGTTTCACTCGAATTAATACGAAGTTTGTCTAGCATACTTTGCAATGTAAATTGTGGCTTAATTGTAATTAAGTTTAGTTTAGCCAAATCTTTTAAAAGTTGCTTCGCCTTTGGGTTATTTATTTGAATGCTAATTGTTTCCATATTTCCTGTTTGAATTCGATGCTTATTAATGCTGCTTTCATAAGCTACAGTCTGCTCGGCGGCAATCTCAGCTAATCCTAAATCAATTTCATCCTTTTGATGGTCAGATAGAGTCTCCCAAAAATCCTGCTTTATGACATTTTCAAATGCTTCTTTCAATGATTCCAAAATTGCAGGATTATCAGTTTCGAGAATCATTCGTGCTAATGCGTTTTTTTGATCTTGAATAGTCATACCGATGATTTTTCCTTCGACTTGTTTTTTGTCACACTGACAGTCCCCGATTGCTATCGGAATGCACGCTGTCAAGTTGGCGTTTACTCGTGTTGTTTGTTTCGCAAATGTAGCTAAATATCTGAAAATATGAAGCAGTTTTTTGGTTTTTTTGTTGGCGTATTGTCGACTAAGCGAGCGATAGAGCTGAAAAAAGTCACCCGCTCACCATCCTATTTTCAGCTTTGAGGGTTTAAATTCGCCCTTATATTAATATTATTTACATATATTTAACCTTACAGACACCTCCCATATTCTGAAAACACTACCTTTGAGGTGACAAAAAACACCTATTTTTGCTCAATTAAAAGGAAAAGGAGGAGTTGCGGAAGAGTTCAGGTCTTTTTGGTGAGAGTTTAGGAAGTTTCGCCGAAACTTCCTAAAGTTTTGAGAAAACTTAAGGAACTATTTTGAAAACTTAAGGAAGTTTTCAACCTCAATTCAGGTCTTTTTGGACGATAAAAAGCAAAAAAAAACATCCCCGAGCCAGTCAAGCTATCGAGGATGTTCGTTGAAGGTAATTGTAAATTGGTGAGATCAACCACCTAGTAAAGAGAAATTTGAGGCCGCAGCCTCACAAACAGGATGCCCGCAGGCTACTGTTTTACAACAAATGAGTACTCCAGGTTGTTGAGACTCTTCTCAATTCGTCTGCCAGGACGAAATTTGACTCGAGCTCTCGTCACCTGATGACGACTGCATTCGTCTGCCGTAGCCACCCCGCTGCTGTTGAGTGCCAACTGAAATGTGCCAAATGTGCCGAAGCGCACAATTTTGCCATTCATCAAATGTGTGGTCATCTCGATCATCAAGGCGTTCAATGCCGCCAACACATCTGTTTCAGTCAGCGTGCATTTCTCCGAGATGAGGTAAGACATCTCTTCGAGTGCAATATCACCCCTACTCTCGGTAGTCACATAAAATTTATGTGGCTCCGTAGGCTGCTGAGGGTTCGGTCGCTGAATTTTCTTAAGCTTTATCATTACGATATAAGTTTTAGAAGGTTACTTGCCTCGCAACACGTCGTTGTGTTACATTGACTATACACGATCAGGTTTTGCAACCATCCTGTGTAATTCGTGTTATGGATGTTGTTTATCATATTGTAATTTGGTTGTTTGTTAGTTTATCATACAATTTTTATTTTGCTCACACTTCCATTTTGTACAAAAAAAAGCGTGGGCTAATGTCGTTATCATAAATCTGCTGCTTCATCTTGAAGCCATAAGAAATGATAAGTCATAAGCCCACGCCTTTTCGCGCGAGCATTTTGCTCAATTGTTTCTTTGTGTGTGTTCGCATTAGTGAAATTTCTCAGGTTTCTAGTTGGCGAACAAAAGCAGAATGCTATATTAAAATGTTGAAAATGTTAGTTGTTGTCTGGGTTGTCTCTTTTTGTTGTTTGAATAAATGATTGAATTGAAATTGAACTGATTCCACAAAGGTAAATAAATATTTTGAATTAATAATAGTATGTTGTTGCAAAATATTTTTTGAATAAACATGTTCGAAACGCAATGATGAAATGTAATTATTTTACGACAATTCGTACAGAGCGAACAGTTTTTTGTATTTTTGTGGTCTAATAGCACATATTTAGGAATACATAGATTTTGCTTCCTCTTTTACGATAAACGGCGTGGGCTTTTGACTTATCTTTTGTGTGTGGGCTTCTCAGGGCCTCTAGTGCAGGTAAAGCTTAGTCCACGCTTCTTTTTTTGCTTTACCTGGTCTTTTGTTGAAGGTTCCCTTAAATCCAAGATTCCCTACTTCTTGTCGAAATAAATTTTTCGTTCGTTAGACGGGATTTATAATCACGAGAGACGTAGAAGTGATTGAGAACTACAAACGCCGTTTACTTGTTTACTCGTTTACTAATATTGACTCAATCAATCGTTTAAAAATTGGGTTTTTCTCCAAGATTTCTGGATTTCCAAGAATAAAAAGCTGCTTTTTGGCACGGGTGAGTGCCACGTTCAATTTGCGGTCGATCTCGATGCCATCCTCTACAGTGATGTTGGGTAGAAAATCGAGCTGGTGCAATCGGTTCACGCAAAACGAATAGACAATCACATCGCGCTGCCCGCCTTGAAACCGCTCGACGGTATCAACCAGAAGCGTTTGCAGTTCGGGAATACCTGTCTTTAGCAATTCACGCTTGATTGCTGAAATCTGACTGCGGTAAGGTGTGATAATGCCCAGACTTTCGTTGGCGAGAAATGGGATTTCGTTCAAACGATAGAGCTCAAAAATCGATTTACAAATCTGAGCGGTCAGCTCCGCCTCCATCGTATTCACCTTGAAAGAAGTATCACTGCTTCGTGAATGCGTTGAGAAAAAATGAATGCGCTTGTTAGCCAAAAACTGTGTAAAATCGTCATCTCCTTTATTCAAGTAGGGTAATTCTTCGCTCTGATGCGCCGTTGGGACAGTTTCCAAGAGGTTTTGGTAAAACGCACGGTTCGCAAAATCTGCTACATCCGCATGCATTCGCCCTTGTCGCGACAACATATCGTGGCAATACGTCTGCCCACTCTCCTTCGCCAGACGGAACAACCGTTCGAACAACGCCTCGCGCAGATTAGTCAATCCGATGTTGCGCAAAGCTTCTTCGTGTACTTCCGATTCGGCAGGCGATTGCACCACTACCGCCGGAAGCTGTTTGTGATCGCCAATGAGGATAAATTTTCCCAACGCGTTTTCGCCGTTGCGGGCTTTGGCACAAAGCAGCCACAGCAATTGTGGCTCGATGATTTGGCTCGCTTCATCCACGATGGCAACATCGAATTTCTTCAACCGAAACAAACCCGTTTTGCTGCCCATCGTGGTCGTAGTAGAAACATACACCCGACAGCGTTGTAAATGTGCACGCACTTCGGCGCGGTTGTTGCAAGCGGTCAGTTGGTTTTCCATCAATCGTTTTTGAAAAACCTCTTCGCACGACCATTTATTCCCCAAACGGATGTAATCAATCTCGGGAGAAATGGACTCCAACGCACGGCAAATCTCGTCCACCGCTTTGTTGGTGTACGCCAAAAGTAGAATATTCGTTTCTGGTTCGGCATAAAATCGCTCCACCATCATTCGGAGAGCCTGAGAGGTTTTCCCTGTTCCGGGAGGTCCCAGCAACAAGAAATAGTCTTTGGCCGCTTTGGCTTTTTGCACCACGCGTTCAAAATCATTGTCTTCATCGACCGTCTGCAGAAGCGATTTGTCAAACTCTGGTAGACGTTGATTAAGCAACAAATCTCGTCGTTCAGGATTGGCTTGCATAAACGCCGCAAGACTTTTGAACATAGCCGTAAAGCCGACATCCATGTAATCGTGCTCAATGGCAAAACGGCTTTTTTCGGGCAAAACAGAGGCGTTGCGTTGCGGACAACGAAGCTGCAAACCCACCTCTTCGGCAGTAATCGAAATGATAGAAGCTTTGATCACCTGACGATTGGTGACATTATCTTGCGAATTGGTACGTTCGTAGAGCAGCACAATGTCGCCCATTCTGAAGTTGGTGAGAAAATCAATGTCGTATTCGGGAATGGAGAAAGTCAGTCGGTGTCCGTCATTATCAATAATAGAGGAGGTCAGCGACAGGTTGTAGAGAATTTCGCCCGCCTCCATTTTCTCTTGCAACGATGCGTTCCATAAGGTGAAAATGCCCCGCTGCGTATCGTAATCGCTACCACTACCAGTTTTCGAAACAAATTGTTCTTTGGTGATAAAGTTGTAAAGCCGTATAAAATAGGCTTTTTCGAGCGGCGAAAGTCCGTTCAGTCGTTTACCAAACAGATCAATCGACGGACGAAGGTAGGTTTCCCAAAAATTCCCAGATAGCTTGTTTTCGTTTAGGACGGCAGCATTTATGTTTTGCAAAAATGAGAGGGTTTGCTCGGTATCATTATTTCGTTGTTGTTCGTAGTCGTTCCATACGATGCGATTGCGGAGCTCGATGGAGGCTTTCACCAAACCCCAATAAGGTCGCTCGGGATAGAGCATCGGATATTTAGAATACATCAGATAAGCTTGCGAGCGGTGCACATCGATGCCCATATTGTAGTGCAGCACAGCAAAATAGAGCATCATCTGCACGTAATGATTCTCTTTGTGGGTGATAGGTGGCGGAAATTCTTTCGCCTTGCCCGACTTGAGCTCCACAAAGCGGCTGAAATCCTGCACCATGAGGTCTAACCGCCCCTGCAGACCGAGTGTTTCGCAGAGAAAACCGGGTTCAAGTACGACTTTATTCGTATCGATACCATATATCTCTTTCGGGAAATACTCCTTCACCAACGTGCGGATATTATCGAATTGTAATTTGCAATCGACAAAGAATTTGGCTTCGCTCTCGGCATCTTCCAGGTCGGGACAGGTGGCAATGTCGTATGGATTTTGATTGAAAATCTGCTTCATCAATGCACCGTATTGCACCTCTTCGCCAGGCAATTCATTGACAAACGCATCCAGAAAACCGTTGGCAAGATTTCCCAGCACGAGGTATTTGTTGTTCATCGGCGATTCAAGACGCGAGAGTAGGTAGTTGAGCGGATGCTTGCCATAATCGTGGAAACACTCCGACACGGCACTGATATCAATCAGAAAATCGGGCTCAAACACCACCATTTCGGGCAAATAAGCCGATGCCTCTTCGTCGAACGCCACATCTACCAAGTTGAGCGTGACGCCTTTCTGTATTTTGGGCAAAAAATCAGAGAAATAAAGTGTTTCGTCGAAATCTGGCGTGAGTTTCACCTTCACCGATTCGTCAGGGTCTTCGTCTGTCCAAACATAGAAAACATCTTCACTCAATTGATGCGAAAAATGACATCGTATTTTTGGAATTCGCTCGCCTTTGAAGCGGCTTTTAGTGGCAAATCGAATCTTGCCAGAAGGAAAAATATCGAACAATGCTTGCGGGGTCGGTTCTTGCGAAACTTCGTACACCAAATCGGCCAACAGCTTCACGCCCCACTCTACCTCGCTGCCCATCACCTTTTGGTCGCGGTGCGCGGGATTTGTGCGGATGCGAAGCGCGTTCAAACCCTGATTCAAAGCTGGTGTCAGGCTGTATTGCTTGCTCACAAAATCGAGTCGTGAGAAAAAGTTTGGGAAGGTCAGATTCTCCTCTTTAGTCAATTGGCGGCAAAAACGCTCCAGCAACTGCCGCAATCGAAGTAATTTTTCTTCGGATTTCGACTTAGAAGCGTGCAATTCGAGTAATTCGGTATAGTATTCGGATGAAGAAAAATTTGCCATGTGATGTAAGGGGATTATGTTTTACAAATTTAAATAAAAGTTTGGTGTGAAATCAATTATTGACTTCTCTTTTATAAGTTTATTTGAAATTAATTAGTACTTATCAGATTGAAAGTATATTTTTGCATAAAAATAAAATCAAACTGAATCAAAATTTTCATCAAATGAAAAAGACATTTATAGTTATCCTTGTAATACTATCTGTTCACTATTCGAAAAGCCAGAATAGCGAGAGTAATCGTCAACTATTAAAGGAATTATCGGAAAATGGTTGTAAATGTATTGACACAATCGTCTCTTTAAATAAAAGCCAAAAAGAATTAGCAAAAGAAGCCAACAATTGCATTGACCAACAGGCAGGTGCTTATCAAATGGGAAGTAAATTAATGGGTATTGATTTATTGAACGACAAGAAAAACAAAAAGAAAAAAATTGACATTACTATTAATTCGAATAAAAATTCTGATGAATACAAAAAGTACTACAATGAAATAGAGCGCTACCTATTGGATAGCTGTAAATCAATGCGGCGGATAATGAGTGCTACGGACATTATTAAGCAAAAGTCAGCTTCGACGAACGATTATGCTCTAACTTATTATTCTCGTGGTCTTGATTTACTAAACAAAGGCCAAATTAATGAGGCAAAGACTTATTTTGAAATGGCACTTCGAATAGATTCTGTTTTTGCATTTGCATGGGATAATCTTGGCATTTGTAAACGAAATTTAAATGATTACGATGGTGCTATTTTGGCTTATAAAAAATCATTAGAGCTTGACCCGCAGGGTCTCATGCCACTTCAAAATATTGCGGTTGCTTATAGTTTCAAAAAAGAATATGACAATGCAATCAATGCTTATCAAAAGCTAGCAGAACTAGATAAAAACAATCCTGAAGTCTTCTATGGTATGGGAGAAAACTATGTTTATAAAGACGAGCTCGAAAAAGGACTAGATAATATGTGTAAAGCATATAATCTTTATATTGAGATTAAATCTCCTTACAGAAGTGACGCTGAAAAAATAATCAGCAATATATATGTCAAAATGAAAGCACAAGGAAAAGAAAAAAGATTTAATGAAATACTGAATAAAAACAATATACATATTGCTGATTAAAAGCTATATGCGTTAGTATCGGTATTGACAAATCCAACTCCAATATCTGCTTATTATTAAGTATAAATTCACTTTCAAATCAACTCACTCAGTTCCAACCAACGCATTGTCTTCTCGTCAATCAGAGCAATAATTTCGCTCACGCGTTTCGATTTAGCGATTAGCTCGTCAGTCGATAAATTGCCGGTATTGAGTTCGGTTTCGAGTGCTGTCTTTTCGTTTTCGAGTTGTGGCAGTTGCTTCTCAATCTCTTCAAACTCACGCTTCTCTTTGAAGGACAGTTTCTTTTTCTCTTCACTAGGTTTAGCCACAACCTGAGTTGGTTTTTTCAGCCCCTCCTTGGAAGGGGTCGGAGCAGATTTTGCTTCCCACTCTTTCAACTCTTTCCATTCGCGGTAGTCGCTGTAGTTTCCTGGAAAATCACGCAGCTTCGCATTTCCTTCGAACACCATCAAGTGATCCACCACTTTATCCATAAAATAGCGGTCGTGCGACACCACCATCACACATCCTTTGAAATTGGTCAAGTACTCTTCGAGCACATTGAGCGTTACAATATCGAGGTCGTTGGTTGGCTCATCGAGTACCAAAAAATTGGGATTGCGCATCAACACCGTGCAGAGGTAAAGTCGTCGTTTTTCGCCCCCACTCAGCTTGTAGACGTAGTTGTATTGCGTTTCGGGAGCAAACAAGAAGTGCTGCAACAATTGCGATGCACTCAACTTGCTTCCATCGCCAAGGTCGATAACTTCTGCCACATTTCGCACCACATCAATCACTTTCAACTGCTCGTCGAACTGCAAACCGTCTTGGCTGTAATAGCCAAAACGCACCGTTTCTCCGACATCAATCTTGCCTTTATCTGCAGCAACTTCACCCATCAACAGTTTGATAAAAGTCGACTTTCCGGTTCCGTTGTTACCAACAATGCCCATCTTTTCGTAACGCGAGAAGACGTAATTGAAATCTTCGACAATCTTCAAATCGCCGTAGCTCTTGTAAAGATGTTCTACTTCAAATATTTTATTTCCGATGTACGACGATTTTACCGAGAGCTTCACGCTTCCATCTACCCGACCCTGATTAGCCTTCTCTTCGAGTTTGTAGAATGCATCGATGCGCGATTTTGACTTTGTACCACGCGCTTTGGGTTGGCGGCGCATCCATTCCAACTCTTTGCGAAGCAAATTACTCGCTCTATCTACTTCTGCATTTTGCGAAAGGAGTCGCTCTTCCCGTTTTTCGAGGTAATAGGTGTAATTTCCACGGTACATATAAAGCTGTCGGCGATCGATCTCGATGATTTCGTTGCAAACCCTGTCTAGAAAATAGCGGTCGTGTGTCACCATCAACAGACTCAGACGCGAGCGATTGAGGTAACCTTCGAGCCACTCTGTCATTTCGAGATCGAGGTGATTGGTTGGCTCATCCAATATCAGCAATTCTGGTTCAGAAATTAGCACATTTGCCAATGCTACTCGTTTGAGCTGCCCACCCGAAAGTTCGCTTATTTTTTGCTCAAAATCTCGTATTTTAAGTTCCGAAAGAATCTGTTTTGCTTTTTGCTCGTAATCCCACGCCTTCAGGTGATCCATTTTGGCAAGAATCTCTTCAAGATTCGAGTGATCATCTGTTGCCATGGCATGTTCGTACTCAGCAATTACCTTCACCGTTTCACTATCGGAATGAAAACAAGCTTCGAGCACTGTCAATTCGAGAGGATATTTCGGATCTTGTTCAAGATACGCTACACGCAAATCGCGTCGATAAACCACCGCACCACTGTCGTAATCCTCTTTTCCTGCCAAAATATTTAGCAAAGTGGTCTTCCCTGAACCATTTGGCGCAATTAAGCCAATACGCTCACCCTCTGCTATTCCGAAACTAATTTTATCTATCAAAACCAAATCACCAAACGATTTGGTCAAACCATCTACCTGCAAAAAACTCGCCATTCTATTTTCTTTCTTATTTCGAATGCAAAAGTAGCAAATAACAAAGAGACTTCAACCATCTTCGTAAAGCATAGTTAAAGATTACAGATTCTATATCATTATTCACAGAATTTGCGTTACAATAGTCTAATGAGTGATGAATGGATAACTATTTTTTTATATTTTTGCATACACAAAAACAATTCGATAACATTTACACCTAAACAGCTATGCTTTACCCATTAAAATTTACACCCATTTTGAAATCAACCATTTGGGGTGGAAAAGACATTTGTAAGTTCAAACATATTGAACCACAACAAAGTGGAATTGGTGAAAGTTGGGAGGTTTCGCACGTAAAAGGAAGCGTTTCTGTGGTTTCGAATGGCGAATTAACTGGAAAAAGTCTGACTGAATTGATGGATCAGTTTACATTTCTCCTTTTAGGCAAAAAAGTATTTGTGCGTTTTGGAAAGAATTTCCCTTTACTTATTAAGTATATTGATGCCTGCGACGATTTATCGATTCAGGTACACCCCGATGATGTATTGGCAGCAAAACGACACGACAGCTATGGCAAAACGGAAATGTGGTACGTCATAAATGCAAAAAAAGATGCGGCACTCTATTCTGGCTTCAGCCGAAAAATTACGCCTGATGAGTATGTGAAATCAGTTGCAAACAACACGTTTACTAGTTCACTTCAAAGTCATAAAGTGGCGAAAGGTGATGTTTTTTTCTTACCCGCAGGTCGGGTTCATGCCATTGGAAGCGGTACCTTTATAGCTGAAATTCAACAATCGTCAGACATTACCTACCGAATTTATGACTACAACCGCAAAGACAAATTTGGAAACGGCAGGGAATTACATACAGAGTTGGCAAAAGATGCAATTGACTATAACTTATACACGAACTACAAGACGGAATACACAAAAATAGAGAATCAACCGGTAAATTTGGCTGAATGTAACTACTTTACAACCAATTTGCTCTCATTAACTGAAACAGTAGAACGAAATAATCTTGATAAGGATTCGTTTATCATATACATGTGTATGAGCGGCGAAGTTGAATTGACTGATTCGATGAACTCAACAATTTCTATTCGCAAAGGCGAAACGGTGTTGATACCTGCTGCTACGGCGAATGTACGTATTACTCCTATGGAAAACAGCGAATTAATTGAAACTTACATTCCTTAATATCGATAGTTTCCCTTAACTTTACCGAATAGATTGAATGGTTTGAAGTGTAATTTCCAAATCATATACTCAACACCTTGAAATAAAACCTGATATAAAATAATAAGTTTGGCACGCAATAAGAAACAACTACCCTTTCTCGAGAAAATAACAATAACAGATGTAGCAGCCGAAGGCAAAGCAATCGCCAAAATCGATAATATGGTGATATTTGTCCCCTTTGTTGCACCTGGCGATGTGGTTGATATTCAGCTCTATAAAAAGAAAAACAGCTATGCCGAAGGGCGTGCGGTACATTTTCACCACTATTCCGACAAAAGAACACAACCCATCTGCGAACATTTCGGCATTTGTGGAGGCTGCAAATGGCAGCATCTCCCCTACGACGAACAGCTAAAATACAAGCATCAACAGGTAGTTGACAATCTCACCCGAATCGGTAAAATAGAATTGCCAGAAGCGTCATACATCATCGGTTCGAAGAAGACAGATTTCTACCGCAACAAGCTCGAATACACGTTTTCAAACAAGCGTTGGCTTACCGATAGCGAGCGGTTTTCAGATACTCAGTTCGACGATATGGATGCACTTGGATTTCACATTCCGGGTATGTTCGACAAAGTGCTCGACATCAAAAAATGCTGGCTTCAGGTCGATATTTCGAACCGAATTCGCTTAGGCATTAAAGAGTTTTGCAAATCAAACAACTACTCTTTCTTTGATCTCCGCAATCAACACGGCTTGATGCGCAATTTGATTATACGCACTACGTCGACTGGAGAATTGATGTTGATTGTCATTTTCTTTGAGAATGACACTGAAAAAATAAACAATCTGCTTCAATATCTTGTTGATAATTTTCAGGAAATCAGCTCTTTGCAATACGTAATTAACCAAAAAGCAAATGATACGATAACCGATCAACGGGTAAATGTATTCAAAGGCAACGATTGCATTTATGAAGAGATGGAAGGTCTTCGTTTCAAGATTGGGCCTAAGTCGTTTTACCAAACGAACTCAGAGCAAGCATACACGCTCTATAAAGTGACACGCGAATTTGCTGGTCTGACTGGTAATGAATTGGTTTATGATTTGTATACAGGAACGGGAACAATTGCTAACTTTGTGGCGCGTCAATGCAAAAACGTGATTGGGATTGAGTATGTTCCCGAAGCAATTGAAGATGCAAAAGTGAATGCAAATCTAAATAAGCTTGAAAACACGCAATTCTTTGCGGGTGACATGAAAGATTTGCTTACAGACGATTTCATTGCTCAGTATGGACGCCCTGATGTGATAATAACAGATCCTCCTCGCGCAGGAATGCACGACGATGTGATCAAAACAATACTAAATGCATCACCTAAACGAATTGTGTACGTAAGTTGTAATCCAGCTACACAAGCACGCGACTTAAGCTTGCTTGATGTTCGGTATCAGGTAGTTCGCATTCAGCCAGTTGATATGTTTCCTCATACACACCACGTCGAAAACGTAGTGTTGCTTGAGCTAAGAGATAATGAATAAATAACGTAATTGAGATCTCACACCAAGTGAATCTGTTTCAATAATTAAAATTTGAACGTATGAGAAAGCTTCTCCTAAGCACCCTATTGATAAGTTTTATTTCGCTAAACAGCGTCTATGCCGTTACGTCGGAATTTGGCGTATTAGGGCGGCTAGATAGCATTGTGTATGAGCTTAATGATATTGCAAAAGTACGCAAAGCAGTGTATGAATACACCGATAAAACGCTAACTGGAATTACGGTTTCAGAATCAAATTCACTGAATTCAACTTGGACTCCAGTTCAACGCACTGTTTTGAGTGAAGTATCGGGCATTCAGTATTCGATTCAGCAGATTTACAATACTAATTCTCAAATTTTTGTAAATTCTACAAAAAGTGAAATTTCGTTAGATGATAAATCAAATCGCACACTTGAAGCTTCTTACATTTGGGATGACACTTCATCTGCATGGAAAGGCTTTCGTTCAAAACTTGAACGTACATACATTGATAGTGGTGTAATCAGTACCTATGCCTATTCCGATTGGGATTCAATCTCTAACAGTTGGAAAATTTACAGTCAGGGAGCAATCACATTCACTCCATTTATAAAGCCAGAATCAATTATCTATTCTGCACCAAATTTAGTAGAGCAACTTGAGCCTACATCTAAGATTATCGCTTCATATCTTGCTAACAATGAGTTAGAATATGAAACAGTTTACAGCTATAGTGCTTCGAATGGCTATACACCCGTTTTTCGCACACATTACGAATATTCACCTTCTGAACCACAATACACAGAAACTATCGAAAATTATTCAGTTGGAAATTCGACTTGGCTACCTATGCAAAAAACAGAAAAAACGTTTAGTCTCGAGGGCAATATGGTGCGATATATGGTTGCCGATAGGGATACGGTGGCGCTTGCTTGGAAGGAGCGTTTCCGTCACGATTTTTCAATCTTGAGTACAAGTTCCGACTCATTAAACATTGTACAAGCCGACTCGCCTAATGGAATCACTCTATTTACAAAAAAATACAAGCAGATAAACGATGCGAATGGCTTGACTAATATTACCAACACAACAGAAGGAAATGGGTCGTTGATTGAAAAACAAATTCAACAAATTACGACGACTGCTGGTACACTTTCTCAGTTTAAAAATACAGATGATTTCGAGGAGGTAAAAATGGAGTGGAGCTTCGACTCGACAAGTAACAAACTTCAATGCTTGGATTACCAAATCAATAATTCAACAAACCAAATTGAATTATTAAGGAAATCTACTTTCTCGTTTAACAAAAATGAGGTTGCTGTGCAAACAGTAAAAGATGGAAACCTGACGTTTGGACCTAACCCTGTGAGCGATGTGCTTAGAATTACCAACAACACTCCAAATGTCTTGACATTTAAGATTCTTACTCTTGATGGAAAACCAGTGATCGTTGGTTCATCTTCCGACAGATGCTATTCTGTTCAAGCAAATGGTCTCCAACCTGGGGCATACATCTTACAGATGACTTTGGGGAAAAATAAAAGCAAAAGCAGTCTGATTATAAAGAAATAATAAAAGGCGGTCTACTCAAACAATGAATAGACCGCCTTTTTCAATTGAAACGGTATTACAGTATTAAATCTTTAAGCAATACATTCTGAGCTGTTTTCCCCATCTCTTCGCGTGAAATTCTAAGTGACTCCCATTGCGAAAAGAACAAACTGCCTTTGTCTATCTTGAAATCTTCTGATCCATACTGATCAATTCTATTCAAGACTAATAGTACGGAAATCTGATTAATGTCTAATGCAGGTTGGTATATCCGAACATCTTCGTCTTCGCTTAATGATTCGTTCAAAATATCGACTTCAGTCAGCAGATATAACACCTCTTTTGTCAGTCTAATTGGAATTCTGAAATGCAACGAAATTTCATCCGCAGAAAGTGGTTTTTCTCCTTTTTCAAAACGATCGATAACAACTGAAGCAATCGATAAAACTACAAAATCCTTATACCTTCTTGATATATTTTTCGTATCCATTTCAAAATTATAATTCTGAATATTCTGTGAAGAATAAGTCAAAACTGCACCAAATAATACAATTAGCCAAGAGACTTGCAACCACAATAGCAACAGTGGCAATGCAGCAAAACTACCGTAAATAGCATTGTAACTTGTCACCCAAATTTGGCCACTAATGTATAGATATTGAAAAAGTTGGAAGATTATACTTGTGAGCATTGATGGCATTATAGCGTGTTTAACACGTACTTTTGTATTGGGGAGAAAAATATACAAAAACATAAAAAACAACCACGTAACAAAATAAGGAGATAATCTGAGAAGTGTATTAAATAGTGGACCAACGATCTGTTGAAATGCAAGATTGGATACGGTAGTAGAGATTATTATTGACAAACCACTTGAAACAACCATCAAAACAGGAAGAATCAAAAATAGTGAAAAATAGTCGGTAAACTTACGATAGTATGTCCGCGATTTTTTCACTTGCCAAACACCATTAAAAACATCCTCAATATTGCTTATCAAAGACATAATTGCCCAAAATAACATCACCAAACCTAGGCCAACAAAAATTCCACTTTTCGTCTGTGCAAGATAAGAAGAGGCAAATTGTAATCCTTTCTGTAAAACTACTTTTTGACCAGGGAAATAATCGAAAAGTTGGTTTTCAATAATTGATTGAAAACCTAGTCCTCCTGCAATTGCAAAAAGCAACGCTAAGATTGGAACAATCGCCAATAAAGTGCTATAAGTCAATGCAGAAGCCTTTGTTTGGAGTTTATCTTCATTAAATCTTCTTGTCGAAAGAATCAACGTTTTTAGAAGATTGTAAAAGTGATTTTTTTGACGGCTTACTTCATTTTCTGTTATGCGCCAAATATCGACAGTCACAAACTGAATTAATTTCTTCACACTGTACTGTGAAACATCAAATTTCGCCATATTCCATCAGTTTAAATAGAAAAAATGCAGCAGAACTATAAGCCGGGTTCTGTAAAGCGATGAATCGCCATGTTTGCCATTTATCTCGATTGTGTATCACTACACAACTCTAGCGATCTACCCCCCAACATCGGGCGAGCAGCCCTACATGCGTCGGTGTACATGATCTTACAACCCATAATGTGTACGGCTTGCGGTATTGCTATCGCAACCGGTAGGCTCTTACCCCACCTTTTCACCCTTATCCAATCTCAACAATAATTGAGACAGGACGGTTATTTTCTGTTACACTAATCAGCCCTCGCGAACTGCTTCCAGTTAAGAAGTATGGTGCTCTATGTTGCCCGGACTTTCCTCCCTTTCGAAACCGAAAGAGCGACAAACCGCTCTGCTACACAGTGCAAATATACGTTTTATCAATAAATAGAAATAGAAAAAAGAGAGAAAAGAGGCTGAAATGGTAGAATTACCTTTAATCAATGAAGAGTCGGGAACTTTTTGTGAAAATAATGGCACAAAAACCATATTTTATAAACTTTTAAAAACATAAGAATCGGGTACTGACTACGAAGATTTGATTCAATGGGTTTTATCATAACCCTAAATAACTTTTCGAAAACTGAACTTATTTTTACTCTTTTCATTAATAAGAAAAACCTTAAATAGCGATAACCTTTTGCATCTCGATAGGTTACAGCTGTCAGCTTCAAATATTCTGCTAAATCGTGCATAGTCTCACGAATTCTTTCAAGAAAAACATCTGTATGATCAAGTCCATTATGTGCAACCGGACTAAAAACATGTTTTCTATTTATCCTTCTCCGATTTAACTCCATTCCAAATACAGGATCTTGATGCCCAAATTCCTTCAAATTTTCATCAAATCGAATTTCATCGAACAATGTCCTCTTTATCATAAAATTACAAGACAAAAAACTGTAATTTTTAATCGATTTTTTCATCTCCTGCCTCATCCCATAAAGCCAATGTAGGGTATATTCTGAAGTTGGAGGCCAAGGGAGATAATGAATGCCACCACAGATGACTTCTGATTTGGGGATTTCTTGAATGTAATTTTTTAGAAAATGATGGTAATCTATTTTTAAATCTGAATCGAGGAACAATAAATAATTGTATTTGGCGGCATCAGCTAAACGATTGCGAACGGCATGTGTATTTATACCTTCATTTAGATATTCGTAACTACAATTGGTGAAATTAGCTATTTGTATATTTTTATCCCGATAAAAAACCGAATGATTATCAAAGCAAATAACTTCGAATTCAATACCCAACAATTCTGCTTGGTGAATAATTTCACGAACAAGCATTCGGGCATCTCTATTGTAAATCGGAATTAATATTGAAACCATAAACCATTATCTTAATGTTGAAAAAACCTCATGAAGAGTCTTTTCTTCGTTCTCCCAGCACAGTTCATCCTTAACAAATGCAAATATATTATCTTTTCCCGTAAAAGCAGTAGAATTATCTAGAATTTTAACAATCTCTTGTGCTAAAAATTGAGGTGAATAATTACTTACTAACACACCCAATTCATATTTTTCTACTACGTTTCTTATTTCGGGAAAATCCGTTGCCAAAATAGGAACATTTGCTAAAGCGAAATCAAATACCCTGTTTGGAAGTGAATAATAATAATTTAAACCTCTATTTTCTAACAGACAAAGGCCTAGATCAGCAGAAAACGTATATCTATAAAGCTCTTCAAAAGGAATGCGACCTAAAAGAATCACTCGGTCGTTCAATCCCATGGCATCAATTTTGAACTTAATTTCGTCGTAAATATCTCCAGTTCCTGCGATGCAATAAACCACATTGTCGAGGTATGGCATCGCATCTATCACCCACTCTATCCCCCTACCAACATTAACAGCGCCTTGATAGAGAATCATCTTTTTTCCATCAAAGTCATACGGTTTTTTGGTTAAAACTGGCATTGACGATTTCATTGGAGCATTACGCACCACACGCATATTAATTTTGAACTTATCTGTATAAATATCGGCAATAGGTTGACAAACAGTATACGCATATTGAATGTGTGGTAATATTAGGCTTTCTATTGATTCCCAGACTTTTTTTACGAACGGACGACCTACCAACTCGGGTACTTCCGGAAATAATTCGTGTGCATCAAAAACAATTGCTTTTCGACGAATTTTAGCGGCAAAAAATGAAGCTGGAAGAGTATCGATATCATTAGATAAAACGATATCGAAGCGTGAAAACAAGAGTAAAAGAAATAATCTTATATTATACTCAGCATAAAATAGGAAACTACTATGGTAAAACAAAAATAGCCGTCGAACTCTATACTCCCTTTGAATAGGCAGACTCTTAGGCCGAAGAACACCCAACAAGCATGGCTCAAAACCAGTTTTCTGCAGTGATAACGCAACCTTATGAACTCGCTGATCTGTTTGTAAATCGTTGGTCACAACAATTATCACTCTTTTTCTCGACTTGGTGTTCATCTTGTATCCTGATTCCAGTAAATCCATCCTATTGAAACGAAAAATAAACATTAATATTTCTTTCGTGTTAAAAAAATTGATTTTTTATATATGAAACAACATCTGTCTATTGGCTCACTCCACAAAAAGCAGTACGTTTGTAAAAAAAAGGACATGATTCAACAAGAAAATTACTCGTTGGTTAATCACAATACATTTCATATCGAAGCGAATGCAAAAATCTTCATCGAATATGAAAATGAAAACGAGTTAATTGAAACTTTGACTTCAAACACTTTAATGAATAATAAACTATTACAAATTGGAGGTGGAAGTAATTTATTGTTTACAGAAAACTTCGATGGTATTGTGTTACATTCGAAAATCAAAGGGTTTAGTCTAATTGATGAATCGATTGAAAATACATTGGTAAAAATTGGAGCTGGAGAAATCTGGGATGACGTTGTAAAGTTTTGCGTTGATTCGAATCTTTACGGAGCAGAAAATCTATCACTTATCCCCGGAGAAATTGGAGCTGCGGCTGTTCAGAATATTGGTGCTTATGGCGTTGAAATAAAAGATATTATCGAGAAGATCGATGCAATAGAAATTGCAACTGGTTCGAAACGAATTTTCAACACCTCAGATTGCAAATATGCTTATAGAGAAAGTGTTTTCAAGAAAGAGTTAAAGAGCAAATACATTATCACATACGTCACTTTAAAACTATCTAAGACTCCTTCTTTCAAATTGGATTACGGAAATATCCAAGATGCCTTAGCAAGTAAGGGGGAAACAAACCTACGAACAATTAGAGAAACAATTATTGAGATACGGGAGAACAAATTGCCAAATCCTGAAGTCGTAGGTAATGCAGGGAGTTTTTTCATGAATCCCTATATTACAATGGACCAATTCACATTGCTCAAATCATTTTATCCGGCATTACCTCACTATCCTGTTTCTGAAAAGGAGGTCAAAGTGCCTGCGGCTTGGTTAATTGAGCAATGTGGTTGGAAAGGGAAAATCTTTGGTAATGCAGGAGTACATGACAAGCAAAGTTTGGTATTAATAAACAGAGGTGGTGCAAAAGCTATCGAAATAATCGAGCTTTCGAATCAAATTAGAGCATCGGTGAAGCAAAAATTCCAAATAGAATTAACCCCAGAGGTAATTTTTGTATGACATCAATAAATTTTCTTGGAACTGGAACCTCCACGGGAGTACCCGAAATTGGATGTCAATGTGAAGTTTGCAACTCAAAAGATAACCGTGACAATCGATTAAGAACTTCTGTTTTGATTAAACACCAAGGAAAAACGGTGCTTATTGATTGTGGGCCTGACTTTCGGTATCAAATGATTAGGTCCAAGACCACACATATTGACGCGGTGCTTATAACACATGAACATTATGATCACATTGGTGGATTAGATGATTTGCGACCATTTACACGCCGCAAAGACATTCCTATATTCGCTGAAGCAAGTGTCATTCAAAAGTTAAGAGAAAGAATGCCATACTGCTTCCAGTTGAATCCATACCCTGGTGTTCCAAGGTTGAATTTGAAAGAAATTGGTTTATCTGCATTTGATTTTGATGGAGTAGAGATAACCCCAATACGAATTATGCATGGTAAATTGCCCATTCTTGGGTTCCGTATTGGCAATATTGCCTTCTTAACAGACCTTACCGATATTCCAAAGGAAGAATATAAAAAACTCGAAAATTTGGATGTGTTAATAATTGGGGCTTTGCGTAAACAACAACATATTTCGCATCAGACATTACAAGAGGCAATTGCTAAAATCAATATTATCAAGCCAAAACAGGCATACATCATACATACTAGCCACCATTTAGGGCTCCACAAAGATATATCTGACGAACTTCCGTTAAATATATCTTTGTCATACGACGCACTGGAAGTTGAAATTTGAGGCTCTATAATTCACTCAGAAGTTTTCCTACTTTGTCTTTGTCAGACATCAAACATTTTTCAATGGGAACTCTCCAATCTATACCCAAAGCTGGGTCTGTAGCCAAGAGACAACCTTCCGATTGAGGCGCATATGTATTATCTACTTGGTACCCAAAAATGGCAGTATCACTCAAAACAACGAATCCATGAGCCATACCTCGAGGTACAAATAATTGAAGCGAATTATCTTCAGAAAGTTCTATTGCAATATGCTTTCCATAAGTTGGTGATTCTGGACGGATATCTACTACAACATCTAATACAGAGCCGACTACAGCACGAACAAGCTTTGCTTGAGCCATCTCACCTTTTTGAAAATGAAGTCCGCGAAGGACGCCATAAGAGGATTTTGATTCATTATTTTGAATAAAACTCACACAACCTATATGAGTTTCAAATTGTTCTTTTTTGAATGTCTCCATAAAATAGCCACGTGAGTCACCATATTTTGGAACCTCTATAAGCCAAACACCTTTAATATTTAATTCAGTAAACTTCATACCTCTATTGCATTGAATTATTTCAATTTGTATATTCGTTCAATCATACTCACAACTTTCACCCCATCACTTGCATCAGTTGTAATCTCTTCACCTCGTAATAACACATCAGTTACATTTTGTATCACAAAATGATGATTTTGAGCAGAGCCTTTATAAGCTCCATAATCATTGCCAGGATTTGTAGGTTCCAATACTGGTGCGATATAATCTTTTATATGACAATACTCAACTTCGTTCATGTATTGACCACCTACCCGCACACTGCCATTCTTAGCAACAATTGTCAAACTACTTTCTTGGTTAGCATCCCAAACGGCTGTTGAATAATGGATAGAACCCATTCCTCCTTTTTCGAATTCAAAGTTTACAAGTCCTGTATCTTCAAAATCTGTTAGATTCTCATGGGAAAAGTCAGAAAAACGAGCGAAAATATTTTTAATGTCTCCAAACAGCCAATACAAGATATCTACAAAATGAGAAAACTGGGTAAACAAGGTTCCTCCATCAAGCTCTGAAGTTCCATGCCAACTAGTCGGCAGATAATACCGCTCATCTCGATTCCAAAAGCAATTTATTTGGACTAAAAATATTTCACCAAGAATATTGTTGTCAATCAATTCTTTCAACCAAACCGAAGGGGGTGAATATCTATTTTGCATCACGCAAAATACCTTTTTATGAAATTTCTCAGCAATTTCTAGAACTTCTACTGCATCCGACTCTGTCAAAGCCATTGGCTTTTCGATCACCACATGACAATCAGCCTTAATTGCTTCAATTGCCAAAGATGCATGCAAACCATTTGGAACACAAACTGACACAACCTTGTGTTCAGCACTAGATGATTCTAAACTTTTAAGAAAAGAATCGTAGTCTGAATAGAATGGGACATTAAAAGCGGCTACATTAAGATGTTCTTCAGATAGTATATCACATAACGCAATAAGTTCTGTGTCAACGTTACGCGAAATCATCTCTGCATGGCGTTTACCTATATGGCCACAACCGACAACACCAAATGCAACTTTACCCATTGATTTTTTGAATAGCCAGTATCAAATTGAGAAATACTCGAATCCGTAATCTGCCATATCCTCTTTTTTGAAGAGATTACGGCCATCAACTATCACTTTTTGATTCATTACTTTTTGAAGCACAGACCAAGTAGGTAAGCGGAATTGCTTCCATTCCGTAACAATCAAGAGTGCATCAGCATCAACGGCTGCATCATACATATCTTTTGCATAATCCACTATATCTCCAATGCGACGATGCGTTTCTTCAATTGCAATCGGGTCATACACTCTCACCTTGCATCCTGCATCAAGTAAAAGATCAATAATAACTAAAGATGGAGCCTCACGCATATCATCAGTTTCAGGCTTAAAGGACAATCCCCACATTGCAATTGTTTTACCTTTTAGATTTCCAGAATAGAAGTTGTTTAATTTTTCGAAAACAACCTTTTTCTGCAACTCATTAACCTCTTCAACCGCATCAAGTACACGCATATTGTATCCAAACTTCTCCGCAGTCTTAATCAATGCCTTGACATCTTTTGGAAAGCAAGAGCCTCCATAGCCACATCCAGGGAAAAGGAATTTTTTACCAATACGAGGATCACTTCCAATACCATCACGAACACGATTGACATCAGCACCTACTAACTGACATAAATTGGCAATATCGTTCATAAAACTGATGCGAGTTGCAAGCATAGCATTTGCTGCATATTTTGTCATTTCTGCTGATGGAACATCCATAAATATCATTTTGTAGTCGCTTCGCATAAATGGAGCATACAGAGTCTCCATCAAGTGACGAGCTCTCTCCGACTCCACACCCACAACCACGCGATCGGGGCGCATGAAATCGTCAATTGCAGCACCTTCTTTCAAAAATTCTGGATTTGAAGCAACGTCAAATGGGATATCAACGCCACGTTTTTGCAACTCTTCGGTAATAGCATTTTTAACCAAAACGGCTGTGCCAACTGGAACAGTACTTTTGGTTGCAATAACCAAATATTTATTCATATATCGACCGACTGTGCGGGCAACTTCAATAACATATTTCAAATCTGCACTACCATCTTCATCGGGTGGAGTACCAACCGCACTGAACACAATATCCACATCATTCAGACAAGCGGATAAATCAGTTGAGAAATTTAATCGACCTGAAGCAAAATTTCTTTTCACAAGCTCTTCCAATCCTGGTTCGTAAATTGGTAAGATGCCATTGTGAAGGTTTTCAATCTTTTTCTTATCAACATCCACACAATTGACTTCAACTCCCATTTCAGCAAAACAGGTACCTGTAACAAGACCGACATATCCGGTTCCAACAACGGCAATTTTCATAATTATTGAAATTTTAAGATTATAATACGAATTGTAGACAAAAATATAAAAGTTAATCTATGATTTGCGTTATTTGAAATAAAAATGTGCGAAAACTGATTATTTTATCTTCTTTTTGAGAATCTTCCCGCAATTTTATATCTAAAATCAGTAATCGGTTGAATAAAATCATAAATAATCAACGAGCCAAAATGGGAAAGTTCGCCAAAAATCTTACCCGTTTTATTTAAAATGACTGTTTGTAAAACAAATCTAATCAAAAATAGTGGTCCTGCCACTACAAATAGTTTCCAATAGTCGATGCCCCAAAGAATTGTAACACATAAAAGGAAATAGAAAAAATACCTGCTGAAGCTTTCAAATCCAAAAATGCCTGATGAACGTCTTTTGAGGAATTGAGAGGTAATTCCATAAGATTGCTTCTGAATTCTCCACGCTTTATCAAATTGATAGAAATGGGCTCTCGTTACAGATTCTGAAGCTATTTCAATACGTGTATTATTTTTGTTGGCAATGCGATTAATAAACAGGTCATCATCACCATCTCTTAGCTTAAGAAATCCAGAGAAACCTCCTCCATTTTTAAAGAATAATTCTTTACGGTAAGCCAAATTACGCCTTACACCCATAAATGGACAACCGAATGATGCCATTGCCAAATAACGCATACTAAAAAACAGATTATCCAAAGATCGGAAGATGGACTTAATTGATTTCGGATAATTGAAAGAAGCATACATTAAAACTACGTCAGTTTCAGGAGTGAAGTTACGAGCAATAGAGGCAATCCAATTTGGACTCGACACTTCGCAATTCGCTTCTGTGGTCAAAATCCAATCATACTTTGCGGCTTTTAAAGCAACAGTCATTGCCAATTTCCTGCGGCTATGATTTTTAGCCTCCTCAGGGATATAAGTTTGATAAAGGTGTTGGTGTTTCGACTCGAGAATAGTTAACAGATCTTTTGTATCGTCGGTAGAGCCATCGTTTACCACGATTACCTCATATTTAGAGTATTGTTGATTGAGAATTGAAGGTAAAAATTGCGTCAAGTTATCTGCATCGTTGCAAGCGTAAACTATCACCGAAACTGGCACTTGCTCTTCTGTATATAGAAGTTGACCTTTATCAGAACGCTTTTTGTGTACTAATAGTCGTCTATATATTGTTAGATAAAAGGTAATTTGAATTAAAAAAAATGCAAATAGAGTTGAAATAAGAATCCATTCGCAGGGAAGAAAAAGATTTTGCAAAACCATAAACGAAACTTTGTAAGAAAATTGAATTGCAAAGATAGCTTAAATGTTAAATCTCAGAAATTATAATACAATAAAAAAGGAGATAAATTTTAATGTATTTATCTCCTTCCTCATTTATCACATTTGTTTATTTAATCTCTTTAACCATATATACAATGGACGGAAAGTGGTCGCTATATCCGTTTAGCCAAACACCACCAGCAGATGTACGTAGCGGGTAACCTTTGTACTCTCCTTCTTGTTGTTTCAAAAACTCACGATTAAAAATCTCAGCTTTAAAGAATTTATAGCTTGATTTATCATTTCCCAATAATTTATCGTTTACCATGATTTGATCAAAAAGGTTCCATTCGCCTTTGTATGCCAAAGTTCCGATTCCACTTTCATGTATTTTAGCAAATGGATTAAACAAACCACCTTTACGAACATCACCTTCATCTCTTACTGCACCAAGAACTTTTCGAACACTCACATTCGATGGGTCATCATTTAAGTCACCCATAACCAAAACCTTAGTTTCAGGCCAAACTTGCTCAACTGAATCTACTATACTTTTAGCTAATGCTGCAGCAGCTTCTCTCATTGGTGAAGAGTGTTCTTCTCCCCCTCTTCGAGATGGCCAATGATTAATGACGATGTGAAACAGCTCACCGTCAATGCGGCCACGCACAACTAACTGATCACGTGTTCTAAAATTTGGCTCCGCTTTAACAAATAATGTACGTGTCTGACTTGCTTCTAGTGTGAAAAGTTTTGGATTGTAAATCAATCCGACATCAATACCACGTCTATCGGGTGAATCATAGTGCACAATCTGATAATTTCGATCAACTAGACTTTTTTGTTTAATCAAATCTTGCATAACTTGAAGGTTTTCAACCTCAGACACACCAATAGCTGCAAATCCATTTTTACACCTCTCTAATGCTAATTTACTCAAAACAGATGACATATTTTGTAGTTTATTACTATATTTGTACGTGTCCCAATGTGCTGACCCATTTGGCGTATATTCGGAATCATTTGCACCTGGAATTGTATCAAACAAATTCTCTAAATTATAAAAAGCAATTGCTTGCAATTTATACTTTTTTTCTTGCGAAAACACAACAGTTGTTACAAGAAGTAAATAAATAAAAAAAGTTTTTTTAATCATAATATTTTAAAATTTTAAGTTTACCTTTGCCAAAATTACACAACTGCACAAAGGTAAAATTAAAAATTACTTTATCAATTTTGTTAAGTATTTTTTATAAAAAAATTAATTAAACTTGCACTTAAATCAAATTTTATGAAACAAAAATTGTGGATGTTATTACTTTTCCTCTACTCTGTGACAATGGTTGCACAGAAAGCAGAAATATCGGGTATCATTACTGATTCTGAAACGGGAAAACCAATTCCAAAAGTAAAAGTTACATTAAAAAATCAAACTGTTGAAGCAACGACAGATAATAAAGGTAATTTTGTTTTGAAGGGATTGAAATCGGGTGTTGATGATTTGATTATCAAACCTAATTATAAAAACCCTAATCCATTAATGGTTAGAGTGTTTTTAAAAGATTCAGAAAAAAAACAATTAGGTACAATCCCTTACACTTATCCTAAGGAAATTATTGTAGAGGATAACGATGATTATGTTTTTTCAGAATCACAGATTGAAGAAGACAATAACTCACGTCAACGTGTATCAGTTTTGGAAAGTGAATCTGATGATGTATATCTCAAAACGGCTCGTTTCTCTTTCAGTCCAATGCGATTCAATTATCGCGGTTATGGTCAAGAATACCCTACTACATTTATTAATGGCGTCGAATTCAATGATGGAGAACGAGGACGGTTCAATTATTCAATGCTTGGTGGTCTTAATACGGCAACTAAAAGCAAAGAGGTTTCTACTGGTTTAAAAGCGAATTCGTTCAGTTTTGGCGGATTAGCAAGCAATACAAATATACTAACCAGAGCAAGTTTGTTTGCTGCAGGTACTAAAACAAGTTTAGCTTACACGAATCGCTCTTACAAACTACGCGCTCAGGTAACTCATGCAACAGGTTTAATGGCAAATGGTTGGGCATTCACAACTTCTGCAGTTGTACGTTGGGCAGATGAAGGTTTAGTAGAAGGTACATTCTACAACTCTGCAGGTTTATTCTTTGCTGCTGAAAAGGTATTCAACAAACAACATAGCCTTTCGTTTACTGCATTTGGTGCTCCTACTCAACGTGGTCAAAGTGGTGCCGTTACTCAGGAAGTTTATGATTTAGCTGGATCTATCTATTACAATCCATATTGGGGTTATCAAGATGGTAAAAAGAGAAACTCACGTATTGTGAAGAGTTTTGCCCCAACAGCAATTTTAGCTCATGATTTCAAAATCAATGAGAAAGAGAAAATTCACACTGGTTTAGGTTTCGTATATAGTATGTACAGTAGCTCTGCTTTGAACTTCTACAATTCACCAGATCCTCGACCTGATTACTATCGTAATTTACCAAGTTTTGCTACGGACTCAATGACTAAAAGCAATCTGACAAACCTTTGGGCAAATGACCCTCAGACTGCTCAGGTTAATTGGGCTTCACTTTATCAAGCAAACTACAGAAACAATACAATCGATCCAAACGGAACAGCAAAATATGCATTAGAGCGTCGTCACAACGATTTAATGGAGACTACATTTAATTCGGTTTATTCAAATCAAAAAACGAATGAGATGAAAATCACTGCTGGAATCGAGGCAAAATATACGAAAGGTATGCATTATAAAACAATGGATGACCTTTTAGGTGGAAATCAGTGGATTGATATTGACCAATTTGCTGAGAGAGACAATCCAACGAACCCAAACATTGTTCAGAATGATTTAAGAAATCCTTCGCGTGTGATTAAGACAGGTGATATTTTTGGATACAATTATGATATGAACATTTTCAAAGGGAACGGATTTTTCCAACAAGAATGGTCATACCCCGGTTATGATATCTATTATGCTGGTAAATTGTCTTATTCTCAATTTAGCCGATTTGGACATATGGATAACGGCCGTGCATTACCAAATGCAACCAATCCAAATGGTGAAATTTCATATGGCAAAGGTAAAACGTGGTGGTTTGTTGACCCATCATTCAAATTTGGGGTTACATGCAAATCGGATGGACACAAACGTGTTTCAATAAATGCTTTGGCTGAATCGCGTGCCCCTTTGGCCGCGAACTCTTATATTTCGCAAAGAATTAAAGACACTCGCATCCCAAATTTACAGAGTGAGAAGATTATATCGTACGATGTAAACTATGCCTTTACTTATCCTGGTATTCGAGGTAAAATCAGTGCATATCAAACCTACTCTTTTGGTAGTTCTGAACTATTCGGATACTACGATGATGAGTACCGCACTTTTGTAAATCAGGTATTGACAAAATCAAACAAACTTTACCAAGGCATTGAAGCAGGTCTTTCTGTAAAGATTAATGGTAGTTTCACACTCTCTATGGGTGGAACGATGGCTGACTATTCATACACAAACGACGCCGTAGGTGTAAAAAGTCCTGAAAATGGTGCTTTTGCGGATATTACTGATAAAATCCTTACTAACGGATTAAAAGAGAGCTCAGGACCGCAATTAGCTGGAAATGTTAAACTTAATTATTTCAATTCAAAAATGTGGTTTGCAGACATTTCAGCAAACTATTTCGACAACAATTATCTCGACTTCTCTCCAAATCGTTTTTCAGCATCGAATGTTGCAAAATATGATGCAACAAATGACCCTGCCGTAAAAGCGGCTTTGGGCACACAAGAAAAACTTAAAGGCGGAATGATGGTTGATGCGTCAATTGGAAAATTGGTTTATCTTAAACACGGTCAGTCGATGAATGTCAACATTAGTTTCAGCAATCTGCTGAACAATACCAAAATGGTAACTGGTGGCTATCAACAAGCTCGTTTACCATTAGATGTGGCTGCTATTGATTTAACTGGTTTGAATAGATTTCCATCGAAATACTATTATGCTTGGGGATTCAATATGTTTATCAACCTAGGTTATAAATTCTAATTGCTAAGATTACAATTAAATAAAATTGAAAAGATGAAAAAAGTTAGTATAATTGGTCTCTTAGCCGCTTTGATTACTCTCGCTGTCGGCTGCACAAAGACCGAATATGATGCAATGCCATCGGAAACAGTCAATGGTACTAAATGGGAATCGACCTACACAATCGCTCAGTTAAAAGCTGATTTTATGAAAACCAAAGGTCTTTTTTCTTCAGATTTGATTGATACAACAAAAGATGTGGTAATTAATGGAATCATTACATCTTCTGATGTTGAAGGAAATGTATATAAGTACATTGTGATACAGGAAGAGGGTGTTGGTGCCGATGCTATGAAAATCTCAATCGATGCTGGTAGTCTGTCAGGAATCTATCCACTAGGCCAACGAGTCTCTGTTAGATGCAATGGTATGGCAATCGGAAAATATGCAGAAGGTCCACAAATGGGAATCAAGTATTTTAACACCGAGAAGAATCGCCCAGAACCGGGACGTATGCCAAAACCGATTTCAGATTTACAGATTTCAGCGTATGGCTTGCCTGATTTAGCTGCTGTAAAAGCAGATACGATGACTATTGCACAAATCAAAGCTGCAGGCATTTCGGTCGCAAACAAACTTGTTTGCATTAAAAATGCTTACTTCACTGGAAAAGGAGCTGACTACGGCGCGCCTGCCACCATTGCTGATGCTGACAAGATTTTTGCACCTTCAACCAACGGTATTGGTTATCCACAATCGCGTGAAATACAAGATGGTACTGGTTCAGTATTTGTATCGACAAGTGAGTATTCGAAATTTGCAAATCGCAAATTACCCGCTTCAGCATACAAGGGTAATATTACCGCTATTATCGGCTGGTATAACGATAAAGATTTGACTCAAAGTTCGAGCAAAATCTATCATCAGTTAACACTTCGCTCGATTTCTGATTTAGGTAAAGGTTTTGAAGGATATCATTTAGGAATGTAAATCAAATTTTGAAATCAAAAGATATGAAAAAGATAAAATTATTTGCACTATTATCAATTGTTATAGCATTGATTTGCACATCGTGCACCAATGCAGACGACGAAGTGACAGTAGTATCAAATCAAACGGCAACAGGGATGCAGTCGGCTCCATTCGGCGTATCTGACGCTTATGGCAATCAAGGTTTATCAAAATATGTCAGCGGATATATTGTTGGCTATATTTGGTATAATTCAAAATTCTCATACACCTTCAATTCAGATACGTGTACGCAAAAAGTGAACGTGCTAATAGCAGACTCAAAGGATGAAACCAATCCTGAGAAATGTCTTTCTGTTGAACTTCCTGCAGGAACAATAAGAGATAGTTTAAATCTTGCGACAAACAAAAAGCGACTTGGTCATAAGGTGAATCTTTTTGGAACCATCGAATTTTATTATGGCAAAACTGGAGTGAGAAACACGTCGTACTTCATCGATGGAAAAGATAGCATTGGCGTAAAACCAATCAATCCAATTTACTCAGAGAAATTCCTATTAAACTTGGGTCAATTCACCTCTGTTACTGCATCTGGAGACGAAAAATGGTATTGGACGACCTACAAATATGCTATGGTAACAGGATATATCAGCAGCGTAAATAAAGCTGATGAATGCTGGATGATTTCTCCGTCGATTGATCTAACCAAAGTGCCTTCGCCTAAAATGTCGTTTGATCATGTTACCAGATACTTCAACACCCCAGCAAGTGATGCTACGGTTTGGATCTCGGAGGATTATGTATCAGGAATGCCTTCAACAGCAACTTGGAAACAAATTCCAACAAGTTTTACAAATGCTTCTTCGTGGACATTTGCAACTTCAGGCGAAATTTCATTAGCTGCTTACTCTGGCAAGAAAGTAAAAGTTGCATTTAAGTACCTCTCAACGGCGACTAAAGCTGGGACTTGGGAGCTGAAGAACTTCTTGATTTACGAAAGATAGTTGTCGATTTGACACATTTGACAACCCTCTTGCACTTATGTACAAGAGGGTTGTTTCTTTTTAATGCATTCACCTAAAAACTTTTTCACCATTTTGTGGTTTTTATTAGATTAGAACAACAGAACACATTTTTATGAATTTACAACATTACACAAAATCACAATTGGCGCTGCGAAATGGCAGTGATATGGACGAAATATGGATAGCATTCGAAGGGAAAATTTACGATGTAACCAAGAGTACCTATTGGAAGAATGGAATGCACTATGGTAACTTTGCGGGGCAAGACTTAACTGATGAGTTTGCAAAGTCGCCTCATGGTAAAAGGGTTTTTGAAAAGCTTACAGTTATTGGATTATTGAAATAGCGACAACTTGGAACAAAAAAAAGCCGTAAACAAAATCTGTTTACGGCTTTTTTTGAGCCTTCAGAGGGATTCGAACCCACGACCCCGAGATTACAAATCACGTGCTCTGACCAACTGAGCTATGAAGGCAGGTGGGTAAGCTTACTACATCGCGCCGCTACAACTTTCGACCCTTGCTGCGATCAAGCCCTGGGGGATTAGAAAGGAGCATGCCGTATAGGACTTACCCGGGCGCAAAGGTAGCTCTTTTTCCTTATTCTGCAATAGTTGGTTGCAAATTATTTTCTTTAAATCCGCAACCACATTGACTTTCATTCGACAAATCGTTTCTATTTGAAGTAGTTAGCAAAATTCAGACACATCATCTTTTTGAAGATAAAAATCAGTCATTATTAAACGAAAAGAGCTATTTTTGCATTTTAATCGGGAAAATGGACAAAGCAAAAGTTACTCCTATCAGTTTCGCAATGGAATCAGGGCTTTATCTTGGATTATATAATATAATTCAATTAGGTCTTTTGATTCTTATATGTAAATTTTGGAAAGAATATTTCAATTTATTCTCCCCTCTCTCTTTTTTACTCTTTTTTTTATCGATATTTTTTCACATTCTTCTATACAAATCAAGTAAGAAATTTAGAAATGAGGTTTTAGATGGTTCAATCTCTTTTTTTGAAGGTTGGAATGTTTCAATATTAACTTACTTTTTCAGCGGATTAATTAGTGGAGCTTTTATATTTTTTTACACGAAATTTTTTGATTCTCGTTTTATTATTGAATTAAATGCTCAAATTATAAAACTATTTTATCAATTTACAAATTATTTCTCTACCCCTAACAACAAAATTATCATTTTAACATATATCAAAGATCTTTCATTAAAGAGATTACCTTCCGAAATAGAAATGGCTATTAACCAAATTAGAGGCAATATTTCTATCGGCTTTTTCATTTCCCTTATCATTTCAGCTATTCTGATTCGCAAAAAAAAGATATAAAAGAGGTTTAAAGCCCTTTCTAAACATCGATATTGTATGATTGATTTATCAGTAGTGGTGCCTCTCTACAACGAAGAAGAGTCACTTCCAGAGCTTTTTGATTGGATTCAACGAGTAGCTACCCAAAATGGCTACAGCTACGAGGTTATCTTTGTAAACGATGGTAGCACCGACCGTTCGTGGGACGTCATCAGTTCGCTTTGTCATAAACATCCCGAAGCAAAAGGGGTGAAATTCCGCCGTAATTATGGTAAATCGCCTGCGCTGCACAGTGGTTTTGCCCGAGCGCAAGGCAAAGTGGTGATTACGATGGATGCTGATTTACAAGACAGTCCCGACGAAATACCAGAACTCTACCAAATGATAACTGAAGAAGGTTATGACCTGGTATCGGGTTGGAAGCAAAAACGCTACGATCCTCTAACAAAAACACTTCCGACTAAGCTATTCAACGCAACTGCGCGTAAAGTATCGGGCATTAAATTGAATGACTTCAATTGCGGGTTAAAAGCGTATCGAAACGATGTAATCAAAAACATAGAAATATATGGCGATATGCACCGCTATATCCCCTATTTAGCAAAAAATGCTGGATTTAAGAAGATTGGCGAAAAAGTGGTGCAACATCAAGCACGAAAATATGGTATTACAAAGTTTGGTCTTGATCGCTTTATTAACGGTTATCTGGATTTGATCACACTGTGGTTTTTCTCACGTTTTGGCAAAAAACCGATGCATTTTTTTGGATTGGCTGGCTCACTGATGTTTTTTGTAGGTTTGGTTTCCGTAATTATGTTGGGAGCAATGAAGTTGCATGCGCTATACGAGCAAATCCCGTATCCATTGATTACCAATTCACCCTATTTTTATCTTGCTCTAACCAGTATGTTACTCGGTACACAGCTATTTTTGGCAGGTTTCTTGGGTGAATTAATTACACGCAATTCATCGGAACGTAACAACTATAAAATTGAAACTGAATTATAACTGTTTGTAATTCCAAAACAATGACTTTTCTCGAAATTTGTAAAAAACGATTCTCTTGTCGAAGCTATTTGCCTCTAGAGGTGAGTGAAGAGGATTTGAACTACGTCCTCGAGGCAGCTCGTTTTGCTCCATCGGCGGTAAATTACCAACCGTGGCATTTTATAGTTGTAGCGGAAGAAGAGAATCGAAAAAAAATTCAAGCGTGCTACAATCGCGACTGGTTTCGCAGTGCTCCGCTTTACATTGTGGTTTGTGCCGATTTCAATCAATCGTGGAAGCGTAAAACCGATGAAAAAGATTTTGGCGAAATTGATGTAGCCATTGCGGTCGAACACATCTGTTTAGCTGCTACGGAGCGAGGATTGGGCACTTGTTGGGTTTGTAATTTCGAAGGAGAAATGTTAGATAAAACCCTCAAATTACCTCTACACATCAAACCAATGGCGATTTTGCCAATGGGGCATCCCGACAGAGATATATATCCAGAAACGCCCATTAAACTACGAAAGAAACTCAACGAAACAGTTCATTTTGAAGAGTTTAAGCCAACAACACCAACTGAATGAGTATTGCCGAAATTTTATTGATTGCCGTCGGATTGTCGATGGATAGCCTAGCCGTTTCGATAACATGTGGCTCAATCCTGAAACAATTCCAGATCAAACACATCTTCCGTATCGCCCTTTTTATGGGGATCTTTCAGGGAATTATGCCACTGATTGGGTGGTTGTCGGGCGTCACTTTCCAAAAATACATTTCAGAATTTGATCATTGGATTGCTTTTGGCTTACTCTCCATACTTGGTGGAAAAATGCTATACGAAGGCCTTTTCAGCAAAGACGAAGAAAGCAAACGATTCGACCCAACAAAAGTCGCAACACTCTTAGGTCTTGCTATTGCTACAAGTATCGATGCCCTGGCTGTAGGCGTGTCATTTGCAATGCTCAAAATAGAAGTTATCGAACCAATTATTGTCATCGGTATTACAACCTTTTTACTCAGCTTTATTGGCGCCACGTTCAGTTCGAAATTCGGAAACAGAATTAACCTAAAAATGGAAATTTTCGGTGGACTTATCTTAATCGGTATAGGCCTTAAAATATTAATCGAGCACCTTTTCTTATTGTAGAAAATTATGAAACGAGCACGTCAAATCGATGTTAACAAACAAGGAAATGCCTATGTGCGAGCCTGCCTGACGGCAGACAGGTTACATCTGACCATTAAAATAAAAAGTATTAACAGATGAAAAAAAAGATTTTTATCGGAATTGCTGTTTTTATCAGCTCGTTTGTTTTATTCTATTTTCTAAAACCAAACAAAACTGAACAAAATCTTACGTATTACAGCAATGTGGGCGAAATATTTGGTTCAACTTACCACATTAAATATCAACATTCCAGTGATTTACAACCGAAGATAGACTCTATTCTGAAAGCCTACGACGAATCCGTTTCTCCTTATAAACCAAATTCAATCATCTCACGAATCAACAGAAATGACTCGGCTGTAGTGCTGGATAATTGGATGGAAACCCTCATTAAAGTAGGGATACAAGTAGGTAAGGAAACTGATGGTGCATTCGACATCACCATCGAGCCATTGGTCGAAGCATGGGGGTTCAGCTTTAAGAAAAAAAGAAACATGAACCCAGCACTTGTTGATAGTCTGAAAGCCTTGGTGGATTACAGAAAAATAAAAGTAGCGAATCACAGACTAATCAAAGAAGATTCAAAAATAACAGTCGATTGTATTTCAATGGGCGACGGTTATGCTACCGATATTATTGCCGATTTTTTGGAAAAAGAGGGGATTAAAAACTACCTTGTTGAGATTGGTGGTGAGATAAAGGTGAAAGGCATAAACTCAAGCAGCGATATATGGAATTTGGGCATCGATAAACCTGTAGATCAAAGCGACACAACGGTTGCTGAAATACAACAAATTCTGAAATTCAGCAACGGAGCACTCTCTACAAGCGGAAATTATCGTAATTTCTACTATAAAGACGGAAAGAAATATGCCCACACCATCGACCCAAAAACAGGCTATCCAGTGCAGCATTCGCTTTTGAGTGCTACGATAATTTCTCCATCTTGCATTGAAGCTGACGCCTACTCTACAGCATGTATGGTTATCGGTTTAGAAAAAAGCCTAGAATTGCTCAAAAAACTGCCTCATCTAGAGGGTTACTTCATTTACTCTGATGCAAAAGGAGCAATGCGTGTGACTTACACTGCTGGATTTAAGAAATTTTTGAAAGATTAGCTGCGATAGCCTCAATTCGATGAGTGTTTCCTAAAAAAAAGGATTAATTTTGCAGGGTTAAAAAACGATGTAAAAATGACAGACAAGCAAAAAAAGTTTTTCAAATATTTTTGGATCTCATTTTCAATCTTTATTCTTCTTGTCACATCCCTTTTTGTGCTCATCGCTTATGGAAAAATAGGCTATATGCCTCCCATCGAAGAGCTTGAAAATCCCAAAAACAAGTTTGCATCTGAGGTAATTACCTCCGATATGGAAGTGCTTGGTCGTTACTACCAAAGCCGCGAGAATCGTGTATTTGTAACGTACAAAGACCTCTCAAGCCATTTGGTCGAAGCACTTATTGCTACTGAAGATGCTCGATTTATTTCACATTCGGGTGTTGATGCTTGGGCATTGCTTCGTTCGTTGGTGAAACGCGGTATTTTTATGCAAAAAAGCGCCGGTGGCGGTAGTACAATTACGCAACAGCTAGCCAAACAGCTCTATTCTCCCGAAGCAGGAAACTTCGTTGAACGTCTGCTCCAAAAGCCTATTGAATGGGTAATTGCAGTGCAATTGGAACGCTCATACACCAAAGAGGAAATCATCAATATGTATTTCAACAAGTTCGATTTTTTGAACAATGCTGTTGGAGTACAATCGGCTGCGTTGGTCTATTTCAGTACCACACCCGCCAAATTGAAAATCGAAGAGGCTGCTACATTGGTTGGAATGTGCAAAAACCCATCGTTGTTCAATCCTGTGCGATTTAACGAAAGAACAAAAGGACGCCGAAATGTGGTTTTGGAACAAATGTATAAAGCAGACTACATCACTGAAGAGCAGCTCGATTCGTTGCAAAAATTGCCATTGGTATTGCACTACAACAAAGCGGATCATAAAGAGGGTCTTGCCCCCTATTTCCGCGAATATTTGCGCATGATGCTCACTGCCGAAGAGCCAAATATATCTGATTACGCATCGTGGCAATACGCCAAATACCGCTCAGACTCGTTGGCTTGGAAAACCAATCCGCTATACGGTTGGTGTAACAAAAATACCAAACCTGACGGCTCGCATTACAATCTTTATGTAGATGGATTGAAGATTTATACCACGATCGATTCTCGTATGCAACGCTATGCCGAAGAGGCTGTAACAGAACACATTGGCAAATTCCTTCAACCCAAGTTTTTTGCCGAAAAACGTGGTCGCTCTTATGCACCATTCTCCAATAAAATTACCAAAGGGCAAGGAGATTCGATTTTGATTCGATCAATGAAACAGACTGATCGCTACCGTGCACTGAAGAAATCAGGTGTTCCCGAAAACGAAATTCGAAACATTTTCCACACGCGCATTCCGATGCAAGTTTTCTCGTGGAGTGGCCCTAGAGATACCATTCTCAGCCCTTGGGATTCTATTCGTTACTACAAGCACTTTATTCGGACAGGATTTATGTCGATGGATCCACGCACCGGACATGTGAAGGCTTACGTTGGAGGAATTGACTTCAAACAATTCCAATACGATATGGTAGGCGTTGGTCGCCGTCAAGTAGGTTCGACCATCAAACCATACCTCTACACTTTGGCAATGGAAGAGGGATTCACTCCATGCGACGAAATGATGCACGTGCAACAACGCCTGATGACCGAAGCTGGACAAGTCTGGATTCCACGCAACGCGAACCAAAAACGTGTGGGTGAAATGGTAACACTGAAATGGGGACTTGCCAACTCAGACAACTGGGTAACAGCCTATTTGATGGGCAAACTTTCCCCTTATTCATTTGTTCGTTTGCTTCAATCGTTTGGTATAAAGTCGAAACTCGATCCCGTTGTATCTCTTTGTCTTGGACCTTGCGAAGTAAGTGTAGAAGAGATGGTATCTGCCTACACCGCTTTCGTGAATAAAGGCGTCAAATCAGAGCCACTTTATGTCACTCGAATTGAAGACAGTTATGGAAATGTATTGGCAAATTTCGCACCAAAAATGTCGGAAGTTTTCAGTGAAGAGACAGCTTACAAGATGCTTCAAATGTTGAAAGCTGTAGTAGATGGCGGAACTGCTGCACGAATTCGTTACAGATACGGAATTACAGCACCAATGGGAGGTAAAACCGGTACTACAAACCAAAATGCCGACGGTTGGTTTATGGGCTTCACCCCAAGTTTGGTTTCTGGAATGTGGGTTGGTGGCGAAGATCGCGCCATTCACTTCGATACCACAAACGACGGACAAGGCGCTAATATGGCATTGCCTATTTATGCCACTTTTATGAAAAAAGTGTATGGTGATCCACGATTGGGTTATTCTCAAACAGAAAATTTTACGCCATATCCAAAATTCTCAGACCCATGTGCTGAATCAACATTCAAGCAAAACTACCAAACAAGTGAACCTGAAGGCATTGATGCTGGATTTGAGTAAGTTATTAAGTGAATAACTGAGTAATTGAGTAACTGAATAATTGAGTAATTGCGTTTAACGTAATTCATAGAACATAAAACTTTAACAAATGAATATTTCATACAACTGGCTGAAAGAGTATTTGAACATCAATTTGTCGCCCGAAGAGGTTTCGGCGGCACTAACCTCTATTGGTCTGGAGACCGGAGGAATTGAGGAATTTCAGTCTGTAAAAGGCGGTCTAGAAGGATTGGTGATTGGTCACGTTTTGACCTGCGAAGAACATCCTAACTCAGACCATTTACACATAACAACTGTTGATTTAGGAACTGGTGAATCGCAACAAATCGTTTGCGGTGCAGCCAATGTAGCTGCCGGACAGAAAGTAGTAGTTGCCACTATTGGTACAACGCTATACGACGGTGAAGAGTCGTTTACTATCAAAAAATCGAAAATCCGCGGAGTAGAATCGAACGGGATGATTTGCGCCGAAGACGAAATCGGCATCGGAACAAGTCACGACGGAATTATCGTATTACCAGCAGATGCGCCTGTAGGAACTCCTGCGGCTGACTATTACAACGTAAAATCAGACTTCGTGCTCGAAGTCGATATTACGCCTAACCGTGTGGATGCCGCTTCTCACTTTGGAGTGGCACGTGATTTGGCAGCCTATTTAGCGCAAAATGCCGTAGTAACGCCACTGATGAAACCATCGATAGAAGCTTTTGCAACGAAAACAGACAGTTCTGCCGTTTCAGTGAAAGTTGAAAACTCCGAGGCTTGCCCGCGCTATTCGGGTGTTACCATCAAAAACGTAACCGTAAAAGAGAGCCCCGAATGGATGCAAAATCGTTTGAAAGCGATTGGTCTGCGTCCAATCAACAACATTGTCGATATCACCAACTACGTGTTGCACGAATTCGGTCATCCGTTGCATTGCTTCGATTTGAAGGAGATTGCGGGCAATCAAGTGATTGTGAAAACGGTTGCAAAAGATACAACATTCATCACCCTCGACGAAGCCGAACGTAAATTGGCAGACACCGATTTGATGATTTGCAACGCCAAAGAAGGCATGTGCATCGCCGGAGTATTTGGCGGTTTGAAATCGGGCGTTACCGAATCGACCACCGAAGTTTTTCTCGAAAGTGCCTATTTCAGCCCAATGTGGGTGCGTAAAACGGCTCGTCGCCATGGGTTGAACACCGACTCTTCGTTCCGTTTCGAGCGTGGAGCAGACCCCAACAATACGCTTTACGTGTTAAAAAGAGCAGCGTTATTGATTCAAGAATTTGCAGGTGGCGACATCGTAGGCGAAGTGGTTGACATCTACCCCACTCCAATCGAAAAAGCAAAAGTTGAACTTACTTTTGCCAAAATCAATAGTTTGATTGGTAAAACTATTTCTGCTGAAACTGTAAAAAATATTCTGAAAACCCTCGAAATTGAAATTTTGAGTGAATCAGAAACTGGTTTAATTGTTTCCATCCCGACGTATCGCGTCGATGTACTGCGCGATGTGGATGTGATCGAAGACATTCTCCGTATTTATGGCTACAACAACGTAGAAATCAATGAGCAGGTAAACGCCACTTTGTCGTACAAAACCGATACTGACAGAAGCCACAAAATGCAAAACCTCGTTGCTGAGCAATTGGTAGGCTGTGGCTTTAACGAAATATTGAATAATTCGCTCACAAAATCAGCATACTACAACGACCTGGTGACCTTTCCAGTTGCTAATTGCGTAACAATGCTGAATCCGTTGAGTCAGGATTTGAACGTGATGCGTCAAACTCTGCTGTTTGGAGGATTGGAAAGCGTGTCATACAACCGAAACCGTAGAAACAGCGACCTCGCTTTCTTCGAATTTGGGAATTGTTACCAATATAATGAAGCGAAAAAGAGCGAAGAGCATATACTTGCAGCCTACAGCGAAAGTCAACACATCGGCTTGTGGTTGTGTGGCAACAAAGTGAGCAACTCGTGGGCACACGCTAACGAAGAAACCACTGTTTACCAGTTGAAAGCATACGTTGAGAACATCTTCATCCGACTAGGTGTGCAAGCAGGTCGATTATCTGAGTCGCAAGTGAGTGACGACATATTTGCTTCTGCACTCAATTACCACACCAAAGGCGGTAAACTGATTGCTACTGCGGGAATCGTGAACCGTCGCATCCTAAAAGCCTTCGATATCGACACTCCCGTTTTCTATGCCGACATCAATTGGACACTGCTGATGAAAGAGGTGCGCAACAGCAAGGTCACCTACAGCGAAATCTCAAAATTCCCTTCTGTGAAACGCGATTTAGCGTTGTTGGTCGATAAAACCGTATCTTTTGCAGAGATTCAGAAAATTGCAATCGAAAGCGAACGCAAACTGCTGAAAACCGTGGAGTTGTTCGACGTTTACGAAGGGAAAAATCTCGAAGCAGGTAAAAAATCGTACGCTGTCAGCTTCCTTATTCTCGACGAAACAAAAACATTGGCCGACAAACAGATTGAAGCCATCATGGCAAAAATACAATCGAATTTGGAACAAAAATTGGGAGCAAAATTGAGGTAGTAGCCCCCTCAACCTGACTGCCTTCAGGCAAGTACCCCCAAAGGGGGACTCAAAAAAAGCAAAATATAAATTAAATCACAATAAGGAAGCATTCCAAAGTCCCCCATTTGGGGGATTAGGGGGCTACCCAAATTCTAAAAACAATGGGAAGAGCATTTGAATACCGCAAAGCCAGAAAAATGAAACGTTGGGGCAACATGGCCCGCACATTTACCAAATTAGGAAAAGAGATCGCAATCTGCGTAAAATCGGGTGGTCCTGACCCTGATGGCAACCCGCGCCTTCGTGTGTTGATACAGAACGCAAAAGCAGCAAATATGCCGAAAGAGAACGTTGAGCGCGCCATCAAAAAAGCCAGTTCGAAAGACGAAGCCGACTACAAAGAGATGGTTTACGAAGGATACGGACCGAACGGAATCGCCATCTTGGTTGAAACTGCGACCGACAATACCACACGCACCGTTGCTAATGTGCGCAGCTTCTTGAATCACTCAGGTGGCTCGTTGGGAACATCTGGTAGCCTCGCATTTTTGTTCGACCGCAAGAGCATCTTCAAAGTAGTGCCAAAAGCAGGTGTTTCGCTGGAAGATTTGGAGCTTGAACTCATCGACTTTGGTGCAGACGAATTGGTGGAAGAAGAAAACGAAATCACCATCTACGGCGAGTTTGAGTCGTTCAACGCCATTCAGAAGTACCTTGAAGAGGCAGCCTACGAGATTGTTAGTGCCGAGTTTATCCGCATCCCGAATGACCTCAAAGAGCTGAACAAAGAGCAACGTGCGCAAGTCTATAAACTGATAGACAAACTCGAAGATGACGAAGATGTGCAAAACGTCTATCACAATATGAAAGAAGAGGAAGAGGACGGCGACGACGAATAGCCGCATATCTGATTCAAACTAGACAACCGCCTTGGAATATCAGATTCTGAGGCGGTTTTGTTTTGTAGCATTAAATATTTATACGCATTTAGATTGTATTTCAAAATTTGTTTTAACTTTACGAACGAAACAAATATAGATTCCCAAATTGTGTATGTGCAACTATTTTAATATCACAAATTATTTTAAATAACTGTAAAACAAACAATTAAGGAATAGGTAATATTAAAATAAGTGCAATAGCGTAGTACATACAGGAAACAAGTTTTACATATATTGGTGTTATGGGTAATGCTAACAGACGACAAATAGACAATGACAATATTTCAAAATAATCCTGACGAATGGCAACGACTTGACTGGTCAATTTTACAAAATGGCTGTACAAGTTTGTACTGGAAACTTAAGATTTTAGAAAAAGACTTGGCGTGGTTTAAAAAAGAAAAATATTCAATAGTTGACTTTGACTGCAAGACTTGGAGTGACGAAAATGAAATGCACAAGCAATTAAAGCACAAACTTAATTTCCCAGACTATTATGGTGAGAATTTTGATGCTCTTAATGACTGTTTATCGGAACTAGAAATATTGAATGTTGGACAAATTGTAACGTTTAGACACTTAGACAGCCTTGACCCAAAACGTGTCCATATTTTACTTGACGTTTTCGCAAACAATTCAAGAAGACAAATGCTGTTTGGGAAAAGACTTATTGTTTTAGCACAGGTTGACAATCCAAACTATCAAATTGAACAAGTTGGAGCGACACCGGTAATGTGGAATGGTGCCGAATGGTTAAACTCAAACAGACAATGAATAGAAGCACTACCCATAACAGCACCTACCCAAAAGGCGGGGTTTTGTGTTCCAAAGACAGTTTTGTGGTTAATCAAACATTCGTTTTTCAAATCAAGTTTTGTGGTAAAAGTCCCGCCCTTCGGGTAGCTGAAAAACGTTACCAATTCCCCCATCACCCCATGCCGAACTACAATCCCGAAATACATCACCGCAGGTCGATTCGATTGAAAGGATATAATTATGCAGAATCGGGTCTCTATTTTATCACGCTCTGCACACAAGATAGAGCACATCTGTTTGGCAAGATTGTAGCACCAAAAGGCGGCAAAGGCAAAATGATTCTCAACCAGTTTGGGCAAATAGCATGGGATGAATGGATGCAAAGCAGATCAATCAGAGACAACGTCAAGCTGCACGAATTCGTGGTAATGCCCAACCACATCCACGGCATCGTGGAAATTACAGCGAATAAAGCCAAAGAAAACAGCGCAGGGAAATTTCAATCGCCATCGCAAACAATCGGCTCCATCATTCGGGGATATAAAATAGCCACCATCAAAAGGATTAAAAATTTAATCGAAAAAGAGGGAGAAATTGGAAAGAATTTGGGAAAGGGCGAATTAAATCCAAATTCTAATATAATATCTCTTGAGGGCGAATCGAGTACGGGCGAATTGCAATTCGCCCCAACGATCGCCCCAACGAATCTAAATCTCAAAATCTGGCAGCGAAACTACTACGAACACATCATACGCGACGAACAATCGCATCAACGAATCTCGGAATACATTATCAACAATCCCGCTAAATGGGCAGAAGACAAATTTTACAAATCAAAGAATTAAACAAAATAATTATGAAAAAATTCCAAATCTTACTACTCCTCTATTTCGCTGGACTGATTGCATCAGCTGTTGATCCACACGACTATTTCACCTGGATTTTAGAGGTTTTCCCAAGCATTATTGGGCTGATTGTGTTGGCTTTTACGTTCAAACGGTTTCAGTTTACCACATTGGTTTATGGTTTTATATTGATTCACAGCTACATACTCTTTGTGGGAGGACACTACACCTATGCCGAAGTGCCGCTTTTCGACTGGATCAAAGAGGTACTGCATCAGAGCAGAAACAACTACGACAAAGTGGGGCATTTCGCTCAGGGCTTCGTGCCAGCACTGATTGCTCGCGAGATATTTATTCGTCAAAACATTGTAAAACGTGGCGCGTGGCTGTCGTTTCTCACCGTCACAGTTTGTCTATCAATAAGCGTTTTTTATGAGTTTTTGGAGTGGTTTGTAGCCATTGCTTCAGGTGAATCAGCCGATTCATTCCTCGGCACGCAAGGCTACGTGTGGGACACACAATCCGATATGCTCTACGCATTTATTGGCGCTGCCACAATGGTCATCTTTTTCTCACGAATTCACGACAAACAGATCGCGCTGGTAAACGAAAAGTGATGCCGATTGTTATATAGGTAGAATCTTTCCATTCATCTCTAAACTTAATCGGTATGAACTTCTTCAAGATGAAAACCAGTTGGTCGAATGCAGAATTTATTCCACTGAAGCTCTGCATCGCTTCGATCTATCTCGTTATTGGCGCCTATTTTCACGAGTTTATCAGCAACTACTACACACCGATTTTTATAATCTTTGTCGTAACGGTTGTTTGGACTCTCTACTTGTGGATTAGTAAGATGAAGCAAGTTATGCCCCGCTAATCAATTAATTGATATATTTGTACCTCATTCTACTGTACCTACACAACTGAGTAGAGCGATTTATCAAGCCGACCAATCCGTGTCGGACAAGCAACCACACGCATGAAACACACACTCATTTGCATTCTCTTCTCAATTGCCTTATTCTCGTGCTCCAAAGAGAGCATCGATTCGCAACCAACTCCAATTCCCGAAAAAGACCCTGATCAATACGGCACACCGTTTGCCAACGTGCCCGACAGACAAGATGCGGCAATCTATCAGGTGAATATGCGTGTGTTCAGTGCAACAGGCAATTTCGCTGGAGTAAGGGCTAGACTCGATTCCATCAAAGCTTTGGGCGCAAATGTGGTCTATCTGATGCCCATTTATCCAGTCGGAAAGACAAACACCGTCAATTCGCCTTATTGTGTCAGAAACTACACCGACATCAATACCGAATTCGGAAGTCTAACAGATTTACGTGCTTTAGTAGATGATGCACACAGCAAAAATATGGCTGTCATACTAGACTGGGTAGCCAACCATACTTCGTGGGACAATCCGTGGATAACGCTTCACAAAGATTGGTATATGCAGAATTACCTCGGCAACGTGGTTAGTCCGCCAAATACGGGTTGGAACGACGTTGCACAACTCAATTTCAACAACAAAGCCATGCGCTTCGAGATGATTCACAGCATGAAGTATTGGGTTTACACGGCAAATATCGATGGATTCAGATGCGACTTCACAGACGGCCCACCTGTTGATTTTTGGAAGCAGGCAATTGATACGCTTCGCAACATTAAAACACACAAACTTCTACTTTTAGCAGAGGGAAGCCGAAGCGGTAACTTCAGCGCAGGTTTCGACTTCAATTTCGGCTTTGGGTTTTTCGGAGGTCTGAAATCGATTTTCAACAACGGATTAGCCACCATAATCGATAACTTAAATTTAAGCGAATACAGCAATTCAACCGGAACTCAACAAGTAGTGCGCTACACCAGCAACCACGACGTGAATGGCTCTGACGGCACACCGCTCGAACTTTTTGGTGGCAGGAAAGGGTCGATGGCTGCATTCGCCGTTGCAGCTTGGATGAAGAGCGTACCGATGGTATATGGTGGGCAAGAAGTCGGTACACCCTACCGCTTGGCATTTCCATTCACGGGATCGAAAGTAAACTGGACACTCAATCCCGACATCACCGCTGAATACAAACACATTCTTGAGATTAGAAACAACAGCAATGCCATTCGCAGGGGTGTAATAACAAGTTACAGTAATTCAGATATTTGCGCCTTCTCGAAAGAGAGTATCGGCGAGCGTATTTTTGTAATAATCAATCTACGAAATAGTGTGATTATCAATACAATACCAACTGCATTCGCTAATAGCACGTATACGAATCTTTGGGACGGAAAACAGATGTATCTCCCCTCTTCCATTACGTTGCAACCCTACAGTTATAATATCTTAAAGCAATAGCACACAAAAGTTCGCTCATTTCTAAATCCGCGTTGTTGCCAACTTCGATGGTTTAATTATATTTAACTATCACTATTCTTATTATATAAACATATATTTATATATTTGCAGCATCAAATAAATAAGCAGAGTTTATGGAAAAATGTGTCACCAAAGAAGAGATGGAATATGTAGCTTACATTCTGAAAGCGTTATCAAACGCCAACAGATTGTTGATTTTGAGCGTTTTGGCTCACGAGGGCGAATTAAATGTCTCAGACATCTGCTCCAAATTAGAATGCACTCAGCCACTTATCTCTCACCACCTCACTGATATGCAAGCAAAAGGAATTCTAAAGGCGCGTCGAGAAGGTAGAAATATTTTCTATTCGCTAGAAAATCAACGCGTAATTGACATTATCAAGTGCGTTGCAGATTGCAAGAAGTAAAAAAATTTATCAAAATATATCAATCATCATTTATATATAACGCATTATGAATCCAAAAATCAAACAGCTACTTCGGTGGATAATGGCTGTATTGGGGGCAATAGGTGGTTTTCTCTATTGGAAATACGTAGGATGTCTATCGGGACACTGTCCGCTTCAGCAAGATTGGATGTTGTCTTCACTATGGGGAGCATCTCTTGGTTATCTGATTGGTGATATGTTTAAAAAGAAAAAAGAGAGTAATAATCCAAACCAATAATACAATTATGAATAATTTTGCAGAAACAATCAACTCAACAAAACCAGTATTGGTAGACTTTTCAGCCGAATGGTGTGGTCCATGCAAGATGATGAAACCGATACTCGAAGATTTGAAGAAAATGGTTGGCGATGATGCCAAAATTCTAAAAGTAGATGTGGATCAAAATCCAAGCGTTTCGAGAGCTTACCAGATTCAATCGGTTCCAACGCTGATTCTTTTCAAAGAAGGAAAACCAGTTTTTCGTCAATCAGGCGTTTTGTCAGCAATACAGTTGAAGTCTATTATCGATCAACACAGCTAAATAAACGAAAAATGTGCTATTTTTGTGACTTAACAACCAAAATCAAAAGTGTTATGAAAAGATTAATTTTTGCATTACTCGTCATATTTTCGCTATCGCATTGCACGCAAGCAAACAACAATGCGAATAACGAATCGGAGAAATCATCAACTGCAGGTTCGAAGCACATCACGCGTGCTGAATTTCTGACCAAAGTATTTGATTATACCAAAGATACGAAAGAGATTAACTTTCTTGGTGAAAAACCCGTGATTGTAGATTTCTACGCTACTTGGTGTGGACCATGCCGCCAGTTGTCGCCACTTCTCGAAGAGTTGGCGGTGGAATACAGCAGCAAAATTGACGTGTATAAAATAGACACAGATAAAGAGCGCGAATTGGCTCAAGCACTTGGTATACAGGCTCTTCCAACGGTTGTTTTCTTTCCGAAAAAAGGGAAACCAATTGCTATTCAGGGTTTCAGACCAAAAGATGAACTCAAAAAGATAATCGACGAAAGTCTGCTCAAATAAAACGACCAAAAGATGAAGTTTTCGAAATGCTTCATCTTTTTTTATTCAACTAAACACAGATAATTATGGATCAATTTGCAGATAAAGCTGCCGAATGGGACAAAAACCCCGTCAGAGCAGCAATGATAGAGCGCTTTGTAGGTGAAATAATCGACAGCGTCCAATTAGATAAAACATCAAATATTCTCGATTTTGGTTGTGGAACTGGAGTCATCGGATTACATCTATTGCCGAAGGTAGCTCGCGCCACTTTTGTAGATTCTTCACCAGCCATGATGAGTGTACTCAGCGAAAAAATCGCAGCAGGTAATCTTCAAAATACACAATCAGTAGTTGGGAATATCGAACTATATGATGCAGAGAATTGTGAAGATTTGATTGTATCGTTGATGGCGATGCACCATGTTGAAGATATTAACGCAACACTCGCCTCGTTCCACAAACTGTTGAAAACTGGTGGACAAGTGTTCATTGGCGATTCTGTAGCTGAAGATGGTAGTTTTCACCATCCAGAAGTGGTTCCGCACAATGGATTCGACACCAAATGGCTCACAAATCAGTTTATGGAAGCTGGATTCAAAGTAGAAAATGTAGATATTTTCCACACCATGGTGCGGAAAATATCTACAGGAGAAGAGAGACCTTATCCCCTATTTGCATTATTGGCTCGAAAGAATTAGATTATTTGCCGTAAACGACTTCGTTAACTGTAAAGTTTAAAAACCGGTTGAAAGGTAACAGCAGTTTCATCAAGCGTGCTACTTCTTCAACAGAATCGTCGCGCAAAAATATTTCGTCTGTGATTTCGGCTTCTACACAGTAGTTTTTAGGCTTAAGCCATTCGGCATGCTCGAAATCTTTTGGAAATCCGGGTGGAACATTTTTCAGTTTTTCGCCTAACAACTCTTTGTAATGCTTCGAAAATTCTGGGTTGAGCATAATTTCAGCAAATTCATCCACATTTTCGTAAACGCTTTTGCGTAGCGCTTTTAGCACATTGGGCTCAGGACACCAAACTCCTCCAGCTAAAACCGCCTCACCTGGTTGCACATGAATATAGTAGCCGCCTCGTGGGCTTTTCCGTCCGCCACCGGAGCATATATAGGCAGAATAGTAGGGTTTATAAGGCGTTTTATCATTCGAAAAGCGTGTGTCGCGGTAAATCCGGAAGATGGAATCTTTTGCCTGAGCTCCTTTTACATCTTCGTCGAACAATGCGATTTCCGCAATAAGTTTATCAACATACGTTTCGAAAATCTTTTTCGTGCGATCATATTCAGCCTTATTTTCGGCAAACCACTCACGATTGTTATTCTCATTCAGTGCGATGAGAAATGGGAAAACTTCTTTTAGATTCATACGAGGTTCATTTTACATATAACACAAAAAATTGAGCCGTGTTCGATTTTAATTTCTAAAATCTGAACACGGCTCAAAAATAGTCATTTTTTTTACACTATTTCGTGGTAGTCGTCACCTCTTTCTTGAGGCTCACCACCGCGCAATCCTGTGTCGAAATCTCTTCTAGAAACTCTCTAAATTCGGAATAGGCCTGAGGTGGAAATACTCCTTTTTGGAGTTCGAAACGTCTAATATAGGTCAGTTTATCCCCTTTCTGTGTGGTAGATGCACTGTATTTGCCAAATTTGTTTTCAATGTTCGAGTTTTCAGGTAGCCCTGTAACCACAAATCCTTTTGGCAGTTGATAGATCACAGTATCTGTTTCGAGTTCGTCTCGACGGATAGCCATATCTGTTTTTCGATTTCTTACCTTGTCAGGAATTTCAGTTTGTTTATTCATAAAATTGACCGTTAACAGCAGATTATCACCCATTTTTCGAATGTAATTGCTGAATGTCAAGTTTAGGTTTTCATCGAAGTAAGGTGTGCGGCTGCGATGCTCTACGTACTTAAAGTCTTTGAGTGAAAACGAGGGAAGTTTAATTCGTTGAGCCGTATATTTAAGTTGGTCGGCTGCATCAGCATGATAGATGTGAGAGATTTTATCAGAACTCAACCCAATGTATTTTGCATTTACCTCTGCACTGCCACTCTCTTCGTCCTCGATTGTAACTTTTACAGTTCTCGTAACACAATTTTCTGCCGCAGAATAGACACGTGTATGCGCCAAACGACTATTATCACCGTCAATAAGCAAGACATCTCTATCGTCTGTAAAATCGCTATTAAAGCCACAAGGCAATCGCTGACTTGTGCATTCGAGCCAAATGGTATCTTTGGCTGTTGGCACGCATACAATCGCGTGGTTAAATTGACTTGTTGCTATGGTAGTATCAATGGCTTGACTATTACCTCCAGCTCTCACCAACGTGTAATACGACTTGACTCCTGCAGCTGACAACAACGCTTTGGTGTAATTGGACAACGCTTTGCAATCGCCATACGACAATCGATCGACTGTAGAAGCATCAAACGGCTGCCATCCACCAATTCCGACCTGAATGCTCACATAACGCGTTTTTTGTTGAACGTATTCGTAAATCTTTTTGACTTTTTCAAAATCGGTTTTGCAGTCAGACGTCAACTCTTTCACCTTGTTTTTTGTCTCTTCGGGCAGTAAATCTTTATTATCAATCAATGTATTTGCCCATTGACCAAGACCTTTCCATGATTTCGCATTTCCAACTGATTCGCCTACAGCAAAACTTTCAGAAACTAATCTTACCATTGGGAAATCTATCGAATACACTGAAGACAATGGCTCATCAACAGTAGCTTTCAGATTTGATAAAGACCATTGGTAGTAATCTTTACCATCTTTAGTCAATTTCTCTACTCCTTTAGGTAAATTGTACTCCTTAAATTTCAAAGCAAAACCAGTAGGCGTTTCAACCTTAAAAACTGAGTTTTCGTAAGAAATATTCGTGGTATTGTGATACCAAGTTGGCAAAAAAAGTGTCTGTTTAAGTTCCACTTCGTAGGAATATTCTACAGTATATGGGTAATTTCCAACCCTAGGATTGATGTATTTTACACGATTATCGTCAAACATAGTATAACCCGTAATAAAACTTCGGTCGATAATTTCGTCGTACGACACTTTCTTTATCACCTCTCCAACTTCGTTATAAACGCGACCTTTTAGATTCGAAATTTTATTCAACGGATTGTACTGTTCCATGAAAATAGCATTTTCCTCACCATTTTTATTCAGAATCGTGCGCACTTCAGTCACTTTAACAACAGCGGATTTCTCTGAAATAATTTCAACCTCTTGTTGATTTAACCTGATTACCGTATGGGCATTCTCTTGCAACACAGGCGGAATTGCGCTAACAGGATATTTCAAATCCTTTGCAAAACTGATACTAGAAAATCCAATTAAAAAGAAAAACAAACTACTAAACTGCTTCATAATCTTTATACTTTTTTGATAACCAACATCTCAGCATGCTTCTTAATCAACTGATCTATAAACATTTTCAAATCGTTGTACTCCTGTTGGAGAAATATCGGTTTATTGATATTGAGTTTATATAGCAGGTGAATTGTGCGCTCCTCCGAAGTTAACTGCATGAGAAAACTCGCTGACCCTTCTGGCATAACCATTTTTACACTTTCAGGCAATTTTTCGATTGCATATCCTTCAGGAATATTGAGGTGAAGAATCTGTATCCTCTCAAGCGGTGTGGTAAAATCTACTGGATAAAGACGTTCTTCGAGTTTGAATGGATTCTCAGTCCATTTACCGAACAGCAATGGCTCCACATAGAGCTGATTATTGGCTTTCGTTACCCGATTCTTCAATGTGACAGTAAAGTTTTCGGTAAAAGGTTTAGAAAGAGAATCTAAATTTTCATTAGTATAGCTGTCAATCGACGAACCTACATTAGCACTTTCAACGGATTTCAAATATTCATCTTGACTGTTAAATGTTTTGTACTCATTACGCTTATCAAGAGCCCCATAGGCAAAATAAGATTTACTCCATTCGCCTTTAATCGTTCCATCCGTTTTCAAATTCCCACTAAAAACAGAGACTATTTTATCTTTGGATGTCGGTGTTAAATCTACCCAATCTAAAAGATCTCTTTTCACAACAAGTCCACGTCCATTAAAAGTGCGTTTCGAAAGCATTCCGAATGGTAGATTTTCGTCTGTTGCATCCATCACATAGCTGTTATCACCAATTTTTGCTCGCGCAATCACGTAGTTCAGTTTTCGCATACTGACCGAAAATGCAGGCAATCGACCATTGTCTCTTGTACTTAAAACCACTGGATCAGCATCAATATCTAACTTTCGAAGAAGCAAAACAAGTATGAGATTGATATCAGCTACGTTACCCGTTTTCTTATTGAACGCGGTGCTCAACATGGAGTTCGAAGGCCAAATTGACTCACCTTTGTCCCATTTTATCATTTTAAGCTCGTTGTATGCCATTTCCATACGCTCCTCGGGAGTTGATTTTGTAGATTTTATCTTCTTGACAAGATCTCCAAGGAAAAAATTTATAGACTGCAAATGCCCACCAAAATCATTATCCTTATCCAACGTACTAATAACGGCATCCCAAGTGGTAGCATACTCTTCGTAAAGAGAAATGGATGGTATATGGAGCATCGAAATTTCAATATCAAACTGCGTAATGTAATTATCAGCGTTATCAATATATGGCTCTGACTTAAAAGCAGGCACATCCTTTGTCACCCAGCGCATATCATCAGATTCTGATAACGGAATATAGCCTTTGTAGTTTTTCTTAAAAGAATAATATTGATTGGGCTCTATAATCAGTTCACTCCACCTCACAGGTATCGACTCCTGGAACCGCCAATAACGAGGCAATCCCCTATAATAAATCTCTAGATCAATTACTGAACCAACTTTCACATTTGGCATTGCAACACGCACCCGATAAGCACCTTTGGTAATTTTCTCAACAAAAGTGGATTCTTTCTTTAATTTGGATACTACAGCTACACCATTTTCCAAAGTAACGGTCTGCCCCTTTACACTTGCATCTTTAGCTGCAGGAGCAATATAGCTACCCCACGATTTCCCTTCTTCTTTCAACACCTTAATTCTAATCAAATGCACAAATTGGGCATTTAGAGCATCGAAATACCCGTAATTGCAAAGAATCACAGCCGACGCAGTGGAGTCTAACGGATAAGCAGTCATTTCCAAATCAGCTTTATCCACTTTCCCATACTTCATTGGGGCTTTTTGAGCTTCCAGACTCAATACTAAAATGAAAAAACTCAAAAACATGAGTGCTTTTCGAACAGTTAATTCTAAACTCATAATCAACATCTATTTTATCTGGTTATAAATAATTTCGAACTCAAAATTGGAATACCTTTTTAATATTTTCTAATTCGACCATAAAAATACTAGTAATGTTTTAATCAGCAATAGTTATCATAAATTAATTCGAATAAAATTACAAAATCGAATAAAATCCCTTTAATTTAGGGAATACAACACTTATATCTGTAATTTAATATCTGTTGATAAAATTATTTATTATCACTAAAACTAAACGTTATTAAGTTCTATCCAATATGCTTATTTAAATTCACATTAAATAAGCAACATCTTATTAAAGCACTATTTATCAATAAATTAGAAGTTTATAATCTAGTTTTCCTTCGAATCATTAGGAAATTCCCGAAATTCTGACTAATATTGCAGCACTTTTCAAAAACCCAGCTATGACACGTACTACTGAATATACGACCATTTTCACGATCACCCCTTGGGGGGTTCAGTAATTCTGCGTAATAGCACATCCAATCAAAATCGTATACTTACAATCGGTAAGTTGCCCCTTCAGCGGTGCAACACATTATTCACGACCGATATTTAGCTTTTGCCGTTAGGCAGAAGAAAAGTGATTTCAATAAAATATAATCGTTGAAAAATATGAAGGTATTAAAATTCGGAGGAACATCTGTAGGCTCGGTAGAGAGCATCCGAAGCGTCAAAAAAATCGTTGAAAGCCGTAAAGAACCTGTCATCGTGGTGGTATCTGCATTGGGTGGAATAACCGACCAATTGCTGAAAACCGCCAAACTCGCAGTGAGTGGCGACAAATCCTATAAAGAAGAAGTTGACATCATTGTCAATCGTCATTTACAGATGATCGAGGCGGTCGTTCTTCCTGCCAAAAAGGAAGAAACGCTTGCTAAAGTGAGCGAACTACTCGACGAGCTGACAAATATATATAAAGGTGTATGCCTTATTCGCGACCTCTCGGCAAAAACCAACGACCTTATTGTGAGCTACGGCGAGCGCATTTCGTCGGTGATTGTGGCGCACGCCATCGAAGGTGCTAAACGCTACGACGCGCGCGAATTCATCAAAACGGAGACACAGTTTGGCAAACACAACTGCGATTTTGCGGTAACGAACAAACTCGTACAGGAAGCATTTGGTGAATTGCCGAATATTGCGTTGGTTCCTGGTTTTATCTCAGCCGATGTTGTTACTGGAGAAACCACCAACCTTGGGCGTGGTGGTTCTGACTACACTGCAGCAATTATTGCCGCGGCGCTCAACGCAGAAGTACTCGAAATCTGGACCGATGTGGACGGTTTCCTCACAGCAGATCCACGCATTATCAACAACGCGTATGTGATTGATAAATTGAGCTACGTGGAAGCCATGGAGTTGTGCAACTTCGGGGCCAAGGTTATTTATCCGCCAACCATCTACCCTATTTATCACAAAAATATCCCTATTGTCATCAAGAACACTTTCAATCCTGATGCTCCGGGCACTTTCATCACGCGTGATAAAGTAAGCGACGAGAAGAAAGCCATTAAAGGGATGTCGTCTATCAACGATGCATGTCTGATTACGGTTCAAGGATTGGGAATGGTAGGCGTGATTGGTGTCAATCACCGCATTTTCCGCGAATTGGCTCGTTCGGGTGTGAGCGTATTCTTGGTTTCGCAAGCTTCGTCAGAAAACACAACCTCTATTGGGGTGAAAAACACAGATGCTGATCTTGCAGTAAAAGTATTGAAAGAAGAATTCAAACACGAAATTGCGATTGGTGAAATCAACGACATCAAAGCTGAAAAAGATTTGGCATGTGTCGCCATCGTGGGTGAAAATATGAAACACACTCCCGGTATTGCCGGAAAACTGTTTGGAACACTCGGTCGCAACGGTATCAACGTGATTGCTTGCGCACAAGGTGCATCAGAAACCAACATCTCGTTCGTCATTCGCCTCGATAGCCTCAAAAAGGCATTGAGCGTGATTCACGACAGCTTCTTCTTATCAGATTATCAGGTACTCAACGTGTTTGTGGCAGGTGTTGGTCTGGTAGGTGGCAATTTGTTGGAGCAAATACAAAAACAACAACCCAAATTGCTCAAAGAGAAATCATTAAAACTCAATATCGTAGGGTTGACCAACTCGCGCCATTCATTATTGAATCGCGAAGGAGTCAATCTCGACAATTACAAAGAGGAGCTGGCAAAATCGACTATTTCAGCTTCTCCAAAAGCCATTCTGGATGCCATTCTCGAAATGAACATCTTCAATGCTGTGTTTGTTGATTGTACGGCAAGTGCTGAGATTGCGGGCATCTACAACGAACTATTGAAACACAACGTTTCCGTGGTGACTGCCAATAAGATTGCAGCCTCTTCGTCGTATGAAAACTACGTGCTATTGAAAGAAACTGCTCGTCAACGTGGCATCAAGTTCTTGTTTGAAACCAATGTAGGAGCCGGATTGCCGATTATCAACACGATGAATGCGCTCATCAACAGTGGCGACCGCATCATCAAACTCGAAGCAGTGGTTTCGGGCACGTTGAACTTTATTTTCAACAAACTAAGCGCAGATATTCCGTTGAGCAAAACCATCGTTTTGGCTAAAGAGGCTGGATTTGCAGAACCCGACCCACGCATCGACTTGAGTGGCAAAGACGTGATTCGCAAATTGGTGATTCTTTCGCGCGAGGCAGGTTATTCGTTGGAGCAAGAAGATGTCAAGAAAAACCTCTTCATTCCGCAGAAATATTTTGATGGAAGTCTGGAGGATTTCTGGAAAACGGTTTCGGAACTCGATGGTGAGTTCGAAGAGCGTCGCAAAGCATTGGTGTCCGAAAACAAGCGTTACCGCTTCGTGGCAAAACTCGAAAACGGCGAAGGATCAGTCGGTCTGCAAGAAGTGGACGACAGCCATCCGTTCTACCACCTCGAGGGCAGCAACAACATCATCATGATTACCACCGAGCGCTACAACGAATATCCAATGATTATAAAAGGTTACGGCGCAGGAGCCAGTGTAACTGCTGCGGGTATTTTTGCCGATGTGATTAGCATAGCCAATATTAGATAATGTGCCAATTCGTAAATTTGCCAATGTGCTAATTGGCTAATTAAATGGTAAATTGTAAATGAATAAATTGTAAATAAATGAAATACATCATTATACTTGGCGACGGAATGGCAGATGAGCCTGCTGAGCAATTGGGCGGGAAAACCTGTCTGCAAGCGGCCAACAAACCGTCGATTGACCGACTCGCAGCCATGGGCGTGAGCGGATTGTTCAAATCGGTACCCGACGGATTCGCGCCGGGTAGCGAGATTGCCAACCTCACTGTGTTGGGATACAACGTAGCTGACGAGTTCGAGGGACGTGGTTCGCTCGAAGCTGCTAGCATGGGCATCGACATCGTAGCTGATGAAATGGCCATGCGTTGCAATCTGATTTGCATCGAAAACGATAAAATTAAGAATCACTCAGCCGGGCACATTTCGAATGCCGAAGCGGAAGAGTTGATTCTTTTTTTGCAAAAGGAACTGGGTGGCGACATCGTCAACTTTTTCCCCGGTGTTTCGTATCGCCATTTGTTGAAAATGAAAGGCGGCAACAAACTCTTGAAGTGCACACCTCCGCACGACGTGCCAGGAACTCCCTTTCGCAACGTGATGATCAAAGCAGAATTTCCCGAAGCAGAAGAAACCGCTCGCATTTTGAACGAACTGACCCTCAAATCGCAAGCATTGTTGGCTAATCATCCGGTCAATCTGAAACGTGTGGCAGAAGGCAAAGATGCAGCCAATAGCATTTGGTTGTGGTCGCCTGGGTACAAACCGAAGATGAAAACGTTGATGGAAAACTACGGCATCAGCAGCGGTTCGGTGATTTCTGCGGTAGATTTGATCAAAGGTATCGGACGATATGCCGGTCTCGAATCCATCGAAGTGGAAGGCGCAACCGGACTTTATGATACCAACTACGAAGGTAAAACACAAGCAGCTCTCGAAGCTTTGAAAACGAAAGATTTCGTCTTCTTGCACATAGAAGCAAGCGACGAGGCGGGTCACGAAGGCAATTTCGAACTTAAAACCAAAACCATCGAATACCTCGATAGCCGTTGTGTGAAAACCATTCTCGACGAGACTGCTAAGTGGGACGAACCGGTCACGATTGCCATCCTCCCCGACCATCCAACGCCTTGCCGTACCAAGACGCATACCAACGCACCTGTGCCTTTCGTCATCCTGAAACCGGGACAATCGCCCGACGACGTTCAAGTTTACGACGAGTTCAGTGTTGCTCAAGGCGGTTACGGACTGTTGCAACCCGATGAGTTTATGAAAGAGTTGTTTAAATAATGTTCTAATATGCCAATTAGCTAATTTACTAATGTGCCAATTTAAGAATATAATTCAATAAAAGAGACACAAATCAGGAGCAGATGAAATTCTATAACTTCTCAGTGAAGCGATAACTTCAATAACTCCTTAACTTCTTTAACTCCATATAAGCGAAGCGATAACTTCTATAACTTCTTAAAGAAAAGAATGAAATACTACAGCACCAACAAACAAGTTGCACCGGCATCGCTGCAAGAAGCCGTTGTGAAAGGATTGGCCGCCGACCGTGGTCTGTTTATGCCCGAGAAGATCAAAACACTTCCGGCAGAGTTTTACGAAAACATCGACAAGCTCTCTTTTCAGGAGATTGCCTACACCGTGGCTGATGCATTCTTCGGTGAAGATATCGATGCCGAAACACTCAAAGCCATTGTGTTTGACACACTCAACTTCGATGCGCCAGTTGTTCCGGTGAGCGAAGGAATTTACAGCCTCGAGTTGTATCACGGCCCTACCCTCGCCTTTAAAGACGTGGGCGGTCGCTTTATGGCGCGCTTATTGGGCTATTTTATCAAAAAAGAAGGGCAAACCGACGTCAACGTATTGGTTGCCACTTCGGGCGATACCGGCAGTGCCGTTGCCAACGGATTCCTTGGCGTGAAGGGCATTCACGTTTATGTGCTCTATCCAAAAGGTTTGGTAAGTCCGATTCAAGAGTGTCAATTCACCACATTGGGACAAAACATCACCGCACTCGAAGTGGATGGCACGTTCGACGACTGCCAAGCGTTAGTGAAATCTGCCTTTATGGACGAAGAGTTGAATTCCAAACTGAGTCTCACCTCTGCCAACTCCATCAATGTAGCGCGATTCTTGCCACAAGCGTTCTACTACTTCTACGCTTATGCACAATTGAAGAAGATTGGTAAAGAGAATGAGATGGTTATTTGCGTACCCAGCGGCAACTTTGGCAATATCACTGCCGGACTGTTTGGCAAAAAGATGGGATTGCCCATCAAACGCTTTATCGCGGCCAATAACCGCAACGACATTTTCCTACAATACATCAACACTGGAGTTTACACGCCAAAACCTTCCGTATCGACCATTGCTAATGCTATGGACGTGGGCGACCCGAGCAACTTTGCCCGCGTACTCGATCTTTACGACAACTCGTGGGAAGCCATCAAAGGCGAAATCAGCAGTTGCAGCTACACCGACGAACAAATCGCCGAAACTGTAGCCAACACTTACCGCGATACGAAATACTTGCTCGACCCACACGGCGCAGTAGGCTACCGTGCGTTGCAAGAGGGATTGAAACCAGGCGAAACAGGTGTATTCCTGGAAACAGCACACCCTGCTAAATTCCTCGAAACAGTAGAAAATATCATAGGTGACAAGGTAGAAATTCCGCAAAAACTCCAAGAGTTTATGAAAGGAACGAAACAGAGCATCGAATTAGGCAAAGATTTTGCTGGATTCAAAAGCTTTCTATTAAATAAATAAAACCATTTGTGTTGCCTTTGCCAAAAGCTAAAACGACCGGTTCATTGATTTGAGGCGGTCGTTTTGGTTTATTAATAGGCGAAACCTATAAGCATCATAAAACAAGAGAGGGTGTGACGACAATCACACCCTCTCTGAACATTTATTGAATTCTCAAAACTACTCTTTGATTGCCGCTTGCGCTGCTGCCAAACGTGCGATAGGCACACGGAATGGAGAACAAGAGACATAGTTCAAACCAACGCGGTGACAGAACTCTACAGAAGAAGGCTCACCACCGTGCTCTCCGCAGATACCTACTTTGAGATCAGGACGTACCGAGCGACCTTTTTGAGTAGCGATTTCCACCAATTGTCCAACACCGTTTTGGTCTAAGACTTGGAATGGATCCACTTTCAAAATTTTCTTATCCAAGTAAGTTGGCAAGAAAGAAGCAATATCGTCGCGTGAGTAACCGAAGGTCATCTGAGTCAAGTCGTTCGTACCGAATGAGAAGAATTCAGCTTTTTCAGCAATACGGTCAGCAGTCAATGCAGCACGTGGAATTTCGATCATCGTACCAACTTTGTATTCGATGCTGTCTCCAGCTTCTGCAAACAACTTCGCAGCTGTATCTCTAATAATCACATCTTGTTCGTTAAACTCGTATTTGATACCTACTAATGGCACCATAATTTCAGGAATTGCAACGATGCCTCTTTTCTTCAATGCCAATGCAGCACCAAGAATAGCACGTGTTTGCATTTCAGTGATTTCAGGATAGGTGTTACCCAAACGGCAACCACGGTGACCTAACATTGGATTTTGTTCGTGAAGTGAATCAACACGTTGTTTGATAACTTTCAACGAAACGCCCATTGCTTCTGCCATTTCACGTTGACCTTTTTCATCGTGAGGCACAAATTCGTGCAAAGGTGGATCGAGCAAACGAACTGTAACTGGACATCCGGCCATTGCTTCGAATATTCCTTCGAAATCCTCTTGTTGGTAAGGTAAAATTTTCGCCAATGCGATGCGACGACCTTCGGCTGTATCTGAAAGAATCATTTCGCGCATTGCTTTGATTTTTTCTCCTTCGAAAAACATGTGCTCGGTACGGCAAAGACCAATGCCCACAGCACCAAACTTACGAGCCACTTGTGCATCGTGTGGTGTGTCTGCATTTGTACGCACTTGCATACGTGTATATTTGTCGGCCAGTTTCATGATTTCAGCGAAATCATCATCTAACTCTGCTTCAGAAGTACCAACTTGACCTAAGAAGATATCGCCAGTAGAACCATTCAACGAAATGTAGTCGCCTTCTTTCAAGGTCATACCATCTACTTCCATTAATTTAGCAGCGTAATCAATTTTCAAAGCACCAGCACCAGATACACAGCATTTACCCATACCACGTGCCACAACAGCAGCGTGAGAAGTCATACCACCACGAGCAGTAAGGATACCTTGTGCAGCAGCCATACCTGCTAAATCTTCAGGTGAAGTTTCAACACGTACCATAATAACGCGTTCGCCATGTTCAGCCCACTCTGCAGCATCGTCTGCATTGAATACAATACGACCAGATGCAGCACCTGGAGAAGCAGCAAGACCTTTTGCAATCAATTTAGCTTCTTTGATGGCTTTTTTATCAAATACAGGGTGAAGCAACTCGTCCAATTTATTTGGCTCGATGCGAAGAATAGCTTTTTTCTCGTCGATCATACCTTGGTGGTACATATCCATCGCGATTTTCACCATTGCCGAACCGGTACGTTTACCATTACGTGTTTGCAAGAACCACAATTTACCTTCTTGAACGGTAAACTCCATATCCTGCATATCTTTGTAGTGGTTTTCGAGTTTAGTTTGGATAGCATCCAATTCGAGGTAGATTTCTGGCATAGCCTCTTCCATTGATGGATAGTTAGCCAAACGATCGTCTTCGGTAACACCAGCCAACACAGCCCAACGTTGTGAACCTACTTTTGTGATTTGTTGTGGTGTGCGAATACCCGCTACCACATCTTCCCCTTGTGCATTGATAAGGTATTCTCCTACGAATTGATCTTCACCTGTCGCAGCATCGCGGCTGAAGCAAACACCAGTAGCAGAAGTCTCGCCCATGTTACCAAACACCATGGCTTGTACGTTTACAGCAGTACCCCACTCAGCAGGAATTCCTTCCATTTTGCGGTAAAGAATTGCGCGGTCGTTCATCCAAGAGTCAAATACAGAGCAGATTGCTCCCCAAAGTTGCTCGTAAGCCGATTCAGGGAAATTGTGACCTGTTTGTTTCAATACAGCAGCTTTGAAACGTGCCACAAGCACCTTCAAATCTTCTACAGAAAGTTCGTTATCGAGGTGAACACCTTTTTCTTCTTTCAAATGTTCGATGATCTCTTCGAATGGGTCGATATCGTTTTTGTTTACAGGTTTCATACCCAATACCACGTCGCCATACATTTGCACAAAGCGACGGTAAGAGTCCCAAGCGAAACGAGCATTACCGGTTTTGCGTGTGATACCTTCTACTACTTTGTCATTCAGACCTAGGTTGAGGATAGTATCCATCATACCTGGCATAGATGCGCGTGCACCTGAGCGAACCGAAACCAACATCGGATTTTCGATATCGCCAAACTTTGAATTCATCAACGACTCCAACAGAGCAATTGATTTTTCAACTTCTGGTATTAGTAGAGCAACAACATTATCCTTGCCCAATTCATAATACTCAGTACAAACGTCTGTGGTGATTGTAAAGCCTGGAGGAACTGGAACGCCTATTAAGTTCATTTCAGCAAGGTTAGCACCTTTACCACCAAGCAAGTTTTTCATTTCCGCTTTTCCTTCGGCTTGACCGTTTCCAAACGTGTAAACTCTTTTCTTGTTTTCCATAATTTAGATGATGTGATTTTTAAAATAAGAAGTAAATTCTTTATGTGCGCAAATTTAATTTTTTATTCTTGAATAAAAGCAACTCAACGCCATTTTTTAATAGAAATATCTCTTTTGTTTTTGCTGTGGACAAACAATATTTTTAATTCTTCAAACACAAACTAAGTTTGAGCCTTTAGTCCTTTTAAATGAATGAGAGATTTTGTGTATATTTGCATACTTTTTCAAAAAAGAACCACGATTTTCAATGAATAATATACGCAATTTCTGTATTATAGCACACATCGACCACGGTAAAAGCACCTTGGCCGATCGTCTTTTAGAATATACCAAAACGGTTGAAGGCAAAGAGATGCAGGCGCAAGTGCTCGACAACATGGATCTGGAACGCGAACGCGGAATCACAATCAAAAGCCACGCCATTCAGATGGAATATGTGTTTGAAGAAGAGAAATACATTCTCAACTTGATTGACACTCCTGGGCACGTCGATTTTTCGTACGAAGTTTCGCGATCGATAGCCGCTTGTGAAGGCGCTTTGCTGATTGTGGATGCTGCTCAAGGTATTCAAGCACAAACTATCTCTAACCTCTATATGGCGATTGAGCACGATTTGGAAATTATTCCGATTGTGAACAAAGTCGATCTCGACAGCGCCATGCCCGACGAGGTAGAAGATCAAATAATCGAACTTCTTGGTTGCGACCGCTCGGATATTATTCGCGCAAGTGGAAAGACAGGTATCGGTATTTTCGACATCCTCGAAGCCATCGTCAAGCGCGTGCCGAAACCGAAAGGCGACCCGAACGCTCCGCTGCAATGTTTGGTGTTTGACTCGGTGTTCAACTCTTTCCGCGGTATTATTGCCTATTTCAAAATCACAAACGGAACCATTCGCAAAGGTGAAAAGGTGAAGTTTTTTGCAACTGGCAAAGAGTACGATGCCGACGAAATCGGTGTACTGAAACTGACTATGCACCCACGCAATGAGCTCTCTACGGGTGATGTGGGTTACATTATATCGGGCATCAAAACCTCGAAAGAGGTGAAGGTGGGCGATACGATTACATCGGTAGCCAATCCGTGTACAGAGCGTATCGATGGATTCGAAGAGGTGAAGCCGATGGTGTTTGCTGGGATTTACCCCATCGAATCGGAAGACTACGAAAATCTACGCTCGTCGCTCGAGAAACTGCAACTAAACGATGCTTCGCTGACGTTTCAACCCGAATCGTCGTTGGCGCTCGGGTTTGGTTTCCGCTGCGGATTCCTCGGACTGCTGCACATGGAGATTATTCAAGAGCGACTCGATCGTGAGTTCGATATGGATGTGATTACCACAGTGCCCAACGTATCGTACCGTATTACAGATAAAAAAGGTGAAACAATTGAGGTTCACAACCCATCGGGACTCCCCGACCCTACACTAGTCGAAACCATCGAAGAGCCCTACATTCGGGCTTCGGTGATTACAACTACACAATTCATCGGTGGCATAATGTCGCTTTGCCTAGGCAAACGTGGCGAATTGATTAAGCAAGAATACATTTCGGGCGACCGAATGGAGCTGATCTACGATATTCCACTGGGTGAGATTGTGATAGACTTCTACGATAAGCTAAAGAGTATTTCGAAAGGCTATGCTTCGTTCGACTACCACATACACGACTTTCGCCCATCGCGGTTGGTGAAGCTCGACATCCTGCTCAATGGCGAACCGGTGGATGCACTCTCTACCTTGACTCACGTCGACAACGCCTATAGCTTTGGCAAACGGATGTGTGAGAAACTGAAGGAGTTGATACCACGACAACAGTTCGACATTGCGATACAGGCTGCTATTGGTGCCAAAATCATTTCGCGCGAAACCATTAAAGCCGTCCGCAAAGATGTGACCGCCAAATGTTATGGTGGTGATATTTCGCGAAAACGTAAGCTGCTCGAAAAGCAAAAGAAAGGAAAGAAAAAGATGAAACAAATCGGTTCGGTAGAGGTGCCACAAAAAGCGTTCCTCGCGGTACTGAAACTGGATTAACGAACGAAATAATTTTAGGCAAAAAGCACATCTCCAATTTGGGGGATGTGCTTTTTTATGGCGTTACTTCCGTTATTTCTTCTTTTTCTTCTGAACCGACCATCCAAATTTTCCGATCTGTTTTCCTAATTCGTAATAATGTCCATGAGAATAGGCAATCAGATTCGCATCGTAGAGTTTAAACTGACCCGTTTCGCTGTCGAGGTACTTATCGTCGGCCTGCACATTCACCACATCGGCGATAAACATATCGTGTGTGCCCAACGACATCACTTCGCGCACACGGCACTCGATGCAAACCGGCGATTCATCAATAATTGGCGCATTCACTACTTTCGCTTTGCTGGGTGTCAGTTTCATCTCTTCAAACTTATTGAAAACTTTACCAGACTTCACTCCCACCCAGTCTGTGACAAAGGCCATATCTTTGGTGGTAAGATTGATGACGAACTCTCGGTTCTTCATCAGAATAGGATGCGAATGACGACCAGGTCGAACGGAAATATAGCACATTGGCGGGTCGGTGCAAATTGTCCCTACCCAACTAACTGTAATGAGGTTGTACTCTTCGGGCGTTGAGCCACAGCTCACAATCACGGCAGGCACAGGATAAACCATCGTACCGGGTTTGAAATCGACCTTCATATTAGAGCAATTTTAAGTCGGCTTTTTCAATCACGCGGCGGCAATAGCGACATTTGAATTTAGAATCCTCGCTACTTAGCACTTTGAAACGAGTTGTCATCGGTTCGTTGTTTGTGATACATTTTGGATTCGGACAACGTGCAATGTCAATCAACTCATCAGGTAGTTCGATGTGGATTTTCTCGCACACTTCGTAATTGCGAATCACATTGAGCTTCACATTCGGAGCGATAAGAGCAATACGATTGATTTGATCTCTTTCGTAGTAACGGTCGGCAATTTTAATGATTCCTTTTTTGCCACATTTGCTGCTAGCGAGATTGAATCCAATCGTAATACCAACCTTTTCTTTATGCAATCCTAAAATCGACACCACCTCAAACAAATGCTCAGGCGGAATGTGGTCAATCACCGTTCCGTTTTGAAGGGCTGTCACCCAAAGTTCTTTTTTCATATTTTTTAAAGTCAAAAAGTCGTAAGTCAAAAGTCGTAAGTCCATCCGTAAAGGGAATACCTGCTACGTCATAAAAATCATTTTTAAGCCCCTCCTTCGTAGGGGTTGGGGAGGTCAAATCCCCAACACATCACAAATGATGGCTTGTCGGGCAAACACACCGTTACGTGCCTGTTCGAAATAGTAGGCTTTGGGGTTGTCATCCACGTCGGTCGAAATCTCATTCACCCGTGGTAGCGGATGCAGCACACGCAGCGTTTCTTTGCTATTATCGAGCATTGCATTGTTGAGAATATAGACATTTTTCACCTTCTCGTACTCCATGATGTCTGTGAATCGTTCCCGTTGAACGCGTGTCATGTAGAGAATATCTGTTTTATTGATTACTTCTTGCGAAAAATCTTCATGTTCGAAATATGCGATATTCCTCTTCTTGCAGAAATTTATGTACTCCTCAGGCATCGCAAGCAATTTTGGAGCAATAAAGTGAAACGTCGGGTTGAAATGCGCTAGAGCAATCAGCAGCGAATGCACAGTGCGTCCAAATTTCAGATCGCCCACCATCGTCACAGTCAAGTTCTCAAGTGTTCCTTGTGTTTTGTAAATTGAATAGAGGTCGAGCATCGTCTGCGAAGGGTGTTGATTGGCACCGTCGCCAGCATTCACGATAGGCACATCAGAGATTTCGGATGCGTAGCGAGCAGCTCCTTCCAAATGGTGGCGCATGATAATCAAGTCGGCGTAGTTGCTCACCATTTTGATGGTGTCTTTCAGTGTCTCACCTTTCGAAGAGCTCGTGGTAGAGGCATCCGAGAAGCCAATGATTCGTCCGCCCAACCGATTCACCGCAGTTTCGAAACTAAGTCTGGTGCGTGTCGATGGTTCGAAAAAGAGTGTTGCCACCACTTTGCCTTCTAGCAAACGCTGGTTGGGATTTTTCTCAAACTCTTCTGCTTCACGCAACACGCGCAGAATGTCTTCTTTGGTGTAGTCTTTGATCGAAACAAGGTGCTTTGTGCTCATATTCTTTGGGTTATGTTTTTCAAATTATTTCTCCCGCTAATCTCGCTGATTACGCAGATTTTTTTGAATTGTGTTTTATCTGCGATATCCGTGTAATCTGCGGGACACCAGAATTTATAAGACAAAAAAAAACCAACCGAAACAAGTTTCGACTGATTTCTCAAATGATGCTATGACGTTTGTCTTTCCATTATTTGTATTTTGTATGACAAAGGTACGAAAAATAAATATTCTTTAAAGAGTTTGGACAAAAATCTATTTTCGAATCGCCTATCTCCACATCAATTTATTGGAACTCCCATCCAAGTGTATTTATAGAACAATGCCTTTCTGAAAAGTTTATTCGTTCCAAAATATTTTGTCAAGAATGTTTTTTGCTCATTTAAATTAAGCATAGATTCTTTTATAATTTTATTCAAATTAGGGAGAGAGGTCTGCAAGTTTGAACAAGGATTCTTAATTTCATTCACTTTTTGCTGCGCTGTCACAAATGATTTTTCACAATTAGTAATCATTTCTTTAATCTCTTCATCGCTTTTCTTTGGTGTGAATTGTCTATTTCTGAAATTGATAAATTCATTTAATTGATTAACTCCATTATCACAGATTGCAACAATCTTATTATAATCCTGTATCTGAATATACTCAATTTCTCTTTTTATATGTTGCAATTGATCAAAGACTAAGGAATTTTTCACTCCATTAGCATCAACTCTGCGGGCTGACGATACTAATTTATCAACTTCTGATTGACGGAAGTATTGAGTAATAGAATCTTGATAATTAAAAAATCTATTTTTGGCATTGACATTGAATTTCCCTTCATAGAATTCTTGATTAGTAATAGGATAAGATTGCAATTGCCACATCGGATCAAATGGAATGTGAGATTTAATCAACTGGCTCGGTTTAGTCTTGTAATAGTAGTTGTTTGTTTGTCTAACGAATTTTGAATTCATAACATAGCCAGATCCCCAAGTAGGGTCAAACAACATCCAGTTAGAATCAATATAGCCTGCACACCAAGCGTGAGGAATATAATCTACAAATCCATTTTGTTTTGTATAGCCAGATATTACGTAACTTGTTATGCCACACTTCTGCAAAATATCGCAATAAAGTTCTGCAAAATCGATACATACCCCTCTCCTTTTTTTGAGAACCTTTTCAACTGTCTCCGAGCTATTTTGATAGTAGTTGATGGCAAACATATTCGCCACATCGTACTGTATATTTTTTACAATCCAGATAAATGCTGCGCGTGATTTGTCACTCTCTTTTTGGAATTTTGAATTAAAATATCTCGCTAATGAAGAACTAGAATGAGTCATTGAATCAGGGACTTGCAGTGCCACTTTATCAAGCGTAGAATAATCCGCTACATTCTGAGCCGATAACTTCAAGATGAAAAAAGTGAAAATTATGATAATTGAAATTCTCATAAACCAATTATTCTATGCTTTATTTTACTCCTTCTGCCAAATTCTTTCCTTGCAAAATTCGATCCGCCATGCCAATTCCGTTACGAAGATTCCCACCAATGAAGAAACCAGGGTATTGTTTTTCGATTTGATCGACCGCTGCAAAGCGTGCTTCACAGTCTGCACCATATTGTGGAATTGCTTCTCGATAACGGAAAATACGTAACAAATCTGGTTGAAACGACTTCAAGCCCATAATGCTGCACATCTCTTTTTCAACGTATTGCATAATAGCCTCGTTACTCAGTCCGTGAATTTCGGGGCGGCGAACGCCTCCCATAAAGACAGACAACATCGCTCCACCTTCTGGTGCTCGGTTTTTGAGAAATGCCGATGGAAACAGCACACCCAAAATGTCGCGTTTTTCTTTGAACGAGATCAATCCGCCGAAAGCGTCGAGTTCAAATCCATTCCACTGCTTGAATCCAAGTGAAACCTGTACCACTTTGGCATAAAGCAAGTTAGTTATTTTATCTAAAGTCGTTTTTTCGACAAATGGCAGCATCTTTTCCAGTTCGTGCGCTCCCACCGTGGTGATTACTTGCTTTGCTTGGATAACGATTTCTTCTCCTTTCGTGTTGATTCCTTTGATGATATATTGTCCGTTTTCGGGTGTGATGGTGAGGTTGTTGATTCCGAGAATGAATTTATCTGTTCCGGCCGATTGCTGAAGCGCTTTCATAAAGTTGGTCAACCCGCCTTCCACCGAGAAGATGCGGTTGCTCTCTTTCTTCTTCGGTTTGGGTTGTGTTTTCGCCTTTTCGCGCCCCATCTTGATGGCTCCGCCAATGAAGCTGCCGTATTTCTGCTCCAAGTTATAGAGTTTTGGCAAGGCAAACCGCGGTACAAGGTACGCCGGATCGCCTGCATACACACCAATGATAAAGGGATCTATCGCGTAATCGAGGAAACTGTTTCCCATTCTGCGTTTCACCAGTTCGGCGAGGCTTTCGTTGGGATTCGTGCCGGCTTTGCGGAAGGGTTCTCCCAATATACACAACTTGTCGTAGAGCGTAAACAACGGCGTTGTGATGCCGCCCATCAATCCTGAAGGAAGTGCCTCCCAACGTCCATCTTTCAGCACATAGCGTTTGTTGACTGTGTCGGCAGCTCGTTCGAGCGTGCAAAGGTATTTCAAATCTTCGAACAACTCTCCCACCGTTTCGTTGCTCATCACGCCTGTGCTTGGTCCATTCTCGAAGGTAAAACCCTCTTCCGATGAGGTCTGAATTGCTCCACCGACAAATGGGTTGCGGTCTATTACCAAAAAATTCTTCCCTGCTTTGTTCAGGTAATGAGCGGTCGTCAGTCCGGTAAGTCCTGCGCCGATAATGACAATGTCAGTTTGTAGTGGGGTCATTTTGTTTGTTTATTATCAACAAAGCTAACAGGTTTTGAAAACCTGTTAGCTTTAGTATTTGCAATTTTACACCGTTTTCGAATACCTCATCCCAGTTTTGCTTTCTGCCAAAAGCGGATCGAACAGCATCGCGACGTTGCGCAACACAAATTTTCCCTCGGCAAGAATGGTCAGTTGCCCGTCATTCCAATCTACGAGATTATCTTCCATAAATTGTTGTAAATCAGATGATTTAAATGCAGTAATCTGAATCAATTCATCGTATTCCAAATGAATATTTTTGGCAATTTGTTTCAGGTCGATGTAGTGATTACACATCAACTCTTCGATGACCGAGCGGCAGATTTTATCGCGCGTCGTCAGGATATAGCCTTTTTCGGGCGCGATGCTTTTTTGCTCAATCGTTTCGACGTATTTCACAGTATCTTTCACGTTTTGGATGTAAGCGCCATCGAGTTGTGTGATGGAGGTCGAGCCAAACGCATAGACCTGTCCGGTTTGCGATTGGGTGCAGTAGCCCATAAAGTTGCGGTGCAGCGTCCGGTCGCTAAGTGCCTGAGCCATTTCATCTTCCGGTCGGGCAAAGTGGTCGAGTCCAATAGCTGTGTAGCCAGCTTCGGTCATCAACTGAAACGCGCGATCGAACATCGACAGCTTCGAAGTCGCATCGGGAATGCCGTGCTCTTCCAGCTTCTTTTGCGCTTCTTTCACCCACGGAACGTGAGCATAAGAGAAGGTGACGATGCGATGTGGTGCAATTTCTATCGCTTCCCAAATGGTTTCGGCAAAGCTTTCGACCGTTTGTCCGGGCAATCCATACACGAAGTCGAGGTTCACGTGTATCCCTTTATTTCTCAGATAATCAACCACTTCCTTTACTGGTAGTTTCGATGTTCGACGGTTGATGATGTCGAGCACTTTGTGGCTAAAGTCTTGTATTCCGATGCTGATGCGGTTGAATCCCAACGCTCCCAGTTCGTCCATTTGACGGTGCGTAAGGTGTGCTGGATTGCATTCCATCGCGATATCTGCTCCTTCGGCAAAGGTGAAATGTTTTCGAACAAGGTTCATCACCTGCGCAATCAAATCCAACGATACCGAATTGGGTGTTCCACCGCCCCAATGTATTTGCGTCACAGGGCGTGATTTATCGATGTGAATAGCAACGGCTTCGAACTCCGCCTTCATGGCTTCGAAATAGCGGTCGATAAAGGTTTTCGTGCGCGTTAACTCCGTATTGCAACCACAGAAGTGGCACAGTTGTGGACAAAACGGCACATGGAAATAAAACGACACGTTCTGCGGCTGTTGCGAGTTCGACAGTTTCAATTGCTTGATGTATTCCTCTTCAGAGAAGCCACTTTGGAAGAAGTTCGCCGGAGGATAGCTCGTGTAGCGAGGCCCCGGTTTATCGTATTTCTTGATTATATCTGGTTGTATGAGCATAATTTTATTTTAAATGAACGCAAAGGAGCGAAGACGCAAAGTAAACAAACATTCTAATAGAATAGTTTCTCAGCAAAGGTTGTTTTATTAACAAAGAAACGCAAAGATAATACTAATTATTTCTGCGTTTCTCAGTTCTTATGAATAGAATTATGGTTGCTTTTATTTTAAGCCCCTCCTTGGGAGGGGTTGGGGAGGTCTCTATCTTCCCCAGTCCACACGTTTCACCCAATCGGATAAGAACTTGGCGTTTTCGTAAGGCAATCCGGGCATAAATCCATGACCGAGGTTTAGAATCCAGTTTTGATTGTTTTTCCCGAACTCAATGTAAGGCTGCAAGCGTTTCTCCATCTCCTCTTGCGAAGCGTAGAGCAAGCGTGGGTCGATGTTCCCTTGCAATCCGATGGCAGGATGCACCAGTTTACGTGCCATTTCGAGCGGCGTTTGCCAGTCGATGCTCAGGAAGTCGCAATCTTCGGGCGTAATAGCAGTAATGCCTGCTCCAATTCCTTTTGGGAAGAAGATAAACGGCACCTTCTTGTCGCGCACCACTTTCGCAATACGCTTCACAGACGGCATAAACAGCTCCTGATACAAATCAAACGGCAGCAGACCAGCGTGCGTGTCGAACAGTTGGAAAACGTCCACCCCATGCGCCAGTTGTCCTTCAATATAGGTAATGGTCAAGTCCGTCACGATGTCGATCAATTGCTTAGTCTCTTCGGGCTTTTCGTAAATGAAACGAATCGCATCAGGAAAATCGCCTTTTCTGCCCAATCCTTGCAACATAAACAGCAATACGGTGAGCGGCGCACCGCAAAAACCGATCAGCGGTGTGTTTTCGGGACGCGTGCGGATGATTTCATCGATTACGTCGTAGATATAGTTCAATTTCGATGGGTCTGGATGCAATCCCTCCAATGGATTTTCGCGAAACGCCAATGGATTTTCAAAAACGGGACCCGTTTCGATAAAATCCAGTCCCATTCCAAGTGCATGAGGTATCACCAAGATGTCGGAAAACAGAATGGCAGCATCCACATTCAAATCATAAATCGGAAGCAACGTCACTTCGGCCGCCACCGATGGCTTCTGCATCATTTGCCAGAAGGTATAGTTTTCTTTGATTTTCAAATAGTTGGGAAGCACTCGTCCTGCCTGGCGCATGTACCAAAATGGTGGACGTTCGGTGCGCTCTCCGCACAATGTTTTCAGCAATATCGAATTTTGCATGTTGAATTTTATGTTTCCTTTTATATGGTTTTGTTGCTCTATGAACGTATATTTACGCTGTCTGGTTCTTTCCGTTAGCTTTATTTAGCTTACTATACGAAATATACTTTTATAATATGCTTCTTTTGCCTTCCGAGGTTCGGCTGCAACCTTCCGAGGTTCGGCTACAACCTTCCGAAGTTCGGCTACAACCTTCCGAGGTTCGGCTACAATCGTCCGACACTTTTCCTCTATCTTCCGAAGATTGTCTTCTACATTCCGACGTTTGACGATTATCTTCCGAGGTTAATCGTTTATCTTCCGAGGTTCGACAATTACCTTCCGAAGCTAATCGTTGGTCTTCCGAGGTTAGTCGATTGTCATCCGAAGTTTATTCTAATTGTTCCGAAGCTCTTTCTGTTGCATTTTAGCTTTGTCAATTATCATTATTTTAGAATAATGAAATGTCCGTCGCAAATCGTATTCTATTTTTCAAATTGACTCACTCTTTTGAATCAAATTCTATCCCATCTAGAGCTTCGCCATCGCCTCTTTTGCCGCAGCCACTGTTTTATCAATATCTTCATCGGTGTGTGCAAACGAAACGAAACCCGCCTCGAACTGCGACGGAGCGAGATAGATGCCGCTGTCGAGCGACATTTTGAAGAACTTGGTAAAACGTGCCGTGTCGCACGTCATCACATCATCGAACGAATTCACTTCGCTCTTTTCGGTGAAGAAAAGCGTAAACATCGACCCTACCCGATTCACAATGGCTTTCACTCCTGTTTCGGCAATCGCCTTTTCGAGTCCGGCTTCCAATCTTGCCGATTTTTGTTCCAATATTTGGTAGAAATCGGGCGTTTCATCCAGTAGTTTCAACATCGTCAGTCCGGCAGCCATGGCCAATGGATTGCCCGACAACGTTCCTGCCTGATAAACTGGTCCTTTCGGAGCCAATTGATCCATAATCTCTTGTTTGCCGCCATACGCCCCTACGGGCAGACCGCCACCTATGATTTTTCCGAACGTCGTCATATCAGGCACGATGCCCAAAATTTCTTGCGCTCCTCCTTTTGCGAGGCGGAATCCGGTCATTACTTCGTCGAAGATGAGTACTGCACCGTATTGCGTACAAAGTTGGCGCACGCCTTGTATAAACTCTTTCGTGGGAACGACCACTCCCATGTTTCCCGTAACGGGTTCGATAATGAGCGCTGCAATTTGGTCACCATACTCCTTGAATAATACCTCCACCGATGCCAAATCGTTGTATTTCGCAGTCAATGTGCTTTTAGCTGTTCCCGCTGTTACGCCAGGCGAATCGGGTGTGCCGAGCGTCAACACGCCCGAACCAGCTTTAATCAGAAAACTATCGTTGTGGCCATGGTAACATCCTTCGAACTTCACCACAATTTCGCGGCTGGTATATCCTCTTGCCAAGCGCAGTGCACTCATCGTCGCTTCCGTACCCGAGTTTACCATCCGCACCATGTCGATAGACGGCACCATCTTTTTGATTTGCAATGCCATTTCTGTTTCTAGCAAAGTCGGTGCACCATAACTCGTACCGCGCTCCGCCGTTTGCTGAATAGCTTTGATTACTTCGGGATGTGCGTGTCCGAGAATCATCGGCCCCCACGAACCCACGTAGTCGATGTACTCATTCCCATCAATGTCGGTCACTTTATCGCCCTTGGCGGATGCAATAAAGAGCGGGTCTCCACCCACTCCTCTAAAAGATCTCACCGGAGAATTCACTCCTCCGGGAATATGTTGCTTCGCTTCGCCAAACGCGGCGACACTCTTATCGTAATTCTTCATTGTCAATATTTATTTCCCGCAGATCTCGCGGATTACGCAGATTTGAAATTGGCAAATTAGCATATTTACACATTAGCACATTAAAGATCGCCCAAAACGTCCTGCGCATGGTACGTTATAATAATATCCGAGCCTGCCCGTTTAATGGAAGTCAAGATTTCGTGCGTGATGCGTTTCTCATCAATCCAACCGTTTGCCGCTGCAGCTTTCACCATCGAAAACTCACCGCTCACGTTGTAGGCCGCCACCGGAATGTTGAAGTTCGTTTTCACACGCTGTATCACATCGAGGTAACTCAATGCCGGTTTCACCATCACGATGTCTGCTCCCTCTTCGATGTCAAGCGCCACTTCGCGCAACGCTTCGTTCGTGTTAGCAGGATCCATCTGATAGGTTTTGCGGTCGCCAAACTGAGGCGCACTCTCGGCTGCTTCGCGGAAAGGTCCGTAGAATGCAGACGCATACTTCGCAGAATAGGCCATAATCGGTGTGTTATGGAAATGATGCTCGTCCAGTGCACGGCGAATCGCACCCACCCGTCCGTCCATCATATCGCTCGGAGCAACCATGTCTACGCCTTCTTGAGCTAGCGAAACCGATTGTTTAGCAAGCGTTACTAATGTCAAATCGTTGTCCACATCTCCGTTTACGATGGTGCCACAATGTCCGTGCGACGTATATTCGCAGTTGCAAATGTCGGCAATCAGGTACAAATCGGGTAATTCTCTTTTCAAAGCTCGAACCGCTTTCTGCACGATGCCGTTGTGTTCACACGCCACCAAACCGTGCTCGTCTTTGTGCTCAGGAATCCCAAACAAGAGAACTGACTCCAATCCCATTGCGTAAAGCTCTTTGCAACGCTCCACCAACAAATCTACAGAAAACTGAGAATTCCCCGGCATCGACTTGATGGGATTATTCACATTCGTTCCCGGACAAACAAACATCGGCATCACAAGATCGTGACGCGTAAGGATTGTTTCGCGAACCATGTTTCGCAAAACTGGCGACTGGCGCAAACGGCGCAAACGTGTAGTTGGAAATGCCATAATATATTGTTTTTGTTGCCAATAAGACCCAAAGGCTCTAAGCTTTCACGAAAATAATTTTGTGTTTCTTTGCGTCCTCGTGCCTTAGTGGCTAATTCTTTTTTCTTTTCTTTCTTTTCTTGCCACGAAGACACCAAGACTCTAAGATTTCACAAAGATAATTTTGTGTTCCTTCGTGGCTTTGTACTTTAGTGGCTAATTCTTCTTTCTTTTTCTTTCTTTTCTTGCCACGAAGACACTAGGGCTCTAAGTTTTCACAAAGATAATTTTGTGTTCCTTCGTGGCTTTGTGCCTTTGTGGCTAAATTTTCTTCTTAGTTTCTTCTATGATCGCTTCGAAAATTCCTTGAGCGTTGGCCATCGAAGCAGTTACCACAGGATTCATCTTAAATTGCTGAATTTCAGCAGTTGTTGTGCTTCCTATTGAAGCCAATCTCAATCGCGAAACGTCTGTTTTCCCTTCTAATAAAATCAACAAATTGCGAAAAGCCGACGGACTTGTCAGGATAATCATCTCGTATTGATCCTTTATAATCGCCTCTAAAGCTTCTTCGTTAAACTCCTCAGGCATCACCGTCCGATAAACGTCCAATCGCGTATATTCTACTTTTCCTTTGAGCGCGTTCTCCAAGGTTTGACGAGCTAAATTCCCCAAACAGAGCAAGATATGTTCGTTTGGCTTAATTTGCTGTTGAAACGTCTTCGCCAACTCTTCACCCGTATTTCCAGGATTGACGAATGTTGCCTCATGTCCAAACTTGAGCAATTCATCAGCAGTTTTTTTGCCAACAACCGCAATTTTAATGTGAATCGGCAACAAATAATTTCCGTTAAGCGATTCCATCTTATCGAAAAAGTACCTCACACCATTCACGCTCGTAAACACCAACCAATGGTACATCCAAATAGTATGGAGAAGTTCTGTTTTTTCATAGTTCCACTCCTCTTCTTCAATTGCTATCGTAGGCATTGACAGCACTTTAGCTCCCTCTGAACTCAACAATCGCTCCAGCGATGCTGCCTGCTCTTTGGGTCGGGTTGAAATGTATATTTTGTCTTGCAATAATTGCATTAGTTCAGCTTCTTATTTCATCCAGAATTTTGTCAGCTCCTTCGCTTATCATGCTGTTTGCCAATGCAATACCGAGCATACGTGCATCTTCCGCTTCACCTTTTATAGATTGCTTGATGCTTCTTTTTCCATCCACCGAAGCTACAAATCCGTGCAGGGCCATTTCAGAACCATTACGACTTGAATAACATCCCACCGGCACTTGGCAACCACCTTGCAAATGCGCTAAGAAAGCACGCTCTGCTATTGCACTCAACAACGTGTCAGCATGGTTGATTTTGGACAAAACATCCTCTGTTTCAGGATCGTTTTCACGAATTTCGATAGCGATAATCCCTTGACTCACAGCGGGTGTAATCTGATTTGGTTCGATAATCTCTGTAATATAGCTTTCTAGCCCCAGTCTTTGCAATCCGGCAGCAGCCATAATCATCGCATCGCAGTAGCCCTCCTCCATTCGTTGAAGGCGAGTGTTCACATTTCCACGTATGTCTTTAAGCGTAACCTCTGGTGAAACTTGCAGCAAACCGGCTTGTCGACGCAGACTTGATGTTGCAACCACATCTCCAGCACCCAAATCGGCGAGTTTCTTTCCATTACGGCTTACCAACGCATCGCGGTATTCTCCTCGTTCGAGCACAGCACCAAGTTTCAATCCTTCGGGTAACGTGGTGGGTAAATCCTTCAAACTATGCACGGCAATATCGACAGAATTATCCAACAAGGCATTCTCTATCTCTTTGGTAAACAATCCTTTATCGCCAATTTTCGAAAGTGCGACATCAAGAATTTTATCTCCTTTGGTTTTGATGATTTCAATCTCAACAGTCATATCGGGATAAATTGCCAACAGCGTAGATTTCACCTTCTCTGCTTGATAAAGCGCCAATTGACTTCCTCTTGTTCCGATACGTATTTTCTGCTTCATATATTGGATATAAACTACTGAAAATAAATCCAGTAACCTGTTTTAGTCTAGTTTAAATAAGTCACTTACGATGTTCAGCGAATCCACGTCTTTCCCATTATTGGTCAGGTCTTTTAAGTTCTTGATTAACAGACCAGTATAGCGTTGTGTTAAATGTTGGGCATACTCTTCCACAGCCTTCTGAACCTCATCTGATTCGTATTTCTTGTTCAGTTTCAACTCCTTGTTGTGAATTGCTAACAGATTGGAGGTAATCGTCTTGATTGCCGGACGAAGAGAGCGTGAAGTGAACCATTCGTTGTACTCGTGCACCACTTCGTTGATAATTTCTGCTGCTGAATCGACGCATTCGAGGCGTTTTTCGGCGGTTAATCTCACCACATCTTCCAAATCATCGACCATGAAGAGACTTACCGAATCGATTTCATCTACCTTTTCATCTATGTTTCTGGGGACAGATAAATCAATGAAAATCTGCTCATTACCTTCTAATTTGTGAATATAACTTTCAACCATTGTCGAACTGATTAAATGCGTTTGAGAAGCGGTTGCTACGACGATAATATCGTGTTTGGGAAGTTCGTTTTCGAGGTGTTCAAACGGTGCGGCGAACGCCTCATAGTCATTCACAAGCTCTTGTGCACGCTCGAAAGTTCGATTGATGACTGTCACTCGTCCAATGCCCTTGGTTGAAAAGTTTTGCAATGCCAAAGCACCGGTTTCTCCTGCGCCAATCACTAAAAGTGATTTTTGGGATAAATCACCTAACTTTCTGATACACAGTTCGACAGCCGCTGCGCTGACTGATGTTGTACCCACTTTGATGGCGGTTTCGGTGCGAACACGCTTACCTGCTTCGAATGATTTTTGGAACAAACGCATCAACACATCATCGGTCAGTGCAGCTTTGGTACAAAACAGATAGGCATCTTTGATTTGCCCAATGATTTGATCTTCGCCCAGCACCATCGAGTCAAGCCCAGAGGCCACTTCGTACAAATGACGAACTGCATCAGTTTGCGATTTATGATAAAACGTATGCCAATAGTGTTCATCAATGTTTTTGAAGCTGTTCAGTGCCTTAAAAACCTGATCGAAAGCAGTTTGACGGTCGTAAATGTCTTGTGAAAAATAGAGTTCGGTGCGGTTGCAGGTAGAGAGCAACACCAAGTCAGAAATATCTGTTTCTTGCTGAAGATATTCTGCAAATCGAATAATCTCTTCGTCTGAAAAGGCGTATTTTTCTCTTATATCGAGGGAGGTCGTTTTGTAACTTATGCCTAATAATCCAATCATTGCTTTCTCTTCTGCGAAGATTTTTTATGGATTGCAAATATAAAACAATTAGATTAGAATGTTTGTACCATATATCGTATTCAACAATTAATAAATTATAAAACAAAGCTATTTTTCTCAATATAAAATAGAAAAAGCCATCGTGCTTCACAGCAAAATGGCTTTGAGATAGTTAATTTAGTTTATTGAGAAGTTAAACTTATTCTCAATTTTTTGAACTGCGGCCTTGCTCCTCACTAGATGCAGTTGTTCTATTAGCTCTCGTTTTGAAGTCATTTTTCCCAAAACGATAGGTGAATGAGATATTTACTTGACGGCTATCCCAATAATTCTTTATATCTAAATCGACATTAGCATATTTTGTGTAACCGCCTGCATTGAATGTATTGAATATATCGTTAATTGCCACTTTCAAAGTCCCTTGTTTTTTCAAAATTGACTTTTGAATACCCAAGTCAACCCTATATTGCTCATAGATGTAAAAATTTCCCCAGAGCATTTTTGATTGATAGCTACCAGATAATTCTAATTCAAAATCTTTTGGCAGCGACAGACTGTTTGTCATATCGCCACTGTAGCTCCATCGTTCCATCTGATTTGCACCCTCAATTGTCGAATTTACACGTTTATACATCGTTGATACAGTGCTGTTTAGCCTCCACCATTTGGTCACATTCAGCTGAGCCGTCTCCGAAAGGTTCCAATCTAAAGCCCTACTCAAATTCTCTTTGGTCTGATAAACCACTTTGGTTTCGTCGTTTTGACGAATGACATCTGAATAGAAGTCGTCGGTGTAAGAGAATCCCATCGATGTAAAGAATTTCCCCTTGTAAGAGTGATTCAACCCTACCGAATGTGTGAACTGAGGTTTCAGAAATGGATTGCCTTTTTCGTAGGTGTAAGGATCTAGTATCCAAACAAATGGATTGAGCAAATGGTAGCTCGGACGACCGATGCGGTAACTGTAAGAAAATCCCAACTGACTCGATTCGTTGAAGCTATGTTGCAGGAAAATAGATGGGAATAAATTAGTATAATTAAAATTTGTTATCTGATTGGTTGATAAAGAGTTACCCTTTGTGTTTGTATTTTCGACTCTAAGTCCAAGCTGAACAGAGTTTTTCTTAAATTGTCCCCTCAAGCTGGTGTAAGCAGCATTGATTTTTTCGTCAAAGATAAAGTGGTCGTGCTTGTTGAAATTTGGGTTCCAGATTGTACCTGTTTCGTCCAGCACATCAAAATCTGACTTGCCGTCATTTCTGACAATACTGCTCTTTAATCCGGTTTCTATTGTCCAAATTTTACTCAATGGATGGATATAATCAGCTTTTGCAGTGAAGATTTTAATATCGCCAGACTGAAGCGCATCTAGTGCAAAATCGTGGTGTAGATTGTTATAAGCACCATCGAAATATTCGCTTTTTTGAATGTTTTTACCTCTAAAACTAAACAACGCATAGTCGGCATCCACCACCAATGAGCGACCAGTCGTATCGATATCCCATTTGTAGTTCACATTATACGTGTAGCTACTCCAGTGGTTATCCATCTGTACCTTGGTAATCAACGCAGAGTCGAGTTGTTGAGTTTTGCTCCAAAATGAGGTATTCGAATTACCATCTTCAATGTTGTTGCCACTATTTCCGCGCATCATCACGCTCAGCACCTTATTTTTTGAAATATTGTAGTCGGCTCCCAACTTAAAGTTATGAGCTTGACCGTCGTTGTTGCTTTTCGTCCAAATTTTTTGAACAGCACCCAATAATTCGGGTGAAGTAAAGCGTCGAGTGCCATCCAGCGAGTGCCAGTTTCGCCAATCGTAGTAGGAATAGTTACCGTAAAAATTCACCTTCCCATAATTCATATTCAGGTCGATGCCGCCGTTCTCTCCAACACGTTTTCCGATGGTCAGCCCACTATTCACACTTCCATTGAAACCTGGAGCTCTGTAGTGCTTAGTTTTGATGTTGATAATACCAGAATTGCCCTCAGCATCGTATCTGGCAGACGGGTTTTCAATCACTTCGATGCGATCTACATTTTTGCCCTGCATCGCTTTTAATATGGTGGCAAGTTGAGTGGCAGACACATAGGTTGATTTTTCGTCGATCAAAATCTTCACGCCTTGCTTCCCTTTCAAACTGATGTTGTCGTTGTTGTCCACCGAAACACCGGGTACTTTTTTCAGAATCTCAAACACGTTTTCAGACGCAGTTGTTGGCGAAGCTTCTGGATTGACCACTAATTTATCCGCCAATTGCTCTACATATTTGCGTTTTGCAACCACTTGTGCCTCTTTCAACTGATGAATTTCTTCTTTCAAAGTAATATTTTGCTCAATGATCCCCGTCTCCTGTTGTTCAATCCGAAAAACAGAAGTAGTAGCCTTTTCATAACCGATCATGCTGATTGTCAAGGTATAATCTCCAGGGCGTACCTTTTCGATTTTGAACTCTCCTTTTGGGTTGCAGATTGCACCCTGTACCACTTCATCGCTGTTTGATTTTCGCAACAATGCAGTTGCAAACTCAACAGGTTGGTTTTTGTTATCGACCACTTTGCCTTTCACTATATTGTTGCTCTTTGCATAAGCTGTTGTGAATGTCATAAGACAGAAAAGAAGAATTGAAATGCTATATTTATAAGTTGTTTCCATCTGATTATTGTTTTGTTTTACGTACTGTAACGAAAAAGTTGGGTAATTGAGAAAGTGAAAGATTTTACATTAAATCTCTCTTTTCGCTACCGCGGGTCTTACTATTTTTTTGGCGCAAAAAAAAGTAAGCAAAAAAAACATTGTCGAAATAACTCGCTCAATCGTCCATACAACTGACTCCTATTGTATTAATAATTGATATTGGACTCACTCACTCTGCAGGATTTCGACGCTTGGAATTTGTGTTTGTCCCCGCTGGGACTAAAGAATAAGTATTGCTTTGTTTGATATTTTTTTGAAGTATTTTTTTATAATGAAAATAGTCATCATTAACCGTCAAAAACCATTTTTTTTTGAAAACGATGCGCCAATTTGACTAGACGCATCGTTACTTTTTAATCAAACCTAAACACAAACCTATTTTACATCAATTCATCAGGCATTTGTAAAACTTGACTGACATTTGTCTCTTTTTTGTTTTGTTCTTCCATCAAGTTGCTTTCTAAAACAACCACTTTTTCCATCATTTTGGTACCACCTTCGGTAATGGTCAATGCATTCGTCTTATTTGTCGAAAAGCCTGGAGTTTTCACATCGAGAACATAATTTCCTGGACGCAATTTTTTCAGTTTCACCTCTCCTTTGTCGTTACTCAACATCACTTTCAACACTTTTTGAGTTTCAGCGTCTTTCAATGTGACAGTGGCGTAATCGATGGGTTGATAGAAATGGTCTGTTACCAAAACTTTCACACAACAAGAACTTTTCGCAAAAGAACTAACAGAAATCAAAGCAACTGCAACCAAAATAATGGTGCGTTTCATACCAAACAATTTACCTAAAGTTTTCATAACTAATTGAATTTAAAAGATTAACATTTTATAAGTACTATGTATTACAAGGTAAAAGAAGCAGATGATTCCGCTCAAAACAGACTATCTCTCACTTTTTTCGAACCTCTTTGTCTGTTAGACGAAACGACCTGATCGTTTGGTTGCAAAATTCCAAAAAAATATTTTCAGGCAATTTCGCAGTGTTATAATAGTGACGAAAACAGCGAGGAATTATAACATCAGATTTGAAAGAATTTAAACTTTTAGTCTAAATTGCTTAAATAATCTTTATACAACAAGTTAGATTTATCATTATATCAACCTTTTTCGCTACCGCGAGTCTTGCTTTTTTTTGGCGCAAAAAAAAGTAAGCAAAAAAAAACATAGTCGAAATAACTCGCTCAATCGTCCAAATAGCTTATTTCCATTGTTTAACAATGGAAGTTGGACTCACTCACTCTGCAAGATTTCGACGTTTGGTATTTGTGTTTGTCCCCACTGGGACTATCGATTTAATATTTTTTTTAATTCGTCATTGTTTTAATCAAAACACTTTCAAAAAAAGTAACAATAAGAATGCAAAATTATGCTTTACAACATATTTTTAGCCTAAATATGTTGAGTAAATCAAATGAAGAGCGTACCTTTGCAAAACAAAACAACGACCGATGAAATTGAAGAATCAAGAAGAGGTAAAAGACCTCGGAAAACTACTGCTCGAAATCGGCACGCTGCTTATGAGTAACGGCGCAAGCACTGCCCGTATTCGTATGACAGTCGATCGAATTGCAAATTCGTTTGGGTACAATGCAGATATGCTCATCACCCACCGTGCACTGACACTTGCGTTGCGAGATGCTGACCACAATCAGGTCTATAACAACCTAAAGCGGACATCGCCACACGGGGTGAATTTCAAACTGGTGTCGGGCATCAGCCGAATGAGTTGGAGAATTGTACAACAAGGCTGGACTATTGAACAGATTAACGAAGATTTGAAAAGACTTCAAGCTTTGCCTCACTATCCACGCATCATTGTATTGTCATTCGTTAGCCTTGCAGGAGCTTCGTTTTGCCGATTAGCAGGCGGTAATGCTATTGAAATGCTGATTGCTTTTGTGGCAACTTTCGTTGGTCTTTTTGCACGTCAGGAATTTCTCAAAAAGAAATTCAATCCTTACATCGCTGTGTTAGTAGGTGCCACTGTTTCGGCACTTATATCTGGGTCGTTTAGCTTAATTGGACCAGACTTTCCCTTCGAGCACGGATTTGCCACCTCGGTGTTGTATCTCATTCCTGGTATTCCACTCATTCATTCGTTTACCGACCTAATAGAAGGCAATACGCTGAACGGCATTTTGCGTTGGGCACACGGCTTAATCATTGCTTTTATGATTGCTCTCGGACTTTCAATTTCCATTTACCTTTATCACATTTAAGCTATGAACTGGTTAGAATTAATAGAAAAAGGATTTTGGGGCGGATGTGCCGCTGTTGGCTTTGCGGTATTGTTCAACGTTCCTGCACGAGCTTTGTGGGCCGTGTTTTTTCTTGGATTGGTAGGCTGTATGGCTAAATTTTTGCTGATTGGCTTAGAGGTTCATGTGGTGATTGCAGCCTTTGTAGGTGCATCGTTGGTGGGAATTTTCAGCATCAGAGCGGCACACAAGAAGCATGCTCCTCCCCTTATCTTCGCTATACCTTCGGTTATTCCTTTGGTTCCAGGTATTTTTGCATACAAAACAATGCTCGGCATCATCAGTTTGACCGACAAAGTGGGACCAAATTACAATCAAGTTTTAGCAGACACTATAAATAATGGGACTAAAGCCACGTTTATTATCATGGCTTTGGCTGTAGGTGTGGCAATACCCAATCTAATTACGCGTAAAGAATCGGCGAAAGAGATTGACATTCCGATCAAAAAGATGCGCCGCCTTTCGAAAAGTTCGTTGAAAAAGATTGTTCGAAAATAGTTTTTTGCGATTTTTCATTCAAAAATAGAGATTCCATCGTTTGCGAACTTAAAAAATCGTGCTATCTTTGCACTCGCAAAACCACAAAGGGTTCCTTGGCCGAGTGGTTAGGCACCGGTCTGCAAAACCGTCTACGGCGGTTCGAATCCGCCAGGAACCTCACAAAAAGCCGATAATCAGCAACGATTATCGGCTTTTTTGATTTTAACACTACATTTGCACCTCAAACAAGACAAAAAGCCAAATGACGCAGCGCCGCGACTTAACCACTGGTAGAATACTCCCCACTCTGTTCGGACTTTCGTTTCCAATTATCGGAGCATCGTTTATACAGATGACGTACAACCTGACCGATATGTTTTGGTTGGGTCAGCTTGGCGGAAAAGCGGTTGCAGCGGTTGGGGCAGCGGCCTTCTTTGCTTGGCTGAACAGTTCGTTTGCTTATGTGACGAAAATTGGTGTGGAGGTGACCGTTGCGCAATCGATTGGCGCAGGCAAGCACAAAAGAGCTCAATTCTTCGCAGCACACGCCATTACGATTGCCACACTTATTTCGCTCATCTTTATTTTGCTGACGCTTGTTTTTGCAAACCAAATGATTGGATTCTTTGGTCTTGACAAACAAATTACGGAAAACGGAGCATCGTTTTTGCGCATTGTTTCTCCTGGATTGCTCTTCACCCTGCTCAATCAGACTTTTTCGGGCATATACAATGCATCTGGAAACAGCAAAACGCCGCTCTACATCAACGGTTGCGGATTGTTGCTTAACATGACACTCGATCCATTTCTGATTTATGGCATTGGCTTTTTCCCAAAACTCGGAATCGATGGTGCGGCAATTTCTACTGCATTGGCTCAGGGCTTAGTGAGTGGTCTGTTTGCTTTTCGACTCTTCTCGCATCGGTCGCCCATCGGCAAGCTATCATATATCACCCAACTGCGAAAACGGTTTGTAATGCGTATTCTTTCGCTCGGATTTCCTGTCAGTTTACAAAGCGTATTGTTTTGTGGCATTTCGATGATTACCACGCAATTGGCTGCCAAGTGGGGCTATGCTGCGATGGTGGCACAGAGCATCGGCGGACAAATTGAAGCGGTTTCGTGGATGTCGGCAGGGGGAATATCGACGGCGTTAGGTGCATTTGTAGGTCAAAACTACGGCGCGCGCAAATTCGACCGAATTGCCAAAGCCTATCGAGCGGCACTGTGGATTGGTGTTTCCATTGGATCGATTGTTGGTTTGGTGTTTTATTTCTTTGGCACAAATATTTTCACGGCTTTCGTCAAAGACAGTGCAGCAGCATTCGAAGGGGGACGTTATTTGAAGATTCTCGCATTTTCGCAACTCTTTATGCTTACCGAAATGGTGACAGCTGGTGCATTCAACGGATTGGGACGAACGAAACCTCCCACTGTGATTGGCATTGGATTCAACATCCTGCGCATTCCATTAGCGTATGCACTGGTCGCAATCCCAACCCTCGGTGTGGTGGGTGTGTGGTGGAGTATCTCCATCAGCAGCATTCTCAAAGGCATCGTCTCCCCACTGTGGTATCGATATAAGGTTGCAATTCGGGGATAAGGGAAACCTCCTCCTACACCATTCGCATCAAAAAGCGGGCGATACGTCGAGTGCGTTGCGATAGCATAATCGATCGCCCTGCTGTGGTTTCGTTGACGATTGCATCGTTGGTGCCACGTATGGTCAGTAGTTCGAGGCTTTCGTTGTAGCTCACCTTAAAGTCGTTGCCCAGTTCATCAATCGCCGCATTGAGGTAGCGGGTATTATCCACACAAACAGAGATACTGACAGCAGAACTCTGAATCAACGAGATTTTGAGTCGGTGCTTGTGAAAAACGACAAACGCTTTCGATAGGCTCTCTTCCAACACAAAGGAGAAATCGCGCGGACGAACGGTAACAAGCACCAGATTCTTGCGCAAAATCAGCACTGGCACATCAATTGGCTTGGCTACAGTCGATTTAATGACCGAACCAGCTTCTGTTGGCGCAGAAAAAGGACGCACAAAGAGTGGAATCTGCTTGTTTTCGAGTGGTTTAATGGTTTTGGGGTGGATAATCTGCGCACCGCTGTAAGCCAATTCTACGGCATCGTAGTAGGTGAGCTCGGGAATGTGAACGGTGTTTTCGAAGATACGCGGATCGGCATTCAGAATGCCAGGGACATCTTTCCAGATGGTCACACTCTCAGCATCGAGTAGATTTCCTACCACCGCGGCGGTGTAGTCAGATCCTTCGCGCCCGAGGGTGGTTGGGTCGCCTTTGGAGTTGGAACCTATAAAACCTTGCCCAACGTATATTCGATGCTCCTTGAAATCGGCTGCTGCCTTCATTCTAATGGCCGATTCGTCCATTCGGATATTGGCTTCGCGGAAATTGCTGTCGGTCATCAACAGTTGACGCATATCCAACCAGCAATTGTGCACGCCGCTATCTTCGAGAAATGCAGAAACAATGGTGGTGGAAATCACCTCGCCATAAGAGACCAAGTGGTCGTAGCATCGGTCGTAATCATCGCCAACTTCTTGCGAGATATATGCTTTCATCGTGTCGAAAAGTGGTGCCACCGCCTGAAAACCTTTTTCGGGATACCTGAAAAGCTCGCGGATAATATCGGAGTGATAAGTCTCTACTTCAGCAAGTTTAGCAAGCGACAAGGCTTTTTCTGCCTTCATAAAATGCTCTAAAACTTCCTCTAAAGCGTTGGTTGTTTTCCCCATTGCCGATACGACGACAAAGAGGTTGCCATCGATCGACGACACTATTTTGACGATATTTCTGATTCCATCGGCTGATTTAACCGATGCACCACCAAATTTGTAAACTTTCATACTATTTCTTCATGTAAATTCAACAAAACAAAGTTATGATTTTTGTCGAACTTGCAAATCGAACTTTGAAAATTCTTTTGATGAATAGTGGTATTATCGTGCGAAATAAATCGAGTAAGTAAGTTTGGAAGTTTAGGGAGTGAAATAATGTCACATTTACGGTTAACGACTATGCCCCTAAATCCCCTAAAGGGGACTTAGATATTCTACTGTAATTATTTGTATGTCAATGATTAACTTTTCAAAATACAACCTCAGCTACAGTCCCCTTTAGGGGATTTAGGGGCTTTTGAATTCGACATTATAGTTGTCTTATAACTCAATAGGTTAGTCGCCTAAATAAGCATTTCGCTACCGCGGGTCTTGCTTTTTTTTGGCGCAAAAAAAAGTAAGCAAAAAAAACATAGTCGAAATAACTCGCTCAATCGTCCAAATAGCTTATTTCCATTGTTTAAACAATGGAAGTTGGACTCACTCACTCTACAAGATTTCGACGTTTGGTATTTGTGCTTGTCCCCACTGGGACTTTCGATTAAGCATTTATTTGAGTTTCAAATTCGTCTAATTTTTATAAATAACCACACTAACCCATTTTAAGGCACAAAAAAAGCCATCCTAAGATGGCTTTTTAAATTAATTCAAGATTTCTTCTAATTTTTGAGGTGAGACATCTTTCGCTACAATCACACCATTTGGATCAATCAGGTAATTCGCATACCCATTTGCAAGGCTATATGTTCGAAAGATTTCGGAATTTGTACCCTCTTCTACAAAATATTGATTTGAAGTGGAAATTCCATCGGTGCGTAAGGTTTCGTCGAAAATCAACTTCTGCGAGTCGAACGAGAACGAAGCCATCTGCACACGCTCAGCGTAGTGCTTTGAAATTGAGTTGTGCATCAGCAAGTTGGTCATGCGCGACTGTCCGTCGTAGGCTGCCCAAAACTGGAGCAACAGATAGTGACCGTGCATGCTGCTTAGCAACTCTTTTCCTGTTTTGTCAATCTGAATGGCGGGAGCGGTGCTTCCGGGTGTCAGCCCAATTTCTGGGAGTGAATCTTTCGCCACATAAGCGGTTGACGGAATCAGTATCAACAAAAGCAAGAACAGGTTTTTGAAAGAACGCATAAATTTTGGTTTTCGTTACACAAAAAGTCTATGAGCGAAAAAAAATAACGCCAATAAACTTCGCAGATTTTCTGCTACAGAAAAGGTAAATCATTATAAATGAGCACCATTTCAGGTCTTTGAACCAATGCAAAGATGACTCGAATGAGTCAGACAACCAAATTTTATGCTTTTTTTATGATAAAACAGAGCCATTTAACGGTTTTAGAAGCGCCAAATGTTAAAAAATCAGTACGAATTTAGAAATAATAGTCCACACACGCTCTCGATTCGAGGTGTTCGCGTATTTTAACAGCTACAGCTACGTGTTCGGGATGTTTGGCGTAAACATCCACATCTTCCAACGTATCAAATTCAGACACCAAACAGAAATCGAAAGCCTCAGCAGGATTGGCATTGATACCGACTTCCATGCTCTTGAGCACATCGATTTTGCTCAACAACGACTCTAAACCAAGTTTGATTTCAGCTAATTTTTCTGCTTTTTGCTCAGGCGTATCAAACGCCTTCATTTTGAAGGATACAATATGTTTTACCATCGGGAATTGAATTATGAAACAATACGAACTAAATTAATTTTCGTCGCAAAGTTATAAAATTTGCCGTAAATAGAGCCATTTGAGCAGGTTTCGAACTAACATTTTGTTGCAACAATCGTGAGCCAAACATATTTTCATTCTGAATTATCGGAACAACTGAAAATGTTTCTTTCAAATTAATTTTGAAATATTATCTTTGCAATAAGAACGTATGAGTCTATTACGTTTAGGTGGCTATTTTGAAAAGAAGATAATCAATTCAAATACTGAATCTTTAGTCCCAGTGGGGACAAACACAAATACCAAGCGTCGAAATCTTGTAGAGTGAGTGAGTCCAACAACGATTATTCTACTAATGGTAGTATGATGTATGGACGATTGAGCGAGTTATTTCGACTATGTTTTTTTTGCTTACTTTTTTTTGCGCCAAAAAAAAGCAAGACCCGCGGTAGCGTAAAGCTCGTTATCATGACAATTCTTTCATAAAACGACTAACCCGCATATTTCGATATGAAACCGAATAAATTAACTCTAATAATAAAAGAAAAATGGAAAAACCGTATGTAATTGGTATCGACATGGGCGGTACAGGCACCAAATTTGGAATTGTGGATACAATGGGAAATATCTTAGGCCAAGGCTCAATTCCAACACCAGATTATCCCGAAATCAATGACTACATCGACGCACTCTACGAAGGATTGCTTCCTCTGATTGAAGAGGTTGGGGGTGTTTCACAAATCAAAGGCATCGGAATCGGTGCGCCAAACGGTAATTACTACACTTCATCCATCGAATTTGCGCCAAACCTACCTTGGAAGGGTGTTGTCCCCTTAGGAAGTTTATTGAAAGCGAAATTTCAGCTTCCAGCGGTAGTCACAAACGATGCCAATGCTGCAGCAATTGGTGAAATGACCTACGGTGTAGCACGCGGAATGAAAAACTTTATCATCATCACGCTCGGAACTGGTGTGGGTAGTGGTATCGTAATCAACGGCGACTTGGTGTATGGACACGATGGTTTTGCTGGGGAATTGGGTCACGTGACGATACGACGTAACAATGGTCGACTATGCGGATGTGGTAAGAAAGGATGTCTCGAAACTTACGCTTCAGCAACTGGTGTGGCACGCACTGCACGCGAAATAATGGAAACTAGTACAGAAAAAAGTGCATTACGCAAATTAGACGTGGATAAAATCACCTCGAAAGATGTGTATGATGCAGCAATCTTAGGCGACAAAGTAGCGATTGAAATTTTCAAAACGACTGGAAATATTCTGGGAGAAGCATTTGCCGATTTCGTAGCATTCTCAGCACCTGAGGCTATTGTATTGTTTGGCGGTTTGGCTCAAGCCGGTGATTTGATTCTGAAACCAATCAAAGACGGACTAGACAACAACGTACTTCCAATTTGGAGAGGCAAAATAAAAGTGCTTCCATCAAATCTCAAAGCGAGTGATGCTGCTATCCTTGGCGCAAGCGCATTGGGCTGGGAAGGAAAAGAGTAACTTCGACAAGACTGCCTGACGGCATTCAAGCTCAATAACCTTGTTATAATAATATGTAATCCCCAAAGCAAAATGTTTTGGGGATTTTTTAATCAAACTTTCGGATTTTCCAGAAATTTAGTTCATATTTGCATTACCAATCTGCGGAAATAGCTCAGTTGGTAGAGCATCAGCTTCCCAAGCTGAGGGTCGCGGGTTCGAGTCCCGTTTTCCGCTCAAAAACACAAGCCCCGAAGGTGCAGCGATTGTCGCTTCTTTCGGGGCTTCTATCTCTCTGAGTTTAGATCTTACAAAACGCCCAACTCCGTTCCGACCTTTACAAATGCAGCGACAGCCTTTTCGAGGTGAGCACGACTGTGCGCTGCAGAGAGCTGCACACGAATGCGTGCCTGATCTTTCGGCACAACGGGATAGAAGAAACCAATGACATAAATACCTTCATCAAGAAGCTTTAGAGCAAATGTTTGCGACAATTTTGCGTCGTAGAGCATTACCGCACATATAGAGGATTTCGTTGGTTTCAGATCGAATCCGGCTTGTGTCATTTGCTCGACAAAGTAGGCTGTATTTTGGTGAAGTCGCTCCTGCCATTCGTTGGATTGCTCCATCATTTCGAACATACGAATTCCTGCCGTAACCACAGCAGGAGGCAACGAATTGGAAAACAGATAAGGTCTTGAACGCTGGCGCAATAGATCGATAATCTCTTTTTTCCCGGTCGTAAATCCCCCAACGGCTCCGCCAAAAGCCTTGCCAAGCGTGCCAGTGATGATATCGACCTGACCACGAATATTGTGCAACTCGGTCACTCCCCTGCCCGTTTGTCCAACCACACCGGCAGAATGACATTCGTCAACCATCACGAGCGCGTCGTATTTCTCGGCCAATGCAACAATTTTATCCATAGGAGCCACATTGCCATCCATCGAAAAAACGCCGTCGGTGGCAATGATACGAAATCGATGATTTTGAGCAGCTTGCAGTTGTTTTTCCAAATCAGCCATATCTGCATTCGCATAGCGATATCGAGCGGATTTGCAAAGGCGCACTCCATCAATTATTGATGCGTGATTGAGCGAATCCGAAATAATCGCATCCTCTTCTCCAAAGAGTGGTTCGAACACACCGCCGTTGGCATCGAAACAGGCAGCATACAGAATCGTATCTTCTGTCTCAAAGAAATCCGCAATTTTCCGTTCCAGAATTTTATGAATATCCTGTGTTCCACAAATGAATCGCACGGACGACATGCCCAATCCACGCTCTGTCAAGCCTTCGTGAGCAGCTTTTATGAGTTCTGGATGGTCTGACATGCCTAAATAATTATTGGCACAAAAATTAATTACCTCACTGCCATCGTTCAATGTAATCACCGCATTCTGCGGACTGCTGATGATGCGTTCCGATTTGTAAAGACCATTTTGTTGAATCTCCGATAGCTCATTTTGTAGATGTGCCTTAAATTTTCCGTACATACTCCTTTAATTTTAGTGAAACACGACCGAAATTACACATTTATTTCTACTTTTACACAAAATGTTTGTGAATTTTCGAAGCGATTATACTACTTCGGAGTGGGAATTTCAAACTGTTATCAAAACCTTTTAGCGAGAGATAGTTTATCCGATTTTCAGACCATATATTTGTGATTTCATGAAAAAGATTTTAGTGACTGGCGCGCTCGGTCAGATTGGCTCAGAATTATCGCTTGAGTTCAATGCTCGCTACGGAAATGAGAATGTGATTGTGTCGGACGTAATGGCTGACACCAAAGGTATCTATCCCGAAAACGTGTTTGAAATGGTAGATGTGACCGATGTGGATGGATTGGAAAAGATTATCAAACGACACAATATTGATACGATTATTCATTTGGCCGCCATTTTATCTGCACGGGGGGAACAAGATCCTGAATTAGCGTGGCACATCAATATCGATGGGCTTTTGAATGTGATTCGGCTGAGCATCAAACACCACATAGATCGACTGATGGTGCCCAGTTCGATAGCCGTGTTCGGTCCACAATCTACACTCTACAATGCACCGCAAGAGACGATTCTGAAACCCAACACGATGTATGGCATCACCAAGGTGACGGGTGAATTGTTGGCAGACTACTATTATAAGAAATACAACCTCGATTTTCGGGGCATTCGCTATCCCGGCATTATCAGCCACAAAACCATGCCCGGTGGTGGAACGACTGACTATGCGGTAGAGATTTTCTACGAAGCACTAAAGACTGGTCATTACACCTGCTTCCTTAGCAGTGAAGCCTGTTTGCCGATGATGTATATGCCCGATTGCGTTCGCGCCACCATAGAACTGCTCGAAGCTGACCGAACATCGCTCAAACATCGAGGAGATTACAACGTGGGTGCAATGAGCTTCACTCCCGAAGATCAAGCGGCAGAGATACGCAAATACTTACCCAATTTCACCATCGATTACCAACCCGACTTCCGTCGCGAAATTGCCAAATACTGGCCTGCATCTGTGGACGATTCGTCTGCTTGTGCCGAATGGGGCTGGCGTCCGCAATACAATCTGGAGATGACGGTCAAAGATATGCTGATGAACGTGGCAAAGAAGTTGGAGATTGATTTAAAATTTTAGTACAAAAAAAAAAGACTAAATCGAACATCATTACCTCTCATTTGTTTAGAATTAGTCACCCCAACCCCTCACCCCCTCAATCCCTCAATCCCTAAAAATTATGGTATTCCGCATCATATTTGCAGCAATTTCGTTCCTCATCTTGTTTAATGGAATCACCGATTACTATTTCTACAAACGGGCGATTTGTAGGTTTACCGAAAAAAAATTATACAGACAACTCCATTGGGGATTAAGCTGCTTCTTTGCCTTACTCAACATTTGGTTGGTGTTTCAATTCACGAGTCCAACAGCTGACCCTGCATCGACGATTTACGTCTGGTCGATGTTTGTCTATTTTATGGTCTATCTGCCCAAAGCGACCTTTATGGTGGTTTCGCTGCCTGAATTGTATTTCAAAAAGGTGAAATTCTTATCCATCGCAGGAGCTATTTTAGGCGTTATCGTTAGTTTGATGTTCCTTTGGGGTGCTGCCTTCGGTCGATTCGATTTCGTGACACGTTCGGTGGATATTCACTCTGCAAAGCTGCCAGATAGCTTTAACAATTACAAAATTGTGCAATTTTCCGACACACACTTGGGCAATTTCGGGCACTCCGACAGAATCGTGGACGAACTGGTGGCTCGAATCAATGCCTTGCATCCTGATTTGATTGTATTTACGGGTGATTTGGTAAATACAAAAGCAAGTGAGATTGACCGTTTCAAGCAGACATTATCCAAATTGAGAGCCAAAGATGGTGTCTATTCCATTATGGGAAATCACGATTATGGCGACTACGTGAATTGGCAGAATAAAGCGGATTACGATACGAATCTGCGCAACTTACACCAAAAACAGGCTGATTTAGGGTGGGAATTGATTGGCAACGAACATACTTTTCTGCATCACGGCACCGACAGCATTGCGCTCATTGGTGTAGAAAACTGGGGTGAACCGCCTTTCCACCAATACGGTAATTTAGACAAAGCGATTACAGGAATGAATTTCGATGGATTCAAGATTTTGCTTTCGCACAATCCCGAGCATTGGAGGTTAGAGGTTGCACCAAAATACGACATTGACCTTACCCTTGCAGGACATACGCATGCAGGTCAAATGGTGGTGAAACTTGGCAACGAGCGCTATTCGCCTATTGTTTTGAAATACAAAAAATGGGGTGGATATTTCGAATTGAATGGAAAGAGCCTCTATGTAAACGAAGGCATCGGCTACGTGCTGTATCCGATGCGCTTTGGTACTGGTCCAGAAATTACGGTTTTGACCTTAAAGAAAGAGTAACGCTGATTAGTCTAAAGTCAACGATACGTTATGTTCTTGTGCGATGCGACGCATATTGATGAGCGCATAGCGCATACGGCCTAAAGCAGTATTGATACTCACGCCTGTTTCGTCGGCAATCTCTTTGAAACTCAAATTTTTGTAGTAACGCATAATCAACACTTCACGTTGATTGAGAGGCAATTGGCGGATTATCTTGCGAATATCGCTTTTGATTTGCAGTTTCACCATATCGTCCTCAATGGTTCCTTCGCTAAATCGGCTGCTGTTTAAGATGCCATTGTCTTCACACGAGGTAGAAAGATCATCCTTATCCTGACGGAAAAAGTCGATAATCAAGTTGTGAGCTATGCGAGTAATCCAAGCGCTGAATTTGCCATTCTCAGAATAACGGCCTTGCTTGATGGTCACAATAGCCTTCATAAACGTGTCCTGAAAAATATCTTCAGCTAGATCACGATCACGAACGGTATAAAAAATGTAAGAAAAGATTTTTGTTTTGTGGCGAGTCAGCAATACATCAAACGCCGTGTTATCTCCTTTTGCAAATGCAACAACCAATTGTTCATCAGTCAACTTTACTAAGTTTTTCATAAAAGTGTGTTTTTGAAATCAAAGTAAAGTCTCTTTACATAGGCAATGCGTTTTGTTTTTAGATGTATTTGTACTGCAAATGAAAACCATTTTATCGAAAAAACAAAATAATTTGCCATTTTTCTTAAAATAATCGTCGTAAATAGAATAAATTTAGCAGAGAGTAATAACTTTTCGGATTAATTAAGCCAATTTTTATTAAAATCAATCGGTAGTATTTATAAGCTCGAAAGATAATCGGCAACAACAAAGGTACTCCCTCCAATAAAAATAAAATCTTCGGCTTTAGCTTGTTTTTGTGCAGCAGACACTGCCTCTGGCACTGAAGCGAATACATCGCCAAACAACTTATAATCAGCAGCTAATGCAGATAAATCAAATTCGGACAATGCACGTGGAATAGCTGCTTTGGTAAAATAATATCGCGCTGTGTGCGGCAACATACTCAATACTTTTCGAATATCTTTGTCGTTGACCATTCCAATCACGATGTGCAGTTGATCAAATGATTCATTGCGTAATTGTTGAACCACATAGCCAATTCCTGCTTCGTTGTGCCCCGTATCGCACACCATTTTCGGAGCGTCAGATAATTTTTGCCAACGTCCTTGCAAACCAGTAAGAGCACACACATTTGCAAAGCCGCTCTTTACCGCTTCATTTGGAATGGTATAACCAAGTTTAATCAACGAATCGACCGCAGTGAGAACCGTTGCGGCATTTTTATCTTGACAAAGACCACCAAGTTCACCCACCACATCGCCAAATGGTTTGGTTTCGAAAAGCCAATGCCCTTTTTTATCAATTTGTGCCGTCAAAATAATTGATTCATCTACTGCAAAACGGATTGGAGCATTCTCCAGAGCTGCTTTGGCTTCGAATACGGCGCGGACTTCGCCTTCAGCTTCTCCGATGACCACAGGCACGACTTGTTTGATGATTCCTGCTTTTTCAGCTGCTATTTTTGGCAACGTGTCGCCTAAAAACTGCACGTGATCGAAACTGATATTCGTTATAACAGACAAGTCAGGAGTGATAATATTTGTGCTATCGAGCCTACCGCCAAGACCCACTTCGATAATCGCCACATCGACCTCACAATGAGCAAAGTAGTCGAATGCCATCATCATTGTCAGCTCGAAAAACGAAGGACTAATTTGCTCAGAGAAAGCGCGGTGATCCTCCACAAAATCAACTACAAACTGCTGCGAAATCATTTCGCCATTTACCCGAATGCGTTCTCTGAAATCGACCAAGTGTGGCGATGTGTAAAGTCCGGTTTTGTAGCCTGCCTGTTGCAATATGGAAGCGAGCAGATGCGACGTAGAACCTTTCCCATTTGTGCCTGCAACGTGGATGGTTTTGTATCGACGGTGTGGATGATCAAGGTAATCATCCAATGCGAGGCTATTATCCAACCCCTCTTTGTAAGCAGATGCTCCTGTCCGTTGAAAGATAGGAAGACGACTGAAAAGGTATTCGATGGTTTGCTCGTAATTCATCTTGTTTTTTCTATTTTTGCTCTATCAGAAAAATTGAGTGAAGCAAGATATTCTTTCGCTACCGCGGGTCTTACGTTTTTTTTGGCGCAAAAAAAAGTAAGCAAAAAAAACATAGTCGAAATAACTCGCTCAATCGTCCAAATAGCTTATTTCCATTGTTTAAACAATGGAAGTTGGACTCACTCACTCTACAAGATTTCGACGTTTGGTATTTGTGTTTGTCCCCGCTGGGACTTGCGAAAGTGATTCACTCCATTAAAAAAAAAATTAAGAAAAAGAATACCTACTTTTGTTGTAATGAATCATTGATTATTTACCTAAAATAATCCACTATAAAAGTTGGTTTAACGAAAATATTGTCTAATTTTAATGCAAATATCAACAATAAATTTGAAAGTCATGGGAGTGAAAAAGAATTTTGTGTTGGATACAAACATTATCCTCCACGATTACAAGTGTTTAGAGAGTTTCGAAGACAACGATTTATACATACCGATTGTCGTGCTCGAAGAGCTGGATAAGTTTAAAAAGGGTTCGGAACAAATCAATTTCAATGCCCGTGAATTTGTGCGGCAACTCGATGAGTTGAGCAATAACGACCTTTTTAAGAAAGGTGCGGACCTTGGTCCTGGTCTTGGGAAATTATTTATCATTGTGAACGATCGCATCGAACCCGAAGTGGCGGAAGTATTTATGGAACGAAGCCCCGACCACAAGATTCTTTCGTCTGCCCTTTCGTTGATGAAAAAAGCGCCCAAAACAAAAACCATTCTCGTGACCAAAGATGTCAATCTGCGAATGAAAGCGCGTGCGCTAGGCATCGTCACCGAAGACTACATCAACGACAAAGTGACCAATGTAGATCTGTTCGACAAAAAAGAGCAGATTTTTACAGACGTTAATCCCGATTTGATTGATAAAATTTATGCGTCGAAAGAGGGCGTTGATATTGGTGAATTCGAACATGGAAGCTTGCTACAACCAAACGAATGCTTTATTATGCAGAGTATCCGTTCGTCGGTATTGGTGCGTTACAATCCTTTCAACAAGATGATTACCAAAATCAAGAAGGATAAAAACTACGGCATTGAACCACGCAACGCCGAGCAGAGTTTCGCCTTCGAAGTGCTCAACGACAAAGAGATACAGCTCGTTGCCATCACCGGAAAGGCAGGAACGGGAAAAACGCTGCTTGCATTGGCATCGGCTCTGAAACAACACCAGGAGTACAAACAGATACTCCTCGCCCGCCCCATTGTGTCGTTAGCAAACAAAGACATCGGATTTTTGCCGGGTGACGAAAAGCAGAAGATTGCGCCCTATATGCAACCGCTGTTCGACAACCTTACCGTTATCAAACATCAGTTTGCACCCACCTCTGCTGATCGCAAAATCATCGAAGATATGCTCATCAACAATCAATTGGTGATTGAAGCATTGGCTTTTATTCGAGGAAGAAGCCTTTCCGAAACTTTTTGCATCATCGACGAGGCGCAAAACCTCACGCCACACGAAGTGAAAACTATCGTAACCCGTGCCGGAGAAAACACAAAAATGGTCTTCACAGGCGACATTCAACAAATCGACTCGCCGTATCTCGATGCCGAATCGAACGGACTGGCTTATTTGATTGATAAAATGAAAGGTCAGGAGATATTTGCTCACATCAACCTACTGAAAGGCGAACGAAGCAAATTATCGGAATTGGCTAGTAATTTATTATAGCCTATTTAAATAGCAAAGTCTGCCTTTCGAAAAAGATCTAGCAGATCGAAAATAATCAATGATGAAAAAAATTCACCAATTTATTATTCTGTTCGCATTTACGCTATTTACACTGTCGTGCAACAAAGATTCTGTAGTCGACCCTTCAACTACCAATAAGCAGATACCGGTGGACAGTCTCTATTTCTCCTGCAAAATTGATGGTGCTCGAATTGTATTGCAATCTCCGCATTCGACATTTTATTCTTGGAGCGGTAGTACCCAGCGGTTGTATAAAGTAAAAAACAGTCCCAAAGACTCCACAATTGTTGGTTTTGTAGAAGAATTCCACAACGACAGTTTGTTTATAAAAATAGGTTTTAGCAGAACAGTTTTGGCAGATACAACCATCAGTTTTCCAAACACAGGCGAAAACTTCAAAGACAGAATATACAAACTGGGGATCATTCCACTGCAATACCTTCCACCGATTTCAGATATTAAATCTCTTCCCGAAGAAAATCAGGGATTCTACATCACGATATTGGATTATGAACACAACATTCAATACACCAGCTACAAGAATTTCAACCCCGATCGTTCTGCTTCAAGTTACAATGAATTCAAAAAAGGGACTTCCTGCGTAATCAACGAATCAAATCCACTGGAAAACAAAATCTATACCAACGTACGATTTATCAATGTCGATTTTGCCTGCAAACTTTACCAATTGACAACGAATTCCTCCAAAATCATTACAATCACCGAAGGCAAAATCATTGGAGTTTTCTGAGTGAAGATGATTGGTTGTAAAAGAAGGTTACAGAACAACAAGCAACAAAAAAACATCCAAACTAATTTTTTTGCGTTAAAATCAGATATTGCAATACCAACTTCAAATTTTTATGTATATCTTTGATATTCAAATGGTAAACATACGTTTTTGATAACCCTTAAAATACCTATTTATGAAAAGAAGAGTACTATTTCTAGTTGTGATGTCCTTAGTCATCTCTTTTTCGACAGTTGTAAAAGGACAATTTATACCGGCTGACTCGTTGAAACCGGTATATGGTTGCACCGATCCGAAAGCGAAGAACTTCAATCCGTATGCTACTGTGAAAGATGGTAGTTGTGTGTATGGCGACCCAACGACAACGGTTGTGTATGGTTGCATGGACAAGAGTGCGAAAAACTACAACCCGTATGCAAACAAACAACTTGCTAACAGTTGCATCTACAGCGACACCATCAAACCAATCTATGGCTGCACGGATAAGTATGCCAAGAACTACAACCCATCAGCTACCAAACCAGATGGAAGCTGCGTGTACGGCGATTCTACAGTGGTAGGCATTATTTATGGTTGCATGGACAAGAGTGCGAAAAACTACAACCCGTATGCAAACAAGCAACTTGCAAACAGTTGCATCTACAGCGATAGCATCAAGCCAATCTATGGCTGTATGGATAAGTATGCCAAGAACTTCAACCCATCGGCTACCAAACCAGATGGAAGCTGTGTGTACGGCGATTCTACAGTGGTAGGCATTATTTATGGTTGCATGGACAAGAGTGCCAAAAACTTCAACCCGCATGCTACCGATCAGATAGACGGAAGTTGTATGTATGGCGACTCTACTGGGGTAGGTATTATATGGGGATGTATGGACAAGAGTGCAAAAAACTATAATCCGTTTGCAAACAAACAGTTTGAAGGAAGTTGTTATTATGGCGACTCTACCGTAGTTGGTATTATCTATGGCTGCATGGACAAATATGCTAAAAACTTCAACCCGTATGCAAACAAACAACTCGCTTACAGTTGTATTTACACCGACAGCATCAAACCAAACTATGGCTGCATGGATAAGTATGCCAAGAACTTCAACCCATCGGCTACAACACCCGACGGAAGTTGCATATATGGTGATTCAACGATTATACAAATCATCTATGGTTGTATGGATAGAAACGCCAAGAATTTCAACCCACGTGCTACCGATCAGATCGACGGAAGTTGTGTATATGGCGATTCCACTGTAGTTGGTATTATCTATGGTTGTATGGACAAATATGCCAAGAACTTCAATCCGTATGCTACCAAACAATTGGCAAATAGCTGCTATTATGGTGATTCGACCAAAATTGAAATCTTTGGTTGCACAGATGCCAATGCGCTCAACTTCAACAAATATGCCAATATAAACAATGGTAGTTGCATCTACAAAGACACAACTTCGCTGATTGTATATGGCTGCCAAGACACGAAAGCTATCAACTACAATCCGAAAGCGGTGAAAGACAACGGACGCTGCTTCTACGACTCCACGGCAGTGATTATTGGATGCAATGACCCTGCCGCTCTCAATTTCAACCCAATGGCGAAGATCAACAACTACAATTGCATCTACACCAATGTGTATGCCGGATGCACCGATTCGTTGGCCATCAACTACCGACCATTTGCAAACGTCAGCGACGGCTCGTGCAAATACGACTACCGCGTATGGGGATGCACCGACAAAAATGCCGTCAACTTCAATCCTATGGCTAACAAAAACGACGGCAACTGCGAATATCAAAAAGTGATATTTGGTTGCACCGACAAAATGGCGTTGAACTACAATCCTATTGCAAACAAAGATAACCGCACGTGTGTGTATCCATCAAAAGGAATGCTTGGCTGTGTGGATCGATTTGCACTCAACTACAATCCGAATGCAAAAACAGACAACGGAAGTTGCGTGTACGAAACGATAAGCGACACCATCAGTGGATGTATGGACAGAGCAGCGCTGAACTTCAATCCGATTGCAACAAAAGGAAATGGTAAATGCGTGTACGACAAACCTTCATTTGGTGGATGTACGTCGCCAATGGCGCTCAACTACAACCGCAAAGCAACCGAAGACGATGGCAGCTGTGTGTATGCAAAACCAATGAATAGCGCACTACCTACTACATTGGTGGAATTGATGACACTAGCCGACACATTGGGCGTGGTGGTCGAAAACGCTTGCACATTCGACTTCACAAAACCAATCGACAGCGTCTATTTGATTAGCATTAAGAAACTTGCACCGAAAGAGGTAGAAGTAGAAGTTGGAATCGTGCAAGGAGCCGTCACTACAAAAGTGAAAGCAACGCTGACAATCGACAAAGTTGGTCCAACGCTGGTCTATCTATCGTTGGTGTGCAACAGTGGTGCTACTGGTTTCCGCTCAGCAAATACGGTTTCTGTTCAAGGAGCAACAGTGTCTGCTGTAATCAACGATTTGTCGTCGGCAGTGCCTGTTCTTCGTCAAGATAAGTTGGGATTGAATGTGTATCCAGTGCCTGCGAGAGAACGCTTGAATGTTGCATTTGCGTTGAAGAGCGAAGACATCGTGCAACTGAAAGTACAATCCGCCGACGGAAAAGTGGTGATATCTACCCGCGAAGCTGCATCGACTGGCAACAACCAATTCACAATCAACACATCGAAACTGCAAAAAGGACTCTATTTCCTAAGCATCGTGAAAGATGGTGTAACCGTGCAGACACAAAAATTCACCAAAAACTAACTCAATCAACAGTTGATTTGTATATTTGTAGACCTAACAGAACTCGTTTTTGTTAGGTCTATTATTATTCCATAACTTCATTTGCAATGAAACGAATCGCAACAGTGCTTTTATTCACGGTTTTTCTGACGAACGGATTTTCACAAACCGATTCGTTGGTGCTTTTCACCAAACCCGGATGCAGCAATTGCAATGCCGCAAAACTACAATTGCATCAAAATAGAATCGCATTTAAAGAGCACAGCCTCGAATCGGACAACAACGGACGACGCATGCTGCAACTACTCGCAAAAGCGGGATACAAAGAGCGCATCTATCTTCCGGTGATTTTGCTCAACAACAGACTTTATCATCCTGCGTACCAAAGCGACACGGGACTCGCAACGATGGCTTTGCCCGATGTGGTAGATTCGCTTGTAGCACGACAAAAACGGGGTGCACTACATCTACCAATTGAAATAGCAGCAAAACGTACTGAAACGACCGCTGCAATAGAACATTCAGCAGAATGCGAAGTAAATGCTTCAACGTTTTACCTCATAAATTCTACTTTCGCCACCGAGCCAGAAGCCAAAGCAGAGATGAACCGCTTGATAAAAGAGGGATATATCTATGCCGGATTTCTCTTTACCAAAGGCAAATACCAGGTCTATTCGAAGTTCTTCTTCGACAAAGCAATGGCAGAATCGGAGTTGCAACGCGCCAAACTCGAAAAGGCTGCGTCGTATTTGATTGAGGTGAAATAGAGTGGGAAAACTCTCTACTAAATAACACCTCCGACTATGTCGCATTAAACAAACATTTATTCGCATATATTTTTATAATCTGCAATAGTTATAAAGACATGATTAAATAGGACTGATCGCTTCTAGTTATTAGAACCAATATATAAAACTGTATTTGTGAGAGTCTAGTGAAAAGTACTATTTTTTCAAAATTTCAGTACCAGATTTATCCAATAAGTTATTTTTAGTTTTTATCTTTGGGAAATTGAAATTTTATAGCGTTTGGTAGTGCGAAAAACTGTTGTTTGATGAAAGTTGGTCAAAAATTTGAGATTGGAAAGACACCACTGACAACAGGGGCAAAGCCAAAACGAAATAAATAAATTGAAAAATTGGAGATTATATAAATTGGATATGCGCCATAAATACATCAAACCTTTAAACCGTAATTATCTGAATTTCAGAGAATTTATTTTTTCATAAGTTCGATATATGCGCCATACAATGGCGCATACACAAATTGATTGGCGCATACATAGATGTTGCCTGCAACCTTAAACAACAAACCGTCAATAATATGGAGATAAAACTTTCAATTAAATTTGCAGATAAGCACTTAGATGTTTTAATGGACAGAATCTATAGAAACTTTCAATTAAAACAAAATGACAAGTACATATTTGACCTTACTGAAATTGAATATATAGCTAATCAAGAATTATTAGTTTTAACATCTCTATTTTCAATTTTTATTAATAATAATATCGAATTTGAAGTTTTGCTGTTTAAAAAAGGTATTTCCACAAACGAAATACCTTCAAGAGTTAAGAGGCAAATAATTGAATTATGGGTGGTTTGGGAGGTATGGCGAATTGTGTCAGATAGTAATTACTATAAATATTTTGGTTTAGATGGTAATTCTATAGGCAGACTTCAAGAAGACGAAGATTATTATCCTAAAAAGGCAGAATTATATAGCAGATATGGCGTAACCCCATTTGTGCAATTAGATTTTATAAATAATTATGATGCAATTGAAATACAAAAAAGAGTAAATAATGTGTTTAAGTTAACAAATGCGGTTAAAGATTTACTTATTGAAAACAAATGTTATCACCCATTTACAAGCAATTCATTAAGTACAATAATTTCTGAAGAGTTATATTTAAATTTTTTAGACCACTCTTTACAATCAGCATTTAATGGATTCGCTTCTTTTGCTTCAATGAGTATTTCTTTTAGAAAAAAATTTAAAGATAAACATAAGTACTTGAATGAATTAAATTTCAATACTGAACAAATACAAGAAGCCAAATCATTTTTCTTTGATTCTAAAAATAATGAATATTTAAATAGAGCGTATATTGAATTTTCCTTTCTTGATTTTGGAACGGGTATTCCTAATACACTTAATAAAGAACTATCAAATTCAAGTGATTCCGATATTTTAAAATTTGCATTCTGCCATAATTCTTCTAGACATTCAATAACTATTTTAGATAATAAACCTGAAGAGTTCATACCTAGAGGATTATTTGATGTATTAACTATTGTTAAAAGATACAAAGGACTATTGGTAGCAAGAAGTAACTATGGGAAAATTCTATATGATTTTAGTAAATCTAATAATATAGAAGAAGCCTTTAAAACCTTTGATAATGAAAAACATTTTTTTCCAGGAACATTAATTAGCCTCTATATTCCAACACTTGAGAGCCAAGAGTCTTTAAATGAATCTAGCATTAAACCAGAGTTAATATTTCAATCTATTCATCCGAAGAATAAATTTCATCTCAATCTTAATGATGTTTTAAAAAATATAAATTCAAGTAAAGAAACCTTATATTCTGATTGTTTACAGGCCTTAAGAAAAGCAATATTAATTAATTCCGATCTGCCTTCATTAGTTTACTTGAGTTTTTTAGGGTGCAATATTGAGGATAGAATTGCAAGGAAGTTATTAATTTATTTTATGACTGATTATGATATTAATATTAAAACGAACATTGTAATAATTCACGAACCTAAGGAAAATGTGCTTATTGATGTTGCAAACATTTTAAATTCGTTAAGCTCAGTTTATAAAAACTATAAATTACATCCTTTACCAATAATTAAATACTTGATAACCGATGATGATATTAAAGTTAAATGGCTTGGAGTTTATGATAAAGCAGATATAAAAAAACTTGATGATTTGCTGTATTCAGAATTTTCTTTAGCTAAATCAGATTTCAATGAACCAGATAATTTAGAAGGTCATATTTTATCTTATGACACATATGGTAATCTTATTTCCAATTTTCCAGATAGAAGTGAATTAATTAATGTGTTCAAAAACGAAGAGGATACATTAGTAAGCAACAATCTCAGAAACTTGTTATTGAAAAATGAAGGGATAGCTAATGATAACGGAAAAGACTTATATTTATGTAATGGCAATTATTATCAAAAAGAGTATATCGAAATTAATAATATCATAAGTAGTAAAGAAGAACTAGTAAATGTAAGTAGGCTTTTTTTTACGAAACTTCAATCTAAAATTATTAATATTAAGAATTTACAATTTATTGGGATTACATCTACAAGCAATAAAATTTTGCAATCTTTTATTGATTTAAAATTAATTTCAGAAAACCAATTTTGGGCTTTTGAGAATTATCATTCATTTGTTTTAGAAATGAGCAGTAAAAATGTAAAATCAAATCTCGAATTTATTTTGATATGTGATGTAATATCAACAGGATATCTTACAAGAAAATTAGATGAAAAGCTTAAAGAATTAAAATCAAAACTCCAATATGTAGGTGTTTTAGTTTCCGTTATTGATGAAAATTTTAGAAATGATGACAATTACATTGATAGCATTTCAAGTAAATTGATTAGTTTATATGATTATAAGATAAAGAAGTATGAAGCAAGTGAATTGAAAGATGAATTGATTACTAAATATATTATTCGTATTAACCCATATACTAATATTCCGATTAGATTAAGTTTTGACGAAACTAATTATAATGATTCAATTATTTTTCATACAGCAATTGAATATAATGAAGCTGAAAACCAGATCGTTTTTAAAAATGAATTTTTAAATTCAGTTACTTCAGAAAATATTAAAATTGGATTTTACAAGTTTAATAATGTAATTCATCCTTATTTTTTTGACACCAAGGAAATATTAAATAATCTACCTCTTAGGATACTAAAACAAACAATAAATAAAATAAATAATGAAAACCTTAAAAATGAAAAGGTTGGCGTCTTTTATCCTAGAAATTCTGGTATCAAGTCTAATATTTTATTTACAAATTTAAAAACAGCAATTGGAAATGACAATGTAGAAGAAATTGAGATTGATAGGATTAATTCAAAAGAAGGATGGAGATTTCCACATAATTCGAAATACCTCTCGTCAAAGGTTGATGGTAATTTATGCTTAATTATTGATGACGGAACATCAACAGGAGATTCATTAATGCAGATGATTGACGAAATTTCTTTTTACAATGCTAAAGATATATTACTGCTCTGTTTTATAGGTAGAGTTCCAGACCATAAAAGAGAATTTTTCTCTAGAGTTTCTTCGATTAGTGTGAAAAATGGCACAGCGGTAAAATTATCGATATTTTTTGCTACACACTGGCATATTCCAACGTATTATTTAGATAGTAATCCTATAATTGATGAAACTAATTGGTTAATGGAACTAGTAAATATTCCTAACACTCCATATAGTATTTCAAAAATTGCAAGGAGAATTTCTAAAGCAATTAAACCTAGAAAAGAAGATTTTAAAGATTACAGATATCTTCCAAAGATAAAAGGAACAGATGATGTTCCGAAAATTGAATTATTGATTAGACGTGAAGAAATAGGAAAGGTTATCGGCTATAGGCTATATAAAGAAAATTTCAATTACTTCAATTATTTCATAAAAAAATATAGCCAGGAAACAAGAGAAAACGAGAGGTACAAAGAAATTGAGTTAATATGTGCTTGTTTAGTTTATGAACCATATCTGTATGAAAAGTTAAGTAATATAGTACCGGATGTAACAATATTAATTGAAAAATTCGTTAGAACTTTTATCTTCTCTTTTGACAAATATGGCAAGCATTTGACATATGACTGGGATAAAAAGGATATAATCCACCTCTTTTTTATTGTTTTTAAGGATGATAAACTTGTAAAAGAACTTACAAAAGAAAATTTCGAAAAAATTATTGAATTTACAAAACCAAAAGAATCTTCTTTGGAATACGTTTTGTTTAAACTCTTAAAGTATTTCCCTCTTAATAACCATTTTGAAAATAATTTCAAATATGATTTAGAATTCAAAAAATTAATTAAAGACTTAATTCAATCTAATACAAGTAACATAGATATATTGCGAAATTATTTAAGTTTTATTAATTCTTTGCCATCTAAAAAAGATTTCGATTCTCAGCTTTATAATTTACAGTCACATTATGAAAAAGATGATGCCGTAGATTTGCATACAGAAAAAAAACAATTTGATCACATTGTGAGTAAGATAAGTTCATTGCTTGAAAAAATTATATCACAAATCGAAAATGACAGCAAAATACAACAAGTTGATATTCAAGACACAAAAAACTTGTGGATTGATTTAACCATATTTGTAACTCCAATCTTAAGTTTTACAAGTTCATTCCCTGACTATTTAACACCCTCAGCACGTTTAGAATTATATAATTTAATTGAGGGTAAAAATGTAGAATCAGTAAGAAGTCGAATGGGATATAATTCAAATAACATCCTTTCTTTAAATTCTGATTTCAAAGATATTAAAGTGTTGCAAAAATTAGATGAGAATATTAAAATCATACAATTAGCAATTGATAAGGATTCAGATTTTTATAAAATTATGTTGAATTATACGTCAAATCTGAAAGACCTATTAACTTTAATAAAAACAGAATTTTTAAAAATAGATGTAAAATTCGAAGTTGTTTTTAATGATAATTTTATCTTTAAAGTACCACTAAAGTATAGTGAAAAATTGATATGCAAAGAAATTGTCACCAATTATCAAAATCACGGTTGTAAAGATTCCGGTTTAACATATCGAATAAATTTTGATGATAATGAAAATTGTGTTTCATTAATTTTAAAAAATAAAATTAAACCAAAAGAAATATCTAATAGTAGTAGAGAAGGGTTAAGGTGTCTTGAGGAGTTATCTAAAAGTGATATTTTTGGATTTAATTATAATTGTACACCCGAAAACGACCACTTTGTGCAAACATTAACCTTTAAAAAAGAAACAAATGGATACATCAAAAATTAATTTAATTGTTTTTGACGAACAAGAAAATTTTGATAAGACTAGAAATTTTTTAGGATATGAAGGGTCTACAATAAAACGGCTTTTTTGTATTCAGAATGAGCTTCAAATACGAGATATCATAGATAATCAATTAGATGATAATGATTATATCTTTTTAGTTATTCACGTTTTTGGCAAATCAGAAAATTTGAGAGGTATTCAAGAGTTTTTAGCTTCAGGTATATCAGATAAATTTCCACTTTTAGAATATATCTACATATCTGATGGAGCCAAACAAGAAGATATACAACATTCAATGATAACCAACGATATTATCCCTGTAAAAGAAGTTTTCAAATATCATCAAGTAAAAGATGGTTTGAAGTCTGATAAGTTTATAGCAATCACAAAAAGGGAGTTATTTGCCAATAAGTTTAAAAACACCAATAATCCAGAGGGAAATTTATCCTATAAAGGCAATAATCATTATCAATATGCCATTTTTACAGCATTGTATGATGAGTTTGAACCATTAAATAGTTTTATTACTTGGGATGAATCGAAAAGTATAGATACAGGTACAACAGTTTATAAAATTGGTAAAATTAAAAATACAAAAAAGGAAGTTGTTGGCACTTGGGCTAGAAAAACAGGAATGATAGATGCTGCAATATTAGTCACTGAGATGATACATTTATTTAAACCTAAATTTGTTATTATGCCTGGTGTTTGTGGTGGTGAAGAAAAAACAAATTTCAGAGATATAATAGTAGCAACTGATGTTTTTTTATTAGGAAAAGGAAAAATAAAGGATGTAACAGAAAAAGAACCCGAAACTAATAATAGTAAAAAAATTGAATTGTTTTATGATGGTGTTGAATTTAAAAAAAAATACCTTACTAATAAAGATGGTAAACCTGTTGATATTATTATTGAAAAGTTTGAAAAAGAAAATAATTCAGAAGAGTCTTGTAGTGAAATAGCTTATTTAATAGAACCTAAAAATGATGATATATTAAAAGAATTAAATAGACCATATACAGACCAAGAAAAGATTACTATTTATTTTGAACCTATTGCTTGCAGTCTTTCCGTAATTGACAAAGAAGATTATTTTGAATGTTATATAAAATCAATTGACAGAAAAACTAAAGCTGTTGAAATGGAAAGTTATGGAGTAGCTAGAGCTGTTAAACTTGCTAATGGTGGAAAAACTAAATTTATTATATGTAAATCTGTGATGGATAAAACAAGTAAAAAAGTAGACGGATATAAAAAACCAGCTGCAAATATTAGTGCACAATTTGTAAAATTTATTCTTGAAAATGATATAATATGAAAAGGCAGCAGGCAACAGCGTGTACAAGAAATAGCGGGTTCAGTGCTAAAATCAAAGGTCAGTGCTTTTAATAAAAGTGAGTACCAAACTGAAAGTGAAGTGCTTTTTATCCTGCTACTTCTCAAACACGCAAAACGTTAGCGGTAAGTGTAAAAAAAGAAAAACATAAATACATAACAGAGAATGAAACCCCCGCTAGCGCGAGTTTTATAACTCGTGCTTTAAATAAGTCAGTTTGTAACTGACAAATTGCGAAGCAAAGAATACAAAGAAATGCCCTCTATGGGCAAAAGACAGTTACAAACTGTCTAAAAAAGAAGCACAAGATATGATACGCTAATCTCGCGCTAAAAGAGGACACATTTGTTACTAGCAAAATTGCTGACATATCAGAAGAAGATGCTGTTTTTCTACGAGGTGAAACAATATGGAGAGACTAACAACAAAACAACTACTGCTAACACAAGTCTATGTGTTTCGGTTGGGCGAAGTGGTTTTCGTAGCGTCCTGCGCCGCATTTCCTTTGTCGCTGTGCGACAGGAAATTCGCCCGCTGAACGCCAAAACCCATAGCCGTCAGCGTTAGCAGCAAGCCTAAAAAAAACGTTGTACGAATAGTCAATTGTATTAAAGATGAAACTTTATTGGAATTGAATTTCATTGAAAAATATTTAAATAATAATTTATGCAAAGAACCTTTTTGTTGGTGTTAATTCTTTCTTTTTCTAACTTTACTGTTGATAGTCAGAAAGAACGATCTAATTATTTAAATTTTGGATACGTCAAACAAGATTTTAAAAGTAGCGAAACAAGCTTTTTATCCATGCAAAGTGATAATGCAGTTTCACTATCTTGGGGTCACACATTCTATTTGACACGAAAGCCAATATTTAAATGCATTAGACTAGGAATAGATTGGACTTTTCTGGATTTAGATCTTGCAGATTACACGACAAGCTTTCAACAAAATTATAGTAGTGCTAAATCTTCAATTTACCAGTTAACTGCAGGAATGCAAATTGGGCCATCATTACAATTAAATCCAATAGCAAAATTGAATTTACATTTATACTATCATTTCGCCCCAGCTTACTCTTTTATAGGGAACAGGGAATTTAAACCTTACGCTTATAATTACATAAATATATTTACAACTGGTGTAGGTATATCTTATAAATTGATTTTTTTTGGTGCTGAAAAACGTTGGGGAAATACCACCTATAGATTTACAACTACAAACACATTTGAAGAGATTAATACTTTTTTGAATGATTGGAATACACAAAGCCTAAGGTTTTATATCGGATTTAGATATTAATATTTAATACAGTCAAATTATGAATTCATTAAATTATTTACTAAAAATTATTTTTATTTTTTTCATAATCAATAATATCTTTATTTCTTGTAATACCGAGAGTATTCCAGTTGATTTATGGAATGAAAATGGACTAAGAAAAGAGGCTAAAAAGGTAACTGTTTATAAAAATGAAATTACTCAATATATAAAAGATGGAATTATTAACCAAGATTCTATCTTGGTATTTTCGAAAAATACACCAAAAGATTTAATCCCAAAGGTTGGAGATATAATATTTATTCCAATAACTGAAAAAACGCCTTATGGTTTTTTCGCAAAAGTGAATTCTATACAAACGAATAGCAATATTGAAATTAAAACAGAAACAGCTTTATTCAACGAGGTGTGTGAAAAACAATCAATTGACACATTATTTTCTATTTCTGATAAATTAACTAATTGTTTAGACGGTACTGGCAATCCATTAGTATATGAGTATGTATCTAATCAAACCAATTTAGGCTCAAAATCACAACGGGCAGGTGGATATGGTGAAAATCAATATAAATTAAGCCTGAAAATTCCTATTAATGAAAACAAGGAAAATTCTAAAGATAAACATTTTAGTGTAACTGGTGCAGTTACAATTACTCTGGATAGTATTCGATTTATACTAGATATTCAAAAATTCAGACTTAAAAGATTTGACTTTTCAATTTCACCTGGTTTGAAACTGGAACTTAGTTCAAAAATATCTGCTAAAAGTGGTTGGAATGATTCTACATTGATAGGTGTTTTGAATTTTAGTGCAATATCCATTGAAACGCCCGTAGGAATACCGATTATTATTCGCCCTCAATTGTATTTATATATTGTACATGCAGTTAATGGTGAAGTGACAGTAACGAGTACATTTCATTATCAATATAGTTCTAAATTTGAGTTGAATTATCAGAACAATAAATGGAGTTATTTACCTAAAAACAAGGATTTTAGCAATAAGATTCCTTTCTCAATAAGTGAATTTGAAGTAAATGGTGAAAATCATATTGGTTTTTTAGTTGGATTTTTTTGTGGTTTTTATTCTGCAAACTCTGGGTTTGGTATAAGTTATTTACCTAAACTTCAGAATGATGCGAGTTTTAAGTTTGACATGAATAATTTAATGATTTCAAACCCGGAAATAAAGAGTAAATTATCTCATCAGGCAGATTTATATTTTAAAGCATCTTTATTCGGTAGAGATATTGCTCAATATTCAATTTTCACTCCAGAATATATATTTTGGTCAGAGAAGTTGTTCTTATTACCGCAAATAAGTAATTTCACAGCAGTAGGAGATGGAGTCTCTTCCGCAACAATAAATTATCAGATTGATTCAAACTCCTTGCTTGGATTTTTAGGTACAGTAAATCAAGGATTTGTCGTATATGATTCTTTTGGTAATATTATTAAAACAATTTATAGTCCAACTAATGTTAAGCCAGATAATTTAGGTATTTCTAGTTGTAGCATTCAAGTTCCAAATTTAGATGCAACAAAAGATTATTATGCCGCACCACTTGTATCATTTATTTCTAACACATCTTCAAATTATTGCTGGTATGGTAATAAGGTAGAATTTAACGTTTATCCTGCTCAAATTAAGTTGGTTTCATACAATATTACTTCAACTTCTTATTTGCTGAACGGATATACTGGTGCAGATGGTAAATTGTATAGTTATCGCTGGGAGTTTAATCTTAATGCTAATATTCGAAACAGTAAAAATGTGTTGGAATGGGGGATATGCTATCTAAAGAAATATAATTGGTCTCGGGATTCTTATGTTCCAATTACATTAAAGGAAGGTGATGCAATTTCAAATCACAGTCTTGTTAGTAATTATTACCCATGTCAAACGACTTATGCAGCATATGCAAAGCTCCTCAATGGAGACATTATATATTCAAACCCTTTAGTTGTTACTTTTACATATAATAAATCCAGTGCAATTAACAAATGGAATACAATTAGTAAAACTAATTGTATTAGTGTGCCTGACTAAAACTAAGTTATCTTGAATTAAAAATAAAGGCCAGCACATAATACACGCCTTTGTTCACCTGCCGGCTGACGTGCATTCTGGCGGTTTTGCGCCCACATTAGCTTCGCTGATTTTCAATTCACTTTGTCGCTGTGTGACAGTGAATGCACCTGCAAACCGCAGGATGCGCTTAGCTTTAGTCGTTAACGGTCATTGTAAGAAAGAAAACAATCAAAATAAAGAAAGATGACAAATCAAATTTATTAAAGTAAATTATTATGACAGATAAAAAGAAAAGTGTCGGAAACGGTATTGGTATTGGAGCAGCACTTGGAGTTGCATTTGGAGCAGCCTATAGCTATAAATCAGGAAATATTTCTCAAAGCATTGCCTTAGGACTTGCAATTGGTGTTACAATCGGGGCAATTTTTGACTTTGTAAGTAAGAAAAAAGAGTAATAACGGTAAAAAACAACGAACCGCTAACACGGGTTTTTGCGTCAGGCAGGGTGACATCTAAAATTTAAGTTTTATCTTCCCTATCGCGTTCGTCTCGGGTGACAGTGACTTCGTCCCGTTTCCCGCCCGAACGCAAAGCCCGAAGACGTTAGGTGCAATGCTGGAAAACTGCTATTAACTGGATAGATTTGGTTGAAATAATTAATAATTTGCTATCTAATTTGGTTATGAAAAATATAGAAAAAGAACGGAGTAATTGAGAATGTCGTGTAAATGTCGTGTTTTTGTAGTTGGAAAGTTACCTTAATAATACTGATCTTTGGACTCAAAAATGAAAAATGGAAACAGGAAAATTAATAAAAGAGTTAAGAATTAAAAAGGGCATGACTCAGGAAGAGTTGGCTGAGAAAACCGAAGTTAGTGCAAGAACAATTCAACGAATTGAAAACGGAGAGGTAGCCCCACGAGCATATACTCTTCAAATGATTGCTAAAGCACTAGATGTTGATTTTAGTTTGTTTGCAGATAATGAATTAAAGGAAAAACAGGAATCCCAAAAGATAGAAAGCAACAATTGGTTAGCACTCATTCATTTAAGTGGAATAATACCCTTAATTTTTCCGACGTTAGTATTATGGAATATTAAAAAAGACAAAACCAAAGATATGATAAACCATTTTCGTGCTGCTATTTCTTTGCAGTTATTAATTTGGGTAATCTGCCTTTTTTGTCTTTGGATTTATTGGAGAGTTAATCAACCGATACCGGTTATAGGAGGATTATTGGTCGGTAGTTTACTATCTATACTGAATGCAATTTTTGTTATGAATGGGAAGCCTTATATAAATCCATTTATAAAAAGTGAAGAAACAAATAGGAAATGAAGTACATACGCCCAACAAACGGAATAAAAATGAAAGACAAAGACAATTCAAGTAAAATTTTTAAGGCTCGGACTATTGGGTATTTTTTTCTATTGGCATTTTTAGCATACGGTTTCGGACGACAATTATTTGAAAGTGCAGACAACGCAGAAAAATATTTAGGTGCCTTACTAATCATTGCAAACTCAGTAATGGTTCTCTTTATCGGCATTTTATTTAGAAAGACATTGAACAAATACAATTCATTAGTTGGCAACATTTACCTTTATACGAGAGTATTTGAAGCGTTGGCTCTTGCAAGCTTAGTCTTATCATTATTCTTGAAAGGAAACATTTCAGACGACCTTGAATATCTTCTTGCAATGTTAATTTTAGGACTTGGTAGTATTCCAATGTGTTTGACATTGCTTAAATACAAAATTTCACCACCATGGTTAGCAATTTGGGGAGTTGTAGGATATGCTATTTTTTCCTTCGGGTTTTTAATGGAGTTATTTGGAATGGAGTGGAGTATGTATCTTCTTGGATTCGGTGGACTTTGGGAAATAACTTTTGCTATTTGGTTAATCATATATGGCGGACAAAGTTTAAAAACAACGACCCGCTAACAAAATGTGTAAGCTTGAAAAGAACACAGTGAACGGAACCCCTTTTGGCGTCAGTCTGTGACTGTTTTTGAAGTTGTAAACTTCATGCTTTTTAGTTTATATGGTTTCGCTATTCTGATTGACTGTTTCAAACTTTATATATGCGAAGCAAACAGAGAAGTTTGCAATTTTTTAATCAGTTTTTAACTGATTATTAAATTGCAAATCTCTATTTTTGCATCATAAGTAAGAGCCCATTTCCTAGGAAGTAAGCTGCAATGTACCCTATTCCGAAAAAGGGATAAAACCCGGAAACAATGGATTAGATTAAAATGATTAAATCGTTTATTACCACTAACAAAATGTTACATCAAACTTAAATCAGAATAAAACAAACTATCTTAATGTAAAAAAAATATTATGGAAAAGAAAAATGGAAAAGTAGTCTTGATTACAGGGGCAAACAAAGGAATTGGCAA
>JBMOKJ010000018.1:0-19147 GCA_049315325.1 Bacteroidales bacterium
CCGCCTCTTTTAAAACCCTCATCAGAGAATCTCTGGTGAGGGTTTGTTGTTTTATGTTAATTTACATCATCGGCTTTCGCTTTCCTTTGAGCCTAAGCAGATTCTCTCTATCTTTGCGATATTGCGTCAACGTATTAATTCTATACATAAATCAGAATGAATAAAATTGTGAAAAAGGAGCATTACTCGGATAAAGTAGTGATGTTTGAAATCGAAGCTCCTTTAATTGCTCGCTCTAGAAAAGCGGGTCATTTTGTGATGGTGAGACAAGGAGAAGGTGGTGAGCGAATTCCTTTAACGATAGCTACGGCAAGTAAGGAGAATGGAACTATTACCTTAGTAATCCAAAATGTCGGAAAAACATCAGCCAAAATTTGTGCATTGAATGAAGGTGACTACATTACAAATGTGGTTGGTCCTTTAGGAAAAGCTACCCACATCGAAAATGTGGGTACTGTCGTTTGTGCAGGTGGTGGTGTGGGAGTTGCTCCTCTGTTTCCAATTGTAGAGGCTTTAAAAAAAGCTGGGAATCGGGTAATTACTGTTTTGGCTGCTCGAAATAAAGATTTAGTTATCCTAGAAGAGCAGATGCGTCAAAACTCAGACGAATTAATCATTATGACAGATGATGGTTCATCAGGCAAAAAAGGATTGGTGACAAATGGTATAGAGGAGGTTATCCTTCGCGAAAAAGTGGATATGTGTGTCGCCATTGGTCCAGCAGTGATGATGAAATTTGTCTCATTATTGACTAAGAAGTATGAAATCCCAACTGTTGCTTCGTTGAACACAATTATGGTGGATGGAACAGGAATGTGCGGTGCATGTCGCGTTTCCGTTGGAGGTAAAACTAAATTTGTGTGTGTGGATGGTCCAGAATTTGATGCTCATCAGGTCGATTTCGATGAAATGTTGATGCGTTTATCTTCTTATAAAGATCAAGAATAAATATTATTGTCTAACGATTAATGATTTTGAAAAATGATTGATAAAAAGGATATTGCAGAAAAGCGTTCGGAAGAGTGGAGAGAGGTTCTGCGCAAAACGATAAAAGCGAAAGAGAGAGCGGCTACCGAGCGTGTTCACATGAACGAGTTGGACGCAGATTTCAGAAGCACCAATATTGAAGAGGTAAATACAGGTTTAACAGCTGAGCAAGCTCAAAAAGAGGCAGCACGTTGTTTGGATTGTGCCGATCCATCTTGTATGACTGGTTGTCCTGTAGAGAATAATATTCCGACTTTTGTTAAACACATTGAAGCTGGCAATTTCTTGTTAGCCGCAAAGGTGTTGAAAGAATCGAACTCGCTGCCGGCAGTGTGTGGTAGAGTTTGTCCGCAAGAACGTCAGTGTGAGGCTAAATGTATCTATACCGAGAAAATGGGTAAAGATGCCGTTGCTATAGGATATCTTGAACGCTTTGCTGCAGATTATGAGCAAAAATTTGGTTCTTCAGATGTAGTAGATATTGAGAAGAATGGCATTAAGATTGCAGTTGTTGGCTCTGGTCCAGCAGGATTGGCTTTTGCGAATGATATGGCCAAACTGGGTTATGATTTGACAGTTTATGAAGCATTGCACGAAATTGGTGGCGTTTTGAAATACGGTATTCCGGAATTTCGATTGCCGAACAATATAGTAGATGTAGAGATTAATAATCTGCGCAATATGGGCGTTGAATTCGTGACAGATTGTATCATCGGTCGTACATTGTCGTATGACGATTTGCACGAAATGGGATTCAAGGCAATTTTTGTGGCTAGTGGTGCCGGATTGCCTCGCTTTATGAATATTCCGGGTGAGAACCTGAATGGTGTGATGTCGTCAAACGAGTACTTGACTCGAGTTAATTTGATGCATGCTGCTAGTTCCGAATCTGACACACCCGTCTATTTTGGTAAAAATGTAGCAATTATTGGAGCTGGAAATACTGCGATGGATGCGGTGCGAACAGCTCGTCGTTTGGGAGCGGAGAGAGCAATGATTGTGTATCGTCGCTCAGAAGAAGAGATGCCTGCACGCCTCGAAGAGGTGAAACACGCCAAAGAAGAGGGTGTTGAATTTCTTACTTTACACAATCCTATTCGGTACGAAGGGGATGAAAAGGGTCGTGTGAAGAGTATGATTGTTCAGAAAATGCAACTTGGAGAACCTGATGAGTCGGGACGTAGAAGTCCGATTGAAATACCCGGTGCTACCGAAGAAATAGCTGTCGATTTGGTGATTGTCAGTGTTGGGGTTTCTCCTAACCCGTTGATTCCAAGTTCGATTGATGGCTTGAAAGTGAGTAAATGGGGCACCATCATTGTTAATCAATCGAATATGCAGACCGATGTGCAAGATATATTTGCCGGAGGAGATATTGTGCGCGGTGGTGCTACAGTGATTCTCGCAATGGGCGATGGTCGGAAAGCCGCAGCAAATATGCACAACTATTTGCAGGAGAATTTAGGTAAGTAGATTTCTACACTTTTTCATATGGGATTGTTTTCGCAAGAAGGCAATCCTTTTGTGCTTTTAGGGGAATGTGTTGATAGAATCTCTACCAAAAAATGCTTTCGGTTTTGATTGTTTTTTTATCTTTGTGTTTCAATAATGCGAATACTTATGGCGAAAAAGAAAATTGAAAAACAAACTTCAGAATCTACCCCCGCGATATCGAAAATTAAATTTTTTTTTCGGAGCGAAATAACTCATTTTGTGACAGGTTTGTTTCTTTTCGTATTTGATATTCTGCTCATTGTTTCATATCTCTCCTTTTTCTTTACTGGAACTATCGATCAAAGCAAGATTGAAAATAAATCTTTCGTTGAATTGATGAGTATATCGAATGGTATTGAGAATTGGGCTGGTTCCATTGGCGCTTTTCTTTCTGATTTGTTGATGAATAAATCGTTTGGTCTGTCGTCTGTTTTTATCTTCTATTTTGTTGGTGTGTTGGCTATGCGCCTGATGAGTGCCAAACAATCTAAACTCTACAAACATTTTGCAATGAGTGTTGCTGGATTAGTCTGGGGATCGCTCTTCTTTGGCTTCTTTTTTGTTGATAATCTCAACAGCCAGTTTCTCTATTTTGGAGGAGCACACGGCTATTTTATGAGTAAATTGCTGCTGGCCAACGTCGGCTGGGTTGGCGGTTGCTTGCTGATTGTATCTACTTTTCTGTTAGCTTTAATCATTATCAATGCCAATACCATTCCGTTCTTGCGTAACCTCTTCTCTTTCTCTTTCCTGAAGAAAAAGGAGAAAGAAGAAACGTATAATCTTGCTGTCAATGCTGTGGACGAAGCCCTATCGGCCTCTTTCGAAGAAGAGATTCAGGAAGAGCCTTTGGAAGAAGAGCCGCAACCGGAGTTAGTCGAAGAGCAACCCGTCGTGATTGAAAACAGCGATTGGATTTCGCAGGGTGAAGACGACGATTTTGTGATGCCTGTTCCCGACGATGACTCGCCTTATGTGGCAAAAGATGTTGACGAGCCTGACTTTACTATTGAGCAAGCACCAGCAGAAAGTGAAGAGTGGGATGGCAGCACAATGGCGGCTTACGACCCAACGTTAGATCTCTCTTCGTACAAATATCCCCATATTGATTTGATGCGCAAATACGAGAATTCAGATTTGCCGATCAATATGGAGGAACAATCCGCCAATAAGAATCGAATCATCGAGACGTTGGAAAACTACGGCATCAAAATCAGTTCTATTAAAGCAACCGTTGGTCCGACCATTACGCTTTATGAAATTGTTCCCGAAGCCGGAGTTCGAATTTCCAAAATTCGAAACCTCGAAGACGATATTGCATTGAGTTTAGCGGCATTGGGTATTCGTATCATTGCGCCGATTCCTGGGAAAGGAACCATCGGTATTGAAGTCCCTAACAAAGAACCACAGATTGTTTCGATGCAGTCGATTATTGCTTCTCGTAGATTTCAAGAGTCGAAATTCGACTTGCCAATTGCAATAGGGAAAACCATTACGAACGAAATATTTATGGTCGATCTATGCAAAATGCCACACATTCTGGTGGCAGGAGCTACGGGTCAAGGGAAATCGGTTGGTTTAAATGCGATTATTACTTCTTTGTTGTATAAAAAACATCCATCACAACTAAAATTTGTGTTGGTAGATCCAAAAAAGGTTGAATTCAATATTTACTCGAATATTGAGCGTCACTTTTTGGCTAAATTGCCTGACGGAGAAGAAGCAATTATCACCGATGTTACAAAGGTGGTGAATACGCTCAAGTCAATTACCATTGAGATGGATAGCCGATACGATTTGTTGCAAAAAGCGCATGTTCGGAATATTAAAGAGTATAACGACAAATTTATTAATCGTAAATTGAATCCCGAAAAAGGACACCGATATATGCCCTACATTGTGGTGATTATAGATGAGTTTGGCGATTTGATAATGACAGCGGGTAAAGATGTTGAGTTGCCAATTGCCCGTATCGCGCAATTAGCTCGAGCAGTCGGTATTCACATGATTATCGCTACACAGCGTCCTGCAACGAATATTATCACCGGTACAATAAAGGCGAACTTTCCTGCACGTGTGGCTTTCCGAGTTTCCGCGATGATGGATTCACGTATTATTTTGGATACTCCTGGCGCGAATCAGCTAATAGGTCGAGGTGATATGCTGTTTTCTCAAGGAAGCGATTTGATTCGTGTTCAGTGCGCATTTGTCGATACGCCTGAAGTAGAAGAGATTGCCGATTACATTGGAAATCAGAAAGGTTATCCGAATGCCTATTACCTGCCTGAATATGTTGGTGATGAAAGTACAAATACCATTTCAGGAGTTGATTTGAACGATCGCGACCCTTTGTTTGAAGAGGCCGCACGAATTGTAGTGATGCAACAACAAGGCTCTACATCGTTGATTCAGCGCAAAATGTCGCTGGGTTACAACCGTGCGGGACGCATTATGGATCAGCTCGAAGCTGCTGGTATTGTAGGTGCATTTGAGGGTAGTAAAGCACGTCAGGTACTGATGGCAGACGAAGTGCAGCTCGAACACCATTTAAAGAATATCTTATAAATCAACTGCTAATAATGAAATTAAGAACTATATTCTCACTGTTTATATTTTCAATCTCTTTCACTTTATTTGCTGTGCAGCAAAATCAAAAAGGTGTTCAGATTTTGGATAAAGCTCGTGAAACTTACGAAAAAGCAGGCTCAGTTTCAGCTGAATTTTCTGTAACTATTTTTCAAAAAAGTAAGCCAGTTTCTACTCAATCAGGATCGATAAAGATGAAAGGTTCAAAGTTTCGTGTGATGACGGACGAGGCTGAAGTGTGGTTCGATGGTAAAAATCAATGGGTCTTGCCTATTGGAACAGAAGAGGTGTCACTTTCTGCACCTTCGGAAACAGAACTTGATGCAGTGAATCCATCGTCATTGTTTCAGATTTACAACAAAGGCTTTCGTTGCAATTTTGCGGGGTTGAAAGTGGTTAATGGGAAAAGCGTTAACATCATTGATTTGATTCCAATAAAGCCAAAGCAGGGAATTGATAAAATCACCCTCAATATTGATGAAAAAAGTTCGATTCTGAGCCTTATATTTATACAAAATAAGAATGGTAACCATCAAAAGATAAATATTACTAATTATAAGTCGGGATTGAACTACAACGACAATCTCTTTGTTTTTAACAAAAAGCAATACCCCAACGTAGAATTTGTGGATGTTCGCTGAAATTTGAAAATTAATTATATGAACGAAAAAGTTAAATGTTTAATTATTGGCTCTGGTCCTGCTGGTTATACTGCTGCAATATATGCCAGTAGAGCAAATCTATCACCCGTTTTGTACGAAGGAATTCAACCCGGTGGTCAGTTGACTACCACAACAGAGGTTGAGAATTTCCCTGGTTATCCCGAAGGTACAACTGGTACAGAAATGATGGAAGACCTCAAAAAGCAAGCTGTTAGATTTGGGACAGATGCTCGTTATGGTATTGCTACTGCTGTTGATTTCTCAGCGGCTCCATATAAAGTCACAATAGACGAAACAACTGTTGTAGAAGCAGAAACAATTATTATTTCAACTGGTGCAACTGCGAAGTACCTCGGACTGCCTGACGAAACTAAATATTCTGGTATGGGTGTTTCAGCTTGTGCTACTTGCGACGGGTTTTTCTATCGCAAAAAAGTTGTTGCCGTAGTTGGGGGAGGAGATACTGCTTGCGAAGAGGCAATTTATCTTGCTAATCTAGCAAGCAAAGTCTATCTCATTGTTCGGAAAGATTTTCTTCGTGCATCCAAAATTATGCAAGAACGGGTATTAGAGAATCAGAAAATCGAAGTATTATTTGAGCACCAAACATTAGGCTTGTTTGGCGATAATGGTGTAGAAGGTGCACATTTAGTGAAGCGCAAAGGTGAAGTTGATGAAATAAAAGTTGATATTGCAATTGATGGGTTTTTCTTAGCCATTGGGCATAAACCAAATACAGATATTTTCAAACCTGCATTACAGCTCGATGATAATGGATATGTTATTACGTTTGAAGGAACCACTCGAACCAATATTCCAGGTGTATTCGCAGCTGGTGATGTGGCCGATCCAGTTTACCGACAAGCCATCACGGCAGCAGGAAGTGGTTGTAAAGCTGCGATAGATGCAGAACGTTACTTGTCTGAGAAGGGAGCTTGATTATAAGTTATTATACAAGAATGGGAGTCTCAAATTATCGAGACTCCCATTCTTTTTTGTTCAATTTTGTTGATATAGTTTAAACATTCATTTGGTTAAGCATAAATATTTGGTTCGCGTAGTGAATGCCATAATATGCAGTCACACCAAAGCTAATGAGCCATATTACTACCAGAATCCATCCTGCTGTAGCTGAGGTCTTTCTCCAGTTGAATAGTTTTTGGAAAATTGCATAAGCTATTGCTCCAAGAGGAATGCCAATGAAAACTAATAATGCAGCAATAAATTGGGGGAACATGGCGATATTGCCCATATTTATTCCTTCGATATAAATGTTAGTGCCGAAAGGCATAAATTGAGTGCTAACACCACTGAAAAAATACGGGATGCTGAAAGCTAAAACGCCAACTAATATAAGGAGAATTATAAAGCCTAGGCAGCCAAAAAAACCACCAATGAGCGCTGTAGCAATTTTTCCAATAGCCTGAACCAACGAGACTAGCATTTCACCTAGCTGTTGAAAGAAATTCCGTGTTCTTTCCGATTTAAGTTCTTTTTCTGTTTTGTCGGCGATTCGTTCTACATTCTCCTTGACGAAATTCTTGATATTTTCAATTGTGGGCTCTTCACCTCGCATTTCCAATTTTTGAGCAGACGTCTTTGCTTCGGGCATAATAATCCAACAAACGATGTAAATAGGAATAATGGTGCCAAAACCTAAGATGATAAACAGAACGAAAATTAGTCGCACGATAGCGATATCGACATTTGTGTATTGACTCAAACCAGCTGCTACACCTCCAATGTAACCGTTTTCGAGATCACGATAGAGTCTTTTTTTCTTTTTACCCGACTCAGATTGTTCCGTTTGCTCTGTTTTGGATTGTTCCTCGGTATTTTCTTCGTTTGGCTTTTCGTCGTCGCTTGGAGTCTCAATTTCATTGGGATTTCCCATAATGGCAATGATGTCTTGCACCTCTTTTTGCGTGATAACCTGCATACCATAGCGTAATCTTTCGTCGAATAGCTCAGCGAATCGTGCTTCAATATCGGTCAGAATTTCATCTGAGTCTTTTTCATTTTTGAAGTGCTTTCTCAACCCTTCGAAATAGTCTTGCAATATTAGGTAAGCATCTTCGTCGATGTTGTAAACCGTATTTGCCAAATTGATTGTTAATGTCTTTTTCATACTTCAGTCTCTTTTTGCGCTGTTAATTTAATGCTTTCGATTGTTGAGTTGAGTTCGTTCCACGAAGTTTCCAATTCACCCAGAAAAAGTGTTCCTTTTTCAGTAAGGTTATAATACTTCCGCGGTGGTCCTTGCGACGATTCTTTCCAAGAATAGGAGAGTAGTTCGTCGTTTTTCAGTCGGGTGAGCAGTGGGTAGAGTGTACCCTCCACCACCAAAAGCTTGGCTTCTTTGAGTGCTTGAATAATGTCTGATACGTAAGCTTCGTGTTTGCTCAGAATCAGCAAGATGCAATACTCAAGAACACCTTTACGCATTTGCGATTTTACATTTTCTACATTCATAATTATAATTTTATGGTGCAAATGTATAGTTATTTATAGTACTATGTATCACATAATACTATAAATATGAAAATATTTAACAATAATTATATTATTGAGCGATGATGTTGGTCGAAAATATTCGTGGGAATAAGCCTGAAAAACCTTTGTGGTAAAGTGATTGCGGGGGAATGTTAAGTATTTTGTTCAGAGATAGGGTTTTCGCTTTCAAGGGTTTGTATTTCTTCTTCGTAGATAGATGGGTCGCTCAAATCTTCGTCACCTTCGGCTGGATTTACGCCTTTGAATACTAAATCGCAAAAAGCTTTGTCATTCTGAATCTTCTTCATCGACTGTTTTGCGGCATTTTGTTGCGACTCTTTTTTTGAATATCCCGTTCCACTGCCAGCAGGTAAAGTTGCTATGGTAACTTGAGTTTGAAAGATTGGATTATTATGCTCGTCCTTAAACAATTCTATTACGTTAAACTCGATTGGAATCTTATATTTCTGACTCCATTCAATGAGTTTTGATTTAAAATTGACCTCTTTGCGTGCAACCTGAGTCAGGTTTATGAAAGGCTTGATCATTTTTTGCTCTACAAACTCGCGGCATTTTTCATAACCATAATCTATGTAGATTGCGCCAATTAATGCTTCGAGGGCATTGCCGTAGATGCTGCTATTTTGAGCTTTAGTTCGAGACGAAATGACGATGGCTTTATCAAGCCCCAATTCGAGTGCGATTTTGTTCAATGATTCACGTTGAACAATTTTAGAGCGAGTGTTGGTGAGAAAACCCTCTTTTTTGCCATCGAATGTGTGAAACAAAATGTCAGCTACAATGGCATCAAGAATGGCATCGCCTAAAAATTCGAGGCGTTCGTTGTTTACCCAACGACCTTTTTCATTTTTGTGAGACGATGATTTGTGCAAGAAAGCTTGCTTATAGATCTCAATATTTTTAGGAGGAAAACCTAATATTTTTGAGTAAAGAAAATACGGCTCTTTTCTTTTTACAGATAAGAGCCGTATTCTATGGTATAATTGTTTAAGCACGATTTTACTTAACAAATTTCTTTACAATAAGACTTGCATTGTGTCCACCAAAACCGAATGTGTTCGAAAGTGCAGCATTTACAGTGCGCTTCTGAGCTTTGTTGAAGGTGAAATTAAGATTGTAATCTATTTCTGGGTCTTCATCTCCTTCTGTGAAGTTGATGGTTGGAGGAACAATGTCGTTAACAACAGAAAGTACAGCAGCCATTGCTTCCATCGCACCAGCAGCACCAAGTAGGTGTCCTGTCATCGATTTCGTAGAACTAATGTTCAGTTTGTAAGCGTGATCGCCAAATACATCTTTTATCGCTTTACATTCCGAAATATCACCAACAGGCGTTGATGTTCCGTGAACGTTTACATAATCAATCTCTTCAGGGTTCATTCCGGCATCTTTCAATGCACGTTTCATTACGAGTTTTGCGCCAAGACCTTCGGGGTGAGTTGCAGTCAAGTGATAGGCATCTGCCGACATACCGCCTCCCACTACTTCGCAAAGAATATTAGCTCCACGTGCAATGGCGTGATCCAAATCCTCAAGGATAAGGGTTACTGCTCCTTCTCCCATTACAAATCCGTCGCGGCTTTTGCTAAATGGACGAGAAGCTTTTGTTGGTTCGTCATTGCGTGTTGAAAGTGCAGTCAGTGCGTTAAATCCACCAACACCACCAGGGGTGATTGATGCTTCAGCTCCACCAGCTACAAACATATTTGCTTTACCCAAACGGATAAGATTGAACGCATCGATAAGGGCATTGGTCGATGATGCACACGCTGAAACAGTACCAAAGTTTGGTCCTCTGAATCCATACATCATTGAAATGTGACCTGCCGCAATATCCGAAATCATTTTTGGAATGAAAAACGGATTGAAACGAGGTCCTTTATCTTTATTTAAAGCGTATTCGGTAATTGCTTCTTCAAATGTACCAATACCACCGATACCGGCAGCAAAAACTACACCTATTTCGTCACAGTCAGCTTTCTCTAAATCGATTCCGCAGTTTGCAATCGCTTCGCGAGCAGAGGCAACAGCCATCAGCGCGTAACGGTCGAATTTGCGCATCTCTTTACGGTCAAGAAAAGTACTTGCGTCGAAATTTTTCACTTCACAGGCAAACTGTGTCTTGAATAATGATGCATCGAAAAGAGTAATAGGTCCGGCACCACTAACTCCATTGATCAAGGCATTCCACGTATCAGATACGTTGTTGCCGAGTGGCGTTACTGCTCCCAGACCCGTTACTACAACTCTTTTTAATTCCATAAATAATTTGTAAAATCAATTATTTAACAGCAGCTTCGATGTGAGTGATTGCGTCACCTACAGTACCGATTTTTTCTGCTTGGTCATCAGGAATTGAAATTCCAAATTCTTTTTCGAATTCCATAATTAACTCTACAGTGTCAAGTGAGTCAGCACCAAGGTCATTGGTGAAGCTTGCTTCGAGAGTTACTTCTGATTCTTCTACTCCTAATTTGTCAACGATAATCGCTTTTACTTTTGATGCAATTTCAGACATAACTTAAAGTTTTTAGTGAATTAATAAATATAGTTTCTTAATTTTGCAGTGCAAAGTAACGCAAAATTATTTGAACTGCCCAACAAAAGCTTGAATAATTTATCAATTTCTGCACAATCTTCTTTTTTCTGTGCAATTATTTTTCGAGTAAATTATTTATGCTGTTCAGCATAATTTTTCTTATTTGTGTGAATATGAATTGGTTAATCAAATTGTGTAACGTTTTGTTTTGAATGTTTCTATATTGTAATTAAGTGTATTGATGATTAAAATTGCCATTTTTGCTTCAGGGTCAGGCTCCAATGCCGAGAATATTGCGAACTATTTCAAAAATAAAGGTATTCTTGAAATTGCTGTCATTGTAACAAATAACCCCAATGCGTATGTATTGGAGCGTGCCAAGAAATTGGCTATTCCTGCTCTCACTTTTACCAAAACTGAGATGAACACTGAAAATTTGGTGGCAGAAACTCTTAAATCTGCTGGGGTTGAGTGTATTATTCTTGCAGGTTATTTGTTGAAAATACCTCAAAGCCTAATCGATGCTTTCGAAGGAAGAATTGTGAATATCCATCCAGCATTGTTGCCGAAATTTGGTGGAAAAGGAATGTATGGTGATCGTGTACATCAGGCTGTTGTTGAAGCTAAAGAAACAGAATCAGGAATAACGATTCATTATGTAAACGAACATTACGACGAAGGTGCAATTATCCAACAAGTTAAGTGTGAAGTTCTGCCGACCGACAGTGCAGAGGATGTTGCAAATAAAGTACATGCCTTGGAATATGAACACTTCCCGAAAGTGATTGAGGTATTGCTTTCATCAAACTAAAAACTGACCATGAAGTTTTATTCATTCTTTTTTTCTTTTTCTCTGATAATTATGCTTTTTTCGTGCAAAAGCGAAGAGAAAGTCAATGTTAAAATCAACCGATTTGATACCGAGCTTTATCAGATTCTTAAATCCTCGCCTGATAGTTTGGTCGATGGAGCATTTCAGCAGAAATACGCCGAATTTTTACCTATATATATACAAGGTGTGTTACGAGCACAGCCTGGTAATGGTGAAAATCCAATGTTTTTGTTGCGCAGCTTTTTTCGCGATAGTACTTTGATGTCGATATATGCTGTTGAACAAGAAAAGTTTGTGAATCTTGAGAAAGAGGAGCAACTATTGAGTGATGCGATGACGCACTACAAATCGTGGTTTCCGAAAGAGGCAATTCCCGAGTTCTCGATGCACGTTTCCGGGTTGAGTCAATCTGTCATTACAACTGATAAATTAGTATCAATTTCAGGCGATAAATATTTGGGAAGTGATTTTCAATTTTATAAATCGTATTTCTACAGTTATCAATTGCCGTTGATGGCATCTGAAAATGTAGTTGCTGATGCAGTTAAGGCTTTTCTGCAAGGGCGATTCCCAGAGAGACCGAGCGAAGTATTGCTCGATAAGATGATCTATCAAGGTGTATTGGTGTCTGCTGCGATTGAGCTGTTGCCTGAGGAAAAAGAGTCGCTGGTTTTGGGCTTCACAGAAAATGAATTCGACTGGTTGAAGAAAAATGAAAAAGGTGTGTGGGTTTATCTCATTGAAAACGAACAACTTTACTCCACGGATGCTGTTACGCAAGTGAAATATATGGATGAAGCCCCTTTTACGTCCTATTTTGGACAAAATTCGCCTTCACGAATCGGTCGGTATATGGGTTATCGCATCGTTCAATCGTACCTACAGAAGCAGAACTGCTCAGCTTCTACCCTTCTTCAGACGTTTGATGCTCAAAAAGTTTTGTCAGATTCGGGTTATCGACCTTAGAAACTTCAATTTCTTAAAACTGCCCTCCGCGTTCAACGTTTTTCACCCCTTTTACTGTCTTAATTTTCTTTATTAATGTTTCGAGGCTTGACGTGTCGTTTACCGAAATAGTCAGATTTCCGTTGAAAAGTCCGTCGTGTGAATCGATGGAGATGGCTCTCAATAATACATTTTTCTCTTTTGAAATGATGGATGTGATGTTGGTGACAATGCCAATGTCGTCATTCCCAATCACATGAAGCGTGATGGCGTATTGTGAGTCGGATTTGCCAGCCCATCGCGTTTTTACAATCCGATATCCAAATCTGGAAATCATTTGTGGAGCGTTGGAACACGATATGCGATGAATCTTGATGCCGCCTGTTGCTGCAACAAAACCGAATATGTCATCGCCATAAATTGGATTGCAACATTTGGCAAGTTTGTAATCCACACCGCGCAGATTCTGATCGATAACAAGTTCATCCTCTTTTTTGTAGGTCGTCTCGTTTGATTGTTCGGTAATAGCGAAAGTCTCTGCACCACGTGTCTCAGAAGGTGTACTTTTCCCTTTCTCAATTCGCTCTATCTCCACCAATTGTTCCACCATCTTGTTGATGTCGAGCTTGTCTGATGCTAAATCGAAAAAGAAATCGGTAGCGGTTTTAAAGCCATTCTTCTTGATGAGTTTAGTGAAAGATGCTTCGTTGAACTCAATTTTGCGGTTCTTTATTCTGCGTTGAAAAAGCTCTTTGCCAAACTCTGCCTCTTTGTATTCTGCCTCCTTGAGCGATTGTTTGATTTTGATACGTGCTTTGGATGTAGTGACAATATTTAGCCAATCTTGTTTAGGCTTTTGCGATGGTGAAGTAAGAATTTCTACCTGATCGCCACTTGATAACTTGTGCTTAATCGTAACGTTCTTTCCGTTTACTTTTGCACCAACACATTTGCTCCCCAGTCCGCTGTGAATGTAGAATGCAAAATCGAGCAGTGTTGCGCCTTTGGGTAATTTGTGAAGGTCACCTTTGGGTGTGAATACAAAAATTTCGTTGTCGTAAAGGTCGGGACGAAGCTCTTGCATCACGTCCAACGGGCTCGCATCTGAGGCTTCAAGCACTTCGCGAACGTTGTTGAGCCATTCGTCGAGTCCGCGTTCTTGTTTCCCACCTTTGTATTTCCAATGCGCAGCGAGTCCCTTTTCGGCAATTTCGTCCATCCGTTTGGTCCGGATTTGAACCTCAACCCATTTCCCCTCAGGCCCCATTACCGTGATGTGTAGAGATTCGTATCCATTGCTTTTAGGCATAGAAAGCCAGTCTCGCAAACGTTTTGGATTTGGTTGATACATATCTGTAACAACAGAGTAAGTGTGCCAACACTCGGCTTTTTCTCGCTCCATTTCTGAGTCGAGAATGATGCGAATTGCAAAAAGATCGTATATTTTTTCAAAAGTGGTTTCTTGCTTTCTGATCTTATTCCAGATTGAATGGATGGACTTTGTGCGACCTTTGATTTCGAATTTTAATCCTGAATTATCGAGCTTTTGTTTGATAGGAAGGATAAAATTTTCAATGTATTGGTCACGTACTCGTTTGGTTTCGGTAAGTTTTGAGGCAATTTCGGTATATATTTCGCGATTGGTGTATTTAAGCGACAAATCTTCCATTTCCGACTTGACGCGATATAGGCCTAGTCGGTGGGCTAATGGAGCATAAAGATATGAGGCTTCGTAAGCAATTTTCCGTTTTACCTCGTCGTCGGGGTGATTGCTTAATACGCGCAACAGAAAGAGTCTGTCTGCAAGCAGAATCAGTATCACCCGCACATCTTCCGAAAAAGTAATGAAAAGTTTTGCGAAGTTTTCTGATTCGATAGATGGGTTTTTTGCGTAGAGCTCACTGATTTTAATCAATCCACGCGTAATGTTAACAACGTCATCGCCATAGTTTTTCCTCAGTTCGTCTTGCGATACAACACCCGATACCACAGCTTCGTAAAGTAGAAATGGAATGATGGATGTTTTTTTAAGCCCAATCTCATCAACTAAAATCAGGGCAGTTGATAAAAGTCGTTCAATCGGATTGAGGTTGTAGGCGTCAACTTTGTATCGCCCTCTCGTTAGTGCTTCTGAGATTACAGTTCTACAGAAAGAAATCTCTTTCTCAGTCGTAGTTCCAGTGAGCGATTTCAAGAGTTTTTTGTAAAGGCGTAAGATATTTTGTTTTTTTAAATTCATCTTGAGGCATTGTTATGCATAATATCCAATTATCTTTGCTGTCCAAAAGTACAAAAATCTAATGATTTTCTTTGATAAAACTTAATCTCGATTTTGTTAATTTTGAAGATAGTAGGGTTTTTGTAACTTTAAGCGGTTTAATGTGTTCACCATAATACGTCACTAATTTCATTTTTTGAGTGAACGAAGGTTAATATAATTATTAAAACCAAGCTAAAAAAATAATTGCTGTTAATTAATATATTTTAATTAAATTTGGTATTATATTTGTGAACTTAATTTAAAAAATCATTAATACAATTTTAAAATGAGAAAAAAGAATCTACTTTATACACTAATTTTATTGCTTGCTCAAGCAGGCTTTACAAGTGTTTTTGCTGTAAGAGCAATCCCATCCCCTGTTAAAGTTACGCAGCCAGATGGCTCACAGCTAACGATTCGTGTGCATGGAGATGAGCATAGCCACTATCAGACTACTGATGATGGGTTTTTGATTAAGCAGAATGTAAAAGGTGTTTATGTTTATGGAACTGTTGCAGCAAATGGATCAATAATAGAAGACTCTGTTATCGCAAAAAATTTGTCAAAAAGATCTGTTTCTGAAATGCAGCATTTGCAAACATTAAAAGCAAAAAGTGCTAATTTTCAAGTTATAATCAACCAACAAAGTAAAAGCAAATTCCGTATTCCGGGCACAGCACGTCGTAAGGCTTATCCTCTGATTGGCGCTCCTAAGGCGTTGGTGATTTTGGCTAACTTCAAAGATAAAGCGTTTGCTGTAACATCGGCACAAGCTTCATTCCAAAATTTGGTTACGCAACCAGGTTATAGTGCAAACGGTGGAACGGGTTCTGCTAAAGATTATTTTATGGCAAGTACGTATGGTAAATTTGCACCTGATTTTGTGGTGGTTGGACCTGTTACTTTGCCGCAAACGTTGGACTATTATGGTAAAAATGATGCTAGCGATAATGATACCAATCCAGCTCAAATGATTGTGGATGCTTGTGCAGCAGCTAATAATACTGCAGGTGTTGATTTTACTCAATATGACACTGATGGTGATGGTTTTGTGGATAATGTGTTTGTATATTATGCTGGATATAACGAAGCTGAAGGTGGTGCAGCTAATACTATTTGGCCTCACCGTTGGAGTATTTCTTCAGCTGGTATTACTACAGGAATAACATTCGATGGAAAGAAAATAGAAGATTACTCTTGTACTTCAGAACTTAAATCGACTTCAGGTACCAATATGTGTGGTGTTGGAACATTCTGTCACGAATTTGGTCACGTGTTAGGTTTACCAGATTATTACAATACTTCAGGTGGAAGCACTTATATTCCAACATTGGAAACTTGGGATATTATGGACTATGGACCGTATTTAAATGATGGTTGTACACCTCCTACCTATTCTGCATGGGATAGATTTTACCTTGGTTATTTGACGCCTCAACAACTAAGTGCCTCTGCAAATGTCACCCTTCAACCTCTTTATTTAGGAACAACTCAGCCTGCGAATACGGATGGGCAAGCTTATTTGATTGCTGCAAGTGCTCATAATATGAATGCAACTTCGCCTAATCCATCAGAGTTTTTCTTAGTTGAATACCGTAAACACACTGGATGGGATACTTATCTAGGTCAAAACACTGATGCTAACGGTAATTTTACGACTGTACCTGCCGATGGTGTATGTATTTGGCATATCGACTACCTTCAGTCTGATTGGGATAATAACGGTCCAAATAATGCAAATAGTGCTACTCAAACTTCTTCTAGCCACATGCGTGTATATCTTCAGCCATTGAGTGGGCAAACTGTCACTCCAGGCTCAATATTTACGAGCGGATCGTTTAATCCTACAAAATGGTCTGGTACAAGTCTGAATATGCCAATTACAAATATTGCAGTTTCACCAAGCAATGCGACATTTAAATTTATGGGTGGCGTGAGTGTATTTGGGGCATTTAGTGCAACCGCAGCTACGAATATAACAAACAATAGTTTTACTGCAAATTGGGGAGCGGCAATTGGTGCAACGAAGTATTTGTTGAATGTGTATAAAAAAACAATTACTACTGGAGGAAATCCAACTACTGAAACAGAGGGATTTAGTAATGTAACGCCTGATGGTACAGGCAAGTTAATCAGTTCTGCAACTTACCTTACAGGTTGGACAGCAAGTTCTCAGAGTACTACTCGCCAAATATATACAACTGCTACCAATTTTGGTGCGTCTTCTCCATCTTTCGCATTTACGACAACTGGAGATTATATCAAAACAAAGCAATATACTTCCAGCATTACAACTCTTAGCTTTTGGGCAAAACAACAGTCAGGCGCAACCTCTTCAACTTTGATTGAAGGATATAATGGTACTTCTTGGGTTACAATAGCTAATTTGTCAAATGCAGATGTTGCAACTGCGGGAACTAAAACTTATGATTTGGGTTCATTAAGCTTGACAAATATTGTTCAAGTTAGGTTTACTTTTACAAAAGTTGCTGGCAATCTGTCAATTGATGATATTTCGATAACAAGTGGCCAAGGTTCAACTACAACTCAAACTGATATTTTGAAAGATTTCGAAATCTTAAGCGGAACGTCTTATCCTGTTACTGCATTGGCTACTGGAACTTATTACTATACAGTGAAGGCCGCAAATGCAACTCAAACTTCTGCTGAATCTAACGAAATTGAAGTGTCACTAGTGACAGGTATTAATTCTTCATTGGCTAACAGATTTGCTGTTCGTGCAGATAAAGGTTCGGTAAATGTAACAAGCACTACAAATGAAGTTGTACGAATCTTTGATTCATTGGGCCGTACAGTGAAATCTCAAGCGATTCAAGCTGGTGTGACTAGTATTTCATTGCCTTCAAATCAAATGTATATTGTTCGTGTTGGCGGTTATACTACCAAAGTGGTTGTGCGTTAATGAACAACACTTGTGATTTTAAAATGGTCTGCGAATTTCGCAGACCATTTTTTTTTTGCCAAAAAAAGAGAATAGTCATTCTAACAAAAGAGAATATTATGTAATATTGTATTCTCTAACCCAATAAATAAATTAAGCAATGGATGATTTAAAAAGCAAGATTCGCTCAATCCCAGATTTCCCGATTAAAAACATTACGTTTCGCGACATTACAACGTTGATGCAGGATGGTGATGCTTTTGCAAAAGCTTGCGATGTGTTATACGATCGATATAAGGATTTGAAAATAGATAAAGTAGTTGGTATCGATGCTCGAGGCTTTGTTTTTGGTGCTGTTTTGGCATATAAGTTGGGTGTAGGATTTGTGCCTGTACGAAAAAAAGGCAAGTTGCCTTTTCATACCATCAGCGAGAAATATGATCTTGAATATGGTTCGTCGGAGGTTGAGATTCATGCCGATGCAGTAACCAAAGACGAACGAGTAGTTGTAGTAGACGATTTGATTGCTACAGGTGGAACTGTCTCTGCAGCCATCGCTTTAGTAGAAAAATTGGGTGCTACTGTCGTTGAGTGTGCCTTTTTGGTGGAATTACCAGACTTGAAGGGTCGTGATGCGATTGGAGGTCACGATGTGTATTCGATTATGAGCTTTGAAGGAGAGTGATTGCTCGCTTTATAAATATTGAACTCTGATGTTGAAAAACGAAAATATTGTCTGTGTCTCATACACCATGTGGGAAGGGCCTTACACCAAGTCGGTCGTGCAGCTGATGTCGCTTCTGGCACGTGAAAATCGAGTCTTGTTTGCCGAATATCCTTTTACGATTAAGGATGCGATTTGGGGTTTGATGGGGCGTAACGATGCCCCTGCAAAGCGGATTCTCGGGCTTGCTCCACGTTTAGAGGTGAAAAAGACAACTTTCGATACAGAGGTTTACGATTGGGTAGCACCGCCTGTGCTTCCGACCAACTTTATTCGCAATGAGAGCCTGTTTCGCGCGTTGAATTCGTTCAATGCATGGGTGTTTCGCGCTTCGCTAAAGAAAACGCTGAAGAGGCTAGGAATGAGTCGCATCGTTAATGTAAATGCCTACAACTGTTACTTCGGTCTTCCGCTAATTGGGAAAATGAACGAAAAGGCAAATGTCTATTACTGCTACGATGGTATGGTGACTGACAGGCATGGCAACAGAGCTTTGGTGCTAGATGAAGAGTTTTCGCGCAAAGCAGATAGTATAATTGTCACTTCCGATTTTTTACATAAACAGAAAAGCGAATGGAATAGCCGTGTTGACACGGTGAAAAACGGAGTTGATTTTCCTGTTTTTGTGTCAGCTGCAAAGGCACAACCCTATTTTGAGCGTATCCGAAAGAAAATTGGTTACATCGGTAGTGTTGATCAACG